>NZ_JBJQIL010000001.1:0-1278255 GCF_045984185.1 Staphylococcus sp. KUGN1 | reverse complement strand
CCATTTGTCTGGTGACAATGGCAAGGAGGTCACACCTGTTCCCATGCCGAACACAGAAGTTAAGCTCCTTAGCGCCGATGGTAGTCGGACTAACGTTCCGCTAGAGTAGGACGTTGCCAGGCAAATATATTGGAGAATTAGCTCAGCTGGGAGAGCATCTGCCTTACAAGCAGAGGGTCGGCGGTTCGAACCCGTCATTCTCCACCATTTATAGCCGGCCTAGCTCAATTGGTAGAGCAACTGACTTGTAATCAGTAGGTTGGGGGTTCAAGTCCTCTGGCCGGCACCATCTTTAGAGCCATTAGCTCAGTTGGTAGAGCATCTGACTTTTAATCAGAGGGTCAGAGGTTCGAATCCTCTATGGCTCACCATTTTAATAGCGGGTGTGGCGGAATTGGCAGACGCACTAGACTTAGGATCTAGCGCCTTACGGCGTGGGGGTTCGACTCCCTTCACCCGCATATGCAGAAGTAGTTCAGCGGTAGAATACAACCTTGCCAAGGTTGGGGTCGCGGGTTCGAATCCCGTCTTCTGCTCCATTATAAGTGCCGGGGTGGCGGAACTGGCAGACGCACAGGACTTAAAATCCTGCGGTGAGAGATCACCGTACCGGTTCGATTCCGGTCCTCGGCACCATCTTATTATAAATATGCGCCCGTAGCTCAATTGGATAGAGCGTTTGACTACGGATCAAGAGGTTATGGGTTCGACTCCTATCGGGCGCGCTTATTCTACGGGAAGTAGCTCAGCTTGGTAGAGCACTTGGTTTGGGACCAAGGGGTCGTAGGTTCGAATCCTGTCTTCCCGATAGCAACAATTATTAAATATGGGGGCTTAGCTCAGTTGGGAGAGCGCCTGCTTTGCACGCAGGAGGTCAGCGGTTCGATCCCGCTAGTCTCCACCATATTAAATTTACAAACTAGATAACGGCGGTGTAGCTCAGCTGGCTAGAGCGTACGGTTCATACCCGTGAGGTCGGGGGTTCGATCCCCTCCACCGCCACTACTATTAGTTGTAAGATTATATTTAGGACCTTTAGCTCAGTTGGTTAGAGCTAACGGCTCATAACCGTTCGGTCGCAGGTTCGAGTCCTGCAAGGTCCATATAATTTTGGAGGAATACCCAAGTCCGGCTGAAGGGATCGGTCTTGAAAACCGACAGGGCCTTAACGGGCCGCGGGGGTTCGAATCCCTCTTCCTCCGTTTTATATTTGGTCTTGTAGTGTAGCGGTTAACACGCCTGCCTGTCACGCAGGAGATCGCGGGTTCGATTCCCGTCGAGACCGCCATTTTAATTTAATAGCAATTTACCTATAATCATGGAGGAATACCCAAGTCCGGCTGAAGGGATCGGTCTTGAAAACCGACAGGGCCTTAACGGGCCGCGGGGGTTCGAATCCCTCTTCCTCCGTTTTTATTATTTATTATTACCGCGGGATGGAGCAGTTCGGTAGCTCGTCGGGCTCATAACCCGAAGGTCGGTGGTTCAAATCCGCCTCCCGCAATACATATTTGGTCTCGTAGTGTAGCGGTTAACACGCCTGCCTGTCACGCAGGAGATCGCGGGTTCGATTCCCGTCGAGACCGCCATTACATTTTATTATGGTTCAGTAGCTCAGTTGGTAGAGCAATGGATTGAAGCTCCATGTGTCGGCAGTTCGACTCTGTCCTGAACCATTTCACAAGCCGGCCTAGCTCAATTGGTAGAGCAACTGACTTGTAATCAGTAGGTTGGGGGTTCAAGTCCTCTGGCCGGCACCATCTCTTGGAGGGGTAGCGAAGTGGCTAAACGCGGCGGACTGTAAATCCGCTCCTTCGGGTTCGGCAGTTCGAATCTGCCCCCCTCCACCATCTGAATAGGGGCATAGTTCAACGGTAGAATAGAGGTCTCCAAAACCTTTGATGTGGGTTCGATTCCTACTGCCCCTGCCATGGCGGTTGTGGCGAAGTGGTTAACGCATCGGATTGTGGTTCCGACATTCGAGGGTTCGATTCCCTTCAACCGCCCTTATTATTAATGGGCTATAGCCAAGCGGTAAGGCAACGGACTTTGACTCCGTCACGCGCTGGTTCGAATCCAGCTAGCCCAGTTATTGGCGGCATAGCCAAGTGGTAAGGCAGAGGTCTGCAAAACCTTTATCACCGGTTCAAATCCGGTTGCCGCCTCCAGGTTTTTATTAAGCGGGAGTAGTTCAACTCTTAGAACACGTTCCTTCCCGGAACGAGGTATAGGTGCAAATCCTATCTTCCGCTCCAAATTTTTATATTAAGCGGGAGTAGTTCAACTCTCAGAACACGTTCCTTCCCGGAACGAGGTATAGGTGTAAGTCCTATCTTCCGCTCCAAATTTTATATTAAGCGGGAGTAGTTCAACTTTTAGAACACGTTCCTTCCAGGAACGAGGTATAGGTGCAAATCCTATCTTCCGCTCCATTATTACTTCCAAGTGGAAGTTTTTTCTTTATATTGGGCCGGCGTGGCGGAATTGGCAGACGCGCGGGACTCAAAATCCCGTTCCTTTTTGGAGTGTCGGTTCGATCCCGACCGCCGGTATAAAATATATAATGTCTAAGGAAAGTGGTATTTGTGTAAACACATTTACCACTTTTTTTATATCAACTAAATTTTATTACAGGTTTGAAGTTAGATTATCTGGATCATATTTTCATTTCTTTCTATTTAAAATATAATATATGATCATTTCATTATGCTTTGGAGGTGCATTATGAGTAAGAATAGTACAAAAATGGGTGGTAAAGTTTTCTTTAGTAATATTCTAAATGCGGTTGGAGCAGGGGTAGTTATTGCCTTATTACCCAATGCTTTATTAGGAGAATTACTTAAATTTTTTAAAGATGGTAATGAGCTCTTGGAAACTATCTTTCGTCTTGTCACAGTTATACAGTCTTTTATGGCTTTCATAGTGGGTGTTTTAGCAGCTCATCAGTTCAAATTTAATGGATCAGGTGCAGCTATTGTTGGTTCTTCAGCAATGTTAGGCTCAGGCGCAATTATATTTAATAATCAAGGTATTATGATTAAAGGAATAGGGGATATTATCAATATCATTTTAGTCGTGATGATTGCCTGTTTTTTATATTTATTATTCCAAGGAAAATTGGGCTCATTTGAAATGATTATTTTACCAGTTTTAATTCCTGTTGTGAGTGGAACTATTGGCCTTATGACTTTACCATATGTTCAAGTTGTAACACATACAATTGGTAAAGTGATTAATTCATTTACTGACCTTAATCCTTTAACGATGTCTATTTTAATAAGTGTGACTTTCTCTTTACTTATGGTTACACCAATTTCATTGGTAGCAATTGCTACTGCTATAGGTTTAACTGGATTAGGTAGTGGTGCGGCAAATATGGGTATTGTTGCTGCATGTGTTACATTTTTATTTGGATCTCTAAGAGTCAATTCTATTGGAGTCAATTTGGTATTACTTATTGGAGCAGCTAAAATGATGATACCGGTATATTTAAAACATTTAATTATAGCTATACCACTAATTATAAATGGTGCTATTGCTGGTATTATTGCTTACTTTATAGGCATCAAAGGTACTCCTTTATCTGCTGGATTTGGATATACAGGACTTGTTGGACCTATAAATGCTTTAAATCGTATGGCGGGAGACCAAATGACTAATATAATTATGTTAGTTGCGGGGTACTTTATTATTCCATTTATCAGTGCATTTGTCGTACATGAGTTATGTAAAAAGTTTATACATTCATATAATGACGAAATTTATAAATTTGAAATTCCTAAAGAATAAACGAATTCCCAGTGTAGCCGCTATGGCTGCACTTTTTTTATTATATTTAAAAATGATATTGCATATTAATGCAATGATTTGTATAATAATGAATATTATAAAGGAGGGTTGCTTTAATGAAATATTTTATTAAAGTATTTTTGGTATTTTTAATCATAGTAGGTTCAACATTAACAACGAAACAACCCAATATTAATGCTGAAGAGAAGGATACAAACTGGCAAAAAATTAAAGATAGTGGAGAACTTCGTGTTGGCTTATCAGCTGATTATGCACCGATGGAATTTGAAAAGAATGCAAATGGAAAAACTGAATATGCTGGTGTTGATATAGAGTTAGCTAAGAAGATAGCTAAAGATAATCATCTCAAACTGAAAATTATTAATATGCAATTTGATAGTTTACTAGGTGCGCTCAAAACTGGCAAAATTGATATTATTATTTCTGGAATGACAACGACACCTGAACGTGAAAAAGAGGTAAGCTTTACTAAACCATATATGATGACTAATAATATTATGTTAGTTAAGAAAAATGAAAAAAATCATTTAAAATCTATTAGCGATTTTAAAGATAAGAAAATAGCTGTTCAAAAAGGAACAGATCAAGAAAAAATAGCTAAGACTGAAATTGAAAATGCAGATGTTACTTCATTAAATAAATTACCAGAAACTATTTTATCTGTGAAAAGTGGTAAAGCTGTAGGAGCAATTCTTGAAAAGCCTGTAGCAGAGGCATACATAAAACAAAACCCTGAACTTGCATTTTCAGATGTGAAATTTAATGAAGAAAAGAAACCAACTTGTATTGCAGTACCTAAAAATTCACCAATTTTATTAAAAAAATTAAATCAGACAATCAATGAAGTTAATGATAAAAATTTAATAGATCATTATATGACTAAAGCAGCAAATGATATGCAGGATGATGGTAATTTTTATACAAAATATAAAAGCTTTTTTATCAAAGGATTACAAAACACAATTTTAATTTCATTTGTTGGTGTAGTTTTTGGAGCAATTCTAGGAGCGTTTATAGCGCTAATGAAATTAAGTAAATTTAAACCATTATCATGGATTGCTTCTATTTATATAGAATTCTTAAGAGGTACACCATTATTAGTACAAGTTTTCATAGTATTTTTTGGTACTACTGCAGCACTTGGACTAGATATTTCTGCTTTGATTTGCGGAACAATTGCATTAGTTATTAACTCATCAGCATATATTGCAGAGATATTTCGTGCGGGTATTAATTCCATCGATAAAGGACAAACAGAAGCTGCACGCAGTTTAGGTTTGAGTTACAATCAAACGATGAAATCAGTCGTTATGCCACAGGCTATTAAGAATATTTTACCAGCACTAGGTAATGAATTTGTTACTTTAATTAAAGAATCATCTATAGTATCAACAATAGGTGTTGGAGAAATTATGTTTAATGCACAAGTGGTTCAAGGTATTTCATTTGATCCTTTTACACCATTATTGGTCGCAGCAGGAATGTACTTTATTCTAACCTTTGCATTATCACGCATCATGAATTTTATAGAAGGGAGAATGAAAGCCAGTGATTAAAATTCAAAATTTAAATAAAAAATTTGGTAACAATGAAGTATTAAAAGATATTAATTTAGATATTAATAAAGGTGAAGTCGTAGCTATCATTGGTCCATCGGGTAGTGGAAAAAGCACGTTATTAAGATGTATGAATTTATTAGAAACGCCTACAAAAGGACATGTTATATTTGAAGGTAACGATTTAACAAAAAAAGGTGTTCATTTAGAACAATTACGACAAAAAATGGGCATGGTGTTTCAAAACTTTAATTTATTTCCTCATAAAAAGGTTAAGGAAAATATTATGTTAGCGCCTAAATTGTTAAAAAAGAATGATCATTCAACTCTTAATGAGCAAGCGATTGAATTACTAGATAAGGTAGGATTAAAAGATAAAGCAGACGTTTATCCTAATCAACTTTCTGGTGGACAAAAGCAGAGAGTTGCGATAGCAAGAGCATTAGCTATGCAACCAGATGTTATTTTATTTGACGAACCAACATCTGCACTTGACCCTGAAGTAGTTGGGGACGTTTTGAAGATTATGAAGGATTTAGCTAAAGAGGGAATGACAATGGTGGTCGTTACACATGAAATGGGCTTCGCAAAAGATGTCAGTGATAAAGTAATATTTATGGCAGATGGCGTTGTTGTTGAATCAGGTACACCACAGGAAATATTTGAAAAACCACAACATGAAAGAACTAAAAATTTCTTATCTAGAGTATTATAAGTGTAAAACAATTCAAAATTTAATTGTGAATGCCTGAGAGATGACAATTTCTCAGGCATTCATTTTTGTTATGTCTACACTCAACTGCTAACGATACGACAAGACAAACGTTATAAAAATAAATGATGGATTAAAGTCTATGTCTTATATACTTTTAATCAATAATCATACATCACTATTTATTCATATGTTAAAATAACAAGAGTATATTTTTATAATGTGGGGGCAAAATCTTGGATGTAAAGCAGTTAAAAAAAGATATCATTGATTACGCACATACAATTGGTATTGACAGTATTGGTTTTACGACTGCCGATCCATTTGATGAATTGAAACAAAAGTTAGAAGATTATCACTCAAAAGGATATGCTTCAGGATTTGAAGAATCTGATATTGCATTAAGAACTGAACCTAAATTAAGCTTACCGACAGCGAGATCTATTATTGCTATAGCAGTTGGATATCCCAATAAACTTAAAGGGGCACCTAAAAGTGTACGTGGTGATAGACGCGGTATGTTTGCACGTGCTTCATGGGGCCAAGATTATCATACAATAATGAGAAAACGATTGGATCAATTGGCAACATATATCCAATCAATTGTACCTGATGTTGAAATTAAATCGATGGTGGACACTGGAGTATTATCAGATAGAGCTGTAGCGGAACGTGCAGGACTAGGATTTGCAGGACGAAATGGTTTTATTATTAATCCTGATTTAGGTACATGGACATATCTAGGTGAAATGCTCGTAAGTATACCGTTTGAACCAGATGATCCTATTTTAGATAGTTGTGGAGATTGTACAATTTGTGTTGATAGATGTCCTACAGGTGCTTTAGTAGGCAATGGCCAATTAAATAGTCAAAAATGTATTAGCTTTTTAACTCAAACTAAAGGTTATTTAGATGATGAGTACAGATATAAAATTGGCAATCGATTATATGGTTGTGACACATGCCAACAAGTTTGTCCTAAAAATAAAGGCATCAATACAGAACGTGACGATATTATATTAGAACCTGAAATTTTGAAACCTAGATTAGTTCCATTATTGCAAATGAGTAATAAAGAATTTAAAAATACTTATGGTCATTTAGCGGGTGCATGGAGAGGTAAAAAACCTATACAACGAAATGCGATATTAGCGTTAGCTCATTTTAATGAAACAAGTGCTATACCTGAGTTAAAAGAAGTTGCATTACATGACCCTAGACCTATGATAAGAGGCACTGCATATTGGGCAATTGGTCAAATTGAAGGGGAAAATGCGCGTGAATTTATTCATACACATTATGAAAATGAAATTAAAGAAGTCCAAGTTGAAATGTTAAAAGGCTTGGAAATGAGGAGAGAAAAATAAATGACAAACCACATTGTATTATTTCAACCTGAAATCCCTGCAAATACTGGTAATATAGCTAGAACTTGTGCTGGTACCAATACACACTTACATTTGATTAAACCGCTTGGCTTTAGTACAGATGATAAGATGTTAAAAAGAGCAGGATTAGATTACTGGGAGCATGTTAATATTACATATCACGAAAATATAGAATCATTTTTTGAATCAACAGATGGTGAATATTATTTGTTAACAAAATTTGGTAAGCAAACATATAGTGATTTTGATTTTTCTGATACACAAAATAATCATTATTTTATTTTTGGTAGGGAAACAACTGGATTACCGGATTGGGTCAAAGACAAGTATCAAGACACTGCATTAAGAATCCCGATGAGTGATAAAATTCGTTCATTAAATCTCTCGAATACAGCAGCATTATTGATTTACGAAGCTTTAAGACAACAATCATTTCCGGGCTTATCTTAATAAAGATGATTGAAATTCAAAGTAAATGAACAATAAGTTGACTACATGTTATATTTAATGATAAGAAAATAGTATTCTATAATCATAGGTTAGTTTGAACGATAAATAATAAGGGTATAAATGAATTAATATTAACCATACTATTCTATGTAAAGCAAACCAAGAGGAGTGTATTTTAAAATGGCAATGAACTTTAAAGTATTTGAAGATAAGCAAAGAGTAGCTGAATATACAGCGGATATTTTGAGAAAACAATTTAATAACAACCCAATGACTATCGCAGGTGTTCATTTAACAAAAGATCATGCACCTGTATTAGATGAATTAAAAAAGAATGTTGATTTACATGCAGTTGACTTCAGTCAAATTAACATTTTAGATTATGATGAAAATCAATCATATTATGAAGCGTTAGGTGTACCACAAAGTCAAATTTATTCATTATCATACAATCAAGATGCTAATGACTTTATTTCAGATAAAATTAAAACCAAAGAAAATAAAGGTAAATTAGTATTACAAGTGGTTTCAATTGATGAAAGCGGTAATTTAGACGTAAGTGTTAGACAAGGTTTATTAGAAGCACGTGAAATCTTCTTAGTTGTTACTGGTAGTAATAAACGTGAAGTAGTTGAAAAATTATATAATGAAAATGGAAAATCTAATTTTGAACCAGCAGACTTAAAAGCGCACCGTATGGTTAACGTTATTTTAGATAAAGAAGCAGCAGCTGGATTACCTGAAGACGTAAAAGAATACTTCACAGCTCGCTTTGCATAACGAATAAGTGAGAAAGAGGTTATCTATATGACTCAAAATAAAGATTCTAGAACGAATTACCACGAAGAAGAAAATGCAATGGTAACTGATTTAGATGATTTAAAAGATTTAGGTAAAGAAATGGAACAAATTTCTGAAGAAAATGATGAAGATAAATTAAATCAATCTCATGATTCAGAAGTGCGTTCTGATTTAGATTAAGAATAAATATTAACTCTTGTAATAGTGAAAGTTCTATTGCAAGAGTATTTTTATGTATTGATCAAAGAACTTTTATATAATTAATTCAAATTGACGTCATCCATCAAATCCTGCATTATGGTATGATATTGAAGAATCATGTTTAAAAGGAGATTACATATGCTAGGGAAGTATTGGAAATATTTAATGATCGCAACTGTTATTGTAAGTTTAATTTCAATCAAGGCATTTCCATTAGCACTAGGCGCATTATACTTACCGGTTTTATTTAAAATAGTACAATTACAGTTAAATCTTTCGAATGGTTTAATTGATGAGGTCAGTGCGCAAACATTTATTAAAAGTAATCAATCTGGCATTATCATCAGTGTCATTTGTTGTTTGGCTATTACTGGTATTTTAATGTATACATTAGATGATTTCTATAATAGCTTAACAGGTATTTTAAGTATCTTAATTAAAGTAAGTCCATTTACAATTATAATTAGTGCGATTCTATATATTTTAACTGCAATTGCAACGGTTCAAGCAACAAAACAAAAATTTCAATAATTTACATTTTAACTCTAGTTTTTGTAGTGAATTGCTATTAGAAACTAGAGTTTTTGTATTTGAAAAATATATGTAAACGTTTTACTTCTAAATTGATATGACAAATTAAATAGTGATATACTAGGATTAACAATGATAATAAGGGGAGAAAAAAATGTCAGTACGTATTGAACATGATACATTTGGAGAAATTGAAGTACCTGCAGATAAATATTGGGGTGCTCAAACAGAAAGAAGTAAACGAAACTTCCCAGTAGGTAAAGAGAAAATGCCTATTGAAGTTGTATACGGATTTGCTCAACTTAAAAGAGGTGCTGCATTAGCTAACAACGAGTTAGGGAAATTAAGTGATGCTAAAAAAGATGCTATCGTCTATGCTTGTGATAAAATTCTAAATGGTGAATTAGACGAACATTTCCCATTAGTAGTTTGGCAAACAGGAAGCGGTACACAAAGTAATATGAATGTGAATGAAGTAGTTAGTTATGTAGCTAATGAATATTTAAAAGAACATCAAAGTGATGAATCAATCCATCCGAATGATGATGTAAATAAATCTCAAAGCTCTAACGACACATTTCCAACAGCGATGCACGTTGCACTATATCACGAAGTTGAAACTAAATTAGAACCAGCGTTAAAACATTTACGCCAAACTTTCAAACAAAAAGAAGATGAATTTGAATCTATTATTAAAATTGGTCGTACACATTTACAAGATGCGACACCAATTAAATTAGGACAAGAAATTAGTGGTTGGCGTTATATGTTAGATAGATGTGAAACATTATTAAATGAATCTAAAAAGCATATACTAAACTTAGCAATTGGTGGTACTGCCGTAGGTACAGGAATCAATGCACATCCAGAGTTTGGAGACAAAGTTGCGAAATTTATCTCTGAAAACACAGGTTATGCATTTGTATCATCAGAAAACAAATTCCATGCATTAACGGCACATGATGAAGTTGTTCAATTGCATGGTACATTAAAAGCACTAGCTGGCGATTTAATGAAAATTGCTAATGATGTAAGATGGTTAGCTTCAGGTCCAAGAGCAGGTTTAGCTGAAATTTCAATTCCTGAAAATGAACCAGGTTCTTCAATTATGCCAGGTAAAGTTAATCCAACACAATGTGAAATGTTAACAATGGTAGCAGTACAAGTGATGGGTAATGACACTGCAGTAGGTATCGCAAGTTCACAAGGTAACTTTGAATTAAATGTATTTAAACCGGTCATTTTACACAATACATTACAATCAATTTACTTATTAGCAGATGGTATGGAAACATTTAATAATAACTGTGCCGTAGGTATTGAACCTATTGAGGAAAATATTGATAATTACTTAAATCAATCATTAATGTTAGTGACTGCTTTAAATCCACATATTGGATATGAGAAAGCTGCACAAATAGCTAAAAAAGCACATAAAGAGGGCTTAACACTTAAAGAATCAGCTATTCAATCAGGTTATGTTACTGAAGAACAATTTGAAGAATGGATTAAACCAGAAGATATGGTAGACCCGCACTAGTGCTAATATAATAATTAAAAGCTAAGAAGATTAAATAAATATAATCTTCCTAGCTTTTTTTATGAAATCTCATCATCTAAACTAACTGAAATCCATTCTTTAGTTAAAGGATGTTCTAATTCGATTTTATAACTGTGTAATTCTAATTGTCTTAATGTTGAATCACCGTATAATGGATCTCCAATGACAGGGTGTCCGATGTCTGCTAGATGTACACGAATTTGGTGTGTACGTCCTGTATCTAATTTAATTTCTAACTCACACACATTTTCCTTAACCATATTTGAAGAAAGAATATGTGTAATCGCACGTTGACCTGTATTAGATATACGTTTCTTATTTGGATGAAACTTATCTTTACCAATGGGTTTATCAATTGTTTGGGGTTTGATAGGTAATAAGGCTTTAACATGTGCTTTATAGATGCGGGTGATATCATTTTCTTCTAGCATTCTATCTAATATCTTTTTCATTAATGGATTTTTTGCCACAATTAATAAACCAACTGTTTCTTGGTCTAATCGATGTATAGGTTCTACATAATCACTATCAATAGTATAAATAAGATGATTCATTAAAGTATTACTTTCTTTTAAATCATTTGGATGTGTTTTGACACCTTTAGGTTTTAGCACAATCGCAAAATCATCGTTTTCATAGTAAACTTGTGCGTAACGATAACTTGGTAAGTAATTACTTTTTTCTTCTGGTGTAGGTATAAATACTTCATCACCGGAATTGACCTTATCAGATAAACGACTTGTTTCTTTATTAATAGTAATATCTTTAGACATATTTAATAAATGTAAGTCTTTTTTAGGTAACTTTAAATCTTGGAAAATCTCTCTCAATGTATATTGATCATAATTTTCAGGTATTGTAAATTTCATAAAATCCTCCTATAGTTACTCTTAATCATATCATAAAATGTATTATTGCAATATAAAATCAAGTTAAATAATACCCTTTGTATCACCGTCATGCGCCATAATGACGTTGATATGTTTTTTTATATTACATGAAACGGTATAATAGAATAGATATTCAAATTATTTTTGGAGGTAATTATGGAAAAACCAACACGCATCGCTCTCCTTAAAGAAATTGCAGAATTTTTGAATGAAGAAACAGAAATATATAGTATGATGCAAGGTGCAATTCAATCTTTGATAGAAGGAAGTGACTTTACGACGGGTTGGATTTTCTTTATCGATGATTTTGGCCATCATGAATTAGTTTCCAGTGTGAACTTGCCAGGAGCACTATCTAAAAATCAATGTCACTATATGACTGATGGATCATGTTGGTGTGTACGTGCCTATCAAAATGAAAAACTTACGAAAGCGTCTAATATCATTAATTGCTCAAGAATTAATTTAGCCAATCGTGCGCATTATGAAGAAACAGACGATATTACGCACCATGCAACAGTGCCACTGAGATCTGGTGAAGAACAATTTGGTTTATTAAATGTTGCTACACCAAATAAAAGCCATTATAGTCAGGAAGATTTAGCACTATTAGAATCAGTGGCCTTTCAAATTGGTTCAGCTATCAAGCGTATAATGTTAACTGATAAAGAAAAAGAAAATGCTCGAATTAATGAAAGGAATCGGTTAGCTAGAGATTTACATGATTCGGTTAATCAAATGTTATTTTCATTAAAATTAACTGCACATGCTGCCTATGGTATTTCAAACGAAGAAATGTCAAAAAAAGCCTTTAAAACAATTGAGGAAACAAGTCAAAATGCGGTTAATGAAATGCGTGCACTCATTTGGCAATTAAAACCTGTTGGATTAGAGCAAGGAATGTTACATGCACTGAATCATTATAGTGAATTGTTACAGTTGAATTTAACTGTTCATGTGGATGGATTGATCGATGTTACCAATGTCATTGAAGAAAATGTTTATCGTATGGTTCAAGAATGTCTAAACAATGTAAGAAAGCATGCGAAAACAAAAGAAGTTACTTTAACTTTAAAACAGACAAATGAAAAACTTTATGTGATTGTTCAAGACGAGGGAAAAGGATTTGACAATACAAAGCAAATGTCAGATACATCGAATGGTTTAAAGCATTTACAACAACGTACAGATATTTTAAAAGGACGTCTACGTATCGATTCAAAGCCATTAAAAGGTACTCGTATTGAAATAGAAATACCATTGAACTAATTATTTAAAGGAGTATAACGATGAATAAAATCATATTAGTCGATGATCATCATATTGTAAGACAAGGCTTAGAATTTTTATTATCTACTGTAGAAGATATAGAGGTTGTACAAGGGTTTGCTGAAGGTAAACTATTTTTAGAATACCTAGAAAACAATGAACAGCCGGATATTGTGTTATTAGATTTAGTTATGCCAGATATGAATGGTATTGAAATAACTGAGTATTTGAAAAAGCATTATCCTAACATTAAAATTTTAGTGTTAACAAGTTATGTTGATGATGAACATGTCATTTCTGCCATAGAAAAAGGTGCTGATGGCTATGAAATGAAAGACGTCGAACCACAGAAACTTATTGAAACGATTCATAATGTACTTAATGGGAAGCGAATCATTCATCCAGATGCAAAACATGTTATAGACTCTATGAGTTCTAAACCGCATTTTACAAATAAATTATCTAAAAGAGAAACAGAAGTACTTAAAGAAATGGTAAAAGGCAAAACAAACAAAGAAATTGCTAATACATTATTTGTATCAGAAAAAACAATTAAAACACATGTCAGTCATATCTTTAGTAAATTGCAAGTGAGCGATCGTACACAAGCTGCAATTTATGCTATGGAAAATAAACTGATTTAATTAAATAAGTTAATAGCAGTAAAAATTATGCTCAATTAATGATGGTTAAATAACTAAGTTTTTACAAATTATGTTAAAAATTTAAGTATTTTGATAATTTTGTCTTTAATAAAAATGAGCTTAAAACGAAATTGACTCTTTTATTTTCATTAAAAATATATTAAGATGTAATTTGTGTTTCAAGAAATGTGTATAATTGCAATTTCTTGTGTCCGGATATAAATTCTCTTCAAGAAAGGTAGATAATAGAATGGATAGACAGAGTTTTACAGATTTAATTCAAACAAAATTTAAAATGGTTCGTATAGAAGCAGGATATACACAAGATACAATGGCTCAAACAATTGGACTTTCTAAAAAAACATTAGTTCAAATTGAAAAAGAACGTGTATTACCAAATTGGACAACATGTGTTTCAATTTGTGCGTTATTTAGAGATTCAGATGTTTTGAATAGCACGTTTGGTTGTGATCCATTAGAAATCGTCCAAACAATATCTAGAAATCATTGTGCTTATCCAAATCACTCAACAACTAGTGATATTTATTGGAATACAATTGAAACTAGAAGCGGTTATATTTTACAAAGTAATAAAGTTAGCAATATTTACCGTGTATTAAATCCTGAAAAACAACCTATTTTCGGCACTTCTAAAATGAGAGAAGCAGAAACTTATTTCAATAGAAATGCTAAAGAAGAACTAGTTCATATTTAATTTTTCTCAAATAAGTGATAGTAGAATCTTAAAATGATTTAATCACTTATTTTTATTAACATAGAAGATGTTTTAGTTATTGACTATACATATTAGCCTAGGCCGTCAACAAATGATGACTTAGGCTTTTATTTGTACTGTGGGTATTTATAACGACTTATTTTAAGTTAGTTGGTAAATGAAAAAAGTTTTATAAGTATAAATTAACGAAACCTAAGGAAATTAAATGCTATAATAAATCATGATTTTTTATATTTTGAAGGGAGTCTATGTCATGCATGCTTTGTTAATCATCTTATTTATGATGGTGGTTGGTGCCGTTATTGGTGGGTTAACTAACGTCATAGCTATCAAAATGTTATTTCACCCGTTCAATCCATATTACATTTTTAAAATAAGAGTTCCATTCACACCAGGTTTAATTCCGAAAAGAAGAGATGAAATTGCAAATAAAATTGGTCAAGTTATTGAAGAACATTTGCTTACAGAAGATCTCATGAGACAAAAATTAAATGATGGAAAAGCTAAAAGTACGATAAACGATATTATTTTAAAACAGATACAACAACTGAAAGCAGATGATATGACTATTCACTATATTGCAGAAAAAGTTGATTTTAATATCGATTATTTTATAGAACATCAACTACACGAAGATGTAGAATCAATGCTAATGAAATATTACAGGTCTCATCAACAATCTACAGTTAAAGATGTATTACCTCAGGAATTAATTGAGTTGATTGAAGAAAGACTGAATGAAGTTGGTGATTTAATTTGTGAACGTGCACGTGTTTATTTATCTTCACCAAAAGGTACGCACGACATCAACGATATGTTAGAAACGTTCTTTAATGAAAAAGGTAAAATTGTAGGTCTATTACAAATGTTTATGACACGAGAGAGTATTGCTGATCGAATACAACAAGAATTAATTCGCTTAACAAATCATCCGAAAGCCAAATCAATTATTGATCAAGTGATCAATAATGAATTTGAAACATTCAAACAAAAGCAACTAGGTGAATTAGTATCAAATGAACAGTTTGAAAATATTGCTACAACTGCAACATCATTAATGATGACGCAATTTAATTTACAAGATAAAATAAGAAAACCTATTAATGAATTGGCACCTCAGTTTATTCATTATTTAGAAAACGAGTTGTCTAGCAAACTGACAGATATCATTATTAATCAAGTATCAAGCAATTTAACAACTATTATGCATAAAATTAATTTAAGACAACTTGTTGAAGATCAAATCAACACATTTGATTTAGACTATATAGAAAAAATTATTATCGATATTGCTAATAAAGAATTAAAATTAATTATGTCATTAGGTTTTATACTTGGTGGTATTATAGGAATTTTCCAAGGTATAGTCGCAATCTTTGTCTAACTTAATGATATGTGTTACATTTATTAAGAGTGTTGAAACACAAATTAACTCAAAGGAGTGCAATGAACAATGGCAGTAAATTTATATGATTATGCAAACCAATTAGAGCAAGCATTAAGAAATAGTGATGAATACAAAGCTATTAAAGATGCTTATGCTAAAGTAAAAGATAACGAAGAATCAAAAAAATTATTTGATGAATTCCGTGAAACTCAAATGAATTTCCAACAAAAACAAATGCAAGGTGAAGAAATTCCTGAGGAAGACTTACAAAAAGCTCAAGAACAAGCTCAAGCAATTGAAAAAGATGAAAACATCTCTTCATTAATGCAAGCTGAACAAAAAATGAGTCAAGTATTCCAAGAAATCAACCAAATCATCGTTAAACCATTAGATGAAATTTACGCTGACTAATAGTTAGTTATTTATTCGTAGCTACAGTACTTATTAAGTGCTGTAGCTTTTTTTATATTATGAATGAATAACTATGTTCAACATCGACTGTTATGTTTCACATATGGTAAAATGATTAGATATAAAGGAATATTGTGACTGGATTTTTATTTGGTAATTAGAATACGAAATGTATCTTTATTATTTTAAATACATTTTAATTAACTTCAGTCATAAAGTGTCTTTAATAAGGAGAATAGAGCTTATGGTTAAATTTATACATTGTGCGGATTTACATTTAGACAGTCCTTTTAAATCTAAAAGTCATTTGAGCCCCAATATATTTGAGGATGTTCAAAAAAGTGCGTATGAAAGTTTTCAACATATTGTTGATTTAGCATTACAAAAAGAAGTAGATTTTATCATCATTGCTGGTGATTTATTCGATAAAGAAAATCGAACATTACGAGCTGAGGTGTTTTTAAAAGAGCAATTCGAACGATTAGAAAAAGAACAAATTTTCGTTTACATTTGTCATGGTAATCATGATCCATTGTCAACAAAGATATCATCAAATTGGCCTAAAAATGTATCTGTATTTTCAAACCAAGTAGAAACTTATCAAGCGATTACTAAAGATGGAGAGACAATTTTTATAAATGGATTTAGTTATCAAAATGATGCAAGTTATGAGAATAAGATTGATAGCTTTCCATCTAGTCAGGGACAACAAGGTATACATATCGGGGTGCTACATGGTACTTATAGTAAGTCATCTGTTAAAGATAGATATACTGAATTTAGACTAGAAGATTTAAATAGTAAATTGTACCATTATTGGGCGTTAGGTCACATACATGAAAGACAACAATTAAGTGACTTACCAGTTATTAATTATGCTGGTAATATTCAAGGTCGACATTTTAACGAAAAAGGTGAAAAAGGCTGTTTACTTATCCAAGGGGATAATTTAAAGCTCACTACACAATTCTATCCGACACAATCTATTAAATTTGAAGAAGCAACTATTGAAACTTCAGAAACGACTAAACAGGGCTTGTATGAAGCAATCCAAGCATTTAAAGATAAAGTACGAGAAGAAGGAAAAGCATTTTACCGCTTAAATGTCATTATCAATAGTGAATCAATGATGTCACCTCAAGATATATTACAAGTCGAAGAAATGATTACGGACTATGAAGAAAATGAAAAAGATTTTGTATTTATAGAGGATTTAAATTTAAAATATAAATCGAATGACGAGTCTCCATTAGTAAATGAGTTTTCAAATGATTTATTAAATGATAGAACAGTCTTCGATAAAGCAATGTCGGATTTATATTTAAATCCACGTGCTTCTAAATATTTAGATGACTATACAACTTTTGATAAAACAGAGCTAGTCAATCATGCTGAAGATTTATTAAAGGCAGACATGAGAGGTGAACAAAATGATAATTAAATCACTTGAGATATATGGCTATGGCCAATTTGTTCAGCGAAATATTGAGTTTAACCAATCATTTACAGAAATTTTTGGTGAAAATGAAGCTGGTAAATCAACGATTCAAGCTTTCATCCATTCTATATTGTTTGGCTTTCCAACTAAGAAGTCTAAAGAACCACGTTTAGAACCAAGATTAGGTAATCAATATGGTGGTAAATTAACGCTTCAATTAGACGATGGAAATGTCATTGAAGTAGAACGTATCAAAGGTAGCGCTCAAGGTGACGTTAAAGTATATCTAGAAGATGGTAGCGTTCGAGATGAAGAATGGTTACAAAAGAAATTGAATTATATATCTAAAAAGACATACCAAGGTATATTTTCTTTTGACGTCCTAGGCTTACAAGATATTCATCGTAATTTAAATGAAAAACAACTACAAGACTATTTACTTGAAGCGGGTGCTTTAGGGTCCACTGAATTTACAAGCATGAGAGATACGATTAGTCAGAAAAAGGACGAATTGTATAAAAAGTCAGGTAAAAATCCAATTATTAATCAACAAGTGGATCAGTTAAAACAATTAGAAGCACAAATACGTGAAGAAGAAGCGAAACTTGATACGTATCATAGATTAGTTGATGAAAAAGACAAATCTTCACGCCGTCTTGACAATATCAAACAGAACTTGAATCAACTCTCTAAAATGCATGAAGAAAAGCAAAAAGAAGTAGCATTACATGATCAAACACAAGAATGGAAACAATTAGAACATGCACTAAATGTTGAACCATTACATTTTCCTGAAAAGGGGATTGATCGTTATGAAGCTGCAAATGCGCAAAGACAATCCTTGCTCAGAGACATTAGTTTAAGAGAACAACAATTGGCTCATATCAAACAAGATAATGAATCTTTAGAACCTGCTAAACAGTCTGATATTGATGCCTTTAATAGTTTATATCAGCAAGAAAATGAAATTAAACAAAAAGAATATGAATTAAGATCTTTAGAAAAAGAAATTTCTGATAAACAACGTGATAAAGAAAGTATGCAATCTAATATTGGTTGGAATGAAACGCATCATGATGTTGATAGTTCAGAGGCAATGAAGAGCCATATTAGTGATCAAATTAAAAACAAGCAAGAGCAAGTCGCGTATATTCAACAATTAGAACGTAGTATTGAAGATAATAAAATTGAACAAAACGCAAATAGCAATGAATTAGATCACTTAGAAAATCAACTTGTTCCAGAAGAAACTTTTGAAAAGAAAAAAGAGCACAAACAACAAATTGTTGAATTAAATGAGAAAGAAAATCTCTATGAAAAATTAAAAGAAACATTTGAAATTGAACAAGAGCGAAAAAACAAACGCCAAAAAATGTTGCGTATGGTATTTATTTTACTAGCAATAGTTGGCGCAGCGTTAACCGTTTTCGCATTTTTAACGCAAAACATGATTTTTGGTATTATATTTGCTGTATTAACTGTTGTGTTTGTAATCGGTATATTCCTAGTGAAATCTAAGGAAGTAGATTATAGCGAAACAATCACACAAGAAATTGACGATTTAGAAAAACAATTAGAAGTTTTAGAAAATCAATATGATTTAGACTTTGATTTAGATGAGCAACAACGTACACGTGATCATTGGCAACATGCTTTAAAAAATAAAGACGTTCTAGATGAAAAATCAAATTATATGAACAATACATTATCTAAGGCAGAACAACGTTTAAATGATATTAATCATAATATTGAAGTTGCGAAACAAGAGTTACATCTTTCACCAAAAATATCAGATAGCCTTATTGTTGAAAGTATAGGTACAATGGGCCAAATCAAATCAAATGACCAGTATATTGATGAATTAAATTCTAAACGTCATCAAATAGTAAATGATTTAGAGGCATTTTATAATCATGCTGAAGCAGTGACACAATCACAATTTACTTACTTTAATAAAATGTCATTCTTCCACGATGTGAAACAATGGCTTAAAAATGCTGAAGAAAGTAATGAAAAGTGGCATAAAAATACTGAACAAAGTAAATTATTAAATGATGAGTTATCACAGCTACGAACACACTTAGAGGATAATAATCAAACGATTAACGAATTATTTAATCATATCGGTGTTGCTACGGAAGAAGAATATTATCAACATCATGAAAAATATCAAACATATATAAATCAATTGACGCGTTTCAATGATTTAACAAAATATCTTGAAAATCAAAATTACTCATATGATGCTAGTTCACAATTAAGTGATAAAACAACAGCACAGTTAAACGAGGAAAATCAATTACTTGCACACCAAGTTGACCAATATAATGAACAATATTTGGATATGCAAGCTGAAGTGAGTGATCTTAATGCTCAAATTGCGCATATGGAAACAGATACGACATTAACACAATTACGTCATGAATATCATAGCTTGAAGAATAGAATGAATAGCATAGCTAAAGATTGGGCAAGTTTAAGTTACTTACAAAGTTTAGTAGATGAACATATAAAACAAATTAAAGATAAACGTTTACCACAGGTGATTAATGAAGCTATTCTTATTTTCACAAATCTTACTAACGGTGCTTATACTAATATTTATTATTCAGAAGAAGCTATTCAAGTTAAACATGAAAATGGTCAAATGTACCAACCTGTAGAGTTAAGTCAATCTACGAAAGAGTTGTTATATGTTGCACTTAGATTGAGTTTGATTAAAGTATTAAAACCATATTATCCATTCCCAATTATTGTGGATGATGCGTTTGTACACTTTGATAAAGATCGTAAAGAAAGAATGTTAAATTACTTAAGAACATTATCAACGGATCATCAAGTACTATACTTTACGTGTACTAATGATAATATTGTTCCAACTAAAGAAATGATTACATTAAATAAATTAGAGAAAGGCGGGAAATAATGAGAAATGTAGAAAAATTAAATCCCGGTGATTCAGTTAATCACTTCTTTTTAATCCACAGAGCAACACAAGGTGTGACAGCTCAAGGTAAAGACTATATGACGCTTTATTTACAAGACAAAAGTGGAGATATTGAGGCTAAATTATGGACTGCAACGAAAGAAGATATGCAGACATTGAAGCCAGAAGAAATCGTACATGTAAAAGGTGATGTCATTAACTATCGTGGTCGTAAACAAATGAAAGTGAATCAAATTCGATTAGCGACACCTGAAGATAACATGAATACACAAGATTTCGTAGATGGAGCACCTATGTCTCCAACTGAAATTCAAGAAGCACTTTCCCATTATATGTTAGATATTGAGAATGCTAATTTACAACGCATTACAAGACATTTAATTAAAAAGTATCAAGAAAGTTTCTTTACATTTCCAGCTGCAAGTTCACATCATCATAATTTTGCGAGTGGTTTAAGTTATCATGTTTTAACGATGTTAAAAGTTGCTAAATCTATTTGTGATATATACCCACTATTAAATAGAAGCCTATTATATAGTGCCATCATTTTACATGATTTAGGAAAAGTAAAAGAGCTTAGTGGACCTGTGGCTACAACGTATACTGTTGAAGGTAATTTATTAGGGCATA
The DNA here is from genome assembly GCF_045984185.1 of Staphylococcus sp. KUGN1. Taxonomy (NCBI): domain Bacteria; kingdom Bacillati; phylum Bacillota; class Bacilli; order Caryophanales; family Staphylococcaceae; genus Staphylococcus; species Staphylococcus sp. KUGN1. Next base: position 1,256,893 of record NZ_JBJQIL010000001.1, on the reverse strand, counting down.
TTTCAATTGCAAGTGATGAAGTGGCTGAAGCAGCAAAAGAGCTTGGAATCGAAGGTGAAGAGGTGATGTTATTAAGACATATGATCTTAGCTCATCACGGTAAATTAGAGTTTGGTTCACCTAAAATGCCGCATTTAAAAGAAGCCGAGATTCTATTTTTCATAGATAATATAGATGCTAAAATGAATATGTTTGAAAAAGCATTTAAGAAAACTGAAAAAGGCCAATTTACTGAGCGAATCTTTGGTCTTGAAAATAGACAATTCTACAATCCAATACAATTAGATTAATATGAAAAAAGGTGATGAACTCGAATATGAATTCATCACCTTTTAATTTAATCTATTATCTATATATTTCAAAAGTGAGTAGAGATGATATAATAATATCGTCGCCTATCTCTCAGGCGTCATTTTGACGATGAGAGGGGGTGTTACTTCCATGACTGAAATCTTTGTTCATATCGCAACTACTGTTATTAGTGGTTGTATCGTTACATTATTTGCGCATTGGCTACGCCATCGTAACGATAAGTAAATAGGCGACATATGTAGCTACACTAAAAAATCCCCTCACTACCGCAAATAGTGAGGGGATTGGTGTTTCCATACTGAAATCTTTGTTATATATATTATAACATGTGTAAATAGGATTGCAAAATGTTACAGTCGTCAATGCTAATTTTGAATTATGAGCCTGTCATTCCTGGAGCACCTTGTTGCATGCTAGCGCCACCTTGTGATGACTGTTGTTCTTGTTGTTTAATCTTGTCTGGATCTAAAATTGTATCATCAACAGCTTTTTTAATATCTCTATCTTTATAATCTACTTTATATTCATCTAGAATTTCTTTATAAGCATCGGTAAGTAATTTAGGATCTTTTTGAATTTTTTGTTCTAAAATTTTAGATTTTAGATTTGATTTTTCTGAATTAAAGTCAGTTTCTTTGTCAGCTTTAATGATATGGTAACCATAATCAGTTTTGACAACTTTAGAAACTTCACCTTCTTTAAGTTTAAATAGTGCTTTGTCGAAGCTTTCCATCATTTGATCTTTTGTTACATAACCAAGGGAACCATCTTTTTTAGCACTAGATTTATCCATTGATTCTTTTTTGGCGATTTCTCCAAATTTACTTGGATCTTTGGAAACTTCTTTTTGAATTTCTTCAGCTTTTTGTTTAGCTTTCTTATCTGATAAGCCTTCTTTATCACTATCTTTAGATTTGACTTTGATTAAGATATGAGAAGCTTTTTTAGTATTATCTTTGATTTCTTTGTCCGAAACTTTAATCTTATCATTTAATAATTCTTTCTGATAAGCAGATAAACGTTTTTGATCTTTGTATTCATCCATTGACATACCTTGTTGTTTTAAAACACTTTCAAATTGTTCTTTACCACCATATTGCTTTTCTTCTTTTTTAATATCTTTATCAATATCTTTAGTATCTACTTTATCTTTATATTTATCAGCGAGAATTTTATCCAGAGCGATACTGAATGATTTACTAGCAATTTGATCTTTGCCAATTTTCTTCATAACATCCTCAACTTTAACATCACCAGCTTTAGATGATATGAGCGTGTTCTCTTTTGAATCTGTCGAATCTGAGCCACATGCACCTAGTAAAAGGGCACTTGCTGTCACTGGTATCATGATTTTGTTAAATGCTTTCATATGTTGTTAGCTCCTTTATGTATATAATCAACGTAAATATAACATATAAAAGGGAAGGTACCAATTCAAAACCCTCTCTATAGGACTATAGTACTAGGTGATTTATAGACAAAAGTCCATGACGATAAAAAACGAGGTTGAGACATAAAGCTTTTGTGCTTCTGGGAAACCGATTAACGGCGTCCCAAAAGCAGGATTATCGGCAGAAGGGACCCAACATAGAGAAATTGGTATTCCAATTTCTCTATGTTGGGCAAACGCTCACGATTCGACAAAATTTGGAAAACAATTCAAATGAACAAACTCAACTATTGAGTTTGTAAGAACTACTAACCTATGAATAAGGAAGTAGTTCTTTATCATCGTTCGGTTCTGCTCAAATCCTAAACGCTTTTGTCCCGACCTCTTTAGATTTAAACTTATAAAGTAGAAACGAATTTTTCTTTTTTTAAAATGTGAACGCCTGATTGATGTTCTTCAATATAATTACCATAGTATGAAAACACTAGGATTTTTAAATAAAGTAAATCAAGTACAGAAAAACCAAAATTAAGTGCTAATAGAAACATACAATAATGTCCATATTGAGGGAAATACATACATAAAAAAATAAATAAAGATGATATTAATATAAAAGGTAATATCAAGTTGATACAAAAATAAACTTTATGAATAGGTGTATTTACATAAGTATTAAAATATGGAATCCATTTCTTTCGAGTTAATTTATGAATTCGAAATGATTTGTAAAAGGGTAAGAAAAATAATAAATGAACCCCTTTATGCAATGGATACATAAAAAATATAAGTACAAGCACAATCAAAAAATGTTTATCTGATAATGGCGTGTTACTAAAAAAGTACATGACTTCATAACTAAACAAAAACATTATAATGGTACCAACGATGCTCATGAATGCAATTCTAGGTATACCAAATCTTTCATGAATATCAATTTGTCTTGTACATAAAAACATGCAACATGCCTCATTTCTTAGTCAATATATGTATGGTATTATCTATTGAATTAGAGATGAAGTCAATAGGTACTTTAGTAAAAAACAGTCAAACACCATAATTCAAAAGTGATTCAATATATTAGAAACCCCTATTCAAAAATGCAATTATTGATTGCACTTTTTGAATAGGGGAAACCCAATAATGACTCATTTATTTTTCTTTAGAAAATGTATTGCTGATTTCTTCGCCACGGTTTTGTAAATTCTCAATGTGAGATTGTAGCTTTTCAATATTAGGATTAATATCAGACTTGAAGTTACCGATTAATGTTTTGATTTCATCACCGATTGAACTACCAAATTCTGTTCCTTCATTTTTAATTTGTGAACTATAATTTAATATGTCATTAAATGATTGTTTCATTGTTTCTAGTTCACGTTGTAACTCTGATTGAGCGCCAGTTGGTTGTCCGCCATCAATCGTGTTATTTTTAACGCTTTGGTCATCACGATTACGCAATGAGACTGCGAAACCTGCGGCAACACCTACGCCAATACCAAACAATACGCGTGTTACTTTCATTATAAATCTCCTCACTTTTATATCTCGGATAATTGTATTATTCATCTTATACCCATTTTAAGACAAATTAAGCATGATTATTCAAATTGAGCTTGAATTTGAGCAGCAATTTCTTTTTTGGCTTCATCATTTAACGTTTCTTCATGTGTTTCCCATTTATAACCAAAACCATCAATGTCATTTTCATATCTTGGAATTAAATGGAAATGTAAATGGAAAACAGATTGATCGGCGAATTCACCATTATTTTGAATAATGTTTAAGCCATCAGGATTAAATGCTTTTTTAATTGCATTTGCCACTTTAGGAAGAGCAACACCTATATGTTTCATTGTTTCTTCATCTGTTTCAAAGATATTTGCTGAGGCTTTTTTAGGGATTAACAGTGTATGACCTTTCGTTACTTGAGAAATATCTAAAAAGGCATAGACATAATCATTTTCATAAATTTTAAAGCTAGGAATTTCGCCAGTAATAATTTTACTGAAAATCGTTTCAGACATGTTGATTACACTCCTCTTCTCTTCATCTTAAAATATATTATAGCATTACTAACAAAAATTCGTCATTCTTCATAGCTAATTTTAGGTGTAATTCATTATTTTTGATACAATAGGTCTCGTGGAGGTGCCTTATGACAGTAAAAGTAGAACATCTAACAGGTGGTTACGGTAAACGACCTGTAATTAAGGATATTAATTTTGAATTAAAAAAAGGCGAAATCGTTGGATTAATTGGTCTGAATGGTGCTGGTAAAAGTACTACGATCAAACATATGTTAGGACTTTTAACACCTACATCAGGCTCATTATCAATTTCAAATACTAATATAACAGACGATATTGAAACATATCGTCGAAAATTATCATATATTCCAGAATCACCAGTTATTTATGATGAATTAACGTTACAAGAACATATTGAAATGACTGCAATGGCATATGGTCTATCTCAAGAAGAAGCAATGAAAAGGGCAGAACCATTATTAAAAATATTTAGGTTACAAGATGAATTAAAAGTCTTCCCAAGCCATTTTTCAAAAGGTATGAAGCAAAAAGTGATGATCATATGTGCTTTTATTGTTAATCCTGAATTGTACATTATTGACGAACCATTTTTAGGTTTAGACCCATTAGGTATACAGTCTATGCTTGATTTAATGGTAGAAAAGAAAAATGAAGGGCGTACAGTGTTAATGAGTACACATATCTTAGCCACTGCCGAACGCTACTGTGATCGTTTTATCATTTTAGATAAAGGTGAAGTTGTGGCCTTTGGAAATTTAGAGGAATTAAGAACGCAAACTGGTCTAAATCATCATACACTTGATGATATTTATATACATGTTACTCAAGGTGGACATGCCAATGAATAATCAGGCAACGACATTATTTAGAAAGCGTCAAAAGGCGATACGTAAAGAAAAGAATTACTACAATAAATTTATTTTTAATGGTCATTTTACTGTCTTTCTTTTAATCTTGTTCGGTGCTTTTATCATGGGGTATGGAGAGTGGTTAAAACATATACCTAAGCATATCGATTATGCACTTATAACTAGTATGATTATCGCGATTGCTTCATTATTTCCATTAAGAACATTATTAAAAGAAGCAGATCAGATTTTTTTATTACCGTTTGAAAAGTATATGAAACGATATATGTCATTAAGTATTCAATATAGTTACTTTGCAAGAATAATAATGCAATTGGTATTACTCATTGTACCATTTCCATTATTTTATAAATTAAATCATCACCATTTGCAGTACTATATTGTTTTTGTAGTAATTGCACTAATATTACCCTATTTAGTATTATGCCTAAGATGGATTGGTTATCAATTAGGTGTATCAACTTGGTTAATGAATTTAGGCTTTTTTATTATTTTAAGTATTAACTATTATTTGATTCTCGGAATGCAAACGTATTTCGCGTTAATTATCACGTTAGTCATATTAATATTGATTGTTATTTTAAAATCTAAAGCAGACAACCAATTATACCCATGGGATAGAATGATTGGGGTAGAACATAGACATTATACTAATTATTATAAGTTTGTAAATATGTTTACCGATGTCAAACATCTTAGAGAATCTGCGGTTAGACGTAGTTATTTAGATTTTATCTTGCCGGTACCAAAAGGTAAAAAGTTTAATGCAAATCAAATGTATTTATATTTATTTATACGAAGTTTTGTAAGGGGAAGAGATGCCTTTAGCATCATATTAAGATTGACACTTATTGCGGTGATATTAATGGTATGGCTTTCAAATCCAGTAGTATCCATATTAATAGGTAGTCTGTTTATGTATATTACTTTATTACAAATGTCTCAGTTTTATACTCAACAAGCCTATGGTTTATGGCCACAGGTTTGGCCAGTACCTGATACAATTGTTATCAAGGGTTATGAGAAGTTTTTATATAGACTTATGATTATTATTGGTTTGATATTAACAATTACATTTTCAATCATGAATTCAACATTATTTTTCTTTTCAATCGTATTCTTCTTAGTTGGTTATTTTACAATTAGAAGTACCATTAAAAAATTAAAATACCAAGAAACATTATTAAGAGATTAAATGAAAAAGTTGTCCTATAGCGAAAGAAGTATCTACGCTATAGGACAACTTATTTTTTAATTATGATCAACTGGATATAAGTAACGTTCAAAGTAGCTTGAATGTTGGCCACTATATCCAAAGAATTGATTTAATGCTGCTTTAGAAAAATGATCTTGGAATAAATCAGATGACTTAAAGTCTTCATATGCACTACGATTAGCAAAACCAAAATACAATTTATAAGTATTGCCTTCTAAAGGTCGTAATAATCGATAACTTTTGAATCCACCGAAAGTGTCAAAAGGTGCACCTAAATGAAGCAATTGTTTTTCTAATTGATTTTTATGATCTTCTGATGAAGGAATAAACAGTGCACAGTAAAAATGATCTTCATTAAATTCACCCACACTGTATAACACTTCATAAGCACTTGGATGTTTTAGTACAGATTTTCCTTCAGTTTCTTCTAATATAACTGAAGTATCTGATGCTGAATATTGGTATAAATTATGATCTGGATTATTAAGTTGAATTTGATTTAAAAATCCATAAGTCCCATAAGATGTATATAAATTCATGACAGTTACCTCCCTCGTTTTTATTAATTATACGATTATCAATTTTTATTTTCTACCTTAAAAGTCTGATTTTTAAAATAAATGTATAAGAATGTTTTGATTTATTACAAATTAAACTGAAATTAAATGGAATTATATTATATCCATGATATAAAATGACGAGTTATTATATTGAATTTCAATATCTAAATAAAAAATTATGACAATTTGTAAGTAGTTCATATTTCCAAATAATTTTACTATGTCTTTTTTATGACATTTAAGCACATTAAAATACGAACGAACATACAATATGATATTATAGATAAGAATGATTTTAATTTAGGGGGACTATATGGTGCATACCAAGAATGATACGATTTTAAAAATGATAAAAGGTGAAAAGACATCCCATACACCGGTCTGGTTTATGCGTCAGGCAGGGAGGTCACAGCCAGAATACCGTAAATTAAAAGAGAAATATTCATTATTCGATATTACGCATCAACCTGAATTATGTGCATATGTCACACACTTACCAGTTGATAATTACAACACAGATGCTGCGATTTTATATAAAGATATTATGACACCGTTAAAACCTATTGGTGTAGATGTTGAGATTAAATCTGGAATCGGACCAGTGATACAAAATCCAATAAAATCAGTACAAGATGTTGAAAAACTTTCTCAAATTGATCCAAAACGAGATGTACCATATGTTTTAGATACGATAAAAATTTTAACTGAAGAAAAATTAAATGTACCGTTAATTGGATTTACTGGTGCTCCATTCACTTTAGCTTCATATATGATAGAAGGCGGACCATCTAAAAATTACAATTTAACTAAAGCAATGATGTATCGTGATGAAGCTACTTGGTTTGCTTTAATGGATCATTTGGTTGCAATTTCTATAGATTACGTTAATGCACAAATAGAAGCAGGAGCCGAATTGATTCAAATCTTCGACTCATGGGTAGGCGCTTTAAATGTTCAAGATTATAGAAAATATATTAAACCAGGTATGGATAAATTAGTAAATGGTATTAAGCGTCAACATCACGTTCCAGTCATATTGTTTGGAGTTGGAGCAAGTCATTTAATTAATGAATGGAATGATTTACCAATTGATGTGCTAGGTTTAGATTGGAGAACATCTATTCAGCAAGCTCAACAAATGGGCGTAAACAAAACATTACAAGGCAATTTAGACCCTTCATTATTATTAGCGCCATGGGAAGTAATTGAAGAGAGATTAAAAGACATTTTAGACCAAGGTATGTCTAGAGGTAAACACATCTTTAACCTTGGGCATGGTGTTTTCCCAGAAGTTCAACCAGAAACACTTCGCAAAGTAAGTCAATTTGTACATGATTATACTCAACAGTAGTTCTATTAATTCAATTTGAATAACGTAAGTAATATGATTAGATTAAAGGGTGGTTTTATAAATGAGTAAAACAATAGGATTATTAGTAATGGCTTATGGCACACCTTACAAAGAAAGTGACATTGAACCTTATTATACTGATATCAGACACGGTAAAAAACCAACAGATGAAGAACTACAAGATTTAAAAAACCGCTATGAATTTATAGGTGGCTTATCACCATTAGCAGGTACAACAAACAGACAGGCAGAAGCATTAAGAGATGCCTTAAATAGTGCATATGATGATGTTGAATTTAAGTTATATTTAGGTTTAAAACATATTTCTCCATATATAGAAGAAGCGGTTGAGTCTATGAATAATGATGGGATTACTGAAGCAGTAACAGTTGTTTTGGCACCACACTATTCAAGCTTTTCAGTGGGCTCTTATGACGAGCGTGCCGATCAAGAAGCTGAAAAATATGGTATTCAATTACATCATGTTAAACATTATTATCACCAACCGAAATTCTTAGAGTTTTGGACTAATCAAATTAATGATACTTTAAAACAGATTCCATCTGAAGAACATGACGATACTGTATTAGTTGTATCAGCACACAGTCTACCTAAAGGATTAATTGAAAGAAACAATGATCCATATCCTAAAGAGCTACATGACACAGCAGAACAATTAAAAGTTAAATCAAATATTATCCATGTTGCTGAAGGTTGGCAATCAGAAGGTAATACTGGTACACCTTGGTTAGGGCCTGATGTACAAGATTTAACTAGAGATTTATATGAAGCCCATGGTTATAAAAACTTTATCTATACACCAGTTGGATTTGTATGCGAACATTTAGAAGTTTTATATGATAATGACTATGAATGTAAAGTTGTTTGTGACGACATCGGTGCAAATTATTATCGTCCAGAAATGCCTAATACACATCCATTATTTATCGGAGCAATTGTAGACGAAATTAAATCAGTATTTTAATAGAAGGAAGCGTGAATGATTTTGAGTAAGAATGTAGCAATCATCGGTGCAGGTATAACCGGCTTAACAAGTGCTTACTATATGAAAAAACAAAATCCTCATTTAAATGTAACCATTTATGAGGCAACCAATCGACCAGGTGGAAAAATCCAAACATATCGTAAAGATGGCTATACGATTGAATTAGGCCCAGAGTCTTATTTAGGTAGAAAAACGATTATGACTGATATAGCTAATGAAATTGGATTAGGTAATGATTTAATTACCAATACGACAGGTCAATCATACATTTATGCTAAAAATAAATTATATCCGATACCTGGTGGTTCTATTATGGGAATACCAACGGATATTAAACCTTTTATCAAAACTAAATTAATTTCACCATTAGGTAAACTTAGAGCTGGATTAGATTTATTTAAAAAGCCTATCGAAATAGAAGATGACATTTCAGTAGGTGATTTCTTTAGACAGCGTTTAGGTGATGAAGTACTTGAAAATTTAATTGAACCACTGATGGGTGGTATCTATGGTACAAATATAGATGACTTAAGTTTAATGAGTACATTTCCTAACTTTAAAGAAAAAGAAGAAGCCTTTGGTAGCTTAATTAAAGGTATGAAAGATGAAAAAGAACAACGTATTAAACAACGTCAATTATATCCAGGTGCGCCGAAAGGACAATTTAAACAGTTCAAGCATGGTTTAAGCTCATTTATCGAAGCACTTGAAAAAGCTGTTAAAAATCAAGGTGTAGACATTAAATATAACACTAAAGTTGAAGATATTATTGTATCTCAAAGAGACTATCAAGTGGTTGTTGATGGTAAAAATGAACTTTATGACGGTGTATTAGTCACTACACCTCAACAAGTGTTTATGCAATGGTTCAATCATGATCCAGCATTTGATTATTTCAATACGATGGATTCAACAACAGTTGCAACTGTTGTCCTAGCATTTGATGAAAAAGATATTGAAAATACTTATGATGGTACTGGTTTTGTTATTGCTAGAACAAGTAATACAGATATTACGGCATGTACATGGACATCTAAAAAATGGCCATTTACAACACCAGAAGGCAAAGTTTTAATAAGAGCTTATGTTGGTAAACCAGGTGATACTGTTGTGGATGATCACACAGATGAAGAAATTGTTTCTATAGTACGTCGTGATTTAAAACAAATGATGACATTTAAAGGTGATCCTGAATTCACAATAGTCAATCGATTACCGAAAAGTATGCCTCAATACCATGTAGGCCACATTAAACAAATTAGAAAAATTCAAGAACATATTAAACGAACTTATCCGCGATTAAAAATTACAGGGGCACCATTTGAAGCGGTTGGCCTACCTGATTGTATCCAACAAGGTCATAATGCGGTTGATGAAATGCTAGAGGAATTACGTTAATACGTTTTATAATTTAATTAAAGCACTTTAAAAGGATAATAATGTCTTTTTAAAGTGCTTTTGATATAGAATAAAGATAAATACGTTCATGATAAAGACTGCTACTTAATCTAGAAGTGAGGTTGATAAAAAATGACAGATGTCATCATTGTTCATTCAAGTGTAGGAAATGCACATAATCATTGGTATGAATGGTTAGGTCACAATTTAACGTTAGAAGGATATAAAGTCTCTCTTTTTAATTTAGAAGCTAATACTCCTGCTAAAATTGATATGTGGGTTAAGCAAATGCAACAACAATTAAATGTAAGAAAGAAAGATACATATTTTGTAACACATGGATTTGGAACGATAGCGACTTTGAAATTTATAGAAACATTAGAACAAAATGTTGAAGGGCTATTCAGTATTGCTGGTTTTAAAGATGATGCAGTAGACATAGATGAAAATATTGATTTACATGGAGTAACGATTAATTATGAACGAGTTAAAAGTAAAGTAGATCATTTTTATGGTTTGAGTTCTAAAAATGATACACATGTTTCATATAAAGAAACGAAACGACTCATGGATACCTTAGATGGACGTATGCGAGTTGTTGAAGATGGTGGCCATTTTATGGAAGAGGATGGTTTTACTACATTCACATCACTACAAAATCGTATGCAAGGATTTATGACGCAATAGTGTAGGGAAATTAATAATATAATTTAAAATATGCGCCGTACTTATTTAGAATAGATAAGTATGGCGTTAGTCATTTGATATTGTGATCCATTTAGTAGCAGTAAGGGACAAAAAACAGAAAACATGAATAATAGAAGATGATTATTTTATAGAAAAGGTATCAATATTGGATGAAAGTTAATATAATAGAAGGCCATTTAGACACTTTTGTTATAAAATGAAATCAAGTAGTAATTTTTACACATTTTAATTTGGAATTAATATTGACTAATAGTAACAAACTTAATATACTAATAAAGTGTTAAGCGAGAGCGTATTAAAGCGACTTGAACGTATCGATTGTTTTATTAATTCAAACAATGTAAATTTAGTTTTAAAAAAGTGTTGACTTTATTAAGCTAATGATGGTACAATAATCAAGTAGTCAAAAATAATATTATCGCGGGATGGAGCAGTTCGGTAGCTCGTCGGGCTCATAACCCGAAGGTCGGTGGTTCAAATCCGCCTCCCGCAATACATAGTTTTAATAGGTCTCGTAGTGTAGCGGTTAACACGCCTGCCTGTCACGCAGGAGATCGCGGGTTCGATTCCCGTCGAGACCGCCATTATTAATATTATGGTTCAGTAGCTCAGTTGGTAGAGCAATGGATTGAAGCTCCATGTGTCGGCAGTTCGACTCTGTCCTGAACCATTCGTCATTTTTGGCGGTTGTGGCGAAGTGGTTAACGCATCGGATTGTGGTTCCGACATTCGAGGGTTCGATTCCCTTCAACCGCCCCATAATCGTATTACATTTCACATGCGGGTGTAGTTTAATGGCAAAACCTCAGCCTTCCAAGCTGATGTTGTGGGTTCGATTCCCATCACCCGCTCCATTATTATTCCACAGTAGCTCAGTGGTAGAGCTATCGGCTGTTAACCGATCGGTCGTAGGTTCGAGTCCTACCTGTGGAGCCATGGCTCCTTGGTCAAGCGGTTAAGACACCGCCCTTTCACGGCGGTAACACGGGTTCGAGTCCCGTAGGAGTCATACAAACAGAAGTGAAATATCGCTTCTGTTTTTTTATTTATCATATTATGATGGAGAGTTGTCCGAGCTGGCCGAAGGAGCACGCCTGGAAAGTGTGTAGGCGCCACAAGCGTCTCGAGGGTTCGAATCCCTCACTCTCCGTAAAAGTGCCTAGAATGGTTTTAATCCATTCTAGGCTTATTTTTGTTTTCTTTTAAATTAGGCATTAATTTGAGGATAAAAGAATTTAAATGAAAGTCTAAATTATAATAAAAGTGAGTAAAGTTGCCCAATCAAAAATTGAAGACCATAAAGAAAGACAACCACACAACGTTAAAAAAGAAATAAAAACATTAGAATCATATCTTGAGAAATAAAATAAAAATGTTATAATATATATAACTCAACGACAGTGCGTGGACTATTAAAACGAAATACATTGAACACAGTAGCCAGCCAACTATGAGGCTAGGCGATAATTGAATATCATAGTATTTTGCAGGATTGAGTTTTATACTTATCCTGCTTTTTAAATTTAAAATGATACATCATGAGAATTTTTACAAATAAACAAAAAATTATATTATAGAGATTGAAGTAGTACTACTTCAATCTCTATTTTTTATGGATAAAATCAAATGAAAGTTATAAGAATAAGTCAATATGATTATGAGACACTGTTTAACAATATAATAAGTGTTAGTATCACCAAATTTGGAATTTTAAAAATAGGAGGGGTTAAGTTTATCAGATATTTCACGATTGATTTTGAAAATTGCAATTGATTTTGAAAACATTGCAATTATTTTATGGCTATTAATAATTCCAAACGTTTTAGATGAAAGCATATCTAAGTATCTTAAAAACGATAATATTTATAATATATAATTTTCTTCATTCAAACTTTATACATATATAACATATCAAACATATAAGAAAAACCCTAAAGCGATACGATAAGGTATGCTTTAGGGCCATAGGATTATGGAACTTGAGTTCCAGGATGATCATGATGCAGATTATTTGTTACCAAATAAACCTTTGAAGAAATCTACTGCTTTTTTGATAAGATCTGTGATAAATTGCATTGTGATTCACCTCCTATAATTTGTATCTTTAATATAAATCTTTTTTAATCTTTTTTGGTGTTTTTTTTCTTATTTTATATACGTTTTTCCCAAGATGTAGTTTTTATCATTTAAAAGGACATTCTTGAATGCGAAGGTGTAGATATACATTTGTTTCTACATACTTTATTAGAAATTTAAGATTTGAACACTGATAGATGCTATTAAAATCGTTATAATTAAATATGTAATCATAAATGGAGGAATGACTCGTGGACTTTTGGTTAAAGGAACAATCTATCAAGAAAAAAAACAAAATAGCTGTGACTGATGGACAACGCTCGCTTACATTCAAAGCTTTATATGATGAAGCGCATGTACTTTCACAACATTTAATACAATTAGCTCAGTCAAGAATTGGTTTACATATTAACAATCGAATTGAATCATTGATATTAATACATGCATGTTGGCTTGCTAATATTGAAATTGCGATGATTAATACTCGCTTAACGACTAATGAAATGATTGCTCAAATGAATTCAATCGATGTTAATACAATTATCACAACGACATCTTTAGAATTAGAAGGTTTTATTATATACAATATTGAGGAAATTCAGCTTTTAAATCAAATAGAAGATCAAATGAATATTTTTAAATTAGAAAATATCGCATCAATCATGTTTACGTCGGGTACGACAGGTCCACAAAAGGCTGTGCCTCAAACGTTTAAGAATCATCTAGCAAGTGCAAAAGGATGTAAAAGAAGCTTAGGTTATAGTCAACAATCTAAATGGTTATCTGTACTCCCGATTTATCATATATCTGGTTTGAGTGTGATATTACGTAGTGTGATGGAAGGATTTACTGTCAGACTATTAGAGAAATATAATACAGAAGATATGCTTGATATAATTAAAAATGAAGATATTACTCATGTGTCTCTTGTACCACAAACATTAAAATGGTTAATGGATGCCGGTTTAGAAAAGCCTTATCAATTAGAAAAGATTCTGTTAGGTGGCGCAAAGCTTTCTTCTAATTTAATTCAACAAGCATTAGATTATCGCTTACCTATTTATAATTCGTTTGGAATGACTGAAACATGTTCACAATTTTTAACTGCGACACCAGATATGTTGGCTCAACGATATGATACAGTTGGAAAACCGAGTGATAATGTCAAAGTTAAAATTAAAGATGCTGATCAAAATGGTCACGGTGAATTACTTATAAAAGGGGAAAATGTAATGAATGGTTATTTATATCCTTCTAATTTAACAGATACCTTTGAAGATGGCTTTTTTAAAACAGGTGATATTGCTGAAATTGACGATGATGGCTTCGTTATGATTTATGATCGTCGTAAAGACTTAATCATTAGTGGTGGAGAAAATATCTATCCATATCAAATTGAATCTGTAGCTAAATATTTTCCTGAAATTGAAGACGCCGTATGTATCGGTCAAAATGACGACACATGGGGTCAAGTACCGGTACTATATTATATCGCCCAAGACTATGTTGATAAAAATGATTTACAGCAACATTTCTCCACACATTTAGCTAAATATAAAATACCTAAAGCTTTTTATGAAGTAAATGAATTACCATATACATCAACAGGTAAACTACAAAGAAATAAAGTGATGTCAAAGGAATCAAAAAATGAAGATAAATGAGTTGAAGTTTTATTTATATAGTCAGGCATTTAAATCACCTATTGTGACACCTAAAGTGTCGTTAGACAAAAGAGAATGTTTAGTTATCGAACTGATTACTGATACAGGTGATACGTATTTTGGTGAGTGCAATGCCTTTAAAACACCATGGTATGATAAGGAAACCATATCATCGGTTAAACAACAGATTGAACAGTGGTTTGTATCAATTAAAAATAAAGATGTACATTCGTTTGAAGAATGGCAGGCATTATTGAATACATTAAATCATTGTCCGGCAGCCCGCAGTACAGTTGTCATGGCGTTATATCAAATGTATTATAAACTTAAAGCATTTAAGGTTGAATATGGTGCTACCGTGAGTGGATGGAGTGATGCCCAATTTGCGACGTTAAAGCAAACACAACCTAAACGTATAAAAGTGAAATATTCAAATCAATTAATTTCTGATATTAATAAATTAAAGTCATTAGAATTTCCATTTGATATTGTCATCGATGCAAATGAGTCACTCGATATCAATCAATACCAAGAAATAAATAAAAATACTAAGCAGAACATATTATATATAGAAGAACCATTTGCTAATATTAATACCTTAAAACAGTTTGATGATGAACCTCAATTACCTATTGCTATTGATGAAAAAGCTACATCAATTGATGATATTCAGTTTATTGTTTCGCATTATCCAATTGATACGGTCGTACTCAAGCCGTTTAGATTAGGTGGCATTGACCGTGTTATCGAAACCATTGATTATCTAAAAAATAGGGGTATTAATATTGTTGTAGGTGGTATATACGAATATGGATTGAGTCGATATTTTACTGCGATGTTATCTCAATATGGTGATTATCCTGGAGATGTGACGCCAGCAGGCTATTATTTTGAAAATGATTTTGTGGAAAATGAAGGTATTTTAAAAGAGGGAATGATTGCATTCATCCCCCCAATAGTTGATAGAAGTAAATTAGAATGTATTAATGGTGATGTTTAGACTTATTTTTAGCAAGCGGTACTGGGTCATAGCCACCTTTATGTAGTGGATGGCATTTGAGTATGCGTCGAATGCCTAAATATAATCCTTTGAAAGCACCATGATATTGAATCGCTTCACGCGTATATTCTGAACATGTAGGATAAAAGCGACAAGTAGGTGGTGTTAATGGAGATATATAGCGTTGATAAAAATGTATCAAGGCTAGAAATATTTTTTTCATAAAAAAGCCTCCAACCAGAATTTTGAATACAGTTATTTTAACATATTATAAAGGAATGTGATGTACTTGAAGTTTTTAGATAAAGACCAAAGAGAAGTGCAGTTAACATATAAAGCGAATACAGATAATCCAACAGGTAATCACGTTCTTGCAATACCAGTATACCAAGGGAAGTTATTATTTACTCGACATAAAAATAGAGGTATTGAATTTCCTGGCGGCAAAAGAGAACATGGAGAATCAAGTATTGATGCTATCCAACGAGAATTATATGAAGAAACCGGCGCATATGTAGAAGAAATGCAGTATATTGCTCAATATACTGTGAAAACTAACGATGCCACTAGGTTCGTCAAAGATGTTTATTTTATTCAAGTTTCATCTTTAGCCAATCGAACTGACTATTTAGAAACAGATGGCCCTTGTCTTTTTACTTCTATTAAAGACATACCATATAGTGAACGTAGTTTTTTGCTACAAGATGACGCCATTTTACACTGTTTTGAAAGGGTGACTTCACTTGGACTTTATTAAAATGAAAAGAATGCCGATTGAAATAGCTACGCACCAGTTTGATGAAATCACTTATGATGTTGATCATCTAAAAGTGAAAGCACTAATGATGACACCATATAGTAAAGTTAATCGAATCGTGGTTTATTTAAGAGGCGGAAAAGGACAAGTTGGTCGGGTACGAGCAGCTCGTTTAATGCAATTTGCCAATGAGCACACACTTGTTGTAGGCCCTTATTATAGAGGTAATAATGGTAGTGAAGGTAAAGATGAGTTTTATCGAGGAGATTTAAATGATGTCACTGAACTTATACGCATATTACATTCAAAATATCCCAACGCGTTTATACATATGATTGGATTTTCTCGTGGTGGGTTGCAAGGCTTGCTAACATTTCAAGATTTACCAGTTGATAGTTATATCATTTGGGGTGGTGTTTCTGATATACATTTAATGTATGAAGAGCGTGTGGATTTAAGAGGGATGCTGAGAAGAATGGTAGGACATCCTAAAAAAGATCATGAAGCATATGAAGTTAGAGAAGCGATACAATATATTACACCGCAAAGTCCACCGATTTTAATTGTACATGGTGGTAAAGATAAACAGGTAGGTATTCATCAAGCTTATTATCTAGAACGACAATTGAAAGATATTGGTGCACCTTATGATACATGTTATCAAATGGAAGAAGGACATGTACCTCGACCATTTGCTTTGCAAGAAACTTTAACGTATATACATAAATGGATGACTCAAATAGAAACAAACAAAAAATAGCGCAGCAGATTTAAGTCTGCCGCGCTTTACTTTTATTTATTGAAAGCACCTTTGTCAGAAATATGTTCCACTTCAGGGCCGAATTTTTTGAAGTTATCTTCGAATCGTTGGATAAGATCATTTGCTTGTGCTTTATATTTTTCAGCGTCGCTCCAAGCATTAATAGGATTTAAAATAGTTTTTGGTACATCTTCGATTTCAACTGGAATATTTAAACCAAATGTTGAGTCTTTTGTAAACTCTGCATCTTTTAATTTACCTGAGATTGCTTGGTTAACCATTTGACGCGTATAGTGTAAACTAATTCTTCTACCAACACCATATTTTCCGCCAGTCCATCCAGTGTTAACTAAATACACATCAACATCATGTTTATCAATTAATTCACCTAATAGGTCTGCATAAACAGTTGGATGTAGTGGTAAGAATGGTGCGCCGAAACAAGTAGAGAATGATGGTTCTGGTTCAGTTACACCACGTTCAGTACCTGCTAATTTAGACGTGAATCCACTTAAGAAATGATACATTGCTTGATCTTTAGTTAATTTTGAAATTGGAGGAATCACACCAAATGCATCTGCAGTTAAAAAGATAATCGTATTAGGATGTGCTGCTTTTGAAGGTAATACAATATTATCAATATGATGAATAGGGTATGCCGCTCTTGTATTTTCAGTGAATTTATTATCATCGAAATCAACAGTACCATCTTCTTTAACGACTGTGTTTTCTAGGATAGTGCCGTATTCAATAGCATCATAAATTTGTGGTTCTTTTTCTTTTGAAAGATTGATCGCTTTTGCGTAGCAACCACCTTCAATGTTGAACACACCATTTTTATTCCAACCATGTTCATCGTCACCGATTAATTTTCTTTCAGGATCAGCTGATAACGTTGTTTTACCTGTACCTGATAACCCAAAGAATAATGCGACATCGCCTTTTTCTCCTACGTTAGCAGAGCAATGCATACTCATAATATCTTGCATAGGTAATAAGTAGTTCATTACTGAGAAGATACCTTTTTTCATTTCACCAGCGTATTCTGTGCCACCGATTAAAATAACCTTATGCTTAAATGATACAATGACAAACGTTTCAGTTTTCGTACCATCAACTTCAGGATCAGCTTTAAAATGTGGTGCTGATACAATCGTAAAGTTAGGTTTGATTGATTTTGCTTCTTCTTTAGATTCAGGACGAATGAACATATTATGTGCAAATAAATTATGCCATGCTAATTCGTTAATGACAGTTAATTTTAAACGTGAATCTTTATCACTACCTGCGTAGCCGTTAAACACATATAGTTCATCTTTTTTACCTAAGTAATCTAATACTTTATTATAAAGTTTTAAGAATGTTTCTTCATCGATAGGTTGATTGACGTCTCCCCAATCTACATTATCTCTATATGAAGGTTCAGTAACGATAAACTTATCTTTTGGTGAGCGACCAGTATATTTACCAGTGCTTGCGTTAATAGCGCCTAATTCAGTAAGTTCACCTTCATTATTATCTAAGATCTTATTGTAAAGTTGAGTTGTTGATAGTTGAAACTTCGTTGATGGTTTTTCTAATAATTGTTTAATTTTTGACGTTTCAGAGTATGTATCAATCGACATACTTAATCCCTCCAGATAGTTATAATGTAAGCCTTTACATTTCAATAGTATAACATATCAATTTAATTAATCCACCGTAAATTATTACTAAAATAACTTAAATCATAAATTGACATTAATTCTCTTATTAGGTAGTATTAATTTTAACGGATTCTCTTATCCTGAGTGGTGGAGGGACATGGACCCAATGAAACCCAGCAACCTCTTTTTACATATAAAAAGAAAGGTGCCAAACCGTTTGCAGACACATAATGTCTGAACGATAAGAGCGAATGGACGTATAAGAGCCTTCACTCTATCTAGGTAGTAGTAGAAGGCTCTTTTATTTAGCTCATATAAAAGAGAATTATCGTAATATATTTTAAAAGGAGCAAAACATGACTAACAATAAACGATTATTTACTTCAGAATCAGTAACTGAAGGACATCCAGATAAAATTGCTGATCAGGTATCTGATGCAATCTTAGACGAAATTCTTAAAGACGACCCTAATGCACGTGTCGCTTGTGAGACAACAGTGACAACCGGAATGGCATTAATTTCAGGTGAAATTTCAACAACGACATATGTTGACATTCCAAAAGTAGTAAGAGAGACAATTAAAGATATTGGTTATACACGTGCCAAATATGGTTATGATTCACAAACAATGGCGGTTTTAACTGCAATTGATGAACAATCACCAGATATCGCTCAAGGTGTTGATACAGCATTAGAATACCGTGATGATATTTCTGAAGAAGAAATTGAAGCAACTGGTGCAGGTGACCAAGGATTAATGTTTGGCTATGCTACAAACGAAACAGATACTTATATGCCGTTACCTATTTTCTTATCTCATCAATTAGCGAAACGTCTATCAGATGTACGTAAAGATGACATTATAGATTATTTACGTCCAGATGGTAAGGTTCAAGTCACTGTAGAATATGATGAAAATGATAAACCTAAACGCATTGATACTATTGTTGTATCAACACAACACGCTGAAGATAAATCGTTAGAAGAAATTCAAAACGATATTAAAAAACATGTCATTTATCCAACTGTTCCAGAATCATTAATGGATGATAAGACGAAATTCTATATTAATCCTACAGGACGTTTTGTAATCGGTGGACCACAAGGGGATGCTGGATTAACAGGACGTAAGATTATTGTAGATACGTACGGAGGTTATGCACGCCATGGTGGTGGTTGCTTCAGTGGTAAGGATCCAACTAAAGTAGACCGTTCTGCTGCTTATGCAGCAAGATATGTAGCGAAGAATATTGTTGCTGCAGAATTAGCTGAACAATGTGAAGTACAACTTGCTTATGCTATTGGTGTAGCTGAACCAGTATCTATAGCTATTGATACGTTCGGGACAGGTAAAGTGTCTGAGTCTGAATTAGTAGAAGCAGTTAGAGCAAACTTTGATTTAAGACCAGCTGGTATCATTAAAATGTTAGATTTAAAACAACCTATTTATAAACAAACTGCTGCATACGGTCATTTTGGACGTACTGACGTATTATTACCATGGGAAAAATTGGATAAAGTCAACGTTTTAAAAGATACGATTAACAAGGCTTAAACAAAATAGCATGTGAGATGTTTGAAATATAATAAGATAAATTGCGACAAGATGTCGAAAATGTCTTGATTATGTTTTATAATTAATTGTATTGATCATATAAAAGGAGCGTTGATGTGATGAGTTTATCTTCACCTATTGGTATAGGGTTAATTGTTGCAGTAGTTATTGCAATTATCTTTTTTGTACTATTTTTAATTGCATTAAATAGTAAGAAAAAGATTAAGCAACAAACAGAAGAAGAATACCAACAAAAAGAACAAAGTATAAAGGCATCTCATGAAGAAGCTTTGGAAAAAGAACGTATTGAGAATAAAAAGACAGTTACGAAACAAAAAGAAGATTATGAAGCTACAGTAAATAGTAAAGAAAGAGAAATTGATGCATTAAAGCTATTTTCTAAAAACCATAGTGAATATGTAACTGATATGCGATTAATTGGTATTCGTGAGCGTTTAGTCAATGAAAAACGTATTCGTCCTGAAGATATGCATATCATGGCTAATATTTTCTTACCGACAAATGAATTAAATAAGATTGAAAGAATTAGTCATCTCGTTCTTACACGTACTGGATTATATATTATTGATTCTCAATTATTAAAAGGTCATGTATATAATGGTATTAGTGGCGCTCAATTTTCTGAGCTACCAACAATGGAACAAGTATTTAATACGTTGGAATTAGATAAAGGAACGCCTCAAACATTAGTACTTGATCAAAATAGTGACGAAAAATCATTATCATTTATAAACTATTCAGATGAGATTCAACAAATACAGAATGTAGCTGGTGACTTACAAAGTAAATTAAATACTAAGTATACACCAACATCTATTCTTTACTTTAACCCTAAAAATGAAGGAGATGTTACTATTTCTAATTATGCTCAAAATAGTAATGTCAAAGTATTAGTTGGACCTGAACAACTAGATGAATTCTTTAACAAATTTGTATTCCATGGACGTATTCAATATAATGTCGATGATTTACAACAAATCATGGAACAAATCGAATCATTTAATTAAATATCAACGAAGCTAGTAGGGATTTTATCTCTACTAGCTTTTTTAGTTTTGAGCACAGATATTGAAATTTATATGACTTATGTTTAATCTGAGTTTTATCTACTTTCATAGGGTATAGAATATTGAAATTTATATGACTTATGTTTAATCTGAGTTTTATCTACTTTCATAGGGTATAGAATATTGAAATTGTATTTAAGGAGTGGGAATGTATGGATAATATTAAATTTTATAATGGTCATACGATGCCGAAAGTTGGTCTAGGTACATTTAGAGTTGAAAATAATGATGATTGTACAAAAGCTGTTAAATACGCAATTGAAAATGGATATAGAAGTATCGATACAGCAATGGTATATGGTAATGAAGAAAAGGTAGGACAAGGTATTAAAGAAGGGCTTGAATCTGCAGGCTTAAAACGTGAGGATTTATTTATTACCTCAAAATTATGGTTAGAAGATTATGGTAGAGAAAATGTTGAACAAGCCTACGAAAATAGTTTGAAAAGGTTAGATTTAGATTATCTAGATTTGTATTTAATGCATTGGCCGGGTACGAATGAAGCCCTAATGATAGATACATGGCAAGGTATGGAAGATTTATATAAACAAGAGCGTGTTAAAAATATTGGAGTGAGTAACTTTAATGTAGATCATTTTGAAGCGTTACTAGCTCAAGTATCTATTAAGCCTGTAATTAACCAAGTTGAGTTCCATCCATACTTAACTCAAAAAGAGTTGAGACAATATTTAGATGTTCAAAATATTGTGATGGAATCTTGGTCACCATTAATGAACGCGCAAATATTAGATGATGAAGTAGTTAATCAAGTAGCACAAGAAGTTGGGCAAACGCCAGCACAAGTGATTATTAGATGGAACTATCAACATCAAGTAGTCACAATTCCTAAATCAGTAACACCTCACCGTATTGACGAAAATCTAAATATATTAGATTTTGAATTAAATGATGACCAAATGAAAAAATTAGATGACCTAAATCAAAATAAAAGAATTGGGCCAGACCCTTCAGAATTTAATGGGAAATAATATGACAAAACCACGTCCTCAATCGAACAGGGGACGTGGTTTTAATGAATATCATTAGTTATTGAAATAAATGATATGCAAAATAGCAACTTGCAAAGGCACCAACAAATTGCAAGAGCGTATAAATAATAAAAGGTATAGGCTTAAATTGAGGTGATACCATGCCTACAAGTTCATTAGATAAGGTTGAAAATGTTGTTAACCCGCCTAAAATACCTGTGATGAAGAATGGATTCATCCATTTGATGTGAAGTGATAAGCCTGATATGGCACCAATTAACATACATCCAACAATATTAACTATCAAAGTACCAACAGGTAATCTGGTATTAAAGTGATTGAAGTAATTTGATATCAACGCACGACTCATCGCACCAATACCGCCGCCCAGCATAACTAATACCATTGTCATTATCATATCTGCTCACCTAATTTCTTGCCTAATAAACATAAAAGGATACATAGGATGTAACTAATCAAAGCATAAAAGATTAATAACGCCCATTGTTGCTGATTAAACATTTGAACGAGTTCGAATTGAAATGTAGAAAAAGTAGTCAATGCTCCCATGAATCCAGTAGTGACAGCTTTTTTTAATAAAGGATTATTGTTAAATAACTTAATAGTTAAAGCCGACAAAAATCCCATAAAAAAGCCACCTATTAAATTGGCACTTAATGTGCCTATAGGTATGTCATGTCCATGATTAAAGAAAGAAAACAGATATCTCATTAATGCACCAAAGGCGCCACCAATAAAAATAAATAAATATTGCATTTTTTAAATCCCTTCAATTTGGTCAGTCACAAAATATATAATTCTATATCTAGAATGGTTGGATTTCATATATAAAACTAAATCAACCAATTCTCATGGAAAAGGTTGATTTATATACGTCCACATTACATAAATACTTTATAAAAGGAAACCATATGTATGTAATGAGGATAAAATATGAATGATAATCACAATGAAAATAAGAATAGGTAATAACTTACTACCAATTCTTATCCAATCTTGTTTTTCACGCGCGTGTTTGATAGATTTATCTGCAAATATCACAGAAGCAATCAAAATAATGACATTGATCACACTACATGCGATGACCAATTTAACGAATGAACCTAAAACACTATTCAGAAATGGGTTGTTTGTATTAAAGAAAAAGCTTATCGCTAATAGTAGTAATGTAATATAAAAGTAAATTTTAGATTTTGACATGCGCATCCTCCTAGATGGTTATCATTACAATATACTACCATTTTTTAGGATATGAGAATAGTATAAATTAATATAAAAAATATGGTGAAATATGAAATCCTATGATATAGGCAAATAATTCGCTTACATTTCAAAAGCATGTTATAAATTATTTATAAATCATTAATGATGTTAAGTTAAATAATCAAGCTTACATACTTAAATAATGTGACCATTGATGATTAAGCAATGTTATCGGTTAAGGAGGAATTCGTAATGAGACAATTAAATGTAGAGGTATTTGCTGATGGTGCAGATATCGAAGAAATGAAAGCTGCATACAAAAATAAACAAGTAGACGGATTTACGACTAATCCAAGTTTAATGGCAAAAGCTGGTGTAACAGATTATAAAGCATTTGCTGAAGAAGCAGTGAGAGAAATTCCTGATGCTTCAATTTCATTTGAAGTATTCGCAGATGATTTAGAAACAATGGAAAAAGAAGCTGAAATCTTAAAACAATATGGTGACAATGTATTTGTTAAAATTCCTATTGTTACAACGGATGGTACTTCTACCATTCCATTAATTAAAGCTTTATCAGCTAAACAAGTAAGACTAAATGTTACTGCTGTTTATACGATTGAACAAGTTAAAGAAATTACTGAAGCTGTAACAGAAGGTGTACCAACATATGTATCTGTATTCGCTGGTCGTATCGCCGACACTGGTGTAGATCCATTACCATTAATGAAAGAAGCCGTCGAAATTACACATAGTAAAAAAGGCGTTAAATTATTATGGGCTAGTTGCCGTGAATTATTTAATGTAATTCAAGCTGATGAAATTGGTGCAGATATCATTACATGTCCTGCGGATGTTGTTAAGAAGGTCAATAATAATTTAGGTAGAGATGTAGAAGAACTATCTATTGATACTGTTAAAGGTTTTGCTAAAGATATTCAAAGTTCAGGATTATCTATTTTATAAGCAATCATTAAAGTGATATCGAAGCTGAAGTATAAGATATTGAAGTAGCCAATCGCCCGTACATGTTTTCAAATTTTATTTTAAGATAACAATGTACGATGGATTGGCTTTTCTTATTAATAAATTTAATTTTGAATTGATTGATGGTTCAAAGTCATCTATGATATATAAATAACCAATTAGAGTAGAGGTGCAATTCTAGCTATGGATAAAAATACATTTAGTGCTAGAGTAAAAAAGCAATTATGGTTCTTAAATAAAACAGAAAAAGATCAACTTAATCAAGAATTGAACCAATTGAATGAACATGACACGGATGTTTTAAATAAACCTGTCAAATTTTCAAATCAATTTTTAAGAACACATGTCTTTCAACAAAAAATGATTAGTTCATTCAGTCTTGTATTATTATTGATGGGAATCGTTTTTACATATGTGATATTACTAGGTGGCTTTCTATTTGGATTAATCACAAGTCTCACAGCTGTTAATTATTTTATTAACCCACAAGTAACTCTATCAACAATGACAGTGACTTTAATTATCGTAGGGGCTATTCTATTGATGATCGTTTCTCTGTTCTTAATTAAGAAAGTAACTGCATTTTTTACTAAAAAGCTATTAGAATATAAATTTAATAAGCAGAATACGAATGTGTAATCAAATGGCAAAGAAGTAAGCTTTCTTGCCATTTTTTTAATATAAAAGTATAAGGTTCGTCTACTAATAGAGATTTAGAATTAGAAAACTGTATGAGTGTTGCATCGCTTTGTGATTGTATTCCTATAATATAGTATGCATTCACGTAAATTTGAATGGGAGCTCGATGATGTTTAAGAGGGAATAAGATGAGCGTCTCATTAATGAAAAGCGGTATCTTTTTATTAATTTGAAGTAATCGTTTAGCGAGTTTCTTTTGAAGCGGTAATGATTTTTGATGTAATTCTAATAGAAATATTAATGTATGATTAATTGTAATAGGAAGTGAAATATCATATTGTTGATAATGACATTGCGTAACACTTTTCGGACCTATTCCTGTTTGAATATATAATAATTGAGATGTTGTAATTTGATTCATGTTGTCATTCCTTTTCTAGGTTGTATTGTAAATGCTGCATGATTTTGGATTGAGTTATCTTTTTGATTTTCTTAATGGTTGATATAGAAAGATGCATCATATTTGCGATTTCGTATTGTTTATATCCTAGTAATTTTAAATCTAACCATTGTTTTTCTTGATTATTTAATAGATAATAAATGTCTTGCAAAAGTAATGCATCCTCATCTAAAAACTGTATGGGCTCATTTTTTGAGTGGATAGGTGTATCGATATTGATAGTAGGTATTTTTTTGTTTTCTTTGCGAAATATATCGATAAGGTAATAGTTTAACCTAATAAATAGGTAAGAGGATAGTTTGCTAGATTGTGAGGGTTGATAATGATGAGTTAAGTGCCATAATTGGATTAACAGTAATTGATAAAACTCGTCATAATTATAAGTGATTTGATATCTTTTTAACAAATAATGTATGATTTTGTTGTACTTTTGATAAATTTTATTGAATTCCAAAGTTTTCTCCTATTTATGTACATAAAGTGTTTTTCCGGATAAAATGAATTTAAAATATGTAATAAAAAATTTCATTTGCTTAATTGTAAAAATAGGTGTTAAATAGTAAACATAGAAAATAACTAGGTATTTAATTTTTACATTTACATTGTCTTATTGTTTAAATAGAGCAAAGTTTGATAGGAGGTACGTATGGACTACGCACACTTAAATTTAGAACATTTTTTCGCACGCAATGATGATTTAGATCGAATTAAAGATCGCTCAGATTTTGTGATGATTAATAATTTTACTAATGAAATGAAATATAGAGATGGTGAAATTGAAGGTACAATTGATTTAAATCAATATTTTTATAAAAATAGATCACAAGCTGTTAGTTTCATCATGATGGAATATAAAAAACATAATAAATAAAAGTAATAATTTAGACTTAGAAATGGTATTGACACTATCATATGTAAATTGCATGTTTTTATGCGTGCAACATTTTATTTAGATAGTGTCTATATTGTTGTCTAAATCTTTTTCATCTCAAAAGTTTCATTTTTATTACTTTTTATTTATGAATTTGTAACAAGGTATATATTAAATTGTGAATCAGAATTAATAATGTTAAACTTTATTATCGTAATACAATTCAAAAGTATAACAACATTGACCTAAGAGGTGTGAATATGACGAAGCACAAAAAGGGATCTATTGTTGCAATTTTAGGATTGCTGATTATCTTTGTAGTTGGTGCTATTATCTTTTTCTCAATGGTTTCAGACCAAATTTTCTTTAAACATGTAAAAGAAGAACAGAAAATTGAGAAATTAGATGTAACTTTAGATAAAGCTGCAAAGAAACAAATAGATAACTATACGAGTCAACAAGTATCGAATAAAAACAATGATGCGTGGAGAGATGCATCATCAATTGAAATAAAATCAGCTATGGATAGTAGTCAATTTATCGATAGTGACGTACAAAAATATCAATTTTTAGATTTATCTAAATATCAAGGTATTGATGAAAAAAGAATTAAACGTATGTTAGTTGATCGACCAACTTTACTGAAACATACGGATGACTTTACAAAAGCAGCGAAAGATAAACATGTTAACGAAGTGTATTTAATTTCACATGCGTTATTAGAAACTGGCGCTGCTAAGAGTGAATTATCTAAAGGTGTAGAAATTGATGGTAAGAAATACTACAACTTTTATGGTGTAGGTGCATTAGACAAAGATCCTGTTAAGACAGGTGCTGAATATGCTAAAAAACATGGTTGGGACACACCTCAAAAAGCCATTTATGGTGGTGCTGATTTCATTCATAATCATTTCTTAAAACATGAAGATCAAGATACACTATACAGTATGAGATGGAATCCTAAGAATCCTGGTGAACATCAATATGCAACTGACATTAAATGGGCTGAAAGTAATGCCACTATCATCGCAGATTTTTATAAAGATATGAAAACGGAAGGTAAATACTTCAAATTATATGTTTATAAAGATGATAAAGACCATTTGAAGAAATAATTAATGTTAAAAAATGCCTGCAACGGTAATAACGGTTGCAGGCATTTTTGTATTCATCATTATTATTATTCAGCTTTATTATGACGTGTTATCCATAAAAACATTATAATAGTGAGTGCTATGATTTTCGAAACTAATTTCATTTCATCACCTCAAAGAAAGATTTTATCACAAATTTTAAAGGATTAAATTGTTCAAGATTAGGGTATATATGAGTAAATATGAAAATTTAATTTTTGATAATGAGCGAACTTAAAAATGACTACACTTATAAAGTTCATCACGGAAATAGATTGTAGAGAGAGGATGATTTAATCATGCGAGTAGCTATAATAGGAATGGGCACAGCAGGTGTGAGTGTTTTACGTCAACTAGTCAAACACGACCATTTTGAAAAATTAAAAGTAGATGTGTATGATGACCGCAATAATATGGGACAGGGTGTTCCATTTCAAAATGATAGTAGTGAATTACTCATTAATATGCCATCTAAAAAGATGAGCTTAAATTTAGATGATGATGAAGAGTTTTGGAAATGGTATCAACATCAACAAGTATTTGATTTCGATAATCCTACATACTTACCACGTTTTGTATTTGGACATTATATGAAATCATACTTATCCAAATTCGATGAGCAATATGAAAATATTACTATTATCAATCATAAAGTACACGAGATTTTTACAACATCGAAAGTGGATGAAACGAATTTAAAATATTATGTATGTAACTCAGATGATATGAAAGAATGGCGAGAATACGATTACTTATTCTTAACATTTGGTACATTTGCCTATCACGATCCATATCATTTAAAAGGTATAAAAGGGTTTAAACCGACACCTTATCCTACATACAATTCATTAGATGATGTAAATGAAGATGATAGAATTGCCATTCTTGGAACTGGTCTCGCTAGTCTAGATGTCATTCGATATGTGACTGCACATCACCCTAGATTACCTATTTTAATGACAAGTCGATCAGCCAATTTACCAAGTGTAAGAGGTCAAATGGTAGATATAGAATTTACACATTTAACAAAACAAAAATTTAATGATTTACAGGCACAAAATTATGGGAATGTACCTTTAGATGTTGCAGTAGATTTATTTTTAAAAGAATGTAGCGACTACGGTATAGATTTTGAAAAACTTATCAATAGAAGAACTGGTAATCATATTAATGATTTAAAATTTGATTTAGAACATGAAAAGGAAATGGGAATATTCCAAAGTATAATTGAATATTTAAAGGAAAATTTAAATTGGATATGGAATAGCTTTAGCTTTGAAGATCAACAACAATTCCAAAAGAAATATACTAAAATAATTCAACTTAATTCTAATCCAATGCCTCCTAGAACTGCGAAATTACTTATTGAATTATTAGAACAAGAGGCATTGATTATCCGTAAAAATTTAAAAAATGTTTATCATGAGGACGGATTATTCCATTTACAATATGAAAATGAGAATGACATTGAAGATTTTAATGTAGTCATTAATGCAACTGGATCTAAAAATCATTTATCTGAGTTAGATGAAGATGACCAATTAATTCTTAATTTAGAAAATAGGCAAATTGTACAAGCACATCCTTTAGGCGGTATACAAATTATTCCTGAAACGAACCAAGTTATTAGTCCGAGGTTTGGTACTTTAACTAATGTGATAGCGATTGGACAAATGACAAATGGCGTCAATAAACTTAGAAACGGTGTTAAAATGATTGTTAACCAAGTGGCTAATGCGGTGGATAGATTATATGACACGCAACAAGACTTTGAAAATATCAAAGAAGAAAGCTAAAAGCGTTAAGTAATTATATCTAGGCGTATTTTAAATCTATATTTTATTTAAAAGATAAACAAAATCCGATGATTTAATTTAAAAGTATTACTTTAATTAAGTACAATGTATAGTAATTGTATTTTTGAAAAAGGTGTAGTATGATTTGAATTGTAGTAAATTAGACTACAATACTCAATTAACCTTTAACAATTTCATATAAAATTCTTTCGGGGCAGGGTGGAATTCCCAACCGGCAGTGATATGAGCCTGCGACCTACTAACATTTGTTAGTGGCTGATCTAGTGAAATTCTAGAGCCGACAGTTAAAGTCTGGATGGGAGAAAGAATGACGTTTATCGACATTAACATATATTTGTATAAGTATGTGTATTAATAAGTATGTTTATATTTTTAGATATAAATATGCTTATTTGAAGATATATGATTCGCCTTATGCCTTGAAATATACAATTTCATTGGTGTAAGGCTTTTTAATTTTAGAGGTGATATTTTGAGTAAATTTATGAATTATGCTATACAACTTGCACAAATGGTTGATGGACAAACAGGTGTTAATCCTCCAGTGGGTTCAGTTGTTGTCAAAGACGGAAGAATAGTTGGTATTGGTGCACACTTACGAAAAGGTGATAAACATGCTGAAGTTCAAGCTTTAGACATGGCACAATCAGAAGCCAATGGTGCTACCATTTATGTATCATTAGAACCATGTACACACCATGGTTCAACACCACCATGTGTAGATAAAATCATTGAAGCTGGTATTCACAAAGTCATCTACGCTGTTAAAGATACTACCCTTATTTCAAAAGGCGATGACATTTTGAAAAATGCAGGCATCGAAGTTGAATTTCAATATAATGCCGTTGCAGCGCAACTTTATCAAGATTTCTTCACTGCAAAAAGAAATGGTATTCCCGAATTAACGGTTAAAGTTTCAGCTAGTTTAGATGGCAAACAAGCTACCGATGATGGCGAGAGTAAGTGGATTACTAATAAAGAAGTAAAAAAAGACGTCTATCAATTACGTCATAGTCACGATGCAGTATTGACTGGACGTAAAACAGTAGAAGCTGACGATCCATTATACACGACAAGGATAGCTGATGGGAAACATCCAATTCGAGTCATACTTAGTAAGAGTGGCAAATTAGACTTTAATCAACAACTATTCCATGATTATGCATCTCCTATTTGGATTTATACAGAAAATAAAAATTTAAAAGTAGACAATAGTAATGTAACTATTATTTATATGGAACAATGCGATATTAAATCTATTTTGAAAGATTTATATCAAAAAGGTATCGGGAAACTGTTAGTCGAAGCAGGTCCCGAAATTACTTCAGAATTTCTCCAATCTGATCACTTAGATCACCTTGTACTTTATTTTGCCCCGAAAATAATAGGTGGTTCTGGTAAGTATCAATTTTTCCAAACTGACCAGATAGTGTCTTTACCAGATACAACTCAATTTGAAATTGTTAATTCCACGTTAATTCAACAAAATATTAAATTAGTTTTGAGAAAGAAGTGATTGCAAATGTTTACAGGCATCATCGAAGAAATAGGAACGGTGCAAGAAGTTCGTAATCAAAATTCAGTTCGAACATTAGTAATTACTGCTGAAAAAATATTAGAAGATATGCATATTGGTGATTCAATTAGTGTAAATGGTGCGTGTTTAACTGTCATTGATTTCGATGACCAAACATTTTCAGTGCAAGTCATTAAAGGCACAGAAAATAAAACCTACCTCTCAGATGTACAACGCCATACGAAAGTTAATTTAGAAAGAGCAATGAGTGGTAACGGCAGGTTTGGCGGTCATTTTGTGTTAGGTCATGTTGATGATTTAGGAACAATATCTAAAATTAATGAATCTGCCAATTCAATGATTATCCAAATAAAAGCATCCAAAACACTACTTAATCAAATGGTTAAGCAAGGATCGATAACGGTAGATGGTACAAGTTTGACGATTTTCGATCTTCATTCGGATGCTTTTGATATTCATTTGATTCCTGAAACAAGACGTTCCACAATCTTATCAAGTAAAAAAGTGGGCGATAACGTACATCTAGAATCAGATGTGTTATTCAAATATGTTGAAAATATCTTAAATCAAAATCAATCAAGTTTAACAGAAGAAAAACTAAAAGCATTTGGTTTTTAGGGGAGGCAATAAACATGAAATTCGACAGTATTGAATTAGCCTTAGATGCTTTAAAACAAGGTGAAAGTATTATTGTAGTTGATGATGAAGATAGAGAAAATGAAGGCGACCTAATAGCAATAACTGAATGGATGAAAGACGATACGATTAATTTCATGACTAAAGAAGGTCGTGGGTTAATTTGTACACCTATCAGTTCAAGCATTAGTGAACAACTAGATCTCCATCCAATGGAATCAAATAACTCAGATGTGTTTGGCACTAATTTTACTGTAAGTATCGATCATAAGAATACAACAACCGGTATCAGTGCGAACGAGAGAACGCTAACTGCTAGAGCACTGATTGATGAACATGCGAAAGCTTCAGATTTTAACCGACCAGGCCATTTATTTCCTTTAATTGCTAAAGATAATGGTGTGTTAGAAAGAAATGGTCATACCGAAGCGGCAATAGATCTTGCTAAATTAACAGGTGCTAAACCAGCAGGTGTGATTTGTGAAATTATGAATGATGATGGGTCTATGGCTAAAGGTGAAGATCTCCAAGCATTTAAAGATAAACATCAATTAGTTATGATTACGATTGAAAGTTTAATAGAATATCGTCAAGTTAACGAATCACATGTAAAACTCAATGCAAAAGTAAAAATGCCAACAGACTTTGGTACCTTTGATATGTATGGATTTACAACCGATTATAGTGAAGAAGAAATCGTCGTTATAACTAAAGGTAATATTAGATCTCATGAAAATGTACGAATCCATTCTGCATGCCTTACGGGTGATATTTTCCACAGCCAACGATGTGATTGTGGTGCTCAATTAGAAGCTTCGATGAATTATATAGAACAACACGGTGGAATGATTATCTATTTACCTCAAGAAGGGCGTGGCATAGGACTCATGAATAAATTACGTGCCTATGAATTAATTGAAAAAGGTTATGATACTGTTACAGCTAATTTAGCATTAGGATTCGATGAAGATTTACGAGATTATAATATAGCTGCACAGATTCTTAAATATTTTGAAATAGAAAAAGTAAATTTATTAAGTAATAATCCGAAGAAATTTGAAGGATTAAAAGAATATGGCATTAATATTCAACAACGTATAGAAGTGATTGTACCTGAAACACAATATAATCATGACTATATGACAACCAAAAAAGAAAAAATGGGACATTTAATTTAGGAGGATCATAAAATGAATTTTGAAGGAAAATTAGTTGGTAAAGATTTAAAAGTCGCTATTGTGGTTAGTAGATTTAATGATTTTATTACTGGACGTTTGTTAGAGGGTGCTAAGGATACTTTTATTCGTCACGATGTTGACGAAAACAATATTGATGTTGCTTATGTACCTGGTGCTTTTGAAATTCCTATGGTAGCTAGAAAGTTAGCTCAAACAGGTAAATATGATGCAGTAGTTACTTTAGGATGTGTCATAAGAGGGGCTACGTCTCATTATGATTATGTATGTAATGAAGTTGCAAAAGGCGTATCCAAAGCTAATGAATCTACAGATGTTCCTGTTATCTTCGGTATCTTAACTACGGAAAGTATCGAGCAAGCAGTTGAACGTGCAGGAACTAAAGCAGGTAATAAAGGTTCTGAAGCAGCAGTAAGTGCCATTGAAATGGCTAATTTAATGAAACAATTTTAAATAAAAGAAGTGGGACAGAAATAATAAAGAACCACTAATCATTTATTATGTAGTGGTTCTTACGCATTAGCTACAGCTAATGTGTACTTTAAAATAGGAATACAAGAGTGAAACTCATGCATAAGAAATACTAATCTCTAAAGAAATAGAATGACTTTACAGTCAACTACTGCCTAAATATGAATATAACTTGAAATATATTTATGTTCTAAACTGATAGACTGCCCACAAAATTAATATTTTGTGGGCAGTTTTTGATGCTAAATTTATTTACGTAAGTACTTCGTAGATAACCCTACAAGAGAAACAACACTTATACCAATAGCTGAGAAAATACCGACTTTTTTCAATGTTTCTGGTGTGGCAAATTCTTTTACTGCTAAAGATAAATTTTGTGGGCGTTCTGCTAATCTTCTCATAAAGTATGCAAACCAGTCATCTCCATAAGGGACATATACTGTGAAATGATAGCCCTCATTAGCAATAGATTGCGCTAATTCTGAACGGAAACCATATAGCATTTGGAACTCCATTTGGTCTTTTTCGATATGATTTTCTTTCATGAATTGTTTCACATGGTTAATAATATTATGATCATGCGTTGCAATTGAAGTAAAATTACGTGCATTTAATAGTCTTTTTTCAATTATTTTAATATAATTTGCGTCAATCTCTTCTTTAGTTTGGTACGCAATAGAGGCACCCTCTTTATATGCACCTTTAACGAGTCTTAAACGTAATTCAGGGTATTTATCAATCAGTTTTTCAGCATCATATAGATATGCTTGAATCACTGTTCCCACATTCTTGAATTCTCCCTTTAATCGATCTAACACTTCAATAATTTGTTGTAAGCTATCATACTTTTCGGTATCTATATTGATATGCATATTGCCATATTCATTAGCTTTAAGTAAAATCTCTCTCAAATTTTGATATGCAAGTTCTAAGTCAAACTCACTACCTAATAAACTTAATTTAACTGACATATGCGCATCAACTTGGTATTGGTTTATGGCTTCCATAATTTCTAGTATTTCTTGTTTAGCTTGTTGACTCTCTTGCTCTGTCGTCACAAATTCCCCTAAGTTATCTACGGTAACTGAAATTTTGTTTTCGTTTAAATATTCAATTGTTTCTATCAATTGTGGAATTGTGTTACCGGCTACTACTTTGTTGGCGCCAAGTCTTGGACCCACTTGTTTTGCAGCATTATTTAAATAACTATTATTAGACAAAGCTATAAATACATTTTTGAAAACTCCCATCGTACATACCTCCATAACCAAATATCATTGGTACTTTTAAAATAGTGTATCATGAAACATATTTTCAAGAAAGCGTTTACATAAAGAATTTAATAATGTTTTTAGTAAAATTACACGATTGAAGATAGGAAAATACTAAGCGTTTAAGTTAATAGATTAAAATGGCAATTAATTGTAATGTTTTGCTATAATTATGCTATTGAAGATTATTGAAAAAGGGGCAATTTAAGAATGTGGAAGTGGGAAACTGAAAATGACGCAAAAGGCGTTGTTGTCATTGCTCATAATATATTAGAACATACTGGTCGTTATGCATATGTTATTACGATGTTAAGAAGAAATGGTTATCATGTCATTATGGGTGATTTACCTGGACAGGGCCAAACTTCTAGAGCTAATAAAGGTCAAATTGAAGATTTTAATGAATATCATGAGAATATATTAGAATGGATTAAAATTGCTAACGAGTATAAGATTCCAACGTTTGTACTAGGTGTAGGTTTAGGTGGTTTAATTTTAATTAACTTATTAGAGCGAGTAGAATTACCCGTAGAAGGTTTAATGCTTATTTCACCACTATTAGAATTTAAACAATCTGGTAAAGATAGAAAGAATAAATTACTTTCTAATGTTGGTAAAGTATCTAAAGATGCTCGCTTTAAAATTGGTATCACTGCTCAAGACCTAACACGTAATGAAGAAGTAATTGAAGATACAGTAAATGATGGATTAATGTTGAAGAAAGTGACATATCATTGGTATAACCTTATTAATGAAATGATGAAAGAGACAATGGAGCATATCAAGGATATTAAGCCGTTACCAACTTTAATTATGACAGGTAGTAAAGATATCATTTCAGAAATCAATGCGACTGAAACGTTTAAAGATAAATTAGTAACGAATGAGTTATATTATAAAGTATGGAATGGTTTATATCATGAGATACATAACGAACCAGAGCGAGATCAAGTGATGCGTTATGTATTAACGTTTCTTAATAATAGCGTGAATACTATGGGATTTATTGTTGAAGAAGATGAAATAGAAGATATTTGATTTGAACCAGGTTGTTTAAACAGCCTGGTTTTCTTGTGAAAATGTAGTATAAAACGATAAAACTTTTTTATAAGGTTAGTGGAGATAAATACGTAAAATCTTTTTTAATTTATAGTTGCAATTTTAATGTAAAATTGATATATTTTGTTTGGATTAAAAATATAATTTTAATATGTAATAAGGCTTTGTGTATTGAGATTGAACCATTTTGTAAAATTATATTTTTATATGTCACATTTATAGTAAAATACACAAGTCTTAACTAAGCATTTCATTTATCAAATGTTCTGTTAATATGGACAAGCAATATTGACAATTTTTCAATTAACCGATGGTAGAAATTTGGGAGTCGGTTATTTTAGAAAATGATAAATTTAACTTGTTATTTGGGAGATGTTAACTATGAATCAAAATGAAAATGAAAGAGTTTATGGTATTTTACAGTTAGACAAGTTGTTAGCCGATGTTAATTCTATTTTTGAAACAATCCAAAAAGAATATGATATGTCTAAAGAAGAAATTTTAATTTTATTAAACCTATGGGAAAAAGGTTCAATGACTTTAAAAGAGATGGACGAGTTTGTTGAAATTAAGCCGTATAAACGAACAAGAACTTACAATAATTTAGTTAATTTAGAGTGGATATACAAAGAGCGTCCGCAAGATGATGAACGTACGGTAATTATTCATTTTAATGAAAAATTAGCAAAACAAAAAGCTGGTTTACTAGATTTTATTGGTGAAACAATTACATCTAAATCAGAACCTATGCAGACAAGCTTAAAATCAATTTTAGCTGTTTAATATCAAAAAAGAAGGGGCCTTAATTGGTCCCTTCTTTTTGGTATTAATAAATCTAATCTCTTTTTTCGATAGCACAAATGAATGGTGCATTATTTTTTTGATTAATAAACTGATATTGTAGTACATGTGCCTGATTTTGATCTAATTGCGTTAAATAATCCATTAATGCATCTCGTTCAATTTTACCTTCGTCATGACCATGATAAATTACTAATATAATGATACCTTCTTCATTCAATATATCAAAAATATTTTGGATTGCGCTAATGGTAGTTTGAGGTGTAGTCACGATAGATTTATCGCCTTTAGGTAAATAACCGAGATTAAATATAGCAGCATCAACTTTGCCAATATGATCCTCAGTAATATATTGTTTTACATTTTCATGACCATCTTTAATCAGTTTTACATTTGAATAGGTAGATACTTTCATTTTAGTATTGTCGATAGCCAATTGTTGAATATCAAAACCATATACAAAACCATTAGGTACATGTTGTGCTAAGTATAAAGTATCGTTTCCATTACCACATGTGGCGTCGATTACGATACTAGAATCAGTAATATGACTTTGAATTAAACTCTTTGAAAAGGGGAGTATACGTTCAAGTTTCATGATTTCACCTTATGCTCAAACTTTTTACCTTGATATGAATCACGACGTGCTAATTCGTTATCTATCTCATTTAGTACTTCCCATTTATTAACACTCCACATAGGACCAACCATCAAATCAATTGGACCGTCGCCTGTAATACGATGAATTATCATTTCAGGTGGAAGAATTTCAAGTTGATCACATACGAGATTAGTATAATCCTCTTGTGACATGAACTCTAACATGCCTTTTTCATATTGTTTCACCATTGGCGTACCCTTTAATAGATGTAATAAATGAATTTTAATACCTTGGACATCCATTTGTGCAACTTCGCGTGCAGTTTCCATCATCATATTATAATCTTCACCTGGTAATCCATTAATGATATGTGTGCAAACGTTAATATTATGTTTACGTAATTTAGCGACACCTTCATAATATGTTTGCATATCATGTGCACGATTAATTAAATCCGAAGTAGTTTGATGCACAGTTTGTAATCCGAGTTCTACCCATAGATATGTTCTTTGATTTAATTCTGCTAAATATTCAACGACATCGTCAGGTAAGCAGTCTGGACGTGTAGCTATTGATAAACCTACAACACCCTCTTCTTTCAAGACGGGTTCATATTTTTCTTTTAGTACTTCTACAGGTGCATGTGTATTTGTAAAGGCTTGAAAGTAAGCAATATATTGACCTTCACTCCATTTTTCATGCATTCTTTCTTTAATCTGTTGGAACTGTACTTCAATAGGATCAGCACGATTCCCTGCAAAATCACCACTGCCAGCAGCTGAACAGAACGTACAACCACCATGAGCTACAGTACCATCTCTATTTGGACAGTCGAAACCACCATCTAAAGCAACTTTAAATATTTTACGACCGAATTTATTTTTTAAATGATAATTCCAAGTGTGATATCTTTTATCTTCAAAAGCATACGGGAAGAAATTACCCATAAGACATTTTCCTTTCTGTTTTGTATCTAAATAAAGATTTTAACATACTTTAATGTTATAGTGTCTATTATAGATTGAGAAAAATATAAAGAGGAGACCTCAAGAAATGAATATACCAAAATCAGTGTGGTGGCTTGTAATAGGTATGGCTTTAAATATTACGGGCGCCAGCTTTTTGTGGCCATTAAATACGATTTACATGAAAGAAGAACTTAATAAGAGTTTAACAATTGCTGGTATTGTTTTATTAATTAATTCTTTAACTATGGTTGTAGGCAATTTACTTGGCGGTGTATTATTCGATAAACTTGGTGGTTATAAAACCATACTTATCGGAACATTTACTTGTTTAATTAGTACCACATTATTAAATATATTTCACGGTTGGCCTTGGTATGCTGTTTGGCTTGTATTACTAGGATTTGGTGGGGGTATGATCATCCCCGCAATTTATGCAATGGCTGGAGCAGTATGGCCGAATGGAGGAAGACAAACGTTTAATGCTATTTATTTAGCACAAAATATTGGCGTTGCATTAGGTGCGGCATTAGGTGGGTTTGTTGCAGAATTAAGTTTTAATTATATATTTATAGCTAATCTAGTTATGTATGTACTTTTCGCCATAGTAGCTATCTCACAATTTAATTTAGAAATTAATGCTAAAGTTAAAAGACAAGATAATATCGATTTAAATAATCAAGAGAATATCAGTAGATTTATCTCTTTATTATTAGTTTGTGTCGTATTCGCTATTTGTTGGATTGGCTATATACAGTGGGAAACAACAATTGCTTCATTTACACAATCTATTCATATATCAATGTCTCAATACAGTGTATTATGGACCATTAATGGTATTATGATTTTAGTAGCGCAACCTTTAATCAGACCTGTTATTATACTTTTAAAAGGTGACTTGAAAAAGCAAATATTTGTAGGAATTTTAATATTTATGAGCTCGTTTTTAGTAACTAGTTTTGCACATCAATTTTCAATGTTTGTTATCGGTATGGTGATATTAACATTTGGTGAAATGTTTGTTTGGCCAGCAGTACCTACCATAGCAAATCAGTTAGCGCCTAAAGGAAAAGTTGGGCAATATCAAGGTATTGTTAATTCAGCATCAACTGTTGGGAAAGCTTTAGGCCCATTGTTTGGAGGTTTACTTGTAGATTTATTTAATATGCGAATGATGTTTTTAACCATGATTATATTATTAGGCGTAGCTATTATCATTTTAAGCCTTTTTGCGAAAAGTAAGGCGGCTAAAAAATATTTAAACCATCAAACAAATTAGAATAATGAAAAATTGTTATTAACCTCTTGCAATCATACGCATAATCAAATACTATTAATTTGTAATAACGTGTTATTAGACGCTTTTCTACAGAGAACTAGTATGGTGAGAACTAGTGTTAAGAACTATAAATAACATTATCAAACATATAACGAATTTAATGATGACATCTCTTACTATTGAATGAAGTGCGCAGAAAATGCGAAAAAGGGTGGTAACGCGGCTATGGTCGTCCCTTAATCACTAGTGAGGGGTGTCTTTTTATTGAATAGGAGGAAACGTATTGAATTACAATCATAACGAAATCGAGAAAAAGTGGCAAAAGTATTGGGAAGACAACAAAACATTTAAGACACAAGATAATTTAGGTCAAAAGAAATTTTACGCATTAGATATGTTTCCATATCCATCAGGTGCGGGTCTACATGTAGGTCATCCAGAAGGTTATACTGCGACAGATATCATTTCACGATATAAACGTATGCAAGGTTACAATGTGCTACATCCAATGGGATGGGATGCATTTGGTTTACCTGCAGAGCAATATGCTTTAGATACTGGGAACGATCCTCGTGAATTTACTCAAAAAAATATTCAAACATTCAAACGTCAAATTCAAGAATTAGGGTTTAGTTATGATTGGGATAGAGAAGTAAATACAACAGATCCTAACTATTATAAATGGACACAATGGATTTTTATTCAACTCTATAATAAAGGACTAGCATATGTAGATGAAGTAGCAGTCAACTGGTGCCCAGCATTAGGTACAGTATTATCAAATGAAGAAGTCGTTGACGGCGTTTCAGAACGTGGTGGTCATCCAGTATATAGAAAGCCAATGAAACAATGGGTACTTAAAATTACTGAATATGCAGATCGTTTACTCGAAGATTTAGAGGAATTAGATTGGCCTGAATCTATTAAAGATATGCAACGTAATTGGATTGGTCGATCAGAAGGCGCTAGAGTTTCTTTTAATATCAAAGATTCTGATGAAAAAGTAGAAGTCTTCACAACAAGACCTGATACGATTTTTGGTACATCATTCTTAGTATTAAGTCCAGAACATGCATTGGTAAATCAAATTACAAGTGATGAAAAATTAGAAGAAGTAAAAGCTTATCAAACTGAAGCATCAAAAAAATCTGACTTGGAACGAACAGATTTAGCTAAAGGTAAGACAGGTGTCTTCACAGGTGCTTATGCAATCAATCCTGTTTCAGGTGAGCAACTTCCAATATGGATTGCTGATTATGTGCTTTCAACTTATGGTACTGGAGCAGTTATGGCAGTACCAGGACACGATGAACGTGATCATGAGTTTGCAGAAAAGTTTGATCTTCCTATAATTGAAGTCATTGAAGGTGGAGACGTACAAAAAGAAGCATATACTGGTAACGGTCCACATGTGAATTCAGGCGAATTAAATGGTTTATATAATGAAGAAGCCATTACAAAAGCGATTGAGTTATTAGAAGCGAATCAAGCTGGTGAGAAAAAAGTTAATTATAAATTACGTGATTGGTTGTTCAGTAGACAACGTTATTGGGGAGAACCAATTCCAATTATTCATTGGGAAGATGGATCAATGTCAACTGTACCTGAGTCAGAATTACCTTTACTACTACCTGAAACAGATGAAATTAAACCATCAGGTACTGGTGAGTCACCACTTGCTAACATTGATGATTTTGTTAATGTCACAGATGAGAAGACTGTTATGAAAGGTCGTCGTGAAACAAATACGATGCCGCAATGGGCAGGTAGTTGTTGGTATTACCTAAGATACATCGATCCTGATAACGATAAAATGATTGCAGATCCAGAAAAATTAAAACATTGGTTACCAGTAGATTTATATATTGGCGGTGTCGAACATGCTGTACTTCACTTATTGTATGCACGTTTCTGGCATAAAGTGCTTTATGATTTAGGTGTAGTCCCAACTAAAGAACCTTTCCAAAAATTATACAATCAAGGTATGATTTTAGGTGAAGGAAATGAAAAAATGAGTAAATCTAAAGGAAATGTAATCAATCCAGATGACATTGTTAATTCACATGGCGCTGATACACTTCGTTTATACGAAATGTTTATGGGACCTTTAGATGCTGCCATTGCATGGAGTGATAAAGGTCTTGATGGCTCAC
This sequence comes from Staphylococcus sp. KUGN1, assembly GCF_045984185.1. Taxonomy (NCBI): domain Bacteria; kingdom Bacillati; phylum Bacillota; class Bacilli; order Caryophanales; family Staphylococcaceae; genus Staphylococcus; species Staphylococcus sp. KUGN1. The sequence continues at coordinate 1,215,399 of NZ_JBJQIL010000001.1, read as the reverse complement.
GTCGTTTCTTAGATCGAGTATGGCGATTAATTGTAAAAGAAGATGGCTCATTATCAGATAAGATAGTAGATTCTAATAATAAATCATTAGATAAAACTTATAACCAAACTGTTAAAAAGGTAACTGAAGATTTTGATACACTAGGCTTCAATACAGCGATTAGTCAATTGATGGTCTTTATCAATGATTGCTATAAAGCAGATGAAATATATAAACCGTATATTGAAGGCTTTGTAACAATGTTAGCACCAATTGCCCCTCATATTGGCGAAGAATTATGGGAAAGATTAGGTCATTCAGATACCATTACGTACCAACCATGGCCAACTTATAATGAATCATTATTAGTTGATGATGAAGTTGAAATCGTTGTTCAAGTTAATGGTAAATTAAGAGCTAAGATTGAAATACCAAAAGATTTATCTAAAGAGGAAATGCAAGATTTAGCATTAGCAAATGAAAATGTTAAAATGAGTATTGAAGGTAAAGAGATTAAAAAAGTAATTGCTGTACCGCAAAAACTTGTTAATATCGTTGCTAAATAAATCATTTTAAAGGAGTTTTAAAAAATGGAATCAATTACAATAGATCAATTAAAAGAGAAAATATTGGACTCAAATCCAATTAATATTGTAGACGTACGAAATAATGATGAAACAGCTATGGGTATCATTCCCGGTGCGAAAACAATTCCAATGAATGAAATTCCTGACCATTTAAATGAATTTGATTCAAATCAAACTTATTATATTATTTGTGCTGCAGGTGCTAGAAGTGCTAGAGTCGTTCAATATTTAGAGGACTCAAATATTCATGCTGTTAATGTAGAAGGCGGCATGAATGAGTGGGGTACAGAAGGTTTAGAAATTAATAATATTTAAAATGAACTTATCAATTGAGCTAGATTAAATGCTATGTAGTAATAGCACTTTAATCTAGCTTTTTTATGTATAAAGATATTTACATATTCAAATCTCTAAAATACATCGATTTATGAATAAAAACGTACGCTATTTTATTTTAATGTTGTGTACTAGATTTAGAATAATATTGGTGTTAAAATCAAAATAACTATTAATTAATTGAGCGAATGGTTTAAATAGAGATTTAATTCATTTAAGATACATACACGAAAAATGTTCATTAATTATAAACAACAAGAAGTGCAACAAGGAGGAACAATTAATGAATTTATTTAGAAAAGAAACCTTTAGTATTAGAAAATTTAAAGTTGGTATATTTTCTACGTTAATTGTTACTGTAGCTTTTTTGTCATCACCAATTACACATATAGCACAGGCAGATGAAGTAAACTCACAACCAGTAAATGATGTGCAAAAACTACAAGAAACAACTAGTGATGGACAATTGGATAACACTAGAGAACTCAATAATAATCAAGAAACACTTTCCGAAGTGGGGGCTTCTGATGTTTCAAACCAAGCTAATTCCAATAATGATTCTGTAAATACAAATAATCAACAGACTCAAATAGAAACAATTGAAACTACAGACAATACAGTTATCCAAGAGACACAATCAACGAATAATGAATTGAATACGACGATTGAAAGTAAGACTCCGATTGATAATAATACGACAGTAAACCATGTAAAACCTGCATCTGAACATATGTCAGCTAAACCTAAGCAACAGGCTGAAGGAAAAATTCAATACATGAATGCGGTAATAGAACCCGCAACTAAACCTAAGAAAAGACAACGTCGTGATGTAAATAACACACCTACAGTTGCTGGTGGTACCGGTCCACAAAATGGAAATGGGACACCTCAAAGTACCAATGGGGAATATTCTAGAGATGATGCAACGATAGATCCAAATATTAATAATACTGGAAATAATACATTAAATTACCGTTTTACTTTTGAGGATGTAGGCGTTAAACCTAGTGATAATCGAAATAACCCACAAGTGATTGTATTAAATAGCTTACCGGGATTTAATTTGATTAATGGTGGTAAAGTAGGGGTGCTTAATGCCGTTTTAGAAAGAACACAAGTATTCCATCCGGGTGATAGAAATAATAAACAAGCACAAGGTACTGTCCTTGCATTAGGTAGAGTAGAAGGTAATGATCCAAATAATCATGGTGATTTCAATGGTATTGAAAAAGATGTAACTGTAAATCCTAATTCAGAAATTATTTTTGATTTTAATACTATGGCTGCAGGTAACGGTAAAGGTGGTACAAACTTAGTAATTAAAGATGCGAATACCGACACTGTAATTGGAAACGGTGATATACAAGCTGGAGATATGCTTCGTTTATTTAAAGTGCCTGATAATGTATCGAACATCAAAATTCAATTAATACCTAATAACGATATCATGGGAAATGTAAGAAGACTTGAAAAGAACCAAGATGGCTATAGATATTATGACTTTATCGATAATGTCGGTATCCGTTCAGGATCACATTTATATATAAGTGGAAGAAATAAAGAAAATAATGTGAAAAATAATACTAACTTTACTGTAACAACACAAATTACTAATAATGGTAAGTCTGGCGCTTCTATGTTACCAGGAGCTTTTGAATATTCTATGCAATTACCAGAAGGCATTGAATATGTTCCTAATTCTATAACAACGAGTTTTCCTGATGGAAACGGGCCTAATGATGTGATGAATCGTTTAACAGAAAACTATGACCAAGGAACTAGAACGCTCACTTTTACAAGTAACGGAATCACTTCTGCGACACCTACTCAAGGAGAACCTACTAGCTTATTAGCCAATAAAACATTAAATGTAACATTTAATTTAAGAGTTAATAACGTAGCTAACCCAAAAGAAGTGACTTTCTCAGATGCCATTAAATCTAAAACTTATACACAAACTTATTTGAATGGAGAGCCACCACAAAGTATAGTGAATGGTGTTCCATATCAAGTGAATATTGTCATGAACAAAGATGATTTGCAAGCTCAATATAATTGGGGCGTAGTACCATCAGATTATACTTATGCTTCATATCAAGAATATAATCGTCTAAAACAACAAGCGCAAACGATATTAAATGAAGATCGTAACCATGTGCCTTTAAATCAACAAGTTTCTCAAGCTACAATTGATCAATTATTACATCAAATGCAACACACACTTATTTCTCGTGTAGACGCTGCACGTGAACTTGGTCAAAAAGCAGATGATAGATCGGATGAAGTAGATAATGTTAAAGATTTAACAGATGATGAAAATGACGCTTATAGAGGTCAAATTACTAATTTGAAAAACGAAGCATTAAATCATATAGATGATCAAACTACGGACGATGGTGTCACAAGAGAGAAAGAAGCGGGCATCAATAAAATTGAACAAGTTAATATTGTTCCTGTTATTAAACCTAATGCAAGACAAACTATAAATGAAAAGCAAATGAGCAAAAACAAAAAATTCAACAAGACCGTATTGCAACACAAGAAGAAAAAGAAGCTGCTAATGCACAAGTTGATAATCATGTTACAACTGCACTGAACAATATTAATCAAGCACATACAAATAATGCTGTAAACGAAGCTAAAAATAATGGTGTGAGCGATATTAATTCTGATGTGCCAGAAAATACGTATCGTGCAAACGCAATTACAGCGATCAATCGAGCAGTGGCCAAACAACGTGAGCAAATTGATGAAAACCATGAAGCAACACAAGAAGAAAGAAATACTGCACTGAATGAACTTAATCAGGCTTCTGAACAAGCGATTCAAAATATAAATCAAGGCATATCAAATAGTGATGTCGATCATGCTAAAGATAGAGGATTAGATGCTATCTTAGATATTTCACCTATACCAGTTGTTAAGCAAGCAGCAAGAGAGGCGATCGCTAATAATGCTCAACAAAAGATTGCAGATATAAATGCCAATCATGAAGCGACTTTAGAGGAACGAGAAGCTGCTATTAAGTTAGTGAATCAAACGGTTACGACAGCAAATGATAATATATTAAAGGCTAATACTAATAACGATGTTGATATGGTTAAGAATAATGCATTAAATCAAATACAAGCTATTACACCTGCAACTATCGTTAAATCAATCGCTAAAAATGCATTAAATCAAAAAGCCCAAGAACAACATAATATTATCTTTAATAACAACGAAGCAACTGTAGAAGAACAACAAGCAGCTCAACTTATATTAGATCAGGCATTAAACACGGCTATACAAAATATAGATAACGCTGATACCAATCAACAAGTAACAGATGCGAAAAATAATGGATTGCATGAGATTGGTAATGTTCAACCTTCAACACAAGTTAAAACGGATGCTAGAAATGCAGTTACTAATAAAGCGAATGAAGCGATTATAAATATTAACGCAACACCTGGTGCAACTAGAGAAGAAAAACAAGAGGCAGTTGGTAGAGTGAATCAATTATTGAATCGCGCTATTAATGATATTAATACTGTTAATACAACACCAATGGTAGATGCAATTAAAAATACTGCGCTTAATGATATCGGTAATGTACAACCAAACGTAACGAAAAAGCAAGAAGCAATTGGCATATTGAATAATAATGCTACAGCTAAAAAACAAAATATAAATCAAACACCTGATGCAACTACTGAAGAAAAAGAGGCAGCCATTACACAAGTGAATCAAGCACTTAACCAAGCTATTGAACAAGTAAACCAAGCTGATACAAATGCGCAAGTCGATCAAGCACAACAAAATGGTGATCATAATATTAATCAAATACAAGCACATGTTGTTAAAAAACCTGAAGCGATAAATGACATCAATCAACAGTATAATAATAAATTAGCTCAAATTAATCAGACACCTGATGCCACTATTGAAGAGAAAAATAAGGCTATTCAACAATTAGATCAAAATAAACAACAAGCATTGGAAGCAATCAATCAAGCACAAACCAATCAAGAGGTTGATCAAGCTAAAGACCATGCGATTCAAAATATAGACGCAGTTCAAGTTAATGTTGTAACTAAACCTGAAGCAAGACAAGCTTTAGCAGACGCCAAAACTGACCAAGAACGTAAGATTAATACGACACCTGATGCCACTATTGAAGAGAAAAATGTAGCTTTACAAAAGTTAGAACAAATATTTAATCAAGCGAATGAAGCAATTAATCAAGCACAGACCAATCAAGATGTAGAAGATAGACGACAACAAGCAATTGAGCAAATCAATATGACTTTACCTGAAACAGTCGTAAAAAATAATGCCAGAAAAAATATAGAAGCAGAAGCGAATCAACGAGATAATGTAATCAATAGTAATGGTGAATCAACACTTGAAGAAAAAGATGCTGCAAAACAATTGGTGGCACAAGCTAAAAATCAAGCTCTTCAAAATATTGACCAAGCACAAACAAATCAAGACGTTAATAATGCTGTAACAAATGGAAACCAAGAAATACAACAAATTGTGCCAGAAACGATTGTTAAAACAAATGCAAGACAATCATTACTTAATGCTATAAATAATAAAAAACAAGAGGCACTAGAGAATAAAGAAGCAACGCAAGACGAAAAAGATGCATTCATTAATAATTTGAATAATATATTAAATGATTTAAATCAACAAATCACTAATGATAATACCAATCAAGAAGTTGCTAATACAAAAGACAATGGATTAGAAAAGATTAATCAAACTGTGTTCAAGCCGACTGTGAAACAAAATGCTAGAGATGCATTACATCAGCTTGTAGAACATCAACAAGAAATTATTAATCAAGCCAAAGATGCAACCGATGAGGAGAAAAATAATGCATTAGATAGATTGCAGAATGCTAACAATCAGTTATTAGCTGATATCAATAACTCAGACACGAATGCACAAGTTAATCAAATCCAATCAAATAGCGATGCTATAATTCCCAACATATTACCTCATATTGTTGTCAAAGAAAATGCTAGATCAATGATAAACCAAACTGCGGATAATCAAGATAAGGTCATCAATGGCGTTAAAGATGCAACAGTAGAGGAGAAAGATGCAGCTATAAATGATGTCAATACTGTTGTTAATAAAGCTAAAAATGATATTAATCGATTTACAGATGATACTGAAGTAGAAAATACTAAAAATAAAGCAATTAATGATATTAAACAAATTTTACCGTCTACTAAAGTGAAAACAGATGCAAGATATGCCTTAAATCAAACTACAGAAACAAAAATGAATGCTTTATCACTAACACCTGATGCTACTAATGAGGAAATCAACATAGCGAAAGCCTTAGTCGAAAAACTATTAAATCAAGCCTTAGCACAAATTAATCAAGATAAAACTACAAATCAAGTTAACCTAACGGAGCAACAAGGTGTCCAATCAATTAATGACGTTCAAGTTAATGTAGTTAAAAAGAATGATGCAAGAGCCGCGATCACTAATGCTGAAGCAATTAAAAATCAATTGTTTAATAATAATGGTGAAGCAACAACTGAAGAAAAAGATGACGCGATTCAACAATTAAAGACAATTCTTCAAAATGCATTAAATGCTTTACAGTCAGATCAAACTAATCAACAAGTTGATCAAACAGAGACTCAATCAATTGAAGATATTAATAATGTAAAACTTAATATCGTAAAAAAACCTGAAGCAATTAATGAAATTGATCAAGCTTTCACAAAACAAGACCAAGTAATTAAGTTAACAAATGAAGCGACGACTGAAGAGAAAGAATTAGCATTACAGCAACTAAATCAAGCAGTAAACCAATACACTAAAGAGGTATCAAGTGCACAAACAAACCAAAATGTTGCAGACGTACTTTCAAAAGCGTTAAAAGATATTGAACAGATTATGCCTAATATTGAAGTGAAGCCTGCTGCGGTTAAAGTGTTAAAAGAATTATCAAGTCAAATTAAAACACATATTAATGATAAAAATGAGGCAACTCAAGAAGAAAAAAATGACGCTATCAATCAATTGGAGGAAGCTTTAAAAAATAGTATTGATACAGTAGACCAATCATTAACTAATGCGGAAGTTGCTAAAGCTAAAATAGAATGGGAAATTCTAATAAAGAGTATTAAGCCAATTGTTAAAGTGAAACCAGAAGCAAATGAAGCATTAACATCAATTGCTCAACGAGTTATTCAAGATTTTGATCGTATAACTGAAGCCACACAAGAAGAGAAAGATGAAGCCATTGCGAAGGTTCATAAAGAATTGGAAATAGCCAAAATATTAGTAATGAAAGCATTAACAAATGAAGAAGTAGCGCAAATAAAACTTAAAGAAGTGCAACTCATTGAACATATTCAACCAGTAATTGAAGTGAAACCTAGTGCTAAAGATGACATCAATCTTGTTGCAAATGAAGTCAAAGATAAAATAAATCAACTTAAAAATGTTAATCCAAAAGCAGTAAAAAATGCTTTAAATAGAGTTGAAGATATTTTAAACGAAGCTAATGCATTAATTAAAGATGCAAAAACAAATGATGAAGTAGCACAAATTGTTAAAGAAACAATTGAAAAATTAAAAGCAATTCAATTACCTATAGCGGAACCTGAAGTAGAAGTTACTTTAGAGAAAGAAATAGAACCAGTTGTATTCTGTAATACTAGAGATAATAAATTTTTCGTAGAAAAAGAAGTAAAGAACACTTGTGATTTTAAGGAAGAATCTGTGCAAGAGTTGCCTAATACAGGTATAACTAATTATCAACATCCAATCGTTCCTATTATGTTTACATTTGGTATAAGTATATTTGTAAGTAGCTTAAAACGAAGAAAAAAGGTTAGTTAAGATTTGAAATGAATTCATTGAAATATGAATGAGTTATTAAGTTTGCACCAAATATAATTATTAAAATAATAGTAACAACTTTGAAATAAAAATGTTATTTAATAGACTAGATTTAAAAATATATTGATGATAAAATCAATAATAAATAAATAGGTTGTATGAATTTATTATATGCGTACAATCTATTTGTTATAGAAATAAATTTCTAATACTCAACATCACGATTGATACACCTAGGAAGATAGTCATTATGAATTTATTTAAGCAACAAAAATTTAGTATTCGTAAGTTTAACGTTGGTATTTTTTCAGCATTAATAGCAACGGTAGCATTTTTAGGCGTTAATCCTAATAGTGCAGATGCTGCTGAACAAGATAATGTCAATGTTAATGGCCCATTGACAGATAATGTCGTTAATCAGGGACAGCCCAATGATCAGACATTACCAAATGAAAATCAAGCTGGAAATGTTAATCCTGCAAATGAACAAACATCACCTCAAAATGTTGTAGCTCAAGAACAAAATCAACAACAAAATGATAACAAAAATGCTGTTGAAACAAATAATGAGCAAATCGCTAATCCAGAAGCAACAGAAGCTAATAATGATGCCAATCAACCTAATGCAGTTATTGATAATCCAGTAAATGAAGGTAATCAAGAACAAGCTCAACCACAGTCTAATCAAGAGCAAGCTCAAGAAACGCCAAAAGAAAAACAAGATAAAGAGTCACCCATTGAATCGAATGAAGGATTAAACAAACAAAGCAAACCAGTTGCTACTGTTGAAAATAATCAAACACCTAAAAAACGTAATAAACGTGATGTGGGTGATGACCAAAATGGTAATAATGTAGCACCTAATCAGAACCAACCTGTTAATGCTCAAGATGAAGCATTAGAAAATGCGAAACAAGGTGCAACAAATGAAATTAATCAAAAAGCTACTGATAAAAATCAAGCAATTGATAACACAACAGAAGCCACTCAAGAAGAAAAACAATTAGCTTTAAACGATGTAGCACATCAACAATTTAATGCTAATAATAATATCAATCAAGCAAACACAACGGACGATGTAACAACAGCTAAAAATAATGGTATTGCAGCCATTGATGCTATAAATGTACAAGCACGTACAAGAGATGCAGCAAGAAATGCAGTAGTTCAAAAAGTTGCAGATCAAATTTTAACAATTAATAATAATCCAGATGCAACGAATGAAGAAAAACAAGAAGCAGTTAACCAAGTACATCAAACAGAACAACAAGCATTAAAAGATATTAATGCAGCTAATACTGAAAATGAGATTAACGGCATTCAAACACAAAATGTTAATGCAATCGGTAATGTTGTACCTGCTTCAACAGCTAAACCAAATGCAATTGCAGAAGTAAATCAAGCTGCTGCTACACATAATGGTGACATAGATGCAAATCAAAATGCTACAAATGAAGAGAAAGCTGTGGCAAAAGAACAAGTTAATGGCTTAGTTCAAAATACAACTACTAATATTAATGACGCGTCTAATAATCAGGATGTAACGCAAGCCAAAGAATTAGGTATAAATCAAATTAATGCAGTTACGCCAGCTACTACAGTTAAAGACGAAGCAAAGGCTGAAGTGAATCAGTCAGCTGAACAAATTAGAAATAATAATACAAATAACTATATGGATGCGACAACAGAAGAGATTAATGTTGCCAATAATCAAGTAGATCAAATTGTAAATCAAGCAAATACTGCAATAGGTGCGGCAAATACAACAAATGAAGTGAATGAAGCTAGAGATCATGCGCTTCAAGAATTACAAAATGTTGCTCCAGATGAAGTTAAAAAGCCAGATGCTAGAAATACAATTGATCATGCATATGAACAAAAGAAACAAGCAATTAATGACTCAAATCAATCAACTACAGAAGAAAAAAATGATGCAATGAATGTTTTAGACCCTAGAAAGAATGAAGCATATAATAATATTGATCAAGCATTAACAAACGATGAAGTTGCTAATGCGGTTACTAATGGTATAAATCAAATTAATGATGTAACGCCATCAACAGATAAGAAACAACAAGCGAAATCAACAATTGCACAAGATGCAGACAATAAAAAACGATTAATTAATCAAGATACAAACTCTACAACAGAAGAACATAATGCAGCTAATGCAAATGTTGATGCAGCTGTTACTAAAGCTAATAACGACATTGACCAAGCAGCAAGTAATGATGATGTTGACAATGCTGTAACAACTAATCAAAATGATATCAATCAAATTCAACAAGAAGCACAAGTTAAACCGGCTGCAAAAGCTGAAATTGCTCAAAAAGTAACTGACCAAGAAGGTGTCATCCAAAATACGCGTGGTACAACTACAGAAGAACAAAATGAAGCTCAACAAGCATTACAAAATGCTAAAACAGAAGCAGACCAAGCAATAGATGCGGCACAATCTAATGCAGATGTTGAAAATGTTAAGAATGAACAAATTGCAAAAATTGCAGCCATTACACCATCTAAAGATTATAAAAATAATGCGATAGCTGAATTAGAAAATGTAGCAAATCAACGTAAACACGATTTGACACAAGACCCGGATATGACTAATGAAGAAAGAGATTATGCCAATGATTCAGTAGATCGTATGTTAGGTCAAGGTAGTGCCAACGTTTATCAAGCTGCGAATAAACAAAGCGTTGATAGTAATAAAAATGATGGTATTAATACTATTAATCAAGTTCAAGCATTTGTAACAACTAAATCTAATGCTAGAAACGAAATTACTCAAGCTGCAGATCAACGTAAAGCGACATTTCCTAATGATAATAATGCAACAACAGAGGAAAAAGAAGCAGCAACAAATAATGTGGATGCACTCGTTGCAGCTTCAAATGAACAAATTAACCAAGCTAAAACTGACGCAGCAGTAAATCAAATTAAAGATCAAACGATTCAAGAAATTAATCAAGTTATACCTGCAAATACTAAAAAAGAAACAGCATTAGCTGATATTAAAACTAAACAAGATCAACAAACATATATTATTAACAACGAACCTAATGCAACAACAGAAGAAAAAGAAGCGGCATTACAAACATTAACTCAAGCAGTGACAACTGCAAATGATGAAATTAATGCTGCAACTACAAATGCACAAGTTGACACAGCAGTTCAAAATGGTGAAACAAATATTGGTAATGTTGTTCCTGAAACTCAAACTAAGACAAATGCTAAAAATGAAGTTGATCAAGCAGCAACAAATCAAAATAACACTATTGATCAAAACCAAGATGCAACAACAGAAGAAAAAGATGCAGCTAAACAACTGGTAGCTCGCACACAAAATAATGCTAATCAAGCTATTGTAAATGCAGAAAATGCTGCAGATGTTGAGGCTAAAAAGAATGAAGGCATTAATAGTATAGGTCAGATTACTGCTGATACAGGAATTAAAACAGCTGTTAAAACAGATTTACAAAATCAAGCTAACGATAAAAAACAACAAATAGCTAATAATAATGGTTCTACGGAAGAAGAAAAACAAGCTGCAAATACAAAAGTTGATGATGCGTTACAACAAGGTTTAACAGATGTGACTAATGCTCAAAGTATTGTTGATGTAAATAATGCTGTTAAAGCAACTGATCAAGCTATTCAATCAGTTCAACCAGAAACAACTGTTAAAGACAATGCAAAACAAGATATTCAAAATAGCATTAATCAACAAAAAGATGCTGTAAATCAAAACCCTCAAGCTACAAATGAAGAAAAACAATTAGCATCTAATAAATTAGATGATATTGCGAATCAAGTGACAGGTAATATTGATCATGCAAATACAAATAATGATGTAGATCAAGCTAAAAATGAAGGTACAACTCAAATTAATCAATTTGTACCATCTATTGTTAAAAAGTCAAATGCAACACAAGAACTAGATAATGCAGCTGATTTAAAACAAGAGGAATTAGATAAAACACCTAATGCAACACAAGAAGATATAGCGGAAGCTAAACAAGCTGTTCAAAATGCATTAACATCAGCAAAAGATCAAGTTGCTCAAGCTCAAACTGATCAAGATGTAGATAACGCTAAGGCAAATGGTGTATCTGAAATTAAAGCAATCCAACCAATTGGAACTCTTAGACAAGCTGCATTAGAAGAATTTACTAATGTTTATAACGATAAAGTAAGTGAAATAGAAGCTGACTTTGATGGAACACAAGAAGAAGTGAACGCTGCGCTTGCAGATTTAGCAGCAATTAAAACTCAAGCTGAAGCATCTATTAATCAAGCCATTAACGTAGCTAGATTAACTGCTGCAAAAGAACATGCTATAGAAAATGTGAATCAATTTGATGTAACATTCACTAAAAAACCGTCAGCACTCACTCATATTAAACAAGTTGCTACAACTAAAGAAAATGAAATTAATGCAAATGCTACTGCTACAGCACAAGAAAAAGAAGCGGCTATTCAAAATGTTAATGAACAATTAGAAATTGCTGAAATCAATATTAATAATGGTGAAACAAATCAAGAAGTTGAGGATGCCTTAACTAACGGAGAAACTGCAATTAATGGTATTAATCCAGAAGTTGTAACTAAACCAAACGCGATTAATTCAATTGATAATTTAGCAAATCAATTAAAAGAAACATTTGCAAATACACCTGGTGCAACAGTTGACGAATTAAATGAAGCTAATCAACAAGTTGACAATATATTAGAATCTGCTAAAACTGAAATTGCCAATGTAACTTCTGATATTGATATTGCTCAAATCAAAGCCAATGCAATGAATGATTTAAATGCAGTCGTAGTAAATGTTGAACAAAAAGCAATTGCTGCGAATGCGCTTAAAGAACAAGCAGACAAGGTTCAAGACATGATTGATTCCAATGATGATGCTACTGAAACTGAAAAATTAGCAGCTGAAGAACAACTAAATGATATTTTAGAACAAGGTCTATCTGATATTGATGCTAAAGATACTAACGATGACATTACTAAAGTAAAAGAAAGTGCTTTAGAACAACTTAAAGCAATTAATGTCGTTGCGGTGGTAAAACCAGAGGCAAGAAATACAATTGCAAATCTTGTTCAAAAACAAATCGATAAAATTAATAAAACTCCTAAAGCAACTAAAGAAGAGAAAGAAGCAGCGATTGAACAATTAAATCCAATCGAACAAAATGCGATAGAACTTATTAAAGCAACACCATCTGATTCTGAAGTGAAAACGATTGTGAAAGACGCTGAACAACAAATTTCACAAATCGAAGCACAAGCGTCAATCAAAGATGAAACAGAAAAAGAAATTAATAAGCATATCCAACAGCAAAAAGTAATAATCAATAATGCTGATGTTTCTCAAAGACAAAAAGATAAAGCATTAAGTCAATTAGATCGTCTTGCTTCACTTATTGCTGATCAACTAGACGCTGCTGATACAAATGAAGCAGTTATGAAAGTGAAAGAAGAAGCTATTGAACAAATTGAAGCAATTCTTCCAGAAACAGAACAACAAAGTCCACAAAAATCTGATGTAGGATCTAATCCTACTAAAGAAGCAAATGGAAATGACGAAGGTAACGATGAATCAAACGCATTAACTAAAATTGAGTCTGATGAAAGTGTTGAAACAGACACAGAAGTTGATAAACAAAATAGTTTAGAAACATTACCTGAAACTGGACAACATGATAATCAATTACCATTAGCGGGTATCACATTTGCTGCAGGTGCTGCCTTAGTTAGTAGAAGAATGGTTCAAAAGAAAGATAAATTAAAATAAATAATATATAAACAGAGTCTAGAGAAATCTAGACTCTGTTTTATTAATTGTTCTTTAAAGTATTATGTTTGCCAGCATTTAAACCAGCAACATGACCAGTGACTAACGCGCTTGTGATATTATATCCGCCAGTATAACCATGGATATCTAGCACCTCACCACATAAAAATAGCCCAGTAACTAATTTAGACATCATCGTTTTAGGCTCTATTTCTTTTAATGAAACGCCTCCACCAGTAACAAAGGCTTTATCAATAGGTAAGGTACCGTTAACCTTGAATGTAAACCCTTTTAATAAATTAACAATTGTAGTCAATTGCTGATTGGATAAATGGTGCGACGTTGTCTCGTTATCAATATTAGCTTGTTCTAATATAAATAATAAATAACGTTCTTCGATCAGACCGTGTAAACTATTTTTAATGAATTTATCTGGCTGTTCTTTTAACATACGTCGAATTTGTTGCGTAAGTTCTTCTTGATTTAACTCTGGAAAAGCGTCAAGAGACATTAGAATTTCGTTTTTCTTTTGATTCTTTTGTTCTTTATATACAAATTGACTACATCTTAAGGCGGCAGGACCGCTGACACCAAAATGTGTAAAAATCATATCCATTTGGTGACTAATTCGTTTTTTGCCATTTTTCTTTAAAACGGATAATTCTACATCTTTCAAACTTAATCCTTTTAAAGTTTTATCTTTGATAAAGCGCTCAGGGGATGTGATTGGCACTTCGGTAGGGAATAAATCAGTTATGGTATGTCCCATAGATTCTGCGAAGCGATAACCGTCACCTGTCGAACCAGTTTGTGGAACACTCGTGCCACCTGTTGCTATAATCACACTATTTGCTTCATATGTTTGTTGTGATGTCTCAACCGTAAAGATACCATTGTCATTTACAGATAGACGAGTCACTGCTGTTTCTTCTTTAACAGTAACTTGTTGTTTGTTAATTGTGCTTACTAACGTGTCAACGACATCTTGGGCCTTATTTGAAACAGGAAACATTCGTCCGTGGTCTTCTTCTTTTAATTTAACGCCACGACTTTCAAAGAAATCAATAATGGATTCATTATCAAATATTGAAAAAGGACTATATAAAAACTTACCGTTACCTGGTATATTTTTAATTATTTCTGCATAGGGTAAGCGATTGGTAACATTACAACGACCACCACCTGATATTTTTAATTTTCTACCCAGACCTTTTTTCTTTTCTAATATAAGAACTTGATTACTATTAGAACTAGCAGCTACTGCAGCCATTAAACCACTTGGGCCACCACCGATGATGATTGTTTGATACATATTAACTTCCTCCAATGAATATTCAACACTATTGTATATGAATCAAAAAATATATGCTATAGAAGTTGTATAATTAGATGACAATGAATAAAATAATAACTATAATAGAAAACTTGAAGTATCTTAGATACATAATCTATTCAAACGGATAATAAAGGATTAATTCGTTATCATCTTTTAAACAATTAAAATTATTATAAAATCAATCCCCATGTTAGTCTTTTTGTGATATATTTTATAATAATGTAAGCTAATGATAACGAACACAACATGAGTTCAACTAGGTTTAATAAACTTTTAAAGATAGGAAGATAGTTAATGAGCGAAAGTAAAGAAATGGTTCGAGGGACCTTTTTAATTACACTTAGTATTTTAATTACCAAAGTTCTTGGTGTACTATTTATTATTCCATTTAACCATTTAATAGGTGGACAAGAAAATATGGCACCGTTCACGTATGCTTATGCACCGTATAATATTGCGATAGCTGTAGCTACAGCAGGTGTACCACTTGCAGCCTCAAAATATGTAGCTAAATACAATGCTTTAGGTGCGTATAAGGTCAGTCAGAAATTTTATAAATCAAGTTTTATTGTCATGAGTATAACAGGTGTATTAGGATTCTTAATTCTATATTTCCTAGCACCTTTTATCTCAGAATTAACTTTATCTCGTAATGCGTCAGATAAAAATGGCTGGTCTGTCGCAGATATCACTTGGATTATTCGAATCATCAGTATGGTAGTTATCTTCATACCGGTATTAGCAACTTGGAGAGGTATCTTCCAGGGATATAAATCAATGGGACCAACAGCTGTATCTGAAGTAACTGAACAAATAGCTCGAGTGATTTTCATTTTAGTAGGTAGTTATTTAGTATTAAATGTATTTGATGGAACAGTATTAATGGCTAATGGTATCGCAACATTTGCTGCAGCTATTGGTGCTATAGCAGGTATTCTTACTTTATGGTATTACTGGAGAAAGCGTAAGAAAAATATTGATAAAATGGTATTGTCAGATTATACCGATATCAATGTTTCTTATGGCAATATGTATAAAGAAATCATAAAATATAGTATCCCATTTGTAATTGTAAGTTTAAATTTCCCATTATTTAATTTAGTCGATCAATTTACACACAATGGTGCATTATCTGTAGTGGGTGTTTCATCACAATTGCAAGACATTTTCTTTAATATGTTAAATATGTCGACAAATAAAATTGTTATGATTCCAACGTCATTAAGTGCTGGTTTTGCAGTAAGTTTAATTCCATATATTACCAAAACGTATGAAGAAGGTCGTTTTGAAGAAATGCATCGACAAATCAGAACGTCAATTGGTGTACTGATGTTCATTACAGTTCCAGCTAGTATTGGAATTATGGCATTGGCACAGCCATTATTTACAGTCTTTTATGGATATGATCCAGTAGTTCAAGGTCATGATCCTAACTTTGATGGTAGTCGATTACTGTTTATCTATGCACCTGTTGCAATTCTAATTTCACTGTTAAGTGTTACAGCGTCAATGTTACAAGGTATTGATAAACAGAAGTTAACAGTTTATGTAATTTTAGGTGCAGTTGCTATAAAATTAATACTTAACTATCCACTTATTATGTTATTCCATACACCAGGAGCTGTACTAAGTACATCATTTGCATTACTCTTTGCAATTGGATGTAACTTCTTCATATTGAAGAAATATGCACAGTTCAAGTTTAGTTACAGTTGGATTCATTTCGGTAAAATCTTTTTATACTCATTTATTATGATGCTAGGTGTAGAGTTAGTATTCTTTATTGGAAAGTTATTCCTAGCTCCTAGCAAAATAGGCTATTTAATTATTATTGCTGTAGGTGTGGTTGTAGGTGCAGCAATATACGGCGGTATTACAATTAAGACTAAATTTGCAGATGAGTTTTTAGGTGATATTCCTGAGAAAATCAGACGTAAAGTTGGTTTCTTAAGATGAGACTAGATAAATTTTTAGCTAACATGGGCGTAGGTACACGTAATGAAGTAAAGCAAAGTTTAAAAAAAGGTTACGTTAAAGTGAACAATGAAGTGATCAAGTCTCCAAAAACGCAAATTGATCCTAATGAAGATATCATTACAGTTAATGATGAAAAAATAATATATATCGATAAAGTGTATATCATGTTAAATAAGCCATCTGGTGTAGTATCAGCGACTGAAGATGATAAACATCAAACTGTTATAGATTTAATCCCTGAGTATCAACACTTGGGGATTTTCCCTGTAGGTAGGTTAGACAAAGATACAGAAGGCTTACTACTAATCACTAATGATGGTCAATTTAACCATGATTTGATGAGTCCAAATAAACACGTGCCTAAAACTTACGAAGTAGTATCAAAAAATGATGTAACACAAAGCGATGTAGAGCGATTTAAAGAAGGATTAGAATTGTCTGATGGGTTAGTAAAACCTGCACAATTTGAAATCATTGAAAATCGACGATCACGTGTTACGATATACGAAGGTAAATATCATCAAGTTAAAAGAATGTTTCATGAGATAGAAAATGAGGTATTACAATTAAAACGTATTAAAATTGCTGAATTAGAGTTGGATACATCTCTTAAATTAGGCGAATTTCGTTTATTAACAGAAAATGATTTTAAATTACTTTTAAACTAAAGAAAGAGAAGGTGTTTGAATATGGCAAAAGGAACAAATTTATTTAGAGTAGTATTAGGTTTAGGTGGTGCAGCAGCAGCAGTTCTATTATCTCGTAAAGAAAGCAGAGATAAATTAAAAGATCAATATAATCAATACAAAGAAAACCCAGAATCATATAAAGCGAATGCTAAAGACTTCGCAAATCAAATTAGTTCTAAAGCTAATGAAACAATTCAAGATGTTAAAAGTAATCCAAAAGGTTACGTAGAAAGAATTAAAAATGACCCTAAAGCATTCTTCGAGGAAGAAAAAACTAGATTCACAAATTTAGATGAAAATAAAGCTGATGATTTAGAAGAAGGTAAATTTGATGATGAAGGTGGCGCTACAGCTAATAATAATTTACGCGTCGTATCAGAAGAAGATCTAAAAAATAATAAAAATGCTTTAGAAGATAAAAAATAATTTTTAATAAGCTAAACGCCTATACACATTTCTCGAAGAAATCGTGTATAGGTGTTTTTTTGTAATAAAAATTTAGAAAATTTAGTAATTTTTCTAACATCTTACTGTAGTTTCGCAGTAACTTCATGTAAAATGGAAAATAACTTATTAAAAAAGGAAGTCGAATTCGAATGTGGAAAGAAAAAGTTCAAGAATACGAAAACCAAATCATTGAAGACCTAAATGGATTATTATCAATAGAGAGTGTAAGAGATGACAGTAAAGCAAACGATGATGCACCAGTAGGTCCAGGCCCCAAAGAAGCATTAAATTATATGTATCAAATTGCAGAAAGAGACGGCTTTTCTACACATGATGTTGATCATATAGCTGGTAGAATTGAAGCAGGCCAAGGTGACGATGTATTAGGTATTCTTTGTCACGTTGATGTTGTACCGGCTGGTGATGGATGGGATTCAAATCCGTTCGAACCAGTAGTTACTGATAATGCTATCATTGCTAGAGGCACACTAGATGATAAAGGACCTACGATTGCGGCCTACTATGCTGTGAAGATATTAAATGATATGAAAGTAGATTGGAAGAAACGTATTCATATCATTATTGGTACAGATGAAGAGTCTGATTGGAAATGTACCGATCGTTATTTTCAAACTGAAGAAATGCCTGCATTAGGATTTGCGCCAGACGCTGAATTTCCTGCGATTCACGGTGAAAAAGGTATTACGACATTTGACTTAGTACAAAATGAAATGGCTGAAGATGTAGATGAACCAGATTATGAATTATTAGCGTTTAATTCTGGACAACGTTATAACATGGTGCCTGATCATGCAGAAGCTAAAGTATTAGTCAAAGAACACATGACTGATGTGATACAGAACTTTGAATACTTTTTAGAAACACATCATCTACAAGGTGAAAGCACTGTAGATAGTGGTATTCTTATTTTAACTGTTGAAGGTAAAGCTGTTCATGGCATGGACCCTTCTTTAGGAATTAATGCAGGACTTTATCTTTTAGAATTCTTAGCTACGTTGAATTTAAATAAAAGTGCAAAAGATTTTGTGGACTTTAGCAACCAATATTTACACGAATCTCACTTTGGAGAAAAAATGGGAATGAAATTCCATACTGATATTATGGGTGATGTCACTACAAATATTGGTGTGATGACTTATGATAATGAAAATGCTGGTCGCTTTGGTGTGAATTTGAGATATCCTCAAGGATTTGAATTTGAAGAAGCTATTGATCGTTTCTCAAAAGAGATTGAAACATTAGGATTTAGAATAGAAATGGGTAAAGTACAAAAACCTCATTATGTGGATAAAAATGATCCATTTGTTCAAAAATTAGTGACTGCATACAGAAACCAAACTGGAGATATGACAGAACCGTATACAATTGGTGGCGGTACTTACGCAAGAAACTTAGACAAAGGTGTCGCTTTTGGTGCTATGTTTAGCGACTCTGAAGACTTAATGCATCAGAAAAACGAATACATCACGAAAAAACAACTATTTAATGCAACGAGTATTTATCTCGAGGCGATATACTCATTATGTGTGGAGGGATAATTTATGACAAAAGTTTTTATTAATGGTGAATTCCTAGAACAAGAAGAAGCAAAGGTATCATATGAAGATAGAGGATACGTGTTTGGTGACGGTATATATGAATACATTCGTGCATACGAAGGTAAGTTATTTACAGTTAAAGAACATTTTGAAAGATTTTTAAGAAGTGCTAATGAAATTGGATTAGATCTGAATTATACAGTCGATGAATTAATCGAATTAGTGCGTAAATTATTAGAGGTTAACGGTGTTAAAAATGGTGGGATTTATATTCAAGCAACACGTGGTGCATCACCACGAGAACATTCTTTTCCAACACCACCGGTAAAACCTGTATTGATGGCATTTACAAAGAGTTATGATAGACCGTTCGACGATTTAGAAAAAGGTGTCTATGCTGTTACAACAGAAGATATTCGTTGGTTACGTTGTGACATTAAAAGTTTAAATCTTTTAGGGAACGTATTAGCTAAAGAATTTGCTGTGAAATATAATGCTAGTGAAGCAATTCAACATCGCGGTGACACTGTTACAGAAGGTGCTTCAAGTAACGTCTATGCTATCAAAGATGGAAAAGTGTACACGCATCCTGTGAATAACTTTATTTTGAATGGTATTACAAGAAAAGTTATTAAATGGATTTCTGAAGATAAAAATATTCCATTTATTGAAGAAACGTTTACTGTTGATTTCCTAAAAAATGCAGATGAAGTGATCATTTCTAGTACATCAGCTGAGGTCATGCCTGTAGTTAAGATTGATGGAGAAGATGTCGGAAATGGCAATGTAGGTGAAGTTACGAGACAACTTCAAGATGGATTTAACGAATATATCAAAACACATAGTTTATAAGTTGAATAATTATCAAAATTTCTCCAACTATCTCACTCTAAATATGTTATAATCTAAGTCAAAGTAGTTTTATAATTTTTAAACGAGCGGACTAGTAAAATGTGTCTTTTAGTTTCTCATTTTTAGTTGAAATATAATGGTAAAAATTATAAAATCTTCTATGAGTGATAAAAAATGAGGACGCAATTTTAAAGCGTATTTTTAGGGACAAAAATATAAAAATTAGCCAACTCACAAAACTGTAAAATAAATTTAAACAAGCGTGTAGAAATGACTATACGGTTTCTATAAATTAGAATATATGGCTCTTGAAAAACATATTTCTGGAGCCATTTTCTAATTGAAAGTGAGGTGAACGTGTTGGAGCAGTTTTATCAGTTAGGGTGGACATTAGATTCAGCTGGCGGTGCTTCTGGTGAAGCTTATATGGCTGAACAAGATGGTCAGAAGTTGTTTTTAAAACGAAATACTAATCCTTTTATAGCAGCTTTATCTGCAGAGGGTATTGTACCTAAGTTAGTTTGGACGAAAAGAATTGAAACTGGTGAAGTCGTAACGGCGCAACATTGGAAAAACGGTCGCGAATTAACAGCGAACGAAATGCAACAGCCTAGAGTAGCCAAAATACTGAAAAAAATCCATAATTCTAAACCATTATTGACCATGCTAAAAAGAATGGAAATGGAACCAATTACACCAGGTATTATGCTAAATAAAATTAATGCATCTCTTTCAAGAGAAGTTTTAACACATCATGTTGTTAGAAAAGCATTAACGTATTTAGAAGAGCATATACCTAATTTAGATTCAAGATTTTTCACTGTTGTACATGGTGATGTCAATCATAATAACTGGCTTTTATCAGATCGTGATGAGCTATTTTTAGTAGACTGGGAAGGTGCAATGATTGCAGATCCTGCTATTGATATTGGTATGCTGCTTTACAACTACGTTCCTGAAAATAAATGGTCTAAATGGTTTGAAACATATGGTGTTCAAGAAAGTTTAAATCTAAACAAACGTATGAAGTGGTATACGGTTATTCAATCTATTGGTATGGTTCAATGGTATGAAGAACAAAAGCGTTTTAAAGATATGAATACATGGCTTGAATTTTTAAATGAAGTGATGAATAGCAACTTATTTATATAAGGAGAAATTGAGTATGAGAGTTCGCTACAAACCTTGGGCGGAAGATTATTTGAAAGACCATCCAGACTTAGTTGACATGGATGGTTCGCATGCTGGGCATATAGATGAATGGTTTGAACAAAAGCAACCGATTTATATTGAAATTGGCTCAGGAATGGGGCAATTTATTACAACACTTGCCGCACAACATCCAGAAATTAATTTCGTGTCAATGGAACGTGAAAAAAGCGTCATGTATAAGGTATTAGATAAAGTTAAAGAACAAAACTTATCTAATCTGAAAATGATTTGTAATGATGCGATAGAACTTAACGAATACTTTAAAAATGGTGAAGTTTCAAGAATTTATCTTAATTTTTCTGATCCATGGCCTAAAAAACGTCATGCTAAAAGAAGACTTACATATCATACATACTTAGCATTATATAAACAAATTTTAATTGAAGATGGCGAAATTCACTTTAAAACCGATAATAGAGGTCTTTTTGCGTACAGTCTAGAAAGTATGTCTCAATTTGGTATGTACTTTACAAAGATGAATTTAAACTTACATGAAGAAGATGACGAAGATAATATTTTAACAGAATATGAACAGAAATTTTCTGAAAAAGGTTCTAGAATCTATCGAATGGAAGCTAAATTTCATAAAAATATATAATGAAAAAGACAAGCACCTTAACTGGTGCTTGTCTTTTTGTGTGAATCAAAGATGTTCTGAGTCGTCACGGTATTTAACCATAATAGAGCAATGTCAATTATTGCTAATGTCCTAAAAATATTATAGATTATAATTAAGTTTGACTGTTTCAAGACTAAAATGGGGAAGTGATTTGATGAGGTTAGGTGCATTGACAATAGATGATATAAATGGAGGCAATACGCATATAGATGGTGGCGCGATGTTTGGTGTTGTACCCAAACCACTTTGGACAAGAAAATATAAAGTAAACGACAAGAATCAGGTTCATACGCCTACGCACCCAATTCTTATTCAACACCCAGACTACAATATTTTAATAGATGCAGGTATTGGTAATAATAAATTAACAGACAAGCAAAAAAGAAATAGTGGTGTTACACAAGAAAGTTTTATTAAAGAGGAATTAGCATATTTTGGATTGACACCAGATGATATAGATATGGTCTTAATGACTCATTTACACTTTGACCATGCTGCGGGACTTACCAATGAACATGGGCATGCACTATTTAAAAATGCTACACACTATATTCAACAATATGAATGGCATGAATTTTTAGCACCGAATATACGTAGTCAGGCGACGTATTGGAAGGAAAATCAAGGAGATTACGAAGAAAAAGTTATATTATTTAAAGATAACATCGAACCAGTTCCAGGTATTAGAATGATACATACAGGTGGACATAGTAATGGACACTGTATCATAACTATTGAAAGCGAAGGGCAAAAAGCAGTACATATGGCTGATATTTTCCCAACCTTAGCACATCGTAATCCATTATGGGTTACAGCATATGATGATTACCCTATGACATCGATTGAAGAAAAGGAAAGATGCATTCCTTATTATATTTTTAATGATTATTGGTTCTTGTTTTATCATGACGAGGAATACTTTGCACTTAAATTTGATTTAGATAAACACAACGTTAAAGAGACAGTTAAACGTGCATATAGACAATATTAAATCAATGAAAAAAAGGTTATAGCTTTGTTCAAGAATCTCAAAATTGAGGCATGAACTTACTATAACCTTTAATTTTTATATAAATGTGTAATTTATAACTCTATAATATTTAATACTTCACCTGAATAGGCATCTGCATAAAAATCATAATCTACGAGTTGTCCATTTTTAGTTGCAGTTATGCCACCGAGATAAACTGGTTTGTGAGCATTAATGTTAGGATCATTAAGAGGTTGATGTACGATATAAGAGCCTTTAACGTCCATAAAATATGTTTTAACTTCATTTAATAATTTATCGGGATTATAATATTTTTTCTTAGCTAGGTATGTAATGACACCAGCTGAAATGATTACAACCGTACAAGCACCTATGATAGATAAATTTTTACAATTTAAACACTTCATCATTGTATCTCCCTTTTTCATAATTCATATTATTAGTTTACCATAATGAAGATGATATAATAAGTTATAAGGAGTGAAGCATTAAATGACTATAAATGAAAGTAAAACAATAGATAGAATACAGCATCTTACTGAATTACATGGTGCGCCAGGTTTTGAAGATGATATTAAAGCATATATGAAAGATCAAATGACGCCATTTGTGGATGAGTTTATAGAAAACAGAATGGGTGGCTTTTTTGGAGTGAAAAAATCAGCTAAGCCGAATGCAAAACGTGTAATGGTAGCTGCACATATGGATGAAGTTGGTTTTATGATTACACATATTACTGAAAATGGTATGATCCAATTTACAAATCTTGGTGGCGTTGCTAATGATATTTGGCAAGGACAAAGGCTCAAAGTAAAAAATCGTAACAACGAAGAAATTACAGGAGTTGTATCTAATATCCCAAAACATTTTAGAACAGGAAACGAAGTTGTTCCACAAATTAGTGATTTAATGTTAGATATTGGTGCGACATCGGCTAATGAAGTGAGACAAAGAGGTATTGAAATAGGCGATACGATTGTACCAGATACTACATTCACTCAATTATCCAAGTATCGATTTAGTGCTAAAGCATGGGATAATCGATATGGTTGTCTCATCGCGATTGAGATATTAGAATTATTGAAAGACATCGAGTTAGATGTAGATTTATATGTTGGGGCAAATGTACAGGAAGAAGTTGGGCTACGTGGTGCTAAAGCATCTGCTGAACTTGTACAACCAGATGTTGCATTTGTAGTTGATTGCTCTCCAGCAAATGATATTAAAGGTCCTAATCAGTT
The DNA here is from genome assembly GCF_045984185.1 of Staphylococcus sp. KUGN1. NCBI lineage: Bacteria > Bacillati > Bacillota > Bacilli > Caryophanales > Staphylococcaceae > Staphylococcus > Staphylococcus sp. KUGN1. The sequence goes on along the minus strand of NZ_JBJQIL010000001.1, from coordinate 1,190,916 downwards.
GTCTGGTGCGTTAGGGGAGGGGACATTGATTCGTATTAAAGATGGAACAATGATTCTTAGACCATCATTCAGAGATTATTTACTTCAATTAGTCAATCAATATGATATTCCTCATCAATATTATATGTCTCCAGGCGGAACTGATGGGGGCGAGATTCATAAAGCGAATACAGGAATTCCTACAGCCGTTATAGGTGTCTGTGCACGTTACATTCATAGCACAGATGCTGTATTTGATATTAGAGATTACTTTGCAGCAAGACAACTATTAAATAAAGCAATCGTAAATTTAAATGAAACACAAATTGAAACATTACAATATTATTAACTAACAGGAGTGAAGATGATGTTAAAACTAGAATCAGAACAACAATTTGAAGAATTAAAACAAAACAATACGGTATTTGAATTTACTGCTGATTGGTGTCCAGATTGTAAAGTTATTGAACCTGAATTACCACAATTAGAAGAAAAATATTCCTCGTTTAAATTCGTCTCAGTAGATCGAGATCAATTTATAGATATTTGTATTGATAATGGTATTATGGGAATTCCGAGTTTCTTAGTTTATAGAAATGGTGAATTGTTAGGAAGTTATATTAGTAAAGAAAGAAAATCCATCGAACAAATCGATACATTTTTATCACAATATATTTAATTGATTAGTTGAAAAATATATTTAAAAACCTGTTTTTTTCTGTTAGTATCCATTGTTTTATTGTAAACTATTAAGAGGTGCGAAATAGGAGTGTTATAGATGAATGTCTTTCAAATGAGAGATAAAATTAAACAGCGTTTAAACCATTTAGACGTCAATTATAAATTTGATCGTGAAGACGAAACATTAAGAATTTATAGAAAAGACAATCATAAAGGTGTCACAATTAAACTAAATGCTATTGTCGCAAAATATGAAGAAAAAGAAGAAAAAATAGTCGATGAAATTATTTATTATATAGACGAAGCTATTGAACAAATGGCTGATCAAGGGCTCGAACAACTAAAAGATATTCAAATTATGCCAGTAATCCGTGCTACAAGTTTCGACAAGAAGACTAAAGAGGGCAATGCTTTCATTTTTGAACATCACACCGCAGAAACAAATATTTACTATGCATTAGATTTAGGTAAATCTTATCGACTCATAGATGAGAGTATGTTAGAAACATTAAATATGACAAAGCAACAAGTGAAAGAAATGTCTTTATTCAATGTTAGAAAGTTAAACAATCAATATAGTACAGATGAAGTTAAGGGTAATATCTTTTATTTTATTAACTCTAATGATGGCTATGATGCAAGTCGTATTTTAAACACATCATTTTTAAATGACATTCAAGATCAATGTGAAGGTGAAATGTTAGTAGCAGTGCCTCATCAAGATGTATTAGTTATTGCGGACATTCGTAATAAAATAGGCTATGATGTTATGGCACATTTAACTATGGAATTTTTCACTAAAGGTCTTGTGCCTATCACGTCACTATCATTTGGTTATGATAAAGGTCATCTTGAACCTATATTCATTTTAGGTAAAAATAATAAACAAAAAAGAGACCCAAACGTGATTCAAAGATTAGAAGCAAATCGTAAAAAATTTAATGATAAAAATAAATAAAAAGGAGAAAAAGTATGAATTTATTTTATAACCCCAATGGTGTAGGAGACGTTGCTTTCTTACAAATTGAACCTTCAGAAGGTGAATTTAATTATAGAAAAAATAACGATGTTGTAGAAATTACTAAGGAAGATGATAACCAAGTAGTTGGATATAATTTCTTCAATATTTCAAATCACATTCAAATTGAGGGTAATGGTCATATCAAATTAACTGAAGATATTGTGGAACAATTACAACAAATGATAAAAAATAATGGTTTCACATATGAATTGAATGCAGATTTATCACCTAAATTTGTAGTTGGATACGTTGAAACTAAGGAAAAACATCCTGACGCAGACAAATTAAGTGTTCTAAATGTCAATGTGGGGAATGATACATTACAAATTGTTTGTGGTGCTCCAAATGTTGAACAAGGCCAAAAAGTGGTTGTTGCAAAAGTTGGTGCAGTTATGCCAAGCGGTATGGTAATTAAAGATGCAGAACTTAGAGGCGTTGCATCTAGTGGAATGATTTGTTCTATGAAAGAACTCAATTTACCTAATGCACCTAAAGAAAAAGGCATCATGGTATTAGATGATAGTTATGAAATTGGACAAGCATTTTTTGAATAATAAAGGAAGGTAGTGAAAGTATGAGCTGGTTTGATAAATTATTTGGCGAAGATAATGATTCAAATGAAGATATATTGCGCAATAAAAATAAAAGACGCCAGGCAAATCAATCGAATGATACTAATCATGACTCATTACTGCCACAAAATAATGATATCTATCATCGTCCAAAAGGGAAGTTTCGCTTTCCTATGGAAGGTTTTGAATCAGGAAATGCGGAGTCTGAAAACACAACTACTCAAGATGTGTACCAGTCTAATGTCAATCATGATATAGAGGAATTTCGTACTCAAGACAATAAAAGACATCGTCGTAGAAGAAATCATGCCAATGATGATGGTATTGCTGATTCTAGTTATCAATCTAAGGGTTACCAATCTAGAAAGAAAAAAGATTCCAACCCTTATACTACGACATCAACACACCGTCAAATTTCTCCTACATCACTTGGGAGTTCAAGTACGAATAATCATAAAACATCATCCAATACGCAACCTAGAATGAAGTTACAATCAGAGCGATTTAAATCAAACTATAAGACTCAATCTGAGTATACATATCACAAAAGTGATTTTAGAGCATCTGAAGTACCATCTGCTATTTTCGGTACTAAACAAAGACGTCCAATTGAAAATGGTGTTATACCGCCTAAAGATGGTGAGAAAAGTAGCGCACATGTAACGGAAGATAATCGAAGTGATAGTGATAAGTTAAATAGTAATTCAAGAGAGGTTTCACCCGGTTATAAGACACAATCTCAACCTGAAAAACAAAAGTCACAAGAAATAAATCATAATACTTTTAATAATGATTTATCTACAGATGATGAAAATGTAAAAACAACGACTACACCTAATCATTCTAAAAAAGATAATACAATAAATATTAATAATATCTATGCATCACAAATTGTCGAAGAAATTCGTAGAGAACGTGAACGTAAAGTCCTTCAGAAACGTCGATTTAAAAAGGCATTACAAGAAAAGAGACAACAAAATCAAGAATCTAATGAAGATAGTATCCAAAAAGCAATAGATGAAATGTATGCTAAACAAGCTCAGCAATACGTAGGTGATAGTTCATTAGACATTGATGATCAAGAAGAACTTAAAGATAGCACTGAGAATATAAATAGCGATGTAGATAAAAATGTATCAAATGACGCTACTGAATTAGACATAGATAACCAAGAAAAATCTGAACATCACTATAATTACGAAGAAATAGATTTAAGCGATATCACTCAAAGACACGAAGTAAATCATGATGATGTTACGGTTTCTGACGCTGTCAATCACGATTCTGATATTGAAAATGATTCAGCTCAAGGTAGAGATGAGTATGCTTTAACAGATAGTACAGTTGAAGATGGAAAAGTGAATCAAGAATTTGAGTCCAACACGCAAAATTTTGACAGTGGATACAGAGATTTTGAAACGAATGATAACACATCTAAATCACTTAATAACGTTGATGATGCAGATTATCGTGAAATAGATGAAAGTATCCCATCATCAAATCATGTAACTTCAGAACCAATGTCATCGTCACAAGAATTGAGTGAATCTCAACAAAAACCTAATGAGCAACAATGGCAACAAAGAAGCGGACATAATGCTGTTACACAAAGTGTTGATCATGAAACTGAATATGCTAAGAAGCGTAAACGTCAATCCGATATAAAAAGTGAAACATCATTAGAACCAGATAGCGCTTCAGAAAATCAAAGTGACTCAACTGAGAATAATGACGAGACTTCTAATGATAATACAAGTATGTCATCAACTAAGCCAATGGATATGGTAAGTTCATCAGAACATCAATATGAGTCAATGAGTCCTTCAGATGATGGTAGTCATCTAGACAGTCTTTCACATCATTCAACATCTGAATCAATACAATCTAGTACTAAAGAACAAGTTGAATCAAATTCTGAAAATACAAGTAGTTCAGATAAACAATCCAACTCACTACAAGCTCAGCAATCTCGTTCACCTAAGAAGCGTGTTACAGGTGGTAAACCGTTTAATGTTGTAATGACACCATCAGATAAAAAGCGAATGATGGATAAGAATAAAGGTAAAAGAGTTAATGTTCCTGAATTAACGCCAGAAGATAAGAAACAAGCAACTCATTCTAGCGAAGATACTAAGTCAACATCATTGTCACATCATACTAGTACATCGGAGCCGTTTTCTAATCAGGAAGCAAGTCATTCTTCTGAAAGTGTTCAAACGAGTCATTCAACACCAATTACTCATTCTGAATCTGAAGATACTGTGACTACAGAAACAAGTCATTCCGATGAAAATCATTCTGTGATAAACAAACAAAATAGTTCATCACATGCTAATGACAGTGAGTTCACAAATAATCATCAAGATAATAGTCAAATTGAAATGAATGAACATCATAAGAAACAGACGCCAAATCATTCAGAAGAAACAGAAGTACAAAAGCCTACAATTCGAAAAGGGCCTAATATTAAGCTGCCAAGTTTTGATTTACTTGAAGAACCCGAGCCGCATGAAGTCAATGAAGAATGGATCGATGATAAGAAACAAGAATTAAACGATGCATTATATTACTTCAATGTGCCAGCTGAAGTGCAAAATGTCACTGAAGGTCCAAGTGTGACACGCTTTGAACTGTCAGTTGAAAAAGGTGTGAAAGTATCAAGAATTACTGCATTACAAGATGATATTAAAATGGCGCTAGCTGCCAAAGATATTCGTATTGAAGCACCAATACCAGGAACTAGCCTTGTTGGTATTGAAGTGCCTAATCAAAACCCAGCTAAAGTGAATTTGAGATCAATTGTAGATTCAGAACAATTTAAAAACGCAGAATCTAAATTAACAGTTGCCATGGGATATCGAATTAACAATGAGCCATTGTTAATGGATATAGCGAAAACGCCACATGCCTTGATTGCAGGTGCTACTGGTTCAGGTAAATCTGTATGTATTAATAGTATCTTGATGTCCTTACTGTATAAAAATCACCCAGAAGAATTGAGACTATTATTAATTGATCCAAAAATGGTGGAATTAGCACCGTATAATGATTTACCTCATCTAGTATCACCCGTTATTACAGATGTTAAAGCTGCCACTCAAAGTTTAAAATGGGCAGTTGAAGAAATGGAACGCAGATATAAATTATTTGCGCAATATCATGTGAGAAATATTACTGCATTTAATAAAAAAGCATCTTATGAACAAAGAATGCCTAAAATTGTTATTGTAATAGATGAATTAGCCGACTTAATGATGATGGCACCACAAGAAGTTGAACAATCCATAGCACGAATTGCTCAGAAAGCGCGCGCATGTGGTATTCACATGTTAGTAGCCACTCAACGTCCATCAGTAAATGTCATTACAGGATTAATAAAAGCTAATATTCCAACTAGAATTGCATTTATGGTATCATCTAGTGTAGATTCTAGAACTATACTTGATAGCGGTGGTGCAGAACGTCTATTAGGATATGGTGACATGCTATATCTAGGAGGCGGTATGAATAAACCAATCCGTGTTCAAGGTACATTTGTCTCAGATGAAGAAATAGATGACGTTGTAGATTTCATTAAACAACAACGTGAACCAGAGTATTTATTTGAAGAAAAGGAATTATTAAAGAAAACACAAACTCAAGCACAGGACGATCTATTTGATGATGTGTGTGAGTTCATGATTAATGAAGGACATATATCTACTTCATTAGTACAAAGACATTTCCAAATTGGGTATAATAGAGCAGCGAGAATCGTAGATCAGTTAGAACAATTGGGATATATCTCTGGAGCTAACGGTTCTAAACCTAGAGATGTTTATATTACTGAGGCGGATTTAAATCAAGATTAAAATTTAGTAAGGAGTTTTATAATGACACACTATCATTTTGTCGGTATTAAGGGTTCCGGCATGAGTTCATTAGCACAAATTATGCATGATCTTGGACATGAGGTGCAAGGCTCAGATATTGAAACTTATGTATTCACTGAAGTTGCTCTAAGAAACAAAGGCATAACAATTCTACCGTTCGATGCGAATAATATAAAAGAAGACATGGTGATTATTCAAGGAAATGCTTTTCCTGATAGTCATGAAGAAATTGTTAAAGCGCATCAACTTAAATTAGATGTGATTAGATACCATGATTTTCTTGGACATGTAATTAATCAATATACATCTGTCGCTGTTACAGGTGCACATGGTAAAACATCTACAACTGGTTTACTATCACATGTTATGAATGGCGATAAAAAGACATCATTCTTAATTGGTGATGGTACTGGAATGGGATTGCCTGGTAGTGATTATTTTGCATTTGAAGCATGTGAATATCGTAGACATTTTTTAAGTTATGATCCTGACTATGCAATTATGACGAATATTGATTTCGACCACCCAGATTACTTCAAAGATGTTGATGATGTATTTGATGCATTCCAAGAAATGGCTCATAATGTTAAAAAAGCAATCATTGCATGGGGTGACGATGAACACCTTAGAAAATTAGAAGCAGATGTGCCTATTTATTATTATGGATTTAATGAAACAGACGATGTATATGCTAAAAATATTCAAATTACAGAACAAGGTTCTCAATTTGACGTTTACATCAATGGTGAATTCTATGGTCAATTCCTATCACCACAATATGGTGACCATAACATCTTAAATACATTAGCGGTTGTTACGATTAGTTATCTTGAAAAAATGAATGTTGATAATATTAAAGAGGCATTAGAAACATTTGGTGGTGTAAAACGTCGTTTTAATGAAACAAAAGTATCAAATCAAGTATTAGTAGACGATTATGCTCACCATCCAAGAGAAATTAATGCTACAATTGAAACAGCTCGAAAAAAATATCCACAAAAAGAAGTTATTGCAGTATTCCAACCACATACATTTTCTAGAACTCAAGCATTTTTAGAAGAATTTGCAACGAGTTTAAGTGCAGCTGATCATGTTTTCTTATGTGAAATTTTTGGATCTATAAGAGAAAATACTGGTGAATTAACAATACAAGATTTAATTAACCGTATTGATGGTTCAGCATTAATTGATGAAAGTGGTATTGATGTATTAGAAAAATTTGAAAATGCAGTTATCTTATTTATGGGCGCTGGTGACATTCAAAAAATGCAAAAAGCGTATTTAAATAAAATTGGTGTAAAAAAAGATTTCTAATATGTTTATAATGATTTCTCAAGGGTATTAAATATTAATGAATTTTATAATTAGGTATTTAGGAGGCGTTTTTAATGGATTGGATTTTACCAATTGCCGGAATTATCGCTGCGATAGCGTTCTTAATTTTATGTATCGGTATCGTTGTAGTGTTAATTTCTGTTAAGAAAAATTTAGATCACGTGGCTAAAACACTAGATGGTGTTGAAGGTCAAGTACAAGGTATTACAAGAGAATCTACGGACTTACTTCACAAAGTAAACCGTTTAACTGAAGACATTCAAGGTAAAGTTGATCGTTTGAATTCTGTAGTTGATGCTGTTAAAGGTATCGGTGACTCAGTTCAAACATTAAACGGTTCAGTTGACCGTGTAACTAACTCAATTACGCACAATGTTTCTCAAAACGAAGATAAAATTTCTCAAGTAGTACAATGGTCAAATGTAGCAATGGAAATTGCTGACAAATGGCAAAATAGACACTACCGTCGAGGAAGTGCAAATTACAAAGCAAACACAGTAGCAAATGATACAGATCATAGTTACACTACTCGTGTTGATAAATAATTAATAAGAATGAACTAAATGCACTTAAATGAGGTTGTTACTTGTTTAAGTGCATTTGTTATAGGGAGGAATAAATCATGGAACACTATAATCGTGATGATTTTGAAAGAAATAATACTGGAAATGATTTATACAGCCGACATACTCGTATAAATGATCAAACACCACAACGTAAAGATTTCGTAGTTAGCTTTATTACAGGAGCAATTGTAGGGTCTGCTTTAGGTTTATACTATAAGATGAAAGTCTTTGAAAAAGCAGATCAGGCTATTGCAAAAGAAAAAGAATTACGTGAAAAAGCGTTAAATTATAAATCGCAAGCTGAACATCATATTGAAACTGTTAAAACACGAGTAGAAAACTTTAGAAATAAATCTAATAATGGTGTTACTTCTGATGAATTATCTGCTCAAAAAGTAGCGATTCAAAGAGAAGTAAGTGATCATAATCTAGCAGACCAATCTCCTGAAGCGAGAGAAATCCAAGAAGCAAAATTAGAAGCTGACAATCATTCAAAAGTTGGTGCGAGTGCAACTGAATTAGCAGCACAACAAAATGCAATCAAATCTGAAACAAATCATGACCAATTAGCAGATCAATCACCACAAGCGCGTGAAATTCAAGATGCAAAAGTTGAAGCTAAGCGTAATGATCAACAAACTGCAACACCTTCATCAAAGGAACTTGCAGCACAACAGAATGCGATTCAAGCAGAATCGAATCATGACCAATTAGCAGATCAATCACCACAAGCAAGAGAAATCCAAGAAGCAAAAGCAGATGCAAAAAGTAAGCAAGCAGATTCTAATATTGATAACAATAAGCATGTATCTGACAAAGAAATTGCTATGGCACAATCTGCTATTAAAGAAGAATCATCGTTATCAGATCCATCTCAAACTAAAGATAAAGCAGCTCAAACATCTAGTGCTGATAAATTAGCTAGTGCAGCTCACACAAAGAAACAAAAAATGAACAATGATTCACAAGTATTAGCAGATACTAGCGATTTAACTAAAGAACAAGACGTAGCTAAAAGCAACAAACAAACTACACCAAACTTATTAAATCAATCAAATCATAATGCGTCAAAAGCAAATGATGGTTCATTCGCTAATAGATTAGCTACAGCAGCTAAAGATAAACAAGCGAAGTTAACTAAAGGTTCTAAAGAATCACAATTAACAAACGCTTTATTAGCAGAGGCACCTATTGCAAAATCTAAAATGACAAAAGTGCCTAACTTAGTGACTAAATCTTCAACGAATGAAACAAAAGGTAATAATGTTAGTCAAACAACTAATCAACAACCTTCAAAAAAACAAAATAAAGCACAATTTGACAAAGGTGTCGTAACACGTCAAAATAATCAATCAACTAAATCAAATAACAAAACTAAGACCCAAACAAAATCGTCTAAACAATCAACAAAAACACCTAGTCAAAATAAAAACCAAAAGCAACAAGGTAAAAAACAACAAAAAGTAGAAAAAACGACTAGCAAAATTGAAAAACGTACCTTCAATGACTAATTGGTTTGTATTTAATATCAGTTAATATTATGATATAAATATAAGCACTCATTGATTAGTATTTGATTTTTAAAGTGAAATTAAACGTATCATTTTAGAGTGGGACCCATCATTTATTCAATATCAGGATAGATGACGTTCTGCTCTTTTTATTTTAGAAAAATTAAAGTCACATCGTTTTAGAATATTAGTATATTTTTAGAAAATTTAATCAATTCTAACAATTAGAGCTTGAACTATAAAATGTTAATTGTTAGAATGATTCGTAAATACATTTAATTTATCGCTTTAAAGTGATACATATAAATGTGCAACTATTAGATAGAGGTGAAGTAGCTATGAGTAATAAATTAGAAACGTACAGACAAGAAATTGTTTCCCTTAACGATCAAATTTTAGAATTGCTATCCCGTCGAGGCGAATTAGCACAAAAAATTGGTGAAGAAAAAATCAAGCAAGGAACACGAGTATATGATCCACAACGTGAAAAAGAAATGATTAATGATCTTTTAGATAAAAATAAAGGGCCATTCAACGACAATGTCATTAAACAATTATTTAAAGAAATTTTTAAAGCCTCTACAGACTTACAAAAATCAGAAAATGAAAAGCATTTATACGTATCTCGTAAATTAAAACCTGAAGATACAATTGTTCATTTTGACAATGGTGGCATGTTCGGAGAAGGACATAAATCTTTTGTATTCGGACCATGTTCAGTTGAATCACAAGAGCAAGTAGATGCTGTAGCAGCAGATTTGCAAGCTAAAGGTGAAAAGTTCATTCGTGGAGGGGCATTTAAACCTCGTACATCACCATACGATTTCCAAGGTTTAGGTGTTGAAGGACTTAAGATCTTAAAAAATGTTAAAGATAAGTTTAATTTAAATGTCATTAGTGAAATCGTGAATCCAAATGACTTTGAAATTGCTGACGAATATCTTGATGTTTTCCAAATTGGTGCACGTAACATGCAAAACTTTGAATTATTAAAAGAAGCTGGTCGTACAAATAAACCAATTCTTTTAAAACGTGGATTATCAGCAACGATAGAAGAATTCACATATGCTGCAGAATACATTGCCTCTCAAGGTAATAGAAATATTATTCTGTGTGAACGTGGTATTAGAACATATGAAAAAGCGACTAGAAATACATTAGATATTTCTGCAGTACCTATTTTAAAACAAGGGACACATTTACCAGTAATGGTTGATGTAACACATAGTACAGGTCGTAAAGATATTATGTTACCAACAGCTAAAGCAGCATTAGCGGTCGGCGCTGATGGTGTTATGGCTGAGGTACATCCAGATCCTTCAGTGGCTTTAAGTGATGCAGGCCAACAAATGGATTTAAATGAATTCAATGAATTCTATAAAGAATTAAAACCTTTAGCTGACTTATATAATGATAAAAAACTAAAATAAAGCAAAAAGAGGTTGGGATATAGTTTTGCTGTTGGGACGATGTTAATCGGTTTCCCAGAGTAGAAACATTATATCTCAACCTCTTCTTTATGTATAATATTATTATCATTACTATATTAAGTTTTGACAGTGTTTCTAGTCCTTGAAATGACGTAATTCAATAAATGAGTAATGATACTTAAAATCTGACAGAAATGTGAACGTCGAAACAAATTTATTTCACTGAATCTCTAAATATGGTAAACTTTGAAAATAATATGAAAACATGATACCAAAGTGTATAAAGCGCTTTCAAGGAGGATACTATGACTGTAACAATATATGATGTAGCTAGAGAAGCTAGAGTATCGATGGCAACGGTCTCTCGTGTAGTTAACGGAAATCAAAATGTTAAACCAGAAACTAGAAATAAGGTAAACGAAGTTATAAAAAAATTAAACTATCGACCTAATGCTGTTGCACGTGGACTAGCAAGTAAACGTACAACAACTGTAGGTGTAATTATCCCAGATATTTCTAATGTTTATTATTCTCAACTTGCTCGTGGCTTAGAAGATATTGCAACGATGTACAAATATCATTCTATTATTTCAAATTCTGATAATGATTCAGAAAAAGAAAAAGAGATATTTAATAACCTTTTAAGTAAACAAGTTGATGGCATTATTTTCTTAGGTGGTACAATTTCAGAGGAAATCAAAGAGCTCATCAATCAATCTTCAGTTCCAGTTGTTGTATCAGGTACAAATGGTAAAGATGACCATGTTGCATCTGTAAATATTGATTTTGAAAAAGCAGCTGAAGAAGTTACGCAACAACTTATAGAACAAGGTGCTAAGTCATTTGCATTAGTAGGTGGCGATTACTCTAAAAAGGCACAAGAAGACGTACTTTCAGGCTTAAATAAAGTATTATCTAAAAATCAATTACAATTAGATGATTCACTTCATTTATCAGGAGCTGAAAGCTACAAAGAAGGTATGAAAGTTTTTGATAAAATTAAAGATAATCTACCTGATGCCGTTTTATCAATTAGTGATGAACAAGCGATAGGTATTTTACATGGTGCACTAGATGCAGGTATTAAAGTACCTGAAGAATTACAAATTGTAAGTTTCAATAATACGCGTTTAGTTGAAATGGTTCGACCACAATTATCTAGTGTGATTCAACCATTATATGACATCGGTGCTGTTGGTATGAGATTACTAACGAAATATATGAACGAAGAAGAAATTGATGAACCAAACGTGATTCTACCACATAGAATTGAATATAGAGGAACAACTAAATAATTAAAAATAGAGCACACCGTTTATGCGGTGTGCTTTTAATTTGAAAGGTCATACCAACTGGCAACTAATTTTGAAATACGTCCATTTTTTTCTGAAATTTCAGTAGTGCGTGGAATATAAGTATAGTCATTTAAACGGTCTTCCCATCTTTTAGGTAATGTAACTGAGCTATAATGCTTCCATTTATTAATCCAGTTTAGAGGTAAATAGCCTTGTTGAATCGGTTCATTAATTAAACTTAAATATAAATGGCTCCATGCGCGTGGAACAACACGCCATAAATTATAACCACCGCCACCAAACATAATTATTCTATTTTCTGTATACTTTTCAGCTAAATCTTTAATTATATATGGCAGTTGATATAATGAACTTAAGGTACAATTTATGTGTGTTAATGGGTCTCTATAATGGATATCCACGCCATTAACACTTAAGATAATATCGGGTTTGAATGCAGCAATAACAGGTTCAACTGTTGATTTGAATGATTCTAGAAATGATTTATCTTCTGTATAGGGTTCTAATGGTACATTGACTGTATAACCATATCCTATATCTTCACCACGTTCAGTATAATAACCTGATCCTGGAAATAAAAATTTACCTGTTTCATGAATAGAATAAGTTAAAACATCATTACTAGTATAAAAACTCCATTGAGTTCCATCGCCATGGTGTGCATCTGTATCTATTATCATCACACGTTGATTATAATGATTAACGAGATATTGAGCTGTAATAGCGACATCGTTATAAATACAAAATCCATTTGCTCGGCCTGCTAAGGCATGGTGTAAGCCGCCGCCTAAATGACAACCATTGATATAAGTACCATCCATTATTTTATCTACTAAATTGAGCGCACCACCGACAATTCGTGCACAATGTCGATGCATATGCCTAAATGGTACAGTATCTTCATTAAATCCATATTTTTTGGCTTCTTCAGCACTTAATATACCATGAGATGCATGTTTGATGGCTTGTATATAATCATATTTATGAATCAAACCAATTTCATCATCTGTCGCAATTCTTGGTTCTAAAATATTTTCATTTGTTAAAAATTGTGCATCTAACAACAACTCAGTCGTTAATTTTAAACGCATTTGATTGAAAGGATGCTCGTTATTAAATCTATATTTTAAAATATCATCTGAATATACATAACCTGTTCTATTTTTAGTATTCATAAGCTCATCCCTTTCAAACAACTAATAGAAGAAGCGGTTTTGAAATCTAATATCATCAAATGCATGTTGTTGATCCAAAGTAATACGTTTACCAATTCTTGCCATTAAACAATTAGCGGGGTGACTGGTAATTTCAGGATCATCAGTAGCAAACACTTCTAGATCACCTTTTTGCATTAACTTCTGCATGAGTCGTTTATATTCGAATACGTCTAATTGTGCATATTTCAAATCCCAATGCCAATAATATTCAGTAGTAAGTACAATAAAATCTTCAAACTCGTCTCCAGAGAGACTAAGTTGTATTAATCGACCACCTAGATGTAGGTGTCGATAACTTTTACTTAATTCGATTGCACCGAGTTCTAATAAATAGGGGAGATGCCCAGTAGACCATCTTTCGAGCTCATCTGGATAATGATAGGTAACGTAACCAATAATATGTTGCTCTAGTCGTATTACATATACTCTACCTTCTGGTAATGTAGTAATTTCTAACAATGCATCGTATTGTTCTTTAGAAGATCGAAAAGCATTAAGACCTTCGTCGAAAGTAAGCGTTTTCAAAAAAGAGTGTGAAACAGGGCCTTCGATTTTGTATTTAACATCGTCAATTTCGATATTGTCTGTAACATAAGTTTTAATATGTTTCATTTTTTCACATCCTCATCAAATAGCCTCAAAACCTTACTGTTATTATACTTATTTTCTTGTAATATAACAAAAATATTGTGATTAATAAATAAATGTTTTGAATAATGTGACAATTATATGTATAATTCATTTTAAAGAAAGCGATTACATAAAGTTGAAGGGGGATTTTCTTATGAAAGTTGAAGTTTATCAAAGCGAACCTGGAAATTATAACATGCAAGATTATGAGCAAACGTACAAAGATTTTGATTGGAAGAGCGCTGAGCAAGCCTTTTCTTGGAGTAAAACAGGTAAAATCAATATGGCATATGAATGTATCGATAGACATGTTGATGAAGGTAAAGGAGACAAAATTGCGCTTAATTATAAAGACGATCAACGTCATGAATCATATACGTTCGAAGATATGAAAAAATACTCAAATAAGGCAGCTAATGTATTAAAAAATGAAGCTGATGTTAAAAAAGGGGATAGAGTATTTATCTTTATGTCAAGAACGCCAGAATTGTATTTCGCTTTCTTAGGAATTTTAAAAATTGGTGCAATCGTTGGACCTTTATTTGAAGCATTTATGGAAAAAGCTGTTGCGGATCGCTTAGAAAATAGTGAAGCAAAAGTAATCATTACTAATAAAGCACTGTTGCCTAGAATCCCGAAAGATAAATTACCGCATTTAGAGAAAATTGTTGTTGTTGATAATGATGTTGAAGAAGGTTATGTAGATTTTAATCGTTCATTTAAAGAAGCAAGTGAAGATTTTGATATTGAATGGTTAAATGAAGATGATGGCCTTATTTTACATTATACATCTGGGTCTACAGGACAACCTAAAGGTGTATTACATGTCCAAAAAGCCATGTTAGTACATTATATTTCAGGTAAATATGTTTTAGATTTACAAGATGAAGATGTGTATTGGTGTACAGCAGATCCCGGTTGGGTAACTGGTACGTCATATGGTGTTTTTGCACCTTGGTTAAATGGTGTGACAAATTGTATTGTTGGCGGACGTTTCTCTCCAGAACAATGGTATAAAATGATTCAAGACTTTAAAGTGACAGTGTGGTATACAGCGCCAACTGCATTAAGAATGTTAATGAGTGCTGGTGATGATGTTGTAGATAAATATGATTTATCATCACTGCGTTCAATTTTATCTGTTGGTGAACCGTTAAATCCTGAAGTGATTAAATGGTCTAAAGATGTATTCCATAAACGTGTGTTAGATACTTGGTGGATGACAGAAACAGGTGGACACATGATTGTTAACTATCCAGCTATGGATATTAAATTAGGTTCAATGGGTAAACCACTACCAGGTATTGAAGCAGCAATTGTTGATGATGAAGGTAATGAGTTACCTCCAAATCGTATGGGTAACCTAGCCATTAAAAAAGGATGGCCTTCAATGATGCATGCAATCTGGAAAAATCCAGAAAAATATGATTCATACTTTATTGGTGATTGGTATGTTTCAGGAGACTCTGCTTATAAAGATGAAGATGGTTACTACTGGTTCCAAGGTAGAGTTGATGATGTCATTATGACAGCTGGTGAACGTGTCGGTCCATTCGAAGTAGAATCTAAATTAGTTGAACATGAAGCTGTTGCTGAAGCAGGTGTTATTGGTAAGCCTGATCCAGTACGAGGTGAAATCATTAAAGCTTTTGTAGCTTTAAGAGAAGGTTATGAACCATCAGATGAATTAAAACAAAGTATTAAGCAATTTGTTAAAGAAGGATTATCAGCACATTCAGCACCTCGTGAAATTGAATTTAAAGACAAATTACCTAAAACACGTTCTGGTAAAATTATGCGCCGTGTATTAAAAGCTTGGGAATTAGATTTAGATGCAGGTGATTTAAGTACAATGGAAGATTAGATGATTGATTAAGTAGTATTAGCAAAATAACTATCTCCATACATTAACGATTAAGATAAATATGATTGAGTTTAGTTTTTCTAGACTCAATCATATTTTTTGAATATTTCTGATAATAGTAATGTAAACGTTAACAAATATTCGACATCATTGATTGAGTCGGTTATTATTAAAGTTGTAAGAGAATGAGAGTCATTACATATCAAACATTCTTACACTTATTTTTCTATTTATATTATTTACAAGGGGTTGAAATAAGTTGGCACATTTATCAGATTTAGAAATTGCGAATCAATCAAAAATTAGACCTATTAGTGAAATAGCTAAAGAAGCAGGGATTCCAGCAGAAGCCTTAGAGCAATATGGACATTACAAAGCTAAAATTGATATTAACCAAATAAAACCTAAAGATAATAAGGGTAAAGTTGTATTAGTAACAGCAATGAGTCCAACACCAGCAGGGGAAGGTAAATCGACAGTTACAGTTGGTTTATCAGATGCATTTCATGAATTAAAAAAGAATGTCATGGTAGCATTACGTGAACCAGCGTTAGGACCAACATTTGGTATAAAAGGTGGCGCTACTGGTGGTGGATATGCACAAGTATTACCAATGGAAGATATCAATTTACACTTTAACGGTGACTTCCATGCGATTACTACAGCGAATAATGCATTATCAGCATTTATCGATAACCACTTACATCAAGGTAATGAATTAGGCATTGATCAACGTCGTATTGAATGGAAACGTGTATTAGATATGAACGATCGTGCTTTACGTCATGTTAACGTTGGACTAGGTGGTCCAACTAATGGTGTACCACGTGAAGATGGCTTTAATATTACAGTTGCATCTGAAATTATGGCTATCTTATGTCTTAGCCGAAGCATTAAAGACTTAAGAGAAAAAATTAGTAAAATCACAATCGGTTATACACGTGATCGTAAGCCTGTGACTGTTGCTGATTTAAAAGTTGAAGGTGCTTTAGCAATGATTTTAAAAGATGCTATTAAGCCAAACTTAGTACAATCAATTGAAGGAACGCCAGCACTTGTACACGGTGGACCATTCGCTAATATCGCTCACGGATGTAATTCAATTTTAGCGACAGAAACTGCACGTGAATTAGCTGATATTGTGGTTACTGAAGCAGGATTCGGTTCTGATTTAGGAGCTGAAAAATTCATGGATATCAAAGCACGTGAAGCAGGTTTCGAACCATCAGCAGTTGTAGTGGTAGCAACTGTGCGTGCCTTAAAAATGCATGGTGGCGTTGCGAAAGATAATTTAAAAGAAGAGAATGTGGATGCTGTTAAAGCAGGTATCGTTAACTTAGAACGTCATGTAAATAATATTAAGAAGTTTGGTGTTGAACCAGTTGTAGCTATCAATGCATTTATTCACGATACAGATGCAGAAATTGAGTTTGTTAAATCATGGGCCAAAGAAAATGGCGTGAGAATTGCATTGACTGAAGTTTGGGAAAAAGGTGGTAAAGGTGGCGTTGATCTAGCTAATGAAGTATTAGAAGTCATTGATCAACCTCAAAATTTCAAACCACTTTATGAATTAAATCAACCTTTAGAAGATAAAATTGAAACAATCGTTAAAGAAATCTACGGTGGTTCAAAAGTAACATTCTCAAGTAAGGCTCAAAAACAATTAAAACAATTTAAAGACAATGGTTGGGACCATTATCCAATTTGTATGGCTAAAACACAATACTCATTTAGCGATGATCAAACAGCCTTAGGTGCACCTAGTGATTTTGAAATTACGATTCGTGAATTAGAAGCGAAAACAGGTGCAGGATTTATAGTTGCATTAACAGGTGCAATTATGACAATGCCTGGCTTACCTAAAAAACCAGCAGCATTAAATATGGATGTTACAGATGATGGACATGCAGTAGGCTTATTCTAAATTTAATTAACAAACCCGGTAATGTATTGATCATTACCGGGTATTTATGATTTAACCAGCATTTTTATTAGGTTTTGTAAGTAAATGTGATTTAATATGGTATTTTAACGCTTCTTTATACTCTTTTTTAGATATTTTTTCTTCGACCAACATACGTTTTAGTACATAATGTTGTCTCTGAATACTATAATCTATTTGATTGTCTGGTTTTAAGTCACCATTTTCCTTATATGGTGTATAACCGTAAGGGCTTTGTAATAAGCCAATTAAATAAGCTGATTGTGCAACATTTAAATCTTTAGGTGGAATTCCAAATAAACTATAAGACGCCGAAGAGATACCTGTTATATTGGCACCGTTATAATCTCTACCAAAAGGTACAATATTTAAATACGTATAAATAATTTCTTCTTTAGAGAGTATACGTTCAAGTCTTTGTGCTAATATAATTTCATTAGCTTTACGACTATAAGTTTTTTCATTAGAAAGTACTTGGTTTTTAATCAATTGTTGTGTTATCGTGCTGCCACCAGAACTTTGATCATTTTGCATTATATCTTGAAACATTGCTCGTATAATGGCCTTAGGTAAAATGCCATTATGTTGAAAGAATAAGGTGTCTTCTGAAGAAGTTAATGCTTTAATGACGTCTGGACTAACATGTTTTGGACCAACAATTAATGAATTTAAAGAATGATCATATTCATCTAAAATGTCATTGTTTTTATAATTAATTAAGTCATCTCCTGCAAAGTGAATGACCTTATGTTTAAGTGCATGATCACTTATAGATGAAGCATCTTTAGTCAATTGATGAAAGTATATGATGGCTGCTAGCAGGATAATAATCATAAACATCAAACCAATTAGAAAGATGGTAACGATGATATGTTTGAGCTGCTTATATTTCTTTTCAAATTGAAACATTTTATCTTGTTGTTGTTGTTTCATGATTTTATCCATAGCAAACCTCCTTTATGTAGACTTATTATACCATAGTCGTAAAGTTGACTTTTAAAATAATGTTAACTATAATTAATGGCAAATACATAAGTTTCAGATGAAGGACAAGTAGCTTTTTAGAGATTTTTAGAGAGTTAGTGGTTGCTGAGAACTAACATGATCTAACTAGTGAATACACCTTATATAACAGTCTGACGTTTGATTAATGAACGTATCATTAGTAAAGAGAAAAGAGGTATAAATGGGTTTAATTATAAAATCTGTATATACCTTTAATTCAAGTATGGTGGTACCGTGCAATTGCGCCCTTACATTTAAATATGATGTAAGGGTGCTTTTTTTGTTGATTAAATAAATCTATAAATCATACTTATACAAATTTTTAGAATTGGTCTTTAATTCTAAGTTTTACGTTCATCTTAACTTATGAAAATACATAATATATAGGAGGAAGAGAAATATGACAAATGCATTAATTGAAGATTTAAAGTGGCGTGGACTGATTTATCAACAAACAGATGAAGCGGGTATAGAGGAATTATTAAATAAAAAGCAAGTAACGCTATATTGTGGTGCAGATCCAACTGCAGATAGTTTACATATTGGTCATTTGCTTCCGTTCTTAACATTAAGACGTTTCCAAGAACACGGGCATCGTCCTATTGTTTTAATTGGTGGCGGAACAGGTATGATTGGGGACCCATCAGGTAAATCAGAAGAACGTGTGTTACAAACAGAAGAACAAGTAGAAGCCAATGTGCAAGGTATTAGTAATCAAATGCATAAATTATTTGAATTTGGTACCGATAAAGGAGCAGTATTAGTAAATAATAAAGACTGGTTAGGCCAAATTTCGTTAATTAGTTTCTTACGCGATTATGGTAAGCATGTCGGTGTCAATTACATGTTAGGTAAAGATTCTATCCAAACGCGGTTAGAACATGGTATTTCATATACTGAATTTACGTATACTATTTTACAGGCTATCGATTTCGGACACTTGAATCGTGAATTAAATTGTAAAATTCAAGTCGGTGGTTCAGACCAGTGGGGTAACATTACAAGTGGTATCGAATTGATGAGACGTATGTATGGTCAAACTGAAGCTTATGGATTAACAATTCCTTTAGTAACAAAATCTGATGGTAAGAAATTCGGTAAATCAGAATCAGGTGCTGTTTGGCTAGATGCTGATAAAACAAGCCCATATGAATTTTATCAATTCTGGATTAATCAATCAGATGAAGATGTTATCAAGTTCTTAAAATACTTTACATTCTTGAGTAAAGAAGAAATCGATCAGTTAGAGCAGTCTAAAGAAGAAGCACCTCACAAACGTGAAGCTCAAAAAGCTTTAGCTGAAAATGTGACACGCTTTATCCATGGTGAAGACGCCTTGAATGATGCGATTAGAATTTCACAAGCATTATTTAGCGGTGATTTAAAATCTTTATCAGCAAAAGAATTAAAAGAAGGTTTTAAAGACGTACCTCAAGTTGAATTATCTAAGGATACAACTAATATTATTGATGCATTGATTGAAACAGGCATTGGATCATCTAAACGTCAAGCTCGTGAAGATGTTAATAATGGTGCGATTTATATTAATGGTGTACGCCAACAAGATGTTAACTACGAATTAACTGATGAAGATAAAATCGAAGGTGCGTTTACGATTATTCGTAGAGGTAAAAAGAAATACTTCATGGTTAACTATAAATAGTAGTTGCAATATGTTGTGTCTAGGAGGTAAAGCGTGAATAAAGAAGAAGTCATCATGACAGGATTACGTAACGTGTTTAATAAAATAGCATGGCTAAATAAAAGTGAAATGCAAGAGGCATTAAAGGATTATAAGTCTAGTGAAGTGCATTGCATTGAAGCGATACATGAATTAGACAATCCAAATGTTAGAAGTTTAACGGAACAGCTATTTATGACAAGAGGTGCAATTAGTAAATTAACGAAACGATTACAATCTAAAAAGTTAATTGAAAGTTATCAAAATGAGCATAATAAAAAAGAAATTTATTTTCGACTTACGCCTAAAGGACAACAAGTTTATCACACACATCAACAACTTCATGCAAAATTTGATGCACGAGATCAAGATGTTTTTGAAAGTTTAACACAACAAGAGTTCGAAAGCATTCAACATTTTATAGAAAAGTATAATCAACATTTGGATAAAGAAATTAAAAATAAAAGATTACAACATTAAGTATGATATTTCGAAAAAAGTGCTCTAATTAATTTTAGAGTACTTTTTTTATCGGAATTTTGTTGACAAGGAAACTAAAAGGGTGTAAGTTTGTTGACGAAGAAACAAAAAGGAGACGTTTTATGTCAAAGAAAGCGACACAACATCAGATTCCAAAAGATACAATGAATGCGGCATGGGCAATAGCGATTGGAGCCATTGCACCTATGTTAGATTCAACTATGATAAATATTGGTATTCAACAACTTAATCAAACATTTCATACTAATATAGATATTGTCCAATGGGGGATTACTGGATATATTTTAGCCCTTGCTATAGCTATTCCTTTTTCTGGATGGTTAATGAATCATTTTAATAGTAAATATACTTTTATTATAGCTATGCTAGTTTTTGGTATTACTTCATTATTTGTAGGAATCAGTCCGACAGTGAGTATATTTATTCTATTTAGAATCTTTCAAGGATTTAGTGCGGGAGTTATTACATCACTTATGTTCACTTTACTGGTAAAGACTGCTGGACAAGATCATATAGGGAGGGTAATGGCTATCGTCAGTACACCTATGATCTTTGGACCAATTCTCGGCCCAACATTAGGTGGATTTATAATTCATTTTGCCTCATGGCGTTGGATGTTTTTTATTAATATAGTAGTTTCACTCATTTCTGTACCACTCATGATGAAATATGTACCATCATTCAAACCATTTGAAAAGCATAAAAAGTTAGATATATGGGGCATTCTTTTATTATGCATTACGAGTGCAACAGTGATCTATGGTATCAGTCTAGCTGGTACTATAGGTTCATTTATAGATAGTAAAGTTATGACATTTATATTCATTGGAGTTGCAGCTATTGTTGCTTATATTTTTTATAACAAACTATGCGATTTTAATACGGTACTACCTTTAAATTTGTTTAAAAATAAAACGTACTCAGCATCAATGACAGGATTATTATTAGCAAATGTGGGTATTATGGGGCCAATGGTTATTCTACCTTTATATTTTCAAGAATTTAAAGGTTATTCTGCTATTGGTGCAGCACTAGCACTAATTCCTCAAGGCATAGGTATGTTAATCACACGACCATATATTGGAACATCTATTGACCGGATAGGATCCAAAAAGGTTATATATATTAGTATCGTGATTGCTATTCTTGGCACAATTCCATTGATATTTGTTGATAATGAATCATCTATTGCATGGTTGTCGTTCATTTTATTTATTCGTGGATGTAGTGTTGGTGGCATCAATTTAGGTTTAATGGCCGATGCCTACAAAGGTGTTTCTCAGAATCAGTTATCAGAAGCTGGCGTAGGAATTAACATGATTGAAAATATTGGTGCAAGTTTTGGTACAGCAATCATAGCAACCGTTGTAGCTTCTAATTTATCCATGAGACATAGTCATCATGAAATGAGTCATTCAATTGTGGGCTTTCATGAAGGTTTTCTAGTTTCAATGATTGCGATTATACTTATTTTAATTCCAACTTATTACTTAGGTGAAAATAAAACAGGAATGGATGAAAACTAAATTCATCCATTCCTGTTATTTATTCTGCAAATTGACTTTGTTTTTCTGAAGAAGATTGGCTAACTGACTGAACTTGTTTCTTTAGTTTGACATCAATCGTTTCAGTTTTACCATCTCGAATAATCGTCAACTTAACGTCTTCACCTGGTTTCTTATTTTCATATAGATATGTTCGTAAATCTGTGTCTTCTTTTACTGATTTTCCGTCTACCTTAGTAATAATATCTCCTTTTTTCAAGTCATTATCGTGATCCACTTTGGCTACATAAACACCAGATTGACTATCCGTATTTAATTCTTTTTTATATGAATCTGGAATATCACTTAAATTAATTAAGCCGATACCAATAGAAGGACGTTCAATTTTACCGTGTTTAACTAATTGTTCAATGGTAACTTTGACCTCGTTACTTGGTATAGCGAATCCAATGCCTTCAACTTGTTCTGAAGCGATTTTCATAGAGTTTATGCCAACTAAATTACCGTTGATATCTACCAAGGCACCTCCAGAGTTACCAGGGTTAATTGCTGCATCAGTTTGAAGTACATTTACTTTTGTATTTCCACCAGTGGTATTGGCATCAATCGTACGTTCATTTGCTGAAATAATACCCGAAGTGACTGAATTTGCAAATTCAAGGCCTAGAGGGTTACCCATCGCAAATACGCTATCGCCTGTTTGTACTTTAGATGAATTAGCAAAGTCTATAGCTTTGATACCTTTCGTATTATTAATTTTTAATACGGCAATATCAGTGACTGCGTCTTTACCAACTAATTTTGCTTTAACTTGTTTGGAATTGTGTAACTGAACCTTAATCTCAGAAGCACCATCGATAACGTGATTATTAGTAACGATGTATGCTGAACCATCACTGATTTGATAGATGACTCCGGATCCAATACCTGCTTCTTCAGGCTTAGCTGTCTTACCATTTAGTAAATCGTCCAAGTTCGTTGACTTTTGCATATTGATAACACCTACAATTGCTGGCGATACATCTTTAATCATCTCATGAACTGAACTATACTTATCACTTTTACCGTCTAACTGATTACCACCTTTACTATTTGAAGCTTCATTAACAGTGGCTCCATTTTGATTGAAAATGGTATGATCGAGTAGTTTGCCAATACCCAATACTAGTAATGCACCAATGATACCTGCAATTAATGCAACGAGTATAGTTTTAAACCATGGAAACTTAGGTTTATTATATCGAGATGGCTGATCGTAAGAATCAAAGGATTGATTCATTTGTGTATAATCTGACATATTTGACCTCCAATATAAATATTCTCACAATATAATTATGTAATTTTTTTCACAAAAACGCTAGTTTTCTGCAATCAGACTTTAGACTTATTTAAAGCTTATCTTGTTCAACAAGTATCTAAATGATAAAATCTAAATGTTAAACAGAAAACTATAAGAGTAGGTGTAACTATGTATAGAGTGATTAGTAGTATCTTGTATTTTATTTTAGTTAAGTTAGGTAAATCATTATTTGTTATCGGAAAAGAAAATGTACCGAAAGATAATCAATATGTTGTGACTTGTACACATGAAAGTTATAACGAAGTGATAATGTTAGGTATGGCTATTTATCCAAACCAAATCCATTACATGGCAAAGAAAGAATTATTTAGTAATAAATGGGGCGGTAAATTTTTAACTGCATTAAATGCATTTCCAGTAGATAGAGAAAATCCCGGTCCAAGCACATTAAAACGACCAATTAAATTATTAAAAGAGAATAAAACAGTTGGCATTTTCCCAACGGGTCACAGAACATCTGCAGAAGGTGTGCCATTGAAACGTGGTGCAGCAACAATAGCTATGTTAGGTAAAGCACCTATACTTCCTGCAGCATATGTAGGACCTAAAAAATTACATGGACTGGTTACAGGTCAAGCATTAATAAAGTTTGGTGAACCTATTGATACAAGTAATTTACCTAAAGACTTAAAAAGAAATGAAAAAGTAGATTACTTAACAAAAGAAATCGAACGCCAAACAACAGCATTGCAAAAAGAATTAAATGAATTAGCTAAAAATTTATAATTAGACATTAAGGTTGGATAGGGATTCAATGAAATATTTTGAATCATATCCAACCTTTTTAATATGTTTTTTAATGTATAAGTAAATAGACAATATGTGTCCTCCATCATTGTTATGATGTACAAAACATTTTAAATTTTAGGGGGACATTTTAAATGAAAAGAATAATTGTATTATGTTTAGGCATGCTTATTTTGTTAGCAGCATGCGGTAGTAAAGTAGATGGTACATATAAAAATGATGAAATGAGCATTAAAGCAAGTAAAGATAGTGATCGTGCAACTTTACATCTAAAATCACTAGAAAATGATGGTGGTATTTTTGGTGTAGAAAAGAATGATGGTAATGTTGAAGGGCGAATTGACAAAGATAAAAAAACAATGACGTTTGAAGTGCAGGATGAAACAATGAAATTTGATTATAAAGTTAAAGGGGATAAACTCATATTAATTAATCCAGATAAAGATGATGAAAAAATTGAATTGAAAAAAGAGTAATTTAATTTTTGAGATTGCATATTTTATACTGAATTTCTAATTGAAAGGTGTAAACAGTATGAAGAAAATAATGGCGATTACGCTTACGATGCTTTTTATATTAACAGCGTGTAGTAATCAAATCTATGGTAAATACAAAGTGGAAGACAATGGCGGGACGATAGAAATTAAGAAAAACAATAAGGTTGAGGTTTCTAATGAAAATGAAAAAGAAGTCTTACACGGTAAAATAAATAAAGATGATAAAATCATAACATTATATTATGAAAATCATCCTATGAAAATTGATTATAAGCTAGAAGATGATACATTAAAATTAAAGTTAAAGGCTGGTTCTGATGAAGAAGTTGCCAAAGCGAAAAAAGTAAAATAATGATTATATATAACACCCGTTAAAATCATGTTTAGATTTTAACGGGTATTAATATTATTGTTTGATTTTCTCGAATTTTGCTTCACTATCATCGGGTTTTTCATCTGTTTTTTCTAATGCGTAAACCGCTTTTTTACCAACTTTTAAATAACCAGTTGAGCCACCTAAATTAATTTTGGCAAGATCTTTATGTTCTTTATCATCTTTTATTGATCCTTCTGCAGTTTCACCTTCAGTTGTGACTTTGAGAGATTCACCTTTTATAGTGATAATATCACCATTCTCATTTTGCCATTTACCTTCCGCCTTTTTAGTAGGGCTACTTGAACAAGCTACTAATAAGACACTAAAAATTGAAACGATTACTAAAATCTTTTTCATAAAGCTCAACCTCCTTATTGATTGCTATCATTTTATCAAAAAATCAAAATATTGTGTATAATATATTTTGTATAATTTGTTATAAATAGATTAGTGTAAAATATCATAATTACTTTTATTTCAATGTGAATTTTAACAGAAGTGTTCTTCTATCAAATTTAAAAAAACAAAAAACTTGAAAAGTTCATAATTAGCATGAAAATGCAATTTTATTTATCTATTGATTCTGATACAATATGTAAGGATATAAGTTGATATGACAGTGATTTACATCATTTTTCATACATATACAAAATTACAAATTAAATGATAAATTTGAGAAATTGAAAATTGTCATTTATCATCCAACAAAAATAAAGGGGGAGTGTTACATGTTTAAATTTTTTCAGAATTTAGGTCGTTCACTGATGTTACCAGTGGCAGTATTACCAGCAGCAGCGATTATAGTTGGTATAGGTAACGCGCTAAACGTTTTACATGCCTTACCTCAAGTGGCTCAATTCTTTGTTGCCGTAGGTACTACTATTCTTGAGCAATTAGGCATATTATTTGCTATAGGTGTAGCCATTGGTATGGCTAAGAAGAATGATGGTGCAGTCGCATTAGCATCAGCATTAGGCTTCTTTGTAGTAACCAAAGTGTTATCACCAGATAAATTAGCGCCTATCTTGCATGTTAAGCCATCATCATTAGGTGAAGCATTCGACAAGATGGATAACGGCAACGTATTTGTAGGTATCATTATTGGTCTTATTGCGGCGTATACTTATAATCGATTTAGTGAAACAGAGTTACCACTCGCATTATCATTTTTCAGTGGTAAACGTCTGGTACCTATACTAACCGCATTTTTCTGTACATTTATAGCAGTTATTTTATTATTTGTATGGCCAGTTGTTTATAATGCTATTGTGACATTTGGTACTTGGATTGTAGGTATGGGGCCATTTGGCGCATTTATTTATGGTGTAGCCAACCGTTTATTAATTCCAACGGGTTTACATCATGCATTAAACACAGTATTTTGGTTTGATACAGTTGGAATCAATGATATTGGTAAATTCCAAACAGGTAAAGATGCTGTACATGGTATTACAGGTCGGTACCAAGCAGGGTTCTTTCCAATTATGATGTTTGGTATGCCTGCAGCAGCTTTAGCAATGTACCATACAGCTAAAACATCTCAACAAAAACAAGTATATGGTTGGTTCTTAGGAAGTGCGATAGCTGCCTTTTTCGTAGGTGTTACAGAGCCAATTGAATTTGCATTTATGTTTGTTGCACCTATATTATATGTTATTCACGCATTGTTAACTGGATTATCATTATTTATTGCTGCTACTTTTCATTGGACAGCTGGATTTTCATTTAGTGCAGGACTCATAGATTACATATTATCTCTAATAAATCCAGTAGCTAATCAACCATTAATGTTATTAGTACAAGGTATTGTATTCTTCATTTTATATTATGTTATCTTTAGATTTGTCATACAGTTCTTTAATTTAAATACCATTGGACGAGGTGACAATGAATTAGTTGATCCAACTGATGAGGATGCGATTGAAAAGGAAAGTGCTGATACTAAGCAAAGTAATGGAAGTAAATATAGTAAATCAGCTTCACAAATTCTTGATGGTTTGGGTGGCGCTCAAAACATTACTACTTTGACAAATTGTGCAACAAGACTAAGATTAGAGCTTGAAGATAACTCAATCATCGATGAACAGAAAATTAAAAGTGCAGGTGCTGTTGGTGTCACTAAGAGTGGTAAACATTCAACTCAAGTCATCATTGGTACTCATGTACAACAAGTCGCAGACGAAATAGAAAAACAAATCGAATCATAATATTTTTAATAGGGTAGGGCAAATTCATAATTTGAATTTGCTCTATTTATTTACAACATGTATATTATATAGTATCAGAATTTTCTGAAAGGGAGTTTATAGATGAAGTCAGTATTGTTTGATGTAGATGGTGTTTTTTTAAGTGAAGAACGTTGCTTTGATGTTTCAGCTTTGACTGTCTATGAATTACTAATGGATCAAAGTTATTTAGGATTGAAACCTGATATAGATTTAAGTCTTCTTGAAAATGAAGATATTGATCGAATTAGAGCAGATATATTCGTCAACGATGACGTTTTAAAAAAGTTGAAGTCACTCGGTTTAAACTCAAATTGGGACATGTTATATATTGTCTTTAGTTTACATTATATTCAGATATTAAAAGCATTACCATCTGATGAAGTAGAAAAGATACTTCAGTCTCAACAAATTAATGGAGAACAGTTACAACATATAGGTCAATTGATAAAATCTAATTATCAAATTGATTACCAATTGCCACTTAAATTTTTAGAACATGTTCAAAGCGGAAAGTCTAATATTTTCTCTCGATTACAAGAGTATGCGAGAAATGAATTAAATACGAACAATGTATCATACTTTGATTTTAAAAGTCCGCTTTGGAATTTAACACAATCTATATATCAAGAATGGTATTTAGGGTCAACATTGTTTAAAGTAGTTGGAGGTCATGCACCGTACAAGCAAAATAAAAGTGGTTTTATTCATCAAGAAATTTTAATACGTCCTATTAAAGAGATTCAAGATCTACTCAATGATTTGAAAGCTAGTGGCTATCAAATTGCGATTGCTACAGGTAGACCAAGAACGGAAACACTCGTGCCATTTCAAACACTGAATCTACTTTCATATTTTGATGAAAAGCACATTGTGACAGCAAGCGAAGTGTTAAAAGCTGAAACTATGTTTGCTGAATATAAACCTTTAGGAAAGCCAAATCCGTTTAGTTATATAGCAACATTAAGTGGTAATAAGAAAGATGAATACTTCAAATATATAACACATCAAAATAATATAGTTAAAAAAGAGGAAGTATTTATTGTAGGTGATTCATTAGCGGATTTATTAAGTGCAAAGAAAATAGGTGCTACATTTATAGGAACTTTAACTGGACTAAAAGGTGAACAGGCTAAGACAGAATTAGAAAATAACGATGCCGATTATATTGTTAATCATGTGGGAAATATCCGCGACATATTATTATAAAAAAAGCTACAGAATATATGAGAGATGTTATGATGTCATCAATCACATATTTTGTAGCTTTTATTGATTTAAAGTGTTAGTTTAGTACTTATAATTTTATTGAATGGTATCGCATTGTTAAGTTCAGTAACAAGGGTTTGTGATGCTGGTTGGTCAATAGATAGTATCATTAATGCTTGACCACCTTCAATTGTTCTACCTAAAGTCATTGAACCAATATTAATACCGTTATCTCCTAATAAATTACCTGTTTTACCAACTATACCTGGTTGGTCATTGTGACATGTAACGATTTGATACTGATTAGGTTTGAAATCTAAAGAGAAATTATTGATTCTAACAATTCTTGGGCCAAAACCGTACAATACCGTACCACCAATTTTAATTGTGTCTTTATCATTTGATAATGACAATTCAATATAGTTACTAAAACCTGATTCGTTTTTATTTTTTTCAATTTGATAGGTTACATCTTGCTGATTTAATAAAGCTAAAGCATTGATAATATTGACTTCATCTCCAAAGTCTTCTTTTAAAATATTAGATACTATGGTTCTTGATATTAGGCTTGTATCAATTTTTGCTACATCTCCGCCATAAGTAATCGTTACTTCACTCGGTGCACCTTCTAAGAGTTGGATACCAAATTCCCCAATTGTAGTGGCTAATGATAAGTAATCTTTTACATTTTGGTCAACCTCATTCATATCCATTTTAGGTGCGTTGACTGCATGTTCGACAGTCCCTTTAGTTAATATATCAATGATTTCATTTGAAACAGAGACAGCTACTTTTTCTTGTGCTTCAACAGTTGATGCACCTAAATGTGGTGTCACTATAATTTTATCATGTTTAATTAATGGCGAATCTAAAGGGGGTTCATGCTCAAATACATCTATGGCAGCTCTTGAAATTTGAGCATGGTCTAAAGCATTGATAAGTGCATCTTCATCAATTATCCCACCTCGGGCTACATTGATTATTTGTAAATTAGGTTTCGCTTTTTTAAAGAAGTTATCTCCGACAATACCTTTTGTTTTAGGTGTTAAAGGCGTATGGACGGTTACAAAATCTGACTTTGAAGCAATCTCATCTACAGTAGCCAATTGAATATCTAATGATTTGGCTTTGTCTTCCGTTAAATATGGGTCAAAGGCCAATATTTGCATTCCAAAACTTTGTGCACGTTTTGCTACACCTAAACCAATACGTCCAGCACCAATAATACCTAATGTTTTCTTATACAATTCTGTGCCACGAAACGCTTTTCTATTCCACTCTCCAGCTTTTAGAGATTGATGCGCTTGTGGAATATTTCTAGCCATAGCCAAAATCATTGCGATGGAATGTTCAGTTGCTGAGATGGTATTGCCATCCGGTGCATTGATGACTAGTATACCTTTTAATGTCGCAGCTTCAATATTTATATTATCTACGCCAACACCTGCTCTAGCAATTACTTTTAAATTTGATGCAGCTTCAATAATTTGGTCAGTAACTTGTGTTTGACTTCTCACGATTAACCCTTCATAGTCAGGAATTATATTTACCAATGTCTCTTCTGTTAAATCAGTTTGAATATCGACGTCAAAGTCAGGATGTTCTAATAAACTTTTAATACCTTCATCTGAAATAGGATCCGAAACTAAAATTTTATGACTCATGCTGTATTACCTCCATAAATTTTGATACACCTGTACCAATATAATTTGAGTTTCTATATTCAGTAAGAATAAGTTCTAATGCGGAAACAACGGATAGAATATCAAATGGGGAGACTTTACCCATATGACCAATTCTAAGTATTTCTCCTTTAAGATGCCCTTGACCACCTGCAATAGTAATATTAAATCTAGATTTAAGTTGATTTTTAATTATTGTCAATTCATCTTTGGAATTTGGAATAAATGCTGTAACGGTAGGGGAAGCAACTTCATCTTTTTTAACTAATACGTCGAGGTCTAGTGCTTTAAGAGCATGTCGTAACGCATCTCGAATAATATAATGACGTTGAATAACATGGTTCAAACCTTCATGCTTAACTAAGTCAACATATGTATTCACACCTCTAAATAATGAAACATTTGGTGTAAAAGGAGTAGAGTGTTTAGTAGATGAATCTATATATTTGTTTAAATCAAGATAAAATCTTGGTGTTGTAACTTCTTTGAATCTTGATTTCGCTCTAGTGCTATAAGCGACAAAAGCTAAACCTGGTGGTAACATAATTGCTTTTTGACTACCTGACACTAAAACATCAATATGGTCTTTGACCAAGTCAACATCGACGGTACCAATACAACTTACGCCATCAACTATAAAATAGATATCTGAATCATAAGATTTAATTTCTCGTCCAAGTACATGGATAGGGTGTAATACACCAGTAGATGTTTCACAAAATTGGGTAAAAATAGCAGTGACTTTGACATTTAAACTTTTAAGAAAATCTAAAAATGAATTAACATTGACTGCTTCGCCCCAAGAAACGTCATAGACGTGGATATTTTTATAATAAGTCTCAGCTATTTGTTTGAATCGATTGCCAAAGGCGCCTGAAACAATAATGACGATATGATCCTCAGGATTAGCGATATTTAACATACTTGCTTCTAATACACTCGTACCACTAGATGTTAATATTAAGACATCATTTTGGGCACCGAATATTGGTTTTAAGCCACTATAAGCATCTTCAGCAATCACTTCAAAATCCGAAGAACGATGGCCTACCATAGGTAATTGAATTTGGGACATAATTTCATCGGGTACTGGGGTTGGTCCTGGTGTAAGTAAAAGGGGTTGATAATAATGCATAAGTCATTCCTCCAAGTGTAATATTGAACCATTTTAACAAATATTCTGAAAATTTAAAAGGTTAAATAAATCGCTGTCAGATTTAAGCAATGATTTTCATCAATCTGACAGCTTTATAGTTATTTTATAATTGGTTCAATGTGAACTATGACGTTGTTTTTAATCGAGTTAGAAATCATACAATTATTATCAGCAATTTTTAATAATTTTGGTAATCGCTTTTCTAAATTGTCTTTATCTTTGTCTGCTACTTTGATTTCTGGATAATGTGTAATGGATGTCATTTTGAATTTTGCATTTTCAAATACAGCATTGCCGATGGATTGCTGTGTAATTGAAATGTCTTTATAACCAGCTCTTTCAAGTGTTGCTGCCAAGGAAATAATATAGCAAGATGATGCTGCGCTAACTAATAGTTCGTCAGGATTGGTACCCACACCAGTACCTTCTAAAGAGGCTGGAATAGATATTTGTTCATTAATCACGTCGCCAGTTACTTGACCAACTTCATTTCTACCACCTTGCCAAGTGGTTTGAACTTTAAAGTCATGTTGGACCATTTAGATTGACCTCCTGTGTCATTATGGTAATTTAAGTTTAGAATATTATTAATCAGATTAAAAGAAAGGTGACTTTCATGTCGAATGAACATTCAAATCCATCATATCAATTAATTGCTCATCGTGGTTTACCACAAGACTATCCTGAAAATACATTAATAGGCTACCAACATGCTTTCGCATTACCTATAGATATGTTAGAAATTGACATACATTATACTAAGGATAAGCAACTTGTTGTCATTCACGACGATACGATAGATCGTACATCTAATGGTAAAGGTAAAGTTAAAGATTATACATTAGAAGAATTAAAAAAATTGGATTTTGGTTCTTATCATCAGGGTCATTTTGAAGGCGAACAAATTCCAACATTTGATGAAGTATTAGATTTACATTCTCGAAGTTCAAAAAAATTACTAATTGAAATTAAAAAGCCAAGCCAATATCCGGGCATTGAAAAGATGATTGTAGATCAACTTAAAGAGAAACAAGTTCCAACACATAAGGTAATCTTGCAATCTTTTGATTTTGACAGTGTCAGTAAATTAGCGCATATGAATGTGCCTTATGAACTAGGTGTGTTAATAAGTAAGAAAAAATATTGGTATAAATCACCAGATTTTAAAGCGATTGCAAAAATTGCTAACTATATTAATCCTAATTATAGCATTGTTAACAAACATTTTATGGAAAAAGCACATGCTGAGCATTTAAAAGTGATGCCATATACAGTTAATGATTCTAAAGAAGCAAGAAAACTCATAGACCTAAATATTGATGGCATTATTACGGATATACCAGACCGATTATAAAGATAAATCACTATAGAAAAGGAGGGAGTGGGATAGAAATTATAAAGAACCACTAATCATTTATGATGTAGTGGTTCTTACGCATTAGCCACAGCTAATGTGTACTTTAAAATAGGAATACATGAGTGAAACTCATGCATAAGAAATACTAATTTCTAAAGAAAAAGTATTTCTTTATCGTTATCCATCCCCAACTTGCATTGTCTGTAGATTTTCTTTTCGAAATTCTATATGTTTGGGGCCCGTCCCCCCGGCAAGGTTGACTAGAAAGGAAAATACTTATTATAAGTGCTTTTTCATTTCAGTCAACTAAAGCCTAAATATAAATGTAACTTGACGTATATATCTATGTCCCAGCCTGTAATTATTTATGGAAATAAAAAAACACCCAATCTCCAAAGAGAAAGGGTGAAGAATATAAACATATTATCTTGAGTAGTACTCAACGATTAATTGTTCATTGATTTCAGCTGGTAACTCGCTACGTTCAGGGAAACGAACGAAAGTTCCTTTTAAGCTGTCTGCATCAAAGTTTAAATATTCAGGAACAAAGTTGTTGATTTCAACAGACTCAGTAATGATATTTAATTTTTGAGATTTTTCACGAACAGCGATTTCTTGACCAGGTTTTAATGAATATGATGGGATGTCTACGCGACGGCCATCAACTTCGATGTGACCATGGTT
The DNA here is from genome assembly GCF_045984185.1 of Staphylococcus sp. KUGN1. Classification (NCBI taxonomy): domain Bacteria; kingdom Bacillati; phylum Bacillota; class Bacilli; order Caryophanales; family Staphylococcaceae; genus Staphylococcus; species Staphylococcus sp. KUGN1. The sequence continues at coordinate 1,156,992 of NZ_JBJQIL010000001.1, read as the reverse complement.
AACTAATTGACGTGCTTGACGACGTGTACGTGCTAAACCTAATGAGTAAACTACTGCGTCTAAACGACTAGCAAGTAAAATCATGAAGTTTTCACCGTGTACACCGTATTGTTTAGCAGCGATGTCAAATGTGTTACGGAATTGACGTTCTGTCATTCCATATAAGTAACGTAATTTTTGTTTTTCACGTAATTGTAAACCATATTCTGATAATTTTTTACGTTGATTTGGACCATGTTGTCCTGGAGCGTAAGGACGTTTTTCTAATTCTTTACCTGTACCGCTTAAAGAAATACCTAAGCGACGAGATTTTTTCCAGTTTGAACCTCTGAATCGAGCCATAATAAGACTCCTCCTTTTTCTTTTTTGTTGTTATGAATAAACAAAAAAGAGTGTTATATGCTTATTAAGATATGTTGTTTTATGTGTCTTCACCTTATAGCGACAGTTACACGGCACGTCCGCATTGGGAACAACATAGCGCTCAATAATATACAACTGCTATTTTCGTTAATTCACACAAACTTCATTGTAACAGTTTATGCGTAAGAGTCAATACTTTTAATTCAACTATTTAATTTGGTTTTCTATTATCGAAACAACTTTTTCCAATTCTTTGCGGTCTTCATTATTAAATCTATTTTTAATTGGCGCATCAATATCTAAAACACCAATAATTTCATTGGCCTTATGTATTGGAATGACAATTTCTGAATTACTATTGGCATCACATGCTATGTGTCCAGGAAATTGGTGGACATCTTTTACAACTTGTGTTTCATTATTAGAGACTGCTGTACCACAAACGCCTTTACCAATTTGTATATGGACACAAGCAGGGTGTCCTTGGAAAGGACCTAAGATGAGTTCGTTATTTTCAATTAAGTAAAAACCAACCCAATTAACTTGGTCTAAGTGATCATTGAGAAGTGCAGATGTGTTACTCAATATCGCTATTAAATTTGATTCATCCTCTATTAAGCTAATGAGTTGTTTTTGTAGTAAGTCATAATTTGTGTTTTTGATGTCTGACATATTGTCTCCCCTTAACCGTTATTTTATATAAGTATAAGGTGTTTAAAATATTCTATCAATAAATACATTTTCTGATTTAATGAAAAGACAAATTACGTTATAATATAGAGTGATAACATAGGAGGAGAAGTATATATGGTGTTATATATCATTTTAGCAATAATAGTTATTATATTGATTGCTGTGGGTATCATGTTCTACTTGCGATCGAATAAACGACAGCTCGTTGAAAAAGCTGAAGAACGTAAATTAGATATTGAAAAATTACCTTTTGATCAAAATATTAAAAAATTATCTAGTTTAAACCTAAAAGGTGAAACTAAAACGAAGTACGATGCAATGAAGAAAGACAACTTAGAAAATACTAATCAATACTTAGCTCCTGTCGAGGAAAAAATTCACAACGCTGAAGAACTTTTAGATAAGTTTAACTTTTCAGGTGCTCAAGCAGAAATTGATGATGCGCATGAATTAATGGATCAATACGAAGCAAGTTATAATAATCAAGTTTCACAAGTGGATGAAATAGTTGCATTACATAAAGATAACGAAGCATTATATGAAAAATGTAAAGTAGATCATCGTGAAATGAAACGAGATATATTAGCTAATCGTCACCAATATGGTGAAGCAGCTGGTCCATTAGAATCAGAAATTGAAAACTTTGAACCAAAGTTATCTCAATACGAAGTTTTAAAAGCTGACGGAAATTATGTTCAAGCGCATAACCATATTTCAGCTTTACATGAAGAAATGCAACAATTAAAAGAATATATGGAAGAAATACCAGAATTAATTCGTGAAGCTCAAAAGGAACTTCCTGGTCAATTCCAAGATTTAAAATATGGTTGTAGAGATTTAAAAGTCGAAGGCTATGATTTAGATCATGTTAAAGTAGATGGTACTGTTCAAAGCCTTAAAACAGAATTGAGTTTCGTAGAACCAATGATTAGTAGATTAGAATTAAATGAAGCGAATGACAAACTTGAATATATCAATGATAAGTTAGATGAAATGTATGACTTAATCGAACATGAAGTTAAGGCAAAGAATGAAGTTGAAGAAACTAAAGATGTTATCACTGATGACTTATTCAAAGCCAAAGACATGAATTATACATTGAAAACAGAAATTGAATATGTTCGTGAGAATTACTATATTAATGAATCAGATGTTCAAAGCGTAAGACAGTTTGAAAATGAAATTCAAAATCTTATCTCAGTATATGATGAGATTCTTAAAGAAATGTCTAAGTCGGCTGTTAGATATAGTGAAGTACAAGATAATTTACAATATTTAGAAGATCATGTAAGTGTGATTAATGAAAAGCAAGATAAATTACAAAATCATTTAATTCAATTACGTGAAGACGAAGCTGAGGCAGAAGATAACTTATTGCGCGTACAATCTAAAAAAGAAGAGGTTTATCGACGCTTATTAGCTTCTAACTTAACTAGCGTGCCAGAACGATTCATTATTATGAAGAATGAAATCGATTATGAAGTACGTGAAGTTGATGAACAATTTAGTCAAAGACCAATTCACGTCAAACAATTAAAAGATAAAGTTGCTAAAATCGTCATTCAAATGAATACATTTGAAGATGAAGCGAACGATGTATTAATTAATGCAGTTTATGCTGAAAAGCTAATTCAATATGGTAACAGATACCGTAAAGATCACCAAAGTGTTGATAAAAGCTTAAATGAAGCAGAACGTTTATTTAAAAACAATCGTTATAAGCGTTCTATTGAAATTTCAGAACAAGCACTTGAAAGTGTAGAACCTGGTATTACGAAACATATTGAAGAGCAAGTAATTAAATCAAAACGATTTTAATTAATAATAAGACATGGTTTCCATTTAATTGGAAGTCATGTCTTTTATTTTTACAAAAAAATAGTATAATGCATGAGTATGCTTATTTAGAAATGCTTTTTAATAGTTAAATAACGAAAAATATAATTAAACTGAATAAATAATTACTCATAGTAGTCTAAGTATAGAAATATACTATATCAATGATATTTGACAGTAGTATATAAAATTAGCTAAGTAAAAAATGTAGAAAGTGAAGTGTTATCAGTGATTTATTTAGATAATGCAGCAACAACCAAAGTAGATCCTAGTGTTTTGAATTCCTTTGTAAAGGTTAATGAGACACTTTATTATAATCCTAATAGTCCTCATCAGGCTGGCTTACAAGCAGAAAAATTGTTGCAACAAGCGAAAGAACAAATTAATCAAGCACTAAGATTAAATCACTCATATGATATTATTTTTACAAGTGGTGCTACAGAATCTAATAATATGGCGTTAAAAGGAATAGCTTATCGCAAAAAAGATACAGCCAATGAAATCATAACCTCTGTATTAGAACACCCTTCAGTATTAGAAGTAGTGAGATATTTAGCTGAAAAAGAAGGTTTTGTATTAAAATATGTCAATGTTCAATCAAATGGGCAGATAGATATCGAGCATTTGAAGTCCATAATGAATGAACGGGTAGGCCTTGTAACATGTATGTATGTCAATAATATTATGGGGCAGATTCAACCAATACAACAAATTGTCAATGTACTAAAAGATTACCCTAAAGCGCACTTTCATGTAGATGCGGTACAAGCTTTAGGAAAAATACCGTTCAATATAGAAGGTATTGATAGTTTGAGTTTAAGTGGTCATAAATTTAACGGTTTAAAAGGACAAGGACTTTTGATCACTAGAACAGCACATAATATCGAGCCCATTATACATGGTGGAGGTCAAGAATATGGCGTTCGCAGTGGTACAGTTAATTTACCAATGGCAGTATCAATGGCAAAAGCGATTAATAATGCTATGAAACAGACAGATGAATTGCATCAAAGATTGTCTTCTTACCAACAACAAATTAGAGCCATGGTTCTAACATACCCTGGTATTAAAATTAATTCTCCTGAAGATGCTGCACCACAAATCATCAATTTAGGATTTCCTGGTGTTAAAGGGGAAGTTTTAGTCAATGCGTTCTCAAAACAAGATATTATGGTATCTACTACGAGCGCTTGCTCTTCTAAAAGGGGTAAACTCAATGAAGTATTGCTTGCAATGGGTATTTCTGACCGACAAATTGAAGGAAGTATTAGAATATCAATGGGACAGATGACTACACAAAAAGATATCGATAACTTTAAAGATAAATTTGAAATTATATATGAAGAAGTGAAGGAGTTGTTGAAGTAATGAGATATGACCACTTAATAGTTAGATATGGTGAGTTAACACTTAAAGGTTCAAACCGTAAAAAATTTGTGAATCAATTAAAAACTAATGTGACACGAGCTTTGAAGCCTTTAGAAGGATTCCATATTAAAGGTAAAAGAGATCGTATGTACATAGAGTTGTTCGAAGAAGCGGATATTGATGAAATCATACATCGATTATCTAAAGTGTATGGTATTAAATCAATCAGTCCGGTATTGAAAACAGAAAAGAATGATCAAGCCATGGCTAATGTCGCTGTGCAATTAGCGCAATCATTTGATCATGGTTCAACATTTAAAATTGACGTTAAGCGATCAGATAAGTCTTATCCTAAAGATACTTATGAGCTACAGCGAGAAATTGGTGGAGCAGTATTAAAAAATGTGGAAGGACTAACAGTAGATGTGAGACAACCACAACATGAAATTCGTGTAGAAGTGCGTTTAGATGCAATCTATATTTATGTGGAAGTCATTCAAGGATCCGGAGGTTTACCAGTTGGTACAGGCGGTAAAACGCTTTTGATGTTATCTGGAGGAATTGATTCACCTGTTGCAGGTATGGAAGTAATGAAACGTGGTGTGACAATTGAAGCGATACATTTCCATAGTCCGCCATTTACGAGTGAAAAAGCTAAAGATAAAGTTATAGAACTGACACGTATAATGTCTGAACGTGTTGGTCCAATTAAATTACACATCGTGCCTTTTACAGATTTACAAAAACAAATCAATAAGTCAGTACATCCAAGATATACGATGACTTCCACTCGTCGATTAATGATGAGAGTGGCTGATCAATTAGTGCATAAAATTGGCGCTTTAGGTATCGTCAATGGTGAAAACCTTGGACAAGTTGCAAGTCAAACACTCAATAGCATGTATGCGATAAATCACGTTACATCAACGCCAGTGTTACGCCCTTTATTAACGCTTGATAAGGAAGATATTGTGAAAAAGGCTAAAGAAATTGGTACTTTCGAAGTTTCCATTCAACCTTATGAAGATTGTTGTACCATTTTCACCCCTAAAAACCCAGTAACAGAACCAGACTTTGATAAAGTTGTAGAATACGAAAGTGTATTTAACTTTGATAGTATGGTGGATGAAGCTGTCGAAAACATTGAAACAATTATGGTAGATAAAAATTATAAATCTGAAAAAGATAAATCAACTGATGCTTTAATGGAAGATTTATTCTAATAAATAATCGCAAAGGGGTCATGACATGGAATGGGATATATATGTCATATTGATTATTGTTTTGTTTGGATTTTTAGCATCATTTATTGATTCAGTCGTAGGTGGTGGAGGATTAATTTCTACTCCTGCACTACTAGCAATTGGATTGCCACCTGCAGTAGCACTAGGAACAAATAAATTAGCAAGTTCATTTGGGACACTGACAAGCACCATCAAGTTTATTAGATCAGGTAATGTTGATTTGAAAATAGTATCAAAACTGTTTCCGTTTGTCCTTATAGCATCTTTAGCTGGTGCTTATTTAGCAACACTATTACCTGCACAACTTTTAAAACCATTAATTATTATTGCATTGTCATTAGTATTTATTTATACCTTAGTAAAAAAAGATTGGGGTTCAGTTAGGACGTTCACCACTTTCACACGAATGAAAGCCATTATGTTTGTCATGGCATATCTTATTATTGGTTTCTATGATGGATTTATTGGTGGTGGTACAGGGTCATTCATGTTATTTGTATTACTTATGTTTGGATTTGGCTTTTTAAGTGCAGCAGGCAATGCTAAAGTACTCAATTTCGCATCCAATATAGGGGCTTTAATCTTATTTATGATATTAGGACAAGTTGATTATTTTTATGGACTAATAATGGCAGTCAGTATGATCATAGGTTCATATGTGGGTGCACAATTCGCCATAAGTAAAGGTGTGGGTTATGTTAAATTGTTATTTATAACAGTCACTGCACTATTGATACTTAAAAATGCATATGACTACTTATTACCTTTTTTTACAAATTAATATAATTAAAATGAAAGCAAATCTTTATTGAAGTAGATGGACTTAAACGTAAGTACTATCAATTCATAATAAGATTTGCTTTTTGAATAAATCGAATGTTCCTTAGTAAAAATATTTAACACTATATATAACGAATTTTTAAGATATAAAAGTTTAAAATTGAATTTGGTCATATTGATGTCGTATGATATTAATGAATGAAAAATATAAATAGGAGGTCATATATATGACTGAAATTACATTTAAAAATAACCCAGTAACATTATCAGGACAACAAGTGAATGAGGGAGATGTTGCACCTAATTTCACAGTATTAGATAACGATTTAAATCAAAAATCTTTAGATGACTATGCTAATAAGAAAAAATTGATCAGTGTAGTACCATCTATTGATACTGGTGTATGTGATCAACAAACACGTAAGTTTAATGAAGAAGCATCACAAGAAGATGGTGTTGTATTAACAATTTCAGTTGACCTACCATTTGCACAAAAAAGATGGTGTGCATCTAATGGTTTAGATAATGTGGTAACATTAAGTGACCATAGAGATTTATCATTCGGTGAAAACTTTGGTGTGGTGATGGAAGGCATGCGATTATTAGCTCGTTCAGTATTCGTACTAGATCAAGACAACAAAGTGGTATATAAAGAAATTGTAAGTGAAGGTACAAACTTCCCAGATTTCGAAAAAGCCTTAGAAGCATACAAAAATTTATAACTATTTGTCTAAAGATGGAAACTTTTAGATAGTAGTGTGAGAAATAAGCATCCATTGTTTTTTACAAGTGATAATATGACATCAACTGATTTCACTATGAAAGCGATGGATGCTTTTTATAGAGAGGGATTTAAATGGCAGAAGAAAATACGATTATGGAAAGATTATTCCATCACTTAGATGAAAAAGCTAAAACTTTAAACCAAGAAAATGGACAAAGTTTTATAGAAAATCTAGGGTTAGCAATGGAAGATATCTATACTAATCAACGAGAAATGTTAGAACAAGCTACTCTTCAAGATAGAAGAAAAGCATTCCAATTTGCATATTTAAGTTTAATGCAAGAAGAAAATATACAGGCTAATCATCAAATCACACCAGATTCAATTGGTTTAATTTTAGGTTTCTTAGTTCAACGATTTACACAAGATAATGACGAGTTGCATGTGGTTGATATTGCAAGTGGTGCAGGTCACTTAAGTGCTGCTGTTAAAGAAGTGTTAACTGAGACAACAATTATGCATCATCTTATTGAAGTGGATCCAGTGCTTTCTAGAGTGAGCGTTCACCTTGCAAACTACCTAGAAATACCTTTCGATGTATATCCACAAGATGCTATTATGCCACTACCATTAGAAGAATCTGATATTGTAATTGGTGATTTGCCTATTGGTTATTATCCAGTAGATGACCGTAGTAAAGAAATGAAACTAGGTTTCAAAGAGGGGCATAGTTACTCCCATTACTTGCTTATTGAACAAGCTGTTAATGCATTAAAAGGGGCAGGATATGCATTTTTAGTTGTTCCAAGCGAGTTATTCTCAGGAGAACATGTGAAACAGTTAGAAAAATTCATTACTACAGAAACGGAAATGCAAGCATTTTTAAATCTACCATCTACGTTATTTAAAAATGAAAAAGCGCGTAAATCTATACTGATATTACAGAAGAAAAAAGCAGATGTAACAAAACCAGTTGAAGTATTCCTAGCGAATATTCCTGATTTTAAAAACCCACAACAATTCCAAGGTTTTATAACTGAATTAAATCAATGGATGGACACAAATCATACAAAAAAATAATCTGTAACAGTATAGAATTCAAACTGTATTAATGATAAAATAAAATGTGAAAAATATAACTAAACAAATGATGGAGGACAAAATCTTATGTCAAAATTAATTTTGGCGATTAATGCTGGTAGTTCATCTTTGAAATTCCAGCTTATTAGAATGCCTGAAGAAAAAACAGTAACAAAAGGCGTAGTAGAAAGAATTGGTATGGACGATTCTATTTTTACAATTCTTGTTGAAGGGGAAAAATTAACTGAAGTCAGAGATATTAAAGATCATGAAGAAGCAGTTAACTTGATGTTAGAGAAATTTAAAGAACATCATATTATCGAAGATATCAATGAGATTCAAGGTACTGGTCACCGAGTTGTACACGGTGGTGAAACATTCCCTAAATCAGTAGTTGTTACTGATGAAGTTGAACAACAAATTGAGGCATTGAGTGAATTAGCACCATTGCATAACCCTGCTAACTTAATGGGTATTAGAGCATTTAGAAAGCTATTACCTGAAATCCCACATGTTGCAGTTTTTGATACATCATTCCACCAAACCATGCCAGAACAAGCATATTTATATAGTTTACCTTATCGTTATTATGAAGATTATGGTATTCGTAAATATGGTTTCCATGGTACAAGTCATAAATATGTATCACGACGTGCGGCTGAAATATTAGGTAAACCTATTGAAGATTTACGTATTATTTCATGTCATATTGGTAACGGAGCTTCAATCGCAGCTATTGATGGAGGAGAATCAATTGATACATCAATGGGATTCACACCATTAGCAGGTGTAACTATGGGTACACGTTCAGGTAACCTAGATCCAGCATTAATTCCATATATTATGGAAAAAACTGGTAAAAATGCAGATGAAGTTCTTAATATCTTAAATAAAGAATCTGGTTTATTAGGTATCACTGGTACATCTAGTGACTTACGTGACTTAACTGAAGAAGCTAAACATGGTCGTCACAGAGCACGTGTAGCACTTGATTTATTTGCCTCTAAAATCCATAAATACATTGGTTCATATGCTGCAAGAATGCATGGTGTTGATGTCATTGTATTTACTGCAGGAATAGGTGAAAACTCTCATATTATTCGTGGTAAAGTATTAGAAGGCTTAGAATTTATGGGTGTTTATTGGGATCCTAAGAAAAATGAAAACCTCCATGGTGAAGAAGGTGATATTAACTACCCACATTCACCTGTTAAAGTTCTTGTAGTACCAACAGATGAAGAAGTAATGATATCTAGAGATGTCATCAAATATGGTGGTTTAGAAACTGAAGAAACATCTTCAGAAGAAAATGTTGAATCAAAATAATATAGTGAATGAGAGGAGCGACAATGTCGTTCCTTTTTTAGTTTATAGAGATAACTTTATTTAGATAAATTAATTATGAAATAAAGTAATAACAATTTTCTACAGAATATAAAAAAGCCAGCAAATGTAATCATTTGCTGGCGTAATAATGATAATTTTATTATCAATTAATTTGAATATCTTTCACGTAATTGTGGTGTAGCAACTTGTGGTTGGAAATCATTTGGCATTTCTTCAGTTCTTACGACTAGCACATCACATGGTGCGTGTCTAACAATGGCTTCAGAAACTGAGCCTACGATAAAACGCTCAACTGCATTAAGACCTGAAGTACCACTCATAATTAAGTCTGCACCAACTTCAGGTGCGATTTTTTTAGGGATAATTGCTTTTGGTGAACCGAATTCTAAACGCGTTTCAACGTTTGTAACACCAGCATTTGTCGCAACTTCTTTATAACCATTCAATAATTCTTCTGAGAAGTGCTTAGATTTTTCAGTAAATTGAGCATCATATACCTCATAAGAAGAATAAGTTCTTGAATCAATGACATTCACAATTGTAAGTTTGGCATCGTTACGTTTAGCAACGCCAACTGCTTTATTAAATGCCCATTCTGCTTCGTGTGAACCGTCGACTGCGATTAAAATATTTTTGTAAGTAATCATCGTCAGTACCCCTTTCGTCTTTTCTTACTTATATATTACCACATTTTTCAGAAAATATTACTTTAAAAATTAACATTTTTGTGTATTTTTGTAGGCGCTTTCATTTGTATTTTAGTAGGCTTTCGCGTTACTATAATAGAGGAGGTGTGTGGAATGAAAATAGGTATTCCTAAAGAGATAAAAAACAATGAAAACAGAGTAAGTCTATCACCGAGTGGTGTACATGCCTTGGTTGAACAAGGACACACTGTTTTAGTAGAAACTAATGCTGGAATGGGCTCATACTTTGAAGATATAGATTATAAAGAAGCAGGGGCTGACATTGTTTCAGAAGCATCACAAGTTTGGGATGTTGATATGGTCGTTAAAGTTAAAGAACCATTAGAAGAAGAATATCAATATTTCAAAGAAGGTTTAATTTTATTCACTTATCTACATTTAGCAAATGAAGAAAAATTAACACAAGCGCTTGTAGATAATAAAGTGATTGGTATTGCCTATGAAACTGTACAATTACCAGATCGTTCATTACCATTGTTGAGTCCGATGAGTGAAGTTGCAGGTAGAATGGCAACACAAATCGGTGCTGAATTTTTACAAAAGTTTAATGGCGGTATGGGTATCTTACTTGGAGGCGTGCCAGGTGTGCCTAAAGGTAAGGTGACAATTATTGGTGGTGGCCAAGCAGGCACAAATGCAGCAAAAATTGCATTAGGTTTAGGCGCAGATGTCACTGTATTAGACGTTAATCCTAAACGTCTACAAGAATTAGATGATCTGTTTGATGGAAGAGTACATACTATTATGTCAAACCCATTAAATATTGAAATGTATGTTAAAGAAAGTGATTTAGTTATAGGTGCAGTATTAATTCCAGGCGCTAAAGCACCAAATCTTGTAACAGAAGATATGATTAAACAAATGAAAAATGGTTCTGTAATTGTAGATATTGCAATTGACCAGGGTGGAATTTTTGAAACTACAGACAAAATTTCAACTCATGATGATCCAACTTACATTAAGCATGACGTTGTTCATTATGCAGTTGCTAATATGCCTGGTGCAGTACCACGTACATCTACATTAGCATTAAATAATGCTACATTACCTTTTGCTCAGATATTAGCAAACAAAGGCTATAGAGAGGCATTTAAATCTAACCATGCTTTATCTTTAGGATTAAATACGTACAAAGGTCATGTAACACATCAAGGCGTTGCAGAAGCATTTAATATGAAATACACATCTGTTGAAGATGCCTTAAAATAATTTAAAATCATCAATATATAAATAACACCCTCAAATGCATCTAATACATTTGAGGGTGTTAATAATGTTGAAGACAGGATTATTTTTCGTAATGCGTTAATATTTCACAACCACTATCTGTAACTAAAATATCATCTTCAATACGTACGCCAGCAACCCCCGGTACATAAATTCCAGGTTCAATAGTAATGACCATTCCCGCTTCTAAAACATTATCATTAGTGCTAGAAACATCTTGGTATTCATGTTCTTCTAAGCCTAAACCATGGCCAAGACGATGAGGGAAGTAGTCACCATAGCCTGCTCGATCAATAATATCTCTCGCGATTTTATCTATTTCTTTTAATTTTACACCTGGACGAATAGCATCAATTGCTGATGTTTCAGCATCAAGAACAATATTATATATATCTAATGCTTCTTTGCTAGGTGTACCAAATTGTACTGTTCTAGTCATGTCACTACAATAATGGTTGTAGATGACACCTAAATCAAAGAGAACCAGTTCATTATTTTGTAATTGACGATTACCAGGAACACCGTGTGGTGAAGCAGCGTGATCGCCAAATAATACCATAGTGTCAAAGCTCATTTCATTCACACCATATTTCTTAATTTCATTTTCGATATGATTCACAACTTCACGTTCACTGATGCCTTCTTTTAAATAGTTTACACCGATTTCTATACATTTATCTGCTAAATGAGCAGCATGCTTAATTTTTTCAATTTCATCAATTGACTTGATGTTTCTTAAGTTTTTAATCGTTTGGTCGATATCACCAAATTGTTCTACATGAAAGGCTTGTGTTATTTCACGTTGGCGTTTAACTGTTAAATGTTCACTTTCAATTAGCATACGTTCGAATGATTGTTGATATAAATCGAAAGGATTTTCAGTATCTAAATAACCTATAATTTGACCGTCAAAAGGAGACGCTTTAACTTCTTCAACTTCCATTTTAGGGCAGAATAAAACAGTTTCACCACTAGCTTGAATTAATAATGCAAATAATCTTTCATGCGGTTCGCTACGATAGCCAGTAAAGTAATAAATGTTTAATGGTGTAGTGATCCAAGCAGCATCAGCATTTTCTTTTTGTAGATAATTAATGATTTCATTGATCTTTGTCATGAAGTTTTCCTCCTTTAAATGATTAACTTAATTTTATGCTAAAAAACTACATATTTCAAAGTTTGAATTATTCCATTCTTTCGTGTTATAAAACGCAGTCGCTAGGGTATAATATGCATATAAACGATTAGGAGGGCTAAGATAATGAAACTTTCATTTCATGGTCAATCAACAATTTATTTTGAAGGAAATGGTAAAAAAGTCATTGTAGATCCTTTTATTTCAGGAAATGATAAATGTGATTTAGATGAACAAAGATTAGATGTAGATTATATTATTTTAACTCATGGTCATGAAGACCACTTTGGTGATGTAGTAGAACTAGCTAATAGAAATCATGCTACAGTTATCGGTAGTGCAGAAATTGCCGGCTATTTAAGTACTTATCATGGTGTGGAAAATGTAAGAGGTATGAACATTGGTGGTAAAGCTGAATTAGATTTCGGTAGCGTTAAATATGTACAAGCGTTCCATAGTTCAAGTTATACACATGAAAATGGTATTCCGGTGTATCTAGGTATGCCTATGGGTGTCGTAATTGAAGCAGAAGGAAAAACAATTTACCATACAGGAGATACCGGTTTATTTAGCGATATGGAATTAATAGCTAAACGACATCCTGTAGATGTTTGTTTTATTCCAATTGGTGATAATTTCACGATGGGCATAGACGATGCAGCCTATGCAATAAATGAATTCATTAAACCTAGTATTTCAGTACCGGTTCATTACAATACTTTCCCACTAATTGAACAAGACCCAGAGCAATTTAAAGATGCAGTTAAAGTAGGGGATGTTCAAATATTAGAACCAGGTCAAGAAGTTAAATTCTAATTTTGAGATGAGGTTGAGACATATAGTGTTTGTGCTCTGGGAAACCGATTAACGGCGTCCCAAAAGCAGGATTATCGGCAGAATCTTATGATTCGACAAAATTTGGAAAATAATTTTGCTCATCGTTTGGTTCTGCTCAAATCATAAACGCTTTTGTCCCAACCTTTTTAATTAAAAAACACTAATTATCCATCAAAGGCGTGTGAGCCTCAATAGATAACTAGTGTAAATAAGCTAAGTAAGATTTTATTTTACGATTAGTACAGGGATAGTTGCTCGTTTAGCAACTTTGTGACTTACGCTACCAAGAACGAATTTTTTCTTTTCTTCAGCTTTGCGGTTACTCAAAACTACAATTTCATATTTGCCACTATTTGCATGTTTAAGTAATTCTTCTTTAGCATTCCCGCGAACGATAATTTGATCATAATCAATACCATAGCTTTCTAAAATATTACGTGTTTTTTCTAAACGTTTACTACGCTCTTCGGTAATTTTGTCTAAGTGAACTCCAGCTTTAATAGACGCTTGAGCATCTTGTTCATTAATAGCATTTAAAATAGTGACTACTGCGTCATCAGCAGCAAGTTTTGAAACCTCTTCTAAAGCTTTTTCATTTTTTAATTGAGTGTCTACGCCTAATAAAATCTTTTTATACATAAGATCACCCCTCCTCATTTCCATTCTAATAAAAAAAGATGGATATTTCCATTTAAATTAAAAGGTTTTTTAATAAAATTATCATTTTACAAAAGTTGTAAATTTAATATAAGGGTTTTAATCATTTAGGAGTGTGCGTCAATGATTTTTTTTCATTAAAAAGTTATAATAGGCATAACATTGTTCTAAGAAGAGGTAACGTAATGACTAAACATGAACAAATTTTAAAGCATATTGAATCATTAGCAATTGGTTCAAAAATCTCAGTTAGGAAAATCGCCAAAGATTTAGCTGTATCTGAAGGTACAGCCTACAGAGCAATTAAAGATGCTGGACAGCTAGGAATGGTTACAACTATTGATAGAGTAGGAACTGTTCGAATTGAAAAACGAAATCGTGATGAAATAGATAATTTAACATTTAATGAAATTGCAAATATTGTTGAAGGACAAATTATTGCTGGTAAGAATGGCGTCAATAAAACGGTATCTAACTTTGCCATTGGCGCTATGGAATTAAGTGATATCTTAAGATATATTGGACCGCAAACTTTATTAATTATAGGAAATAGAAGAAATGTACAACTCGAAGTATTGAAACGTGGTACAGCCATTTTAATTACAGGTGGATTTCAACCAACAAAAGAAGTCATTCAATATGCAGATGATCACGATTTACCAGTATTGTCATCTAGCTATGATACGTTCTTAGTTGCAAATATCATTAACCGTGCGATGTTCAACCAAAAAATTCGAAAAGAAATTTTAGTGGTAGAAGATATTGTAAAACCAATAAACGAATTGTCTGTATTATTAAACACAATGACTTTAGAAGATTATAAACAAATCGCGAATGAAACGGGACATACACGTTTTCCTGTTGTAAATAAAGATTACAAGTTAGTAGGTATCGTAACCAGTAGAGAAATTATTAATATGAACGACAATGATATGATTGAAGATGTTATGACTAAGCATCCTATCAGTGTTAAGTTGTCAAACACTGTCGCAAGTTGTGCACATTTATTAATTTGGGAAGGTATTGAACTTCTACCAGTTACCGATAATAATAAAAAAGCAGTCGGTGTTATCAATAGACAAGATGTATTGAAATCAATGCAGTTACTAGGGAGACAACCACAAATTGGTGAAACGATTAATGATCAAATTGCTAAACATATTACTATTAATCATGATGGTATTCAAACTGATGTATCTCCATTATTAACCAATCATTATGGTACCTTAAGTAAAGCAGTATTTGTTGGAATTATAGAAGAAACTTTACGACATGAAATGAGAAAGTATAAAAAGGGTAATGTGATGATAGAAAGTTTAAATATCATTTACTTAAAAACAGTGCCTATTGAAACTGGTGTTGATGTTAAATATGAAATGCTCGATGTAGGGAGATACTTTGCGAAATTAGAAGTGACGATGTATTGTCAAAATGAAAAAGTAGCGATTGCATCAGTTATATGTCAAATGTTTGAGGGATATTAATAAAAGATCAACTAGAGGAGTTATATAAATGGAAACACTTATGAACGATATAATGAAAGAAATTGAATCAAATGAAATAGTAATTATTCATAGACATGTAAGACCTGATCCAGACGCGTATGGGTCACAATTAGGATTTAAATATTATTTACAACTTAAATTCCCAGATAAAGATATATATGCAGTAGGTGATGAAGAAGCGTCGCTTAACTTTATAGGGTCATTTGATCAAATTGAGGATAACGTTTATAAAGAAGCGCTTGTCATAGTATGTGATACTGCGAATGCGCCACGTGTAGATGACCAGAGGTTTACTTTAGGTAAGAAAGTATTGAAGATTGACCATCACCCGGCAGTAGATCAATACGGTGATATTAATTTAGTTAATACAGAAGCATCATCAACAAGTGAGATCATTTACGATATGATTTCACATTTCAATGATGAAAGTATCATTAATGAAGATGTCGCACGTGTACTTTATTTAGGTATTGTCGGAGATACTGGCCGCTTCTTATTCGGTAATACAACACAACATACAATGGAAGTTGCAGGAAAACTACTTGGTTTCCCATTTGATCATAATGCTGAGCTTAATAAAATGTCCGAAAAAGACCCACGATTAATGCCGTTTCAAGGTTATGTATTACAAAACTTTGAATTGCATAGTGATGGCTACTGCCAAGTAAAAATCACTAAAGACGTATTAGAACAATATAAGATAAAAGCAAATGAGGCGTCGCAATTTGTAAATACGGTAGCGGATATTCAAGGGCTAAAAATTTGGATGTTTGGTGTAGACGAAGGAGATCAAATTCGTTGTCGCCTACGCTCTAAAGGACAATATGTCATTAATGATATAGCAAATGATTTCGGTGGTGGCGGTCATCCTAATGCATCAGGTGTCTCAGTATATAGTTGGGAAGAATTTGATTCACTAGCACAAGCATTACGTAAAAAGCTTCAATAACTATAAACAGAAAGGAGTCATACAAACATGGTTGCGTATTTAAATATTCATACGTCATACGATTTGTTAAATTCAAGCTTAAGAATATCGGATGTCGTTAATAAAGCTAAGAATGAAGGAATTGAAACACTTGCAATCACAGATACTAATGTTTTGTATGGCTATCCTAAATTTTATGATGCATGTATAGAAGCGGGGATTCACCCCGTTTTTGGTATGACCGTCTATTTAACTGATGGGTTGTATCAATTGGAAACTGTTCTTTTGGCACAAAATAATGATGGCTTAAAAGATTTATATCAATTATCGTCAGCTATTAAAATGAAAGAGAAAGAAGATATCCCTATTGAATGGTTAAAACGTTATGCAAATCATCTCATCATCATATTTAAAGGGGTCGAAGAACACCATCAACTATTCATTGAAGCCTTTCATGATAAAAAGCATGTATATCTTAACCAAGATTGTATCGCTATAGAGAATAGATCGTTTGTTTGGTTGAATACCATGCGTTACTTAAATAAAGAAGATGCAGATACGATTTCAGCACTTCAAGCCATTAAGGAAAATAGTAAATTAGATTTAGTAGCTGAACAAGAGGATTACCATGAACATGTATTTAATAAAAACGAACTTCGAAATTTGGAAATTAATGATGAATTAATCATTAAAACTGACGAAATTGCACAATTATGTACTGCTGAGTTAAATTATCATCAATCATTACTGCCTCAATTCCAAACGCCGAATGGTGAACTTTCGAAAACATACTTATGGCAAAAACTAGAAGAAAAGTTAAATCATTTAAATTTGAATCGACCAGACTATTGGGAAAGATTAAAACATGAGTATGACATTATCACAAATATGGGATTTGAAGATTACTTCTTAATCGTAAGTGATTTAATTCATTATGCTAAAACGCATGATGTAATGGTTGGACCTGGCCGTGGGTCTTCAGCAGGATCACTGGTAAGTTATCTACTTGGTATTACAACAATAGATCCTATTAAATTTAATTTGCTCTTCGAACGTTTTTTAAATCCAGAACGAGTAACGATGCCTGATATCGATATTGATTTTGAAGACACACGACGTGAAAAAGTGATTCAATATGTTCAAGAAAAATATGGACAATTACATGTTTCAGGTATTGTAACGTTTGGCCATCTACTTGCAAGAGCTGTTGCACGAGATGTGGGACGTATTATGGGATTTGAAGAAATAACGCTAAATGAAATTTCTAAATTAATCCCTCATAAATTAGGCATCACATTAGAAGAAGCTTATCAGAATGATGAATTTAAACAATTTGTCCATCGTAATTATCGTCATGAACGCTGGTTTGAAATATGTAAAAAGCTAGAGGGATTACCTAGACATACATCAACTCATGCTGCAGGAATAATTATTAATGATCATGCTTTATATGAGTATGCACCTTTAACTTTAGGTGATACAGGATTATTAACACAATGGACAATGACTGAGGCAGAACGCATTGGTTTATTAAAAATTGACTTTTTAGGTTTAAGAAATCTATCAATTATTCATCAGATTATTAATCAAGTTAAAAAGGACTTGAATATCAGCATTGAAATAGAAAGTATACCTTTTGATGATCCAAAAGTTTTCGAATTATTGTCTCAAGGAGATACAACTGGTATTTTCCAATTAGAGTCAGATGGCGTACGTCGAGTATTGAAAAAGTTAAAGCCTGAACACTTCGAAGACATCGTTGCTGTTACTTCGTTATATAGACCAGGGCCTATGGAAGAAATTCCAACTTATATTACACGAAGACACGATCCATCAAAAGTAGAATATTTACATGAAGACTTAGCTCCTATATTGAAAAATACTTATGGCGTTATTATTTATCAAGAACAAATTATGCAAATCGCCAGTCAATTTGCCAACTTTAGTTATGGTGAAGCAGATATTTTAAGACGTGCAATGAGTAAAAAGAATAGGGCTGTACTTGAAAGTGAAAGACAACACTTTGTTGATGGTGCTAAACAAAATGGCTATGACGAATATATGAGTAAACAAATTTTTGATTTAATTTTAAAATTTGCTGACTATGGTTTCCCTAGAGCACATGCAGTTAGTTATTCAAAAATCGCTTATATCATGAGTTATTTAAAAGTCCATTATCCTAATTATTTTTACGCTAATATATTAAGTAATGTTATTGGCAGTGAGAAAAAGACGGCTGCCATGATTGATGAAGCAAAACATCAGAGCATTACAATACTCCCACCCAATATTAATGAAAGTTATTGGTTTTATAAAGCAACCAACGATGGCATCTATTTATCATTAGGAGCTATTAAAGGGGTAGGATACCAAAGTGTGAAACTTATCGTAGACGAGAGATATCAAAATGGTGACTTTAAAGATTTCTTTGATTTTGCAAGACGCTTACCTAAAAGAGTTAAAACTCGAAAATTATTAGAGTCTTTAATTTTAGTTGGTGCCTTTGATATATTCGGTAAAAATCGAGCTACGTTATTACATTCAATTGATCAAGTCATTGATCAAGTAACTGATATAGAACAAGATGATATGTTATTTGATTTCTTCACGCCAAAACAGTCATATGAAGAAAAAGAAGAGTTATCCGATCAATTAATAAGTGAATATGAAAAAGAATACCTAGGATTTTACATCTCTAAGCACCCAGTAGAGAAAGAATTTAACAAGAAACAATATTTAACAATATATAAATTAAGTAATGCTAAAAACTATCAACCTATTTTAGTACAGTTTAATCAAATTAAGCGGATTAGAACTAAAAATGGTCAAAATATGGCATTCGTAACCTTGAATGATGGCGTTCATTTACTGGATGGCGTGATATTTCCAAATCAATTTAAAAAGTATGAACTTGATATATCTGAAGAGCAAATTTATGTTGTTCAAGGAAAATTTGATCAACGAAATGGTAAAAAGCAGTTGATTCTTAATGATATTTATACAGAAGAAGCATTTGAAGCATTTAAATTGAACCAAACAAAACAAATTATTGTTAGACGAGTTGACCAAGTTAAAGGGTTCTATCAATATTTAGATCAAGAAAATACAAATCAATCCATTGAGGTTTTATCATTTAATGATCAAACAAACGAGATGACAAGATTAGGTTATATTAAGAAAAATTCAGCTTTTTTATCTGATTTAGTAAAGTTATTTAAACCAAGTGATATCCGTTTTGTATAACTTTTATCCAGTATTGAATTGTGATATAGTAAACTGATGATTTAAATTTTAATCATCAGTTTATTTTTATAATTGTTTTTTGTTCTATTTGTTTGTAAATGGCATTATCTTATTGGTCGATTAATGATAAAATATGAATGATCAGCAGAAAAAATAATTATAAAAGTAGTGACTGATAATTAAATTATTGCTAGTTTTAATTCACTTTACATCCTATAGGTAAGCAATTCATTATTAGTAGTATGTGAAAACATATTATAATAAAAACTGAATGATAACTAGCAACATCTAATTCTTATAACTAAATAAATAGGGGTTGATATTTGATGTCTTTAAGAGACGAAGCACTAGAAATGCATAAAGAAAACCAAGGAAAATTAGAAGTAACGCCTAATGTTAAAGTTACCAATAAAGAAGAATTAAGTCTGGCTTATTCTCCAGGTGTTGCCGAACCATGTAAAGAAATTCATGAAGATGAAAGAAAAGTATATGACTATACAATTAAAGGTAATACAGTTACGGTCGTTACTGATGGAACCGCAGTATTAGGTTTAGGTAACATTGGCCCTGAAGCTAGTATTCCTGTTATGGAAGGTAAAGCTGTGTTGTTCAAAAGTTTTGCTGGTGTGAATGGTGTACCTATTGTACTTGATACAACTGATACTGAGGAAATTATTAAGACAGTTAAATTAATCCAACCTAATTATGGTGGTATAAACTTAGAGGATATCTCAGCACCACGTTGTTTTGAAATCGAGGAGCGATTGAAAAAAGAGACCAACATTCCCGTCTTCCACGATGATCAACATGGTACAGCGATAGTGACAATGGCAGGATTAATCAATGCACTTAGAATTGTTGATAAAGATTTATCAGATATTAAAGTCGTTCTTAATGGTGCAGGCGCAGCAGGAATAGCTATTGTGAAATTACTTTATTCATATGGTGTTAGAAATATGGTTATGTGTGATTCAAGAGGTGCCATATTTGAAGGAAGAAGTTATGGCATGAATGACACAAAAGAATACGTCGCTAAATGGACAAACAAAGATAAAACTGAAGGCGAACTTAGTGAAGTTATTAAAGATGCTGACGTATTTATAGGTGTATCTATTGCGGACCTACTTTCTAAAGAAATGGTAGAGAGCATGGCCAAAGATCCAATTATTTTTGCAATGGCGAATCCTAATCCTGAAATCAATCCTAACGATGCTAAAGATGCTGGTGCGAAAGTTGTTGGAACTGGACGTTCAGATTATCCAAACCAAATTAATAATGTATTAGCATTCCCAGGTATATTTAGAGGTGCATTGGATACAGAAGCAACCCATATTAACGAAGAAATGAAAAAAGCTGCAGTTGAAGCGATTGCAGACTTAATCGATAGTAAAGAATTAGAACCAAATTATTGTATTCCTGGACCATTCGATAAACGTGTTGCGCCATCTGTTGCTCGTGAGGTTGCTAAAGCAGCAATGGAATCTGGTGTAGCTCGAATTGAAGTTGATCCACAAGATGTGTATGATAAAACAATGAAATTAACAGATTTAAAATAATATTGATAAATATATTCATATAGAATACTATATTTGGATGAAGTTTAATTATAACGACATTTATAACGTGTAAGTTACAAATGTCGTTATAGTACTTTATCACTATACATAATTATAAATGCATCATGAGTATAAATTTAATCCTTATAAAGGTCAGAGGTTTTTGGAGGTTTCCCTATGTTTAAAGATTTTTTTAATCGAACAAAGAAAAAGAAATATCTAACAGTTCAAGATTCTAAACAAAATGATGTACCAGCAGGAATCATGACTAAATGTCCAAAATGCAAAAAGATCATGTATACCAAAGAATTAGATGAGAACTTAAATGTATGCTTCAATTGTGACCACCATATTTCATTATCTGCTTACAAAAGAATCGAAGCAATTTCTGACGAAGATACATTTAATGAATTTGATAAAGGCATGACATCTGCTAATCCTTTAGATTTTCCTGGTTACATTGAGAAGATTGAAAAGGATCAGAAAAAGACAGACTTAAATGAAGCCGTTGTGACTGGTACTGCTAAATTAGATGGTATTGAATACGGTGTAGCCGTAATGGATGCACGTTTTAGAATGGGTAGTATGGGTTCAGTTGTTGGTGAAAAAATTTGCCGAATCATTGATTATTGTACTGAGCATCGATTACCATTTATCTTGTTCTCTGCAAGTGGTGGTGCCCGTATGCAAGAAGGTATTATTTCATTAATGCAAATGGGTAAGACTAGTGTGTCATTAAAAAGACATTCTGACGCAGGATTACTATATATTTCATATATTACGAATCCTACTACAGGTGGTGTGTCTGCAAGTTTTGCATCAGTGGGTGATATTAATTTAAGTGAACCCAAAGCATTAATCGGTTTCGCTGGACGACGCGTGATTGAACAAACGATTAATGAAAAATTACCAGAAGATTTCCAAACTGCTGAATTTTTATTGGAACATGGTCAACTTGATAAAGTAATACATCGTAAAGACATGAGAACAACACTTGCTAATATATTAAATCTGCATCAAGAGGTGAAAAGCTAATGCTTGATTTTGAAAAGCCACTTTTTGAAATTAGAAAGAAAATTGATTCGTTAAAAGAATCTCAAGAAAAGAATGATGTTGATTTACAAGAAGAAATCGATATGCTTGAAGCTTCTTTAGAACGCGAAACAAAAAAAGTTTATACAAATTTAAAACCATGGGATAGAGTACAAATAGCTAGATTACCAGACAGACCGACATCTTTAGATTATATCCCTATGATTTTTGATTCATTTATAGAATTACATGGAGACCGTAATTTTAGAGATGATCCAGCTATGATCGGCGGTATTGGTTACTTAAATGGAAAGGCAGTAACTGTTGTAGGTCAACAACGTGGTAAAGATACTAAAGATAATATTTATCGTAATTTTGGTATGGCACATCCAGAAGGTTATAGAAAAGCATTAAGACTTATGAAACAGGCTGAAAAGTTTAATCGACCTATATTCACATTTATTGATACTAAAGGTGCATACCCTGGTAAGGCAGCTGAAGAAAGAGGGCAAAGTGAATCTATTGCTACCAATTTAATAGAAATGGCTTCTTTAAAAGTACCTGTCATTGCAGTCGTTATCGGTGAAGGTGGTAGTGGTGGTGCACTTGGTATCGGTATTGCTAACAGAGTATTAATGCTTGAAAACAGTACGTACTCTGTTATTTCTCCAGAAGGTGCAGCAGCATTACTATGGAAAGACAGTAATTTGGCTAAAATTGCTGCAGAAACAATGAAAATCACAGCACATGACTTACATGAATTAAAGGTAATAGATGATGTGATTAACGAGCCACTTGGCGGCGCACATAAAGAAATGGAGACTCAAGCGCAATCTATTAAAAAGGCGTTTGTTACTCATCTAAATGAATTAGAACAGCTTAATAAGGAACAATTAGTTGAAGATCGCTTTAATAAATTTAGAAATATAGGTTCTTTTGTAGAATAAAGAGGAATAGAGTAGTAGTCATTTTATAGACTATTACTCTATTTTTAATATTGTTAAAATAAAAGTCAAAATTAAAAACGTTTACATCAATATAACTCCTTTCTTTTGATGGAAGAAGTAAAAAATTTGTGGTAATTTAGAGTTGAAGATAAATCTAGTTATAGAAAGGTATGTCGTCATGAAGAAAATTGCAGTTTTGACTAGCGGTGGAGATTCACCGGGGATGAATGCTGCCGTTAGAGCAGTTGTACGTACAGCAATTTACAATAATATTGAAGTTTATGGTGTATATCACGGTTATCAAGGATTAGTAGAAGATGATATTCATAAACTTGAATTAGGATCAGTTGGAGATACTATCCAACGTGGTGGGACATTCTTATTCTCAGCAAGATGTCCTGAATTTAAAGAAGAAGAAGTACGTAAAGTTGCTATTAACAATCTACGTAAAAGAGAAATTGAAGGCTTAGTAGTTATTGGTGGGGATGGCAGTTACCGTGGCGCTCAACGTATAAGTGAAGAGTGTAAAGAAATACAAACCATTGGTATTCCTGGTACAATCGATAATGATATTAACGGTACCGACTTTACGATTGGATTCGACACAGCACTTAATACGATTATTGATTCAGTCGATAAAATTCGTGATACAGCATCAAGTCATGCAAGAACATTTATCGTTGAAGTAATGGGTCGTGACTGTGGTGACTTAGCGCTATGGGCAGGCTTATCTGTAGGTGCTGAAACGATTGTCGTACCAGAAGTTGATACAGATATTAAAGAAGTAGCTGAAAAGATAGAGCAAGGTATTAAACGTGGTAAAAAACACTCAATCGTTATGGTTGCTGAAGGATGTATGAGCGGTCAAGAATGTGCTGATGAATTAAGTAAATATATTAATATTGATACAAGAGTTTCAGTATTAGGACACATTCAACGTGGAGGTAGCCCTTCAGGAGCTGACCGTGTTTTAGCATCAAGATTAGGTGGCCACGCCGTTGAATTATTAAAGAAAGGTGAAACTGCCAAAGGTGTTGGTATTAAACATAACCAATTAACAGCGACACCATTCGATGAAATATTTGGTCATTCAAGTCATAAGTTTGATCAACAAATTTATCAACTAGCTAAAGAGTTATCTATATAAATTTCAGGAGGATTTTAAAATGAGAAAGACTAAAATTGTATGTACTATTGGACCAGCTTCAGAATCAGAAGAAATGCTTGAAAAATTAATGAATGCTGGTATGAACGTGGCACGTTTGAACTTTTCACACGGAAGCCATGAAGAACATAAAGGTAGAATTGATACAATTCGCAAAGTTGCTAAACGTTTAAATAAAACAGTAGCTATCCTTTTAGATACAAAAGGGCCAGAAATTCGTACACATAATATGAAAAATGGCATCATTGATTTAGAAAAAGGTAAAGAAGTTATTGTAAGCATGACAGAAGTTGAAGGTACGCCAGAGAAATTCTCTGTTACTTACGACAACTTAATCAACGATGTTCAAGTAGGTTCATATATTTTATTAGATGATGGTTTAGTTGAATTACAAGTTAAAGACATTGACCATGATAGAGGTGAAGTTAAATGTGACATCTTAAACAGTGGAGAATTAAAAAATAAAAAAGGTGTTAACTTACCAGGTGTGAAAGTAAACTTACCAGGTATCACTGACAAAGATGCAGACGACATTAGATTTGGTATCAAAGAAGATGTAGATTTCATCGCTGCAAGCTTCGTTCGTCGTCCAAGTGACGTTTTAGATATTCGTGAAATCTTAGAACAAGAAAAAGCAAATATTACTATTTTCCCTAAAATTGAAAACCAAGAAGGTATTGATAATATCGAAGAAATTCTTGAAGTATCTGATGGTTTAATGGTAGCTCGTGGTGATATGGGTGTTGAAATTCCACCTGAAAAAGTACCAATGGTTCAAAAAGACTTAATTAGAAAATGTAATAAATTAGGTAAACCAGTAATCACAGCTACACAAATGCTTGATTCTATGCAACGTAATCCACGTGCTACTCGTGCGGAAGCTAGTGACGTTGCGAATGCAATCTATGATGGTACAGATGCAGTAATGTTATCTGGTGAAACTGCTGCAGGTTTATACCCAGAAGAAGCAGTTAAAACAATGAGAAACATTGCAGTTTCAGCAGAAGCAGCACAAGACTATAAAAAATTATTATCTGACAGAACTAAATTAGTTGAAACATCATTAGTGAATGCTATTGGTATCTCAGTGGCACATACTGCATTAAACTTAAATGTTAAAGCTATTGTTGCTGCAACTGAAAGTGGTTCAACAGCTCGTACAATTTCTAAATATCGTCCACATTCAGACATTATTGCTGTAACACCGAGTGAAAAAACTGCACGCCAATGTGCTATCGTTTGGGGTGTTTACCCAGTAGTTAAAGAAGGACGTAAAAACACTGATGCATTATTAAATAATGCAGTAGCAACTGCAGTTGAAACTGAAAGAGTTCAAAATGGTGATTTAATTATTATCACTGCAGGTGTACCAACAGGTGAAAAAGGTACTACAAATATGATGAAAATTCACTTAGTTGGTGATGAAATTGCTAAAGGTCAAGGTGTAGGTCGTGGATCAGTAGTAGGTACTGCTGTTGTCGCTGATTCTGCTAGTGATTTAGAAGGTGTTGATTTAAGTGATAAAATCATCGTCACTAACTCTGTAGATGAAACATTAGTACCATACGTAGATCAAGCTATTGGTTTAATCACTGAAGAAAATGGTATTACATCACCAAGTGCTATTGTTGGTTTAGAAAAAGGTATTCCAACGGTAGTAGGTGTTGAAAATGCTACAAAAGAAATTAAAGATGATATGTTAGTTACTGTTGATGCAGCTAACGGTAAAGTATTCGAAGGTTATGCTAACGTACTTTAATTAATAGTATTTTAATTAAATAGATTGATGATGAAATCAGAAACACCACTTCCAAACTATTAAAATTGGAAGTGGTGTTTTTTGCTTTATAACTCGTTTTTAATATGATCTGATACATCATTAGTGTATGTAAAAATATATTTTATATTAGTTAAATATGTAGACCATAAGTAATATTGATATTAAATATAAAAAAGCCAGTAAATGAATTGATGATAAATCATTTACTGGCTCATTTTTATTTTGTTAAAGACTATTTAGATGCAGTACTTGCTTTTTTATATCTCCAATACATTAATCCTAATATTACAAACCATAACGGCGTTAAATAAATTGCACGTCTAGTTGTTTCATTAACAAATAATAAACCGAATACTAAGATAAAGAATAATAAGATGACGTAGCCCATATATTTACCACCAGGTAATTTATATGTAGACGCCTTGTGTAATTCTGGATTTTTACTACTGTAATTAATATAAGCAATGATAATTAAAGCCCATACGATTAGGAACAATACAGTAGATAATGTTGTTACATATGTGAACACTAATGTTGCATCTGGGAAAATGTAATTCAATAGTGCTGCAATTAATAATAATGCTGAAGATCCAATAATTGCTACATGTGGCACACCGTTCTTGTTAGTTTTGCTAAACGCAGGTGGTGCTTGTTTGTTATCAGATAATCCGAACAACATTCTACTGTTTGAGAAAATACCACTATTACATGATGATGCTGCAGCAGTTAATACAACGAAGTTAATTAAACCAGCTGCAAATGGAATTCCAATAAGTGTAAATAGTTTAACAAATGGACTATTATCTGGATCGACTTTATCCCAAGGAATGATTGACATAATCACAGCTAGGGCACCAACATAAAAGATTAATATACGAATTGGTACACTGTTGATAGCTTTTGGAATAGTTGATTCAGGATCTTTCGTTTCACCGGCAGTTACACCAATCATTTCGATACCAACGAATGAGAACACTGCCATTTGGAATGACATGAAGAATCCTGATGCTCCTTTAGGAAAAATACCATGATTGTATAGATTAGTTAAGCTTGCATGTCCAAATTGCGTTTTGTATGCAAATAAGATCATAACAGCCCCAACAACAATTAACCCTATGATTGTTACAATTTTGATAATAGAAAACCAAAACTCTAATTCACCAAATAACTTAGCGCTTAGTAAGTTAAATGACATCAAAATAAGTACACAGAATAATGCACTAATCCAGTTAGGAATATGTGGAAACCAAAAACTAACATATTTAGCTACTGCGGTAACCTCTGCCATACCAGTAATTATCCAACATAGCCAATATGTCCAACCAGTAACAAATCCTGCAAATGGACCTATATATGTATTAGTTACGTCCGCAAATGATTTGAAACTTGTGTTTTGAATAATAATTTCACCTAATCCACGCATAAACATGAATAGCATGAATCCAATAAAGATGTACGTGAGTAGTATTGAGGGACCCGTCATGGCAATCGTTTGTCCAGCACCCAGGAATAATCCTGTCCCAATAGCGCCTCCAATAGCAATTAATTGCACATGGCGATTGCTCAATTCTCTTTGTAGATTATCAGCCATAAGACCTCTCCCTTACTTTTAGATAATTATATTATGCACTTAAATAGCTTTTTATACAATTTATTTATTAAAAAAGTGTTAAAATACACTCCTAGATAATTAGTATTTTTTAATCAAGCTTGATAACCAAATAAAAACTTTGTATTAAATTTAATTTTCAAAACAATTTAAAAGGCCAAAATGTTGGTTTCATGGTACTTAGAACATTTTTAACATTTATGTTATATATGAATCAATACCAAACTTACATATATATAGTAATTTATTTTGTTTCACAAAAACTTAATAATTAGCTATAATACTAGTTGAAAGCCATTTCATAAAGAAATAGTAAAGGGGAAATTTATCATGGCAGAATTACAAAGAGGTTTGGAAGGGGTAATTGCAGCTGAAACTAAAATCAGCTCAATCATCGATAGTCAATTAACATACGCAGGATATGATATTGACGATCTTGCAGAAAATGCCCAGTTTGAAGAAATCATCTTTTTATTATGGAACTATAGATTGCCAAATAAAGAAGAATTACAAGAACTTAAATCAAAATTATATGAGTATATGACACTTAATCCTAGAGTGTATAAACATTTTGAAGAGTACGTAACTGATAAAGTACATCCAATGGCTGCATTACGTACTTCAGTATCATACATTGCTCATTTCGATCCAGATGCTGAAGACGAATCAGATGAAAAGAAATATGAAAGAGCAATTCGTATTCAAGCTAAAATTGCATC
Organism: Staphylococcus sp. KUGN1; assembly: GCF_045984185.1. NCBI lineage: Bacteria > Bacillati > Bacillota > Bacilli > Caryophanales > Staphylococcaceae > Staphylococcus > Staphylococcus sp. KUGN1. The sequence continues at coordinate 1,128,510 of NZ_JBJQIL010000001.1, read as the reverse complement.
ATTAGTTACAGCTTTCGCACGTGTACGTGAAGGTAAAGAACCATTAAAACCAAATTCAGATTTAAGCTACGCTGGAAACTTCTTATACATGTTAAAAGGTGAATTACCAACTGATATTGAGGAAGAAGCTTTCAACAAAGCTTTAATTTTACATGCTGATCACGAATTAAATGCATCTGCATTCACTGCTCGTTGTGCAGTATCTTCTTTATCTGATATGTATTCAGGTATTGTTGCTGCTGTTGGTTCATTAAAAGGACCTTTACATGGTGGTGCTAATGAACGCGTGATGGCTATGTTATCTGAAGTAGGCTCATTAGACAATGTAGATAACTATTTAGACAAAAAAATAGCTAATAAAGAAAAAATTATGGGCTTCGGTCACCGTGTGTATAAAGAAGGTGACCCACGTGCTAAGTATTTACGAGAAATGAGTAGAAAAATCACTGAAGAAACTGGACAAAGCGAATTATATGAAATGTCATTAGCTATTGAAAAACGCATGAAGGAAGAAAAAGGATTAATTCCTAACGTCGATTTCTTTAGTGCGTCAGTTTATCACAGTATGGACATTACACATGATTTATTTACACCAATCTTTGCAGTAAGTCGTACATCAGGTTGGATTGCACATATTCTTGAGCAATATAGAGATAATAGAATCATGCGTCCAAGAGCGAATTACATTGGTGAAACAAATCGTAAATACGTTCCTATTGAAGAAAGATAATCAAATCATCTATAGTATTAGGTGAATTCAAACAAATTACTTGGAGGTCAAATTTTATGACAGCAGAAAAAATTACTCAAACTAAAGATGGATTAAATGTACCAAACGAACCAATTATTCCTTTCATTATCGGTGACGGAATCGGACCAGATATTTGGAAAGCAGCTAGTCGTGTTATCGATGCTGCAGTTGAAAAAGCATATAATGGCGAAAAACGCATCGAATGGAAAGAAGTTTTAGCTGGACAAAAAGCATATGACAATACTGGTGAATGGTTACCACAAGAAACTTTAGACACTATTAAAGAATATTTAATTGCTGTAAAAGGTCCTTTAACTACTCCAATCGGTGGCGGTATCCGATCATTAAACGTAGCATTAAGACAAGAACTAGACTTGTTTACTTGCTTACGCCCTGTACGTTGGTTCCAAGGTGTACCATCACCAGTTAAACGCCCTCAAGACGTAGATATGGTTATTTTCCGTGAAAACACTGAAGATATCTATGCAGGTATTGAATTCAAAGAAGGTACGCCAGAAGTTAAAAAAGTAATTGACTTCTTACAAGATGAAATGGGCGCAACAAATATTCGTTTCCCAGAAACTTCAGGTATTGGTATTAAACCAGTATCTAAAGAAGGTACTGAAAGATTAGTTAGAGCTGCTATCCAATATGCAATTGATAATAACCGTAAAGCTGTAACTTTAGTTCACAAAGGTAACATTATGAAATTTACTGAAGGTTCATTTAAACAATGGGGTTACGATTTAGCTCATAATGAATTTGCTGATCAAGTATTCACTTGGCAACAATATGATGAAATTGTAGAAAAAGAAGGTAAAGAAGCTGCGAATGAAGCACAATCAAAAGCTGAACAAGAAGGTAAAATTATCGTTAAAGACTCAATCGCTGATATCTTCTTACAACAAATTTTAACTCGTCCATCTGAACATGAAGTTGTTGCTACAATGAACTTAAATGGTGACTACATTTCAGATGCATTAGCTGCTCAAGTAGGTGGTATTGGTATTGCACCTGGTGCAAATATCAACTATGAAACTGGTCATGCTATCTTTGAAGCTACTCATGGTACAGCACCTAAATATGCTGGGTTAAACAAAGTAAACCCATCTTCTGAACTATTAAGTTCAGTATTAATGTTAGAACACTTAGGATGGCAAGAAGCTGCTGATAAAATTACAGACTCTATAGAAGCAACAATCGCTTCTAAAATAGTTACTTATGACTTTGCTCGTCTAATGGATGGTGCGACAGAAGTATCAACTTCAGAGTTTGCTGACGAATTAATCAAAAACTTAAAATAATAGATGATATTGAACTAAACGGATTGGGAAACCAATCCGTTTTTTTATTAAGATTTTGTAAATTACTAGTGTTTCAATATCATTTATTATAAAAAAATGATAGTTTAATTAATGAAATGACAATATTAATCCAATGTTAGCTTAATATAAGTATCATTATAATTGGATTGTTAAGTTTATGTAAATTTGATGTGTAGGTATGTTATTTGTATTTAAACATCAGTTATAATAAACATGTAATTTAAATGGGGGAGGCACATCATGTCACAAAAAGTATTAGTCGTTGACGATGAACAATCGATCGTTACGTTACTTAAATATAATTTAGAAACAGCTGGATACATAGTAGAAGTAGCCTATGACGGTGAAGAAGCACTACAAAAGGTTGAATTGTCTCAACCAGATTTAATTGTTTTAGACGTTATGTTACCTAAAAAAGATGGTATTGAAGTTTGTAAAACAATTAGATCTGATAAAAATTTAGTACCTATTCTTATGCTTACGGCAAAGGATGATGAATTTGATAGGGTATTAGGTTTGGAACTAGGTGCTGATGACTATATGACTAAACCTTTCTCACCAAGAGAAGTCGTGGCAAGAGTAAAAGCAATTTTAAGACGTTCACAATTCGTCAATGAAGTTGAACAAAGTGAAACAGATGATGAGGATATTATTATTGATTCAATCCGTATTCGTCCTGAATTTTTTGAAGTATATAAAGATGATGAGTTATTAGAACTTACGCCAAAAGAATTTGAATTATTACTTTATCTTATTGAACGACAAGGTCGTGTGATTACTAGAGAACATATGTTGAATTCTGTATGGAATTACGAGTTCGCAGGTGATTCTCGTATCGTTGATGTCCATATTAGTCATTTGAGAGACAAATTAGAAGAGAACCCTAAACAACCTAAATTAATTAAAACTGTTAGAGGATTAGGCTATAAATTGGAGCGTCCTAAAAGTTAATGTTGAAATTCCACCATCGTCTTTTAATATTAATTAGTACTATTACGATTATTAGTTTTATAGGTTTAGGTGCAATTGTCCACAACATGATTTATCAAACATTAACACAAAATCAGACAAAAGAACTTGAAAAAGAATCGCGTAACTATGTCAGCTTATATAACGATAATAAAAAAAGTGAGATTAAAAATATTGCTAATAATCAAGAGAATATAATCGTAATCAAGAAAAACGATAAAGTGATATTCACGACTGATGAAAAAGAAAAGATAGATAAACGTATAGATAACGAGGCAAACCCCTCACAATTGATTCATAAAAATACGAAACTTGGTTTGAAGTATACGTTTAAAAGTCAAATTGATGATAAAACTGTTTACATAAGTGGAATTAATGATGAAATATTAGACCTGCAAAAAGAAATGTGGAAGTACCTATCAATTGTAGGTGTGATTGTATTAATTACAGTTTATCTAGCTAGTAGAAGTATCAATCGTACATATATTAGACCCATAAATGAAGTAACATATGCTACTTCATTATTGGCGGATGGTTATTATCATGTTCGTGTACCCGAAAGCAACGTCAAAGAAACTAAAGCATTGTTTGTAACGACAAATGAGCTTGCAAGACGGTTACAGAAATTAAATAATAGACAAAAAATCCAATCTAATAGATTAAAAACGACATTAGAAAATATACCAAGTTCAGTATTAATGATTGATAAACATGGTGAAATTGTCGTAGCGAACTCGGCATATTATGAAGTATTTAGTCCTGAACAAAGTGTGGAAAATAAAAGTTATATTGGTTTTATCAATGATAAAATTGAAAAGTTAATCATGGAAAGTTTTAGAACTGAGAAAGTGATTTATGATCAGATTGAAGTAGATATCAATAATGTTCACACAAAATATTTTGATGTATCATGTGTACCAATACTTTCTAAATCGAAGAAAAAGCTACAAGGTATGGTGGTCGTATTGCATGATATTACTAATTTGCAAAAGTTAGAAAACCTACGTCGAGAATTTGTAGCTAACGTCTCACACGAACTTAAAACACCGATTACTTCAATTAAAGGATTCGCTGAAACATTGATTGAAGGTGCTAAAAACGATGAAGAATCGCTTAATATGTTCTTAAATATCATCCTGAAAGAATCGAATAGAATCGAATCACTTGTGATGGATTTACTAGATTTATCGCATATTGAGCAACAAAATGAAATAACAACGAGTTATATGAATTTATCTGAATTAGCTTATACAACGATAGATAATTTACAAAATCAAGCTCAGAATAAAAATATAACAATTGAATCTAAAATTGAACGTGATGTTATTTTCAAAGCAAATGAAAATAAAATTGCTCAAGTTATTACCAATTTATTATCTAATGCCATCAATTATTCAACCAATGATAATAAAGTTATTGTAAGTGTGTATCGTGAAGGTAAGAGGGTTAACCTAGAAATTCAAGACTTTGGTATAGGTATTAGTGCTGAGGAACAAAAACATATTTTTGAAAGATTTTATCGAGTTGATAAAGCACGAAGTAGGGATTCCGGCGGTACTGGGTTAGGATTATCGATTACTAAGCATATTGTTGAATCGCATAATGGAAGAATTAGTGTAATTAGTCGTTTAAATGAGGGTTCGACCTTTAAAGTGACGTTTTTCGATGAAGATTAAATATTAAGAACCACACCCTAAAATGATTGAATTCATAAAGGCGTGTGGTTCTTATTTTAGTTCAATGAATTATGAGACAATGGTACTTAATGTTTAATGACGATACACTGTTTATGCTAAAATATATTTAAATATGTGCTGGAGGTTTATAACGTGAATAAATTAGTATTAATTGATGGTAATAGTTTAAGCTTTAGAGCTTTCTATGCTTTGCCATTACTTTCAAATAAGGCAGGCATACATACTAATGCAGTATATGGCTTTGCGATGTTACTAGAGAAAATTCTTAAAGAAGAACAACCTAATCACTTTTTAGTGGCGTTTGATGCAGGTAAAACAACTTTCAGACATTCTAAATATAGTGAATATAAAGGTGGTAGACAAAAAACTCCACCTGAGTTAAGTGAACAATTCCCATATATTCGTCAATTATTAGATGCATATCACATAAAAAGATATGAATTAGAGAATTATGAAGCAGATGATATTATTGGTACTTTGAGTAATGAAGCGGACAAAGCTGGGTTTGAAACTATCATAATTACTGGCGATAGAGATTTAACGCAGCTTGCTACTGATCATGTCACAATTTACTATACTAAAAAAGGTGTAACAGAAGTCGATCATTATACACCAGACTTTATCGCTGAAAAATATAACGGATTAACACCAAATCAAATTATTGATATGAAAGGGTTAATGGGCGATACTTCAGATAATATACCGGGCGTAGCTGGCGTAGGCGAAAAAACTGCAATTAAATTACTAAATCAATTCAATACTGTAGAAGGCGTTTATGACAATATAAATAGTGTTTCAGGTAAAAAACTTAAAGAAAAACTTGAAAATAGTAAAGATGATGCTTTAATGAGTAAAGATTTAGCTACCATTAATGTTGAAAGCCCAATCGAAGTTAATTTAGAAGATACTAAAATGGAAGCAGACATTGATGAAACTGAAAAAATTGAGCTCTTTAAAAAATTAGAATTTAACCAACTTTTAGCAGAAATAGATTCATTTGAAGCAACTCAAGAACAAAAAGATAAAGTCTTTGAGATTGAGTCAGATTTTGACCATATTAATTTTAATGATTTAGATGAGGCGACCATTCATTTTGAGCTAGAAGATAGTAATTATTTAAAAGATAATATATTAAAATTTGGACTTTATACTGGAGAACATCATGTTGTTATCAATGCAGATGAAATTAAACAATTTTCAGATTTAGTCAATTGGTTAGAAAATCCAAATACAGCAAAAACTGTTTATGATGCTAAGAAAACTTATGTTGTTGCTCATAGACTAGATATCGATATTCAAAACATTCAGTTTGATGTCATGTTGTCTAGTTACATTATCGATCCATCAAGAACCATTGACGATGTGAATTCAGTTGTTTCTTTATATGGACAACATTATGTTCAGGATAACGTGGCTATTTATGGTAAGGGCAAAAAGCATCATATTCCAGAAGACGAGATTTTAAATAAACATGTAGCCTCAATCATTGAAGCGGTAAGTGCATCGAAATCAGAAATGCAAAATCAACTAAAAGAATATAATCAAGAATCTCTATTAGCAGATTTAGAACTACCATTAGCCGAAATATTAAGCGAGATGGAAGAAATTGGAATCTATACAGATGTAAATGATTTACAACATATGGAGAAAGAGATTCAAGAAAAGCTAGATGTTTTAATTAAAAATATTCATGAAGCTGCGGGTGAAGAATTTAACATTAATTCTCCTAAACAACTTGGCGTGGTATTATTTGAAACACTAGAATTACCAGTGATTAAAAAAACTAAAACAGGCTACTCTACTGCTGTTGATGTATTGGAACAATTACAAGGTCAACACCCAATTATTGATTATATTTTAGAATATCGCCAATTATCAAAATTACAATCTACGTATGTAGAAGGATTACAAAAAGTGATTAGTGAAGATAATCGCATTCATACACGTTTTAATCAAACATTAGCTCAAACTGGGCGATTATCAAGTGTGGATCCAAATTTACAAAATATACCTATTCGTTTAGAAGAAGGTAGGAAAATTAGAAAAGCATTTAAACCGACATCTACAGATAGTGTTATTTTAAGTGCCGATTATTCTCAAATTGAATTAAGAGTTTTAGCACATATTACGCAAGATGAAAGTATGAAAGAAGCATTCATAAATGGTCATGATATTCATACAGCGACTGCAATGAAGGTTTTCGATGTGGAAGCGGATGAAGTTGATAGTTTAATGCGTAGACAAGCGAAAGCCGTTAACTTTGGAATTGTGTATGGCATAAGTGATTATGGATTAAGCCAAAGTTTAGGAATTACACGTAAAAAGGCGATAGCATTTATTGATGATTATTTAGATAGTTTTCCAGGAGTCAAACAATATATGTCAGATATTGTGAAAGATGCTAAAGCTCAAGGTTTTGTAGAAACATTATTACATCGTCGTAGATATATTCCAGATATTACAAGTCGTAATTTTAATTTAAGAAGTTTTGCAGAAAGAACAGCAATGAATACGCCAATTCAAGGTAGTGCGGCAGATATTATCAAATTGGCTATGGTGCAATTCAATAAAGAAGTACAACATACTAAATATCACGCGAAACTATTATTGCAAGTTCATGACGAATTAATCTTTGAAGTACCAAAAGATGAAGTAGAATCATTCAGCCAGTTTGTAGAAGACATTATGGAGTCTGCACTAGAATTAGATGTGCCACTAAAAGTTGACTCAAGTTACGGTGCGACATGGTATGATGCAAAATAAAGGAAGGTTTGAATATGCCAGAACTACCAGAAGTAGAACATGTTAAACGTGGGATTGAACCGTATGCCATAAATACTACGATAAATAAAATTACTTTTTCAGAAAATGTAAAAAAGGGTAAAGAAGATAATAGAGAGACGATTATCAAAGGAATGACGCTTGATAGTTTTCAACGTTTAACAGAAGGTTATACAATTACCAAAATTGAGCGTAGAAGTAAATATATTGTATTTTATATTAATCGTGATTCAGAACAACGTATTTTGATTAGTCATTTAGGTATGGCTGGTGGATTTTTCGTTGTTGATCATTTAGAACAAATTGCTGTACCTAATTATCGTAAACATTGGCAAGTTATTTTTGAATTAGACAATGGTAAAAAATTAATCTATTCAGATATTCGTCGCTTTGGAGAAATTAGAAATGTGAGTAGCTTCGATGCATATCCTTCATTTTTAAGTATAGCTCCTGAACCATTTGACGAAGATGCAATGCAACATTTTTTAGATATTACCAATAAAAAGAATTATGCTAAAAAACCGATTAAACAAGTGATTTTAGATCATAAAGTTATATCTGGTTGCGGAAATATTTATGCGTGTGAAGCTCTATTTAGAGCGGGCATTTTACCCAGTCGACTAACGCAAGATTTAACGCAACAAGAAAAAGAAATGGTATTTTATCATGTTCGATCTGTATTAAATGAGGGTATAAAATATGGAGGAACAAGCATTTCCGATTATCGTCATGCCGATGGTAAAACAGGGGAAATGCAGTTACATCTGAATGTTTATAAACAAAAATATTGCAAGGTATGTGGGCACTCAATTGAAACGAAAGTCATCGCATCTAGAAATAGTCACTATTGCCCGACTTGTCAGAAATAAAGGAAGCGTGAAAATATGTCAAAAGTAATAGGACTTACTGGTGGTATCGCATCAGGTAAATCAACTGTATCTGAATTGTTAACAGCGTTTGGATTTAAAGTAGTAGATGCGGACACAGCTGCAAGAGAAGCAGTTGCTAAAGGAACACCAGGTATAGCGAAGGTAAAAGAAGTTTTTGGCGAAGAAGTTATTGATGAAAATGGCGAGATGGACAGAAAATATATGGGTGAATTAGTATTTAATAATCCAGGCGAACGTATTAAGTTAAATGAAATTGTTCATCCTAAAGTTAGAGAAATAATGGAAGAAAAGAAGCAACAATTTTTAAATAAAGGCCATAACGTAATTATGGATATACCACTTTTATTTGAAAATGAATTGCAAGATACCGTAGATGAAGTATGGCTTGTTTACACATCTGAAAGTATTCAAATTGATCGTTTAATGGAAAGAAATGATTTAACTCAAGAAGAAGCAAAAGCAAGAGTATATAGCCAAATATCTATTGATAAGAAAAGTAGAATGGCTGACCACGTGATTGATAATCTTGGGGATAAACTGGAACTAAAGCAAAATTTAGAAAAGTTACTTAGTGAAAAAGGTTATATTGAGAAATAATTCAAATAGTAACTATTTATTAAGCCTGAGACATTTAAAAATGACTCAGGTTTTTTTATATGATTACTGAGTAACTATAGAATCTTTTATATTTATAGCGTTATTAGATGATATTGAATTCGATATCATTTAATAACTAAATCTTATTATGATTGATTATAATTTGCGTTTGTAAAGTTTTGGTAAACGCTTACAAAAATAATTTATTATGTTATACTAATGCCATAAAGTATAACATATAAATAAATGGTCAAGGGGTGCTTTAAATGACAACGAATATAGCAATTAACGGTATGGGTAGAATAGGTAGAATGGTATTAAGAATTGCTTTAAAAAATGAAAACTTAAGCGTAAAAGCAATTAATGCAAGTTACCCTCCAGAAACAATTGCACATCTTATCAATTATGATACAACTCATGGTAAGTTCGACGAAAAAGTAGAAGCTACTGAAAATGGCATTCGTTATAAAAATCAAGATATCAAATTAGTTTCAGATAGAAATCCAGAAAACTTACCTTGGAAAGAACTTGATATAGATGTTGTCATCGAAGCAACTGGTAAATTCAATCATGGTGATAAAGCTATTGCACATATTAATGCTGGTGCAAAAAAAGTATTATTAACAGGCCCATCTAAAGGTGGTCATGTTCAAATGATTGTGAAAGGTGTCAATGATGAAAAGCTAGATGTTAATGAATACGATATTTTCAGTAATGCATCATGCACAACTAACTGTATTGGGCCGGTTGCTAAAGTATTAAATGATGAATTTGGTATTGTGAATGGTCTTATGACTACAGTACACGCAATTACTAATGACCAAAAGAATATTGATAACCCACATAAAGATTTACGTAGAGCACGTTCATGTAATGAAAGTATAATTCCGACATCTACAGGCGCTGCGAAAGCATTAAAAGAGGTACTACCTGAAGTAGAAGGTAAATTACATGGAATGGCACTAAGAGTACCAACTAAGAATGTTTCACTTGTAGATTTAGTTGTAGATTTAGAACAAAATGTAACAGTAGAACAAATTAATGATGCATTCAAAAATGCAAATTTAGATGGTGTATTGGATGTAGAAAGCGAACCACTTGTTTCAGTAGATTTTAATACAAATCCAAATTCTGCAGTAATTGATGCACAATCTACAATGGTTATGGGTGATAAAAAAGTTAAAGTTATCGCTTGGTATGATAATGAATGGGGATATTCAAACAGAGTTGTTGAAGTAGCAGAACAAATTGGTAAATTGATAGAATCTCATAAAGCAGTAGAAGCTGTATAAAAATCATTTTTAAGCGACTGCCAATGTAACCTTTAATGCTAAAGGTTACATTGGCAGTTTTTTTGTTCTTATAAAGTGGGGGTATCAAATTTATCATAAATTAAATAGAGAAAAATTTAAATTTAACATCATTTTTGAAAATGTCACATTTTTTATTTAGGTTGTTATATTTAATGATATAAAATAGTTTACACTTTTAGTCATATAATTTAAAAGGTGCTTTCTTTTGTAACGTGCGAATTTATAGTATAATTAAGCATAATCTAAATAGAAAAGGGTGACAATCATGAAATGCCCAAAATGTAATTCAACGCATTCGAGAGTAGTAGATTCACGTCATGCAGAAGATGCAAACGCGATTCGTCGAAGAAGAGAATGTGAAAATTGTGGTACAAGATTTACAACATTTGAACATATTGAAGTGAGTCCATTAATAGTAGTGAAGAAAGATGGAACGAGAGAACAATTTTTAAGAGAAAAAATCTTGAATGGATTAGTTAGGTCATGTGAAAAACGTCCAGTGAGATACCAACAACTAGAAGATATAACAAATAAAGTGGAGTGGCAATTAAGAGATGAAGGTCATACTGAGATTTCATCTAGAGAAATTGGAGAACATGTAATGAACTTATTAATGCATGTTGATCAAGTTTCTTATGTTCGCTTTGCTTCTGTGTATAAAGAGTTTAAAGATATTGATCAACTGTTGGCCTCAATGCAAGGTATTCTTAATGATAATAAACGGAGTGATTTATAAATGGGGTTAAATTCCTTTGAATTAGGGTTAAGACCACAAGATAGTTTTGAAGTGATACAAGATTTTTATTTAAACTCACAACATCTTGAAATATTAAACCGTCTGTTTACACCTTTAATTGGGCCTCAAGCAATTGGTTTATATCATTTTATGCATCAATTTTCCAATGATATTGAACAACCATTAACCCATTATGTCATTATGAATGAACTTAAAGAAAATTTAATCGACTTTAGAAATCAAATGGATTTGTTAGAAGCAATTGGTTTAATGAAATCATTTGTTAAACATGATGAGCAACAAACACATTTTATATATCAATTGATTCAGCCGCCGTCAGCATCCCAATTTTTCAATGACCCTATGTTATCTGTATTTTTATATAGTGAAGTTGATAAAAAAAGATACCAAGTACTAAAGAAACATTTTGAACAAACTTTTAGAGATTTAACGCAGTATCAACAAACAACGAGAAAGTTTACAGATGTCTTTAAAGTACCCAATAGAATATTAGATATCGACACACAAGATATACCTAAAGCGAGTGAGTATCAAGGACTTGATTTGTCTAATGAATCTTTTGATTTTGATATGTTGAAACAGATGTTACATAACCACTTCATTTCAAATGAAATCGTGACAAAAGACGCTAAAAGTCTTATTATTCAACTTGCAACTTTATATGGTTTAACGGCTGACGCGATGAAACATATTATATTGAATTCAATTACTAGTGCTCAACAATTATCTTTTGAAGAGATGCGTAAACAAGCGCGTTCATATTATTTAATAGAACATGAAAACCAATTACCTAAATTAGAATTGAATAAAAGCATTAAACAAAGTGAAAATTCGAACCAATCTAATGAAATCCCTAATCCTGAAAATGATACGGAACAATGGCTTCAATTGTTAGAACAGACGAGTCCAATTGATATGTTAGCCTCATGGTCTGAATCAGAACCAACATTGTCTCAAAAGAATATGATTGAAGAATTAATTCATAGAGAAAAAATGAACTTTGGAGTTATTAACATCTTATTACAATTTGTTATGCTCAAAGAAGATATGAAATTACCAAAATCATATATTTTTGAAATTGCTTCGAATTGGAAGAAGAAAGGGATTACTACGGCTAAACAAGCTTATGAATATGCCTTGAAAGTTAATCAACCTAAACCATCTTATGAGAATAAATCGCAACCTTATCAAGGTTATAATCGTAAAAGTAAATTGGTTTCTAGAGAGAAAACACCTAAATGGTTAGAAGAAAGAGATAATCCGAATGCTACAGAACTTTCAAAAGATGAAAAGGATGAACAATTTGAAAAGGATAGACAAGCATTCTTAGAACAATTAAATAAAGATTGGGAGGAGGATTAGATGGAAAGCTTTAAGAATATTGTAGGTTCAAATAAAGATTTCGAAAAGAGAATTGCTAAAATACGTCAGCAAGTTGTTAATGATCCTGATGTTAAGCAATTTTTAAATGAACATCAATCAGAATTAACTAATGCCATGATTGATGAAGATTTAAACGTTCTACAAGAATATAAAGATCAACAAAAGCACTATGATGGGCATCATTATAATGAATGTCCTAATTTTGTTAAAGGCCATATACCAGAATTATATATCGAAAATGAACGTATTAAAATCCGCTATTTGCCATGCCCATGTAAAGTGAAATATGATGAAGAAAGACTTAATTCTCAATTGATTACATCACATCATATGCAGAGAGATACTTTAAATGCAAAGATTAAAGATATTTATACAACTGGACGTAATCGATTGGATATTGCAATGCAAGTTAATGATATATGCAAAAAGTTAATAAATGGTGAGAATGTCAAAGGGCTATATCTGTATGGACCTTTTGGCACTGGAAAGTCATTTATTTTAGGTGCCATAGCAAATCAACTCAAAGCTAAAAAAGTGCCATCTACTATAGTTTATCTTCCCGAATACATTCGCACATTAAAAGGTGGTTTTAAGGACGGGAGTTACGAAAGAAAATTACAAAGAATTCGAGAAGCTAACATTTTAATGCTAGATGATATTGGTGCAGAAGAAGTAACGCCATGGGTTAGAGATGAAGTTATTGGCCCATTATTGCATTATAGAATGGTTCATGAATTACCCACTTTCTTTACTTCTAATTTAAGTTATGATGAATTAGAACACCATTTATCAATGACACGTGAGGGTTCAGAAAAAACGAAAGCAGCTCGAATTATTGAACGTATTAAGACGTTATCCACACCTTATTTCTTAAAAGGTGAAAACTTTAGAAACAATTGATATTTTCATAAAATGTTGTATAATAGAATCAAATCTAAATCGTTGAAACTGTTGAAGACATGATAATTTAATCACTGTTACACAGAAAGCCGTTGTTTGATGAGAATATGGCTAATAAATTAAATTATTACTACTTTAATGCATGGTATTTGTAATGAATACTCGGCTCAAGACCGTTATCTTATGTAGAGAAGACGTTAAAATTGCTCGATTTTTAATCGAGTATTGTTTTAACGCTTAACTAGGGTGGTACCACGACAATCTCGTCCCTGATTTAGGGATGGGATTTTTTTATTTTCTCTATAGTTTTACATTGATTTATTTCAATAAGTCAACGATATGATTTTTTATAATTTAGGAGGTTATAGTATGGATCAAATTAATATTCAATTTCCAGATGGTAATTCAAAGGCATTTGATAAAGGCACTACTACTGAAGATATAGCTCAATCAATCAGTCCAGGTCTACGTAAAAAAGCTGTAGCAGGTAAATTTAATGGACAAATGGTAGATTTAACACGACCGTTAGAAGAAGATGGTGAGATTGAAATCGTTACACCAGGCAGTGATGAAGCATTGGAAGTATTGCGTCATTCAACTGCTCATTTGATGGCTCAAGCATTAAAACGTTTATACGGGGATGTTAAATTTGGTGTAGGTCCTGTCATTGAAGGCGGCTTCTACTATGATTTCGATACAGATGAAAAAATTTCATCAGATGACTTTGAAAAAATTGAAAAAACAATGAAAAAAATTGTCGATGAGAATCATAAAATCGAAAGAAAAGTAGTCACTAGGGATGAAGCTAAAGCATTCTTCAAAGATGATCCATACAAATTAGAATTAATTGATGCAATACCTGAAGATGAAAATGTAACGCTTTATAGTCAAGGAGAATTCACTGATTTATGTAGAGGTGTTCATGTACCATCTACGTCTAAAATTAAAGAATTTAAATTATTATCAACAGCTGGTGCATACTGGCGCGGAGACAGTAATAATAAAATGTTACAACGAATTTACGGTACTGCATTCTTTGATAAAAAAGATTTAAAAGCGCATTTAGAAATGTTGGAAGAGCGCAAAGAACGTGATCACCGTAAAATCGGTAAAGATTTAGAGTTGTTTGCAAATAGTCAACTAGTTGGAGCTGGTTTACCACTATGGTTACCTAATGGTGCTACAATTCGTCGTGAAATTGAACGTTATATTGTAGATAAAGAAGTAAGTATGGGATATGACCACGTATATACACCAGTATTAGCAAATGTTGATTTATATAAAACATCCGGACATTGGGATCACTATCAAGAGGATATGTTCCCACCTATGAAATTAGATGAGACAGAAGAAATGGTATTACGTCCGATGAACTGTCCTCACCATATGATGATATATAATAATAAACCGCATTCTTATAGAGAATTGCCAATTCGTATTGCCGAATTAGGTACTATGCATAGATATGAAGCTAGTGGTGCTGTATCAGGATTACAACGTGTAAGAGGTATGACTTTGAACGATTCACATATCTTTGTTAGACCTGATCAAATTAAGGAAGAATTCAAACGCGTAGTTAATATGATTCAAGATGTATATAAAGATTTCGGTTTCGAAGACTATCGTTTCAGATTAAGTTATAGAGACCCAGAAGATAAAGAAAAGTATTTTGATGATGATGAAATGTGGAATAAAGCTGAGAACATGATTAAAGAAGCGGCTGACGAATTAGGGTTATCATACGAAGAAGCTATCGGAGAAGCGGCATTTTATGGCCCTAAATTAGATGTGCAAGTTAAAACAGCTATGGGTAAAGAAGAAACATTATCTACAGCGCAATTAGATTTCTTATTACCTGAGCGTTTTGAACTCACATACATTGGTCAAGATGGAGAGCAACATAGACCTGTAGTTATTCATCGTGGTGTTGTATCTACAATGGAACGATTTGTTGCATTCTTAACTGAAGAAACTAAAGGTGCATTCCCAACTTGGTTAGCACCAAAACAAGTTGAAATTATCCCGGTTAATTTAGATTTACATTACGACTATGCAAAATCAATTCAAGATGAATTAAAATCTCAAGGTGTTCGTGTTGAAATCGATGATCGTAATGAAAAAATGGGTTATAAAATCCGTGAAGCCCAAATGCAAAAAATCCCTTATCAAATAGTGGTAGGAGATAAAGAAGTAGAAAACAATGAAGTAAATGTACGTAAATACGGTTCTCAAGATCAAGAGACATTAGAAAAAGATGAATTTATTTGGAATTTAGTAGACGAAATCCGTTTAAAAAAGCATAGATAAGCTTGAAATTTAAACGCAGTTCATGTATATTACAAGTTAGTTAAATAAAAAGTTGAGTTAGAGGTTGCAATATTAAAGAGTCGCTTGTCAGAAGTCTTATGGGACATATGTTGAACAAGTTAAAGGTAATGTTGCCGAAACAAGTGATAACCATAATTATGACTTGTTGGGACAGTTGTCGAAAGAAACTGTACTGTCACAGAATGTGATGTGCTACCTTATATAGATAAAAGCAAAGTGGTTGCATATCTTAAAGGTATGTAGCCACTTTTTTGTTTTAGATTTATAAATAAAAGTAACATAATTAAGTGATATATGGTACAGCTATTGAAATAGATGATGAAACAGAACTTAATGTGTTGTTTCTTTAATAAATGATAAAACAAAATCATAACTGCCTCTAAATACAAAGAAAGGAATCTTCTATGAGTAAAAACAAAAGTCAAAATGAAGGGATACAAAGAGGTTTAAAAGACCGCCACATATCTATGATAGCGATTGGTGGTTGTATTGGAACAGGTCTATTTATGACTTCCGGTGGAGCCATTCACAGCGCTGGTGCCTTAGGTGCTTTGATTGCTTATGCAATTATTGGAGCAATGGTATTCTTCTTAATGACCTCACTAGGCGAGATGGCCACATATTTACCAGTTTCGGGATCATTTAGTACATACGCCACACGATTTGTAGACCCATCTCTAGGGTTTGCATTAGGGTGGAACTATTGGTTTAACTGGGTCATTACAGTAGCTGCAGATGTAACCATTGCCGCTCAGGTCATTCAATATTGGTCCCCAATGCAAAGTGTTCCCGCTTGGGTATGGAGTTGTATATTTTTAGTTATTATCTTTGCACTTAACTCATTGTCAGTTCGAGTATATGGTGAGAGTGAATATTGGTTTGCACTTATAAAAGTTGTTACTGTCATCATATTTATTGTAATAGGATTATTAACTATTGTAGGTATAATGGGTGGTAAATTCGTTGGTTTTGAAACCTTTACTAAAGGAGGCGGCCCTATCCTTGGTGGTAACTTAGGTGGTAGCTTACTTTCAATATTAGGTGTGTTCTTAGTTGCTGGCTTTTCATTCCAAGGAACTGAATTAATTGGTATTACAGCAGGGGAATCTGAAAATCCTGAAAGAGCCGTTCCAAAAGCAATCAAACAAGTGTTCTGGAGAATATTATTATTCTATATACTAGCAATTTTCATCATTGGTATGCTAATACCATATGATAGTAGTGCACTTATGGGTGGAGAAAATAGCATCTCTACTTCACCATTTACATTAGTGTTCCAAAATGCTGGACTTGCATTTGCAGCATCATTTATGAATGCAGTTATATTAACATCAGTGTTATCTGCAGGTAACTCAGGGATGTATGCGTCTACTAGAATGTTATATTCAATGAGTAAAGATAAACTAGCATTTAATTCATTTTCTAAAACGAATAAAAATGGTGTACCGCACATTTCTTTAATCGTAACTGGAATTATTGTTGTAGTGATTTTTGCAGTACAACATTTTAGTGGTGATGCATATGAATATATCGTTGCAGCAAGTGGTATGACAGGATTTATTGCTTGGGTCGGTATAGCAGTGAGTCATTATAGATTTAGACGTGCATTCGATAAGCAAAATTATGACAAATCTAAATTAAAATATACGGCTAAATTATTCCCATTCGGCCCAATATTTGCCGGATTCTTATGTATAATTGTTATACTAGGTCAAGACGTCGATTTTATTAAAACAGGGGACTTTGACTTAAATCGATTTATTATTACCTATATGGGAATTCCGGTGTTCTTAGCATTCTTTATATATCATAAAGTACGATATAAAACTAAAAAAATTCCATTAGAACAAGTAGATTTACGACAAGATGTATCTATGGAAGAAGTAAGACATCATGATTAATAAAAAAAGTAGTTGACGAATACATTTATTGTTGATATGATTAATAACGTTGAATACGAAACGAACCAAGTAGAAGCTCCCGCTTCTCACCTGTAGCGACGCAATAAGCAGTTGGCAGGTTAATCATGTTACACAATTAATGTGTGAAGAAGAGCGGGTAGTGATACTCGCTCTTCTTTTTGCTTGGGACAATTTCGTAAAATTCTGGGAGGTGTCAACCATAGCAAAAGATCAGACTCAAATTAATGAGAAAATTCGTGCAAAAGAACTTCGTTTAGTAGGTCAAGATGGTGAACAAATTGGTGTTAAATCAAAACAAGAAGCATTAGAAATGGCTGAACGTGTTGATTTAGATTTAGTAATCGTAGCACCAAATGCTAAACCACCTGTTGCAAGAATTATGGATTACGGTAAATTCAAATTCGAACAACAGAAAAAAGAAAAAGAAATGAAGAAGAAACAAAAAACAATTAACGTTAAAGAAATTCGTTTAAGCCCAACAATTGAGGAACATGATTTCCAAACAAAATTGAAAAATGGACGTAAATTCCTTTCTAAAGGCGATAAATGTAAAGTTTCAATTCGTTTCAGAGGTCGTGCAATTACTCACAAAGAAATTGGTCAACGCCAATTAGAAAAATTTGCTGAAGAATGCAAAGACATTGCAACAATCGAACAGAAGCCTAAAATGGAAGGCCGTCAAATGTTCCTTATGTTATCACCAATTAATGAAAAATAATTAATAATAATTTCTAGGAGGAAATGAATCATGCCTAAAATGAAAACTCACCGTGGAGCAGCGAAACGTGTTAAAAGAACTGGTTCAGGTCAATTAAAACGTTCAAGAGCTTTCACATCTCACTTATTCGCAAACAAAAACACTAAACAAAAACGTCAATTACGTAAAAGTAGATTAGTTTCTAAAAGTGATATGAAACGTGTAAAACAATTATTATCTTATAAAAAATAATACAACTAACGAATATAGAATAATTACGTAGATAGAATCTAAGGAGGAATTTAATATGCCACGAGTAAAAGGTGGAACAGTAACAAGAGCACGTCGTAAAAAAACGATTAAATTAGCTAAAGGTTACTTCGGTTCAAAACATACATTATATAAAGTAGCAAAACAACAAGTAATGAAATCAGGTCAATACGCATTCCGTGACCGTCGTCAACGTAAACGTGATTTCCGTAAATTATGGATTACACGTATTAATGCTGCAGCACGTAAACACGATATTAGTTATTCACGTTTAATGAACGGATTGAAAAAAGCTGACATCGATATCAACCGTAAAATGTTATCTGAAATTGCTATTTCAGACGATAAAGCATTCGGTGAATTAGTATCAAAAGCTAAAGACGCTTTAAAATAAACTAAACTCATAAAAGCTGAGACATTTTAGGATGTCCCAGCTTTTATTTATATTTCTTTAAATTTTAAAATGGAATTGTCTAAGCATTGATATTAATAGAGAATATTGATAACGATCGCGAATTGAAAATAAGTTTGATAGAATAATATTATAAAAGAAAACATAAAGGAGTTTAGTATGTCTAAATTTGATGAGCAAATTATAGTTGTGCCAAGAGCAACACTTTTCGATAATGAAAAGAATGCATTTAATGGATTTTTATCAAAAAATGATGAAAAAGGTAGTAATATTTTCAATGCATTAAGTCAGTATGACGTGAAGCGTAGAGGTGATATGGAAGAGGATCCAGAATTTAAACAACTTATTTCATATTGTTTATTAGAAAATCAAAGTGGTGAAATACTTGTGTATGAGCGTCTTTCAGGCGGCGGAGAAGAAAGACTACATGGCCAATCCTCAATTGGCGTCGGTGGTCATATGAACGACGTTGTAGGGGCAGATTCAATTAATGAAGTGCTAAGAGTGAATGCGCAAAGAGAATTAGAAGAAGAAGTAGGTTTATCTGCAGAAGATTCTCAAAATATGGAATACTTAGGCTTTATCAATGATGACAATAATGAAGTAGGCAAGGTTCATATGGGTGTAGTATTTAAAATAACAGTCAGTTCAAATGATGTAGAATCTAAAGAAACAGATACGTTAAGAATCAAATGGATTGAAAAAGGGAAAATAGAATCATACGATGACTTTGAGACATGGAGTGCATTAATTCTTCAAGATTTATAATAATTGAGGTGCAAATTGAATGTCAGATATCATCCCATTCCCATTATCTGAGAAAAAGTTAAAAGAAGATATTAGAAAAGCGGAATTAACACAAGACTTGGATAGAATGTATGAATTATTTGAACAATATGAAAGCCAATTTGAATTAGATGAAGCACTTGCAATTAAAAAGTGCGATATGCTTTATCAAATGAGGGCATTTTTGGAATTAAGAGAAGAAGCTATCATTTTACTTAAACAGGGTTTAAATAAGTATGATGAGTTAATGATTTATTATATTAAGAGTTTGAATGGTTTAGAACAGTACTATGAATCAGTTGAAGTGATTAATCAAATTATTGATGAAGTACGGGACCATAAGACTAGAATGGAATTATTTCCACTTAAAGCATATGCACAATCTAAGCTAGATTCAAATCATGAACAATTAACTCAATCATTAGCTCAATTTCATCAATTAAATGCAAGAGAACAAACACACGTTCTACTTCAACTCATCGATAATGGTCATTATGATTTTAAAGAAACAATCCATTATTTGTTAAGTCATTCTACTTTCGAAAATAATATTGTAAGTTTAATGATAGAATACCTAAGGTTCGCACAATCTGAAAGTATCGTAACCGTTACCAAATATGGAACAACAGTTAATATCATCCCTAAAGAGTTAAGTGGTCTTGAACACACGACTTTAAAATCAATTATCTTACCAAAAGTGATCGAGAATCTTGAGGATGGTGCCATACATATTGTTGACGAAGCGAGCCATATTATGAATAATCATTCTATATTGTTATATCCTCTTAATATTGAATCTTTATTTCCAATAGAAGATTGGATTGTTGCATATGATGTTTATTTTAAATCTATGTTAGGTATAGATGATAATGTTGTTAATCAAGATGTTTTATCATATATATATCAATTAGATAAACAATGATAAACTCAATTTCTTGCAAATAATTCTTAAATCGTTTAACGTAAATTTTAATTGAATTAAGTAATAAATCATTTCGCAAACGTTGCAATTTCAATGTTTGTGTACACAATTGACCTATGCTATAATAGGGAAGTTGAAAAAATAAAATAGTTATTCATGGAGGTATTTATACATGACAGCAACTTGGGAAAAAAAGGAAGGTAACGAAGGATTATTAACTGTTACTGTTCCATCAGAAAAAGTAGATAAAGCATTAGATCAAGCATTTAAAAAAGTAGTAAAACAAATTAATGTACCTGGATTCCGTAAAGGTAAAGTGCCTCGTCCAATTTTTGAACAACGTTTTGGCGTTGAAGCATTATATCAAGATGCAGTAGACATTTTATTACCAGAAGCTTACGGTGAAGCTATTGATGAAACTGGTATTAATCCAGTTGCTCAACCTGAAGTTAATGTAACTCAAATTGAAAAAGGTAAAGACTTCATTTTTGAAGCTACTGTAACTGTTGAACCAGAAGTACAATTAGGTGATTACAAAGGTTTAGAAATTGAAAAACAAGATTCTGAACTAACAGATGACGAACTAGAAGAATCAATCAACCATAGTTTAGGCCACATGGCTGAAATGGTGGTTAAAGAAGATGGCGCTGTTGAAAATGGCGACACAGTTAACATTGACTTCAGTGGTTCAGTTGATGGTGAAGAATTCGAAGGTGGACAGGCTGAAGGTTACGACTTAGAAGTTGGTTCAGGTTCATTCATCCCAGGTTTCGAAGAACAATTAGAAGGCATGAAAACTGGAGAAGAAAAAGACGTTGTTGTTACATTCCCAGAAGAGTATCATGCTGAAGAATTAGCTGGAAAAGAAGCTGCTTTCAAAACAAAAGTAAATGAAATCAAATATAAAGATGTTCCAGAATTAAATGATGAAATTGCTAATGAGTTAGATGCAGAAGCTAATTCAGTTGATGAATACAAAGAAAACTTACGCAAACGTCTTGCTGAACAAAAAGCGACTGAAGCTGAAAATACTGAAAAAGAAGAAGCAATTAAAAAAGCAACAGACAATGCTACAATCGACATTCCTCAAGCAATGATCGATACTGAATTAGATCGTATGGTTCAAGAATTTGGTCAAAGAATTCAACAACAAGGATTAGATTTACAAACATATTTCCAAATTTCTGGACAAGATGAGTCTCAATTAAGAGAGCAAATGAAAGACGATGCAGAACAACGTGTTAAAACAAACTTAACATTAACTGCAATTGCTGATGCTGAAAATATCGAAGTTTCTGACGAAGATATTGATAAAGAACTAGAAAAAATGAGTGAACAATTCAACATTTCAGTTGAAGATATCAAAAATACATTAGGTAATACTGATATCGTTAAAAATGATGTTCGCATCCAAAAAGTTATCGATTTATTAAAAGACAATGCTAAATTAGTAGAAGGTAGCAAAGAAGACTAATTATTACTGTTCTATTAAAGCGATAAACAATTTAACATTGTATTGTTTTAGTAATATTGATAGGTAGGATAAATAAGATATATTATCTTGTGGGGTGGGGCCATGAGTTCAATCTGTTATAGTTTGAATTCAGTCCCACTCCTTCCTATTTTCAAGCAAATCAATTGAAATGTGATTATGTTGCATTATAGAATGCTATCTAGTATAGTCTTTATGGAATAGGGGTGTAAAAAAGAATGTTCAAATTCAATGAAGATGAAGAAAATTTAAAATGCTCTTTCTGTGGTAAAGATCAAGACCAAGTTAAGAAATTAGTTGCAGGAAGTGGCGTATATATCTGTAATGAGTGTATTGAATTATGCTCAGAAATCGTTGAAGAAGAGTTAGCACAAAATTCTTCAGAGGAATTAACAGAATTACCAACTCCTAAAGAAATTATGGATCATTTGAATGAATATGTAATCGGTCAAGAAAAAGCTAAAAAAGCTTTATCTGTAGCTGTTTATAATCATTATAAACGTATTCAACAACTAGGTCCTAATGAAGATGATGTAGAATTACAAAAAAGTAATATTGCATTAATCGGACCAACAGGTAGTGGTAAAACATTATTAGCACAAACATTAGCTAAAACTTTAAACGTACCATTTGCAATTGCAGATGCTACAAGTTTAACAGAAGCTGGCTATGTTGGTGATGATGTAGAAAATATCTTATTACGTTTAATTCAAGCGGCAGATTTTGATATTGATAAAGCTGAAAAAGGTATTATTTACGTAGATGAAATTGATAAGATTGCAAGAAAATCTGAAAATACATCTATTACACGCGATGTTTCAGGTGAAGGTGTGCAACAAGCATTACTTAAAATTTTAGAAGGTACTACTGCGAGCGTACCACCTCAAGGTGGACGTAAACATCCTAACCAAGAATTGATACAAATTGATACAACAAATATTTTATTCATCCTTGGTGGTGCTTTTGACGGAATTGATGAAGTTATTAAACGTCGTTTAGGTGAAAAAGTGATTGGTTTCGCTAGTAATGAAGCTGATAAATATGATGAAGAAGCCTTATTAGAACAAATTAGACCAGAAGATTTACAATCTTACGGTTTAATTCCTGAATTCATTGGTCGTGTACCAATTGTAGCTAATTTAGAAACTTTAGATGTTGATGCACTTAAAAATATTCTAACGCAACCTAAAAATGCGCTAGTTAAACAATATACTAAAATGTTAGAGCTAGATAACGTCGAATTAGTATTTAGTGAAGAAGCATTATCTGCTATTAGTGAAAAAGCAATTGCACGTAAGACTGGTGCTAGAGGACTTCGTTCTATTATTGAAGAAGCATTAATCGATATTATGTATGACGTACCTTCATCAGAAGATGTCAATAAGGTTGTTATTACTGGACAAACAATTAATGATGAAGTTGAACCTGAATTATACGATTCAGAAGGAAACTTAATCAACGATAGTAAAACATCTGCATAATTTAATATTTTATGATTTAGGGCCACATATCATTGTGGCTCTTTTTTTATGCAGTACTTTTCCTTCAATGTATGTATTTCCTAAAACTAGGATGACATAATGATAAGAGTAATGGTAAAGTGTTAATGTGAGAAATAAGAAAAGTGAGGATCACCAATGAAAATTAATCCTAATAATATAGATTTAATTATAAGTGCTGTACAAGAAGCACAATATCCAGAAACAGATGTACCTGAGGTGGCATTAAGTGGCCGTTCAAACGTAGGTAAATCATCATTTATCAATAGTATGATAGGTCGAAAAAATATGGCTCGTACATCACAACAACCTGGTAAAACACAGACGCTGAATTTCTTTAATATAGATGATCAGCTAGTATTTGTTGATGTGCCAGGTTACGGCTATGCTAAAGTAAGTAAGGTTCAACGAGAAAAGTTTGGTAAAATGATTGAAGAGTATTTAACAACACGTCAAAAATTACAACTAGTCATTCAACTCGTTGATTTGAGACATAATCCAACTGAAGATGATGTGCTCATGTATAATTATTTAAAACATTTTGATATTCCAACTTTAATTATTTGTACTAAAGAAGATAAAATACCTAAAGGTAAAGTTCAAAAGCATTTAAATAACATCAAAAATAAATTAGATTTAGAAGAAGGAGATACTATAGTTAGCTATTCTTCTATAAAAAATAACAAGCAACAACAAATATGGGATATGATAGAGTCTTATTTATAATCATTTTAATTATTCTTAATTATTTTTTTGATATTTAGATTAAATCTGCATATTTAAATACAAATTTAACAATTTTGACAAAAAAATGAAGTCAGATTAGAATCTTTCTAATTTATTTGAGCAATGAACTTAATAATCAATACAAATGTGTTATACTAAGGTTATTGTAAGTATATGGAGGGCGTTATAAATGCATTTTATTGCAATAAGCATAAATCATCGAACTGCTAATGTAGCACTAAGAGAGCAAGTTGCTTTTAGAGATGATGCCTTACGATTAGCCCATGAAGATTTATATGAAACCAAAGCCATCTTAGAAAACGTCATCTTATCTACATGTAATCGTACCGAAGTATACGCCGTTGTTGATCAAATTCATACTGGACGTTATTACGTTCAAAGATTTTTAGCACGTAAATTTGGATTTGAAGTAGATGACATTAAAGAGATGTCAGAAGTTAAAGTGGGGGACGAAGCTGTAGAACATCTATTGCGTGTCACTTCTGGCTTAGATTCCATAGTACTTGGTGAAACACAAATACTAGGACAAATGCGTGACGCATTTTTCTTAGCACAAGAAACGGGTACAACTGGTACTATCTTTAATCATTTATTCAAGCAGGCAATTACTTTTGCTAAAAGAGCACATAGTGAAACAGATATTGCAGATAATGCAGTTAGTGTTTCATATGCTGCCGTTGAATTAGCTAAAAAGGTATTCGGAAAACTAAAATATAAACAAGCTGTCATTATTGGTGCAGGGGAAATGAGTGAATTATCACTCTTAAATCTGTTAGGGTCAGGTATTACAAATATAACTATTGTTAACAGAACGTTAAGTAAAGCAAAAGTATTAGCTGAAAAACATCAAGTTAAATTCGATTCACTAGATGCATTACCAGCTTTATTAGAACAAGCAGATATTGTAATTAGTTCTACAAGTTCAGAGTCATATATCATTACTAATGATTTAATTGATTCAATAGCTAATCAACGTAAATTAGACGCTTTATTATTAGTTGATATTGCAGTTCCAAGAGATATCGAACCTGGTATTGATGCCATCAATAATATATTTAATTACGATGTTGATGACTTAAAAGGACTGGTTGATGCGAACTTAAGAGAACGTCAATTAGCAGCACAGACAATAGCTGATCAAATACCTAGCGAAATAGCTAGTCATAATGATTGGGTTAATATGTTAGGTGTTGTACCAGTTATTAGAGCTTTACGTGAAAAAGCAATGAACATTCAATCTGAAACAATGGATAGTATTGATAGAAAATTACCAGATTTATCAGAGAGAGAAAGAAAGATTATCTCTAAGCATACTAAAAGCATTATTAATCAAATGTTAAAAGACCCTATTAAGCAGGCTAAAGAATTAAGTAGTGATAAGAAAAGTAACGAAAAATTAGAGCTCTTTCAAAGCATTTTTGACATAGAAGCTGATAACCCTTATGAACAGGCGAGACAACATAAAGAAAATAAGGCTAAAGAAATTTCAGCACGTCGAATTTTTAGTTTTGAATAAGCATATTAATATGGTGATGATATGCAAGAAAACCTGTTTATTCGATTTCATGAAATAATATTAATCATATATTTAATTAGCATTGTTTGCTATTTTCTAGATTTTGTACGCAAAAGTCATAAGATTAGAGTATTTGGCATATATACATTGAGGATTGTTTGGGTATTACAAACAATCTCTTTATCTGTTTTTATTATACAAACAAAACATGCTCCATTAGGATCACTGTTTGATGTATTTTTCTCACTTACGTGGATTATAATCTCTTTATCACTCATTTTGAATGTGATAAAAGCATTAAATTTTTCTGTGTTCTTTTTAAATTTAATTGGTTTTGTATTAATGGCAATGAATACATTTCAGCCGGATCGGTATCATAGTCAAGTACAACAAGTGGCAGTTATAAACGAATTGTTACTTGTCCATATTGGTTTGGCAATTTTGAGCTATGCATTCTTTGCTTTAGCTTTCGTAAATTGTTTACTTTATATCATTCAATATCGTAATTTGAAAGAAAAGAATTTTGATCAGAAGTATTTTAGAATAGGCAGTGTAGCTACATTAGAGTCCATTGTCTTTTTCACCACTTTGGCAGGATGGATTATACTTATATTTAGTATTATCCTGGGAGCACAATGGGGTGTATTTTCAGTAGGTCAACAAATATTTATTGATCCAAAAGTTATTTTTTCTTCAGTTATTACACTATTGTATGGTATTTATTTAATATTTAGAGTGAAAAAGATTATCAATCAAAAGAATCTTATATGTTTTAATATTATTTTATTCTGTTTATGTATGTTCAACTTATTTTTCACTACACATTTTTCGTAAATTAGCTTGTAGTGTTTATTGATAGGTTGGAAAAGAGAACGAGTGTTTTTCTAGGAGGCAGCAAAACATGCGCAAGTTAGTAGTAGGATCAAGAAGAAGTAAACTAGCTTTAACTCAGAGTCAGCAATTTATTGATAAATTGAAACAGGTACGTCCTGACTTGGATATTGAAATTAAGGAAATAGTTACTAAAGGTGATCGTATTGTAGATAAGCAATTATCTAAGGTTGGTGGTAAAGGTTTATTTGTTAAAGAAATTCAAAATGAATTGTTTGAAAAACAAATTGATATGGCTATTCATTCATTAAAAGATGTACCTAGTGTGATTCCTGAAGGATTAACATTAGGCTGTATACCTGATAGAGAGGTCCCTTTTGATGCTTATATCTCCAAAAATCATACACCTTTAAGAGAATTACCTGAAGGTAGCATTATTGGAACAAGCTCACTAAGAAGAGGCGCTCAAATTTTATCTAAGTATCCTCATCTAGAAATCAAATGGATACGAGGTAACATTGATACAAGATTGCAAAAACTTGAAACAGAAGACTACGATGCTATTATCCTAGCAGCAGCTGGTTTAAGACGAATGGGTTGGTCTGATGATATCGTAACAACCTATTTAGATAAAGATATTTTACTACCAGCTATCGGTCAAGGTGCACTTGGTATTGAATGCAGAAGTGATGATGAAGAATTATTAGAACTATTAAAAGAGGTTCATAATAAAGATGTTGAAAAATGCGTTACAGCAGAAAGAACATTTTTAGCCGAAATGGATGGAAGTTGCCAAGTACCAATTGGTGGATATGCAACAATTAATAGTCAACAGCAAATCGAATTTACTGGACTAATTATGACACCTGATGGAACAGAACGATATGAACATACAGCTATTGGCGAATCTCCAACAGCATTAGGTAAAGAAGTAAGCCGTGTTCTAAAAGAACAAGGCGCATATGAAATTATTAGAAAATTAAATGAAGAACAATAATCTTCGAGGTGACTATTTAAAATGAAACCAGTTGTAGTTATGACGCAAACAAGTAAAATTCAAAGTGATTTGGTTACGATTATTCACAAACCATTTATAGATATAAAACCACTTGAATTTGATTCGCGTTTGTTAAAAGATAACTATGACTGGCTTATTTTTTCGTCTAAAAACGCGGTTAAGTTCTTTTCACCTTATATGCATGTTGTTAATTTCAAAAAAATTGCAGTTGTTGGTGAAAAAACGGCTCAATATTGTCGTGCATTAAAAATTCCTGTAGATTTAATTCCACAAGATTACTCACAAGAAGGGTTGATTAATCAATTTCAAAAATATAATCAAAGAATATTAATACCTTCTAGTAAACAAGCACGGCCTCTATTGAGAGATACATTAGCTCGTAATAATAATGTTGTTAAAATTGATTTGTACGAGCCAGTACCACATTACAAACATATAGATGAAGTTAAATCATTAATTTTTAATAGCAAAATTGATGCATTAACATTTTCAAGTTCATCTTCAGTACGTTATTATTTTAATGAAGACCCAATACCTAAGTTTGATTACTATTTTGCAATAGGCAAGCAAACAGCAAATACACTACATTCATATAATCAACCAGCTATTGTTGCAAATAAACAAACGTTAGAGTCATTGATAGACAAAGTAGTAGAAAGTAGGGACTAAAATGAAATTTGATAGACATAGAAGACTTCGTTCTTCTCAAACAATGAGAGACATGGTTCGCGAAACACATGTAAGAAAAGAAGATTTAATTTACCCAATTTTTGTAGTTGAAAAAGATGATGTTAAAACTGAAATCAAATCATTACCTGGTGTATATCAAATCAGTTTAAATTTATTACACAATGAAATTAAAGAAGCGTATGACTTAGGTATTAGAGCAATTATGTTCTTTGGTGTACCAAACGATAAAGATGATGTTGGTTCTGGTGCATATGATCATAATGGAGTAGTGCAAGAAGCAACACGCATTGCTAAAAAAATGTATAGTGACTTATTGATTGTTGCTGACACATGTCTATGTGAATATACTGATCATGGTCACTGTGGTGTGATTAACGACCACACACATGATGTAGATAACGATAAATCATTACCATTACTAGTCAAAACAGCAATTTCTCAAGTAGAAGCAGGTGCAGATATCATTGCACCAAGTAATATGATGGATGGATTTGTTACTGAAATTAGACAAGGACTTGATGATGCCGGCTATCAAAATGTACCAATCATGAGTTATGGTATTAAATATGCATCAAGTTTCTTTGGGCCATTCAGAGACGCTGCTGATTCAGCGCCTTCTTTCGGCGATCGTAAAACATATCAAATGGATCCTGCCAACCGTTTAGAGGCATTGAGAGAACTTGAAAGTGACTTAAAAGAAGGTTGTGACATGATGATTGTTAAACCTGCTTTAAGTTATTTAGATATCGTTAGAGATGTTAAAAATCATACTAATGTTCCTGTTGTTGCATACAATGTTAGTGGTGAATATAGTATGACAAAAGCTGCTGCATTAAATGGTTGGATTGATGAAGAAAAGATTGTGATGGAACAAATGGTTTCAATGAAACGTGCCGGTGCAGATATGATTATTACTTATTTTGCTAAAGATATTTGTCATTATTTAGATAAATAACAAAGAGGATAATAAAGAGGAGGCAACATTTATGGGATATGAAAAATCAATTAAAGCAATGGAAATTGCTGAAGATTTAATGCCTGGCGGTGTAAATAGTCCAGTACGTGCTTTTAAATCAGTGGACACACCTGCAATTTTTATGGATCATGCAGAAGGTTCAAAAATATATGATATTGACGGTAATGAATATATTGATTATGTGTTAAGTTGGGGGCCGCTTATTTTAGGGCATAAAAATAAACAAGTTATCGAAAATCTTCATAAGGCAGTGGATAATGGCACTAGTTTTGGTGCCTCTACATTACAAGAAAATAAACTAGCACAATTAGTAATTGATAGAGTACCTTCAATTGAAAAAGTTAGAATGGTATCTTCAGGCACAGAAGCTACATTAGATACATTAAGATTAGCGCGTGGTTATACTGGACGCAATAAAATTGTTAAATTTGAAGGCTGTTACCACGGACATAGCGATTCATTATTAATTAAAGCTGGCTCAGGTGTGGCAACATTAGGTTTACCTGATTCACCTGGTGTACCTGAAGGCATTGCTAAAAATACAATAACTGTGCCATATAATGATTTAGATTCATTACGTTTGGCTTTTGAAAAATATGGTGATGATATCGCTGGAGTTATTGTTGAACCAGTTGCTGGTAATATGGGTGTAGTGCCACCTGTGGAAGGTTTTTTACAAGGATTAAGAGACATTACTAATGAATACGGTTCTTTATTGATTTTTGATGAAGTTATGACTGGCTTTAGAGTTGGTTATAACTGTGCCCAAGGTTATTTTGGTGTCACACCAGATTTAACATGTTTAGGCAAAGTAATAGGTGGTGGTTTACCTGTTGGAGCGTTTGGCGGTAAAAAAGAGATTATGGACCATATTGCACCAGTAGGCAATATTTATCAAGCAGGTACTTTATCAGGTAATCCATTAGCAATGACAAGTGGATATGAAACACTTAGTCAATTGACACCTGAATCATATGATTATTTTAATGAACTTGGAGATTTACTTGAAAAAGGATTAAAAGAAGTCTTTGCTAAGCATCAAGTTCCTATCACTGTTAATAGAGCTGGCTCAATGATTGGTTATTTCTTAAATGAAGGGCCAGTCACAAACTTTGAACAAGCCAATAAAAGTGACTTGAAATTATTTAGTGAGATGTATAGAGAAATGGCAAAAGAAGGCGTATTCTTACCACCATCTCAATTTGAAGGCACTTTCTTATCAACGGCGCATACTCAAGAAGATATTGAAAAAACAATTCAAGCATTTGATAATTCATTAAGTCGTATTGTAAAATAAAAATTAAATTAATGATATTTTAGCCTGGGATATCTCATTATACCCAGGCTCTTAATTTATATAAGTAAATTTCACATCATTTCACACATTTATAAAAGGTAGTGTGCGTATGAAAATAATAAATAGAAATAACCTAATTATATTAGCATTATCCATTTTTATAAGTTTGCTATTAAAGGTATCACATATATTATTACCTTTTATGTTCGGGCCCATTATAGCGGCTATAATATGTATAAAAATATTTAAATTAAACATTAAATGGCCGTTTTGGATCAGTCAAATTGGGTTGATTTGTTTAGGTGTTCAAATAGGATCAACATTCACTAGAACTGTCATAAAAGATATTCAAGCAAGTTGGTTAACAATTATTCTTGTATCAGTTCTTTTGCTCGTATTAGCACTATTAATCGCATTATTATTTAAGAAGATTGCAGATGTAAATACCGAAACAGCTGTACTAAGTGTCATTCCGGGTGCTTTAAGCCAAATGTTAGTCATGGCAGAGGAAGATAAAAAGGCGAATATTTTAGTTGTTAGTTTAACACAAACATCAAGAATTATTTTCGTTGTTATTTTAGTACCTTTAATTTCATATTTCTTTCAAAATGATCATAGTAGCGGAGAACCAATAGTTAAAGCGAAACCGTTAACAGATATTTTAAACATTTGGCAATTTATATTTCTTGTGTTAGCAATCATTGTAGTTTATTGGATAATGGCTAAGATCAATTTTCCAACAAAACAATTATTGGCACCAATTATAGTCTTAATCATTTGGAATATTACGACTGATATAACATTTGCATTAGATAATTGGTTACTAGCATCAGCACAAGTAGTGTATATGATTCGAATAGGGTTACAGATTGCTCGTTTGCTTTCAGACTTGAAAGGTAGAATAGCCGTAGCGATTGCGTTTCAAAATATAATGCTTATATTAAGTGCTTTCGTAATGGTTTGTATCTTACATTTATTTACACATGATTCAATCAACGAGTTGTTTTTAGGCGCAGCACCAGGTGGTATGAGTCAAATAGTATTAGTTGCGATTGAAACAGGTGCAGATGTGGCTATGATATCGAGTTATCATATATTTAGAATCTTCTTTATTTTGTTTTTAATCGCACCATTAATTAATTACTTTTTGAAATATAGAGCTAAACGGTCGTAGATATTTAATAGAATTAAAAGACGTATATCAAATGCTTATTGAGAAAGCTATGATATACGTCTTTTAAATTTTAATCATGTTTTGGTTTTTGAGGGCAATCCTTTAAATGCGCATCATATAATCCAGCTGCCTCTAAGAATGAAAATACTGTTACGGGTCCTAGGAATTTAAAACCATATTTTTTTAAATCTTTGGAAATTGCTTTAGCACGGTCATCTACCGTAATACGATCTTCAGGCTTTACATATCCCATGTCGATAGGTTTACCATCAACATAAGACCATAAAAACGTACTGAAACTACCATAATCCTTCTCAATTTCTAAATAACCTTTCGCTTGTGCAATAATAGCTTCTAATTTCTTTCTGTGATGGACAATATTAGGAAATGTCATTAAGTTGTCGACATCTTGTTCAGTCATTGCCGCTATCTTTTTAGGTTCAAACTGATAAAATGCCTCTTCATAAGCGGATTTCTTTTTTAGTATCGTAAGCCAAGATAGACCAGCATGTTGAGATTCTAGAGCCAATAGTTTAAATAAATCTTTACTATCGTACATCGGTTGACCCCAAACTTGATCATGATATTCTATATAAATTGGATCTTTGGTACCAAAGGCACAAGGGTTCATAAAATTCCTCCTAATAGATTGACTTATGCGAATTTCCATTATACTATAATTAAGTAAATGAATATAACATTTGGGAAGAGTAGGTTTTAATTATTTTTTAGAGAGTGTATGGTTGGTGAAAATACACAATAATTACTACTGAAGGTAGCCCACTTAGTCCTTTTGCTGATTGAACGAAGAAAAGAGTAGGCAAAAGCGTGTTTGAGCGTTAATCAAATTCTAGAGTGCTCGAAAGTAGAAGGTTGAGACATATACAGACTAACTACTTTCTTGAATATAGGTGGTACCACGGAACATCCGTCCTATGTATATAGGATGGGTGTTTTTTATTTTTGAGGAGGATTTACTTTATGGAAATGAAGCCGAAATATAATCCACGCGAAGTAGAAGCTGGAAGATATGATGAATGGGTAAAAAATGGTTATTTCAAACCATCAGAAGACACTAATAAAGAAACATATACAATCGTTATTCCACCACCAAATGTAACTGGTAAATTACATTTAGGTCATGCTTGGGATACAACATTACAAGATATCATTACACGCATGAAACGTATGCAAGGTTTTGACACTTTATATTTACCTGGTATGGATCACGCTGGTATCGCTACACAAGCTAAAGTAGAAGCTAAACTAAATGAACAAGGTATTTCACGTCATGATATTGGTCGTGAAAAATTCTTAGAACAAGCTTGGGATTGGAAAGAAGAATATGCGTCCTTCATTCGTAAACAATGGGCTAAATTAGGGTTAGGTTTAGATTATAGTAGAGAACGTTTTACTTTGGATGACGGTTTAAGTAAAGCTGTTAAAAAAGTATTTGTTGATCTTTATAACAAAGGTATTATTTATAGAGGCGAACGTATAATCAACTGGGATCCTCAAGCTCGTACGGCTTTATCTGATATTGAAGTGATTCATGAAGATGTACAAGGTGCATTTTATCATTTTAAATATCCATATGCTGATGGAGATGGATATATTGAAATCGCTACAACACGCCCAGAAACGATGTTAGGTGATACAGCTATTGTTGTTAACCCAAATGACGAGAGATACAAAGATGTTATTGGCAAAAAGGTGATATTACCAATTGTTGGTAGAGAATTACCTATATTAGCAGATGAATATGTAGATATCGACTTTGGTTCGGGTGCTATGAAAGTAACGCCGGCACATGATCCTAATGACTTTGAAATTGGTCAACGTCATCAATTAGAAAACATTATCGTTATGGACGAAAAAGGTCACATGAATCATCATGCTGGTAAATATGAAGGACTTGAGCGTTTTGAATGTCGTAAACAATTAGTTGAAGACTTAAAAGAACAAGGTTTGGTTATTAAGATTGAGGAACATATGCATTCTGTTGGTCATTCTGAACGTTCTGGTGCAGTAGTAGAACCTTATTTATCTACACAATGGTTTGTTAAAATGAAACCTTTAGCACAACGTGCTTTAGATAATCAAAAAACCGATGATCGTATTGATTTTTACCCACCTAGATTTGAAAATACATTTAATCGATGGATGGAAGAAATCAGAGATTGGACAATTTCAAGACAACTTTGGTGGGGGCATCAAATTCCTGCTTGGTATCACAATGAAACTGGCGAAGTCTACGTAGGTGAAAATGCACCAGAAGATATAGAAAATTGGACTCAAGATGAAGATGTTTTAGATACTTGGTTCTCAAGTGCTTTATGGCCATTCTCAACTCTAGGTTGGCCAGACGTAGATGCAGAAGATTTTAAACGTTACTTCCCAACTAATGCATTAGTAACAGGCTATGATATTATTTTCTTCTGGGTTGCACGTATGATATTTCAAGGATTAGAGTTCACAGACCGTAGACCATTTAATGATGTTCTGTTACATGGATTAGTTAGAGCGGAAGACGGTAGAAAAATGAGTAAATCTTTAGGTAACGGTGTGGATCCTATGGATGTTATTGATGAATATGGTGCTGATAGTTTAAGATACTTCCTTGCCACAGGTTCTGCACCTGGACAAGATTTACGTTACTCAACTGAAAAGGTTGAATCAGTATGGAATTTCATTAACAAAATATGGAATGCAGCAAGATTTAGTTTAATGAATATTGGTGAAGATTTTAATGTAGAAGATATTGATTTATCAGGAAACTTATCTTTAGCAGATAAATGGATATTAACGCGTCTAAATGAAACAATCGCTACAGTTACAGATTTAAGTGATAAATATGAGTTTGGTGAAGTGGGTCGAGCACTATATAATTTCATTTGGGATGAATTCTGTGATTGGTATATTGAAATGAGTAAAATACCTATGAATGGCGAGGATGAAGACCAAAAACAAAC
Source organism: Staphylococcus sp. KUGN1 (assembly GCF_045984185.1). Classification (NCBI taxonomy): domain Bacteria; kingdom Bacillati; phylum Bacillota; class Bacilli; order Caryophanales; family Staphylococcaceae; genus Staphylococcus; species Staphylococcus sp. KUGN1. Next base: position 1,093,598 of record NZ_JBJQIL010000001.1, on the reverse strand, counting down.
GACACGTTCTGTATTAAGTTATGTGTTAGATCGTATTATGAGAATGTTACATCCATTTATGCCATTTGTTACAGAGAAAATTTGGCAAAGTTTACCTCATGAAGGCGAAACAATTGTTCAATCATCTTGGCCAACAGTAGATAAGGAACTTATGTTTGATGATAGTAAGCAAACAATGCAACAATTAGTTGAAATTATCAAATCAATTAGACAATCTCGATTAGAAGTTAATACACCATTATCTAAAGCCATTCCTATTATGATTCAGGCTAAAGATAGTAATATTCAATCAACATTAACAGATAATGCTGATTATATTGAACGATTCTGTCATCCTAGTGAATTGACAATCAATGTTGATATAGACATTCCTGAGAAAGCAATGACATCTGTAGTGTTAGCAGGTAAAGTCATCTTACCTTTAGAAGGTTTAATTGATATGAATAAAGAAATTGCACGTTTAGAAAAAGAATTAGATAAATTACAGAGTGAATTAGACCGTGTGGATAAGAAATTGGCCAATGAAAACTTTGTCAATAAAGCACCTGAAAAAATTATTAATGAAGAAAAAGAAAAACAAAAACATTACAAAGAAAAGTATGATGGTGTTAAAGCAAGAATTGAACAATTAAAAGCATAGGAGTATGTATCATGAATTACCTAGATAGCTTGTATTGGATACATGAAAGAACTAAGTTTGGCATCAAACCAGGCGTTAAACGTGTGGAATGGATGCTAGAAAAACTAAATAACCCACAGCAACATATTAAAGGCATACACGTAGGCGGTACAAATGGAAAAGGATCGACAGTAGCTTATTTAAGAGCCGCATTGGTTGAAAATAACTATGAAGTTGGTACTTTTACATCTCCGTTTATTGAAACTTTTAATGAACGTATTAGTTTAAATGGATATCCCATTTCAAATGATGAAATTGTTGAGTTAGTTTCTCGTGTTAAACCAGTAAGTGAATCGTTAGAAGTTGAAACTGAGTTAGGGAATGCAACAGAGTTTGAAATTATTACTACAATGATGTTTTTATACTTTGGTGAAATACACCCTGTTGACTTTGTTATTATTGAAGCGGGCTTAGGTATTAAAAACGATTCAACCAATGTATTTAATCCAATTATGTCTATTTTAACAAGTATAGGTTTAGATCATACTGATATTTTAGGCAACACCTATTTAGATATAGCCAAAGACAAAGGCGATATCATTAAACCTAATACACCAGTTATTTATTCAGTGAAAAATGAAGATGCTTTAAAATATATTAGAGACTATGCAGTAGAACAAAATGCAACACCTATTGAGTTAGATAGAGAAATTATAGTAATTTCTCAAGATGATGAATTTACTTATAGATATAAAGATTACGAACTTGAAACAATTATTTTAAATATGTTGGGTGAACATCAAAAAGAAAATGCATCATTAGCTATAACAGCATTAATTGAATTAAACGAAGCTGGAATTATAGAACTTGATTTCAATAAAATGATAGATGGTATTGAGTCAGTCAATTGGATAGGTAGAATTGAACAAGTCAAAGAACATCCATTAATGATAATTGATGGTGCGCATAATAATGAAAGTGTAGACGCATTGATTGATACGATTAAACAATATTATGGTCGTGATCAAATTGATATATTATTTTCTGCAATTAAAGGGAAACCTATTTGTGACATGTTAAACAAATTGGAAGACATTGCGTCTCACTTTTATATCACTGATTTTGATTTTCCAAAAGCCTTATCAAAAGAAGAAATAGCAGAAAATATCAATAGAGATAACGTTGAGCTAGTAGATGATTATGTAGAATTTTTAGAGAATTATGATGGAAAAGGTCTAATTATCACAGGTAGTTTATATTTTATTAGCGAAGTTAAATCTAAAACAAATTTTGATTAACTAATAATATTCAAAAAATAAAGCCAAGGTTTCTAAAAAAATTAGAAATCTTGGCTCTTTTGTTAATTATGGAGCTTATTTCACCTATAATTATAAAAAAATGATAATATGTATTTTATTTTAATGTTGTGATATAATTGCTTTGAAAGGAGTAGTCATGCTTATTTATACATATGTATCCTCGATATTATTTAGCTTTTTATATCAACTTTCTGCAAATGATCACTTCGATAAGCGATACTTAAAATTAAGATCCAAATGTGATTATTGTAAAAGCAAATTAAAATATTATGATTTCATTCCAATTTTTAGTTTCCTTATTTTAAAAGGTAAGTCGAGATGTTGTAAGCAACCTTTAAAATATAGTTATTTGATAGGTGAGTTACTTGCGATACTTCCAATATTGCTTATTTATTACCAATTAATTAATATCAATCCTCAGTTTTATTTAACGACTTTTCTGTTTTTATTGGTTATGTCAATTAATGATATTGAAGATTATTGTATTAGCTTAATTTTCTTAATGATCTTCACAACTGTTTTATTATTTACGACTCCAATCTTTCTAAATACTTTTCTCCTTACATTTATTATTAGTCACCTATTCTTTATTTTAATGTATCGTTATATCGGTTATGGTGATATCCTTCTATTTAACATTCTATCTTTATTCTTACCAATAAACTTCATGTTTTACCTTTTTCTTTTCACTTTTATGATTGGTGGCATATTAAGCATTATTATTAAAATATTTTTCAACCACAATATTAAATATGTTCCTCTTATTCCATTTATCTTTTTATCTTTTGTTTTTGTTTCATCCTTTTATCCATCATTGACGGAAATAATGGGAGGTGTTCCTTTTTGAGGATTAAAGAAATGGCTAATTCGGAGAAACCACGTGAACGATTAGTGTCCAATGGCGCTGCATCATTATCAAACTCAGAATTATTAGCAATACTTATTAATACAGGTAGAAAGGGATGTTCTAGTATTGAAATTGCCAATGAATTATTAAGTGGTATAACCACGTTGAAAGAATTGAAAAAGTTATCAATTAACAATTTAATCAAAGTCAAAGGTATTGGTTATCATAAAGCTATAACATTAAAGGCTGCATTTGAAATAGGGGAACGGATAAATAGTGTATCTCAACAGGAAGTATTTAAAATTACTTGTCCTGTTGATGTCGCAGATCTGATGATGTCGAAGCTTAAAGATTTACAGCAAGAACATTTTTATGTGCTTTTATTGAATTCCAAAAATATTGTTATCAAACAACAATGTGTCTTTGTAGGAACATTGAATAGTTCTATCATTCACCCTAGAGAAATTTTTAATGTTGCTATTAAAGAATCTTGTAATTCGATGATTGTTGTTCATAATCATCCATCAGGTGATGTTTTAACCATAGTATAATAAATAATAGTAGTTAAAGTAGTTCAGGAGGAGATGTTAAAGGGAGATTTTACTTTAAATAAAAATTAACAAGGTTTATAATTTGTAGTACTTAAAGTGTTTAAAGAGGGGGGCGCGTGTGAGGGTTCAAAGGATAGAAGTGGAGAATAAGCCGTATCCATTGTATTTATTACTAGATAAAGAATACCAGCTAATTGAACCAGTAATGAAATTTATTAAATACTTAGATAACACTGGTAAGTCTCCAAATACCATTAAAGCATACTGCTATCATTTAAAGTTGCTGTATGAGTTCATGGAACAGAGAGGCGTTATTCTTAATGATATTAACTTTGAGTTGTTAGCAGATTTCGTAGGTTGGTTGAGATATCCAACAGCAAATAATGTAATTGATCTTCAGTCAAAAGAAGCCATAAGAGAAGAAACGACAGTTAATACAATTTTAAATGCCGTTATGAGTTTTCTTGATTATTTAAGTAGATTAGGAGAATTTAAATCAATTGATGTATTTAAACAAGCAAAGGGAAGAAACTTCAAAGGATTTTTACATCATGTTAATAAGGGTAGATACCAAAAGAATGTCTTAAAGTTAAGGGTTAAAAAGAAACAGATAAGAACATTGACAGCAGAGGAAGTTAAGCAAATTATTGACGCTTGTCATACGAAAAGAGATAAGTTAATTTTAATGCTTATGTATGAGGGTGGTTTAAGAATCGGTGAAGTGTTATCGCTTAGGCTTGAAGATATTGCCACTTGGGACAATCAAATCCATTTAACACCTAGAGATGTTAATGTTAATGAAGCTTATATTAAATTAAGGAAGGAAAGAACAATACATGTGAGTAAAGAACTGATGTCACTTTATACAGATTACTTGGTATATGAGTATAGTGAGGAATTGGAGCATGACTATGTTTTTATTTCCTTAAAAGAAGGCTATTTTGGGAAACCACTAAAGTACCAAAGTGTTCTTGATCTAGTTAGAAGAATAGTTAAAAGGACTGGAATAGAATTTACATCGCATATGCTTCGCCACACTCACGCAACGCAGCTAATTAGGGAAGGGTGGGATGTTGCGTTCGTTCAAAAGAGATTAGGTCACGCACATGTTCAGACAACGTTAAATACCTATGTTCATCTTTCAGATCAGGATATGAAAAATGAGTTTAATAAATACCTTGAGAGAAAGGAGCATAAGAAATGAATGCTTCTAGTAAAAGGAAAATTATCAGTCAGAGTGAGATCAGCAAAAAAATAGCTGTAATGAATGAAGAAATGCAAGGGTTTTGGGCTAATAATAGTTGGGATATAAGAAAATGTCCACATCCTTCTGCCATAGAATTAAGTAAGAATCCTGCTTTAAGAAATCGTTGGGTTCGTTTTGAACGTGTTAAAAATCTGTGGTTAAGAACAGAATTGAAATATTTTTATTTTTACCATTTAAACAATGGAATATGGAATGCAAAAACTGTCTGGATTAGAAAAGGAACAGTAATTAATAAAATGTTGGATTTTTTAGATTTAAAGTATCCCAGCATTACTTCAATTACTGAAGTTCCTATTGATAAAGCAATGACGGAGTATAGAACATATTTGACAAAACAGGGTGTTAGAATTACCACCACTAATTATAAGATTACTGCTAATCAAGAAAAAACACCTGTAAAAGCTAATTCTTACTATGTTACTAATCTAAAACAATTTATTGAGTTTTATGAGGATTTTTATTTTGATGGAGAGGAGTGGGATAAAGACGTTTGGGATAGACGAAACTTACCTTTGCCAGATGATAAGGTTAACCCAACACAATATGAATATACAATTAACTTTAAAGGGTTTCGGAATACATATTTTAAACAGCTTGTAAAAAGATATTGTAAGTTAAGATTGAACATGGATAGCTTTTCCTATGTAAGTGATATTGCCCAAAAACTTAAAGAGTTCTTTAATTTTCTGGACATAAAGTTTAAACACGTTCAGAGAGTACACCAATTAACGAGAGTGGAAATTGAAGCATATTTAAGTGAACTAAACATGATGGGGATAAAACCTAGTACAATAACTGGGAGGATCTCTATATTGGAAGGACTATTTAGTACCCTTCATAGGCTAGAATGGGATGATGTTCCTTCCAAAATATTAATTTATCCCGAGGACTATCCGAAAATACCAAGAGCAAAACCTCGCTTTATAGACGAATTCGTTCTAGAGCAATTGAACAGTCATCTTGATAAATTACCCGAATATATAGCTACGATGACTATGATTGTTCAAGAATGTGGAATGAGGATAAGTGAATTGTGCACCTTGAAAAAAGGCTGTCTATTAGAGGACAAAGATGGAGATTACTTTTTAAAGTATTATCAATGGAAAATGAAAAAGGAGCATATAGTTCCAATATCTAAAGAGGTAGCTTTACTTATTAAAGTTCGGGAAGATAAAGTTTCAGAGGAATTTCCAGATAGTGAATACCTCTTTCCAAGAAAAGATGGATCGCCATTAAAACAAGAAACATTTAGAGGCGAGTTAAATAAATTAGCTTATGAGCAAAATATAGTGGATAAATCAGGCGAGATTTATAGATTCCATGCCCATGCCTTTCGCCATACAGTAGGAACAAGAATGATTAACAACGGGGTGCCCCAGCATATTGTGCAGAAATTTTTGAGACATGAAAGCCCAGAAATGACAAGCAGATACGCTCATATCTTTGATGAAACTCTAAAAAATGAATTTACTAAATTTCAAGAAAAACTGGTTACCAATAATGGAGATGTGCTCAATCTAGATGATGATAGTGAAGTCGATGATGTAGAGCTTCAATGGTTCAAGAAAAATATAAATGCACAAGTGCTTCCAAATGGTTATTGTAGATTGCCAGTAATAGCAGGTGGTTGTCCACATGCGAATGCATGCTTAGATTGCACTCACTTCTGTACCAGTAAGCAATTCTTACCACAGCACGAAGAACAGTTAGAGCGTACAGAAGAGTTATTAACCATAGCAAAGGATAAACAATGGCAAAGACAAATAGAGACTAATAGCCGTGTTAAAGAGCGTTTAGAACAAATCATTGGAAGTTTGACGGGGTAATTATCAATGGATAAACAAGTTAGAAATACAACAGAAATTGTACGTTTGGCGAAGCAGAAATCACAAAAGACAAGGGAAAAAGTAGACAAAGCGATTTCTAAATTTTCGATTGAAGGTAAAGCTATTAATTTTAATTCAATAGCAAAGGAAGCCAAAGTTTCTAAATCATGGCTTTATAAAGAACAAGATATTAGGCAAAGAATCGAATCCCTTCGTAAACGTCAAATAACATCAATTATAGTATCAAAATCTGAGAAAAGCTCTCGATCTGAAGGGGTTCTTGTTAAGACTTTAAAAACAAGAGTTAAGGAATTAGAGGAGGAAAATAAAAAATTAAAAAACCAAATTCAGAAATTATATGGAGAATTGTACAATAATGAATAGTTAAAAGTTAATCTATAAATGAATTGTGAAGAAATGTACTTAAACTAACGGGGCAGTTATGTTTAAGATGCTTTAAAATCTGGTTAAAATCTCTAAAAAGATTGGTTTCTAACATTAGAAACCAATCTTTTTTATTGTAATATTAATATATAATAATCAAACAATCATTTGACTATTTGTTTATGGTGGGATATATTATAATTATCAAACAAACAGTCATTTGAATAAGGAGGATAATTATGACAAAAGATATGTGTGAAGTTACCTGTATTCACGAAGATAAGGTAAACAGGGCTAAAAAAGACCTTGCTAAACAGAATCCTATGGATGTAGCGAAAGTTTTTAAGACTCTGTCAGATGATACAAGGGTTAAAATTGCTTATGTTTTATCTTTAGAGGGAGAGTTATGTGTTTGTGATGTAGCGAATATCATTGAATCTTCAACGGCTACGGCATCCTATCATTTAAGATTGTTGAAAAATTTAGGTATAGCAACATACCGTAAAGAAGGAAAATTAGTCTATTATTCACTAGATGATGAGCATGTTAAACAGCTTGTAGAAAAAGCTTTCTTGCATCAAAGGGAGGTTGCTAGTATTGGATAGTTCAACAAAAACATTAACAGAAGATAAACAGGTTTACCGTGTGGAGGGTTTCTCGTGTGCGAATTGTGCTGGGAAGTTTGAAAAAAATGTAAAGGAACTACCAGGGGTGCATGATGCGAAAGTCAATTTCGGAGCTTCCAAAATTGATGTCTTTGGCAGTGCAACTGTTGAAGATCTGGAAAAGGCTGGTGCTTTCGAGAATCTTAAAGTGGCACCAGAGAAGGCTAGAAGACGGGTCGAACCAGTGGTAACAGAAGATAAAAATGTTTACCGTGTGGAGGGATTTTCTTGCGCAAACTGTGCTGGGAAGTTTGAAAAAAATGTAAAACAACTAGCTGGAGTTCAGGATGCAAAAGTGAACTTTGGCGCTTCCAAAATTGATGTATATGGAAATGCATCGGTTGAAGAGCTTGAAAAAGCAGGTGCTTTCGAGAATCTTAAGGTAATTCCTGAAAAACTGGCGAATCCATCGATACAAGCGGTCAAAGAAGACACTAAGGCTCCTAAAGAAGAGAAAATACCGTTTTATAAAAAACACAGCACATTGCTGTTTGCCACATTAATGATTGCTTTTGGTTACCTTTCTCACTTTGTAAATGGAGAAGATAACCTTGTAACTTCCATGTTATTTGTAAGTTCGATTGTAATTGGCGGATATTCACTATTTAAAGTTGGTTTTCAAAATTTGATACGCTTTGATTTCGACATGAAAACCCTGATGACCGTTGCAGTTATTGGAGCTGCCATCATTGGTGAATGGGCAGAGGCATCCATTGTTGTCATTCTCTTTGCAATCAGTGAAGCACTTGAACGTTTTTCTATGGATAGAGCAAGACAGTCCATTCGTTCATTGATGGATATTGCCCCAAAAGAAGCACTTGTTAGGCGGAATGGTCAGGAAATAATGATCCATGTGGACGATATTGCCGTGGGTGATATTATGATCGTCAAACCAGGGGAGAAAATTGCCATGGATGGGATCATTATAAATGGGGTGTCGGCTGTCAACCAGGCTGCTATAACAGGAGAATCTGTCCCTGTTGCCAAAACGGTAGATGATGAAGTATTTGCAGGTACGCTTAACGAAGAGGGACTACTTGAAGTAAAAATCACCAAATACGTAGAGGATACAACCATCTCCAAGATTATTCATCTGGTTGAGGAAGCACAAGGGGAGCGCGCTCCAGCGCAAGCATTCGTAGATAAATTTGCGAAATATTATACGCCGATCATTATGGTTATTGCGGCGCTCGTTGCAGTCGTTCCACCTTTATTCTTTGGTGGAAGTTGGGATACTTGGGTTTATCAAGGATTAGCGGTACTTGTAGTTGGATGTCCGTGTGCATTAGTTATTTCTACTCCAATCTCGATTGTCTCGGCAATTGGAAATGCAGCTAAAAAAGGTGTGTTGATTAAAGGCGGTGTCTATCTAGAGGAATTAGGAGCCATTAAGGCAATCGCATTTGATAAAACAGGAACACTGACAAAAGGTGTACCAGTGGTAACAGATTTTAAAGTGTTAAATGATCAAGTAGAAGAAAAAGAGCTGTTTTCCATTATTACAGCTTTAGAATATCGATCACAACATCCACTTGCTTCAGCAATAATGAAGAAAGCAGAGCAAGATAATATTACTTATTCCGATGTTAGAGTGGAGGACTTCACTTCTATTACAGGTCGGGGCATTCAAGGGAATATAGATGGAACAACCTATTACATTGGCAGTCCAAGGCTTTTTAAAGAATTAAATGTTTCCGATTTTAGCCTTGAGTTTGAAAATAAAGTGAAAGTTTTACAAAACCAAGGGAAAACGGTCATGATTATTGGAACGGACCAAACAATCCTCGGCGTGATTGCTGTAGCAGATGAGGTCCGCGAAACAAGTAAAAATGTGATTCAAAAACTTCATCAGTTAGGAATCAAGCAAACAATTATGCTGACAGGTGATAATCAAGGTACCGCAGAAGCAATCGGTGCTCATGTAGGCGTTTCTGATATTCAGTCCGAATTGATGCCACAGGATAAGTTGGACTATATTAAAAAAATGAAAGCCGAGCATGGTAATGTAGCTATGATTGGCGATGGCGTCAATGATGCTCCTGCACTTGCTGCATCCACTGTTGGCATTGCAATGGGCGGTGCTGGAACAGATACTGCCATCGAGACAGCTGATATTGCATTAATGGGAGATGATTTAAGTAAGCTTCCATTTGCAGTAAGACTTAGCAGGAAAACGCTAAATATCATCAAAGCGAACATCACGTTTGCCATCGGAATTAAGATAATTGCCTTACTATTGGTTATTCCAGGCTGGCTAACCCTTTGGATTGCGATTCTTTCCGATATGGGAGCCACTATTTTGGTAGCATTAAATAGTTTGCGACTGATGAGAGTGAAGGATAAATAGGTACTATATGTGTGCAATTTACGGAAGGACTTTTCATTTTGAAGAAAAGTCCTATCCCTAAAATATTGGAGATGATAAAATGATCGCGACGATACTGACGGCTACTGCGGTATATGTAGCAACAGGAATTGATTATCTCGTCATATTAATTCTTTTGTTTTCGCAAGTAAAAAAAGGTCAGGTAAAACATATTTGGATAGGACAATATATAGGGACTGCAATTGTGATAGGAGCAAGTCTTTTAGTTGCACAGGGGGTTGTAAATTTAATTCCTCAGCAATGGGTTATCGGACTACTTGGGCTTTTACCACTTTACCTAGGCGTGAAAATATGGATTAAAGGAGAAGAGGATGAAGATGAAAGTAGCATTTTATCCTTATTCTCCTCTGGAAAATTTAATCAGTTATTTTTGACGATGACTTTCATCGTATTGGCTTCCAGTGCGGATGACTTTTCCATTTATATACCGTACTTCACGACCTTAAGTATGTCTGAAATCTTTATTGTCACTATTGTCTTTCTAATTATGGTTGGAGTTTTGTGCTATGTCAGTTACCGTCTAGCTTCCTTCGATTTTATATCGGAAACAATTGAGAAATATGAACGTTGGATTGTACCAATTGTATTCATTGGGCTAGGTATTTATATATTGTTTGAAAATGGAACATTCAATGCTCTGATTTCATTTCTTCTTTGAAGTGGCGAATCCAAACCATAAAGTAAAGTATAAAGAGGTTATCCTATTGATTGGGATAACCTTTTTATATTTAACTAATTATCATTTACGTTAAACACATGTACTTAAAGTAAGAACATTGATTTAAACCATTTTTTTCATAATTTACTCTTGATAAAGTTTAACGCCTTCAGAAGAAGATATTAATACGACAATTAGATTAAGAGACTGTGGAATGATATTGGGTATTAATGTATTGGATCATATTATTATTGGCGATAATCAGTTTACAAGTTTAGTAGAGTGTGGTTACTTTGATAATGAATAGTTTTCACCTAGAATAAATAGAATTGGAATAGTATAATAGGTGAAAATAGACATCAGGGGGTCATTAAATTGACTATATTTCTAATTATTGGAGTACTCATTCCCATTATTTTTATCATGCGATTAAATGCTAAAAATCAAAAAATGACAATAAAACTTTTTTTATACACTATAGGACTGTCAATTTTAGGGATTGTAGTGACTACTGTCATTGGAACAATAGTATCTCATTCACATGCATCTATTGGTTTAGTTATATTAGGTTCAATAATTGTAGGTGTAATTTGGGGTGTTTTACTAGGATTAAGTTATATTTTCTTTAGATTTTTATCTACTACTTTCAAAAAATAAATTTACTAAAAAAGCTATGAGAAATTAACGCATTGTTTTTGCATTGATTCCCATAGCTTTTATATTATTGAATATATGCGATTAATTTATCATAATTATCCATTAGCCAAATAATTCCTTGATAAGCAAGATAAATACATAATAGTATTATACCAACAGATATTAAAAAGCGGATGATAGATATACCTACTCTAAATAGTAAAATAACAAGTAATACAATTAATATAATTGATAATAAACTCATTATGGAAAACCTCCTAACGCCATGAAACTCATATTAATATTATACTAAAGTTGATTATTGAATACATCCGTCTATAGGTACAACTATGATACTTCCTTAGACCTATATATTTTTCACTAATAATTTTATATAATAACTTAAATGGAAAAGGAGGATATATTATGAGGTTCTTATTCAGCATAATAAAAAATATTATAGCAGTTATCGCTATTTTAATCATTATTTATATCGCATTAAAGTATGCGCCTTTTTTAAGAGACCAAGAGTGGAATCCAATTAGCAATCCTCCAAATCAGACTGAGCAAAATATGGACAATCCAAATAACAATACAAAGCAACCACAACATGGAAAAAGATATTCAATAGAAGATAATGATATAATTAAGAACGTACCTGCAAGTCAAATTAAAAATGTATTTAATATGATAAATAAAAAAGAATTTATGTCAGTATCAGGAATAGGTAGAATGGGATATAATGATGAATATTTAGCTGGTCAAAGAGGTGATGAATTCATTATTTATAAATTCGGTTCTGATTCAATCAGAGTTTATAATAATGAGTTTGAAATGCAACAGGATTTACATGAACTGGGCCAAAATATTGATTTAAAAAATGAACAGGCATATGAAAATAATTAGATTCACATGTTTGAAATCCTTATTCAAATACGTTAGCCTTTATATAGAGTAAAATGATAAAGGTTGGTGTGGACAATGGTTGAAAAATCAAAAGAAAAACGTGCCAACGAACAAGCTAAAGCGCAAAATCTATTTGCACGTTGGAGAAAAGAAGAGACACTTTATAGTGAAGATGAGAAAAAAGAGAGAAAGAAACAAGAAAAACAACAAAAAGAGAACGAATAGAGTAACGCACTAAAGACTACCAACTCACGACAAGTTGGTAGTCTTTTACTTATCCTTTATAATATATTAGTAGATCATTACCTTAATAAATATTGATAAATTGCAAGTTGCTTTCTTCAATAGTAAATGATTATGATATAAAATGATTTTATTAAGCGTTAGTGCTTTATTTCATTTCAGCAGTAATATAGAATAGTGAGGAAGAATAAATTTTAAAGTTTTATAAGAGGTGTTCTGGGTGCTTAAATTTTTTAAAAATAACAAACTCATTGTTGTTTTATGTGCAATTATTGTTTTTATTGCATTGATTGGTTTGTCTATTCGCTCTCAAACTCAATCACCTCCCGAGCAATATGTAGGAGATTCTGTTTCATTTGGTCAACGAGTGATGAGTTATCCTGTAAATTTTGTTACTGGAGCAATTGGTAATATTTTTAATATGGGTGAATCGAAAAAAACTAAAAACAAAGTCAAACAATTAGAAGCTAAAAATCAACGTCTAGAGGCTGAAAACAAGAAGTTTAAAAAGGAATTAGATATGAAAGATATATCTAAATATGATCCGATTTCTACTACTGTTATAGCAAGAAATCCAGACCAATGGATGAATACTATAGTGATTGATAAAGGTTCTAAAGCTGGTATCAAAAATAATATGGCTGTTATGACATCTGAAGGGTTAATTGGAAGAACTACTAAAGTAAATCAATTTTCTTCACAAGTCGATTTGATTTCAACGAATACAAGAGCAGGTAAATTATCAGTTAATATACAACATAAATCTAAAAATGTATTTGGTTTAATAGATCATTACGATGCGAAAAACGAAGAATTAGTTATTAGTGATATCAATAATAAAGATAGTATTTCTAAAGGCGATAAAGTTGTAACAAGTGGTTTAGCAGATCAACTTCCAAGTAGTTTATACATAGGTGAAGTGACAAGTGTAGAGAATGATCAATATGGTTTAGCTAAAGAAGTAAGAGTAAAAACAGGTGCAGATTTATCAGATTTAAATCATGTATATGTTGCTAAGCGAGACGCTTCTTCACTTCCTAAAGATGAAAGCGGGGATAACTAATGCGAGGAATATATTATTTCTTGATTGGTATTCTACTTTTTTATATTGATACTATTATTGGTTTAGTCATTCCTATGCACTTTGGTAAAATTGATGTCATTTTTGTACCACACTTAACTTTAATGTATTTGTTAATTTTAACCATTTATCGTAGTTTTGGTGTGGCTTTAGTTCTAGCCATATTTTTGGGTTTAATTACTGATTTATATTATGGAAGCATTTATGGCCTATACATGTTTGGTTATATATTAGCTGTAGTGGTCATGGATAGATGCTTTAAAATATTCTATAAAGATAAAGTCATGATATTTATTATTATTTTGGTAAGTACCATTTTAATAGAAATATATGTGGCGTTAATTTACGGATTGATTGGATTTATACAATTTAACCTAATTGAATTCTTATTGCTTAGATTATTACCAACATTTATAGTTAATTTATTACTGTTAACAATTTTATTTCCTCTCATGTTAAAATTTTTGAGGAAAATACAAATCAAGATTGACAGTAGGATATAAGTAATGGTAAGATGCAGTAGTTGAGTAGTTTCAGGCTACATACAACCGCTCAAATATAGGTCGAAGTACAAATTGTATTTTAATTAATGATGACATTTATTAAAATCACGAATATGTCACCTATATATGGCGTGACTTATTATATAGGAGGTGCAAAGTATGTTTGCTATTATTGAAACAGGTGGAAAACAAATCAAAGTAGAAGAAGGACAAGAAATTTACGTTGAAAAATTAGACGTAAATGAAGGTGATTCTTTCACATTTGATAAAGTATTATTTGTAGGTGGAGATTCAGTTAAAGTTGGTGCGCCAACAGTAGAAGGTGCAACAGTTACTGCAACAGTTAATAAAAACGGTCGTGGTAAAAAAATCACTGTATTCACATACAAACGTCGTAAAGACTCTAAACGTAAAAAAGGCCATCGTCAACCATATACAAAATTAACTATCGATAAAATTAACGCGTAATAATGATTACTGTTGATATTACAGTTAATGATGAAGGCAAAGTAACAGATGTCGTTATGGATGGTCATGCTAATCAAGGTGAATATGGTCATGACATTGTCTGTGCTGGTGCCTCAGCCGTATTATTTGGTAGTGTTAATGCAATTATGGGATTGACGTCAGAAAAGCCGGACATCGATTATAACGATGACGGAGGTCATTTTCATATAAGAAGTGTTGATACAAATAACGATGAAGCTCAATTAATTCTGAAAGCAATGCTTGTATCTTTACAAACTATTGAAGAAGAATATAATGAAAATATCAGATTAAATTATAAGTGAGGTGTATCCCGATGTTAAAATTAAACTTACAGTTCTTCGCATCTAAAAAAGGGGTAAGTTCTACAAAAAACGGACGTGACTCTGAATCTAAACGTTTAGGTGCTAAACGTGCTGACGGTCAATACGTAACAGGTGGTTCAATTCTTTATCGCCAACGTGGTACTAAAATTTACCCTGGTGAAAATGTAGGTCGTGGTGGCGATGATACATTATTCGCTAAAATCGACGGCGTTGTTAAATTTGAACGCAAAGGTCGTGACAAAAAACAAGTTTCTGTATATGCAGTAGCTGAATAATTTTGTCTAGTTAACACCAGAAGTGAAGGCTTCTGGTGTTTTCTTTTGTTTAAAATCTTATTCTGAAGTAAAAAAGTTATCACATTAAATCATGTTGATTCCTAATGATTCAATTTAAGAACTAAAATTTTTCTACACATAGACTTAATGATATAATTAAACAGATCATGAAAACAAAAATGAGTAAAAGAGGTGAGATATATGTTTGTCGATCAAGTGAAAATATCTCTTAAAGCAGGAGATGGTGGTAATGGTATTACCGCTTACAGAAGAGAAAAATATGTACCATTCGGTGGACCAGCTGGTGGAGATGGTGGCAAAGGTGCATCAGTAATATTTGAAGTAGATGAAGGACTACGTACATTATTAGATTTTAGATACCAAACGCACTTTAAAGCTAAAAAAGGTGAGAATGGTCAAAGTAGTAACATGCATGGAAGAAATGCTGAAGACTTAGTATTAAAAGTACCACCTGGCACAATTGTTAAAAGTGTTGAAACAGAAGAAGTGCTTGCAGACTTAGTAGAAGATGGCCAACGGGCTGTGGTGGCAAAAGGTGGTCGTGGAGGACGTGGCAACTCACGTTTTGCTACACCTAGAAATCCTGCCCCAGACTTCAGTGAAAATGGTGAACCAGGTGAAGAAATTGACGTCACACTTGAATTAAAATTATTAGCAGATGTTGGTTTAGTAGGTTTTCCTAGTGTGGGTAAATCCACTTTGCTTTCAATCGTTTCGAAAGCTAAGCCTAAAATTGGGGCCTATCACTTTACAACAATTAAACCTAACTTAGGTGTTGTATCTACACCTGATAATAGAAGTTTTGTCATGGCTGACCTACCAGGATTAATCGAAGGTGCCTCAGACGGTGTAGGATTAGGTCATCAATTTTTACGACATGTTGAACGTACAAAAGTAATCGTACATATGATTGATATGAGTGGTTCAGAAGGTCGTGACCCTATCGATGACTATCACGTAATTAATAAAGAATTAGTGGCGTATAAACAACGTTTAGAAGATCGCCCTCAAATTATAGTGGCAAATAAAATGGATATGCCAGATGCTGAAGATAATTTAGAATTATTCAAAGAGGAAACCGGCGATGACCATATCATAATTCCATTATCAGCTGTCTCAAGAGATAATATCGATCAATTATTATATACGATTGCTGATCAACTTGAAAAAGTTAAAGATATTGATTTCTCTGTTGAAGAAGATGAAAATGTTGGTGTAAACCGTGTTGTGTATAAACATACACCATCTCAAGACACATTCACGATTACAAGAGATGATGGTGCATACGTTGTGAGTGGTAATGCTATTGAAAGAACATTCAAGATGACTGATTTCAATAGTGATCCTGCTGTACGTAGGTTCGCAAGGCAAATGCGCTCAATGGGCATTGATGATGCTCTAAGAGCTAGAGGTTGTAGCAATGGAGATATCGTAAGAATTCTTGGTGGAGAATTTGAATTTATAGAATAGGAGTGTGAAAGATGGACAATAAAGAATATAGGAAGTTTTATCTTATACGCGAAGATGTTTTACCTGAATCTGTAATTAAAACTTTGAAAATAAAAGATGCATTAAAAAATAATTCTGAGTTGTCCATCTATGATGCCGTAAAACAATACGGTTTGTCACGTAGCGCTTTTTATAAATATAGAGAAACTATATTTCCTGTAGATGAAAAATTATTAGATCATCGTGAATTCACATTAATTCTATATGTCAATGATATTGTAGGTATGTTGGCACAAGTATTAAATACAATTTCTCAATTACAGTTATCTGTACTTACTATACATCAATGTGTACCGATGAATGATAAAGCGACAATTACCTTATCGTTAAATGCATCATCTTCAGATTTAATGATAGATGATGTAGTAATTGCTTTACGAGAAATTGAACATGTGTCTAAAGTAGAATTAATAAGCATGAGTATGTAAATGAGGATGTGCTAAAATGTACGCGTATATTAAAGGTAAACTAACGCAATTATTTCCTACTCACGTAGTGGTAGATGTTAATGGCGTTGGTTACGAAATTCAGACACCTAATTCATATCGTTTTCAAAAATATTTGGATAAAGAAGTTCAAATATTTACATCATTAATTGTTAGAGAAGATGCTCAGTTACTCTATGGTTTTATTAATGAAGAAGAGAAAGATATGTTTTTAAGTTTAATAAAAGTAACAGGAATAGGTCCAAAATCAGCATTGGCTATACTTGCAACAAGTACACCTAATGAAGTGAAACAAGCTATTGAGAATGAAAACGATACTTACCTTACTAAATTCCCAGGTATCGGTAAGAAAACTGCACGACAAATAGTGCTTGATTTAAAAGGCAAAGTTCAAATTACAGAAGAAAATAGTGACACACTATTAAATGTGATGAATGATTCTAATGCTAATGAATCTATGATTAAGGAAGCTATGTTAGCTTTAGAAGCGTTAGGTTATTCAAAACGTGAGTTATCTAAAGTTGAAAAGGTTCTAAAACAATCTAATATGGATTCAGTTGATGAAGCTGTTAAAATCGGATTACAAACATTAGTGTCATAAAAAAACCTAACATCAAAATGAAAGGGGGAAATATTATGGATGAAAGAATGGTCGACCAATCTGCACATAATGAAGAATCTGACTTCGAATTATCTTTACGACCAACTAAATTAAAGCAGTACATTGGTCAATCTTCCATTAAAAGTAATTTAGAAGTATTCATTAAAGCAGCTAAATTGAGAGAAGAGCCTCTAGATCACGTTCTCTTATATGGTCCCCCTGGGTTAGGTAAAACAACTTTATCTAATATAATAGCCAATGAAATGGACGTTAACATTAGAACAGTATCTGGCCCTTCATTAGAGCGTCCTGGAGATTTAGCAGCAATTTTATCTGGATTACAACCAGGAGATGTGTTGTTCATTGATGAAATACATCGTTTAAGTAGTGTTGTTGAAGAAGTATTATATCCCGCGATGGAAGACTTTTTCCTAGACATCATTATAGGTAAAGGTGATGAAGCACGTAGTATTCGTATTGATTTACCACCTTTTACACTGGTTGGTGCTACAACACGTGCTGGAAGTTTAACTGGACCTTTAAGGGATCGATTTGGCGTCCACTTACGACTTGAATATTATAATGAAGCAGATTTAAAAGAAATTATAATAAGAACTGCTGAAGTACTAGGAACAGATATAGATGAAGAGAGTGCGATAGAGTTAGCAAAACGATCTAGAGGTACACCACGTGTAGCAAACCGTTTATTAAAAAGAGTGAGAGATTTTCAACAAGTAAATGAAGATGATCAAATCTATATTGAAACTACAAAGCGTGCATTAAAACTATTACAAGTTGACGATTATGGATTAGATTATATTGATCACAAAATGATGAATTGTATATTAAATCAATATAAAGGTGGACCTGTCGGACTTGATACAATTGCAGTGTCTATTGGTGAAGAACGAATAACTATCGAAGATGTTTATGAACCTTTCTTGATTCAAAAAGGTTTCTTAGAACGTACACCTCGAGGTAGAAAAGCAACACCATTGGCGCATGAACATTTTGGCAATTCTAATGAAATGAGGGAGTAAGTTGAATATTGAAGATTTTGACTACGATTTACCTGAATCTCTAATCGCACAAACGCCTTTAAAAAATAGAGACCAAAGTAGATTGTTAGTATTAAATAGAAATAATGGAAATATGGAACATCTACATTTTAAAGATGTGATTAACTATTTTAATCCTGGTGATACGCTTGTTTTAAATGATACTAGAGTTATGCCCGCAAGACTTTTTGGATTAAAAGAAGAAACGGGTGCTAAAGTTGAGATGCTTATGTTGACTCAAATTGAAGGCAATGATTGGGAGGTATTGTTAAAGCCGGCCAAACGTATTAAAGTAGGGAATCAATTGAATTTCGGAGATGGAAAAATTATCGCTGAATGTATTGAAGAGTTAGACCAAGGTGGTAGAATTATGCGCTTGCATTATGAAGGAATATTGCAAGAACGTCTTGATGAATTAGGTGAGATGCCTTTACCACCATATATTAAAGAGAGACTAGATGATCCTGATCGTTATCAAACAGTTTATGCAAAAGAAAGTGGATCTGCTGCAGCACCTACTGCAGGGTTACATTTTACAGATGAACTTTTAGAGTCAATTAAGGCAAAAGGTGTGAATATCGCCTTTATCACATTGCATGTTGGTCTTGGTACATTTAGGCCAGTAAGTGTAGATAATATTGATGATCATGAGATGCATAGTGAGTATTATCAAATGACACAAGAAACTGCAGATTTATTAAATGAAACAAGAAAAAAAGGTCATCGAATTATTTCAGTAGGTACAACATCAACTAGAACACTTGAAACAATACGTAGAGATCATTCAGAATTTGTTGAAAAAAGCGGTTGGACAGATATCTTTATCTATCCAGGTTTTGAATATAAAGCTATTGATGGTTTGATTACTAATTTCCATCTTCCTAAATCAACGCTAGTAATGTTAGTGTCAGCGTTTAGTAGTAGAGAATATATTTTAAATGCATATCAAAAAGCTGTTGAAATGGAATATAGATTCTTTAGTTTTGGAGATGCAATGTTAATTATCTAAAAGAATGTGAGGATTTTAAATATGCCTGCAGTAACATACGAACATATTAAAACTTGTAAACAATCAGGTGCACGTTTAGGAATTGTACATACACCACATGGTTCGTTTGAAACACCAATGTTTATGCCAGTAGGAACTAAAGCAACAGTTAAAACAATGAGCCCAGAAGAATTGCGTCAGATTGAGGCTAAAATTATTTTGGGAAATACATATCATTTGTGGTTACAACCTGGAAATGATATTATCAAACACGCTGGGGGACTGCATAAATTCATGAATTGGAACGGACCTATTCTTACTGATTCAGGTGGGTTCCAAGTTTTTAGTTTAAGTAATCTACGTAAAATCTCAGAAGAAGGTGTCGAATTTAGACATCATACAAATGGTTCAAAATTATTTTTAAGTCCAGAGAAATCAATGGAAATTCAAAATGATTTAGGATCTGACATTATGATGGCATTTGATGAATGTCCGCCTATGCCATCTGAGTATAAATATGTCAAAGATTCAATTGAGAGAACAACACGTTGGGCAGAAAGATGTTTAAAAGCCCATGCTCGCCCTGAAGATCAAGCGTTGTTTGGTATTATTCAAGGTGGCGAATATAAAGATTTACGTGAACAAAGTGCGAAAGAGCTTGTTGAGCTAGATTTTCCTGGCTATGCTATTGGGGGGCTTTCAGTAGGAGAGCCTAAACCTGTGATGTACGAAATGGTAGAACACACTGAACAATTTATGCCAAAAGATAAACCTAGATACTTGATGGGTGTCGGCTCTCCCGATGCATTAATCGAATGTAGCATCCGAGGTATGGATATGTTTGATTGTGTATTACCTACTCGTATAGCTAGAAATGGTACATGTATGACATCTAATGGACGTTTAGTAATCAAAAATGCAAAGTTTGCTGATGATTTAAGACCATTAGATGAAAATTGTGATTGCTATACATGTAAAAATTATTCTAGAGCATACATTAGACACTTAATCAAAGCAGAAGAAACCTTTGGTATCCGTCTTACTACTATTCATAATTTACATTTTCTGCTAAAATTAATGGAAGATATTAGACAAGCCATTCGAGAAGATAGACTTTTAGACTTTAAAGCTGAATTCTTCGAACAGTATGGATTAAATGTAGATAACCCTAAAAACTTTTAAAGAGGAGAATGTAACATGCAATTTACATCATTGATATTACCGATCTTATTGTTGGTTCTAATGTATTTCTTCTTAATTAGACCTCAACAAAAACGTGCTAAAGAGCATCGTGAAATGATAAGTCGTGTAGAAGCTGGACAAAAAATTACTACAATCGGTGGTATTAAAGGTACAGTCAAAGCGGTTGATGAAACAACAGTAGTGGTTACTGTTAATGGTCATGGCACAGAAATGACTTTTGAAAAACCAGCTATTAAACAAGTTGATCCTTCATAATAGTATGTTATTGAAGCCTGGGGCAATATTGTCTCAGGCTTCAATTATATTTACTTGGATTTTAACTTATATGTCTAAACAATTTAAAAATTTAAAAATGATGTGATTTAAGCATTAAAGAATTGTTTCCAATAATTAAATGCGGCTAGAGATGAGTTAGTATCTGTATTTAGTTATTATCCATATGCATTAAATTAATTGAAAAAAGTTTTCAATAATTTCACTATAAAGTGTAGTATGTTAATATAGATAGGTCATAGGAGTTATTCTATTGACTCCGACTTGCAAATATAAGGATTAATCGAGTATTCTAGTATCATAAGTAAATAATGAGGTGTTCATGTGAAGAAAAGTAGTAGATTGATTGCATTCTTACTACTGGTGATCCTTCTGTTCGCAGGTATGGGTCTTACATATAAGAATGTGATTAAGAATGTTAACTTAGGCCTTGATTTACAGGGTGGATTCGAAGTGCTTTATCAAGTTGACCCATTACATAAAGGTGATAAAATTGATAAAAATGCGTTGCAATCTACAGCGCAAACACTAGAAAACCGTGTTAACGTATTAGGGGTTTCTGAGCCTAAAATCCAAGTTGAAGATCCAAATAGAATTAGAGTTCAACTTGCTGGTGTAAAAGATCAGAAAGAAGCAAGAAAGATTTTATCATCACAAGCTAATTTAACGATTCGTGATGCTGACGACAAAGTTAAGTTAAGCGGTGCAGATATTAAGCAAGGATCAGCGAAGCAAGAATTTAAACAGAATACGAATGATCCTACAGTTACATTTAAAGTAAAAGATAAGAATAAATTTAAAAAAGTAACTGAAGAAATATCTAAAAAGCAAAATAACGTTATGGTTGTTTGGTTAGACTTCAATAAAGGCGATAGCTATAAGAAAGAAGCCGATAAAAAAGATCCTAAGTTCGTATCAGCGGCAAATGTTGATCAACCAATCAATTCAGATAGTGTAGAAATTTCTGGTGGATTCCATGGTCAAGAAGGCGTTAAAAAAGCAAAACAAATTGCTGAATTATTAAATGCAGGATCTTTACCGGTAGATCTTAAAGAAATTTATTCAAACTCTGTTGGTGCAGAATTTGGTCAAGATGCGTTAGATAAAACAATCTTTGCATCAGTACTTGGTGTAGCAGTCATTTATCTATTTATGTTAGGATTCTACAGATTACCAGGACTTGTAGCCATCATCGCATTAACAACATATATATATTTAACACTTGTATCCTTTAACTTTATTTCAGGTGTACTTACATTACCTGGTTTAGCAGCCTTAGTATTAGGTGTGGGTATGGCAGTAGATGCCAATATCATTATGTATGAACGGATTAAAGACGAGTTGAGAATCGGTAGGACGCTTAAACAGGCATACTCAAAAGCCAATAAAAGTTCCTTCTTAACAATCTTTGACTCCAACTTAACAACC
Organism: Staphylococcus sp. KUGN1; assembly: GCF_045984185.1. NCBI lineage: Bacteria > Bacillati > Bacillota > Bacilli > Caryophanales > Staphylococcaceae > Staphylococcus > Staphylococcus sp. KUGN1. The sequence goes on along the minus strand of NZ_JBJQIL010000001.1, from coordinate 1,071,093 downwards.
GTAATTGCTGCAGCAGTACTGTTCTTCTTTGGTGAAAGTTCAGTAAAAGGTTTCGCAACAATGTTGTTATTAGGTATTTTAATGATATTTGTAACTGCAGTGTTCTTATCTAGATTACTATTATCATTACTAGTTTATTCTAATCTATTTAAGAAAAAATATTGGTTATTTGGTGTTAAAAAAGCAGATAGACATGATATCAGTGAAGGTAAAGATGTCCATGACTTAAAAACATCATTTGAAAAATGGAATTTTGTTAAACTAGCTAAACCATTGATTTCATTAAGTATTTTAATTGTAGTTGTAGGATTAGTTATTCTTTATATTTTCAAATTGAATTTAGGTATAGACTTCTCTGCTGGTACGCGTGTAGACCTACAATCTAAAGAAGCACTAACTCAATCCAAAGTTGAAAAAGTAGTGAAAGATGTTGGTTTAGACCCAGATCAAATTCAAATTAATGGTTCAGGTAATAAAAACGCGACTGTCCAATTTAAACAAGATTTATCACAAGCTAAAGATAACCAATTAAGTGATAAAATGAAATCTGAATTTGGTAACGCACCGCAAATTAATACAGTTTCACCATTAATTGGACAAGAATTAGCTAAAAACGCAATGCTTGCATTAGTTTATGCAGCTGTAGGTATTATTATCTATGTATCATTACGATTCGAATGGAGAATGGGATTATCTTCTGTCTTAGCATTATTACACGACGTATTTATTATCGTCGCTGTGTTCAGTTTACTTCGATTAGAAGTTGATTTAACGTTTATCGCTGCTATCTTAACTATTGTTGGTTATTCTATTAACGATACCATCGTTACATTTGACCGTGTTCGTGAAAACCTTCATAAGATTAAAGTGATTACTTCAGCTGAACAAATTGATGACATTGTTAACAGATCAATTAGACAAACGATGACACGTTCTATTAATACAGTTTTAACAGTTGTTGTCGTAGTTGTTGCAATTCTATTATTTGGTGCACCAACAATTTTCAACTTCTCATTAGCTTTATTAATCGGTTTAATTTCAGGCGTGTTCTCTTCCATCTTCATAGCCGTCCCATTATGGGGAATTATGAAGAAACGTCAATTGAAAAAATCACCTAATCAAAAATTAGTCGTTTATAAAGAGAAAAAATCAAACGATGAAAAAATCGTAGTTTAATCAATTTAAGGTTGAGCATTGATGTTGTATAATCTTTAAAAGATTTTGCAACAAAGTGCTCAACCTTTTTATTTTATTCGATTTTCGATATAATGGCATGTGGAAATGAGGAAGGTTACTTATGATTAAATCTAAATATAATTGGAATTTAAATAACCCAACTGAATATATATCAGATAGTATAGCTAAACGTTTAAAACTATCTCCTATAATCAAGAAAATATTAGAAAGTAAACAAATTATTGAAGAAAAAGACATTCAACAAACTCTAAATGGCATTGATATCAACCGTGATATTTCTTTACTTAGTGATATTGATAAAGCGATAGAACGTATCAATCAAGCTATAGATAAAAATGAGCGTATTTTAGTATATGGCGATTACGATGCTGATGGGGTAACTTCTACGACGATATTAGTACATACTTTACAAAAATTAGGAGCCCAAGTTGGATGGTATATACCGAACCGATTTACAGAAGGTTATGGTCCAAATGAAATGGCATTTCAAAATGCTTATGATGAAGGTATTTCATTAATCATCACTGTAGATAATGGTATACAAGGGCATGCTGAAATTAAAATGGCTCAAGAATTAGGTGTAGATGTCATTGTCACAGATCACCACGAAATAGGTAGAACTTTACCTGAAGCATATGCAATCGTACACCCAATGCATCCAGAATTTGATTACCCATTTAAATACTTATGTGGTGCAGGTGTAGCATATAAATTAGCTCAAGCGTTATTAGAAAATGTGCCAAATTATTTTAAAGCATACGCAGCTATAGGCACAATAGCAGATTTAGTTTCATTAACTGATGAAAATCGTTCAATTGTACAACATGGTTTGAAAGTCATGAATGACAGTTGTCCAGTAGCCGTTAAAGCTTTACTTAAACAAGCTGGTTATAACGATGACATTACTGAAGAAACAATAGGATTTATCATAGGTCCTAGATTAAATGCAGTTGGACGTTTAGAAGATGCTTCTTTAGCTGCTGAATTATTAATGTCTGATAGTGAAGATGAAGCTGAATTTTTAGCGGAACAGGTTGAGCATTTCAACCAAGAGCGTAAAGATATAGTTGCTCATATTACAGAAGAAGCATTAGCAATAGCTAAGGATTATGTCTCACAAGGACATCAATTTCTATTATTAGCCAAAGAAGATTGGCATGAAGGTGTTTTAGGTATTGTAGCATCGAAAATAGTGGAGACGTTTAGCTTACCAACATTAATTTTAAATATTGATCATGAACAAAATCATGCTAAAGGTTCAGCAAGATCGATTGAACAAGTATCCATGTTTGAAATTTTAAATGCCCATCAAGATTTAATTAGTAAATTCGGTGGACACCATATGGCAGCAGGGATGACTATGGATATTGATAATGTTGAAGCATTACGAAATGGATTAAATGAATGGATGGCAAAACTAAGTGAAACGACATCTCTTGAACCGAGTAAAAAGGTAGATGTTTTACTTAATGAATCAGATATTACAATTAAAAACATTAAAGATATTCAGAAATTAAGCCCCTTTGGCACAGATTTTAATTCACCATTATTTGAAATTCAAAATATGACTATACAATCTTTAAAGGCTATTGGTAAAGAACAAAATCACTTGAAGATGACATTAGGTGATTCTAATTTACCGGCTTTATTTTGGCAAAATGGTGCATATGTTACACAATTAGAAACTGGTCAACCAGTCAACTTAATTGGTAACTTACAAATAAATGAATGGAACGGGAATCAAACACCACAGTTCATTGTTCAAGATATAGCGATGGACAAAATGCAAATATTAGATTATCGAAGCAAAAGTAAAAATACTAAGTTCTTAAACAATGATCAAACAACAGCGTTTGTAATTCATTCTAAAGTTCAAAAATCTAATGACAATGAGTTCTTCTATGGAGAAGTTATACCAGGGGAATATGATAAAATAGTATTTAGAGATTTACCGAATACGCTTGATGAATTAAAACACACATTACAACAAACACAAATATCTCAAATTTATCTTGTATTTCAACATAAAACGTCTATTTATTTCGAAGGCATGCCAAGTATCAATTTATTCAAACAATGTTATAAAGCGTTAATTAATAAAAGAAAAATGAATCTAGCGACTGAAGGTATGATGTTGTGTGAATTTCTCAATATTAAAGCTAATTCATTAAAATTTATGCTAAAAGTATTTTTAGAATTAGGATTTATTAACGAAGATGATGGTATAATAACGATTGCGAGTCAACCAAATAAACAAGATATTGAATCTAGCCAATTTTATCAAGCTAGGTTATCAAGAATAGAAGTCGAAAAACTTTTATTATATGATGATTTCAAACATTTAAAACAATGGATTAAAACTCAATTGGGATATAGTAATTAGGAGGAAATAATAAGATGGATTTAAAACAATATGTTTCTGAGGTACAAGATTGGCCAAAACCAGGGGTCAGCTTTAAAGATATCACTACAATTATGGACAATGGTAAAGCATATGGATATGCTACAGACCAAATTGTTGAATATGCAAGAGAAAAAGATGTCGACGTTGTTGTTGGGCCAGAAGCACGAGGATTTATTATTGGTTGTCCAGTAGCATATTCAATGGGCATAGGGTTCGCACCTGTACGTAAAGAAGGTAAATTACCTCGTGAAGTTATTAGATACGAATATAATTTAGAATACGGCACTAATGTTTTAACAATGCATAAAGATGCTATTAAACCAGGTCAACGTGTATTAATCACAGACGATTTATTAGCAACTGGTGGGACAATCGAAGCGGCTATTAAACTTGTTGAAAAGTTAGGCGGTATCGTTGTTGGCATAGCTTTTATTATTGAATTAAAATATTTAAATGGAATTGAAAAGATAAAAGACTATGATGTTATGAGTTTAATTTCTTATGATGAATAATTTACAATTTTAAATTGAGTGAAATAATAATCATGAAGTACTAGTTCTCATTACTGATTAACAATAATGATGTTAATACAGTTTAAGTAGAGAACTAGTTTTTATTTACAAAAAATATTATTGATAGAGTTACAATCTAATTGTGATTCATTTATTTATTCCAAAAGTTGTAGTATCATGTAACTAATATTTAATTTTATTTCATAATCGTTAGCTTATCAGAGTCGTTAAAATTTGATAAACTAATTACAATTAATATTGATTTCACATTGAAACATCAAAAAATATTTTGAAATAATCAAAAGTGATAAAGCTAATCAATTACTATAAACTTTCTTAAGTAATGGGTAATAATACATAACATATGTAAAGAAATTTAAACATGAAAGTATAATCAATGAGTGGGGTGTCATATATTGAACAACGAGTATCCTTATAGTGCTGACGAGGTGCTTTACAAAGCAAAGTCCTATTTAAGCGAAAGCGAATACCAATATGTTTTAAAGAGTTATCATATTGCATATGAAGCGCACCAAGGACAATTTAGGAAGAATGGTTTACCATATATCATGCATCCTATTCAGGTAGCTGGAATTCTAACTGAGATGCGTTTAGACGGTCCCACAATCGTTGCAGGCTTTTTACATGATGTCATAGAAGATACCGCATATACATTTGATGACGTTAAAAAAATGTTTAACGAAGAAGTAGCAAGAATCGTAGACGGTGTCACAAAACTTAAAAAAGTGAAGTATCGTTCGAAAGAGGAACAACAAGCTGAAAATCATCGTAAATTATTTATTGCTATTGCTAAAGATGTCCGTGTGATTTTAGTAAAATTAGCTGACCGATTACATAATATGAGAACGTTAAAAGCTATGCCTAGAGAGAAACAAATACGTATTTCTAAAGAAACATTAGAAATATATGCACCTTTAGCACATAGACTTGGTATCAATACTATAAAATGGGAATTAGAAGATACGGCTTTAAGATACATTGATAGTGTGCAATATTTCCGAATTGTCAATTTAATGAAGAAAAAGAGAAGTGAACGTGAAGCTTATATTGACAATGCCATTGGCCAGATAGAAACAGAAATGGATAAAATGAGTATCGTTGGCGAAATAAATGGTCGCCCTAAACACATCTATAGTATTTATAGAAAAATGATGAAACAAAAAAAGCAATTTGATCAAATATTTGATTTACTAGCTATCCGAATCATAGTAAATACAATCAATGATTGCTATGCGATATTAGGTTTGGTCCATACACTATGGAAGCCGATGCCTGGTCGTTTTAAAGATTATATAGCAATGCCAAAACAAAATATGTATCAATCACTTCACACTACTGTTGTAGGCCCTAATGGGGACCCACTAGAAATTCAAATACGTACTTATGAAATGCATGAAATTGCTGAACATGGTGTAGCTGCGCATTGGGCATATAAAGAAGGGAAAACTGTAAACGAAAAAACACAGGATTTCCAAAATAAATTAAATTGGTTAAAAGATTTAGCTGAAACTGATCATACGTCTTCAGATGCACAAGAATTTATGGAATCACTCAAGTATGATTTACAAAGTGATAAAGTATATGCATTTACACCTGCAAGTGATGTCATAGAGTTACCTTATGGTGCTGTGCCTATTGATTTTGCATATGCTATTCATAGTGAAGTTGGTAATAAAATGATAGGTGCTAAAGTCAACGGTAAAATTGTACCAATTGATTATATATTACAAACTGGTGATATCATTGAAATTAGAACGAGTAAACATTCATATGGACCAAGTAGAGATTGGTTGAAAATTGTTAAATCATCTAGTGCGAAAAGTAAAATTAAAAGCTTCTTTAAAAAGCAAGATCGCTCTTCTAATATTGAAAAAGGTAAATTTATGGTTGAAGCTGAAATTAAAGAACAAGGTTTTAGAGTAGACGATATTCTTACCGAAAAAAATATCGATGTAGTGAATGAAAAATATCATTTTGCTAATGAAGATGATCTATATGCTGCAGTTGGTTTCGGTGGCGTAACTGCTATCCAAATAGTAAATAAGTTAACTGAACGTCAAAGAATTTTGGATAAGCAAAAAGCTTTAAATGAAGCACAAGAAGTGACAAAATCAGTTCCAATCAAAGAAGATATTATTACTGATAGCGGTGTATACGTCGAAGGATTAGAAAATGTACTGATTAAACTATCAAAATGTTGTAATCCTATACCTGGTGATGATATTGTAGGTTATATCACCAAAGGTCATGGTATAAAGGTACATAGAACCGATTGTCCTAATATAAAAAATGAAACAGAACGTTTAATATCAGTTGAATGGGTGAAATCTAAAGACTCAACACAACGTTATCAAGTCGATTTAGAAGTCACTGCATATGATCGCAACGGATTGTTAAACGAAGTATTACAAGCTGTAAATTCTACAGCTGGAAGTCTAATTAAAGTATCAGGTCGATCTGATATTGATAAAAATGCTGTCATTAATATTAGTGTCATGGTAAAAAATGTTAACGATGTATACCGTGTAGTTGAAAAGATCAAACAGTTAGGTGATGTATATACTGTTACAAGAGTTTGGAACTAGAACTTAAGAGGTGCAAAGAAAAATGAGAGTAGTTGTACAAAGAGTTTCAGAAGCTTCTGTTTCAAATAACAACATTCATAATGCTATTCAAAAAGGCTATTGTTTATTAATAGGATTTGGTAAAAACTCTACAGAAGCAGATGTACAAACAATAGCTAAGAAAATCGCGAATGCAAGATTATTTGAAGATGAAAATGACAAATTGAATTATAATATTCAACAAATTGAAGGAGAAATACTATCAATTTCTCAATTTACATTGTATGCCGATGTAAAAAAAGGTAATCGTCCTGGTTTTTCTGATTCAATGCCACCTGAGGCAGCAAATGAATTATATGAATTGTTTAACGAAGCACTTCGATCATATGGCTTGAACGTTAAAACAGGTGAATTTGGTACTCATATGAATGTAGACATTCAAAATGATGGTCCTGTAACAATCATATATGAGAGTCAGGATGGCAAAATGATATGAATAAAATAAATACATGGTTAACCAAACATGGTCTTATGAATCGACTAACGTTAATCGTTGTTATTTGTTTTGTACTATTTCTCATTTTATTATTTATGTTTTTAAATTATAATGATGAAGATAATGGTACAATCACTATAACTGAAAATGCTGAGTTGAGAACTGGACCTAATGCAGCTTATCCTGTTATTTATAAGATTGAAAAGGGAGATACCTTTGAGAAGATTGATAAATCGGGTAAGTGGATTGAAGTAAAGAATAAAGCTGGAGATGAAAAAGGGTGGGTTGCAGGTTGGCACACCAATTTAAATATCCATGCTGATAATTCTAAAAAATCCGCACCATTAAAAGGTAAAACAATTGTACTTGATCCTGGTCACGGTGGACGTGATCAGGGTGCTTCAAGTAACACATCCTCAAAGAGTTTAGAAAAAGTATATACATTAAAAACTGCTAAAGAGTTAAAAAGTTTACTTGAAAAAGAAGGTGCTCATGTTAAAATGACGCGTTCTAATGATACATATGTGTCTTTGGATGATAGGAATATCAAAGGAGACGCTTTTATAAGCATACATAATGACTCACTAGATTCCCCAAATGCGAATGGTGTAACTGTGTATTGGTTACAAGATAATCAAGAAGCATTAGCACAAACACTCAGCAGTAGCATCCAAAAGAAATCCCTCCTTACAAATAAAGAAGCCAGACAACAAAATTATCAAGTCTTGAGACAAACAAACATACCAGCAGTATTATTAGAACTAGGTTATATCAGTAATCCTACAGATGAAGTAATGGTACGGGACCAACTACATAGACAAGTTGTAGAGGAAGCTATCGTTGATGGATTAAAACAATATTTCTCATCATAGAACTTGCAAATCAAATGAAAACTCGTTATCATTATAAATGAATTATAAATAGTAAACCGATTGTATTCTTGAAAGAATAGACGAAAGAGGTAGTATATATTTATATACGTAGAAATGTAATCCATGAGGCTGAAAGATTACGCTGAGTAGTTTATTTCTTTGAACACAAGAAAAGGTGCTTTATTTAAAAGTAAAGCCGGCTAACGTACGTTAAACGTTTTGAGTGGATTTGTGACGTTAGTAATGTCCAAATCAATTAGGGTGGCAACACGGATTTTCGTCCCTTGTATAGTATTTAATGCTATGCAAGGGCTTTTTTATTCACATTTTTAAAAAGAAAAAGAAATGAAAACCCTTGAGTATTAGTAAAGGAGATAAAATATGATAAAAATTCCAAGAGGAACGCAAGATATATTACCAGAAGATTCAATCAAGTGGCGATACATTGAAAATAAATTAGACCAATTGATGGAAATTTATAATTATCAAGAAATAAGAACACCTATCTTTGAGAGTACTGAACTTTTTGCTAGAGGTGTTGGTGATTCAACTGATGTTGTACAAAAGGAAATGTACACATTTAAAGATAAAGGTGACCGTAGCCTAACATTAAGACCCGAAGGTACTGCTGGTGTAGTTCGTTCATATATTGAACATAAAATGCAAGGAAATCCTAATCAACCAGTTAAGTTATATTATAATGGTCCAATGTTTAGATATGAACGTAAACAAAAAGGTAGATATCGACAATTTAATCAATTTGGTGTTGAAGCAATTGGTTCTGAAAATCCAAGCATTGATGCTGAGGTTTTAACAATGGTAATGCATATCTATCAATCATTTGGGTTAAAGCACTTAAAATTAGTGATAAATAGTATTGGAGATAGTGACTCTCGTAAAGAATACAATGAAGCATTGGTTAAACACTTTGAACCAGTAATTGATGATTTCTGTCAAGATTGTCAGTCTAGACTACACACTAATCCAATGAGAATCTTGGACTGTAAGGTTGATAGAGACAAAAAAGCTGTCAAAAATGCACCACGTATTACGGACTTCTTAAACGAAGATTCTAAAGCATACTACGAACAAGTAAAAAAACATTTAGATGATTTAGGAATTCCATATGTAGAAGATCCTAATCTTGTTCGTGGTTTAGATTATTACACACATACTGCATTTGAATTGATGATGGATAATCCAAATTATGATGGTGCAATTACAACCTTGTGTGGTGGTGGTCGTTATAATGGCCTACTTGAATTGTTAGATGGACCTAGCCAAACAGGTATCGGTTTTGCATTAAGCATTGAAAGATTATTGTTAGCATTAGAAGAAGAAGGCATTGAATTAGATATAAAAAATGACTTTGACTTATTTATCGTTACTATGGGAGAACAAGCAGATCGTTATGCAGTTAAATTACTTAACGAATTACGAAAAAATGGCGTAAAAGCTGATAAAGATTATCTTAATAGAAAGATTAAAGGTCAAATGAAACAAGCAGATCGTCTAAATGCAAATTATACTATCGTAATTGGTGATCAAGAATTAGAAAACAATCAAATTGATATTAAAAATATGGAAACTGGTGAATCTGAATCAATTCAATTAGACCAAATTGTTGATTATTTTCACAAATAGAGAGGAAGTTTTGAAATGAGTAAAAGAACGACATACTGTGGTTTAGTCACAGAAGATTTATTAAATGAAAAAGTAACATTAAAAGGTTGGGTACACAATCGACGTGACCTTGGTGGATTGATATTCATCGATTTAAGAGATAGAGAAGGCATTGTGCAAATTGTCTTTAATCCAGATTTTTCACAAGAAGCATTAAATATCGCTGAAACTGTAAGATCTGAATATATTGTTGAAGTTCAAGGTGTAGTAACTAAACGTGACGCTGAAACAGTAAATCCTAAAATTAAAACAGGTCAAGTAGAAGTACAAGTTTCAAATATTGAAATTATCAATAAATCAGAAACACCACCATTTTCAATAAATGAAGAAAATACCAACGTAGATGAAAATATAAGATTAAAATATAGATATTTAGATTTACGTCGTCAAGAACTAGCACAAACTTTTAAAATGAGACATCAAACAACACGTTCAATTCGACAATATTTAGATGATAATGGATTTTATGACATTGAAACACCGGTGTTAACTAAATCAACACCAGAAGGTGCCAGAGACTATTTAGTACCTTCACGTGTTCATGATGGAGAATTTTATGCATTACCACAATCACCTCAATTATTTAAACAATTGTTAATGATTAGTGGGTTTGATAAATATTATCAAATCGTTAAATGTTTCCGTGATGAAGACTTACGTGCAGATCGTCAACCAGAATTTACCCAAGTCGATATTGAAATGAGCTTTGTAGACCAAGAAGATGTTATGGCTATGGGTGAAGAAATGTTACGTAAAGTCGTTAAAGATGTCAAAGGTATTGATGTGCCTGGACCATTCCCAAGAATGACTTATGCTGAAGCAATGAGCCGCTATGGTTCTGATAAACCTGATACACGTTTTGACATGGAATTGATTAATGTATCTCAATTAGGTCATGATATGGACTTTAAAGTGTTTAAAGATACTGTTGAGAATAATGGTGAAATTAAAGCAATCGTGGCTAAAGATGCTGCTGATCAATACACACGTAAAGACATGGATGCTTTAACTGAGTTTGTAAATATATATGGTGCGAAAGGTTTAGCATGGGTTAAGGTTACTGATGAAGGTTTAACAGGTCCAATTGCTCGCTTCTTTGAAGATAAAGATACAGAACAATTAAAATCATTAACAGAAGCATCATCTGGGGATTTAGTCATGTTTGTTGCTGATAAACCAGATGTTGTAGCACAAAGTTTAGGTGCATTACGTATTAAACTAGCTAAAGAGTTAGGCTTAATTGATGAAACAAAATTAAACTTCTTATGGGTAACAGATTGGCCTTTATTAGAATATGATGACGAAAGTAAACGCTATGTAGCTGCACATCATCCTTTCACATCACCTAAAAAAGAAGATATTGAGAAATTAGATTCAGAGCCTGAAAATGCACAAGCGAATGCCTATGATATCGTATTAAATGGTTATGAATTAGGTGGCGGTTCAATCAGAATTCATAATGGAGAATTACAAGAAAAAATGTTTGAAGTACTTGGTTTTACTAAAGAACAAGCACAAGAACAATTTGGTTTCTTATTAGATGCATTCAAATACGGTGCGCCACCACATGGCGGTATCGCATTAGGATTAGACAGATTAGTGATGTTATTAACTAACCGTACAAACTTAAGAGATACAATTGCATTCCCTAAAACTGCATCAGCTACTTGTTTATTAACAGATGCACCTGGTGAAGTTTCAGAAAAACAATTAGAAGAATTATCATTAAGAATTAGCCATTAGTGTACCTAAGCGTTAATTTCTTGTGAATATGTCTAAATGTTGTCTGAATAAAAAGGAATTAAAATTTACAATGTTGTTTAATTCCTTTCTTTCTAAGTTTGTGATATTATAATGACATAAGATAGTCATCTGTGATGTTCGTATGTTTGCTTTTTATTTGGGCCTAACACTCTTTGATCAGGGAGCCCAATAGGTTTTCATGCAGCGCAAACGCCTCATTAGGAGGACTTGCAAAACATGAAACAGGGCACCCACCTGTATATAGCAGGCCGAATGATCAAGCTATTTATAACTACGGCATCTACGGACTCTATCGGTACGCAAGACTTAGGTCTTGCGTATTTTTATTTTTAAATTAAAATAATACTTAAAATACATATTGATTTGGATTGTTTAGTTAAAGGAGATTAAAATGAAACATCAATTTTCTAGAAATGAGTTAGCAATCGGACAAGAGGGACTTGATTTATTAAAAAGTAAAACTGTAGCTGTGCTTGGTGTCGGTGGCGTCGGATCTTTTGCAGCTGAAGCATTAGCTAGAACGAATATAGGACATATCATTTTAATAGATAAAGACGATGTTGATATTACAAATGTTAACCGTCAAATCCATGCATTAACGTCGACTATCGGACAAAGCAAAGTGACATTAATGGAAGAGAGAATTAAACAAATTAATCCAGACTGTAAAGTAACGTCATTACATATGTTTTATACAGAAGAAACATATGAAGATATATTTAATAACTATGATATTGATTATTTTATCGATGCAAGTGATACCATTATTTATAAAGTTCATTTAATGAAAGAATGCTTAGAACGTGGTATCGATATGATTTCAAGTATGGGTGCAGCTAATAAAATAGATCCTACTCGATTCCAAATTGCAGATATTTCAAAAACACATACAGATCCAATGGCAAAGGTAATTCGTAATAGATTAAAACGTGTAGGTATTCGAAAAGGAGTAAAAGTTGTATTTTCAGATGAAAGTCCAATTGTAATTAGAGAAGATGTAAAAGAAACAGTAGGTGACAAAAACGCTATCAACAGGAAAGGACAAATGCCACCATCTTCCAATGCATATGTCCCTAGTGTGGTCGGTTTAATTTGTTCAAGTTATGTCATTAATGATATTCTTAAAGACATTCCGATTCGTCGAATTAAAGATAAAGGTCAATAATTAAATAGTAAATAAAAAGATAGTTTGTCTATAATGTAATGACTACATTTAGGCAAACTATCTTTTGACTTATTGAGACTTATTCAATAAATTCTCATAAATGGTTTTAAATTGTTGTTCACTTTTAGAGGTCGTTTTAGGTTCATAATAAATACGATTTTTAAGTATATCAGGTAAGTATTGTTGAACTACATGGCCATTTTCATAATTATGTGGATATTTATAACCAATAGCTCGGCCTAATTCTTTCGCACCAGCATAATGACCATCTTTTAAATAGTCAGGTATTTGTCCTACTTTGCCTTGTCTAATGTCACTTAAAGCTTTATCGATAGCTGAAATGCCTGAATTGGATTTAGGTGATAAGCACAATTCAATTACTGCTTGGCTTAATGGGATTCTTGCTTCAGGAAAACCTAATCTTTCAGCTGATTGAATAGCTGCTAATGTGCGTTGTCCAGCATTAGGTGAAGCTAAACCTACATCTTCATAGCTAATAACGAGTAAACGTCTGACTATTGTAGGCAAATCACCAGCTTCTATCAATCTGGCTAGATAATGCAATGCCGCATTGACATCACTACCTCGTATAGACTTTTGAAATGCACTCATCACATCATAGTGCATATCTCCATCTTTATCGCTAACGAAAGCGCCTTTTTGCAAGCAATCTTTCGCATCTTGCAACGTAATATGACGTTGTCCATCTTCTTCAGTTGCACTTAAAACAGCAAGTTCTAAGGCATTTAGTGCACTTCTAACATCACCTTGACTTTGAGTTGAGAAATAGGTCATAGCATCATCATCAACTTCAGGTGTATATGATTTAAGACCACGCTGATCGTCTTCTAAAGCGCGATTTAGTGCTAATCTAATATCGTTATCATCGAGTGGATACAATTCAAAGATTTGAGTTCTTGAACGAATTGCCGGATTAATTGCATGATAAGGATTAGAAGTGGTTGCACCTATTAAGACAATTTTTCCATTTTCCAAATGGGGCAATAAAAAGTCTTGTTTCGCTTTATCTAATCGGTGAATTTCATCTAATAACAAGATGATTTGTCCAGACATTTTTGCTTCATCGACAACCATTTGCATATCTTTTTTGGTATTTGTTACAGCATTGAGTTGTCTAAATTTATATTGAGTACTACCAGCAATAGCTTTAGCAATACTTGTTTTACCTATTCCAGGTGGTCCATAAAATATCATTGAGGACAATCTTTTAGTATCTACCATTCTTCTAATAATACCTGTTGGTCCAACCAAATGTTGTTGTGAAATGATTTCATCAATATTAATTGGTCTCATCCTTGACGCTAAAGGTTCAGTATTCACATTTGTCACACCTTTCTAATATTATCTTAACGCAAAAAATGATAGAATGGGAATATATAATTCGAATTAAGTGAGGTTATACAATGAAAATATCAACAAAAGGGAGATATGGCTTAACTTTAATGATTTCTCTTGCTAAAAGAGAAGGCCAGGGTTGCGTATCATTAAAAACAATAGCCGAAGAAAATAATTTAAGTGATTTATATTTAGAACAACTTGTTGGACCCTTAAGAAATGCTGGATTAATTCGAAGCGTTCGAGGCGCAAAGGGTGGGTACCAATTAAGATTGCCTGCTGAAGAAATTACAGCTGGTGATATTATCAGATTATTAGAAGGACCTATTACCTTCGTAGAAAGTATAGAGTCAGAACCACCTGCACAAAAACAATTATGGTTAAGAATGAGAGACGCAGTCAGAGACGTACTCGACAAAACAACACTACAATACCTTGCAGAATACAAAGAAACAGACCAAAACCTAGACGGATACATGTTTTATATATAGGGACCCTTCATAGAGGTTTTCGAAAAGAAAACCTACAAACAATGCAAGAAGGGCAAGGGACCCAGCAAATAGAAATTGGGAATCCAATTTCAACAAGCAATGCAGGAAAGGCAAGTGCCCTTTAAAGAGGTTTAAATCCTAATAACTATAAATTTAATAAAAAATATGGATTAATTTCCATATTTTTTATTTATTAGCATATCATCTAAAGCTCTGCTATCAAGCCTTTGAATAGTGCTGTGAACAAATCTTAAATTGTATTTTATTTAAAATTTCCTAATTTTATTTGATTGATATGTTTAGTTCCTTGACCAAGTGGTATGAATAGAATATACATCATAACAATTGTTGAATTAATCTTATTCACATGGCAATTGATGTAATAAAGTTAAAATTTAAGTTTTAACAAATACAATTTAGTTTTAAATTTGAAAGGAGCTTATATTTATGGGATTCATGGATAAAGCGAAAGATGCAGCAGAAAAATTCAAAAACAGTGATAACGAGCAAGTAAACAAAGCTAAAGATTCAATTAACGAGTACACTGATACTGGTAAAGGCGACAAAGATAAAAAAGAAGATAAAGACGATAAATAATCGTATTCTTATAAGTAATGAGGTAGTGCAATAGCGCTACCTTTTTTTGTATATAAAAAGAACTGAAACGTTAATTTCACGTTTCAGTCTAATATATCAATTCAATTATATTGAATCGATAATGTGTTTAAATTTTTGATATGACTCATGTTGTTTTTGTTGATCATATATATAGCTCACACCCATAATTTCATCGATATCGCCATAATAATCAATAAAAGCTTTAATTTTTTGCTTAACTGTACTTTCAGAGCCGATCATTGATGAGTTGATTCGTTGTTTCGCCATGTCCAATTCCCTTGGTGTTAACACTTGATCTAATTTATCTGTTGGTGGTTGAACAGGTTGCATTTTACCTCTAGTAATACTAACCATAACTTGAGCCATTGAACTTGCTAAATATTTGGCTTCTTCATCTGTGTCTGCAACGATAACATTTAATCCTATAATAACATAAGGTTCACTTAGAAACTTTGATGGTTCAAATAAATTTTTATATATTTGTATCGCATCTTTCATTTGTTGTGGCGCAAAATGCCCAGCAAAAACATATGGCAAACCTCTTCTAGCAGCAACATGTGCCGAATCAGTGGAAGAACCTAATATATATAAAGGTACTTGTTTATCCACAGCTGGATAGGCACGAACATAACTTTGTTGATTTGCTGGTCCGAAATATTGTTGTAATTGATCTACTTCATCTGGAAATTGATAAACACCATTATGTTGGTCTCTGCGCAATGCACTTGCTGTCATCATATCTGTACCTGGTGCTCTGCCTAAACCTAAATCTACGCGGTTAGGAAATAAAGTAGCCATTGTACCAAATTGTTCCGCTACTATAAGAGGCGCATGATTGGGTAACATTATTCCTCCAGATCCGACTTTAATCGTTTTTGTATGTTCTAAAGTATGTTGAATTAATAATGCAGTCGCAGAGCTTACTAAATTAGGCGCATTATGGTGCTCAGCAATCCAATACCTTTCATATCCTACTTGTTCTAAATATTGTGCTAAATCAATCATATCATGTAAAGCGTCGCTATCCTCTTGTCCTTCTCTAATAGGTACTAAATTTAATGCAGATACTTTAAGTTTATTCATATCAATTATTCCTCCATAGTAAAAATAGTATATGAAGTATAACAACGATTAGCAGAAATCAATATTAAATTGCTCATTACACAGAACAATATTACTAATTAAATTAAGAGAAAATAATAGTTAGATTTATAATTCATATTATCAACTATAACAATATAATGTTAAAATTATACTAACTATTTTTGTCAAACAGATAGGTAGAAAAATACGTTTCTAGGTGCTATTATAGGAACATTGATAATTTTGTGAGGAGTGTCAAACATGGAAGTTTATGCTGATTATGCTGCCACAACCCCAGTTAAATCTGAAGTTGTAGAGGCGATGATGGATATATATCAATCTCATTATGGTAACCCATCTTCAATTCATTCAATTGGAAGAGACGCACGTAAATATTTAGATGAATCACGCAGAACTGTAGCCAAATGTTTAGGAGCTAAACCATCTGAAGTCATATTTACAAGTGGTGCTACAGAATCTAACAACACTGCCATTAAAGGTTTAGTTAAAGCTAATGAACATATTGGCAATCATTTAATCACTACTAAAATAGAACATCATTCTGTATTACATGTGTTTGAGCAATTAGAACGTGAAGGTTATGATGTAACATACTTAGATGTAGATGATACGGGTGCCATTGATTTAGATCAATTAGAAGAAGTTATTACAGAAAAAACAATTCTTGTATCTATCATGTTTGTGAACAATGAGGTTGGTACAGTTCAACAAATGTATGATATTGAAGATATCGTTACCTCAACGAATGCATTATTCCATGTTGATGCAGTACAAGCCATTGGTCATTTAGATATAGATTTTGATGATTTTAAATTTGACACTATGAGCGTGACTGGTCATAAATTTGGCGGTCCTAAAGGCATCGGTGCATTACTAGTAAGAGAAAATACACCAATACAATTTACTCAACTTGGTGGTGAACAAGAAACAAAACGTCGAGCAGGAACAGAAAATTTAGCCCAGATTGTTGGTTTTGCTAAGGCGATTGAGTTAGCACAACAACATAGGGATGATAATAATATCCATTTAATGAATTTAAAAGAATTATTTTTAGTGAGTTTGCAAGAACGTGCCATTCCATTTGAGCTTAATGGTTCAATGGTTGATACAACCGGCCACATCATAAATTTATACTTTCCCTTTATTGATGTGGAAACAATGCTAACACTGCTCGATTTAAGTCAAATTTATGTGTCTTCAGGTTCTGCTTGCACAGCAGGGTCAACGACACCTTCACATGTATTAGCAGCTATGTATGAAGACGAAGAAAGAGCGAAACATTCAGTGAGATTTAGTTTTAATGAAATGACTACAGAGCACGAAGTTAAATATATAGTCGCAGAAATTCATAAAATATATCATAAATTTAAGGAGGAATAATCGTGACGAATCAAGATACACGTGTAGTCGTTGGTATGTCAGGTGGTGTCGATAGTTCAGTAACAGCATATCTATTAAAAGAACAAGGCTATGACGTGATTGGCATCTTCATGAAAAATTGGGATGATACTGATGAAAATGGCGTTTGTACAGCTACTGAAGATTATAATGACGTTATAGCTGTTTGTAACCAAATTGGCATTCCATATTACGCAGTTAATTTCGAACAAGAATATTGGGATAAAGTATTTACTTACTTTCTAGATGAATATAAAAAAGGGCGTACACCAAACCCTGATGTAATGTGTAATAAAGAAATTAAATTTAAAGCATTCTTAGAACATGCTTTAAAGTTAGGTGCTGATTACGTAGCAACAGGACATTATGCACGTATTAGAAGACATGAAGACGGTCATGTTGAAATGTTGCGAGGTATTGATAACAATAAAGATCAAACATATTTTTTAAATCAACTTTCACAACAGCAACTTTCTAAAGTCATGTTCCCAATCGGTGATATTGATAAAAAACGTGTTCGTGAAATAGCAGAAGAACAAGATTTAGCTACAGCTAAGAAAAAAGATTCAACAGGCATTTGTTTTATAGGCGAAAGAAACTTCAAGACATTTTTATCTCAATATCTCCCAGCTCAATCAGGTGATATGATAACACTTGATGGTAAAAAAATGGGTGTGCATAGTGGCTTAATGTATTACACAATCGGCCAAAGACATGGTTTAGGTATTGGTGGAGATGGCGACCCGTGGTTTGTAGTCGGTAAAAATTTAGAAGACAATGTATTGTATGTTGAACAAGGATTCCATCATGATGCATTATATAGTGACTATTTAATTGCGTCAGATGTATCGTTTGTTAATGAACAAGATGTTGATTTAGATAAAGGTTTTTATTGCACTGCTAAATTTAGATATCGACAAAAAGATACTAAAGTTTTTGTTCAAAGAGAAGATAATGAAGCAATAAGAGTAACATTTGATGAACCGGTTAGAGCGATTACACCTGGTCAAGCAGTTGTTTTTTATAATGAAGAGGTTTGCCTTGGTGGCGCAACAATCGATGATGTTTATAAAAATTCTGGTCAGTTAAGTTATGTAGTATAAAATTTTGCCGTTAATTCATGGATATGGTCTTAGGATTAACGGCATTTTTTATTTTTTAAATGAAACATCTATAAACAAAAAGCATATACTTTACTTAGTTTGCTTTTAAAAATTAATACATATCATGATAAAATATAATTAAACTAATTTTGAACGATAATCCTCTGTTTTAAATAAGAAAGAATCAAAAGTGATTCAACAAAGATATAAGGAGTTGTCTAAGAAAATATGATTGATCAAAAAACCATATACCAATTTATTAAAGAAGGTCAATTAGAAGAAGCGTTGAAGGCTTTATTTGATAATATTGAAGAAGATCCAACAATTACAGAAAATTATATCAATGCTGGAATTGTATTAGCTGATGCAGGTGAAATAGAAAAATCTGAACGTTTTTTTCAAAAAGCTATTACAATCGATCCGGAAAATGGGGCCATTTATTATAATTTAGGAAATGTCTATTATAATCAAGATAGATTTAAAGAAGCGATTAAATTATATCAACAAGCTATGAAATACAATATAGAACCAGTTGATTGCAATTACATGATAGGTATGTCTTTCAATCAATTAAATGCCCATAAAGAAGCGTTACCATTTTTAATGACCGCTTCAGAAAAAGATCAAAATCAGGATACAGAAGTTCAGTTTCAATACGGATTAGTATTATGTCAATTAGAAATGTTTGATCAAGCTATTAAACAATTAAAAATAGTACTATCTATCGATTCAAACCATGTTGACGCAATATATAACTTAGGACTTGCTACATATATGAAAAATGAAGACGTAGATGAAGCAATCGAATATTTCAACCAAGCAATTGAAATTGATTCAGGTCATTTATTGAGTCAACACGCATTAAAAACGTTTACAGCAATTAAAGAAGAGGAGTAATACTATGACTGACCCTACACTATTTGATTATTCAATGATTAAAGGCACTGTCGAAGCTATTTTATTTCAAAATAGTGATAATTTTTATACTGTTTTAAAAGTGGATACGATTGAGACAAATGAATCATTTGATACGATGCCAACAGTTGTAGGGTTTCTTCCAAATGTAGTTGAAGGGGACGTTTATACATTTAAGGGTCAAACAGTAGAACATCCACGTTATGGAAAACAATTAAAGGCAGAAACATTTGAAAAGGAATTACCACAAACTAAGGATGCAATCATCAGTTA
Organism: Staphylococcus sp. KUGN1; assembly: GCF_045984185.1. Lineage (NCBI taxonomy): Bacteria > Bacillati > Bacillota > Bacilli > Caryophanales > Staphylococcaceae > Staphylococcus > Staphylococcus sp. KUGN1. The sequence goes on along the minus strand of NZ_JBJQIL010000001.1, from coordinate 1,051,157 downwards.
TTTATCCAGCGACTTATTTAAAGGAATTGGTAAAAAAACTGCGCAAAATATAGTGAATACTTTAGGAGAAAATGCAATAAATGATATATTAAATGACGCGAGTGTACTTGAAAAAGTACCAAGTTTACCTAAAAAGAAACAAAAGCAAATCGCTGAACAAATCGCATCTAATCAAGAATCTGAGAAAGTGATGATACGACTACATGATTTAGGCTTTGGTCCTAAATTGGCAAGTTCAATTTATCAATATTACGGTGCAGAAACGTTAGATGTTCTCGATAAAAATCCATATCAGCTTGTATATGACATCAAAGGGATCGGTTTTAATAAAGCAGACCATCTAGCACAAAAAATTGGTATCCAATTTGATGCACCTGAGCGAATTAAAGCAGGTTTGCTTTTTACATTAGAAGAAGAATGCATTAAACAAGGTCATACATATATTCCACATGATCAAATTATTGAAGCAACTTACAACGTATTAACTCAAAATAGTAACCATGATGATAATCAAATTAAACATGAACAACTTCATACAATGTTGCAAGAATTAAATGAAGAAAAAAGAATCATAGTTGCTAATGAAAAAGTTTCGATACCAAGTTTATATTATTCAGAATTGAAAAGTGTTCAAAATTTGTATCGCATCAAAACGCATACAAACAAATTGAAAGATATAGAACAATCTGATTTACAAATTCATATTGGCGAAATAGAAACAAATAATGAAGTAAGTTATGCAGAATCTCAAAAAGAAGCCTTACAAACAGCGATTAATTCTAAAGTAATGCTATTGACTGGTGGTCCTGGTACAGGTAAAACCACTGTGATTAAAGGCATTGTTGAATTATATGCAGAAGTTCATGGTATTTCCTTAGATTATGATGATTATCAAGAAGATGATTATCCTGTTGTATTAGCAGCACCAACAGGTCGTGCATCAAAACGATTACAAGAGTCAACTGGATTAGAGGCCATGACGATACATCGTCTGATTGGTTGGAATCAAGACACACAACCAGAAGATATATTGGACAATGAAATTAATGCATGTCTCATCATCATTGATGAGATGTCCATGGTAGATACTTGGCTATTTCACCAATTTTTAAGTGCCGTGCCATTGGATGCTCAAATTATTCTAGTGGGTGATGAAGACCAATTGCCTTCAGTTGGTCCTGGTCAGGTGTTCAAAGATTTAATTGATTCTAAAACGATTCCAAGAGTAAATTTAACAGAAGTTTATCGACAACAAGATGGCTCTAGTATTATTGAATTAGCCCATCGAATGAAACTTGGTCAACCTATTGATATAACACAACGATTTCATGATCGAAGTTTTATTAATTGCGGTACAGATCAAATTCCTATTGTTGTTGAGAAAGTAGTAAATAGTGCTGTTAATAAAGGATATGATATGAGCGATATCCAAGTGCTAGCCCCAATGTATAAAGGGAATGCAGGTATTAAACGATTAAACCAAATATTACAAACCATCTTAAATCCAAAAGAAAAAGATACTAGAGAAATTGAGTTTGGAGATGTTGTATTTAGAAAAGGCGATAAAGTATTACAGTTAGTTAACCGTCCGAATGATAATATATTTAACGGAGATATTGGTGTGATTGTCGGTATATTTTGGGCTAAAGAAAATGCTTTAAATAAAGATGTCTTAGTAGTGGATTTCGAAGGTAATGAAATCACATTTACACGTCAAGATTTACTCGAATTAACACATGCATATTGTACTTCTATCCATAAATCACAAGGTTCAGAGTTTCCGATTGTGATTATGCCTATAGTTAAACAATATTTTAGAATGTTACAGCGTCCTATTTTATATACAGGATTAACACGTGCGAAGCAATCATTAGTATTATTAGGTGATCCACAGGCATTTGATATCGGATTGAATACCAATGGACAAAAGAGGTTAACACAACTGTATGATTTACTTAGCCAATACTTTAAAGAAAGTAAAATTGAAGACAATGAGAATGCAGAACTTCAAGACCAACATCAAGATACTCAAGTTGTACACTTTGAAGATAAGATAAATATTGATAATGATTCAAATACGTCTAATGCATCAATGACTATTGAATTATCTGAAGAAACAATCTATCAAATTGACCCTATGATAAATATGGGAGAAATATCACCATATGACTTTGCTAATCGTTGACAATTAAAACCAATAAAATTAAAATAAAGTTAAGTTCGCATAAAGATGAGTAGACATTTTTTAATTTTAAGAGATGTACTGGTTGGTGAAAAGTACAATTAAAATTGTTGAACGCTACTTTGTGTCAATTTAATCATGAGACTAAAGTGATAAGAAACGGTTAGCATCATATAATTCTGGTTTTGAATTATCAAATTGCTATTTTCTATAAATGCAGTGTTGATTCTAACCCAACATCTTATAACTAGGGTGGTACCGCGACAACGTTCGTCCCTTTTTGAGGATGAGCGTTTTTTGTTTACTTTTAAACAATAAAAACAGTTATACATTATTTGCTATTAGCTCATAAATGAAATTCAGGGAGTGTAAGTGGATGAAAAATTTAAAAGCAAGTGAAATCAGACAAAAGTATTTAGACTTCTTCGTTGAAAAAGGACATATGGTTGAACCATCAGCACCATTAGTACCTATCGATGATGATAGTTTGTTATGGATTAACTCAGGTGTCGCAACGTTAAAAAAATATTTTGATGGTAGAGAAACACCTAAAAAACCAAGAATTGTTAACTCACAAAAAGCGATTCGTACAAATGATATTGAAAATGTTGGTTTTACCGCTAGACACCATACTTTCTTTGAAATGTTAGGTAATTTCTCTATTGGTGACTATTTTAAAAATGAAGCCATTGAATTTGCATGGGAATTCTTAACAAGTGACAAGTGGATGGGAATGGAACCAGAAAAATTATATGTGACGATTCACCCAGAAGATATAGAAGCATATAAAATTTGGAATGAAAAAATCGGCTTAGAAGAAAGTCGCATTATTAGAATAGAAGGAAATTTCTGGGATATCGGTGAAGGACCTTCAGGACCAAATACAGAAATATTCTATGATCGTGGTGAAGACTTCGGCAAAGATGATCCAGAAGAAGAGATGTATCCTGGTGGCGAGAATGAACGCTATTTAGAAGTTTGGAATCTAGTGTTCAGTGAATTTAATCATAATAAAGACCACTCATATACACCATTGCCTAATAAAAACATTGATACTGGCATGGGATTAGAACGTATGACGTCTATCTCGCAAAATGTACGTACTAACTATGAAACAGATTTATTTATGCCAATTATCAATGAAGTTGAACAAGTTTCTGGTAAAAATTACTTACAAAATAATGATCAAGATGTAGCATTTAAAGTTATCGCCGATCACATTAGAACGATTTCATTTGCGATTGCTGATGGTGCTTTACCTGCTAATGAAGGACGCGGATATGTATTACGTCGTTTATTAAGAAGAGCAGTTCGTTTCAGTCAATCATTAGGTATCAATGAACCATTTATGTATAAATTAGTTGATATTGTTGCAGAAATTATGGAACCATATTATCCAAACGTGAAAGAGAAAAGCGATTTCATTAAACGTGTAATCAAGTCCGAAGAAGAAAGATTCCATGAAACTCTTGAAGAAGGCTTATCAATTTTAAATGGCTTCATTAGTCAAGCTAAAGAAGGAAATCAAGAAATCAATGGTAAAGATGCGTTTAAACTTTATGATACGTATGGTTTCCCAATCGAACTTACTGAAGAATTAGCAACTCAAGAAGGATTAACAGTTGATATGACAACCTTTGAAACAGAGATGCAACAACAACGTGACAGAGCGCGCCAAGCACGTCAAAACTCACAATCAATGCAAGTTCAAAGTGAAGTATTAAAGAACATTACTACAGAAAGTCATTTTGTTGGTTATGATACAACTGACTATCAAACAGAATTGATTCATTTAATTCAAAATGGTGAAGAAGTTGATAAAGCAGATGCTGGAGAAACGATTTACTTTATGCTTAAAGATACACCGTTTTACGCAGTAAGTGGTGGACAAGTTGCTGATAAAGGTATAGTAAGCAATGACCATTTTGAAATTGCTGTAACTGAGGTAACTAAAGCGCCAAATGGACAAAATCTACACAAAGGTACAGTACAATTTGGTCAAGTAAATAAAGGATCCGAAGTAGATGCCAGTGTCAATAAAGACGAACGTCGTTCTATCCAAAAAAATCATAGTGCAACACACTTATTACATGCAGCATTAAAAGAAGTTCTAGGCGAGCATGTTAATCAAGCTGGTTCATTAGTTGAACCTAATCGTTTGAGATTTGACTTCTCACACTTTGGACAAATGACTCAAGATGAAATCAATCAAGTTGAAAGACGTGTTAATGAAGAGATTTGGAGAGGTATTGATGTTCGAATTCAAGAAATGAATATTGATGAAGCAAAAGCAATGGGTGCAATGGCTTTATTCGGCGAAAAATACGGCGATGTTGTAAGAGTAGTCAATATGGCTCCATTTTCTATTGAATTATGTGGTGGTATTCACGTAGAGAACACAGCAGAAATCGGGTTATTCAAAATAGTAAGTGAATCTGGTACTGGTGCTGGAGTGAGACGTATTGAAGCCTTAACTGGTAAAGCTGCATTCTTGTATTTAGAACATATTCAAGAACAATTTAATTTAGTTAAAGACTTAGTAAAAGTCAAAACTGACGATCAAGTTGTAGATAAAATTACACAAATTCAAGATGAAGAAAAATCTTTAATCAAACAACTCGAGCAAAGAGATAAAGAAATCACATCACTTAAAATGGGCAATATCGAAGACCAAGTTGAAACAATTAATGGTTTAAAAGTACTAGCAACAGAAGTAGATGTGCCAAACGCTAAAGCGATTCGCTCAACAATGGATGACTTTAAGTCAAAATTACAAGATACAGTGATTATTCTTGCAAGTAATGTAGATGACAAAGTATCTATCATCGCGACAGTACCTAAAGATCAGACAGACAAAATCAAAGCTGGTGACATCATTAAAAATATGGCACCAATTGTAGGTGGTAAAGGTGGTGGCCGTCCAGATATGGCACAAGGTGGCGGTACACAACCAGAGAACATCACAGAATCATTACGCTTTATTAAAGATTACATTAAAAATATATAATTTAATCAGAACTTCGTGTAGAATAAAATAGAATCAATTTATGAATTGAAGGAGTGACGAGATGGAAAACTTTGATAAAACAATGAAATTCAAATATGAAGATATTCCAGAAGAAGATGTCAAATCAGTATTAGAAAATGTCCACCGAACTTTAGAAGAAAGAGGCTATAATGCCGTTAATCAAATCGTAGGATATCTACTATCTGGTGATCCGGCCTATATTCCACGTCAAAATGAAGCTAGAAATCAAATACGTCACATTGACAGAGATGTGATTATGGAAGAACTTGTTTCAAATTATTTATCTGAGTCTAAAGAATAACCATATATGTTAAAACATAAAATACTCGGATTAGACGTTGGTAGTAAAACTGTAGGTATAGCGATTAGTGATTTAATGGGTTGGACTGCTCAAGGTTTAGACACACTCCGTATCGATGAAAATAATAATGAATTAGGTATCGAGCAACTCGCAGAAATCATTAAGCAACATGGTGTTGGTACAGTAGTTATTGGATTACCTAAAAACATGAACAATTCTATTGGATTTCGTGGAGAAGCTTCGTTACAATACAAAGAGAAACTACAAGAAGCGTTACCATCTATTGAAATTATTATGTGGGACGAGCGATTAAGCACAATGGCTGCTGAAAAGTCATTACTTGAAGCAGATGTTTCAAGACAAAAAAGAAAAAAAGTAATAGATAAGATGGCTGCAGTATTTATATTACAAGGCTATTTGGATTCTATTTCATAAAGGAGAAATAAAATGACTGAACATAATCACGATACAGAATTAAATATTAATAATGAAGAGGAACTTTTAACATTATATGATGAAGAAGGTAATGAAGTACTTTATCGTAAAATGCTTGAATTTTATCACCCTGAATTTAAAAAAGAATATGTTGTGTTAGCTGAAGAAGGTGCACAAACTGATGAAGATGATATGATTGAACTAGTTCCAATGATTAATGAACCTGACGAATCAGGAGACGGTGGTAAATTAGTTCCTATCGAAACAGACGAAGAATGGGATATGATTGAAGAAGTAGTTAATACTGAAATTGATGAATAAGTATTAGAATAATAAATTAAAACATACGCCTTATGTGAAGACATCAATATGTCAAAGCATAAGGCGTTTTTAACATGAATAGCTATATTGTAAAATTTTAACTTTGCTTTGTATCATTAAGATTTATACTTATAATCCCAATGAAATTATGGTAAAATATTTAGAGTTAAATATTATAGCCATCGTTTTAATATACAGCGATTATATATTTGTGCGTTGTTATAATCAGTCAAATTCATTGATTTGTACATTAAATCAATACATAGGCTGATTTATTTTTATTGTCTAATAAACTTATAGTTATTTTACACAAAGGAAGTCGTTTTATAATGGATACAAATCATTCATATATTCTCAATTTACATAAAACTAATGACAATCATATAGAAGCCTTAAGAGAATATGCTGTTAATCATCAAGTGCCTATCGTCGATCGTAATACGCTAGAAATGATTAAACAAATTATTCGTATAAACCATACAACTCGTATTCTTGAAATTGGTACAGCAATTGGATATAGTGCCATGCAATTCGCTTCGGTATCTGATGATATTCTTGTAACTACAATCGAAAGAAACTCAGAAATGATTAGTCAAGCTAAAGCTAATATTTCAGATAACCATTATTCTGATCAGATACGTCTACTTGAGGGAGATGCTTTAGAGCAATTCGATAAAATTAAAGATCAAACATTTGATATGCTATTCATTGATGCAGCAAAAGCACAATCAAAGAAATTTTTTGAGTTATACACACCACTACTTAGAGAAGGTGGCATTGTTATTACTGATAATGTCCTTTATCATGGATTTGTTTCAGATATAGATATTGTTAGATCAAGAAACGTACGCCAAATGGTAAAAAAAGTTCAACAATTCAATGAATGGTTAATGCAACAAGAAGGATATACGACAAACTTTTTAAATATGGATGATGGATTAGCAATTTCAATAAAAGGAGAATGACTATGCCAGAATTACTAGTTACTCCTAAGTCACTAACACATATGGAAACACTAATAGACATAGGTGCGGATGCATTTGTTATTGGTGAACAAAAATTTGGTTTACGACTTCCAGGAGAATTTAATCGTGAAGATATGACAAAAGCTGTTACGTTAGCACATAATAATCACAAAAAAGTCTACGCTGCAGTGAATGGTTTATTCCATAATTATCATTTAGCAGCATTAGAAGATTATATTCAATTTTTACATGAAATACAGGTAGATAGAATTATATTTGGTGATCCAGCTGTTGTGATGTATGTTAAGCAACAGACAAATCCAATACCATTACATTGGGATGCTGAAACATTAGTGACTAACTATTTCCAATGTAATTATTGGGGGAAAAAGGGTGCATCTAGAGCAGTTTTAGCAAGAGAATTAAGTCTAGAAGAAATTATCAATATCAAATCGCATGCCGACGTTGAGATAGAAGTTCAAGTGCACGGTATGTCTTGCATGTTTCAATCTAAAAGAATGTTACTAGGTAATTATTACACATTCCAAGATAGACAAATGAAAATTCAACGTAGTGATAATCAAAATGATTTATTACTATATGATGAAGAACGTGAAAATAAATATCCAGTATTTGAAGATTACAATGGTACGCATATTATGTCTCCAAATGACATATGCCTAATTGAGGAATTAGAACCATTTTTTGAAGCAGGCATTGATGCATTTAAAATAGATGGCATTTTACAAACAGAAGAATATATTAATATTGTCACACAACAATATCGTGAAGCCATTGATCTTTATAATGAAGACCCTGAAACATACGAAGATGAAAAATTTATGCTAGTAGACCCAATCGAAGAGATTCAACCAGAACATCGTCCATTTGATGAAGGTTTCTTATTTAAGCATACGGTATATTAGGAGGCTGAATCATGAAAACAATAGAAGACATAAAAGGTGCTTCAAAAACTAAAATGAAGAAGCCAGAATTACTTGCTCCAGCTGGTAACTTAGAAAAATTAAAAATTGCAGTACATTATGGCGCAGATGCAGTATTTTTAGGCGGCCAAGAATATGGTTTAAGATCAAATGCTGATAATTTTACTATGGAAGAAATAGCTGAAGGTGTAGAATTTTCAAATCGATATGGTGCAAAGATCTATGTTACAACCAATATTATCGCACATGATGATAATATGGATGGTTTAGATGAATATTTAATTAACCTTGAAGCTACAGGTGCTACAGGGATTATAGTTGCCGACCCACTTATTATTGAAACATGTAAAAAAGTAGCGCCTAAGTTAGAAATTCACTTATCTACACAACAGTCATTATCTAACTACAAAGCAGTAGAGTTTTGGAAAGAAGAAGGCCTTGACCGTGTTGTTTTAGCACGTGAAACAGGTGCAATGGAAATGAAAGAGATGAAAGAAAAAGTAGATATTGAAATAGAAGCGTTTATTCATGGTGCTATGTGTATTGCGTACTCAGGAAGATGTACATTGAGTAATCATATGACTGCACGTGATTCTAATAGAGGTGGATGTTGCCAAAGTTGTCGTTGGGATTATGATTTATTACAAGTAGACGAAGATGGTGAATTAGATTTATTTTATGAAGATGGTGAAGTAGTTCCGTTTGCCATGAGTCCTAAAGATTTAAAATTAATCGAATCAATTCCACAAATGATGGACTTAGGTATCGATTCATTAAAAATAGAAGGTCGAATGAAATCAATTCATTATATTGCAACAGTTGTTTCTGTATATCGTAAAGTCATTGATGCTTATGCTGAAGACCCAGAACATTTCACTATTAATCCAGAATGGTTAATCGAACTAGATAAATGTGCAAATAGAGATACAGCACCTGCCTTTTTTGAAGGTACACCAGGTTATGAAGAGCAAATGTTTGGAGAACAACAATCTAAAAAATCACCATATGATTTTTGTGGTCTAGTATTAGATTATGATGAAGAAACACAAATTGCTACGATACAACAAAGAAATAATTTTAAGCCAGGTCAAGAAATTGAATTCTTTGGACCTGAAATAGAAAGCTTTAAACAAATTGTAGATACAATTTATGATGAAGAAGGTAATCAACTTGATGCCGCACGTCATCCATTGCAAATTGTACAAATTAAAGTCGATCGTCCAATCTTTGCGAACAACATGATGAGAAAGGAAATCGGGTAATGACACAAACGACGATTATAGGTATTGCTGGAGGCTCTGGTTCTGGTAAAACAACTGTCACAAATGAAATTATGAAAAATCTTGAAGGTCATAGTATTGCATTATTAGCACAAGACTATTATTATAAAGACCAATCACATTTAACTTTTGAAGAGCGTTTGGAGACAAATTATGATCATCCATTTGCATTTGATAACGATTTGTTAATTCAAAATCTAAAAGATTTACGAAATGGTAAAGCCGTTGAAGTACCAACTTATGATTATGCAAGTCATACTAGAAGTGAACGAACAATTGCATTTGAACCTAAAGATGTTATCATCGTAGAAGGTATCTTCGCTTTAGAAAACAAGACGTTACGTGATATGATGGATGTTAAAATATATGTCGATACGGATGCAGATTTAAGAATATTACGTCGATTGAAAAGAGACACTCATGAACGTGGACGATCTATGGACTCAGTTATCAATCAATACTTAAATGTGGTGCGCCCTATGCACGAACAATTTATTGAACCAACTAAGAAACATGCTGACATCATTATTCCAGAAGGTGGCAGTAACAAGGTAGCCATTGATATCATGACTACAAAGATTCAATCTTTAGTTAGTAAACAATAGTATTAAAAGTAAAGGAAGATGACATAATGGAAAATCAAAAACAGTATCCAATGACACAAGAAGGATTCGAAAAGTTAGAACAAGAATTAGAAGAATTAAAAACAGTTAAAAGACCAGAAGTGGTAGAAAAAATTAAGGTTGCACGTTCATTTGGTGACTTATCTGAGAACTCCGAATATGATGCAGCTAAAGATGAGCAAGGTTTTATTGAGCAAGATATACAACGTATTGAACATATGATTAGAAACGCTTTAATCATCGAAGATACTGGCGACAATAATACAGTTCAAATTGGTAAAACTGTAACTTTTGTAGAGTTACCAGGTGATGAAGAAGAAAGTTATCAGATTGTAGGTTCTGCTGAAGCAGACGCTTTCAAAGGTAAAATTTCAAATGAATCTCCAATGGCATCAGCATTAATTGGTAAATCATTAGATGATGAAGTTCGTGTACCATTACCAAATGGTGGCGAAATGAACGTTAAAATTGTTGATATTAAATAATTATAAGTATTGCAGGCATTGTTATCTTACAATGCCTGTTTTTTTAATAGAAAGAATTCCTAAGCTATATTTCGATTTTAGTATGAGCAATAGAAAATGACGCAATAAATAGCGACAAATGAAATTGATTATGATTAAATAGAATATAGAAAATTTTGTATAAATTGTTTTATTGTTGAAACGAGCAAATTTTTGTGTATCATGACAAATTGGTTATTAACAATAATTCGAATTACTTATTAAACATATATACAATGAAAATGATACAATAGAATGGTACAACAACTAAGTCCTATAAAAAGGGGAGGAATTGGTAAGTTGGAAACAAGATTGATTAATGAACAATCACTAATGATTTATTTTGAAAATGAAATTAGTGAAAATACATATGAAAAAGTTAATAAGACAGTACAATATATTCAGAATCAAAAGCACAAGGATATTATTGATATTGTCCCGTCTTACAGAGCCATTCTAATCACATTCGATAATATGAATATCGATGGCACTGAATTAATTGAAAATTTAGAACTCAGTCAAATTTCAGACACAAAACTTAATAATCAAAATCAACGTAAGATAATTACCATACCAGTTGTATATGGTGGAGATTTTGGTCCAGATTTAGATGAAGTTGCGTCTTACAATAATTTGTCAAATGACGAAGTGATAGATATACACACACAACAAGCTTATTTGATTTATATGCTAGGCTTTATGCCAGGTTTCCCATATTTAGGTGGATTAGATAAGCGCATTCATACACCACGTCGTTCTGAACCAAGAGTTAAGATTGACGCTGGCTCAGTAGGTATTGCTAATAATCAAACAGGCTTATATCCATTAGATTCGCCTGGAGGTTGGCAAATCATTGGACGAACACCATTAAAAGTTTTTGATTTAAACAGAGATCCAATGACGATTTATGAGGCTGGTGATTACATGCAATTTAAGGCAATAACACAAGATGAATATGACCAAATTGTATCAGATATTAATAATGAACATTTTGACATAGATAAGTGGGTGACTTACGAAAATGAGTATTAAAATTTTGAAACCAGGTTTATTTACTACGGTTCAAGATATTGGTCGTAAAGGTTATATGAACGTTGGGTTTTCAGAGGCAGGTGCACTTGATCTAAATCATTATCAAATTGCATCTCATCTCATTGGTAATGATGGCCCAGCACTGGAATTTACAATTATTGGCCCATCGATTCAGTTTCTAAAAGAGAATTCATTTACCATTGCAGGTGGTCGTTTCAATGCGTTACTCAATGGTGAAGCTATTGAATCTCAAATTATATACGGTGTGAAGCCAGGTGATATATTAGAGATTGGTAATGCCATAAAAGGTGCTAGAGGGTATATTACCTTTGGACAACCTTTAGATATACCAATCATTGCAGACAGTTATTCAACACACACAAGAAGTAATATGGGTGGTTATAAAGGTCGATCATTGAAGAAAGATGATATTATTCAAACAAATGATGACCCTTCGTATAAGAATAACATTGGGCGTGCATCACAAATTAATCTTGCCAATAAAGATAATGTGATACTCATCATTGAAGGACCACAGATTGAATCATTCTCTCAAGATGCTAAAGCAAAGTTAACAGATAATGAATATGTTATTTCAGAGATGTCTGATCGTATGGGTTTCCGTCTTAAAGGAGAAAATATTGCACCTGAAGAAAGTGCAGATATCATTTCAGAGCCTGTAGCATTAGGTAGTATTCAAGTACCGAATGATGGTAACCCTATCATTTTACTAAATGATAAACAGACTGTTGGTGGTTATACAAAAATTGCTACGGTTACACAATTAGGATTAAGTCAATTAGTCCAATTTCAACCAGGAGAATCTATTCGATTTAAGTGGATATCTGTAGAAGATGCTATAAATGAATCAAAGCAATTTAATAAACAATTCCAAGAAGAATTAAAAAAAATAAAAAGTCAGCCGCTATATGACATGAAAAGTATGAGAAGAACATCTAGAAAATTAGCGAATCTGATGAAAGGAGAATTTTAACAAATGAATACCAAAAAAATAGAAGAGATTATTAAATTAGTAAAAGCAAATGATGTTAAAAAATTTAAATATAAAGATTTTGAGAATGAAATAGAGTTAGATTTCACAGAAGGTCAAGTTATTTCACAAGCGCCTTCCGTTTCACAAGGTCCAAGCAGTACTTCAAATAATAATGCTCAACAAGATTCTCAAAGTACTGATACTCAAAATGAAGAGAATGCTATTAAATCACCTATGGTTGGCACGTTCTTTTTACAAGATAGTAAAGAATTAACTGAACCACAAATTAAAGTTGGAGACAAAATTGAAAAAGGTGACGTTATAGGTTTTATTGAGGCAATGAAAGTAATGAATGAAGTGACGAGTGATATTGCTGGAGAAGTGGCTAATATTGCTGTAGAACATGGTACAAATGTTGAATATGACCAAGTATTAGTGACTTTGAAGTAAGGAGGCTTACATAATGTATCGATGTTTAATTGCAAACAGAGGGGAAATTGCTGTAAGGATTATTCGTGCCTGTAGAGAAATGGGTATCGAAACCGTAGCAATTTATGCTAAAGGAGATGAAGATAGTCTCCATGTAGGGTTAGCAGATCAAGCTATATGTATTGGTGAAGCAAACCCTCTTGATAGCTATTTAAATATTCCAAGAATAATTGGAGCCGCTGAGGTAAGTAGTGCAAACGCTATACACCCAGGGTATGGTTTTTTATCAGAATCAACTTCATTTGCTGAAGCTGTTGAAGATAATAATATTCATTTTATAGGACCTAATAAAACTACTATGGAAATGATGGGAGATAAAATAACAGCTAGACAAACAGTAGATGGCGCTGGTGTACCAGTGATACCTGGATCTACCGACGAAGTAAAATCAGTAGAGGAAATTGAAGAACTTGCTAAAGATATCGGTTTTCCTGTCGTATTAAAAGCCGCTAGTGGTGGCGGTGGAAAAGGTATACGAATTGTTAAAGAACCAGAACAATTAGCTAAGGCATTTAAAGAAGCAAAAAGTGAAGGTCAAAAATATTTCAACGATGATCGTGTATATGTTGAAGCATTTATACCAGTAGCCAAACATGTTGAAGTACAAATTATTGGCGATGGTAAAGATAACTTTGTGCATTTAGGTGAACGTGACTGCTCAGTACAAAGAAAGAATCAAAAATTAATTGAAGAATCTCCATGTGCCGCACTTACGGAAGAAAGACGAGCACGAATTTGTGAAGATGCAGTTAAAGTAGCAAAAGCATCACAGTACAGAAGTGCAGGAACAATTGAATTTTTAGTTACTGAAGATGCACATTATTTTATTGAAATGAATGCTAGAATTCAAGTCGAACATACAGTAACCGAAATGCGTGCGGATAGAGATTTATTAGTCGCACAACTATATTTACTACAACATGATGAGTTACCGTTTAAACAAGAAGATATCCAATTTAATGGTCACGTCATTGAAGCTAGAATAAATGCTGAAAATCCGGAAAAACAATTCCAACCTACACCAGGTAAAGTTAACGGTTTGCATCTACCACAAGGTTTTAATGTAAGAGTAGATTCACTTCTTTATCCAGGCTATAAGGTTTCACCTTACTATGACTCATTAGTAGCCAAAGTAATTGTTAAAGGGTCAGATAGAAGTAGTGCAATCCAAAAATTAAAAGTGACGTTAGATGAAATGGTTATTGATGGCTTTACAACGACAGCGGATTTCCTATATGCAGTACTCAATTATCCTGCTTATGCCGATGGAGATGCCAGAAATGTTGATATAAAATTCCTTGAAAAACATCAAATTATTAAAGGGGTGACTTTATAATGCAAGTCGATTTAAATTGTGACTTAGGTGAAGCATTTGGTAACTATTCTTTTGGTGGAGATAAAGACATACTACCATTAATCACATCAGCCAATATCGCGTGTGGATTTCATGCTGGAGATGCCAATGTGATGAACGAAACAATACAATTAGCAAAAAAACACAACATAGGCATTGGTGCACATCCTGGATTACCTGATCTACAAGGTTTTGGTCGCCGTAAATTAGATATGTCACCTGAAGAAATATATAACATCGTAGTTTACCAACTTGGGGCGCTAAATGGCTTTTGTCAAATTCATGATGTGAAGATGAATCATGTAAAACCACATGGGGCACTGTATCAAATGGGTGCCAAAGATAAGACGATTGCAAGTGCAATTGCACAAGCAGTATATGACTTTGATAAAACATTGGTATTTGTTGGTTTAGCTAATACATTACTCATTTCAGAAGCTGAAAAAATAGGTTTAAAAACTGCATCTGAGGTTTTTGCTGATCGTCGATATGAAGATGACGGACAACTCGTTAGTCGTAAAGAACCTGATGCTGTAATATCCGACTCTGAGGAAGCATTAAATCAAGTTATTAAAATGGTAACAGAAAATAAAGTTGTATCTAAAAACAATAAAGAAATCACACTTCAAGCAGATACGATATGTGTACACGGTGACGGCGCACATGCATTAGAATTTGTAACTAAAATTAGGGAAAAATTAACGAAAGAAGGCATTGATATTCAATCCTTATAGGGGGTTCTAACATGGGAGAAAAATTAACATCAAACAATAATGGGAAAGCAACATTCACTAGAAATCATAAAAGATTATTGCTAGGATCAGTCTTTTTAATGGCAACGTCAGCAATCGGACCTGCCTTTTTAACTCAAACAGCAGTATTTACTGCACAATTTTATGCTAGTTTCGCGTTTGCGATTTTAATTTCTATATTAATAGATATAGGTGCACAAATTAATATCTGGAGAGTTCTTGTAGTTACTGGCTTAAGAGGACAAGAGGTATCCAATAAAATTGTTCCTGGGCTTGGAACAGTTATCTCTGTTTTAATTGCATTTGGTGGATTAGCATTTAATATTGGTAATATTGCCGGTGCAGGTCTTGGGTTAAACGCTATGTTTGGTATAGATGTAAAATGGGGTGCAGCGATTACTGCTATCTTTTCAATTTTGATTTTTGTTAGTAAAAGTGGTCAAAAAATTATGGATGTAGTATCTATGATTTTAGGTGTCATTATGATATTGATCGTCGCATATGTCATGGTTGTATCTAATCCACCATATGGAGATGCTTTGGTACATACCTTTGCACCTGAACATCCAATCAAATTAATTTTACCTATTATTACATTAGTGGGTGGAACAGTTGGCGGATATATAACATTTGCTGGAGCTCACAGAATTTTGGATTCTGGTATCAAAGGTAAAGAATTTTTACCATTTGTTAACCATTCAGCCATTGCAGGTATTTTAACTACGGGTGTTATGCGTACATTGCTATTCCTAGCAGTATTAGGTGTTGTTGTAACAGGAGTAACGCTTAGTTCTGAAAATCCACCAGCATCAGTGTTCGAACATGCTATAGGACCTATTGGTAAAAATATATTTGGTGTGGTGATTTTTGCAGCAGCAATGTCTTCAGTAATTGGTTCAGCCTATACTAGTGCGACTTTCTTAAAAACGATGCACAAATCACTCTTTAATAAGAATAATTTAATTGTTATCACATTTATTGTTATTTCAACAATTATTTTCTTATTCATCGGTAAACCTGTAAGTTTACTTATTATCGCAGGTGTGATTAATGGTTGGATCTTGCCAATTACACTTTCTGTCATTTTAATTGCAAGTAGAAAAAAATCGATTGTTGGTGATTATAAACACCCAACATGGATGCTAATATTCGGTATTGTAGCTGTAATCGTTACAATTTTAACTGGTATCTTTTCACTACAAGATTTAGCAAGTTTATGGAAAGGTTAAATCATAGTTTTAATTTAATAAAATAATAATAATTAAAGGGCGTTAATACATTGAGGTCCTGATAAAAGTAAATAGGATTATAGATAATTTACAATCCAATGTTAAGAGATTAACTTTGTAAAGTTATTATATAATTCTAGTTTCGAAGAACTGTTTTGATTCAGTTCAAGTGGTTAATTACTTTTTCATATTTCCTCATTGTATTAGCGCTTTATTTTTAATAGTACATAGTGATTTTAATACTCGTAGTGTCGTTGAAATTATGAAAATGTGATAGAATAACTAATGCTAGTATAATATAAGTAAGGTGGGACAATAATGATTGGTATTATTGGTGCAATGGAAGAAGAAGTTGCCATTTTAAAAGATAAATTAGTGAATTTAAGTGAAATTACAGTTGCACATGTTAAATTTTATACAGGGCAACTTAATCATAAAGAGGTTGTCATTACTCAAAGCGGTATAGGTAAAGTCAATGCAGCAATATCAACTACATTACTCATCGAAAAATTTAATCCTAAATTTATTATCAATACAGGTTCTGCTGGTGCATTAGATGAAAGCCTAGAAATTGGAGATGTATTGATCAGTAATGATGTGACTTATCACGATGCTGATGCGACTGCATTTGGATATGCATTAGGACAAATTCCACAAATGCCTGAAAAATATGAAGCTAATCAACAATTATTAAAAGAAACTGTTGAAGTGGTACAACAACAACATTTAAATGCTAAAACAGGCTTGATAGTGAGTGGCGATAACTTTATAGGTAGTGCAGAACAACGTAAATTAATAAAATCTCGTTTTGCAGACGCAATGGCTGTTGAAATGGAAGCAACAGCAATTGCACAAGTATGTTATCAATTTAAAGTTCCTTTTATAATCACAAGAGCGGTATCTGATTTAGCAAATGGTGAAGCGGATATGACTTTTGAGGAATTTTTAGGTAAGGCTGCAGTTTCTTCAAGTGAAATGGTAGAATTATTAGTAAAAAAATTATAATAAATGAGTAAAGGTGACAGACTAATGGGTATTATTAAACATTACTTTATGCCTAATGCATATGTTAAATCAGTTTTCGAAATTAATATCGATAAATTAGCAGATACAGGTGTAAAAGGTATTATTACAGATTTAGATAACACACTAGTAGGTTGGGATGTTGTTGCGCCTACCGAACAAATAAAACAGTGGTTCAAAGAAGCGAGAGAAAAAGGGATTCAAATTACGATCGTTTCAAATAATAATGAACAACGTGTTGGTGAATTTTCAAAAGATTTAAATGTAGATTTTATTTGTAAAGCAAGAAAACCAATGGGTAAAGCATTTAAAAAAGCAATTAAACAAATGAATATAAAGCCGAATGAAACTGTTGTCATTGGTGATCAAATGTTAACTGACGTTTTCGGTGGTAATCGTAATGGTTTATATACAATTATGGTAGTACCTGTTAAAAGAACAGATGGATTTATCACTAAATTTAATCGACTTATTGAAAGAAGATTGTTAAATCACTTTAGAAAAAAAGGTTATATCAAGTGGGAGGAAAATTGATTGAGTGAAGAATTAAAATGTATTGGTTGTGGAGCGCCTTTGCAATCTGAGGATAAGAATGCACCTGGTTATGTTCCAGAACACAATTTATTTAGAGAAGATGTTATCTGTAAACGATGTTTTCGTCTGAAAAATTATAATGATGTTCAAGATGTGGGCATGGATAGTGAAGACTTCTTAAATTTACTAACAGGTTTGTCAGACAAAAGTGGCATAGTAGTAAATGTAGTTGATGTTTTTGATTTTGAGGGTTCATTTATCAATGCCATTAAACGAATTGTAGGTAATAAAAAAATCATCTTAGTTGCTAACAAAATGGATTTACTACCTAAACAGATTAATCACCGTCGCGTAAAAGAGTGGTTGAAACGCGCCGCTAAAAAATATGGACTTGAAGCGGAAGATGTAGTACTTATTTCTGCAGAAAAAGGGCAAGGCATCGAAGACTTATTAGATTCAATCAATAAGTATCGTGATCAAGAAGATGTATATATTGTCGGTACAACTAATGTAGGTAAATCCACATTAATAAATAAACTTATAGAACTAAGTGTGGGTGAAAAAGATGTTGTTACAACATCAAGATTCCCAGGTACTACATTAGATATGATTGATATACCTTTAGATGAAAAATCCTTTATGTTTGATACGCCAGGAATAATACAGTCTCATCAAATGACTCATTTTGTAACTGAAAAAGAATTAAAATTAGTTATGCCTAAAAAAGAAATTAAACAACGTGTATATCAATTAAATGAAGGTCAAACTCTGTTCTTTGGTGGTTTAGCACGAATCGATTATGTCTCAGGTGGTAAAAGACCTTTAGTATGTTTCTTCTCTAATGAACTAAATATACATCGAACTAAAACAGAAAAAGCAAATGAATTATGGAAGAATCATATAGGCGATTTATTAACACCACCGCATGATCCTAGCCAATTTAATATGAGTGAAATGAAAGCTGTTCGTTTAGAAACTGGTAAAGAGAAAAGAGATGTAATGATTTCTGGTTTAGGTTTTATAACGATTGATTCTGGTGCAAAAGTGATTGTTAGAGTCCCTAAAAATGTAGATGTCATCTTAAGAAATTCAATATTATAGGAGGGATAAACGTGAAATTTGCAGTAATTGGAGATCCAATTTCACATTCTTTATCACCGCTAATGCATAATAAAAATTTTGAGTCGTTAGATTTAAAATACACTTATGAAGCAGTTAACATTCCAATTGAAAATTTTAATCATATCAAAGAGATAATTGAATGTAAAAGTTTAGATGGTTTTAATATCACTATTCCACATAAAGAACGTATTATACCTTATTTAGATGAAATTGATCATCAGTCATCATCTGTTGGTGCAGTAAATACTGTATTAATTCGTGACGGTAAATGGATAGGTTATAATACAGATGGGATAGGCTATGTTACGGGCTTAAGACAAGTATACAATGATTTAGAAAATGCTTATATTTTAATATTAGGTGCTGGTGGTGCTAGTAAAGGTATAGCAAACGAACTCAATAAGTTTGTTCAACCTAAACTAACTGTAGCCAATCGTACGATGAAACGTTTTGAGTCATGGGATCTAGATGTCAATCAAATTTCACTCGACCAAGCGGAATCACATTTGGATGAGTTTGATATTATTATCAATACTACTCCTGCAGGAATGGATAATAATCAAGATATACCCATTGATTTAAAATACTTAAACCCAGAAACTTTAGTGAGTGATATTGTATATATACCTTATAAAACGCCTATTTTAATAGCAGCAGAGAAAAAAGGTAATCCAATATATAATGGATTAGATATGTTTGTATATCAAGGGGCAGAAAGTTTTAAAATATGGACTGGATTACAAGCTGATATCAAGACAATGAAAAATTCAGTTTTAAACGAACTAAAAGGAGTTAAATAATGTTAACAGGAAAACAAAAGAGATATTTACGTAGTTTAGCACACAATACTGATCCCACTTTCCAAATTGGTAAAGGTGGTATTAATGAAAATATGGTAAATCAAATTGATGAAACACTTGAAAAACGTGAGCTAATTAAAATACATGTTTTACAAAATAATTTTGATGATAAAAATGAACTTGCGACTACATTAGGAGAAGCTACAAACAGTGAAGTTGTTCAAGTAATCGGGTCTATGATTGTTTTATATAGAGAATCACAGGAAAATAAAGAAATCACGCTACCATAATGTCAAAAAAAATAGTTTTGTATGGTGGACAATTCAACCCGATTCATACTGCTCACATGATGGTAGCAAGTGAAGTCTTTCATAAAATTAAACCTGATGAGTTTTATTTTTTACCTAGTTATATGGCGCCTTTGAAAGACCACAAAGATTTCTTGGAAGCTCCACAACGTCTTAATATGATTGAACTAGCCATTGATACACTGGGTTTTGGTAAAATTAGTTATGAAGAGTTAGAAAGAAAAGGACAAAGTTATACGTATGATACACTTTTATCTCTAACACATTCACAACCCGATTCAGAATTTTATTTCATAATAGGTACAGACCAATATAATCAATTGGATCGTTGGTATAACATTGATGAATTAAAACAATTGATTACGTTTATTGTTGTTAACAGAGAAAAAGAAGTACAACATGTTGAGGATGATATGATATCTATTACAATTCCACGTATGGATATTAGTTCATCAATGATACGAGAACGTATTAAATCAAAACAATCTATTCAAATATTAGTTCCTCAAAGTGTTGAGCATTATATTCGAGAGGAAGGGTTATATGAACATTGAAAATGCTAAGGAATTAGTTAAAGAAAAATTACCTGAAAAACGATATAAACATTCACTTAGAGTAGCCGAAACAGCTGTAAAACTAGCAGAAATATATGATGGAGATAAAGATAAAGCAGAGTTAGCCGGTGTCTTACATGACTACTGTAAATATGATGATTTGAGTACAATGTATCAAGTGGTTAGACAATATGAATTAGAAACTGATTTATTAAGCTATGGTGGCGAAATTCTCCATGGTCCTGTTTGTTCTGCAATAATGGAAAACGATTTTGATGTTAAAGATGAGGAAGTGCTGTTAGCAATCAAATATCACACTACTGGTCGTCAACAAATGACTAAAACAGAGAAATTAGTATTTATTGCTGATTATATTGAACCAGGGCGTAAAACCCCAGGAGTTGAAGAAATAAGAGATATGGCATACAATCAAGGTAGCTTAGATAAAACAATTTACGAAATTTCTAAGCGAACAGTGTTATTTTTAATTCAAAAAGATATTACGGTTTATGGCGCTACGATTGCTTGTTTAAATTATTATAATTATAGTGATGAAAGAATAAAGGATGATTAAATGAACTCAGACAAATTGTTAAATATTGCTGTAGATGCAGCGGAAAACAAAAAAGCAGAAGATATTATTTCTCTTAATATGCAAGGTATTAGTGATATGACAGATTACTTTGTGGTTTGTCATGGAAACAATGAACGCCAAGTTCAATCGATTGCAAAGGCTGTAAAAGAAGCAGTTCATGAACAAGATATTGATGTGAAACGTATGGAAGGCTATCAAGACGCAAGATGGATTCTTCTCGACTTAGCTAATGTAGTTGTACATATTTTCCATAAAGACGAGCGTCCTTATTATAATATTGAGAAATTATATCAAGATGCACCAATTGAATCATACGGTCAGGTTGTTCACTAATTATGTCTCAATATGAAGAAATGAGCCTAGTGTATGATCAACTAACTCAAGATCAACCTTATCATTTATGGTTCGATATAGTTCAATATTATGCACACAATCATCCCAATATACTAGATATAGGTTGTGGAACAGGCACACTTACATGCATGTTAAATGAATTAGGTCATATCAATGGTATGGATATTAGTGCTGATATGTTGGCAATCGCTTCTCAAAAGTCTAATCAAATAACTTGGATAGAGGGCGATATGACTCGCTTTAAATTAGACTACCAATTTGATATCATAACTATATTTTGTGACTCTTTAAACTATTTACCTACTATTGAAGATGTTGAAAATACTTTCATACATGTTCATTCTCATTTGAACAAGGGAGGATTATTAATCTTTGATGTTCATACTGTAGAAAAAATGAACACGCTATTTAATAATCAAAGTTATATCGACGAAACTGAACATGTATATTTAGGTTGGGATGCAATTAAAGGTGATGAACCTTTAAGCGTATATCATCAAATGTCCTTCTTTATTGAACATGAGGATGGATTATATCAACGATTTGATGAAGAACATTACCAAAGAACATTTGAAAAAGATGTATATTTAAATTTATTGGAACAATGTGGTTTCAACGTAATTAAAACGTTTACTGATTTTGATATGAATAATGAAAGTGAACAAGCAGATCGCTTATTTTTTGTAGCTCAAAAACAATTTTAAATAAAGTAAAATCACTCTAGCATACGTTAATTAGTATGAAAGGGTGATTTTTTTGCTGTCTAAATTCAATCAAGTTAAATCATATTTGAGTGATCACAAAATGTATTTTATCATGGGTGCACTCTTCATATTTTTGATGATATTTTATGTTATGAATTCAAATCAATCGGAAGATAAATCAGCTTATATAGAATCTACAACACACAATTATGCTGATAAAGACAATCAAAATGAGAAAAATGGAAATAAAACAACTCCGACTAGTCAAGAAGTAGGAAAAAAAGATAACCAAATTATATATGTAGATATCAAAGGTGCAGTGAAACATCCTAATGTATATAAAATGAATAGTTCAGATAGGATGATCGATATACTGAATAAAGCGCAATTATTAAAAACCGCCGACACAAAGCAACTCAATTTTTCAGAAAAACTCATAGACCAAAAGCTAATATACGTACCTGAAAAAGGGGAAAACAGTGTTCAGCAAGTACAAAGTCAATCTAATCAATTTAATGGTACTGGTAATGTAAATAAAGCACCTATAAATTTAAATTTAGCCACAGAAGAACAATTAATGAAAGTACCTGGCATTGGGCCATCTAAAGCAAAAGAAATCATCGATTATAAAAATCAAAAAGGTTCATTTAATAGCATTGATGATTTGAAAAATATCAAAGGTTTTGGTTCAAAAACATTTGAAAAACTTAAAGAATATTTTACCGTATAATGATAAATGCATTTGCAATATCATTTTAAAATGATTAAGCTATAATTACTATTTTAATTATGTACGATGGAGGCAAAGAACATCATGGAGAGAATTAAATGGGAAGAATACTTTATGGCACAAAGCCACTTGTTAGCCTTAAGATCAACTTGTCAAAGATTATCAGTTGGCGCAACTATTGTGAAAGATAATCGTATTATCGCGGGAGGCTACAATGGTTCAGTTGCTGGTGAAGTTCATTGTATAGATGAAGGTTGTTTAATTGAAGATGGACATTGTATTCGTACAATACATGCTGAAATGAATGCATTACTACAATGTGCAAAGCAAGGTGTTTCAACAGAAGGTGCAACAATTTATGTTACACATTTTCCGTGTTTAAATTGCACTAAATCAATTATTCAGGCTGGTATTAAAACTATCTACTATGCTGAAGATTACCATAATCATGAATATGCTATGAAGTTATTAGATCAATCGGGCATAGAGTATAAAAAAATACCATTTTCACCTGAATATGTAGCTCAGTATTTAACACAAGGCTAAATCATTGTTTTATATTGCACTATCTTGTTTAGTAGGGATTCTATGGTTATCTAACCGTATACTCTCTACTTTTATATTATGTTGTCTACTGTTTATACTCATGCGTAAAAATTTATTGAAACGATACGTGTTGAGTGTATTAATATTCTTTATACTAAGTATGGTTATATTAAACACATCAAATGATAAAAAAGACAAAGAAGAACGACATTTAAATAAAAATAGATACATCATTGATATGGTATCTATAATTAAGTTAAATAAAGGATTGGAATCATTTAAGGGTATTCTTAACTGGAAAGGAAACGAATATAAGTTTTTATACAAAGTTAAAGATATTAATAAACCCATGAGTATTGAAAATCAAACATGTTTAATCAAAGGTGAATTCTCATTAAACAATACTTCTCAACCATACATATTTATTAGACAAATCGATTTGAGTAGTTGTCAATCTAACAAACGTTTTTCTTTTATGACGAATTATCAAAGTTATATTCGTGAGCAAATGCAAAACTCTCATAATATTTATTTTGATAGAATGTTAGCCTTGATATCTGGATATACTAGTTCTTTAAATCCAATGTTTATAGAAGATGTAAAGGAAATTGGTATCTATCATTTACTTGCAGTAAGTGGTTCACACGTAGCAGCATTGATTTACTTGGTATATCAAATTTTTGTTAGATTCAATACACCCACTATTATCATTAAATTAGTACTTCTTATACTTTTACCGCTTTATGCTTTATATACCGATTTTGCTCCAAGTGCAGTTAGAGCTATTTTGGCTGCTATTATTTTACTTTTACTCCCCAGATCATTAAAAATAAATCCACTTGAATTATTGTCTATTGTTTTTATTTTAATGTTTTTTATTAATCCTCAAATAATCTACGATATTGGATTTCAATTTTCATTTCTCATTTCATTATTTCTAATTATTTCATCGCCGTTATTAAAACATTTAACTGGATTAAAGCTTATCGTTGCAGTTACATTTATTGCACAACTAGGTGCCTTACTCATAAGTATTTATCATTTTAATCAAATCCAATGGATTGGCTTAATTTCTAATTTAGTTTTTGTACCATTTTATAGTTTTTTAATATTTCCTTTAGCTATTCTTTTCTTTGTCTTATCACATTTTACAATTCATTTAGATATCTTAAATTCTGTTATTGCTGCTATTTTTAATTTCCATGATGATTTAGTATCTATATTTTTAAAGTTAAAGTATCTAAGAATTTTTGTGCCAGAACTTAGTTCAAATAGCTTGTTATTGATTTTGATATTCACATTTCTGTCTTTGTATTTATTTGTTAAAAAGCATTTTTTTAAAGCGACATTTGTTATCAGTATGGGTATTCTCATTATCATTCATTATACTAGTGATAACGAAGGGCAGTTAACAATGTTTGATGTTGGTCAAGGTGACAGCGTATTATTCCAAACTGATAGTAAACAAAATATTATGATTGATACTGGAGGTAAACGAACAGAAAAACATAAGCAACCTAACTTTAATATTTCGAAATACAAAACGATACCAAGTTTAAAATCAAAAGGTGTTTCTAAAGTCGATTATCTTATAATATCTAATCCTCATCTCGATCACATGGGTGAATTGCCTTATTTAGCATCTCACATTAATATAAAGAACATTGTGTTATTAAAAGACAGTTTTTCTAAAGCAGAATTGTATAATATAGAAAAAATTTGTAAATCCAATCGTATTAATTTAATAGATGTTAATAATTTACATACACTTACTTTAAAAAAAGCAACCCTTCGTTTTATGGATACGTATATAAAAGATAGTGATGATAAAAATGAACAATCTATTGTTATCCTTATATCATATAAACATAAAAAAATATTGCTAACCGGTGACATGAGTATTAAAAATGAAGAATTGCTTTTACAACGTTATCAATTACCTAGGATAGATATTTTAAAAGTGGCACACCATGGAAGTAAAACTAGTAGTTCACATAATTTAATTAAATTAATAAAACCAAAAATCAGTCTCATATCGAGTGGAAAAGGTAATAAATATAAACTACCTAATCAAGAAGTGATTCAACGATTACAAGGATTTGGGAGTAAAGTATTGGATACACAAGTGAATGGAGAAATAACAGTTAAATTGAATTCGAATTTAACGATTACTACGAATCAACCTAACTAAATGACTAGAGGTTCATCAATATATCATGATATAATTTCTTAATGTGAACTAATTTGAAAGGGTGTAATATATGTCTGATAATATCGTTACGGTATACGGAGAAGTGGCAGACCTAGTTGAGAAAAAAAGTTCGGAAATAATCAATATATACTTACAGACAGAAAAAGATGACTTTAATTTCATAAAGTTTAATTTATACGAAACAGAAATTACACCAATCATTGAAGAAACTTTGACTATGCCGTTTTTTTCAGACAAAAAGGCAATTTTAGTTAAGAACGCTTACGTATTTACTGGAGAAAAAGTAACTAAAGAATTAAATCAAAATACTGACCAATTAATGGAGTTTCTCGAGAAATATGATGGTGATAATCTTATCATATTTGAAGTTTACCAAAATAAATTAGATGAACGAAAGAAACTGACTAAAACACTTAAAAAAAATGGTCAACTTAAAAAAGTTGAGCAGATGTCTGAAGAGGAAATAAAAAAATGGATACAATCTAAACTTAACGAGAATTTTAAAGATATTAAGCAAGATGCACTTAATATGTTTATTGAATTAACTGGTGTTAATTTTAATATCGTCTCTCAAGAATTAGATAAGCTAATGTTATTTTTAGGTGATAGACCTACAATTAATAAAGATGATGTTAACCAAATTATTAATCGTAGTTTAGAACAAAATGTATTTCTATTAACTGAATATATTCAAAAGCGCCAAAAAAACAAAGCTATTCAATTAGTTAAAGATTTAATAAACATGAAAGAAGAACCAATTAAATTACTAGCTCTTATTACAAGTAACTATAGATTGTATTATCAATGCAAACTTTTAAGTCAAAAAGGCTATAGCGGACAACAAATCGCAAAAACAGTAAATGTTCATCCATATAGGGTTAAGTTAGCATTAGGTCAGGTTCGTCACTATCAATTGGAAGATCTTTTGAATATCATTGATTCTTGTGCTGAAACAGATTATAAACTGAAATCTTCGTATATGGATAAACAACTTATATTAGAATTATTTATTTTATCGTTATAAATAGATGTATTAGTACTTAGATACAAAAATAAAAGCTAGTTCGACCAAACAGGCGAACTAGCTTTTATTTATTATTATTTGTTAGCGCTCATCAATTGTGATTTTACGCGATCAGCTTTGTTTGAGTGGATTAAGTTGCTTTGAGCAGCTTTATCTAATTGCTTAATTGCAAAGCTTACTAATTCATTTTTGTTATCGGCATTTGTCTCAATAGCTGATTTCGCACGTTTAACTGCTGTACGCATAGTATTTTTTTTAGAAATATTACGCTCTTCAGCTGTTTGAGTTGTTTTAACACGTTTAACTGCAGATTTAATGTTTGGCATTACTGTCACCTCCTAAAAGTGAACTAACTTATCAAATTAATTTTATTTGATTACAACAAGAAATATTTTATCAAATGTACTACCTTTGTGCAATCATTTATTTAATACGTATATTAATGAATGAATATCACATTATAGTATTGGAATTAAGTTCGTAACACTTTATAATAAAGTATGCATTAATAATACTTAAACCAATATAAGTATTAGTTTATCAAAGTAATTGATTTATTTAAACGTTTAATTGGAAGTTTGCATTTGCAATTTAAAAACGTTATCATATCAAAGATATACAAATACGGGTTACTAATATGAAAGTGAGAAGGATACAATGGATAAGCAAGAACGTTTTAATAGAAGAGAGAAAATTAGAAATTTCTCCATTATTGCTCATATAGACCACGGTAAATCTACTCTAGCAGATAGAATCCTTGAAAATACCAAATCAGTTGAAACAAGAGATATGCAAGATCAATTGTTAGACTCAATGGATTTAGAAAGAGAACGTGGTATTACAATCAAATTAAATGCTGTACGTTTAAAATACGAAGCTAAAGATGGAGAAACATATACATTCCACTTAATTGATACACCAGGACACGTCGATTTTACATATGAAGTATCTCGTTCATTAGCAGCATGTGAAGGAGCTATTTTAGTTGTAGATGCCGCACAAGGTATAGAAGCACAAACTTTAGCTAATGTTTATTTAGCTTTAGATAATAATTTAGAGCTATTACCTGTAGTTAATAAAATTGACTTGCCAGCTGCTGAACCTGACAGAGTTAAACAAGAATTAGAAGATGTTATTGGTTTAGATCAAGACGATGTTGTACTTGCTAGTGCCAAATCTAATATCGGTATTGAAGAAATTCTTGAAAAGATTGTTGAGGTTGTACCAGCACCAGATGGTGATCCAGATGCACCACTGAAAGCTTTAATTTTCGACTCTGAATATGATCCTTATAGAGGCGTTATTTCATCTATCCGAATAATAGATGGAGTAGTAAAAGCTGGCGATAAGATTAAAATGATGGCTACCGGTAAAGAGTTTGATGTTACTGAGGTCGGAATTAATACTCCTAAGCAATTACCTGTTGATGAATTAACTGTTGGCGATGTTGGTTATATTATTGCTAGTATTAAAAACGTAGATGATTCACGTGTCGGTGATACAATTACACTTGCGAATCGACCTGCAGAACAACCATTACAAGGGTATAAAAAAATGAACCCAATGGTTTATTGTGGACTCTTCCCAATCGATAATAAAAATTATAATGATTTACGTGAAGCACTTGAAAAACTACAATTAAATGATGCTTCATTAGAATTCGAACCTGAGTCATCTCAAGCACTTGGATTTGGTTATAGAACTGGATTTTTAGGTATGTTACACATGGAAATAATTCAAGAAAGAATCGAAAGAGAATTTGGAATTGAATTGATTGCGACAGCACCATCAGTAATTTACCAATGTATCTTAAAAGATGGATCAGAAGTTACAGTAGATAACCCAGCGCAAATGCCTGAACGTGATAGAATCGAAAAAATATACGAACCGTACGTTCGTGCAACTATGATGGTGCCGAACGATTATGTTGGTGCCGTTATGGAGCTATGTCAACGTAAGCGTGGACAATTCGTTAATATGGACTATTTAGATGACATTCGAGTTAACATTGTCTATGAAATTCCACTATCTGAAGTAGTATTTGATTTCTTTGATCAACTTAAATCCAATACAAAAGGGTATGCTTCATTTGACTATGAATTCATTGAAAATAAAGAAAGTGACCTAGTTAAAATGGACATATTGCTTAATGGTGAAAAAGTAGATGCATTAAGCTTCATCGTGCATAAAGATTTTGCTTACGATCGAGGAAAAGCATTAGTTGAAAAACTTAAAACATTAATCCCAAGACAGCAATTTGAAGTTCCAGTACAAGCAGCTATTGGTCAAAAAATTGTTGCACGAACAAATATTAAATCTATGGGTAAAAATGTACTTTCTAAATGTTATGGTGGAGATATTAGCCGTAAACGTAAATTATTAGAAAAACAAAAAGCTGGTAAAGCAAAAATGAAAGCTGTAGGTAACGTAGAAATTCCACAAGATGCATTCCTTGCAGTACTAAAAATGGACGAAGAATAATTTTGAAATAGTAATACACTTAATTAAATGTGTGTTGGATATAAAAGCTAAACAGTTGAACTGAGGTGGGAAAAGAATGATGTTTTTGAAACTAATTCTATCCCGCCTCTAATTTTTTATGATTTTAAGCCATAATTATGGAGGAGTTAATGTGTCAATACAAAGCGCATATATTCATATACCTTTTTGCGTTCGCATATGTACTTACTGTGACTTCAACAAGTATTTTATTGATAAACAACCAGTTGATGATTATTTAGATTCATTAATATTAGAAATGGAACGCCGTACTCTAAATGATAATACGACATTAAACACAATGTATGTAGGTGGTGGTACACCTACAGCTTTAAATATAGAACAACTCAATAAACTATTATCAGCAATTAATAGAATTTTCACTATTGAAGGTGAATTTAGTTTTGAAGCAAACCCTGATGAATTAACATTCGAAAAAGTAAAATTACTTAAATCATATGGTGTGAACCGAATTTCTATGGGTGTACAAACATTTAAACCAGAATTATTAGAAATTCTTGGTAGAACACACAAAACAGAAGATATATATCAATCTGTTAACAATGCTAGAAAGGCTGGTATTGAATCTATTAGTTTAGACTTAATGTATCACCTTCCTAAGCAAACTTTAGAGGATTTTGAAGATAGTCTGAATTTAGCTATGCAAATGGATATTGATCATATTTCAAGTTATGGATTAATTCTAGAGCCAAAAACTCAATTTTATAATATGTATAGAAAAGGTCATTTAAAATTGCCTAATGAAGATTTAGGCGCAGAAATGTATCAAACATTGATGCACAAAATCGAGGACTCAAGATTCCATCAATATGAAATTTCAAATTTCTCTATAGAAGGTCACGAATCAGAGCATAATAAGGTTTACTGGTTAAATGAAGAATACTATGGTTTCGGGGCAGGTGCTAGTGGCTATACAAATGGCGTACGTTATACAAATGTGAATCCTGTCAATCATTACATAAAAGCTATTGCTAATCAGGAAGAACCCATTTTAACACAAACACGTCCAACTGCCACCGAGCAAATGGAAGAGGAAATGTTTTTAGGATTAAGGTTAAATAATGGCGTAAACAAAAATAAATTTAACAAAAAATTCAATGTATCAATTGAACATATATTTGGTCAAACAATTATTGATTTAAAAAATAGAAAGTTAATTGAAGAAAGTCAAGATTATATTTATCTAACAGAAAGAGGAAAAGTCATTGGTAATGAGGTTTTTGAAGCATTTTTATTAAATAGTTAAAATAAATTTAAAATTCTAGTGCTTTAACATTGACTTACTTTGACCAATTTGATAAATTATAATTAGCACTTGAGATAAAAGAGTGCTAATGAGGTGAAAACATGATAACAGATAGACAATTAAGCATTTTAAATGCAATTGTTGAAGATTATGTTGATTATGGACAACCCATTGGTTCTAAAACACTAATTGATCGTCACAACTTAAATGTAAGTCCTGCGACGATACGAAATGAAATGAAACAACTGGAGGATATGAATTTTATTGAGAAAGTTCATACATCCTCAGGGCGTTCACCATCAGAATTAGGTTTTAGATATTATGTTAATCAATTATTAGAACAAACATCTCATCAAAATTCAAACAAAATCCAACGTTTAAATCAGTTAATGGTTGAGAATCATTATGATACTTCATCTGCATTGTCTTATTTCGCAAATGAATTATCAATGATGTCTCAATATGCAACGTTGGTTGTTCGTCCTAATCATAATCAAGATATTATAAATAATATTCATTTGATTCGTGCTAATACACATTTAGTAATTATGGTTATTGTATTTTCATCAGGTCATGTTGAAAATGTGCATCTAACTTCTGAACTACCTTTAACTAATGATGAATTAAATAAAATATCAAACTTCTTATCACAACAATACGATGAGATAGTTAAAGGACAAATTGACGAAATAGATAGATTTGCACAAGACCAAAATGAAGCTCATTTTATCAAGCAATTAATTAAAATGATGAATTTACACATTTCCAATCAAAGTAATAGCATTTACATGGGTGGAAAGGTTAAACTGATTGATGCATTGAATGAATCTAATGTATCTTCAATTCAACCAATCCTACAATATATTGAATCAAATCGAATTGTAGAGCTATTAGATGATATATCTACATCTCATATCAATGTAAAAATTGGTAAAGAGATAGATGAAAATTTAAGCGATATATCAATCGTAACAACTCAGTATCACTTTGATGAGAAACTCAAAGGTCAAATTGCGGTTATTGGACCAACTGCGATGCATTATCAAAATGTAATTCAATTACTTAACCAAATTTGGTAATGTAATTAGAATTGTATTGGAGGGCACAAAATGACAGAAAAAGACGAATCAGTGAAACAAAATGCTGAATCACAAACAGAAGAAACAACAGAAAATAATTCTGAAGAAACATCTAATTCAGTAGAAAACACTGAATCTAATAATTCGCAAGATGTTGAAACTAATGAAGAAGCAGCTAATAAGGATGCTTCAAATGAAGAAGATGAAAATGTAGATCCAAAAGATCAAGAAATTGAACGTTTGCAACAATTAGCAAATGACAATGAAGAAAAATATTTAAGATTATATGCAGAATTCGAAAATTACAAACGTCGAATTCAAAATGAAAACAAAATTAATAAAACATATCAAGCTCAAGGCGTCTTAACTGACATTTTACCAACTATTGATAACATTGAACGCGCACTTCAAATTGAAGGAGATGATGATTCATTTAAATCACTTCAAAAAGGTGTTCAAATGGTACATGAAAGTCTATTAAGAGCTCTGAAAGATAATGGTCTTGAAGAAATTGAATCTGAAGGTCAAGTTTTTGACCCAAATGTACATCAAGCTGTAGTTCAAGATGATAATCCTGAATATGAATCAGGTGTTATCACACAAGAATTACAAAAAGGGTACAAATTAAAAGATAGAGTATTAAGACCATCAATGGTTAAAGTAAACCAATAAAAATTGGCGAAAAAACATTGAACAAAATTATTAATCAAAATGGAGGAATTTTATTATGAGTAAAGTAATCGGTATTGACTTAGGAACAACAAACTCTTGTGTATCAGTATTAGAAGGAGACGAACCAAAAGTAATTCAAAACCCTGAAGGTGCACGTACTACACCATCAGTTGTTGCATTTAAAAATGGTGAAACTCAAGTTGGTGAAGTAGCTAAAAGACAAGCAATCACTAACCCAAATACTGTACAATCAATCAAACGTCATATGGGTACAGAATATAAAGTAGATATTGAAGGTAAATCATATACACCTCAAGAAATTTCAGCAATGATTTTACAAAACTTAAAAAATACTGCTGAAAGTTATTTAGGTGATAAAGTAGAAAAAGCTGTAATTACAGTTCCTGCTTACTTCAATGACGCTGAACGTCAAGCAACTAAAGATGCTGGTAAAATTGCTGGATTAGAAGTAGAACGTATCATTAACGAACCTACTGCAGCTGCACTAGCATATGGTTTAGATAAAACTGAACAAGATCAAAAAGTACTTGTATTCGACTTAGGTGGCGGTACTTTCGACGTATCTATCTTAGAATTAGGTGACGGTGTATTCGAAGTACTTTCAACTGCAGGTGACAACAAACTAGGTGGGGATGACTTTGACCAAGTGATCATCGACTATTTAGTTTCTGAATTCAAAAAAGAAAACGGCGTTGATTTATCACAAGATAAAATGGCATTACAACGTCTTAAAGATGCAGCAGAAAAAGCTAAAAAAGACTTATCAGGTGTATCTCAAACACAAATTTCATTACCATTCATTTCAGCAGGAGAAAGTGGTCCACTACACTTAGAAATCAACTTAACTCGTTCAAAATTTGAAGAATTAGCAGATTCATTAATTAAACGTACAATGGAACCAACTCGTCAAGCTATGAAAGATGCTGGATTATCAAATTCAGATATCGACGAAGTAATCTTAGTTGGTGGTTCAACTCGTATTCCTGCAGTTCAAGATGCAGTTAAAAAAGAAATTGGCAAAGATCCACACAAAGGTGTTAACCCTGATGAAGTTGTTGCAATGGGTGCAGCAATTCAAGGTGGCGTAATCACTGGCGATGTTAAAGACGTAGTATTATTAGACGTTACGCCATTATCATTAGGTATTGAAATCATGGGTGGTCGTATGAATACGTTAATTGAACGTAATACAACAATCCCAACTTCAAAATCACAAGTATATTCTACAGCAGCTGATAATCAACCAGCGGTAGATATCCATGTATTACAAGGTGAACGTCCAATGGCGTCAGACAATAAAACACTTGGTAGATTCCAATTAACTGATATTCCACCAGCACCACGTGGTGTACCTCAAATCGAAGTAACTTTCGATATCGATAAAAACGGTATTGTGAATGTAACAGCTAAAGACTTAGGTACTAATAAAGAGCAAAATATTACAATCCAATCTAGTTCTTCATTATCAGACGATGAAATCGATCGTATGGTTAAAGACGCAGAAGAAAACGCTGAAGCAGATAAAAAACGTCGTGAAGAAGTAGACTTAAGAAATGAAGCAGATAGTTTAGTATTCCAAGTAGAAAAAACAATCAATGATTTAGGCGAAAATATCGGTGAAGATGATAAGAAAAATGCTGAAGATAAAAAAGATGCATTAAAATCAGCACTTGAAGGTGAAGACATCGACGATATTAAAGCTAAAAAAGAAGAGCTTGAAAAAGTTGTTCAAGATTTATCAGCTAAAGTATATCAACAAGCTCAACAAGCTCAACAAGCTCAAGGTGCAACTGGTGAACAAAACCAAGATAGCACTGTAGAAGATGCAGAATTTAAAGAAGTTAAAGATGACGAAGATAAAAAATAATATCTAATCCAATTGAATTAACTTCTTGCACAGCTATTAAAAAAGTCAAAGTCAATTGTACATTGGCTTTGGCTTTTTATTTGGATAGTTAATATGAATTAGTTAAACTAATCTTGTTAGTATAAAAAGGAGAGGTTACTGTGGCCAAAAGAGATTATTATGAGGTCTTAGGAGTAAGTAAAGGTGCTTCTAAAGATGAAATTAAAAAAGCTTACAGAAAATTATCAAAAAAATATCATCCTGATATCAACAAAGAAGAAGGCGCAGATGAAAAATTCAAAGAAATATCTGAAGCATATGAAGTATTAAGTGATGATAATAAAAGAGCAAACTATGATCAATTCGGACACGCTGGTGCTCAAGGTGGTTTCGGTAGCCAAGGCTTTGGCGGTGGCGACTTTGGCGGATTTAGCGGAGGTGGCTTCGAAGATATTTTCAGTTCATTCTTCGGTGGTGCCTCAAGACAACGTGATCCTAATGCACCACGAAAAGGTGATGACCTACAATATACAATGACTATCACATTTGATGAAGCGGTATTTGGCGGTAAAAAAGAAATTTCTATTAGAAAAGATGTAACATGTCATACATGTAATGGTGAAGGTGCTAAACCAGGAACTAATAAGAAAACATGTAGCTATTGTAATGGAGCAGGATCAGTTTCAGTAGAACAAAATACAATTCTAGGTAGAGTTAGAACAGAACAAGTTTGTCCTAAATGTGAAGGTAGCGGTCAAGAGTTTGAAGAACCATGTCCAACATGTCATGGTAAAGGAACTGAAAATAAAACAGTTAAGCTAGAAGTGACTATTCCTGAAGGTGTTGATAATGAACAACAAATTCGACTTGCAGGCGAGGGTTCTCCAGGTGTTAACGGTGGTCCAAGTGGCGACCTATATGTTGTTTTCAGAGTTAAACCTTCTGAAGTATTTAAACGAGATGGCGATGACATTTATTATGATTTAAATATTAGTTTCCCTCAAGCCGCATTAGGTGATGAAGTGAAAATCCCTACATTAAACAGTAATGTCGTATTGACAATTCCTGCAGGTACTCAAACTGGAAAACAGTTCCGTCTAAAAGACAAAGGTATTAAAAATGTTCACGGATATGGACATGGTGACTTATTTGTTAATATTAAGGTTCTAACACCAACTAAAATGACTGAACGTCAAAAAGAATTAATGAAAGAATTTGCTGACATAAATGGTGAAGATTTAACTGAGCAACCATCTAATTTTAAAGATAAAGCAAAAAGATTCTTTAAAGGAGAATAAAAAATAATGAATTGGACGGAACTATCAATCGTAGTAAACCATGATGTTGAATATTTGGTTACAGATATACTAGAAAATTATGGATCAAATGGCGTAGTTATAGAAGATTCCAACGACCTAGTGAATCCACCAGAAGATAAATTTGGTGAGATTTATGAGTTAAATAGCGATGATTATCCTTCAGAAGGCGTTAGATTAAAAGCTTACTTTAATGAAATGACTTATGATAATACATTGCTATCTAACATAGAACAAGCAATTTTATCACTACAAGATATCGACCTAGATATTTTAAATATTTCACATCAAACAATTGCTGAAGCAGATTGGGAAAATGAATGGAAAAATTATTTCCATCCTTTCAGAGCATCTGAAACATTTACGATTGTTCCCAGTTGGGAAACCTATACTAAAGAATCGGCAAATGAACTTTGTATAGAATTAGACCCTGGAATGGCTTTTGGTACAGGTGATCATCCTACAACAAGTATGTGTTTAAAGGCAATTGAGAACTTTGTGAAGCCTCAACATTCTGTGATTGATGTAGGTACAGGGTCTGGTATTTTAAGTATTGCAAGTCACTTGATTGGTGTTAAACGAATTAAAGCTTTAGATATTGATGAAATGGCTGTCAATGTAGCCAAAGAAAATTTCGAAAAGAATCATTGTTTAAACGCGATTGAAGCAGTTCCTGGCAATTTATTAAAAGATGAAAAAGAACATTTTGATATTGTTATTGCAAATATTTTAGCTCATATTATTGATGAAATGATAGAAGACGCTTATAATACAGTCAATGAAGACGGTTATTTTATAACATCTGGTATTATTGAAGAAAAATACGAAGATATTGAATCACATATGAAGCGTGTAGGTTTTAAAATTATTTCAGTTCAACATGACAACGTTTGGGTTTGTATCGTTGGTCAGAAAGTGAGTGACTAATTTGCAAAGATATTTTATCAATCAAAACGCTGATGAAAGTCAGCGTTTTTTTATTACAAATAAAGAAGATATACATCATATTAAGAATGTGATGAGACAGAGTGAAGGTCAACAAATAGTAACCACATTTAATGATCAAAATGTCTATACATGTGAGATCATCCATATAGGAGATCAAGAAATAGAAATTGAATTAATCGAAAAACAAGATATTGATACAGAGTTGCCCCATCATATTACGATATGTAGTGGGTTAATCAAAGCAGATAAGTATGAATGGATGATTCAAAAGGCAACTGAACTAGGTGCTAGTGAATTTATTGCTGTTGAAATGCAACGTTCTATTGTTAAATTAAATTCTACAAAGGCGTCAAAAAAGCTTGAAAGATGGCAAAAAATTATCAAAGAAGCCGCTGAACAAAGTTATCGATTAACCATTCCACACATCAGTTATCTATCGAATTCAAAGTTAATTTGTGATATTATAAATCAGTATGATTATGTCCTTGTTGCTTATGAAGAAGAAGCTAAACATGGTGAAATTAGTCATTTTAAACATATGTTAAAGCAATTTAAGCCACAAGATCGTGTATTACTTATATTTGGCCCTGAAGGTGGACTATCTGATGAGGAAGTGTCAATGTTAAAACCTCATTCACAGTTAGTTGGTTTAGGACCTAGAATATTACGGGCCGAAACAGCGCCACTATATACATTAGGCGCATTAAGTTACGAAAAAGAATTAATGGGGTGAACAATATGTCCACAGTTGCGTTTCACACTTTAGGTTGTAAAGTTAACCACTATGAAACAGAAGCAATTTGGCAATTATTTAAGGAAGCAGATTACGAGCGAGTCGATTTTGAAACAAATGCAGATGTATTTGTTATCAATACCTGCACAGTAACGAATACAGGCGATAAAAAAAGTCGACAAATAATTAGAAGAGCGATTAGAAAAAATCCAGACGCAGTTGTTTGTGTAACAGGTTGTTATGCACAAACGTCTTCAGCAGAAATTATGGAAATTCCTGGCGTAGATGTCGTAGTAGGAACACAAGATAGACATAAATTACTTGATTATATAGATGAGTTCCAAAAGGAACGTCAACCAATTAATGGTGTAGGTAACATCATGAAAAACCGTAAATACGAAGAATTAGATGTTCCTTACTTTACAGATAGAACAAGAGCATCGTTAAAAATACAAGAAGGTTGTAACAACTTTTGTACTTTCTGCATTATTCCATGGGCACGTGGTTTAATGAGATCAAGAGACCCTGAAAAAGTTGTAGAACAAGCTACAACATTAGTTAATGCTGGTTATAAAGAAATTGTTTTAACTGGTATCCATACAGGTGGTTATGGTCAAGATCTTAAGAACTATAACTTAGCGCAATTATTAAGAGATTTAGATCAAGTGGATGGTTTAGAACGTATTCGTATTTCTTCTATCGAAGCAAGTCAATTAACCGATGAAGTTATTGACGTATTAGAACGTTCAAACAAAATCGTAAGACATTTACATGTACCATTACAGTCTGGTTCTGATACAGTTCTTAAACGTATGAGACGTAAATACACTATGGAACATTTCTCTGAACGAATTACCAAACTACATGAAGCATTACCAGACGTTGCAATAACTAGTGATGTTATCGTAGGCTTCCCGGGTGAAACTGAAGAAGAATTCCAAGAAACGTATGACTTTATCGTCAAACATCAATTCTCTGAATTACACGTATTCCCATATTCATCTAGAATTGGTACACCTGCAGCAAGAATGGACAATCAAATTGATGAAGATATCAAAAACGAACGTGTTCACAAATTAATTGCATTAAGTGATCAATTAGCAAAAGAGTATGCTTCAAAATTCGAAAATGAAGTGCTAGAAGTTATCCCTGAAGAAAAAGGTGAAAAACCAAATACTTTAGTGGGATATGCAGATAACTATATGAAAGTAGAATTTGAAGGTACTGAGGATTTAATTGGCCAAATTATTAAAGTGAAAATTCAAAAAGCTGATTATCCTTTAAACTACGGGAAAGCAATCCGTATTGTAGAACATGCCACAAATAAATCAGAACATGAAGTGCTAGTTTAATTATTTTAAAAATATAAATATTAGTAATTGACCGGATATTGGAGATATATTATACTAATTAAAGCATAGTTTTACTATGCAGTTGAATATATAAATTTCCGTTGATATTTGGAGGGAGGGAAATACAGATGTCTAAAACAGTAGTACGTAAAAATGAATCACTTGAAGATGCTTTACGTCGATTTAAGCGTTCAGTTTCAAAAAGTGGTACTATCCAAGAAGTACGTAAACGTGAATTTTACGAAAAACCTAGTGTTAAACGTAAAAAGAAATCTGAAGCTGCACGTAAACGTAAATTCAAATAATTAATAACTCTGTTGACTCCCTCAACAAGAATGTTAATTATAAATATAAAACACCTCAGTTTATAAACTGAGGTGTTTTTGTGTACTTTTTATGGAAAATTAAATTCATTGTTTATAACAAATTAGTCTGTAATTACTATTGTTTTTGATAAATTATTTTTTTATATATTAGTGAATCACTATAATATGACTGCGTTTTCATGTATAATTATTATGAGAGCGAGGTGAAACAATGGGATATTTAAATGAAATACATAGGTTAGTTTTAACACAATTTTCATCAGAGAATAATTGGGTCAATGACATTGCTAATATCATTGTTCATCCATTGGTATCACTTATTCTTACCTGTATTATATTTTTAGGCTTTTTATATCAATTGTATTCTAAAAGAATCAATTTTGTTGGTATTATCGCTTCATTAGCCTTATTAATTATGTTTTTAGGCTTTCTAATGCAAGGTGATGTCAATATATTATCAGTCATCTTATTTACCGTGGGTGTTATTTTCGTCATTATTGAATTGTTCGTCGTTGGAGCAGTCATTGGTATTATTGGTATGATTTTAATAACAATAAGCATAGTCATGTTAGGAAATAACTTGTTACTTATGCTAGGTAATGTCATCGTAGCCTTAATATTATCAATCATTGAATGGGTGATTTTAGTTAAATTATTCAAACGAAAAATTCCATTTTTGGATAAGGTCATTTTAAAAGATTCAACAAATGCTGAATCAGGATATACATCACATGATGATCGCTCTCATTTAGTTGGTAAAACAGCTCGCACCATCACCGATTTAAGACCAGCAGGTATTATTTCTTGTGAGGATGATCGTATCGATGCAGTTTCTGACGGTACATTCATATTAAGAAATAGACAAGTTAAAATACTTGAGGTTGAAGGTACACGAGTTGTTGTAAGAGAAATAGAATAATAAAAAAGGAGAGATACGATGTTTAGTATAGGATTTATTATAATTGCAGTAGTAATTATTGTAGCCTTATTAATACTATTTTCATTTGTACCAGTAGGTCTTTGGATTTCTGCATTAGCTGCTGGTGTACATGTTGGTATTGGTACCTTAGTAGGTATGCGATTAAGAAGGGTTTCACCGAGAAAAGTGATTGGCCCATTAATTAAAGCGCACAAAGCAGGTTTAAATCTAAAAACAAATCAACTTGAATCACATTATCTTGCTGGAGGTAATGTAGATAGAGTTGTTGATGCTAATATCGCTGCGCAACGTGCAGATATTGATTTACCATTTGAACGAGGTGCAGCAATCGATTTAGCAGGTAGAGATGTTTTAGAAGCAGTTCAAATGTCAGTTAACCCTAAAGTTATTGAAACACCATTTATTGCCGGTGTAGCTATGAACGGTATAGAAGTTAAAGCGAAAGCCCGTATTACTGTTCGTGCCAATATTGCTCGTTTAGTCGGTGGTGCTGGTGAAGAAACAATTATTGCCCGTGTAGGTGAAGGTATTGTTTCAACAATAGGTTCAAGTAAACATCATACAGAAGTTCTTGAAAATCCTGACAGCATTTCTAAAACAGTATTAAGTAAAGGATTAGACTCAGGAACAGCTTTTGAAATACTTTCTATTGATATAGCCGATGTTGATATTAGTAAGAATATTGGTGCAGATTTACAAACTGAACAAGCACTTGCTGATAAAAATATTGCACAAGCTAAAGCTGAGGAACGTCGTGCAATGGCTGTAGCTTCTGAACAAGAAATGAAAGCTCGAGTACAAGAAATGCGTGCTAAAGTTGTAGAAGCTGAGTCAGAGGTACCTTTAGCAATGGCAGAAGCTTTACGATCAGGAAATATTGGCGTCAAAGATTACTACAATCTTAAAAATATAGAAGCCGATACTGGTATGAGAAATGCTATTAATAAACGTACTGATCAAAATGATGACGAATCACCAGAACAATAACTGTGGGGTGATTAAATGAGTATTGGGGTAATTATTTTTGTCATATCTGTGATAGCGACAATCATTAGTACCATACGTGATAATAGTCATAAAGAAAGACAGAATCAAAAGCCACCTCAATCACCTAAAGATAATCAACAACCTAAAACAGGTGGTTTCTTAGAAGAAATTGAAAAAACATTTAGAGAAATTAATGATGAGATTAATGGAGAAACAACAACTGACAAGAAAAAGAAATATGAAGATACATTACCACCCATTAATCAAAATTTAGAGAAAACTGAACAGACAACAGAAGAAATGCATAGAAGACCAACAGATTATGATGATTCAATACCTAAACCAGACCCGACGCCTTATCATAATGAAAAAGATATACGCGAACCAGTTAAACCAACTTCATCAAGGGATGAAAATTCTGAGAATTTACGTAAAGCATTAGAGAAAAAACTTCAACAAGATCTTAAAAATGTTAGAAGTGAAATCGATAGGGAGAAAGAAAAGCAACTTGCTCTTATTGAGAAGAAAGCGCAGGATATTATTAATGACAAATATTTATCTGAACGTACTAAACAATTAAGATTAAAGCAATTACTTAATTCTCAAAATATAGAACGTAATATGTCTAAATCAGCATTTCAATTTGACAATGATGAAGTCGTTAATGGTATCATCTGGTCTGAAATTTTGGCCAAACCTAAACAATTATAATATTCAGCCTATTGGATTATTTCCAATAGGTTTTTTTATTGCGAATGATTGAAGTCAAAGATAATTAAAGGATGATTTGAGTCACTTTACAGAATTTAGTAATATTTAGATAAGAATGATTATACGTTCAAAATCAACATATAAAAGACTTGATTGAATTATTTAAATTAAAACGAAATAGAATCAATATAGCCATAACAATGGTATAATATAAGTATATTAACCCAAATATGGGTATAGTGAATTATAAAAATGTATTTTGAAAAGGAGCGCGTTTATGCCTGGTATAATTCAAATCGACGACATTAATCAATCCCAAGCTTTAATAGGTAACAATGATGAACATTTAAAAGCTATAGAAGATAGTTTTGATGTCGTAATACATGCTCGTGGTCAAGAAATTGCGGTTAAAGGTGAAAAAATTGAGCATGTAGAAAAAGCCGAATTAGTGTTAACCAATTTATTAAAAGTGATTGAATTGGGAAATAATATAACGTTAAAAGATGTTGAAGCTGCTATTAAAATGGCAGAAAATGGCACAATCCAACAACTTTTAGACTTATATGATGAAGAAATTACTAAAGATGCTTTTGGCAAAACCATCCGCGCTAAAACTATGGGTCAGCGAATGTATATAAATGCTATGTATCGAAATGACTTAGTCTTTGGTATAGGTCCTGCAGGAACTGGTAAAACATTTTTAGCAGTTGTCTATGCTGCTAAACAATTACGTAAAGGAAACGTTAAACGAATCGTATTAACACGTCCGGCAGTTGAAGCGGGTGAATCATTAGGATTTTTACCTGGTGATTTAAAAGAGAAAGTTGATCCGTATTTGAGACCATTATATGATGGATTAAATACCGTGCTAGGTAGAGAACAAACTGCACGATTTATAGAACGTGGTATTATAGAAATTGCTCCATTAGCATACATGCGTGGTCGAACATTAGACGATGCATTTGTGATTTTAGATGAAGCACAAAATACAACTCATGCTCAAATGAAAATGTTTTTAACTCGTTTAGGATTTGGTTCTAAAATGGTAGTCACAGGTGACCAAACACAAGTCGACTTACCAAAAGGTGTTAAAAGCGGGTTGAAAGAAGCGGTTAAAAAGTTACATGGTGTTAAAGGGATTAATATTATGAAACTTGATCAAAGTGATGTAGTGAGACATCCACTTGTAAGTAAAATTATAGATAGATACGAGGGAGAGGACTAAATGTTTACAATAGATTTTAGTGATCATACTGAGTTAGTTAAAGATGAATGGTATGAACAAATTGAAAAGCTACTTAATTTTGCTAAGCAGCAAGAAGAAATTAGTGAAGATGCTGAATTATCTATTACCTTCGTAGATAAATCTGAAATTCAAGAGATTAATAAGATGTATAGAGACAAAGACAAAGTTACGGATGTCATATCATTTGCACTTGAAGAAGATGAACCCGACATTGATATGAGTGAATTTGATATACCTAGAGTATTAGGTGACATCATTATTTGTACAGATGTTGCTCAAGAACAATCAGAATCTTACGGACATTCCTTTGAAAGAGAATTAGGCTTTTTAGCATTACATGGCTTTCTTCACTTACTAGGCTATGATCATATGAATGAAGAAGATGAGAAAGAAATGTTTGGTCGTCAAGATGCTATTTTAAACGCCTATGGATTGACGAGAGACTAATAATGAGTCGTTTTAAATATGCACTAAATGGTTTGATAACACTTTTAATCAAAGATCAAAAATTCTCACTTCATATATATGCGAGTATCATAGCAATTGTTTTTGGATTTTTACTTCATATTAATCGTTCTGAGTGGATATTTATATTATTAGCAATTAGTTTAGTTTTAGCATTTGAAGCTATTAATACAGCCGTTGAATATGTGGTTGACTTAGTTACTACTGAGTATCATGATTACGCTAAATATGCGAAAGATATTGCTGCTTTTAGTGTGATGATTGTTTCCGTCTTAGCATTAATCATTGGCCTCATTGTCTTTATTCCACATTTAATTAATTTAATATAGGAGGCGGAATCAATGAGTTATCAATCTCATTATTTTAAAGAAGTTAGAGAAGCACAACGAAGATCTTATTCACCATATAGTAACTTTAAAGTTGGTGCCTATTTGAAAGCTAAAGATGGACGAACATTTTATGGAACTAATGTAGAAAACGCATCATATTCAATGTGTATTTGTGCAGAACGCGCAAGTTTAGTTGCTGCGATATCTGCTGGATATCAGCCTGGAGATTTTGAATCTATCACTGTCACTGTAGATGCTGAAGTACCATCATCACCTTGTGGTGAATGTCGACAAGTATTAAAAGAGTTATGTGACGATGATATGCCAGTTTATATGACTAATCATAAAGGCGATATGATCGAATCAACAGTTAAAGAATTACTACCATACGGATTTTCTGGAAAGGATTTAAATAAATGACAGAACATAAATCAGGATTTGTTTCAATTATAGGAAGACCCAATGTAGGTAAATCTACATTTGTAAATAGAGTTATCGGACATAAAATTGCGATTATGTCTGATAAAGCACAAACAACACGTAACAAAATTCAAGGTGTTATGACAAGAGACGATGCCCAAATTATATTTATTGACACACCTGGTATCCATAAACCTAAACATAAGCTTGGAGATTACATGATGAAAGTTGCCACAAATACACTTTCTGAAATAGATGCGATTATGTTTATGGTTAATGTAAACGAAGACATTGGTCGTGGCGATGAATATATTATGGATATGCTAAAGGATTTAAAAACACCCGTATTTTTAGTATTAAATAAAATAGATTTAGTACATCCTGATGCATTAATGCCTAAAATAGAAAAGTATCAAGAATATATGGACTTCACTGAAATCGTACCTATTTCTGCACTAGAAGGTTTGAATGTCGATCATTTTATAGATGTATTAAAGTCATACTTACCTGAAGGACCAAAATATTATCCAGATGATCAAATTTCGGACCATCCTGAACAGTTTGTGGTCGGTGAAATTATTCGTGAAAAAATATTACACTTAACAAGTGAAGAAATTCCACATGCTATTGGCGTTAATGTTGATCGTATGATTAAAGAAGATGAAGATAGAGTTCGAATCGAAGCTACGATATATGTTGAACGTGATTCTCAAAAAGGAATCGTCATTGGTAAAGGCGGCAAGAAACTAAAAGAAGTCGGAAAGAGGGCAAGACACGATA
Organism: Staphylococcus sp. KUGN1; assembly: GCF_045984185.1. Lineage (NCBI taxonomy): Bacteria > Bacillati > Bacillota > Bacilli > Caryophanales > Staphylococcaceae > Staphylococcus > Staphylococcus sp. KUGN1. Next base: position 1,006,282 of record NZ_JBJQIL010000001.1, on the reverse strand, counting down.
TAGAAATGCTTCTAGGTTCTAAAGTATATCTTGAACTGTGGGTTAAGGTGCAAAAAGATTGGAGAAATAAAGTTAACTTTATTCGTCAAATTGGTTATATTGAAGATCAAGATTAACTCAGAGAGATGGTGAGTTAGTATGCTAATGAAACAAAAAGGCATCATAATTAAATCAGTGGAGTACGGCGAATCAGATAAAATAATTACAATTTTAAATGAATATGGTAGCAAAGTTCCATTGATGGCTAGAAGGGCCAAGAAAATTAAATCAGGTTTACAAGCGCATACACAAATGTTTGTGTATGGCTTATTTATTTATAATAAATGGCGAGGTATGGGTACGCTTAATTCTGTAGATGTCATTAACCAACATTATGAATTACAACTCGATTTGTATGAAAGTAGTTTCGCAACTTTATGTGCCGAAACCATTGATCGTTCAATGGAAGAAGATGAAATTTCAAAATATAATTATGATTTACTAAACTTTGTTCTAACCAAGATATCATCTGGTCAGTCAGCTCAATTAATGTCAATCATTGTACTACTTAAGTGTATGAATAAGTTTGGTTTTTCTGCTTTATTTAATCAATGCGCAATAAGCGGTAATACCGATCAATCAAAATTAGTTGGATATAGTTTCAAATTTGATGGTGCTATTTCTCAAGCTGTAGCATACCAAGATCCACATGCATTACAATTATCCAATAAAACATTATATTTATTAGATGTCTTGTACAAACTCCCCATTGAAAAAATGAATGAATTAAATATCCATCAAGATATTTTAGACGAAATGTCAGAATTGATGATCATGCTATATAGAGAATATGCAGGTATGTTCTTTAAAAGTCAAAAGTTAATCAACCAGTTAAAGAGGTTAGAAATGAAAGACTAGTCTTTAACAAACACAAAATACCGAACCACATTATTATGTGATTCGGTATTTTTATAGATTATTTATAATAGATGAATTAGAATTTAACTTTTTCGGCTAAGAATGCTTCTAATTCTGAGATTGGCATACGAACTTGTTCCATAGAATCTCTGTCACGTACAGTAACTTGATTATCCTCTAAAGAATCAAAGTCGAATGTAATACAATAAGGCGTACCAATTTCATCTTGTCGACGGTAACGTTTACCAATAGATTGTGATTCATCAAAATCTATTGAGAAACTTTGACTTAATTGTTCAAAGATTTTAATTGCTTCACTTGATAATTTCTTACTTAATGGTAAGATAGCCGCTTTGTATGGTGCTAAAGCAGGGTGGAATTTAAGTACAGTACGTTCGTCCTTACTTCCTTCAACACCTTCTTGTGAATATGCATCACATAAGAACGCTAGTGTTACACGGTCAGCACCTAATGACGGTTCGATACAATATGGAATATATTTTTCATTTGTTTCTGGGTCATGATATTTAAAGTCTTCACCAGAATGTTCACTATGTTTTTTCAAGTCAAAGTCAGTACGACTTGCGATTCCCCATAGTTCACCCCAACCAAATGGGAATTTATATTCGATATCAGTTGTAGCATTTGAATAGTGAGATAATTCATCTGCATCATGGTCACGTAAACGCATGTTTTCTTCGCTAATATTTAAGTCTTTTAACCATTGGCTAGCAAATGTCTTCCAGTAGTTTTGCCATTCAATTTCTTCACCAGGTTTACAGAAGAATTCAAGTTCCATTTGTTCGAATTCACGTGTTCTAAAAATGAAGTTACCAGGCGTAATCTCGTTACGGAAAGATTTACCAACCTGACCAATACCGAATGGTAATTTTTTACGCATTGATCTTTGAACGTTTTTGTAGTTAACGAAAATACCTTGCGCTGTTTCTGGACGTAAGAAAAGTTCATTTGTTGAATCTTCAGTTACACCTTGGAATGTTTTGAACATTAAATTAAATTGACGAATATCAGTCCAATTTGCAGTACCACTTACTGGACAAACAATGCCTTCATCATCAATAATTTTTTTCATTTCATCGAAGCTTAAACCATCAGCAATAAAGTTTTCATCGCCTTTTTCTTGCTGCATGTAATCTTCAATTAATTTATCAGCACGATAACGAATTTTACTGTCTTTGTTATCAATCATTGGATCATTAAAGTTACCTAAGTGTCCTGATGCTTCCCAAGTTTTTGGGTTCATTAAAATCGCAGCATCTAGACCTACGTTATAAGGTGATTGAGTAATAAATTTTTGCCACCATGCTTTTTTTACATTATTTTTTAATTCAACACCAAGCGGACCATAATCCCATGTATTAGATAATCCACCATAAATGTCACTACCTGGGAATACAAAACCTCTGTGTTTTGCTAATTGTACAATTTGTTCCATATCATTTGCCATAATTTTTCTCTCCTTACACATAAAAACGCCCCAAGACAACAAAGCATCATAAATATACTTTATTATCTTGGGACGAGTTAGTCATTTTTATTTAGTATAAATCATATACATTAAAATATCATTTAACCCGCGGTTCCACCCAAATTAGTGTAGCCACTCACTTTTAAATTAATTAAATTTTTATGCCAAAATTTGTCTGCTAAGCTCACACCGTCCTTAGCTCGCTTTATAATTATTCTAATTGATTAAATATTTAATAGCAAGCGTTTATATGTGTTTGTGGCAAATAAAAATAACAGTTATAATATGTAATGTATATAAGAGGGGTGAGGACCTATAGAATTAAATCAAAGACAAGAACAAATTATAGAAATCGTTAAGCAACATGGACCTATAACTGGTGAGCATATTGCTGATCAATTAAATTTAACACGGGCTACATTACGACCTGACTTAGCTATTTTAACAATGTCTGGCTTTTTAGAAGCGCGTCCACGAGTTGGATATTATTATTCAGGTAAATCAAAAAATAAAATTATACATGAACAATTAAGACAATATGTTGTTAAAGATTATATGTCTCAACCTGTTGTGGTTAAAGAAGATATGTCAGTCTACGACGCAATTTGTACTATATTTTTAGAAGACGCTGGAACATTATTTATTACAAATAAAGATAATGACTTTATCGGTGTTTGTTCTCGTAAAGACCTATTAAGAGCATCAATGATTGGAAATGATATTCATACGATGCCCATAAGCGTCAATATGACTCGAATGCCAAATTTAACTTATCTTGAAGAAAGTGAACTAATAATCTATGCTGCGAATCAAATGATAGATAAAGAAATAGATGCAATACCCATAGTTAGATTGAAAGATAATCAAAAATTCGAAGTGGTTGGTAGAATATCTAAAACGACAATCACAAAATTATTTGTATCATTATTTAAAGAATAGGTGGTTAATAGATGGATAATATAAATATTATTGTTGCTTCTGATTCAATCGGAGAAACAGCAGAATTAGTAGCTAGAGCCGGTGTTTCTCAATTTAATCCTAAGCAATGTAAACATGAATTTTTACGTTACCCATACATAGAATCCTTTGAAAATGTGGATGAAGTGATTCAAGTTGCTGAAGATACAGACGCAATAATTGTATATACTTTAGTTAAACCAGAAATCAAAAAATACATGGTGGCTAAAGTTAAAGAACATCAACTTAAGTCAGTTGATATTATGGGGCCGCTTATGGACTTATTATCAGGTTCAATAGAAGAAACACCATACTATGAACCAGGTATTGTACATAGACTAGATGATGCTTATTTTAAGAAAATAGACGCTATAGAGTTTGCTGTTAAATATGATGATGGTAAGGACCCAAAAGGTTTACCAAAAGCCGATATTGTTTTATTAGGTATTTCAAGAACATCTAAAACACCTTTATCACAGTACTTAGCACATAAAAGTTATAAAGTGATGAATATACCGATTGTTCCAGAAGTGACGCCACCAGATGCATTGTTTGATATTGATCCTTCAAAATGTATCGCTTTAAAAATTAGCGAAGAAAAATTAAATCGTATTCGTAAGGAAAGACTTAAACAATTAGGATTAGGCGACTCTGCGAGATATGCTACAGAAACTAGAATTAAAGAGGAATTAGAATACTTTGAATCATTAGTAGAAAAAGTAGGTTGTCCAGTTATAGATGTAACTGATAAAGCAATAGAAGAAACAGCAAATGATATCATTTATTTTATCGAAAATAATCAAACAAAATAATTTCAATTAATGCATAAAAAAGGTATAATATTAAGACTAATATGTCATAGGTGATCTAATTTGCGTATAGAACAATCAGTTATAAATGAAATAAAAGATAAGACAGATATACTCGACTTGGTAAGTGAATATGTAAAGCTAGAAAAGAGAGGACGCAATTATATAGGTTTGTGTCCTTTTCATGATGAAAAAACACCTTCGTTCACAGTTTCTGAAGATAAACAAATATGTCATTGCTTCGGATGTAAAAAGGGTGGTAATGTATTTCAATTTACTCAAGAAATAAAGGACGTTTCATTTACAGAAGCAGTTAAAGAACTAGGGGAACGTGTTAATATTACGGTTGATGTTGGAAATAGCCAATATCAGAATACGAATACTCAAATTGCTTCAGAAGATTTGCAAATGATTGAAATGCATGAGCTAATGCAAGAATATTATCACTATGCACTTATGAAAACAGTAGAAGGTGAGAAGGCACTTACTTATTTAAAAGAAAGAGATTTCCCAGAACAGCTGATCAAAGAAAGAGGGATAGGTTACGCACCTAATTCATCACATTTCTGTCATGATTTCTTAGAGAAAAAAGGATATGATATTGAATTAGCATATGAAGCTGGACTTTTATCTAGAAATGAAGAGAATTTTAGTTATTATGATCGCTTTAGAGATAGAATTATGTTCCCATTAAAAAATGCTCAAGGGCGAATTGTTGGATATTCTGCAAGGACGTATACCAACCAAGAACCTAAGTATTTAAATAGTCCGGAAACACCTATATTCCAAAAAAGAAAATTGTTATATAATCTCGACAAAGCACGTAAAAGCATTAGAAAAAATGACGAAATCATATTACTTGAAGGTTTTATGGATGTTATAAAATCAGATCATGCTGGTTTAAAAACAGTAGTTGCTAGTATGGGTACTCAACTTTCAAGCGAACATATTACTTTTATTAAAAAATTAACGTCTAATATTACACTAATGTTTGATGGCGACTTTGCTGGTAGAGAAGCAACCTTAAAAACTGGTCAAACGCTATTAGAACAAGGGTTAAATGTATTCGTTGTGCAATTACCTTCAGATATGGACCCTGATGAATATGTTAGAAAGTATGGTAATGATGCGTTTCTAGACTTTGTACAAAAAGACAAAAAATCATTTGTAATGTTTAAAGTCAATACACATAAAGATGAAATTCAAAATAATGATCTAGCATATGAAAAATATCTCAAAGAAGTGACTCAAGATATTGCTGCAATGACTTCGCCCATACTTCAGAAAAAAGTATTGCAAGACGTTGCAGAATTGTTTAAAGTAAGTTTTGAGACTTTAGACTATGAAGTGGGATTACGTCAGCAATCTCTAGGCAATATCCCTTCGTATCCAGATGATGCATACGCATATGAAGGACAACCTCAACAAGTCATTCAATTTAACCAGTTGACTCGTCACGAAAAAGCTGAACGAGCACTCTTAAAACATTTCATGCAAGATAAAGATACATTCCTAAACTATCATCAACAGATAGAAGTAGATGACTTTACAAATGCCTATTTCAAGCGTATATTTAATATTTTGCATGATTATTATTCGAATAACGATATGTATCAGCTCAGTTCTATGATTCAATACATTGATTCTGATGATTTGAGAGAAGCGTTAATATCTTTAGACTCATATGTTTTAAATGAAGAACCATTTGAACATGAATTAGAAGATTACATCAACATATTGAATGAGAATAAAAATGAAGATTCACTAGAAGCCCTAAACCATAAACTGCGTGAAGCAACGAGAATAGGGGATATTGAACTTCAAAAGTATTACTTGCAATTAATAGTAAATAAAAACAAAAGTAGAATGTAATATTATAAAAATTTATGGTATTGTTATACTTTAGGCATTCAATAATGGTTATTACACTCATACAATGGGTAAATATGTAATATCGAATATTGTCATAATATGACTTAACCATTAAAATATCAGGGAGTTTAGAATACAAACTTATTTGATTGGTTTCAAATTAAAAATAATTAGGCCACATCTTATACAATAAGTTATGATGAACGCGTTATTTTTATAACAAATGATATATTGAATTTTTAATCATAATACGTGTCATCAATTGAAACGAAATAATCACACATAATAAAAATGAATAAATTGAAAGTTTATATTAATACCAGGAGGCCTTTTCATGTCTGATAAAGTTAAAATTAAAAAGCAAACAATTGATCCGACTTTAACATTGGAAGATGTTAAAAAACAATTAATTGAAAAAGGTAAAAAGGAAGGTCACTTAAGTCACGAAGAAATAGCTGAAAAATTACAGAATTTCGAAATGGATTCTGACATGATGGATGATTTCTTCGATCAATTAAATGATAATGATATCACATTAGTAAATGAAAAAGACCATTCAGATACAGATGCTAAATTAAATCCTAATGATTTAAGTGCACCTCCAGGCGTTAAAATTAACGACCCTGTGCGTATGTATCTAAAAGAAATTGGTCGTGTGGATTTATTAAGTGCCCAAGAAGAAATTGAACTTGCTAAAAGAATTGAGCAAGGTGATGAGATCGCTAAATCAAGACTAGCAGAGGCCAATTTACGTTTGGTTGTAAGTATCGCTAAAAGATATGTCGGAAGAGGAATGTTATTCCTTGATTTAATTCAAGAAGGTAACATGGGTCTTATTAAAGCCGTAGAAAAATTCGATTTCAATAAAGGATTTAAATTTTCTACTTATGCAACATGGTGGATACGTCAAGCAATCACACGTGCAATCGCTGACCAAGCACGTACAATTCGTATACCAGTTCACATGGTTGAAACAATCAACAAATTAATCCGTGTTCAACGTCAGTTATTACAGGATTTAGGACGTGATCCAGCACCTGAAGAGATTGGTGAAGAAATGGATTTACCTCCTGAAAAGGTAAGAGAAATTCTTAAAATTGCACAAGAACCTGTTTCATTAGAAACGCCAATAGGCGAAGAAGATGACAGTCACTTAGGTGACTTCATTGAAGACCAAGAAGCACAAAGTCCTTCAGATCATGCTGCCTATGAACTGCTAAAAGAACAACTTGAAGATGTTTTAGATACTTTAACTGACCGTGAAGAAAACGTTCTTCGTTTAAGATTTGGACTTGATGATGGAAGAACTAGAACATTAGAAGAAGTTGGTAAAGTATTTGGTGTAACTAGAGAACGTATTCGTCAAATCGAAGCAAAAGCATTAAGAAAATTAAGACATCCAAGTAGAAGTAAACGTCTAAAAGACTTTATGGATTAATATATTTAGGCTGGGGCATAATGGTTGTCCCAGCCTTTATTTCATTTATAAGTGATATCATACATACAATCAATTATTTTAAATACTTGTAAAAAAGGGAGACCATTTTAATGATTACGATAAATCATAGATTACGAACTGTATCAGAATTTATTAAACCTGGGACACTTGCTGATATTGGTTCAGATCATGCTTATTTACCTATCTACGCTATTCAAACCAATTTAATATCGCAAGCAATCGCTGGTGAAGTTATTAAAGGTCCTTATGAAGCTGCAAGAAATAATGTCCAAGAATATGAACTAAGTAACCAAATTGATGTGCGACTTGGAGATGGTTTAGAGGTAATAAATCGCCATGAACATTTAGACAATATTACTATTTGTGGCATGGGAGGTCCTTTGATAGCTAAAATATTAAAAGAAGGACAACAAAAACTTCAATCAAAACCTAGACTTATCCTCCAAAGTAATATACAAACACAAAGTTTAAGAACATTATTACAAGACATCAACTATCAAATTATTGATGAACGCATTATGGAAGAAAAAGGACATATTTATGAAATAGTTGTAGCTGAATATCAATCAAAGAGCTGCCATTATACTGAATTTGAACTTAAATTTGGCCCAGTATTACTAGAAAACAAAAATGAATGTTTTTATAATAAATGGGAAAGAGAATTACATGCGTTAGAAAAGATAAAACAACAACTTAATCCAGACATTCATCAACATCGATATCAAGAGATTGAAGCGGAAATAGTAATGATTAAAGAGGTGCTTAAAAAATGAAAATTAACGAATTAATGGCAATGTTAGATGAACATGTGCCTTTTAACACTGCAGAATCATGGGATAACGTTGGGCTACTTATAGGTGATGAATCACAAGAAGTTACTGGGATTTTAACAGCCTTGGATTGTACGTTAGAAATCGTAGAACAAGCAATAGATAAAAATATCAATACTATTATTAGTCACCACCCATTAATTTTTAAAGGTGTTCAATCAATTACTAATCAAGGCTATGGTGAAATAATCAGATTACTAATTCAAAATAATATCAATTTAATAGCAATGCATACGAATCTAGACGTTAATCCTAGAGGTGTCAATGCTATGTTAGCCACTAAAATTGGCCTAAAAAATACTAACTTGATTAATAAAGAACCTGAAAAATATTTCAAAGTTCAAACCTTTATCCCCGAAAGCCATGTCGAAACATTTAAACAACAACTTAATGATATTGGATTAGCTAAAGAAGGTAATTATGAATACTGCTTCTTTGAAAGTAAAGGTCAAGGACAATTTAAACCTGTAGATGATGCCAATCCTTATTTAGGTGAAATCGGTGAAGTTGAATACGTAGATGAAGTGAAATTAGAGTTTATGATTTCATATTCACAACGACAATTAACTGAGAAAGCGATTCACCAATATCATCCTTATGAAACCCCAGTTTATGATTTTATTGAACTATCAAAAGAAGGTTCATTTGGTTTGGGTATTATTGGAGAATTAAACGAACCAATGAATATAGATGATTTTGTTTCTTATGTTAAATCTCAATTACAAATTCCTAGTGTCCGATACGTTGGTTGTTCAAATACTACGATTAATAAAGTAGCAATGATTGGTGGTTCTGGTATTGGATTTGAATATGAAGCTTCACAATTAGGTGCAGACATATTTATTACTGGCGATATTAAACATCATGATGCACTTGATGCCAAAATTGCGGGCGTCAACTTATTAGATATCAATCATTATAGTGAATATGTGATGAAGGAAGGATTAAAACAATTACTAGAAGAGTGGTTAGTAGAAGAAAATGAAAGTAATATCAAAATACTAGCGTCAGATATTAACACAGATCCATTCACATATATTTAATATATCGTTATATTTTTGATAAACATTAATTTAAACGAATATATCCGATATCAAAGGTGAATTATATTTAAAAACACTATCAATTACTTTATAATAGTAAAGATGAACTTATAAGGAGGCCATACAATGGCAAAACATCCATTTGAACACTTCGGTTTAAACTCTAGTATGATCGAAGCTGTAAAAGATTTAAGATTTGAGAAACCAACTGAAATTCAAAATAGAATTATTCCTAGAATATTAAAAGGAACTAACATCATTGGACAATCACAAACAGGTACAGGTAAATCCCATTCATTTTTATTACCATTAGTTAATGAAATTGATACTGAAATTCATGAACCTCAAGCAATCGTTGTTGCACCTACAAGAGAACTAGCGCAACAACTTTATCAAGCAGCTAACCATTTAAGTAGTTTTAAAGAAGGTGTCAATGCCAAATTATTTATCGGTGGTACAGATATTGAAAAAGACAGACAACGTTGCAATCATCAACCACAATTAGTCATTGGTACACCAACAAGAATCAATGATTTATCTAAAAGTGGGCATTTACACACACATTTAGCCTCATATTTAATCATAGATGAAGCTGATTTAATGATAGATTTAGGATTAATAGAAGATGTAGACTATATCGCATCACGATTAGAAGAACATTCAAATATAGCTGTATTCAGTGCAACAATTCCTAAATCTTTACAGCCATTTTTAAATAAATATTTAGAACAACCTGATTTTGTAGAAGTAGATAACCAATCACAAAATAAAAAGAATATCGAATTTTATTTAATTCCTACTAAAGGAACTGCAAAAGTTGAAAAAACACTTAAATTAATTGATATATTAAACCCTTATTTATGTATCATTTTCTGTAATAGTAGAGATAGCGCCGATGAATTAGCACGTACACTCAATGAGGCCGGTATCAAAGTAGGTATGATTCATGGTGGATTAACACCTCGTGAACGTAAGCAACAAATGAAACGTATTAGAAATCTTGACTTCCAATTTGTGATTGCAAGTGATTTAGCATCAAGAGGTATCGATATTGAGGGTGTAAGTCATGTCATCAATTTCGATGTACCAAATGATATCGATTTCTTTACTCATAGAGTAGGTCGAACTGGTCGAGGAAACTATCGTGGTGTTGCAATCACATTATATAGTCCAGATGAAGAGGATAATATTTCTGCAATTGAAGATAGAGGTTATGTCTTTGAAAATGTGGATATTAAGAACGATGAGCTTACGCCTATCAAAGCACACAATACTAGACGTACTAGACAACATAAAGACGACCATCTAACAAATGAGGTTAAAAATAAAGTACGTAGTAAAACAAAACGCAAAGTTAAACCAGGTTATAAAAAGAAATTTAAACAAGAAGTTGAAAGAATGAAGCGACAAGAACGTAAACAATTTAGTAAACGTCAAAACCGTCAAAATAGAAAGAGTAGAAAAGGATAGGTGAAGTAAATGTTACTTGGATCACATGTATCAATGAGTGGTAAAAAAATGTTAGAAGGATCTGCAGAAGAAGCACACAAATTCGGTGAATCTACATTTATGATTTACACAGGTGCACCTCAAAATACACGACGAAAAAGCATTGAAGATTTAAATATCACTAAAGGTCATGAAGCAATGGAAAAATATGGATTATCTAATATCGTTGTTCATGCGCCTTATATTATTAACATTGCAAATACCACTAAACCAGAAGTTTTCGAATTAGGCGTTAACTTTTTACAAAATGAAATCGAACGTACCCAAGCTATAGGAGCTAAAGATATCGTCTTACACCCAGGGTCACACGTGGGTGCTGGTGCAGATGTAGGTATTAAAAAAATTATAGATGGATTAAATGAAGTATTAACAAATGACAATAATGTGAGAATTGCATTAGAAACAATGGCTGGGAAAGGGTCAGAAGTAGGTCGTACATTCGAAGAAATTGCACAAATTATTGATGGCGTAACACATAATGAACGTTTATCAATTTGCTTTGATACTTGTCATACTCATGACGCTGGCTATAACATTAAAGAAGATTTTGATGGGGTATTAAATGAATTTGACAAAATTATTGGTGTAGATAGAATAAAAGTTGTTCACGTCAATGATAGTAAAAACGAACAGGGTGCTCATAAAGATAGACATGAGAATATCGGATTTGGTCACATCGGCTTTGATGCACTCAATTATGTAGTACATCATGATACATTTAAAGATATACCTAAAATTTTAGAAACACCATATGTTGGTGAAGATAAAAAAAATAAAAAGCCTCCATATAAACATGAAATTGAAATGTTAAAATCACAAACATTTGATCCAAATTTAAAAGATAAAATTTTAAATCAATAAATATCTAAACTGGCGTTACAGATTATTCTGTAGCGCCAGTTTAGTCGTAAACATTACTATTTACATTAGGTATATCAAGATGTATAGTATAAAATGAGGTGAAAAAATGACAACACCAGTATTTGAACTCAAAAACATTGATTATTATTTTGATCATAAACAAGTACTTGAAAATATAAATATTAAAATTAATAAAGGCGAGTTTTTAGCAATAGTAGGCCCAAATGGTGCCGGAAAATCCACTCTTTTAAAAATCATTTTAGGTTTATTACCTTTACAATCTGGAGAAATCTTTATTGATGGACATCCAATAAAAAATAATAAATCTTCGTTGAAAATTAGTTATGTTTCACAAAAGGCTTCTTCATTTACTGCCGGTTTTCCAGCAAGCGTTAAAGAAGTGGTTCTTAGTGGGCTAACTAAAACAAAAAAACTCTTCCAACGTTTTAACCAAAATGATGTAAAACAAGTTGAACATGTATTAGAACGATTGAATATTTCACATTTACTTCATAAAAATATTGCAGAGCTATCAGGTGGTCAACAACAGCGTGTTCTCATTGCACGTGCTTTAATTTCTAATCCGAGTGTGTTGGTTTTGGATGAACCTACTAATGGAATTGATGCTAAACACGTAAATGAGTTTTATGAAACACTAAATCGCTTAAAAAAAGAAGGCATCACTATAATTTTAGTCACTCATGATATTGGTGTAGTTGCTGATACAGCTACTGAAGTGGCATGTTTAAATAAACATTTGCATTTTCATGGTACAACAGAAGATTTTAAATCTCTGGACGAAGTTGAAATTTCTAAAATATATGGTCATCCTATTCAATTTGTTGATCATCAACACAATAGAGAATGTTGTAATTAATATTAGTTTTACTATCTATATATCTAATCAGAAATAATTTTGAGGAGTGTAACTCATGATAGATGCATTATTAAATTTTGATTTTATGAGATACTCCTTAATTAGTGGTATCTTAATAGGTTTTATTGCACCTTTAATTGGTGCTTTTATAGTAGTACGAAGGCTTTCACTAATTGCTGATGCTTTGAGCCATGTTACATTAGGTGGAATATCATTTGGCATGTTTGTGATTACAGTAATACCTGCATTAACTTTAATTAACCCAATGTGGTTTGGTATATTATTTGCTATTATAGGTGCATTATTAATTGAAAAATTGCGCACATCTTATACAAATTATCAGGAAATCGCAATTCCAATTATTATGAGTGCAGGTATCGCATTAAGTGCTATTTTTATCTCATTGGCTGATGGATTTAACCAAGAAATTGTAGGCTTATTATTTGGCTCTATCAGTGCAGTAAACTTAAGTGATTTAACAACTATCATTTTCATTACTATTTTAGTATTATTATTTATTTCATTATTTTACAAAGAATTATTTATTTTATCTTTCGATGAAGAATATAGTAAAGTGATAGGTATTCCAAAATGGATCCAGTTTTTATTTATTGTCGTAGTTGCAATGGTTATTTCTGCGTCTATGAGAGTAGTTGGAATATTATTAGTCAGTGCTTTAATCACATTACCTGTAGCAATTGCAATGCGTTGGACTAAAGGATTTAAACAATTAATTGTACTAAGTATTATTATTGGTGAACTTTCAGTCATATTAGGACTTGTTGTAGCTTTTTATATCAATATTTCGCCTGGTGGCGTGATTGTAGTACTATTAGTCATTATGCTAATGATAACGATGACTTATCAAAAATTAAAATCAAAGTCACAAAAGGGAGATCGTAAATATGAATACTAGTGATGCAATTAAAATTTTAAAAGAAAACGGTTTGAAATATACAGATAAACGTAACGATATGCTCAATATTTTTGTTAAAGAAGATAAATACATTAACGCTAAATATATACAACAAGTAATGGATAAAGATTATCCAGGTATTTCATTTGATACTATTTATCGAAATCTTCATTTATTTAAAGATTTAGCCATTATTGAAAGTACTGAATTAGATGGCGAAATGAAGTTTAGAATTGCTTGTACTAATCATCACCATCATCACTTTATCTGTGAAAAATGTGGTGATACAAAAGTCATCGACTTTTGTCCAATTGATCAAGTAAAACAATATTTACCGAATGTCGATATTCATACACATAAACTTGAAGTTTATGGTATTTGTGAAAAATGTCAAAAGATAGCTAAATAAATGATATCTTAATTTTAAGATGGAATGACAAATGGGCTTAAGAGTTAAGTCTAAGTGATTCCACCTTTTTATTTAATGTGAAAGTACACAAATTTTCTCAAAAAGTATACTCCATTAGTATGAAATAGATTAATATGTCTGTTTTATTCCGGTTTAATGTTTAAATAAAGCTATTTTGAGATATATAATAATTGTAAGGATAATTAGTAGCACATAAGTAAGCACATTTATTGTCGAAAATGTGACTGCTTGTTATGATGAAATTACAGACATTTTAGGAGGATGATTATTTATGGCATTTGAATTACCAAAATTACCATATGCATTTGACGCATTAGAACCACACATCGATAAAGAAACTATGGAGATTCACCATGATAAACACCACAACACTTATGTAACAAAATTAAACGCAGCAGTAGAAGGTACTGACTTAGAAGCTAAATCAATTGAAGAAATTGTAGCTAACTTAGATAGTGTACCTTCAGATATTCAAACTGCAGTTAGAAATAACGGTGGCGGTCACTTAAACCACTCATTATTCTGGGAATTATTAACACCTAATTCAGAAGAAAAAGGTGAAGTAGTAGATAAAATTAAAGAACAATGGGGTTCTTTAGATGAATTCAAAAAAGAATTCGCTGACAAAGCTGCAGCTCGCTTTGGCTCAGGTTGGGCTTGGTTAGTTGTTAATAATGGTCAATTAGAAATCGTTACAACTCCAAACCAAGATAACCCATTAACTGAAGGTAAAACACCTATCCTTGGCTTAGATGTTTGGGAACATGCTTATTACCTTAAATATCAAAACAAACGTCCAGATTATATCAGTGCTTTCTGGAATGTTGTTAACTGGGAAAAAGTTGACGAGTTATACAACGCTGCTAAATAATTTAACAGTATTTTATCGAGTCTGGAACTTTAATAGTTTTCCAGACTCTTTTTTTATCAAAATGATAGAAAAATTTTTGATTTTCATATATCATTTTAAAGAGATACTTTGAATAGAGGTAGGTTGTTTTGCTTAAAAGATTAAAGGAAAAATCAAATGATGAAAAAGTAAGAAACACCATGAATCGAAGAATTAATTTTATCTTTGGATTAGTTGTGTTTATTTTTGCAATTATGGTATTAAGACTTGGTTATCTACAGATTGCACAAGGTTCACATTATAAACAATTAATTAAAAATGATGAAAATATTACCGTGAATGAATCTGTACCTAGAGGACGCATTGTAGACCGTAATGGTAAGGTCTTAGTAGACAATGCATCTAAGATGGCTATTACATATACAAGAGGGCGTAAAACATCACAAAAAGAGATGCTCGAAACCGCTAAAAAGTTATCTTCATTAATTAATATGGATACAGACAAAATTACTGATAGAGATAAAAAAGATTTTTGGGTTACTTTACATCCCCAAAAAGCGAAAGACTTAATGAAAAAAGAGCAGTCTATGTTAGAAGATGGCAGCATTTCTCAGGAACAATATGATGAACAACAACGAAAAAAAATTGGTAAAAAGCAATTAAGTGAATTATCAAAAAAAGATTTACAAATATTAGCTATTTACCGTGAAATGAATGCGGGTAGTACATTAGACCCTCAAATAATTAAAAATGAAGATGTTACAGAAAAAGAATATGCAGCAGTGTCACAACAATTATCTAAACTACCAGGTGTTAATACATCTATGGATTGGGATAGAAAATATCCTTATAAAGACACACTTAGAGGTATATTTGGTGATGTTTCTACGTCAACAGAAGGTTTACCAAAAGAACTAACTGAGCAATATTTATCTAAAGGTTATTCACGAAATGACCGAGTAGGTAAATCATACCTAGAATATCAATATGAAGATGTACTTCGTGGTAAAAAGAAACAAATGAAGTATACAACAGATAAATCTGGTAAAGTCATCAATTCTGAAGTCATTAATCCAGGTTCAAGAGGTCATGATTTACAATTAACAATTGATATTGACTTACAGAAAAAAGTTGAGTCTCTTTTAGATAAACAAATTGCAAAATTGCGTAGTCAAGGTGCTAAAGACATGGACAATGCAATGATTGTTGTTCAAGACCCTAAAAATGGGGATATATTAGCTATGGCAGGCAAACAAATTAGTAAAAATGGTAAATTAACGGATTATGATATCGGAAACTTCACAGCACAATTTGCTGTAGGTTCCTCTGTTAAAGGCGGAACGTTACTTGCTGGTTATCAAAATAATGCTATTAAAGTTGGAGCACAAATGGTCGATGAACCATTAAAATTCCAAGGTGGATTAACAAAACGTTCTTACTTTAACAAAGACGGACGTGTAACTATTAACGATAAAGAAGCGTTAATGCATTCATCTAACGTTTATATGTTTAAAACAGCGTTGAAATTAGCAGGAGATCCATATTATTCAGGTATGCCATTACCAAGTGATATCTCAATGGCAGGTCAAAAACTTCGTAAAGGGTTAAATCAAGTTGGACTAGGTGTTAAAACAGGTATCGATTTACCAAATGAAACAAATGGTCAAATTGAACCATTAACAAATAATCCAGGGAATTACCTAGACCTATCAATTGGTCAATATGATACGTATACACCTTTACAACTATCACAATATGTTTCAACTATTGCTAATAATGGCTATAGAATTCAGCCTCATATTGGACTATCTATACATGATGCAACAAATAAAGATGAATTAGGTCCAGTAAAACGAAAAGTTAAAGGAAATGTATTAAATAAAGTCAATAATTCTCAAAAAGAAATTGATGAAGTTCAAGATGGCTTTAAAATGGCCTTTAATGAAAAAGATGGAACAGGATATGCTAGTTTCAAAGATACCGTAGTACCATCAGCAGGTAAGACAGGAACGGCAGAGGTCTTCCAAGATGGAGAACCAAGAGTAAATTCAACGTATGTTGGTTATGCACCAATTAAAGATCCAAAACTGGCTTTCTCAATCGTATATACGAATCAACCTGTACCGCCACCTTGGTTAAATGGTGGAGATTTAGGAAGAGATGTCATTAATTATTACTTTAAAGATAAAGATAAAAATGGTGATAGTACAGAAAAATAGTCGTTACATTTAATTCTATTTAGTAATAATTTCAAAAGTATTACTATTGATTCTTAAAATTTACTTTGCATTTAATCAACTAATTGGTATAATGTAAAGGTCGTATTTAGAAAAGGTAAGGAGGAATAATCATGCGCGTTAACGTTACATTAGCTTGTACAGAATGTGGTGAAAGAAACTACATCTCTACAAAAAACAAAAGAACAAACCCAGAACGTATTGAAATGAAAAAATACTGTGCACGTGATAATAAACAAACTTTACACCGTGAAACTAAATAATTAAATTATTTAACTAAACAAATATTCAATACAAAAAGACGGAAATCTAAATTTAGATTCCGTCTTTTATTTTTTAAATCGATTCTTAAACATGATTTTAATTTTGACAATCATTCTACAGAATTTTGAACAATAGTTTCAATATAATAATTGTAATTACTATTATACGATTCAACTTAATGACATAAAATTACATAAACGTTATAATATGGGATAGTAAAAGTAGGTGAAAAAATGAATAAAAAAGAGATAAGATCGTCTATTTTAACCACAATGAAAAAACATTCTAATACTGAAAAAGATATTGCTGATGATTGGTTAGCTAATCAGTTTTTTAAATCTCAATCATATCAAGAGGCAACATCTATTGGTATAGTACTATCCTTACCACATGAAGTGAATACATATAAAATCATTCAACAATCACTGAAAGATCATAAAAAAATATTTGTTCCTGAAGTAGACTACAAATCCAAAATCATGACTTTTAAACAACTACTAGATTTGAATGAAATAGAACGTGATGAAAAAGGTATCTATCATTCTATATCAAATACTAATACATCAAATCAATTAGATTTAGTTGTCGTCCCTGGTGTCGGATTTAAAAGCGATGGATACAGAATAGGATACGGGGGCGGTTTCTATGATCGTTTTCTTTCTAAATTTAAACCGAATACAATTAGCTTATTATATGATTTTCAATTAATTGATTTTAAACCAGATGAACACGATCAACCTGTAGATGAGTTAATTATTTATAATGGCCACAAGTGGAGGCAAAAATGAACATAAAAAAGCAATTTTGGAAAACCATTTATTACTGGATTAGATATTTAAATTATGATGTTATAAGTAGAGAAAAAGATGATCAAGAAATATGGTTAAGTAATAAAAAAAAGAAGAGTATAGTCATATTTTCAAATTATGTTACCTCAACACAAGAAATACGTTTTGATAAAAGTAAAATTATTGAAAATCAAGAACAGATTGAGGTGCTTGTTGGATATAAACCTACATCATTTCAATTTTATTATTTTACAGACAAAACGTTAACAACAGATTCATTAGACGAAACATATCCTTTAAAGTTAAAATTTAAGATTATTAAAGAGGATAGAGATTTAGAACGTGTATTGCCAAATGTTATTTTAACTAAATTATTTAAGCGTAATGATTCTAAAAAAACGTCAGTCTCATATAGAAATAAAGTACTCTCAAACAATATTTTAGATAAACATATGCAACGTTTTTCACCCATTACATATATATTAATTATATCGAATGTTGCCTTATGGTTATGTATGATACTTTATTTCAACCGCTTTTCTGATATAAAATTACTAGATGTAGGTGGCTTAGTACATTTTAATGTAGTTCATAGTGAATGGTATCGATTAGTCACATCAATGTTTCTACACTATAATTTTGAACATATTTTGATGAATATGTTATCACTTTACATTTTTGGTAAAATAGTAGAATCAGTGTTAGGATCCTGGAAGATGTTAGCTATTTATTTATTTGCTGGCATTTTCGGTAATTTCGTATCATTGTCTTTTAATACAACAATGATTTCTGTTGGTGCTAGTGGCGCAATTTTCGGACTAATAGGTTCGATTTTTGCCATTTTATATTTAAGTAAAACATTTGATAAAAAAGTAATTGGTCAATTATTAATTGCTTTAGTCATTTTGATTGGTCTATCATTATTCATGTCAAATATTAATGTCATGGCTCACTTAGGTGGATTTGTTGGTGGACTACTAATCACTTTAATTGGCTATTATTTCAACGTAAACCGTAATATATTTTGGATATTATTGATTACTTTACTAGTTCTTTTTGTGGCAATGCAAATTAGAATATTTAGTATTAAAGAAGATAATATCTATGACAAATTAATACGTGATCAAATGTTATCGGGGCATTATGATGAAGCCAAAAAAATTGTTAACCAATCTATTAAAAAAGATTATGCAGATGATCAAACATATTACTTAAGTGGATTAATCACTGCTACTAAAAGTTCTAAAGCTGAGGCTATGGCAGACTGGGAACGCGGATTAAGATACTTTCCTAATTCCGGTATATTAAATTATGAAATGGCAATTGCCAATCGTTCATTAAAAGATAATGATAAGGCTATAAAATATATTAAGAAAGCAGTAAAAGCTAATCCTAATAATTCTCAATATAAAAATTTAGAAAAAGAGTTGAGTAAAAAAAGTGACTCGTAAACTTAATAATTTCTATGATGTTTTACAGTTATTAAAAAAATATGGATATATCATCTATTTCAAAGATCCACAAGATATGTATGAAATGATGTTACAAGAAATCAAATCTTTATACCATTTTGAGTTATTAACAAAAGATGAATATCTTAAATGTATAATGATAATAAACCAAAGAAGGAATGAACATAAATGACGAAAATTATTTTAGCTGCTGATATTGGTGGGACTACTTGTAAATTAGGTATATTTAATACTAATCTCGACCGTATTGAAAAATGGTCAATCCATACAGATACAACTGATCATACAGGAAAATTACTTTTAAAAAATATACATGAATCTTTTAAAGAAAAGGTAGCTGAACTAGGTTATGAAATGTCAAATGTGATTGGTGTGGGAATCGGTGTCCCTGGCCCAGTTGACTTTGAAACTGGTGTTGTCAATGGTGCGGTAAATTTACACTGGGAAGATAGCGTAAACGTAACTGAAATTTATCAAAGTTTCATAGATTGTCCAGTTTACGTAGATAACGACGCTAACGTTGCAGCATTAGGTGAAAAGCATAAAGGTGCAGGTAAAGGTGCTGATGATGTTGTTACAATCACATTAGGTACAGGCCTTGGTGGAGGAATTATTTCTAATGGAGAGTTGGTACATGGTCATAATGGTTCTGGTGCTGAAATAGGACACTTCAGAGCTGACTTTGATCAACGATTCAAATGTAATTGTGGTAAATCCGGTTGTATAGAAACAGTTGCCTCAGCTACAGGCGTTGTTAATCTAGTTAATTTCTATTATCCAAAATTAACTTTTAAATCATCAATCCTACAACTCATTAAGGATAATAAAGTAACAGCTAAAGCAGTATTTGACGCAGCTAAAGAAGGAGACCAATTCTGTATTTTCATTACTGAAAAAGTAGCTAATTATATTGCATACTTATGTAGTATTTTAAGTGTTACTAGTAATCCGAAATACATTGTTTTAGGTGGCGGCATGTCTACAGCAGGCTTAATCTTAGTAGAAAATATCAAAACTGAATATAGAAACTTAACATTTACACCTGCACAACAAGATACTGAAATTGTTCAAGCAGAGTTAGGAAATAATGCAGGTATCACTGGCGCAGCTGGCTTAATTAAAACATACATTTTAGATAAAGAGGATGTGAAATAATGGCAATTGTTGACGTTGTAGTCATTCCAGTAGGTACTGAGGGACCAAGTGTTAGTAAGTACATTGCTGAGATTCAAACAAAATTAAAAGAATATAAAGAACAAGGCAAAATAGATTACCAATTAACACCTATGAACACACTTATCGAAGGCGATTTAAAAGATTTATTTGAAGTAGTACAAGCGATTCATGAATTACCATTTGATAAAGGTTTAGATAGAGTTTGTACGAATATCAGAATTGACGATCGCAGAGATAAATCAAGAAAAATGAATGATAAGTTAAAATCTGTACAAAAACATTTAGATAATGGTGGGGAGTAAATTATGAGAATCTCTAGTTTAACTTTGGGGTTAGTAGATACTAATACGTACTTTATAGAAAATGACAAAAAGGTATTACTTGTGGATCCATCTAGTGAAACAGATAAAATTGTTAAAAAATTAAATCAAATCAATAAACCTTTAGAAGCAATCATACTTACTCATGCACATTATGATCATATTGGTGCTTTAGACGATATTATAAACAAATACAACGTACCAGTATATATGCATAAAGAAGAGTTTGACTTCTTAAATGATCCTGAAAAAAATGGTGCATCAAAATTTAAACAATATGGTATGCCACAAGTAATTAGTCAAGCTAAACCTGAAGCCCTTAATGAAGGCCCAGCACAAATTGGGGATTTTACATTTAATGTATTGCATACTCCGGGACATTCACCAGGAAGTTTATCATTTGTATTTGATGAATTTGCAGTTGTAGGTGATACTTTATTTAATAATGGTATTGGTAGAACTGATTTATATAAAGGTGATTATGAAACACTTGTTGATTCTATCAAAGATAAATTATTTGAATTAGAAGGTGATTTACCATTATTCCCAGGTCATGGACCTTATACTACAGTCGACGATGAACAATTGAATCCATTTTTAAATGGCTAAAGTAAATTTAACACCTCTTACGTTAATAAATGTAGGAGGTGTTTTTTTGAAAATATTATTTCAAGAGATAATTAATAAAGCCATAGTATATAAAGCAAGTGACGTACATTTTATTCCAATGGAACATTATGTTCATATAAAATTCAGAGTGAATGATACTTTAACACCCTACGAAACACTTGATATAGGGGTTTACCGTAAACTACTCGTTTTTATGAAATTTCAAGCAGGATTGGATGTGTCGACACAGCAAATTGCTCAAAGTGGGCGTTACACCTATAAATTAAGGTCAGTTTATTACTTACGTATTTCAACTCTCCCATTATCAATCGGCAGTGAAAGTTGTGTAATTAGAATCGTTCCTCAATATTTTCAAAATAAAAAGGAAACATATGAATTTAATGATTTTAAACATTTAATGAATAAGAAACAAGGATTACTACTTTTTACAGGACCTACTGGTTCTGGTAAAAGCACACTCATGTATCAAATGGTTATGTATGCTCAAAAAGAACTGAATCTTAATGTGATATCTATAGAAGATCCTGTAGAACAAATTTTAAAAGGCATTACTCAAATCTCAGTAAATACTAAGGCTGGTATCACTTATGCAAGTTCATTTAAAGCAATACTTCGATGTGACCCAGTGGCCATTTAGTATTAAGTACATTACATGCTAATGATTGTAAGGGGGCGTTATTGAGATTATTAGAAATGGGTATTACGATTCAAGAACTATCACAAGCTATCAATTTAATATCTAACCAACGATTAATAACCACATCTAGTCAACAACGCCAATTAGTATGTGAACTTATGTTTAAAAATCAAATCAATTACTTTTTTGAACATAATCAAACAATGCCTAGATCATTTAAACGTTTATCTTCAAAACTCGATGATATGACTAAAGAGGGTATTATATGTGAAACAATTGCTGATAAATATATTTAATCAATCAAGGCGTAAATGTTTAACTAAAGGCGAACAGTTAGATTTAATGCAACGATTATATCAATTATTAACAAATGGATTCACATTATACGAATCTTTTAAATTTTTGAACTTGCATTTTAAATATAAAGGCACTAAAACTCAAATGGAACTTATGGCTAAAATAGAAAATGGTGCGCACTGCTATGAAATATTTCAATATTTAGATTATGCTAATGATATCATTACTCAAATATATCTTGCTGAAAAATTTGGAAATTTAGAGGCAACACTAAATGAATCAATCCTTTTTTTAAAAAAGCAAATTCAAGTTAAACAAAGTGTCATTAAAACAATTCAGTACCCCGTCGTATTAATATTTATATTTTTTCTTATCTTACTAATCTTAAATATTACAGTAATACCTCAATTCAAAGATCTTTATCAAACAATGAATATTGAATTATCATCACTCCAATTAGTACTTTCCTCATTTATTTCAGGACTTCCTTATTTCATTTTATTTCTCAGTTGTTTTATTTTAGTTATTTTTATCATCTTTCATATTAGTTATAGAAAAATGCCAATAATAAAACAAATTCATTTAATGAGCAATCTACCTATAATAAAAAGCTACTATAAAATTTTAAAGACATATCAATTATCTACTGAACTTGCTCATTTTTATCGTAATGGAATTAATCTACAGCTCATCGTAGAAATCTTTCAACAACCGAATAGTAATCAATTCCACAAATATTTATGCGAAATAATTTTAAAGCAGTCCAATCAAGGTGAAAAACTTCCTAATATTTTAAAGCAATTAAGATGCTACGAAAATGATTTGATCAAGTTCATAGAACAAGGTGAAAAGAGTGGAAAACTTGATATTGAATTAACACTGTATAGTCAAATACTAGTACATCAATTTGAAATATTGGCAAAGCGACATATCAAATTCATCCAACCCATAATATTTCTAATGTTAGGTATATTTATTGTTTCTTTATATTTATCTATCATGCTACCAATGTTCGATATGTTGCAATCAATAAATTAGAGGTGTGAAATAATGAAAAAAAACGACTACTCACTTAAAACTAAAGCTTTCACCTTAATCGAGATGCTATTAGTATTATTAATAATAAGTTTATTACTTATTTTAATTATTCCTAACATTGCCAAACAAACGGCTCATATACAATCAACCGGTTGCGATGCACAAGTTAAAATGATAAATAGCCAAATTGAAGCTTATACACTAAAACATAATAGAAATCCTAATACTATACAGGATTTAATTACAGAAGGATATATTAAAGAGAATCAAAGAAGTTGTAAAACAGGTGAAACAATTTCAATAAGTAATGGCGAAGCAATTGCAAATTAAAGCATACAATTTTATAGAAATGTTAATGGTGTTATTTATTTTGTCGATTTTATTGGTATGTACTATAAGTAGTAAAAATCTATTAACGATATCAAAGAGCAATGATGACATGAATATCAATCAACTCATCACTCAAATAAATTATTTAAAATCAAAAGCAATTGGCGAAAAACAATCAATCACTTTAATATTTTATAATCAGTCTTCTAACATTAAAGTTATAGAAGAACACGGTAATAAATATCACATAAAAATAAGAGATGGAAAGATCGTAAAAATAACAAAAATAAACCTAATTACCTTTGATAAAAATGGTAATATTAATCATTTTGGTTCGCTAGACATTAAAATGAAACATTCAATATATAAAGTTATATTTCATATTGAGAAAGGACGAATAAGGTATACCAAATTATAAATTAAAGGGCAGTTTAATGCTGGATAGCTTATTTGCATTTTTTATCATGAGCATAATCACCTTAACATTTATTGAAATGATTAATCATTTACTGATTAATTATCAAAATCAGATAGATAATATCGAGATGCAAAAAATAATCATTGTAAGCTTAAATAAATTTGATTTAAATCATTTGAAGCAAGGGGTTAATATAGATGATTTTACAATTAAATTATCTAATGAGGAAATTTGTACCACAAACAACCAAAATAAAAAGCGCTATTGTATTAAAAAATAAACTACCAAGTTTTACATTTATTGAAATGATTTTTTCATTAATGATAACTACAATTCTACTAACTTCCGTACCATTAACTATCAAAATGATTGGTCAATATAAACAAATAGCTTTAGAAAATAGTTCAATAGAATATGAATTTTTTCATAGTGACTTTTTAAAAGAACAAAAAGAAGGTGCAATTAACCCCATCATTAAAGAAAGACATACCTTACACTTAATCAATAAAGAGAAGAATATAGAATATATTTTCAAAAACAATAAAATATATAAACAAATAAATGGTAAAGGCAACATTACATTGCTGAACCAAGTAAGTATGGTTAAAATTATAAAGACGAACAATAATATCACCAAAATCATTCTGAAGGTAGGAAATACGAATTATTCTCAATTCAAAACATTATATTTATAAACAAAAAGCATTTATCAGTCCATTCTTGATGATTATTTTTTCTATATATTTAACAATTATATCTTTTTATATAACTCAATATAGTTTAAAATTAAAGACAACACATAACTTAGAAAAAATATATAAAGAAGTTATCGTTAATAAGCTTATAGAGGTTGATGTTGTTGAAAAATCTAGAAATACCAATCATTCTAATAGGGTTCATGGGAACCGGTAAAACAACAGTAGGTCAATATTTGATGAATCAATTACATCTAAGCTATGTAGATTTAGATGACTATATTGAAAAAAGAGAAAATATAACTATTCCTCAAATATTTAAGGAAAGAGGAGAATCTTACTTTAGAAAATTAGAATTTAAATATTTAAGTGAATGTATCAATCAATTTGATATCATATCTACTGGCGGTGGAATAATTGAAAATTCTGCTTCATTGGATCTATTAAAAAATCAGAAACAAGTCATATGGTTAGATTGTGATATAGAGATTGTCTTTAATAGAATAGTGAATGATCCTCATCGCCCTAATGCGAATAATAAGTCCCTAGAACAACTAAAAAACTTGTATTTATCAAGGATTTCAAGATATAATGAAATCGCATTCATGAAAGTGAATAGTAACCAAAATGTATCTGAAATTTATCAAGAAATAACAACTTTATTAAGTAGCGATTGATCAGTATTAGAGAGCATAAAAAGATAACTTTTTATCGCCGAAGGTGCAAGTAATTTTATTACGAAACTCTCAGGCAAAAGGATAATACTGTAACGCGTTCCTGGAAAAAATATTTAAACAGGGTAGCAAGCTTTTGCTATCCTGTTTTTAAATAAATATAGGGGGTTTTCAAATGACAAGTGAGTTAAAAAAGACGCCATTATATCAAAATTACGTAGACAGTGGTGCTAAAATTGTAGAATTTGGTGGATGGGCAATGCCTGTTCAATTCTCAAGTATCAAGGAAGAACACAACGCAGTTAGATATGAAATTGGATTGTTCGATGTAAGTCATATGGGAGAAATTCAAATTCAAGGTAATGATGCGAAATCTTTCGTACAATATATTTTATCCAATGACACTAATAATTTAACAGATTCTAAAGCACTATATACTGCATTATGTAATGAAGAAGGTGGCATTATTGACGACTTGGTTACATATAAACTAGCAGATGATAACTATTTATTAGTGGTTAATGCTGCCAATACTGATAAAGACTTTAAATGGATTGAAAAACATGCTAAATCTTTTGATGTTGAAGTTAAAAATGTATCTGAACAATATGGCCAATTAGCACTTCAAGGTCCTAAAGCTAGAGACTTAATGCAAAAATTAGTAGATATTGATATTTCTGAAATGGGAATGTTTGAATTTAAAAAAGATGTTCAATTATTCAATAAAAATGTTATTCTTTCTCAATCTGGTTACACTGGCGAAGATGGCTTTGAAATTTATTGTGATGCCAATGATACAGTAGCTATCTGGGAAGGATTACTAGAATATGACGTAACACCATGTGGTCTAGGAGCTAGAGATACTCTAAGATTAGAAGCAGGTCTTCCTTTACATGGTCAAGATTTAACAGAATCAATTACACCATATGAAGGTGGTATCGCATTTGCTGCAAAACCATTAATTGAAGAAGACTTTATTGGTAAATCTGTTTTAAAAGACCAAAAGGAAAATGGATCATCTAGAAGAACGGTTGGTTTAGAACTTTTAGATAAAGGTATCGCTAGAACTGGCTATGAAGTACTAGACTTAGATGGTAATCAAATTGGAGAAGTAACTTCAGGAACAAAATCTCCTTCATCTGATAAATCAATTGCATTAGCTATTATCAATAGAGACGCATTTGAAATGGGTAGAGAGTTATTAGTACAAGTTCGTAAAAGACAGGTAAAAGCTAAAATCGTTAAGAAAAATCAAATCGAAAAATAGAACAAAGGGGTGGACAAGTTGAGTCATCGTTATATTCCGTTAACTGATCAAGATAAGCAAGACATGTTAGACACTATTGGTGCTAAATCCATTAATGAATTATTTGGAGATGTACCTTCTGATATTTTATTAAATAGAGATTTAGGAATAGCTAGTGGAGAAGCAGAAACTACTTTACTAAAACGACTAAACAAAGTAGCAAGTAAAAATATTACTAAAGAAACACATACTTCTTTCCTAGGTGCAGGTGTTTATGATCATTATGCACCATCAGTTGTAGATGCAATGATCTCTAGATCTGAATTTTACACTGCTTATACACCATATCAACCTGAGATTTCTCAAGGGGAATTGCAAGCCATTTTTGAGTTCCAAACATTAATTTGCGAACTAACTAATATGGATGTAGCAAATTCATCAATGTATGATGGTATGACTAGTTTTGCAGAAGCTTGTATTTTCGCATACAGTCATACTAAGAAAAATAAAATTGTTGTATCAAAAGGATTACATTATCAAGCATTACAAGTATTAAACACATACGCTAAAACGCGTGAAGAATTCGAAGTTGTAGAAATTGATTTAGACGGTACGATTACTGATTTAGAAAAATTAGAACAAGCTGTAGATGATGATACTGCAGCAGTTGCCGTGCAATATCCTAACTTCTTTGGTTCAATTGAAGACCTAGAAAAAATTCAAAGCTTTATTGAAGGTAAAAAAGCATTATTTATCGTGTATGCAAATCCATTAGCATTAGGTTTATTAACACCTCCTGGTTCATTTGGAGCTGATATTGTAGTAGGTGACACACAACCATTCGGTATCCCAGCACAATTCGGTGGACCGCACTGCGGTTATTTTGCAACGACTAAAAAATTAATGCGTAAAGTACCAGGCAGACTAGTTGGTCAAACACAAGATAATGAAGGAAACAGAGGATTCGTTCTCACGTTACAAGCACGTGAACAACATATTCGCCGCGATAAAGCGACTTCAAATATTTGCTCTAACCAAGCTCTAAATGCATTAGCTTCATCAATCGCAATGTCTGCTTTAGGTAAACAAGGTGTTTATGATATTGCTGTGCAAAACTTTGAACATGCAAATTATGCTAAACAAGCATTTAAAGAAGCTGGATTCAATGTCTTAGAAGGTACATCATTTAATGAATTCGTTGTTGAATTTAATCAATCAATCAGTGAAGTTAATAAAGCATTAGCTCAAGAAGATATTATTGGTGGCTTCGATTTAAGTGCTGTTTCTAATGAGTTTGAAAATCATATGCTAATAGCTGTTACTGAATTAAGAACAAAAGATGAGATTGATACATTTGTTAAGAAAGCTGGTGAAATTAATGGTAAGTAAATCAAGCCCACTTATTTTTGAAAGATCTAAAGAAGGAAGATATGCCTATTCTTTACCGCAAAGCGATATTAACAATAAATCATTTGAATCAATTTTAGATGATAAATTTATTAGAAAAGAAAAAGCTGAATTTCCTGAAGTAGCAGAATTAGATTTAGTTCGTCACTATACAGAATTATCTAATAAAAACTTTGGTGTAGACTCAGGATTCTATCCATTAGGATCATGTACTATGAAATACAATCCTAAAATTAATGAAAAAGTTGCAAGAATTCCTGGCTTTAGTGAAGCACACCCATTACAAGATGAAAATCAAATCCAAGGTTCTCTTGAAATTATATATAATTTACAAGAAGAACTTAAAGAAATTACAGGTATGGATGAAGTGACGCTTCAACCAGCTGCTGGTGCACACGGTGAATGGACTGCATTAATGATTTTCAAAGCGTATCATCAAAATAATGGAGAGGGACATCGTGATGAAGTTATTGTTCCTGACTCAGCACATGGTACAAACCCTGCTTCAGCATCATTTGCTGGCTTTAAATCTGTAACCGTTAAATCAAATGAACGTGGCGAAGTAGATATTGATGACTTAAAACGTGTTGTTAATGAAAATACTGCTGCTATCATGTTAACAAACCCAAATACTTTAGGTATTTTTGAAAAGAATATTATGGAAATCAGAGAAATTGTTCATGAAGCAGGAGGACTATTATACTACGATGGTGCAAACCTAAATGCTATCATGGATAAAGTTCGTCCTGGTGATATGGGCTTCGATGCTGTCCATTTAAATCTTCATAAAACATTTACTGGCCCACATGGTGGAGGCGGCCCAGGTTCAGGTCCTGTCGGTGTTGTTAAAGAATTAGCTAGTTACTTACCTAAACCAATGGTTATAAAAGAAAATGATTATTTTAAATATGATAATGATATTAAAAACTCAATTGGACGAGTAAAACCATTTTACGGTAACTTTGGCATCTATCTAAGAGCATATACTTATATTAGAACAATGGGTGCTCAAGGATTAAAAGAAGTTTCTGAAGCGGCAGTATTAAATGCTAATTATCTTAAAGCACGATTAACAGATCATTTTGAAATTCCATATAAACAATACTGTAAACATGAATTTGTCTTAAGTGGAATTAAACAAAAGCAATATGGGGTAAGAACTTTAGATATGGCTAAACGTTTATTAGATTTTGGTGTACATCCACCTACAATTTACTTCCCATTAAATGTTGAAGAAGGTATGATGATTGAACCTACTGAAACAGAATCTAAAGAAACTTTAGATCATTTTGCTGATACGTTAATTCAAATTGCTAATGAGGCGAAAGATGATCCAGATAAAGTACTCGAAGCACCTCATACTACTATTATCGACAGATTAGATGAAACGACAGCAGCAAGAAAACCAATTCTTAAATTTGAAAACTTACATGCTGAAAAATAATACACAATCTAAACATTCCTCTACTCATTTAACTGTAGAGGAATGTTTTTTTCATAAAAAATGAGTGAAAAGAATAAGACATTTATTTGTCTTAAACATTTCACTCATAATACATAAACATTAATCTAGGCTAACCTAACTATTTTTTGGACTTGATTTTACCAGTCCATTTTTTATAGCCGCCTTTAAGCATATAAAGATCTGTATAGCCATTTTTTCTTAACATACGAGCAGCACGATAACTTGCAATACCATTTGCATCACAAAGATAAATGGGTTGGTCTTTTCTTAGACCTTGGAATCTTTGTTTAAACATAGTAATTGGAATATTTCGTGCGCCATTGATGTGACCATAATCATAGTCAACTTTTTCTCTAACATCAACCACTTGTGCTTTACGTAAGCCTTTGTGAAAATCATTTTGGTCTAATTCTGTGACAGCTCGTTTATTAAGAATTTGTTGAACGACCATATAACCAATTATTATAACTAATATAATAATTGCAATATACAAAGAGATACTCATGTTGCATCCTCCCTAATTTACCGATATTATAATTATAAGACTGTTAGAACAAATTATCAAAATATTTTTATGATATCACAGATGTTTTAATAATTTATTCAAAATTAATAAGCAAAATAGCAAATTTTGTTACTAAGCATACATTAATGGGGGATTTTAATCATGACAGAAACATGGAACTTTATTAATACTGGTAGTCACGATCCATATTATAATATGGCAATGGATGAAGCATTACTTAATTTCGTATCTAGAGGTGAAATTGATCCTGTCATTCGTTTCTACACTTGGGACCCAGCGACATTATCAATTGGCTACTTTCAACGATTAACTAAAGAAATTGATATCGAAAAAGTGAAGGAAAAGGGCTATGGACTAGTAAGACGTCAAACTGGTGGTAGAGGCGTATTACATGATAAAGAGTTGACTTATAGTGTTATAGTACCTGAATCACATCCTAAAATGCCATTGACGATTACAGAAGCTTATAGAGTTATTTCACAAGGGTTATTGGAAGGATTCAAAAACTTAGGTTTCGATACTTATTTTGCTGTTCCTCGTTCGAAAGAAGAAAGAGAGAAGTTAAAGCAACCACGTAGTTCTGTATGTTTTGATGCACCAAGTTGGTATGAACTTGTTGTCGAAGGCCGTAAAATAGCAGGTAGTGCTCAAACACGTCAAAAAGGGGTCATTCTTCAACATGGTTCTATTTTACAAGATATAGATATCGATGAACTATTTGATTTGTTCATTTTCAAGCATGATCGCTTAAAAGCTAAAATGAAAGAAGCATTTGTAGACAAAGCAGTAGCTATCAATGACATTTCAGAACAACATATTACTTTGAATGAGATGGAAAAAGCTTTCGAAGATGGATTCAAAAAGGGATTACAGATTGAATTTAAACCATTAACTTTAACTGATGCACAGTTAGAAGAAGTCAAAGCATTGGAAGAAAAATTCCGTTCAGATGACTGGACTTATAGAAAATGATATTTAATTAAAACAAAAAGCAGTAGTCATTCATATCAATTTGATAAAGATGACTACTGCTTTATTTTAATTTGATTATTATTTACGTTTACGATACTTACGTTGTGCTCTTTTATATTTACGCTGTTCTTCTGTTAGGAAGAAGAAATAATATATAAGATATATGATTAATACTAAAATTGCAAAGCTAATCAACATTCTAACGATTGAAAATAGAAACACATCTAAATTCATAATTAAACCAAATGCTGCAATAGCTAACACAATATAAAACCAAATATTTTTCATTGAAATTCACCTAATTCTAATTTGCATCTGTTTGTATAGTAGATAATTTTTGCTGTCCTTTATCAATTTTCTTTTTATCTTTTTCTTGATATCCTGTCTCAATCTTATCAAAGGCAGCAGTAATATCTTTATTTAAACTGCTAATATTTTTTTTAGTTTGTTTATCTTCACTAGTCATCGAATCTTCATCGATATCAGAATTATACGTATTATATGCATCATCTAAATCAGAAGTTATCGTCGATAATTTCTTTTGGATAGATTGACTACCTTTATTTTTAGTTACATCAGGTTTAATGTCATTATACTTATCAACTGCACTTGCTACTTTGTCATAATACGTAGAACTCGCCTTTAAATTTTTCTCTTTTTTCTTATTATCTGCTGTTTGTTTGCCATTCTCTTTATCTTTTTGTAATCCTGCAATCGTCGACTTTTGATTACTAATGTCTTGATTTAATTGTTGAATGTCTAATTTTAATTGATGATTGTCATCTCTTAGTTTTGTAGTTTTATCTTCGAGTGGTGCAAGATTTTGACTACCACAACCAGCTAATAAACAAGATGCGCCAATCACGATTATATATCTCTTCATGATTATCTCCCTAAACTAAAAACTATTATATTATTTATTGATTATGCTATCATTTTAATGTATTCATATAAAATGTACAAACGTTAAACAAGATTCGGAGGGGATTCTATGAACAAATTAGAACAAGTACACCAACTTTTACAACAAAAAAAGCTAGACGCAGTTGTTATTCTTTCAGATTTTAATAGAAGATATTTATCTGAATTCACAGGTACAAGTGGTGCTTTAATTATTACTCCAAACCATCAATATTTAATCACAGACTTTAGATACATCGAACAAGCAAAAGAACAAGCTTCAGAGTTTGAGATTATAAATAGAAAATCTGATTTAATATCTGAAATAAAATCAATATTAAAAGAAGAGGGCTTAAGTAACGTAGGATTTGAAGGTCATAAAGTAAGTTATGATACTTATATAGAATTAAGTAAAGGCATGATCACATTAATCAGTATTTCTGATGCTATTGAAAAAATCAGAGAAGTAAAATCAAATACAGAAATTGAAATAATCAAAAAAGCAGCTCAAATTGTTGATGAAACCTATGATTATATTTTATCAATTGTGAAAGCAGGTATGACTGAACGCGAAGTAAAAGCCGAACTAGAAAGTAAAATGTTACATTTAGGTGCAGATGGACCATCTTTTGATACAATAGTAGCATCTGGTCATCGAGGTGCTTTACCACACGGTGTTGCAAGTGATAAAATTATTGAGCAAGGTGATATGGTTACATTAGATTTTGGTGCATACTATAAAGGTTATTGTTCAGATATCACAAGAACTTTTGCAATAGGTGAACCAAATCCTAAAATGAAAGAAATTTATGATATAGTATTAAAAGCACAACAAAAAGCGCTCAATGAAATCAAACCGGGTATGACAGTAAAAGAAGCTGATGCACTTTCCCGAGATTTTATTGAAGCACATGGATATGGTGAGGAATTTGGTCATTCATTAGGTCATGGTATTGGTTTAGACATACACGAAGGTCCATTACTATCTAAAAATGCATCTGGTCAACTTCGAGTAAATAATTGCGTCACTATTGAACCAGGTATATATGTTGATGGTTTAGGTGGCGTTCGAATTGAAGATGATATCTTGATGACAGAAAATGGTTGTGAAGTCTTTACTAAATGCACAAAAGACCTTATTATTTTAAAATAAGCGTGTATATTGAGGAGGAAACTGAATGATTTCAGTAAATGATTTTAAAACAGGTTTAACAATTTCTGTAGATAATGGCATTTGGAAAGTAATTGATTTCCAACATGTAAAACCAGGTAAAGGATCTGCTTTCGTACGTTCAAAACTACGTAACTTAAGAACGGGTGCTATCCAAGAAAAAACATTTAGAGCTGGTGAAAAAGTAGAACAAGCAATGATTGAAAATCGTCGCATGCAATACTTATACGCTGATGGTGATAATCATGTATTCATGGATAATGAAACATTTGACCAAACAGAATTACCAGGCGACTACTTAAAAGATGAATTAAATTACTTAAAAGCCAACATGGAAGTACAAATTCAATCATATGATGGAGAAGTAATTGGATTAGAATTACCAAAAACAGTAGAATTACAAGTAACTGAAACTGAGCCAGGTATCAAAGGTGATACTGCAACAGGCGCTACTAAATCAGCTACTGTTGAAACAGGTTACACACTTAATGTACCTTTATTTGTAAACGAAGGTGACATTCTTGTTATCAACACTAGTGATGGAAGTTACATTTCTAGAGGTTAATTTAGAAAAAATAATTTAACAATAAATACATAACTTACGACAACGTAAGTTATGTATTTTTTTATGCAAAGAATTTGAGGAGTATCTAGTCAATCATTATATTGTGCACTTGATTTTTCGTATTTTATAACATAAATTTGTATAAAAATACGAAAAGAGGTTTAAGTATGCGCATAAGTATTGTAGGAATCACTGGATATTCCGGGCTAGAGCTACTACGCCTTATACATCATCATCCTCATATTGAGGTATCATCTATACATGCCACTCAATCAATTGGTAAATCAATTTCAGAATTATATCCACATTTAAAAGGTATATACGATTTGATTGTACAACCATTTGATGCAGATGAAATTATGAAACATAGCGACCTAGTTGTATTCGCAACGCCAAGCGGCATTGCTAGTCAATTATCATCAAAATTTGTTAATTCAAATTTTCCAGTTGTCGATATTTCAGGTGATCATAGATTACCTTCAGATGAATATAAATTATGGTACAAAAAAGAACCTGTTAATAACGATATTCAAAAACAGTTCACCTATTGTTTGCCAGAATTTACTACATCTTCGAACCATCGATTTATTTCAAACCCAGGATGTTATGCAACTGCAGTTGAACTGGCACTTATTCCTTTGTTACAAAACAAATTAATCCAACTAGACTCAATTATCATTGATGCTAAAAGTGGCTTGTCAGGTGCTGGAAAAAATCCTACAACAGCTAGTCACTTTGTAAATATAAATAACAATTATTTAACTTATAAATTAAACGAACATCAACATATTCCTGAAATTATACAAATGTTAAAACACTACGATCACAATTTACAGAATATTCAATTTTCTACTTCTTTAATACCTGTAAATAGAGGCATTGTAGCAACAATTTACTGTAAACTGAAAAGTTCAACTTTTGCTCAACAGATTACCGAAACATATGAGTTAATTTATAAGAATAAACCTTTTATACGTATACTAAGAACCATGCCACAATTAAATGAAGTTGTTGGAACAAATTATGTGAATATTGGATTTAAATATAATGATAAAACAAATATTTTAACGGTTATGGTAGTACTAGATAATTTAATCAAGGGCGCTTCTGGACAAGCACTACAAAATATCAATCTTATGTTTGGTTTTGATGAAACCGAAGGACTTTGCAGTGTACCTCCATTAGTGTAGTGAGGAGTATAAAATGAAAGAAATTACAGGAAATATTGCAAGCCCAAAAGGTTTCACTGCAGATGGAATACATGTAGGAATTAAAAAAAAAATTAGATCTAGGATGGATTGTGTCAGAATGCCCATCAAGCGTTGCTTATGTTCAAACTACTAATAAAGTCAAAGCAGCACCTTTAATTTTAAATAAAAGAACAATACAAACTACTGGAAAAATTCAAGCCGTGATTGCCAACTCAGGCATAGCCAATGTTTGTACAGGACAGAAGGGTATGGAAGATGCCATTTCAATGCAACAACAAGTATCAGAAACGCTAGGTATCAATCAAGATTTCATTTGTGTTGCTTCTACAGGAATTATTGGTCAACGTTTACCAATGTCTAAAATTAAAAAAGGTATTCAACAGTTAAACAAAGATGGTAATGCGAATTATTTTGCAAAAGCAATCTTAACTACTGATTTAAATACAAAAACATGTGTCGTAACTGAAAAATTTGGCCAGACAACTGTAACCATGGCAGGTGTTGCCAAAGGTTCAGGTATGATACATCCTAATATGGCTACAATGTTAGCTTTTATTACATGTGATGCTAATATTTCTACGGAAACTTTACAAGAAGCACTAAAAACTAACATTGATAAAACATTTAATCAAATTACTATCGATGGGGATACATCTACTAATGATTTAGTACTAGTTTTATCAAATGGTGTAGCTAATAATAAAGAAATTTTACCAAACACTAAAGAATTCAAAACATTTTGCAATATGTTAGAACATGTTATGCGTTCACTAGCGATACAAATTGCCAAAGATGGAGAAGGCGCTACAAAATTAATTGAAGTGACAGTAGATAAAATGCCAAATGAAAAATCTGCAAGAATGATAGCCAAGACAGTTGTTGGTTCAAATTTAGTAAAATCAGCCATATATGGAGAAGATCCTAATTGGGGACGTATATTCGCAGCTATTGGTTATACCCAATCTAACTTTGATATTAATAACGTTGATATCTTAATAGAAGACATCCCCGTCATGATTGGCTCAACACCAATCACTTTTGATGCTGAAACTATGCGCAATAAATTAAAAAATAAAGACATTCATATCAACATTAATATGCATCAAGGTAATAAATCAGGTACTGCATGGGGTTGTGATTTAACTTATGATTACGTAAAAATTAATGCATTATATACAACATAGAGGTAACAAAATGAATCAAATTATTGTAATTAAAATGGGCGGTATAGCCATAAAGCATTTAAGTAAAAACACTATAATGCAGATAAAGAATTGGATTAAACAAAATGATCAAATTATTATCGTTCATGGTGGCGGTAATGTTATTGAATCACTATTGATGAAAGCAAATCACCCTACAGTTAAAAAAGATGGATTGAGAGTAACTGCTAAGGAAGATTTACCAATTATTAAAGATGCCTTGTTTAATCATGTCGGTCAAAAATTAACAAGTGATTTAAAAGCAGCGAATTTAAATGTGAAGCAATTAAGAGAAGATCAATTATCAATCATTCAAGCGGATTATTTGAACTATCAACACTATGGCTCTGTAGGTAAAAATATACAAGTAAACGTAAATGCAATTCAAAATTATTTAATTCAAAATATGATTCCTGTTATAAGTTCTATCGGTACACATCAAGATGGTGAATTAATTAATATCAATGCCGACCATTTAGCAACAGCAATTGCTATCGCAATGAAAGCACGTAAATTAATATTAATGACTGATGTTAAAGGTGTGATAGAACATGGAACTTTGATAAAAAGATTAAATATTAACCACGTGCAATCTAAAATCGACAACCATATTATTACTGGTGGTATGATACCTAAAATTAATAGTGCCGTATCAACAGTTAAGTCCGGCGTTCAAGAAGTTATTATTGGAGATAATTTATTAACAGGAACAATCATAGAAGGGAACATCAAATGAGTTACTTATTTCAAAATTACAAAAGAGCAAATGTCGATTTCGTTAAAGCAGAATTAAATGAGTTATTGGATACAAACGGTAATAAATATCTCGATTTTTCTTCGGGCATCGGTGTAACAAATTTAGGTTTTTATCCATACGTTAAAGAACAATTAGAGAAACAGGTTGCTCAAATTTGGCATACTCCCAATTTATATTTAAATACGCTACAAGAAGATGTGGCCCAATTATTAGTACGTCAATATGACTATTGTGTATATTTCTGTAATAGCGGTGCTGAAGCAAATGAGGCGGCTATTAAATTAGCACGTAAATATACAGGCAAACAATCAATTATATGTTTTGATCAATCATTTCATGGCAGAACATATGGTGCAATGTCTGCTACAGGTCAAGGAAAAATAAAAGCAGGCTTTGGAGATGTAGTTCCTCACTTTAGTTATGCAAAATTTAATGACATCAATAGTGTGAAATCACTAATTA
This sequence comes from Staphylococcus sp. KUGN1, assembly GCF_045984185.1. Lineage (NCBI taxonomy): Bacteria > Bacillati > Bacillota > Bacilli > Caryophanales > Staphylococcaceae > Staphylococcus > Staphylococcus sp. KUGN1. The sequence goes on along the minus strand of NZ_JBJQIL010000001.1, from coordinate 968,623 downwards.
CTAAAGATACAGCAGCTATCATGCTTGAACTTATTCAAGGAGAATCTGGCATTCACGTCGCTAAATCATCCTTTATCAAACAATTAAGTCAACTGTGTCATGCACATGACATTTTATTAATCGTTGATGAAGTTCAAACTGGCATTGGACGAACAGGTAAATGTTTCGCTTTCGAACATTATGATATTGAGCCGGATATTGTCACTTCTGCAAAAGGTCTTGCTAATGGCGTTCCTGTAGGCGCTATGTTAGGTAAGAGACGTCTATCGCATGTCTTTGATTATGGTAGTCATGGGTCTACATTTGGCGGAAACAAACTTGCAATGACAGCTGCAAAAGCCACATTAGAAATTATCAATAAAGCTCATTTTTTAAATCATGTTTCAAAAAAATCAGAAGAATTATTCTTCAAATTAAATAATGCATTAGTAGACAATCCTCATATCATTGACATACGTGGTAAAGGATTAATGATCGGTATTGAAACTGATTTAGACTTATCGCAACTTGTAGTCAAAGCACGTGAACGTGGTTTAATTATTTTAACTGCCGGTCAAAATGTCATCCGATTATTGCCACCACTAACCATTAGTTCACAAGAAATTAATCGTGCTGTAAGGGTATTGAGAGACATATTTAACGAATCATAATTTAACTCTAACGTGATGATATGATGTACTATCATGTCATCACGTTTATTATTTTAAATTAGTTATTTAGACTATTACGCCATGACTTAGTTTATCTCCTGATACTATGATTTTAAGCCAACAAGTCCATTTCAAAATATAGGATATCTTATCATGCTTGAATTGAAAGGTTGTCTCAAGTAAAATAGACGGGTAGATGAAAACAAACTGAAGGAGTCAGTAATAATTATGAACTTTAAAGAAATAAAAGAATTAATAGAGATTCTTGATCAATCAAACTTAACAGAAATTAACATTGAAGATAATAAAGGTAGCGTTGTTAACTTAAAAAAAGAAAAAGAAACTGAAATTATTACACCACAAGTGGCACAACAACCGGCACCATCTATTGCTCAACCTCAAGTTGCTCAATCTGCACCACAAGTCAGTGATAATGCGCAAGCACAAGAAGAAGTGGCAGACAATTATGAAACAATTAATGCACCAATGGTTGGTACATTTTACAAATCACCATCACCAGAAGAAGGTGCTTACGTACAAGTTGGAGATAAAGTCTCAAATGACACAACTGTTTGTATTTTAGAAGCAATGAAACTATTTAATGAAATCCAAGCAGAAATCTCAGGTGAAATTGTTGAAATATTAGTAGAAGACGGACAAATGGTAGAGTATGGCCAACCGTTATTTAAGGTGAAATAATGAAAAAAGTACTTATCGCAAATCGTGGTGAAATCGCAGTTAGAATCATAAGAGCTTGCCACGAGCTAGGTATTCAAACAGTTGCTATTTATTCAGAAGGAGACAAAGACGCCTTACATACTCAAATTGCTGATGAAGCATATTGCGTTGGTCCAACTCTGTCTAAAGATTCATATTTAAATATCCCTAATATCTTATCAATTGCTACATCAACAGGATGCGATGGTGTCCACCCAGGTTACGGTTTCTTAGCTGAAAATGGTGACTTTGCTGAATTATGTGAAGCATGCCAATTAAAATTTATCGGACCTAGCCATGAATCTATTCAAAAAATGGGTATTAAAGATGTCGCTAAAGCGGAAATGATCAAAGCCAATGTTCCTGTTGTTCCAGGTAGTGAAGGTTTAGTTCATAATATTGACGATGCGAAAAAGGTCGCTAAAAAAATTGGTTACCCTGTCATTATTAAAGCCACTGCTGGTGGTGGGGGTAAGGGTATACGTGTAGCTCGAGATGAGAAAGAACTTGAAACGGGGTACCGAATGACACAACAAGAAGCGGAAACTGCATTTGGTAATGGTGGATTATATTTAGAAAAATTCATTGAAAATTTCCGTCATATCGAAATTCAAATCATCGGTGACAGTTATGGCAATGTGATTCATTTAGGTGAACGTGACTGTACAATTCAAAGACGTATGCAAAAATTAGTAGAAGAAGCACCTTCACCAATTTTATCTGAAGAAACACGTCAAGAAATGGGTAATGCAGCAATTAGAGCTGCTAAAGCTGTAAACTATGAAAATGCTGGAACAATAGAATTTATTTATGATTTAAATGATGATCAGTTCTACTTCATGGAAATGAATACCCGCATTCAAGTTGAGCATCCTGTTACTGAAATGGTTACAGGTGTAGACTTAGTCAAATTACAATTAAAAGTCGCAATGGGTGAGGCATTACCATTTAAACAAAAAGATATCAAAATTAACGGACATGCGATTGAATTTAGAATTAACGCCGAGAATCCATACAAAGATTTCATGCCATCTCCTGGTAAAATCACTCAATATTTAGCACCAGGTGGATTCGGAGTCAGAATTGAATCTGCATGTTATACTAATTATACAATTCCACCATATTATGATTCGATGGTTGCTAAACTTATCGTGCATGAGTCGACAAGAGATGAAGCAATCATGACAGGTATCAGAGCGTTAAGTGAATATTTAGTTTTAGGAATAGATACTACGATTCCATTCCATTTAAAATTATTAACAAATGATATCTTCAGAAGTGGTGAATTTAATACTAAATTCTTAGAAAAATATAATATTATGGCTGATGACAACCAATAGGAGGTTAAAACAATGGTCAATGTTGCGGATTATTCTCACACAAATTTAGGCAAAATCGAAATTGCTCCAGAAGTTTTATCTGTTATTGCTAGTATTGCTACCTCAGAAGTAGATGGCATTACAGGACATTTTGCAGAATTAAAAAATACTAACTTAGAAAAAATTAGTCGTAAAAATTTAAATAGAGATTTAAAAATTGAAGCTCGAGAAGATGGTATTTATATCGATGTTTATTGTGCTTTAAAACACGGCATTAATATTTCTAAAACAGCGAATCAAATTCAATCTGCTATTTTCAATCAAATTTCTACAATGGCAGCAATTGAACCAAAGCAAATTAATGTTCACATTACCCAAATTGTAGTAGAAAAATAAATAATAAATTAAGTTAGGTACTAGTTTAGAGATATCATCATTAAAAACACATCTCAATAGTACCTAATCTTTTATAAAAACGTTTGAAGGAGTTATTTATGAGTCGTAAAGAATCAAGAGTCCAAGCTTTTCAAACTTTATTTCAATTAGAAATTAAAGACACTGATTTAACTATCAAAGAAGCCATTAACTTTATTAAAGATGACTATCCAGATTTAGACTTTGATTTCATTAATTGGTTAGTGACTGGTGTTAAAGATCACGAACCTGTATTAGATGAAAAAATCAAACCATATCTCAAAGATTGGTCACTCGAAAGATTATTAAAAACAGACCGTATCATCTTACGCATGGCAACTTTTGAAATATTGCACAGTGATACACCATCTAAAGTAGTCATAAACGAAGCCGTTGAGTTAGCTAAACAATTTAGCGATGATGATCATTATAAATTCATCAATGGCGTACTGAGTAACATAAACTAATAAAATTGAGTGATATATATGACTGATTACTTAACAGTTTCCACATTAACTAAATATATTAAATATAAATTTGATCAAGATCCACATTTACAGTCCGTTCTTATAAAAGGAGAATTATCTAACTTTAAAAAACATTCAAGTGGTCATTTATACTTTAATGTAAAAGATAAAGAAAGTGTAATTAGTGCAATGATGTTTAAAGGTAGTGCTTCTAAACTCAACTTCGAACCTAAAGAGGGGGATGAAGTACTATTAGAGGCACGTGTATCTGTATATGAGCGCAGAGGAAACTATCAAATATATGTAAATAAGATGCAACTCGATGGTATAGGTAATCTCTATCAAAAATTGGAAGAATTAAAGAAAAAGCTTTCAAAAGAAGGTTATTTTGATAATAGTAATAAAAAAACTATACCTCGTTTTCCAAAAAAAATTGCAGTCCTTACTGCTAGTACAGGTGCAGCAATCAGAGATATACATTCAACAATTAATAGTCGCTATCCCCTTGTTGAACAAATACAAATTAGTACATTGGTGCAAGGACAACAAGCCAAAGCTGACATTATAGAAAAGATTAAATATGCAGATCAATTAGATGTAGATACCATTATTGTTGGACGCGGTGGAGGATCAATTGAAGATTTATGGAATTTTAATGAAGAAGAAGTTGTTAAAGCCATTTTCGAATGTCAAACGCCAATTATATCAGCAGTTGGTCACGAAACCGATTTTACATTAAGTGATTTTGTGGCTGACGTAAGAGCAGCTACACCAACGCAAGCAGCAGTGATGGCAACGCCAGATCAGTATGAATTATTACAGCAAATTAAGCAATATCAATTCACATTAACTAGACATATCAAGCAATATGTGGAACAACATAAAAAGCATCTTGAACATCTATCTTCGTATTACAAATTTAAGCAACCATCTCTATTATATGATCAGCAAATTCAAAAAAGAGATGATCTTGAAAAGCAATTAAATCAAAAGTTGACTAGTAAGTTAGAACAGCAACAACATCAAATAAGTATTTTGAAACAAAGATTTAATCCAAAGCATCTCGAATCTTCTATTATTAGAAATCAACAACAGAATGGCCAACTTAAATCACGCCTAACTCAAAAGATAAATAACGATTTATCACAATACAAAAATGCACTAAAATCAAAAATTGAACAACTGAATCAATTAAGCCCAACCAATACAATGTTACGTGGATACGCAATTGTAAACAAAGAAGATAACGTTGTCACAAGTACAAAAGACATGTCGGAAAATGATGAAATTGTTTTAACTATGAAAGATGGTCAAATCGATGCCATTGTTAAGAAAGTAAGGTGTAATGATGAGTAAAGAAAAACAAAGCTTTGAAGAAATGATGCAAGAGCTTGAGAGCATTGTACAAAAATTAGATAATGAAACCGTATCATTAGAAGAATCTCTAGATTTATATCAACGAGGAATGAAATTATCTACAGCATGCGATTCAACATTAAAAGATGCCGAGAAAAAGGTAAATAAATTAATGCAAGAAGAAGCTGAGGAACAGGATAATGATGAAACTACAAATGAATGATTTAATTAATGAAATTAATGACGCTCTTAAGAAATCAATACCAGAGTCTACGCTAAATACAAATTTAGAAGAAAGTATGCTTTATTCTCTTAATGCAGGTGGAAAAAGAATTAGACCTGTATTATTGCTACTTACTTTAGATATGTTAAATGAAGATTATCGTCAAGGCATGCAAAGCGCCTTGGCCTTAGAAATGATTCATACATATTCACTTATACATGATGATCTTCCAGCCATGGATAACGATGATTATCGCAGAGGCAAGCTAACTAACCACAAAGTATATGGTGAATGGAAAGCCATTTTAGCTGGTGATGCGCTTTTAACTAAAGCCTTTGAACTCGTGTCTTACGATTCAGCTTTATGTGATGCTAAAAAGGTTAAAGTCTTACAAAGATTAGCATATGCTAGCGGACATCTGGGTATGGTTGGTGGACAAACACTAGATATGCAGAGTGAAGATAAAAAGATAGATATTTCAACGTTAGAATCTATTCATAGAACAAAAACAGGTGCATTACTTACTTTTGCAATTATGAGTGCAGTTGACATTGCCGACACTGATGAACATACATCTGCAATGTTAAATGAATTTAGTGACCATCTTGGATTAATGTTCCAAATCAAAGACGATTTATTAGATATATATGGCGACGAACAAAAGCTTGGTAAAAAAGTGGGTAGTGATTTAGAGAATGATAAAAGTACTTATGTCTCTATATTGAATAAAGACGGTGCGGAGAATAAATTAAATTATCATCGTAATGAAGCACTCAAATGTTTAGATAACATAAGTGATCAATATGAAACTACAAATTTAAGAGACATTGTAGATTTATTCTATCATCGTGATCATTAATTTTATTTATTTTACAATATTACTCATATGATAGAGGTTAACAGAAATTACATTCAATTTTTGTTAACCTCGTTTTATGTTCAAAATTAAATTCTAAGCTGTTATACAATAAATATTCATCAATATCATTAAAATGCATATAAAGTACGATTAATTTATTTGTAATATATTATTCATAGAAAACTATATTAGCAGTTATTCAACGTACTTTATATCCTTATTCAAAAGGGTGATGAGTAGTAGTAACTAAATGCATATGTTAAAATAACTGTATAAATATTCGTAACTAGAGGTGTTAATTTTGCCAAAAAAATCGGTAAGACATATAAAAATTAGAGAAATTATATCGAATGAACAAATTGAAACACAAGATGAATTAGTTAAACGTTTGAATGAATATGAATTAAATGTGACACAGGCGACTGTCTCTCGTGATATTAAAGAATTACAACTAATAAAAGTACCAGCCGCATCAGGCCAATATGTTTATAGTTTACCTAATGATCGTAAATATCATCCTCTTGAAAAACTCGGTAGATATTTGATGGATTCATTTGTAAATATTGAAGGTACAGGTAATCTACTAGTATTAAAAACATTACCAGGTAATGCACAATCCATAGGTGCAATATTAGACCAAATTGATTGGGAAGAAGTGTTAGGAACAATTTGTGGTGATGATACTTGCCTTATTATTTGTCGAAATGATGAAGCGAGTGAAGAAATCAAAACAAGAATTTTCAATTTATTATAAGGATGCGATGAATTTATGTTACAAACCTTATCAATAAAACAATTTGCAATCATCGATGAATTAGAAATTCAATTTTCAGATGGTTTAACTGTTTTAAGTGGTGAAACAGGTTCAGGTAAATCAATCATTATCGATGCTATTGGACAACTTATCGGTATGCGAGCGTCATCAGATTATGTTAGACATGGTGAGAAAAAAGCAATTATTGAAGGTATATTCGATATTGATAATAGCAAAGATGCAATACATGTGTTGCAAGATTTAAATATTGATATCGATGAAGACTTTTTATTAGTTAAAAGAGAAATTTTTAGTTCTGGCAAAAGTATCTGTCGAATTAATAATCAAACTATTACATTACAAGATTTAAGAAAAGTAATGCAGGAACTTTTAGATATCCACGGGCAACATGAAACACAATCATTACTTAAACAAAAATATCATTTACAATTACTCGATGATTACGCTGGTGAGCAATATAGTGATCTTTTATCACAATATCACGAGGTCTTTAATCAATATAAATCTAAACGCAAAGAACTCGAAGAATTAGAATCTGCTGACCAAGCATTGCTACAAAGACTAGATTTAATGAAGTTTCAATTAGAAGAATTGACAGAAGCATCTTTAAAAGAGGGAGAAGTCGACCAACTAGAATCAGATATTAAAAGAATTCAAAACTCAGAAAAACTAAGTTTAGCTTTAAATAATGCACATTTGACTTTAACAGATGAAAATGCAATTACTGATCGACTCTATGAACTAAGCAATTTCTTAAATGAAATTAATGATATTGTTCCTGATAAATATGTAACATTAAAAGAAGAAGTAGATCAGTTTTACTATACGTTAGAAGATGCCAAACACGAACTTTATGATGAAATGACTAATACTGAATTTGATGAACAAGTCCTTAATGAACTTGAATCACGTATGAACTTGCTTAATAACTTAAAACGTAAATATGGTAAGGATGTTTCCGAGTTGATTGCATATCAAGGCAAACTTGAAAATGAAATCAATAAAATTGAAAACTATGAACAAAGTACATCACAACTACGTGAAGAGATTAACGATTTATACCAACAAGTAATTAAAGTAGGTAAATCATTATCAGAAAAAAGACGGAAAGTTGCTAGAGAATTAAGAGACCATATTGTATCAGAAATACAAAATTTACAAATGAAAGATGCCAATTTAGAAATTTCATTTAAACCACTTGATGAACCGAATATTGAAGGTATTGAATTTGTAGAATTTTTAATTAGCCCAAATAAAGGTGAACCTCTAAAAAGCTTAAATAAAATAGCTTCAGGCGGGGAACTATCTAGAATCATGCTCGCATTAAAAAGTATATTTGTTCAATCTAGAGGACAAACAGCTATATTATTCGATGAAGTTGATTCAGGCGTTTCAGGTCAAGCAGCTCAAAAAATGGCTGAGAAAATGCGTGATATAGCTGAATATATTCAAGTAATATGTATCTCACATTTACCTCAAGTTGCTACAATGAGTGATCATCATTTACTTATTTCTAAACATACAACAGAAGACCGAACAACAACACAAGTTAAAGAACTTGAAAATGATGATCGAATTGATGAAGTAGCTCGTATGATTTCTGGCGCTAGTGTTACAGATTTAACGAGAGAGAATGCAAAAGAAATGATAGCTCAGAATCAAAGGAAATAATGTATTAATTTAAATTAAGTAAAACATCATTAATAATTAATACTTAAGTAATGATGTTTCGTTAGTCTGTAAATTTTCCAGTTGTATTGAATAGTCACTTTTTATACAAAAAAATGAAGTATTTAGAATTTCGAAAATGTTTTAACTGATGTAAAATATTATAGTATTGATTAATTTTGAAGATGAAAAGAAAGATAACCTTTAATTATCAGAGAATTTTTAATAAACATAGTTTTATTAATGTTCTCTATACATATAGTTAGGAGTAAGCATATGTCTGAAAAGCAATATGATTTAGTTGTATTAGGTGGAGGTACTGCAGGATATGTAGCGGCAATACGTGCTTCACAATTAGGCAAAACAGTTGCTATTGTCGAAAGATCGCTATTAGGAGGTACGTGTTTACATAAAGGATGTATTCCTACCAAATCATTATTAAAATCTGCAGAAGTAGTCCATACTATAAAGAATGCGAAACAATTTGGTATTGATGTTCCAGAGTATAATTTGAATTATGAGCGCATTTTAGAAAGAAAAGATGAAATCGTTAATCAAATGTATCAAGGTGTTCAGCATTTAATGAAACAGAATCACATTGATGTATTTAACGGTACTGGGCGCATACTAGGAGAATCTATATTTTCTCCACAAAGTGGTACGATATCGGTAGAATTTGAAGATGGAGAAAACGAAATGATTCCAAATCAATTCGTACTTATAGCTACTGGTTCTGTGCCACAATCTTTACCATTCTTAAAATTTGATCATAACGTCATTTTATCTAGTGATGATATTTTAAATATGGATATATTGCCAGATAGTATCGCAATTATTGGCGGTGGTGTCATTGGTTTAGAATTCGCTTCATATTTAACGGATTTAGGTGTTGCTGTGACTGTTATTGAAGCTAATGAACGCATTCTACCAAATGAAAGTACTCAAATTGCCAAAACAATTAAACGAGAATTAGAAAATCGCGGAACAAAATTCTTCGAAAATGTTGTCTTAGATGATCAAAGTGTAAAGGTTAACAAAGATAATAATGGTGCAACGCTTCATATCAATGATCAACAAATCGTTGTAGATAAAATTTTGTTATCAGTCGGCCGTAAACCAAATACGTCTGATATAGGATTACAAAATACAAAAGTGAAAACGACTCAATCAGGTCATATTATCACTAATCAATACCAACAAACAGAAGATAAGCATATATATGCCGCAGGTGATTGTATTGGTAAATTGCAGTTAGCACATGTAGGTTCAAAAGAAGGTATCACAGCAGTTGAACATATGTTTGACGAATCACCAATACCTATCAATTATAATTTAATGCCCAAATGTATTTATACTTATCCAGAAATAGCTTCAATAGGTAAAAACTTAGAACAAGCTAAGCAGGACACTATCAATGCTAAAAATTATAAAGTTTCATTTAAAGCAATTGGTAAAGCAATGATAGAATCTACTGGCCCTCAAAATGGCTTTTGTGAAGTGATTGTTGATCAAGATCAAGATGAAATCATTGGAATCAATATGATTGGCCCACACGTAACTGAATTAATCAATGAAGTATCATTATTACAATTTATGAATGGCTCATCATTAGAATTAGGTTTAACTACTCATGCTCATCCATCTCTTTCTGAAGTATTGATGGAACTTGGCCTAAAAATTGAAAATCGAGCAATTCACGTTTAAATAGGAGGAAATAACATGATTGACTATAAGTCAGCAGGCCTTACAGAAGAAGACCTAAAAAATATGTATAAATGGATGGATCTTGGACGTAAATTAGACGAAAGACTTTGGTTGCTCAATAGAGCCGGTAAAATTCCTTTTGTTGTCAGTGGTCAAGGTCAAGAAGCAACTCAAATAGGTATGGCCTATGCTATGGAACAAGGTGATATTTCATCTCCATATTATAGAGATTTAGCTTTTGTAACATACATGGGTATGACGCCTCTCGATACTATGTTAGCTTCTTTTGGTAAAAGGGACGATATTAACTCAGGTGGTAAACAAATGCCATCTCATTATAGTCATAGAGAAAAGGGTATTTTATCCCAAAGTTCTCCAGTAGCAACTCAAATTCCACATTCAGTTGGTGCAGCATTAGCATTAAAAATGGATAAAAAGCCCAATATCGCTACTGCAACAGTTGGTGAAGGTAGTTCTAACCAAGGAGATTTTCATGAAGGTTTGAACTTTGCTGGCGTACATCAATTACCTTTTGTGTGTGTCATTATTAATAATAAATATGCGATTTCAGTACCAGATTCATTACAATATGCAGCTAAAAATTTATCAGATCGTGCCATTGGTTATGGCATGGAAGGTGTACAAGTTGATGGTAATGATCCAATCGCAATGTATAAAGCTATGAAAGAATCAAGAAAGAGAGCACTTAATGGAGAAGGTGCTACGTTAATTGAAGCAATCACAACTCGTATGACAGCACATTCATCAGACGATGATGATAAATATAGAACGCAAGAAGAACGTGACGGCTTAAAAGAAGCTGATTGTAATATCCGCTTTAAAAATCATTTGTTGGATTTAGGTATCATTGACGATGCTTGGTTAACTGAAATAGAACAAGAACATAAAGATATCATTAATCATGCTACAAAAGCTGCAGAAGAAGCACCATATCCTTCAGTCGAAGAAGCTTATGCCTATGTTTATGAAGAAGAAGGGAGTATCAATCATGACTAAGCTATCTTACTTAGATGCCATTCACCAAGCACAAGACTTAGCAATGGAAAAAGACCAAAATACTTTTATTCTTGGTGAAGACGTTGGTAAAAAAGGTGGCGTATTTGGTGCTACTTTAGGTTTACAAAGTAAATATGGTAAAGAACGCGTCATTGATACACCGTTAGCTGAATCAAATATAGTCGGTACTGCAATAGGTGCAGCTATGTTAGGCAAACGTCCTATTGCCGAAATACAATTCGCAGATTTTATTTTACCAGCGACAAATCAGATTATTAGTGAAGCAGCCAAAATGCGTTATCGTTCTAATAACGATTGGCAATGTCCAATTACAATTAGAGCACCATTTGGTGGTGGCGTGCATGGTGGCTTATATCATTCACAAAGTATTGAAAGTATCTTTGCTTCAACACCGGGATTAACGATTGTTATTCCATCATCACCATATGACGCTAAAGGATTACTTTTATCTTCAATAGAATCTAACGATCCAGTGCTTTACTTTGAACATAAAAAAGCATATCGCTTCTTAAAAGAAGAAGTACCAGAAGATTACTACACAGTTCCATTAGGTAAAGCTGATGTGAAGCGTCAAGGCGATGACATAACAGTATTTTGTTATGGATTGATGGTTAATTATTGTCTACAAGTTGCTGATATTCTTGCAGAAGATGGTATCAACGTTGAAGTAGTTGACTTAAGAACTGTTTATCCGTTAGATAAAGATACTATTATCGAACGTGCTAAAAAGACAGGAAAAGTATTATTAGTTACTGAAGATAATTTAGAAGGTAGCATTATGTCAGAAGTATCCGCTATTATCGCTGAAAACTGCTTATTCGAATTAGATGCACCGATTATGCGCTTAGCTGGTGCTGATGTTCCTTCAATGCCATTCTCACCAGTTTTAGAAAATGAATTAATGATGAACCCTGAGAAAATACAGGCAAAAATGCGTGAACTCGCAGAATTTTAAGGAGGCTTTACATTGGATATTAAAATGCCAAAATTAGGCGAGAGTGTTCATGAAGGTACAATTGAGCAATGGCTAGTATCTGTAGGTGACCATGTCGATGAATATGATCCACTATGTGAAGTAATTACAGATAAAGTAACGGCTGAAGTACCATCTACCGTTTCAGGTACGATTACAGAATTAACTGTAAGTGAAGGCGAAACTGTAGAAATCGATACAGTTATTTGTAAAATTGATTCACCTGAAGAAAACTCTTCAGAAATAAATTCAAATGACGATAAACAAAATGCGTCAAACGCTCAAAAGCAGAATGTAAAAGAAGAGACATCCAAAAAAGATCATCATACTACTCAACTTCAAAATGAGACTCAACCTAAAAATAATGGTCGTTTTTCACCTGTAGTATTTAAATTAGCTTCTGAAAATCAAATTGATTTATCACAAGTTCCAGGAACTGGATTCGAAGGCAGGGTAACTAAAAAAGATATCTTAGCATTTATCAATGCAGCAGATTCACATCCAACACAGACTAACACGTCACAATCATCTGCTAATGCTCAACCACAAGTAACAACTGAGTCAAACGATGCACAACATCAATGGACCGGTGACCAAAGTACGATACCTGTTAATGGTGTGCGAAAAGCGATTGCAAATAACATGGTAACAAGCGCTACTGAAATACCACACGGTTGGATGATGATTGAAGCTGACGCTACTAATTTAGTTAAAACTAGAAACTATCATAAAAATAGCTTTAAAAATAATGAAGGCTATAACCTTACATTCTTTGCTTTCTTTGTTAAAACAGTCGCAGAAGCTTTAAAAGCTTACCCAATGTTAAATAGTAGTTGGAATGGCAGTGAAATTATCATTCATAAAGATATCAATATTTCCATTGCAGTTGCACATGAAAATAAATTGTATGTGCCAGTCATTAAGCATGCTGATGAAAAATCAATTAAAGGTATCGCTCGTGAGATTAATGAACTTGCTCAAAAAGCAAGAAACAATCAATTAACTCAAGAGGATATGCAAGGTGGCACATTTACTGTAAATAATACAGGTTCATTTGGTTCTGTATCTTCAATGGGTATCATTAACCATCCACAAGCAGCTATTTTACAAGTTGAATCAGTTGTTAAAAAACCTGTAGTTATCGATGATATGATAGCGATACGAAGTATGGTTAATCTCTGTATATCCATCGACCACCGTATCTTAGATGGGTTACAAACTGGCCAATTCATGAATCATATAAAACAACGCGTAGAACAATACACAGTAGAGAACACTAATATATATTAATTACACTTTTTATTCATAGACATAAATACTTTTATATTGATGAAAGTATTTATGTCTATTTTATTTTCAATAATCATGCATGTTGAAGTATCAACGTTTAATTAGTAAAATAAAGACAGTTAAATTAATAACGAAAGGTGATTCTAACTTATGGATTTAAACTTTGATTTATATATGAACGGTGTCGTAGACCAAGCAAGAAACGAAATTGAAGATGCTGGTTATGAACAACTAACGTCAGCTGAAGACGTTGATAAAGTATTAAAACAAGATGGTACAACACTTGTTATGGTTAACTCTGTTTGTGGTTGTGCAGGTGGCATTGCACGTCCAGCAGCTGCACATGCTCTACATTATGATAAATTACCAGATCGATTAGTAACTGTATTTGCAGGACAAGACAAAGAAGCAACGCAACAAGCTAGAGATTATTTTGAAGGTTATGCACCATCAAGTCCTTCATTCGCACTGATTAAAGATGGTAAGATTACTGAGATGATTGAACGTCATCAAATTGAAGGTCATGATGTAATGAATGTGATTAATCAATTACAAAACCTATTCGATCAATATTGTGAAGAAAGATAAGAGGTCATAGTCAGATGCTCAAGTTAAATCCTTATAAGATTGGATTTAGAACACTCAAGACAGCAGTAGGAATGACATTAGGTGTTATAATTTGTAAGCTTTTGGGCCTTGATAACTATGCTTCAAGTGCAATACTTGTTGTACTTTGTATCAAACATACTAAAATGCATTCACTAACGGCGATTGTCTCTCGCTTAGTATCATGTTTGTTAATCCTATTTTTAGGATCAGCAATATTTTCAATACTAGGACAACATGCCGTCGTGCTAGGATTAATTGTATTATTATTTATTCCATTAACAGTTGTATTAAATGCTCAAGAAGGTGTAATTACAAGTTGTGTAATATTACTCCACGTTTTTAATGCTAAAGCAATCAATGGACATCTGATTCTTAATGAAATGATGTTGTTAATTGTTGGACTCGGCATTGCCTTTATAATGAATTTGATTATGCCAAGTTTAGACAAAACTTTAAAACACTTTAAAAATGATATAGAACATCAAATTACTGACGTTTTTATAGCTTTTGAAAATGCATGTAAACAGGATAACCATAAACTCAATATCACTTTTGAGCCTCTTGCATTAAACCTTAGAAAAGCTAAATCACTAGCATTTAGAGATGTTAAGAATCACTTTGTAAGAAATGAAAATTCATATTATCATTATTTTGATATGCGCGAAGAGCAAGTAGATTTATTAAAAAGAATGAAATTTTTAATAGAAAATATACAAACTAAAGATCCAATATTAGATCGTATTTCACAATTACTTTCTGAAATAGGTAGTAATGTTAATAGTAATGATTATACTGCTTTACGATTACATTCACTGTATGAAATAAGATTATCTTTAGATGAATTACCGTTGCCTACTTCACACCAAGCTTTAAATTCGCGCGCAAATATTATTCAATTATTAAATGAATTAGAAGAGTATTTAAATATTAAATCTCAATTTGGATCATTAAAATTGCATAGTGAAATTAAAAATTATGCTTAAAAAATTTAAGTAAAAAAAGCCAGAGACATCGATTAGAGATGCCTCTGGCTTTTTAAGTATATCAAAGATTAGTTCAACATTGGGACTAAACTTGTAAGTAGTAGGGCTAATACTACCGCTACTAACATCACTACTATAATTACACGTAATACTTTATTCGTCATATGATGTTCCTCCAATTACATAAAAACGTATTTAAGACGTCATTCATAATACAAAATCTAGGTATAGATTAACATTATATGATTTAATTCCGAATTGCAATCAATTTATTTTTGATATATTCAGAATTCAGTTAAACTGGAGTTATATGAATAAGGGGGAATGACGACGATGAATAAAGAACGTCTCTTAAATACATTTTTAGATTTAGTAAAAATAAATTCAGAAACAGGTAATGAAGAGAAAATTCAACCAATTTTAAAAGAAAAATTTGAATCACTGGGTTTAAAAGTTGAAGAAGACCAAGCAAGTCAAACAGATGGTCTGGGGGCAAACAATCTCATTTGTACGATGCCAAGTAATATTTCAAATAAAGATGTACCTAAATTATATTTTACAAGTCATATGGATACTGTAGTTCCAGGCCTTGATATCAAACCTCATGTGGCAGAAGATGGTTACATATATTCAGATGGTTCGACCATTTTGGGTTCTGATGATAAAGCAGGTCTAGCAGCTATTATTGAAGCAATTACTACTATTAATGAACAACACTTAACTCATGGACAAATTCAATTTGTGATTACTGTAGGGGAGGAATCAGGTCTATTAGGCGCTCAAGTTCTGGATACCTCTTTATTAGATGCTGACTTTGGATATGCTATTGATGCAAGTGTTGAGGTTGGTACGACTGTTGTCGGAGCACCAACTCAGATGAAGATTAATACTACAATTAATGGGAAAACTGCACATGCTAGTACACCAAATGAAGGTATTAGTGCAATCAATATAGCTGCTAAAGCAATTAGCAAAATGCATCTAGGTCAAATTGATGAATTAACTACTGCGAATATAGGGAAATTTCATGGTGGCTCAGCAACAAACATTGTAGCTGACGAAGTAGTTATTGAAGCAGAGGCACGCTCACATAATGATCAAAGTATTGAAAAACAAGTTCAACACATGAAAGAAACCTTTGAACAAACCGCTAAAGATTTAGGTGGTCAAGCGCGTGTAGATATAGAAAAAAGCTATCCTGGATTTAAGATTGAGGACGATGCATTAGTGACTAAAATAGCTAAAGAAAGTGCAGTTGCTCTAGGTCTTAAAGGAGATACAGTAATCTCTGGTGGTGGTTCAGATGGTAGTATCATTAATACGTATGGCATTCCTTCTGTTATTTTAGGCGTTGGTTATGAAAATATCCATACAACAAGTGAAAGAATTGCCGTCAAAGATCTTAATATGTTAACTAGTCAAGTCTTAAAAATTATTGAGCTCGTTGCAGAATAGCATGGCCAATTTAGTGAAGTACGTACACATTTTGTGATACAATATGAATGAAATATTCGAATAAGAGAGGTAAGTAATATGACACAACAAATAGGTGTAGTAGGTTTAGCCGTAATGGGTAAAAACCTTGCATGGAATATTGAATCACGTGGTTATAGTGTATCTGTTTATAATCGTTCTAGACAAAAAACGGATGAAATGGTGGAAGAATCAAAAGGTAAAAGTATCCACCCAACATATTCTTTAGAAGAATTTGTTAATTCATTAGAAAAACCCCGTAAAATTTTATTAATGGTTAAAGCTGGTCCTGCTACTGATGCAACAATAGATGGTTTATTACCTTTATTAGATGATGATGATATTTTAATTGATGGTGGTAATACAAACTATCAAGATACAATTCGTCGAAATAAAGCATTAGCTGAAAGTGGCGTTAATTTCATCGGTATGGGCGTTTCAGGTGGTGAAGTAGGTGCTTTAACTGGTCCTTCTTTAATGCCTGGTGGTCAAGAAGCTGCTTATAATAAAGTCAGTGATATCTTAGATGCCATTGCAGCAAAAGCTCAAGATGGTGCATCTTGCGTAACTTACATTGGACCAAATGGTGCAGGCCATTATGTAAAAATGGTTCATAACGGTATTGAATACGCAGATATGCAATTAATTGCAGAAAGTTATGCAATGATGAAAGACTTATTAGGTATGAGTCATACTGAAATTTCTCAAACTTTCAAAGACTGGAATGCTGGAGAACTTGAAAGTTACTTAATAGAAATTACTGGCGATATTTTCACTAAACTAGATGAAAACAACGAACCATTAGTAGAAAAAATATTAGATACTGCTGGTCAAAAAGGTACAGGTAAATGGACTTCTATTAATGCTTTAGAATTAGGAATTCCATTAACAATTATCACTGAATCAGTATTTGCACGTTTCATTTCATCAATTAAAGCAGAACGTGTTAATGCCTCTAAATCATTAAATGGACCGCAAGCATCATTTGATGGTAATAAAGAAGAATTCTTAGAAAAAATCAGAAAAGCATTATATATGAGTAAGATTTGTTCATACGCTCAAGGCTTTGCTCAAATGAGAAAAGCAAGCGAAGACCACGAATGGAACTTAAAATTAGGTGAGCTTGCAATGATATGGCGTGAAGGTTGTATCATTCGTGCACAATTCTTACAAAAAATTAAAGATGCTTATGATAATAATCCTGAACTTGAAAACTTATTATTAGATCCATATTTCAAAAATATTGTTACAGATTACCAAGATGCGTTAAGAGATGTTGTAGCAACAGGCGTTAAAAACGGTGTACCAACACCAGGATTCTCTGCCAGTGTGAACTATTATGATAGTTATCGTTCTGAAGATTTACCAGCAAATCTTATTCAAGCTCAACGTGACTATTTCGGTGCACATACTTATGAACGTAAAGACCGTGAAGGTGTGTTCCATACACAATGGGTTGAAGAGTAATACTCATATTTGATTTAAAACGTCTTACACGAAAGTGTAAGGCGTTTTTTTAAGTTATTTTATTTTATTTTCACATCAAAAATTTTGACCCTTGCTCATTTTATCGATAAAATAATTGATAAAGAAACCGGTTTCATTAATTAACAATATATATTAGAGGTGTACTTAAGATGACTAAAAATTGGTGGAAAGAAGCCGTTGCATATCAAGTTTATCCGAGAAGTTTTAATGATAGTAACAACGATGGTATAGGGGATTTACCCGGTGTGATTGAAAAATTAGATTACTTAAAAGATTTAGGTATAGATGTAATTTGGTTGAGTCCAATGTACAAATCTCCAAATGATGACAATGGCTATGATATAAGTGACTATCAAGCGATTATGGCCGAATTTGGTACAATGAATGACTTTGATCAATTGTTAGAAGGTGTTCATCAACGTGGAATGAAATTAATACTAGATTTAGTTGTAAATCATACTTCTGATGAACATCCATGGTTTATCGAATCAAGATCAAGTAAAGATAATCCTAAACGTGACTGGTATATTTGGGAAGATCCAAAACCTGATGGCTCGGAACCTAATAACTGGGAAAGTATTTTTAATGGTTCAACATGGGAATATGATGCCAAAACAGGTCAATATTATTTCCATTTGTTTAGTAAAAAACAACCAGATTTAAATTGGAATAATAAAGACGTTAGAAAAGCTGTATTCGATATGATGAATTGGTGGTTTGATAAGGGTATTGATGGGTTCAGAGTGGATGCAATTACACATATTAAGAAAACGTTTGAAGCAGGTGATTTACCTGTACCAAATGGTAAAACATACGCACCTGCATTTGACGTCGATATGAATCAACCCGGTATCCAAGATTGGTTACAAGAAATGAAAGATCAATCATTGTCTAACTATGATATTATGACTGTTGGTGAAGCTAATGGTGTGACACCTGACGATGCTGATGAATGGGTCGGAGAAAAAAATGGTAAATTTAATATGATTTTCCAATTTGAACATTTAGGACTTTGGAGTACTGGAGATTCTCAATTTGATGTCAGCGCATATAAAAATGTACTAAATCGATGGCAAAAACGCCTAGAAGGCGTAGGCTGGAACGCACTATTTATTGAAAATCATGACCAACCAAGACGTGTGTCAACATGGGGGAATGACACAGATTATTGGTATGAATCAGCTACAAGTCACGCAGTCGTGTATTTCTTACAACAAGGTACACCATTTATATATCAAGGACAAGAAATTGGTATGACAAATTATCCATTTGATAGTATTGAAACATTTAACGATGTGGCAGTTAAAAATGAATATCAAATCGTTAAAGAACAAGGTGGTGACGTCAATCAATTATTGGATAAATATAAAATGGAAAACAGAGACAATGCTCGTACGCCTATGCAATGGAATAACGAAAAAAACGCAGGCTTTACAGATGGTCAACCATGGTTCCCAGTAAATACTAACTATAAAGAGATTAACGTGGCTGACCAACAAGAGGATGCGAATTCTGTACTAAATTTTTACAAATCTCTAATTCAATTAAAAAAATCTGCTGATATTTATACTTATGGTCAATTTGATTTAGTGGATGCTGATAACCCTAATATCTTTGCTTATTCAAGAACGCTTAACAATGAGAAGGTATTAATCGTGGGTAATTTAACTGATAAAGTGAGCCAATTAAATATAGATCTTGATGTAGATCGTTTAGAAACATTACTTCACAACTATAAGAAAGAAATTAATATAAAACAAATCGAGCCTTATGAAGCTTTTGTACTAAAGTTATAATTCAAAAAAAATCATGCCTACAAATATGACTAAATGTCATTTTTGTAGGCATGATTTTTTTATGTCTAATTTTCATTATTATAATGCTCTTGCTCAACAGGTAACCATAATTGAATTTTTGTAAAAGGATCATCAAATGAAATTTCTAAAGGATATACTTCTACATATAAACTATTTCTTTCATAAGGTAACGTCAACTGTAAACTTGTTTCGATATAATACCAAGCCTCATTTACCGTATAATCAATTTCCCCTTGTAAATTAAACTTAGCATAGTGTCTACCAGGTAGAAATCTACTTTCTAAATGAGCTGGATAACGCTCACTCGGTACACCTACGAAAATTTCTAACCCAGAATCTAAAGGACAACTTATAACAAATAATTCAAATGGACTTATATCATTATAACGTCGTAACTCTTTTAAATGACCATCTAATAGCAAATCTTCTAAAAAGTCAGGCACATTAAAAGGGTTTGACAAATCCTTTGCATCGATATATCTTGCATAACCAACTAAAGAGATGTCATCCGTTTCTTCTAGTCGATAGGGATAAGGCGCTCTCTCTGTTGTTGTCAATTTTATATAAATGCGTTCTTGCATTTTAAGTTCATCTTTTTTAGTTGATGCTTGTATTGGTGAAACGCCATGAAAGTCACTAAAATCATTTGCAAAATCATTCGAATTTGCATATCTATACTTCTTAGCAACGTCTACCAAACGACTCGCACTATGTTTGACGTCTATAGCAGCTAGTGTCAGTTTTCTAGCTCTTGCATACGCCTCTGGTGAAAGACCTACAATCATTTTAAATGATTGTTCAAGGTGAAAGGGAGAGAGACCAACGTAATCACTTAATTCTTGCAAATTAAACGGCTCAAGTAGACGGTCTTCGATATAAACAATTGCCTGTTGTATTTGCTTGATAACGTCCAAAATATTCACTCCAATTATTTTCAATCATTAACTTTTATTCTACATTATTTTGTCTAAATATACACCTGAAAGCATAGCAATAAATGAATTAATTAAAAAAAGTGAACGACTACAGGTACTAAATGTAATGATATTGAACACACCTATGCGTTTCAATATCATTATCATTTCAAATACCATATAATCATTCACTATTTGATTTATTTAATCATCCATTGAGTTACAACATATTATTGAATATCGTCCCACCAGTGATTACCATCTCTACTTAATAACAAGTCGCTTTCTAACGGACCGTTTGTGCCAGATGTATAGTTAGGGAAGTCTGGTTCTACCATATTCCATTGTTCTTGAATCGCATCAACAAATTTCCAAGTTGATTTTAATTCTTCCCAATGTGTAAAGTTAGTAGCATCACCTTTAAGACAATCAAATAATAGATTTTCATATGCGTCGACAGTATTCATTTTATCTTGTGCTCCCATTGCATATGATAATTGTACTGGTTCAGTATCAATAACTTGAATATTTTTCTTAGCATTTAAGTGAAGTGATACACCTTCATTTGGTTGAATATTAATGACTAATAAATTAGAATCTAGTAATTTATCTGTTTGATAATATAAGTTCATAGGTACTTCTTTAAATTCAACTACCACTTGAATCGTTTTAGACTTCATTCGTTTACCAGTTCGAATATAGAATGGTACACCTGCCCATCTAAAATTATCAATTGTTAATTTACCAGACACAAACGTAGGTGTTATTGAATCTTCAGCAACTCGATCTTCTTCACGATATGATTTCACTTCTTGTCCTTCAATGACACCTCGATCATATTGTCCACGAACAAAGTTCTTTCTCACATCTTGCGGACGTAATTGACGTAAAGATTTTAATACTTTAACCTTTTCAGCTCTAATATCTTCACTATTTAAGCTAATAGGGGCTTCCATTGCTAATAAAGCAACCATTTGTAACATATGGTTTTGAACCATATCTTTTAATGCACCGCTAGATTCATAATAACCACCACGATCTTCCACACCTAAAACTTCAGAGGATGTAACTTGGATATTAGAAATGTATTTATTATTCCATAGCGGTTCGAACATGGCATTAGCAAAACGTAGCACTTCAATATTTTGAACCATATCTTTTCCTAAATAATGATCGATACGATAAATTTCTTCTTCTTTAAATGAACGTCTTATTTGATTATTTAATGATTCAGCTGATTTCAAGTCACTGCCAAATGGTTTTTCTATAACTAGGCGTTTAAAGCCTGAGGTATTAGTTAAGCCAGAAGATTTTAAATAATCTGAGATAACACCAAAGAATTGTGGTGCCATAGCAAGATAGAACAGACGATTACCTTTTAAACCGAATTGAGTATCTAACTGATTACTAAACTCTAATAATGATTGATAACTTTCTTCGTCACTTACATCATGCTTGTGATAAAACACATGTTCCATGAATTCATCAATTTTATGTGTTTCATTAACATGTGATTGGATTGACGCTTTAACTTGCTCACGGAACATATCGTTACTAATATCACGGCGACCAATTCCAATAATAGCAATATGTTCATCTAAGTTATCTTGTTGAAAAAGGTGGAAAATGGACGGGAACAATTTTCGATGACTTAAATCACCAGTTGCTCCGAAAATTGTAATTAAACAAGGTATATGTTTTTGTTTTGTACTCAAGATTAAAACCTCAATTCTATAAAAAGATATATGATTGTTATATTATATGATAAAGAAAACTTATGGTCATATAATATGCTTTGTAAAAAGTCATAACGTATCTATGATTTATTTAAATGATAATCGATAATGACTATAATTACCAAATTATTCGACTTACGTATAGTAATACTAAACATTGTATTTACATCAAGAATGACTCATATGCGTTTTTATTCTTTCTCATAATCATTCATGTTATATATACATTTTATTTCTTATTATAAAAATTGTCATTATATATGATAAAATAAATCGAAGAGAAGGAGGTGTGAGCATGGAAGTCACATTTTTCGGTACTAGCGCTGGACTACCAACTAAAGAGAGAAACACACAAGCAATTGCATTAAATCTTGAACCTTATTCTAATTCAATATGGCTTTTTGATGTAGGTGAAGGAACACAACATCAAATTCTTCATCATTCGATTAAATTAGGTAAAGTCGATCATATATTTATTACACATATGCATGGTGATCATATTTTTGGACTTCCAGGATTACTAACTAGCAGATCCTTTCAAGGTGGAGAAAACAAACCTCTCACACTCATCGGACCTAAGGGTATTCAAAAATATATTGAAACCACATTAACTTTATCAGAATCACATCTCAATTATCCAATTACATACATAGAGATAGACGAATCCTTAAATTATCATCATGATGGCTTTACAGTACAAGCTGAAATGTTAAATCATGGTATTATATCTTATGGTTATCGTATAGAGACACCAACAACACCAGGTACTATTGATGTAGATGCACTAAAAGCAATTGGACTTGAACCTGGACCTAAATATCAGGAAGTAAAAACAAATAATACCTTTGAATTTAATGGGAAAATTTATCAGTCTGATGAATTCAAAGGAGAAGCGAAGTCCGGCCCAGTTGTTGCTATATTTGGTGACACAAAGCCATGTCCTAATGAACATATTATAGCAAATGATGCCGATATTATGGTTCATGAAGCCACTTATATAGAAGGTGAAAAAACGCTAGCCAATAGTTATCATCATAGTCATATCGATGATGTGTTCGATTTAATTCGTCAATCAAATGTCAAACATAGCTTAATCACGCATATGAGTAATCGATATACTAAAGAAGAAATCGAAAATATATACCAAGAACTTAAAGCATTACCAGATACACCAGATTTTACTTTCGTTAATGACTTTGATTCTTTTAAAATTTAAAAAACGCCACTGACCAAAATCAGTGGCGTTTTTTAACTATTTAATCATCTGTATTGGATAATTCAACACTACGGTTAACTGCAGCACTTAAACAATCTTCAAATACAGCAACTAAATCATATTGAGATAGGGCATCTAAACCAGCTTGTGTTGTACCGCCTTTAGATGTAATATTTTTCCTTAATTGTTCCATGCTTAAATCAGAGCGTTCAATCATTTTACTTGTACCAATAATTAAATTACGAATAGATTCTTCAACTTGATCTTTTTCTAGACCTAATTGTGTACCAGCTTTAACATATTGTTCAAATACATGATATAAAAATGCAGGTCCGCTTCCTGTTATCGCCGTTACTTGATGTAAGTGATCTTCTGAGACCTCTATAACTGAACCAAACGCATTAATCAATTCATTTACTTCATCTTTAGCTTTAGGACCAAAATTATTTGAAAAGCTAATGCCTGTTACAGAATGACCGACTTGCGCATTAGTATTAGGCATAATGCGAGCTAATGGATTATTGGTATTTAATTGCTCTCTTATATAATCAATGGATAAACCAGCCATAATTGAAATGAAACGATTACTATCAGTGATTGAATCTTTAATTCTATCAGCTAATGCTTCGAAATCATGTGGTTTCGTACCTAAGAATACGTAGTCAGCATCCTTAAGTAATGCTTCATCATCATAGCTATAATTCACACCTAATTGTTCCGCAAAATCTTTGAGTGCCGCTTCATTCGATTTGTTTGTTAAATAAATATCATTAGGATCTAAATTATTAGAATTAATAATGCCTGTAAAGATTGCTTGTGCCATATTGCCTGCACCATAAAATACAAGTTTCATATACTTCACATCACCTTCATTTTAGTTATAAAATAATGATATCTTACGAATATAACTACATAGTAACATATATTAGTTATATTCAATATTAAGTATACAATTTATCTTCATTTTTATATTAAAATAAGATATCTCTATATAAGAAAGAGAGTGAATACCATGATAGGGCAACACTATATTATTACAGGTGGTACAAGTGGCTTAGGATTAGATATTGTACATGAACTGATTAAAAGAGGGACTCATGTAACCATACTTGCACGTGACATGCAGAAATTTCGACAAATTCATTTCGGTAACCAATCATATTTAGTCGATGTCATAGAATGCGATTTGCAAAATAGACAAGACATAGTCAATATTTCATCTCAAATTAAAACACCTATACACGGATTGATATATAGTTCTGGATTAGGTTATTTTAAATCTATTGCATCGCATACAGCAGAAGAAATGATCGAAACATACGATGTTAACTTAATTAGTTTCAATTTACTATACAATACGATAAAGCCATATTTAATAAAACATGCGCATATTGTGGGCATATCAAGTCAAGCTGCATTTGTAACACAGTCTCACGCTGCTCACTATGGTGCATCTAAAGCTGCTTTTAATCAAGTTCTCAACGCACTTCGATTAGAAGAACCCAATTTACACGTTATGTCAGTGAATACAGGCCCAATTGATACACCATTTCACCAGAAAGCAGATCCTTCCTTATCATATTTTAACCAGTATCGTTCGATAATGATTCAATCCAACCAACTCGCACAACGTATCGTAGAAGGTATTATTAAAGAAAAGCAAGAAATCAATGCCCCAACATGGATGCACCAAATGTTAAAGTTATATCAGTTAGCACCTAGATTTTTAGAAAAACACTTCTCTCACTTGTTTAATAACAAAAGCAATCATTAAACTTTTACTTATGTATATTTGAATAAGAAAATAAAATATTAAAAAAAGCCACTAAATGAATGATCAGTCATTTAATGGCTTTTACTATATCTATTATTTTAAATGTTGCGTATATTGTAAATCTTTAACGCGTTCTCTAGAGGCTTTAATTTGATCTAAGCTTACATCTTTATAATAATTTTTAACATTTTCTTCTAGTTGTTCTACGCTACTTGCACCTACGATGATAGAACCTAACGCGTCATGTGATTTGAGATAATTAAATGAAAGGGCAGTTAGATTACTTTCGATTTCTTTAACAGAAGCAATGGTTTCACCTAATTCATCTTGTGTATAGTCGAATATACCATCAGCGAACTTTTTATCTAATGCTTCGTTACTATTAGACGTTAATAAACCTTTAAATACTGGACCACGTGCTAATACTTTAATTTGTTTTTCATGAATGTCGTCCAATAAGCTTTCAGGTCGATTATCAATTAAGTTAAATTGAGACATTAATGTTTCAATTTGACTATGTTTTAAATAATAATCAATCACGTTGGGGCGAATAGATGAAATACCATATGCACGAATAAGTCCTTCTTGTTTTAATTCATCAAACGCACTAATTGTTTCATCTAAAGGATCATCAATTGTACCACCATGTAATTGATATAAATCAATATAATCTAACCCTAAACGTTGTAATGATCCTTTCACACCTTCTTTAATGTGTTTCTTTGAAGGGTCCCAAGTAATATTGCCATCTTCAGTCAAACGATTACCAACTTTAGTACCTATAACAATGTCATCACGATTTTGATATTGTTTTAATGCTTTACCAACGATTTCTTCATTAATACCTTGATCATACATATCAGCTGTATCAAAATAAGTAATACCATTTTCAATAGCACTTTCTATGATTGGTTGTGCAGTTTTATAATCAGTACCTAAACTCATACAACCTAAACCTAACTCAGAAATTTCTATACCACTTTTTAAGATATTTTTTTGCATGTATTTTCTCCTTTCGATACACTTTAACTAACGCATTCAGTTTATCAATTTATTAAAACATTTAAAAGGAACGTGATTATAAATGGAATTTAACGAAAAAACGATAGATAGAACAGTAATTTATAATGGAAAAATAGTTGATTTAGAAATCCATGATGTAGAACTACCCGATGGACGCACATCTAAACGTGAACTTATATATCACAATGGCGCAGTGGCAGTATGTGCCGTAACACCTGAGAATGAAGTCCTTTTAGTTAAGCAATTTAGAAAGCCCGCTGAAAAACCATTATTAGAAATTCCTGCTGGTAAATTAGAGAAAAATGAGGAACGAGAAGAAGCTGCTAAAAGAGAATTAGAAGAAGAAACTGGATATATTGCGAAAAACTTACAATTTGTGACACATATGTACGGTTCTCCAGGCTTTTCAAATGAGAAACTGACAATTTATTTTGCTGATCAATTAGAAGTAGGGCAAATGAATCTTGATGACGATGAATTTGTAGAAGTCCATAAATTCTCAATTGAGGAAATCAAACAAGCACTTCAAAATGCAGAAATTGAAGACGCGAAGACAATTATTGTGCTTCAGCATCTATTATTAAATTATAATCATTCTAAATAATGAACGAATATCCTTGCGTTTCATTGAGAAAACTGGTAATTTATATATTGAATCATACTTTAGATTAAAATGATTATAATTCTTAGTAGAGGAGTGAGGCTTCCGTGGAAGAACGATTAAATCGCGTGAAGCAACAATTACAACAGTCTTCATATAAATTAACTCCACAACGTGAGGCTACTGTAAGAGTTCTAATAGAAAACGAAAAAGACCATTTAAGTGCAGAGGATGTATATTTAAAAGTTAAAGACAAATCACCAGAGATTGGACTTGCTACCGTTTATCGTACCTTAGAATTATTAGCAGAATTAAAAGTATTAGATAAAATTAATTTTGGTGATGGTGTTGCTCGTTTCGATTTAAGAAAAGAAGGCGCTAAACATTTCCATCACCATTTAGTATGTATGGAATGCGGTAAAGTCGAAGAAATCGAAGAAGACTTATTACCAGAAGTAGAAAATCGAGTTGAAAAAGAATTTAACTTTAAAATTTTAGACCATCGATTAACGTTCCATGGTGTATGTTCAAATTGCCAAGCTAAAAAAAAGTGAAGTGACAAAATAATTTTGCTTTATCTAATTAAATCTATAAAAGTTTGGACATAGTAGGTACGCCACACACATATGATATTAAGAAGCCACCGCTTCAAAAGAGGTGCTTTATAATGGAAACAATAATAGAAGAATATTTAAAATTCATTCAAATTGAGAAGGGGTTAAGTGTTAATACAATTGGTGCTTATCGTCGAGATTTGAATAAATATAAAGAATACTTAGCTTTACAAAAGATTTCTAATATCGATTTTGTAGATCGTCAAACGATTCAAGAATGTTTAGGTTATTTAATCGATCAAGGTCAATCATCTAAATCTATCGCTAGATTTATTTCAACAATACGTAGTTTTCATCAATTTGCGTTACGTGAAAAATACGCTGCTAAAGATCCAACAGTATTGATAGAAACGCCAAAATATGAAAAGAAACTCCCAGATGTTTTAGAAGTCGACGAAGTCATTGACTTACTCAATGCACCGGATTTAAATAAAAACAACGGGTATCGAGATCGTACAATGCTTGAGTTATTATATGCTACAGGTATGCGTGTATCAGAAGTGATACAAATTGAAGTTGAAGACGTCAATTTAATGATGGGATTTGTTCGCGTATTTGGTAAAGGGGACAAAGAACGTATTGTGCCATTAGGAGATACGGTTATAGACTATTTAACTACCTATATCGAAACCGTAAGGCCACAATTACTTAAGCAAACTGTGACCAATGTCTTATTCTTAAATATGCATGGTAAACCTTTATCTAGACAAGGTATATGGAAGATGATTAAACAAAATGGTCTGAAAGCTAATATTAATAAAACCCTCACGCCACATACATTGAGACATTCATTTGCAACACATTTACTTGAAAATGGTGCCGATTTACGTGCAGTACAAGAAATGTTAGGACACTCTGATATTTCAACTACACAATTATATACACACGTTTCAAAATCACAAATTAGAAAAATGTATAATCAATACCACCCTAGAGCTTAATAAACAGTTAAAAACCAATGATACCTTTAATGCATATCGTATCATTGGTTTTTATTATTATCTAATTGAATTCTTTGATACCGTTTATCCTTTAATGCCATTTGGCGTGCTAAAACAACATCACTTCGGTCTCTTAATAAATGGTGATGAACAATATCATCATTTAAAATAGGTGATGAAACAAAATGATAATCTGAATAATGTAATTGAATTCGATTCAACATGTCAGCATTAATAGGCAATTGAATAGGTTCAAAGGGTTGTTGTTGTGCTACGCATGTCATTTGTTCGTCAAGTATCTCTAAATATCGTTGAATATTCAAATGTAATTGCGATTGATCTTGTTTATTAGCATTTTTAATCACTTGTTTTGCTTTGGAGAAAGATTTATAAGCTCCTTTAAAATTGCTACGACGAAAGTGATAGCAAGCTGTCGCACATAAAATCAAACTCACGATAGCATCTTGTTTACTAAAGTTGTCATTTTCCTTCCAAGCTTCTTCTAGTATGTCATGACATAAAAAATAGTGTTGCCTAGTATGAAAGTAGTAATAAAATTGAATTAATGCTTGTTCCATCTGAATTTCACCTTAATTTTAAAAGTTATATAAATTCATGCTATAATATTTTAGTGAAATATGCACATAAGTTGCAACATGAGGTAGATACTATGTATGAAGTAAAACTGGATGCATTTAACGGTCCACTCGATTTGTTATTACATTTAATTCAAAAATTTGAAATAGACATTTATGATATTCCTATGAAGTCATTAACAGAACAGTATATGCAATATGTTCACGCAATGAACCAATTAGAAATCAACGTAGCTAGTGAATACTTGGTTATGGCTTCAGAATTACTGATGATTAAAAGTAAATTATTGTTACCACAATCAGAGGAAGATGTCGATTTAGAAGAAGATCCACGTGAAGATTTAGTCGGTAGATTAATAGAATATCAAAACTACAAAGAGTACACTGAAATCTTAAATGAAATGAAAGTAGAACGTGATCACTATTACACTAAACATCCAACTGATTTATCACATATGGAAACAGATGAATCGTGGGATCCATCGAACACGATCGATTTAACCGAATTAATAGTTGCTTATCAACGTGTTAAAAACCGAGTAGAAATCAATAAACCTCATTCCGTAGAAATTAAGAAAGAAACATTTACCATACAACAAGCTACGGCACAAGTTACGGACAGATTAAAAACAAAAGCATCCTTTAATTTCTTTAGTCTGTTTACATTTACAGAACCTATAGAACAAGTGGTGACACACTTTCTAGCTATTTTAGAAATGTCCAAATCAGGGATTATTAATATTGAACAACATCAAAATTTTGATGACATTAATATATTAAGAGGAGTGAACTACGGCGTTGAATAAGCACGGCATATTAGAAGCATTGCTCTACACATCAGGAGACGAAGGTCTCGAAGTCAAACAATTAATCGAAATATTAGAAGTAAATGAAGATGAATTAGCAGAGTTAATTGACACTTATGAATCAAATGGTCTTATGATTCAACGATTCGGAACGACATGTGTTCTTACAACAAAAAAAGATGCCTCACAATACATCGAGGCATTAATCGAACAAAAATCTAAAATGAAATTATCACAGGCTGCAATGGAAACATTATCTATTATTGCGTATAATCAACCCTTAACTCGAAGTGATATCGAACTTATTAGAGGCATTAATTCTGATGGTGCAGTTAAAACCCTCATTGCAAGAGGCTTGGTAGAAGCTAAAGAAGTCCATCATTCACGTAGTCAACAATTAATCACGACAGACTTATTTTTAAATGTATTTGGTATAGAAAAATTAGAAGATTTACCAACCACTCAAGAAGATGAAGAAGAAATGGACGCATTCTTTAGTAACTTGGTAAATCAAAAGGGAGATACAAATGAGTAAAGAATTAGAAAGATTACAAAAAAGAATTGCAAGTAGTGGTTATACATCACGTCGTAAAGCAGAAACATTAATTACTGATGGCAAAGTAAAAGTTAACGGACATGTCGTCACTGAACTGGGTACAAAAGTTTCAAATTCAGATACTGTAGAAGTTGAAGGTATCAAATTAGAGCAAGAAGATAAAATTTATATTTTATTTAATAAACCTGCACAAGTAATTACAAGTGTATCGGATGATCGTGGCCGTAAAGTTGTGACTGATTACTTTAAAGATATCGAAACACGTATTTATCCTGTAGGTCGATTAGATTACGATACATCTGGATTATTATTATTAACGAATGATGGTGAATTCACTAATTTAATGACGCACCCTAGATACCATATTAAAAAGAAATATGTTGCTAAGCTTAAAGGATATTTAATGAGAGAAGAAGTTAAAGCTTTAGAAAAAGGAATCGAACTAGAAGATGGTTTCACGCAACCTGCTCAAGTAAAAGTGAAAAACCAAGACAAAGATAAAAATACGACGCTCGTTGAAATTACGATTAGTGAAGGTAGAAATAGACAAGTACGTCGTATGTTCGAACATTTTGGTCACCAAGTTAGTAAATTAACGCGTATCCAATTTGGTCCACTTGATTTAAAAGGCTTGAATGCAGGTGAAGGTCGTGTACTCACACCTCATGAAGTAAAAACGATTCGCCATTTAGCAGAAAATGGTAATGATTAAAATAAAACACTCATATTTTTAATCTTTGAGATTTTTTTCACAAAGATTTCTTTAACACTAACTTAATGACTATTTCATATGCTATAATAACTAATGAAATGAACAGCATGTGTAGGAGGTAATTTAGTATTATGACGAATGAAATACTTATCGTTGATGACGAAGACAGAATCAGAAGATTACTTAAACTATACCTAGAAAGAGAATCTTTTGAAACACATGAAGCAAGAGATGGTAAAGAAGCTTATCAACTTGCTATGGAAAATGACTATGCGTGCATTCTTTTAGACTTAATGTTGCCAGAAATGGACGGTATCGAAGTAGCCACTCAATTAAGAGAGCATAAAGATACACCTATTATTATGCTCACTGCAAAAGGCGAAGAGACGAATCGTGTCGAAGGGTTTGAATCAGGTGCCGATGACTATATCGTTAAACCATTCTCTCCAAGAGAAGTCGTTTTAAGAGTCAAAGCATTATTAAGAAGAACGCAAACAACAACACCTGAACAAAGTGAACCTCATGCAAGAGACGTAATTGAGTTCAATCACTTAGTGATAGATAATGATGCGCATAGAGTATTAGCTGATAATGAACAGGTTAATTTAACACCAAAAGAATATGAACTATTAATTTATTTAGCTAAAACTCCTAATAAAGTATTTGATCGTGAACAATTATTAAAAGAAGTTTGGCATTATGAATTTTATGGCGATTTACGTACGGTGGATACGCACGTAAAAAGATTAAGAGAGAAACTCAACAAAGTATCGAGTGATGCAGCTCACATGATACAAACTGTTTGGGGCGTCGGTTATAAATTTGAGGTTAATACAAACGATGAACCGGCTAAATAGTGTAGTAATAAAACTGTGGTTAACTATAATTTTTATAGTAACGACAGTTTTAATTTTATTAAGTGCTGCCTTAATTACCTTTATTCAATATTACTATACACAAGAAGCGGAAGATTCCATTAAAGAAGACGCCAAACGCATAAGTAAATTGGTAGAAAACTCTACAAATCAAAACTTAGCCATCAAAAATAGCCAAACATTGATTGATAATCCCGGTGGATTAATTATCATGAAAAATACATCTACCGCATATCAACAAACCATTTCAACAGATAAACAAGCTATGCTCAAAGAAATTAAAAATAATAAAGATTTTAACCGTGTTTTCAAACATGGTGAGTCAATGACACGTAATGTCATGATTAAAGAACAGGGGAATTCACATCCGTATATATTAGTGGGTTATCCAATGAAAGCCGAGCCAGGAAGTCATACAGAATATAGCGGCGTCTTTATTTTTAAAGATTTAAAATCTATTGAAGATACCAATAATGCGATAACAATTATTATCTTAATTACCGCAATTATATTTTTAGCAGTGAGTACCATCTTTGCATTTTTCTTATCATCTAGAATTACTAAACCTTTAAGAGAGTTAAGAAATCAAGCACAAAAGGTATCACAAGGTGATTATTCACATATCACGTCAGTATCAACAAAAGATGAAATTGGAGAATTATCACGTGCATTTAATAATATGAGCTTTGAAATTCAAGAACATGTAGAAGCACTATCCACATCCAAAAATATACGTGATAGCTTAATTAATTCGATGGTTGAAGGTGTTATTGGTATTAATGAACAAAAGGATATTATTTTATCAAATAAAATGGCAGACCAAGTATTCCATACATTAGATGACAATGCTGTTGAATTAATAGAAAAACAAATTGAACAAACTTTCAATACTAAAGAAACGCAATTCCAAGAAATTGAAGCAAACACAAGGTATTATGTGATTATCATGAGTTATATTGACCGTATTCAAAACGATGGCAGAAGCGGTATTGTTGCTATTATACGTGATATGACAAATGAACATAACCTTGATCAAATGAAAAAAGACTTCATCGCAAATGTATCTCATGAATTACGAACACCGATTGCCTTATTACAAGGCTATACAGAATCTATTGTAGATGGTGTTGTAACTGAACCAGATGAGATACATGAATCACTAGCAATTGTCTTAGATGAATCTAAACGTCTGAACCGCTTAGTTAATGAATTATTAAACGTAGCACGTATGGATGCTGAAGGATTATCTGTTGAGAAAGAGTCACAACCAATCGCTGATCTGCTCAACAAAATGCGAATAAAATATCGTCAACAAGCGACTGATTTAGAACTTAATATGCAGTTTGAAGTAAGCAATCAACAACTATGGGACTACGATATGGATAGAATGGATCAAGTATTAACCAATTTAATCGATAACGCATCAAGATATACACAACCTGGAGATACCATTTCGGTAAAAACTGATGAAGATGATAGATCTCATATTTTAAGCATCGCTGATACTGGTACTGGAATTGCTCCTGAACATTTACAACAAGTCTTCGATCGTTTCTATAAAGTAGATGCGTCAAGAAAAAGGGGTAAACAAGGTACTGGATTAGGCTTATTCATCTGTAAAATGATTATAGAAGAACATGGCGGTACGATTGAAGTAGAAAGTCAAGTGGGTAAAGGAACAACCTTTATTATTAAATTACCAAAATAAACATTTAAAACCTGTTAGAGTCAAATAATGTCTCTAACAGGTTTTTTATTTATTATGAAATCTATAGATTGTTAAACAATTTGATTATTTTTATGACAACTTATATCTATATAAATATATCGGAGCAAACTCATTGTACATAACAGAGTTATCATGTATGATATATTTAAATTAAAAATATAGTTAATTCATCTTCGGGGTCGGGTGTAATTCCCAACCGGCAGTAAATTAAGCCTGCGACGTAAAATGTCTCATTTTACCTGATTCAGTGAAACTCTGAAGCCGACAGTATAGTCTGGATGGGAGAAGATGGAGGTTTTTTTGTTGTGCAAATTTCCTCCTTTTCTAGCAAGATGAATGGAAGGAGAAAATAATATATGCAACACAATCAAAATAGACGTCTAATCTTTATAAGTATGCTAAGTGCAGTGGCTTTCGTACTTACCTTTATTAAATTCCCATTGCCATTTTTACCACCATACTTAACGTTGGACTTTAGTGATGTACCTACATTACTTGCCACATTTTTATTAGGACCAATTGCAGGGCTAATAGTAGCTTTTATTAAGAATTTACTCAATTTCTTTTTCAATATGGGTGATCCTGTAGGACCATTAGCGAACTTTTTAGCAATTGCCAGTTTCTTATTAACTGCATATTATATTTATAGAAACAAACGCAATAAAAAGTCATTATTAACCGGTCTTGTTTTAGGTACAGTTGTCATGACCGTCGTATTAAGTATTTTAAATTATTTTGTACTGTTACCACTCTACGGTATGATATTTAACTTAGGTGACATTGTTCATAATCTTAAAGTAATTATTGTTTCAGGTATCATACCTTTTAATATTATTAAAGGTATTATCATTTCAATCATCTTTTACTTTATATTCAATAGAATTAAAAATAACATTCACATATAAATAACTAGCGCCCTTACACATGATGTGCAAGGGCGCTTTTAATATAATATATTATTCAAATTTAAGTGCGTCACCATCAAATGGTTCGTCTTCAATTTTGATTGAATCTGTTGGACAACCTTCTAGTGCATCTTCCATATCTTCATATAACTCTTCTGGCACCTCTGCAGTACCTTGGTTATCATCAAGGATTACGAAAGCAATACCTTCGTCGTCATAATCATAGATATCTGGAGCTGCTGCACCACATGCACCGCATGCTATACAAGTATCCATATCAACGATTGTATATTTAGCCAATTTCATTCGCCTCCTTTGAAAAAAATGCTACACTAGTAATAACAATACTACTATTGTAGACATCGATAGTATCATTTTCAATATATTCGTTTTATAGAGTGAGGGTTTATCTTGTATCAAATTATCAATCATGCGTATCAACACGCATTCAACTACAAAACAAATAAAAGTATTTATAATATTTTAACAGGAAAAAAATCCCATCAAACTTTTTTTGACGCAAGTAGTCAACAACTTTTGTCATTATATCATAGTTTACCGAGATTAAAATATCCGTCTTTTGAGCGATATTTAAATGAATTGAATGATGAGGAACCAAAAGTAAATATCAAAACGCATCCAAGATGTACATATGATAGTCTTATTAATACATTCAACTGTATCCAATTGCTCATTCAAACGGTATCACAAAGCATACACAACGATTTTAGATTCGTTCCTATAACGCAACAAACATATATTCAACAACGTGTTAAACATATTTATCAACACATTAAAGTTAATGATTTAGAATCAAAATTCATCACAGAAATAGAACAATTATTTGAAGACATCGCTAGCAAACATGAACATGTGTATTTACACTATTATTTACAAGGCTATGATGAGGCGATGTATACTAGACAACAAGTCAGTTTAATAGAATCGAAGTCTCAACAAGAATTATTTGAAATAGAAATGAACCAATTGGTCGATGTCATGTTTGAAATTGAAGATATACAAAAGCACCCTATATTAAATCAAACGATTATACGACCAACATTGCTCAATAAAACGAAATTAACCTTACATCAATTAGAACAAGGACACTCGATACACGACATCTCAACAATTCAAAATGTTAAATTAAATACGATTGAAGATCATCTTTTAGAGTTATTTATCAAAGGTTATATCAATGATTATGATACATATTTAGACATCAAAAGCATTCAACCCTTTATCGATTATTATAAAGGTCATATTGGAATAAAATTACGTGAGTATAAGCAGCAATTTGATACATTAACTTATTTTCAAATTAAATTGATGATTGTTGGTATTGAAAGGGGAGACTTAGTTGCTTCAACAGAAACTTAAAGATTGGTTTGGATTTGATTCCTTCAAACCTGGCCAAGAGGACATCATTTCCAGTGTATTAGACCAAAAGCATACGCTAGGTATTTTACCAACGGGTAGTGGCAAAAGCCTTTGTTATCAATTACCTACTTATATATTAGAAAAGCCAACACTTGTTATTTCACCATTAATTTCTCTCATGGACGATCAGGTCATGCAAATGAAATTAAATGGTGAACACGCAGTTTGTTGTATTCATTCAGGTATGGACAATACGGAAAAACGACAAAACCTAAGTAACATTCGTCAGAGTAAATTTATCTATTTAAGTCCGGAATTTATATTACAACCTCAAAACTTTAAACTTATTGCCAATATAGATTTTGGTTTAATAGTTCTTGATGAAGCACATTGTTTGTCTGAATGGGGCTATGATTTCAGACCACATTATGCTTTAATTGGAAAAATAACTACATCCTTTAAATCAGCTACAATTCTAGCATTAACAGCTACGGCACCACCACATTTAGAAAGCGATTTAAATGAAATGCTTAATGTTACTTTCAATACCATTAAAACAAGTATGAATCGTATAAATATTTCATTGAAACATCTTAACTTTGGCTCTGACGAAGAAAAAATAGATTGGTTGTTACCACAACTTAATGAAACTGGGCCCACTATTATATATGTATCTTCAAAAAAATTATGTTTAACATTAGCGCAACTTATTTATGACTCAGGTTTTTTAACAGGGATATATCATGGTGATTTGAGTTATCAAGAAAGACAGACAGTACAACAACAATTTTTAAACAATGATATTCCAATCATAGTTGCAACAAGTGCATTTGGTATGGGCATAAATAAAAAAGACATACGCACAGTGATTCATTTTCATTTGTCATCAAGTCCTTCTAATTATCTACAAGAGATTGGTAGAGCGGGGAGAGACGGAGAAGCTAGCCAAGCTATTAGTTTATTCCAACCCGACGACGCTTATATTTTAGAAACCATATTATTTGCCGATAGAATTACATCTGAAGATATTCATTCATTTGAATTAGGACAATTTATTCCTCCTGAAAAAGAATCCATTTTAACAATACTTTATAATCAATATACAATTAATCAAATGCAACGTATATTTGATCAATCATTTCGACGCAAAAAGTTAGGTTATAGTCGTATGTTAGGCTACACACAACTTGACCAATGTCGCCGTAAATATTTGTTGGAATTTTTCAATGAACATCCTAAACTGCCAGATGTCTGTTGTGACAATGATACTGAATTACCAAGTATGAAAGTCATTAATCGTAAGAAAGTTAAACGTAAGCTATCATATAGTGAAAAACTTCAAAATTTATTTGAACTATAGATTTTATTTTGCTTAACTCTTTATTCAAGCTATAATTAACTTATGAACAAAAATCTTAATACCTAAAAATTCTTGATTACTATACATAATCATTTAATTTATGGGTATAGTTTATGTATCATTATAAAATTAAACAGAGAGGATGATGATTGTGTCTAATAATAACTTCAAAGATGATTTTGAAAAAAATCGTCAAGCGATAGACCCAGAAGATCATAATGAGCAGACATCTTCACATGAAGAACAAGAAGATAATGCAGTAGACAGAACTGAAGACAAAGCAAATCAACAATTCCCACCAAGAAATGCACAGAGAAGAAAACGTCGACGAGATATAGCGACAAATAATAACCGTCAGGCAGATTCGCGTACAAAAGCTAGCCAAGATGGTTCATTAGATGATAGACATGATGATACATCATTACATAATGGAGATAACAAAAATTATGATGCATCCAATCACAATGATGTAAATAAAGATCACAAACAAGATCATCGTCCTGAAGATTATTCGACTCGTGAGTCTGAACAAGATTTTAAACAAGATGAACCATTAAATCGTAGTCGTAAAAGTGACGATTTGCAACATGATGATCGTCATGACAAGAAAGACGGACACGGTAAAGATGCTGCTCTAGCAGGTGGCGCTGCTGTAGGTGGAGCTGCAGTCGGTAAAAAAATGACAAGTGATCATAAGCAGGATGACAATCATCGTCAAGAGAATCGTGTAAGTGACCATCAAAAAGATCGCGACCGTCATGATGACTATACTAAAGATGAACATCGTCAAGATTCATCTAAAGATCGCCAAGACGAACTTAAAAAAGGGCATCATGATGAAGAACACCACGATTCAGGAAAAGGTAAAAAAGCTGCTGCAACTGGTGCAGGTGTTGCTGGTGCTGCAGGTGCTGCTGGTTTAGCAAAACATCATCATGATAAGAAAGACGATCATACTGACGACAATGAATTGAAGAATGACCGTAATCAAAATCATCGTGATGATAAACATAACGACAAAGATGTGAAAGATAAACATCAATCAGATGATGAGAAATCTGGTAAAGGTAAAAAAGCTGCCGCAGCTGGTGCAGGCGTTGCTGGTGCTGCAGGCGCCGCTGGTTTAGCGAAAAATCATCATGATAAAAAAGAGAGCCATCATAACGATAAAGATATCAAAGATGACCACAAACATGATGACCATGACAAGCATGATAATAAAGATAAGCATAAGTCTAATAAAGGTAAGAAAGCTGCTGCAGTAGGTGCAGGCGCTGCAGGTGTTGCTGGTGCTGCGGGTGCTAAACACCATCATGATAAAAAAGAAGCTAACCAACATGATGATAATAATAATCATCGAGACAATCATGATGGTAAGAAAAAAGGCGGCTTTATGAAAATCATCTTACCAATTATAGCTGCAGTATTAATTTTAGGTGCAATCGCTATTTTCGCAGGTATGGCCTTAAATAATCATAGTAATAGTGGTAATGATGATAACAAAATAGCTAATGAAGATAGTAAAGATGGCAAGAAAAACAACGATACTAGCAAAGATAAAAACAGTTCAAAAGATAAAGACAGCTCAAAAGATAAAGACAGTTCAAAAGATAAAGATAAATCAAAAGACTCTGATAAAGATAAAGCAACAACTAGTGATGAATCTGATTCATCTGACGCATCAAATTCAGATAAAAATAGTGCTAGTGATAATACTAATGGTGCTAACTCACAAGCATCTAATAGCCAAAGTCAAAATGGCTCAAATAGCCAAAATGGTCAAGGTCAAAACTCACAACAAAATGGCCAACAAGGCAGTAATAGCCAAAACAGCAATAGTAACCAACAAGGTAAGCAAACACATACCGTAAACGGTAAAGAAAACCTATACAGAATTGCCATTCAATATTACGGCAGTGGTTCACCTGCTAATGTTGAAAAAATCAGAAAAGCTAATGGATTAAATGGTAATAATATCCATAATGGACAAACATTAGTGATTCCATAGGTAATATTCGACAATCAAATTAACTGTAAGTAATGTTAACGCATTACTTACAGTTTTTTTATTAGATTTTATTCAAATCAAAGCAAATCCCCAAAAAAAGTCATAAATAATTTAAACTTTTCTAAAACAAGGACTTCGCGAAAATAGGATATAACTGATATAATAATTTGGTGATTAAAGGAGGCCGTTTTACATGCAAAAAATAGAAAGTATCATCATTGGTGGAGGACCTTGTGGCTTAAGTGCAGCCATCGAACAAAAGAAAAAAGGTATTGAAACATTAGTGATTGAAAAAGGTAATGTTGTGGAATCTATCTATAATTATCCTACACATCAAACTTTCTTCTCATCTAGCGATAAATTATCAATTGGAGATATTCCATTTATCGTGGAAGAAAGTAAACCACGTCGAAATCAAGCTCTTGTATATTATCGAGAAGTCGTTAAACATCATCAATTAAATATCCATGCATTTGAAGAAGTTTTAACTGTCAAAAAGATGAATAATCGTTTTACAATCACAACAACTAAAGATGTATATGAATGTAAGTTTTTAACAGTTGCGACAGGTTATTACGGACAGCATAATACATTAGAAGTTGAAGGTGCTGAATTGTCAAAAGTATTCCATTACTTCAAAGAAGCACATCCATACTTTGACCAAAATGTTGTCGTGATAGGTGGTAAAAACTCAGCTGTAGATGCCGCTTTAGAATTAGAAAAAGCTGGAGCAAATGTGACAGTGATCTATCGTGGAGATCACTATCCAAAAGCCATTAAACCATGGATTCTACCAAATTTTGAATCATTAGTTAATCACGAAAAAATCACGATGGAATTTAATGCCAATGTAACGCAAATCACTGAAGAAAACGTTACATATGAAAAAGATGGAAAGACGATTACAATTCCAAATGATTATGTTTTTGCTATGATTGGTTATCATCCTAATTATGAATTTTTAGAATCAATCGGTATTGAAATTAATACAAATGAATATGGTACTGCACCAGTTTATAATCGTGAAACATACGAAACCAATGTAGAAAATTGTTACATCGCTGGTGTTATTGCTGCAGGTAATGATGCGAATACCATCTTTATTGAAAATGGTAAATATCATGGTGGTTTAATTACTCAAAGCATTCTTACTAAAAAGCAAACACCACTTGAATCATAATAATTATGGCGTAGAAGGTAAATTGTTGATACCTTCTACGCCTATTTAATTTATAGTTTATTCTTCAAAATATTGTTTGATTTGTTCACGATTTAATTCATTACTTAAACTTACAAGTAATTTTAATCTTGCTTTAGGACCATTTAATCCATTTGAAAAGATTAATCCTTTTTCAGCAAGTTGATATCCGCCACCTTCATATGCATAAACAGGACTGACAATACCGTTAAATGACCGAGATACGATGACAATCGGAATTTGTTTATCAACACAAGCATATAAACCTTCTAAACAAGTAGGTGGTAAATTACCTTGTCCCATAGCTTCTATAATTAAACCATCAATATCGCTCTCGGCATAGAAATGCAACAAGTCACTCTGCATATCCATATATGATTTTACTAATGGTACATTTAACTTTGGATTAATCATTTTATAACTAGTATGATGTAATGGATGATGGTGATATTGCACATTATCTTTAGTTAATACACCTAATGGACCATGATTCGGACTTTGAAAGGTATTTGTATTAGAGGTATGTGTTTTGGTTACATTTCGCGCTGTATGAATTTCGTCATTAAAGACAACCATGACACCCATATGATATGAATTATTAGATGAAGCCACTCTTATAGCTGAAATAAAATTGTATAATCCATCTGAACCAATTTCATTTGATGAACGCATAGCACCAGTAATCACTACTGGTTCGTCTATATCTAATAACAAATCTAACAAATAAGCTGTTTCTTCTAGGGTATCTGTACCATGTGTAATTACAAAACCATCATAAACACTTTCATTATTAAGATTTGCATTAATGATAATATCCCTTAGTTCTTTAACATGTTGAATGGACATATGAGGAGAAGGGACATTCATAGGATGTATTTCATCTACTTGTGCATATTGTTTGATGATATCCTGATGTTGAGAAATTGGATTTTCTTTATTAGTAATAACTCGATTTGAACTATCCTGTGACATACTAATAGTGCCACCGGTATGTATAACAAGTAGACGTTTCATAGTTTTCCTCCTATTAATAAAATACATATTTATGATAAAATATTATTCATCAAACAACAAGGTAGGTATTTCGATAATGAGTTTAATTAATATTGCTTTAGATGGCCCTGCAGCTGCAGGTAAAAGTACAATTGCTAAACAGGTTGCTAGCCAACTATCAATGATTTATGTAGATACTGGTGCGATGTATAGAGCAATCACATATAAATATTTACGTACTAATCAAACTGAAGACTTCGAAGCATTAATCAAAGATACAACATTAGAATTAACTTATGACGAAACTAAGGGACAACGTGTAATACTAGATAACGAAGATGTCACTGATTACTTAAGAGAAAATGATGTTACGAATAATGTTTCATATGTTGCCTCTAAAGAACCTGTAAGATCATTTGCAGTAAAAAAACAAAAAGATTTAGCAGCTCAAAAAGGTATTGTTATGGATGGTAGAGATATTGGTACCGTTGTACTCCCAAATGCTGAACTTAAAGTTTATATGATTGCGTCTGTTGAAGAACGTGCAGAACGACGTCAAAAAGAAAATGAACTTCGCGGTATTGAATCTAATTTAGAACAACTTAAAGTGGAGATTGAGCAACGTGATCAATATGACATGAACAGAGAAATTTCACCTCTAAGAAAAGCAGACGACGCTATCACATTGGATACGACAGGCAAATCAATTGAAACAGTTACGAATGAAATCTTAGACATGGTTAACCAAATTAAATAATCAATTAAGAAGCTATATAAACGACTTAAGCATAAACGTTTATATAGCTTTTATTGTGATTTATAATGAACTTGAGTTATTTCAAACTGAAATAATAATCATATATACTATAAATATGCATCTTTACCTCTTAATGTTGAATAAAAATTGAAACCTAAAGCACTTTAAAGCTCAACTTTTATAAATAACAATCTTTTTCTTAAAGTGTAAAAGGGGAATTTCTTGACAATTCTGTCAGTTTGTAAGATGTTATAATTATGTAGTGTATAAGGAGGCAGACAAGATGACTGAAGAATTCAATGAATCAATGATTAATGATATTAAAGAAGGTGACAAAGTCACTGGAGAGGTGCAACAAGTTGAAGATAAACAAGTTGTTGTGCATATTAATGGTGGAAAATACAATGGTATAATCCCTATTAGCCAATTATCCACACATCATATTGAAAAACCTAATGAAGTAGTTAAAGAAGGCGACGAAATCGAAGCCTACGTAACGAAAATAGAATTTGATGAAGAAAATGATTCAGGCGCTTATATTTTATCAAAAAGACAACTTGAAACTGAACAATCTTATGATTATTTACAAGAAAAACTTGATAACAATGAAGTGATTGAGGCAAAAGTAACAGAAGTTGTTAAAGGTGGATTAGTAGTAGACGTTGGACAACGTGGTTTCGTTCCAGCATCTCTCATTTCTACAGACTTTATCGAAGACTTCTCTGATTTCGAAGGTCAAACTATTAAAATTAAAGTAGAAGAGTTAGACCCTGAAAATAATCGTGTTATTTTAAGCCGTAAAGCAGTTGAACAAGCTGAAAACGAAGTTAAAAAAGCTTCACTATTAGATTCACTTAACGCTGGCGATGTGATTGAAGGTAAAGTAGCACGTTTAACAAACTTTGGTGCATTTGTTGATATTGGTGGTGTAGACGGTTTAGTTCACGTTTCTGAATTATCACATCAACACGTACAAACTCCTGAAGAAGTCGTTTCTGTTGGAGATAAAGTCAATGTTAAAGTTAAATCAGTAGAAAAAGATACTGAACGTATTTCATTATCAATCAAAGATACGTTACCAACACCATTCGCTCAAATTAAAGGTCAATTCCATGAAAATGATGTTATCGAAGGTACAGTTGTAAGATTAGCAAACTTCGGTGCATTTGTTGAAATTGCTCCTGGCGTTCAAGGATTAGTTCACATCTCTGAAATTGACCACAAACACATCGGTACACCTGGTGAGGTACTAGAGCCTGGTCAACAAGTAAGTGTTAAAATCTTAGGTATTGATGAAGAAAACGAACGTGTTTCTTTATCAATTAAAGCAACATTACCTAATGAAGATGTTGTTGAAAGTGATGCTTCTACAACACAATCTTACTTAAACAATGACGCTGATGAAGATAATCCTACTTTAGGTGATGTCTTCGGT
This sequence comes from Staphylococcus sp. KUGN1, assembly GCF_045984185.1. Lineage (NCBI taxonomy): Bacteria > Bacillati > Bacillota > Bacilli > Caryophanales > Staphylococcaceae > Staphylococcus > Staphylococcus sp. KUGN1. Next base: position 924,671 of record NZ_JBJQIL010000001.1, on the reverse strand, counting down.
GATAAATTTAAAGATCTTAAATTTTAATAATTAATTATGCTAAGAATGAACACTCCAATTAGAGGTTAAACTTTAATTGGAGTGTTTTTTTACGAATAACTCATTCAACTCCATATATTACATTGTTTATTATAATCGTATTTTGAATCGGTGCTTGCATGTGATAAAATTATAGAGATTAAGAAAGAGAGGAAGTTAACAAATGACTAAACCTATAGTAGCAATTGTAGGAAAGCCTAACGTAGGTAAATCTACAATTTTTAATAGAGTAGTCGGCGAACGTGTATCCATCGTGGAAGACACACCTGGTGTAACCAGAGACCGAATCTATTCATCAGGTGAATGGTTAACGCATGAATTCAATATTATTGACACAGGTGGTATTGAAATCGGAGATGCACCATTCCAAACACAAATAAGAGCACAAGCTGAAATTGCGATTGAAGAAGCAGACGTCATTGTATTTATGGTCAATGTTAGAGAAGGATTGACGCAAAGTGATGAAATGGTTGCTCAAATGCTTTATAAAAGTAAAAAACCTGTAGTCCTTGCAGTAAACAAAGTTGATAACGTTGAAATGCGAAATGATATTTATGATTTTTATTCATTAGGCTTTGGAGAACCTTATCCTATTTCTGGATCACATGGTCTAGGTTTAGGTGATTTATTAGATGCTGTTGTCGAAAACTTCGGCGAAGAGGAAGAAGATCCATATGATGATGACACAATTCGATTATCTATAATAGGACGACCAAACGTTGGTAAATCTAGTTTGGTTAATGCTATTTTAGGAGAAGAACGTGTAATCGTATCAAATGTAGCAGGCACTACTAGAGATGCAGTAGATACAGAATATTCATTTGATGGTCAAGATTACGTATTAATCGATACAGCTGGTATGCGTAAAAAAGGTAAAGTCTATGAATCAACTGAAAAATATTCAGTACTTAGAGCATTAAAAGCGATTGAACGTTCAAATGTCGTTTTAGTTGTTATCGATGCAGAACAAGGTATTATCGAGCAAGACAAACGTGTTGCAGGATATGCACACGAAGAAGGTAAAGCGATTGTTATCGTAGTAAATAAATGGGATACCGTTGAAAAAGATAGCAAAACAATGAAGAAATTCACTGAAGATGTTAGAAAAGAATTTCAATTCTTAGATTACGCACAAATTGCTTTTGTTTCTGCTAAAGAACAATTAAGACTTAAAACATTATTCCCATATATTAAAGAAGCAAGTGAAAATCACAAAAAACGTGTTCAAAGTTCAACTTTAAATGAAGTCATTACTGATGCTATTTCTATGAATCCAACTCCTACAGATAAAGGTAGAAGATTAAATGTCTTTTATTCAACACAAGTGGCTATCGAACCACCTACATTCGTAGTATTTGTAAATGATGTTGAATTAATGCATTTCTCTTATAAACGTTACTTAGAAAATCAAATCAGACATGCATTTGGATTTGAAGGTACACCTGTTCATATCATTCCAAGAAAAAGAAACTAATAAACGGAGGGGAATATTAATATGACTAAAATATCAGTTTTTGGTATGGGAAGTTTTGGTACTGCTTTAGCAAATGTATTAGCACAAAACGGACATGACGTATTAATGTGGGGTAAAAATAGTGAAAACGTTGAAGAATTAAATACACATCATATGAATAAAAACTATTTAAAAGAAGCAAAGCTTGAGCCATCTATCAAAGCTACAACTGATTTAAGTGAAGGAGTTGCCTTTGCTGATATCTATTTAATGGCTTTACCTACAAAAGCAATGAGAGAAGTAGCAACACAAATTGATGATTTATTAACTTCTAAAAAGACATTTATACATGTAGCAAAAGGTATTGAAAATGGTACTTTTAAGCGCGTTTCTGAGATGTTAGAAGATTCTATTTCTCCAGAACACAATGCAGGTATTGGTGTATTATCAGGTCCAAGCCATGCAGAAGAAGTGGTCATCAAACAACCTACAACTGTTGCTGCCTCTTCAAAAGATGAAAAAGTAAGTCAATTAATACAAGATTTATTTATGAATGACTATTTACGCGTATATACTAACAATGATCTTGTAGGCGTTGAACTCGGTGGCGCTTTAAAAAATATCATTGCCGTAGCCAGTGGTATAGTAGCAGGAATGGGCTTTGGTGATAATGCAAAAGCAGCACTTATGACAAGAGGCTTAGCCGAAATTAGTCGCTTAGGTGAAAAATTAGGTGCAGATCCAATGACATTCCTTGGCTTAGGTGGCATTGGCGATTTAATCGTCACATGTACATCAACACATTCACGTAACTTTACTTTAGGATATAAATTAGGCCAAGGTAAAACGACTGATGAAGCACTTGAAGAAATGAAAATGGTAGTTGAAGGTATTTACACAACAAAATCAGTATATTATTTAGCACAAGAAGTTAACGTAGAAATGCCAATAACAACTGAGTTATATAAGGTGTTATTTGAAGATGTACCCGTTAAAGAAAGTATTAAAGAATTAATGGGTCGTGACAAAAAATCTGAATAATTAGTGTAATATAACACTTATTTTATGAGATTTTCAAAAAAATTAATTCTATTCGCTTTATTTCAACATTTTTAATATATAAATCGTTGCGATGACAGTAATCAGTGTGTTAAAGTCATACCATAATGATATAAAGATATCATTATCAAACCTCAGGAGGTGAATTCATAATGAATAAAACTGATTTAATCAATGCAGTAGCAGAGCAAGCTGATTTAACTAAAAAAGAAGCTGGTTCAGCAGTTGACGCTGTATTCGAATCTATCCAAAACTCACTTGCTAAAGGTGAAAAGGTACAATTAATCGGTTTCGGTAATTTTGAAGTACGTGAGCGTGCTGCTCGTAAAGGCCGTAACCCTCAAACAGGTAAAGAAATTGATATTCCTGCAAGTAAAGTCCCAGCATTCAAAGCTGGTAAAGCATTAAAAGATGCAGTAAAATAATTTTACTTAAAAAAGCCCTTCTGGGGCTTTTTTGTTTTTATAATGAATTTCGAATATATAAGCCAGTTAATTAAAACTATTAAATTTTTGGATGGAAGATAGATAGCACAATACATACGATTAAATTTTATACATATAATGGCATCTTAATGCTATAACTATCATTAATATTACAAAGCCTTTGCTTTTGCATAAGAGTACCTAACTTCTTTCTTTGTAAGAAGAAGGCCTTTTTACGGTTTTCAAAAGCCTTCGCTTTTGCATAAGAGTACCTAACTTCTTTCTTTGTAAGAAGAAGGCCTTTTTACGGTTTTCAAAAGCCTTCGCTTTTGCATAAGAGTACCTAACTTCTTTCTTTGTAAGAAGAAGGTTCTTTGCGGTTTACAAAAGCCTTTGCTTTTTCATTAGAGTACCTAACTTCTTTCTTTGTAAGAAGAAGGTACTCTAACATTTAATTTTTTGATATATAATGTTAATATAAATAGTGATAATATCGTGAGGTGTGAACATGGAAACTACTGTCAGTAAATTAAATATAGATATCAATCAAAGACTTAAGGGTATTGTTGATTATGAATCGATCCAAATCAACGAGAAGTTGGGGGATTTATTAGATTCATATGATTTACCAGAAAAAGCTAAGTTAGCTTGCCTCACAATCGACACTTCAATGAAACATTTAGATGATATATCTAACAGTGGGTTATCAAAACATTCAATTTTAGTTGGTGATCTACTTAGTGCACATTTCTATACTATTCTAGCTGAAATCAATGATCCAACATATCAGCTTGCAATGAGTAAAGCTATTGTTGAAGTAAGTGAGTTGAAATCATCACTTCATCAACATGTTTTAACTGATGATGAAGCTAGTAACGCCATATTTAAAGTTGAAACTTTATTCCCATATATTACGCTGTCACATTTTTGCGATGAAGAAAATGCTAATCGTATATATGAATTTTTATATGATGATGTACATGATTACTATCCATCATATTTAAAAAACTATAATAAAGAACGTATTAACCAAATAATGAAAGACATCAAACAAACGCTAGAAAAAAGAAGAGGTAATTAAGATGGCTGAAAATAATGCTAAAAAAGAACAAGTTCATACAGTTTTCCAAAACATATCAAAAAAATACGATAGATTGAATAATATCATTAGCTTCGAACAACACAAAGTTTGGAGAAAGCGTGTTATGAAAGAAATGGCAGTAAAGAAAGGTAGTACAGCTTTAGATGTATGTTGTGGTACTGCCGATTGGACAATCGCATTAAGTAAAGCAGTAGGACCTCAAGGAGAGGTGACTGGATTAGATTTTAGTGAAAACATGTTAGAAGTTGGGAAAGAAAAGACCGCTCATATGGACAACATTCATTTAGTCCATGGTGATGCAATGAATTTACCTTTTGATGATGCATCATTTGATTATGTGACAATAGGGTTCGGTTTGAGAAATGTACCTGACTACTTAGGTGCACTCAAAGAGATGGAACGTGTGCTAAAACCAGGTGGCATGATTGTCTGTTTAGAGACTAGCCAACCAACTTTACCAGTATTCAAACAAGTTTATCGTTTATATTTCAAATTTGTAATGCCTATATTTGGTAAGTTATTCGCAAAATCTAAAGAAGAATACGAATGGTTACAACAATCAACCTTTGACTTCCCAGGTAAAGAAAAATTAAAACGACTATTTGAACAAGCAGGATTTAGTAATATTAAAGTACGTAGCTTCACAGGTGGCGTTGCTGCAATGCACCTTGGCTATAAACAAAAATGATCAGACCAAAGGTGATTAACGTGGCAAAGTTAAACATGAACAATGAAATAAAAAAAGTTGAAAAGCGTCTTGAACAAGCTATCCATAGTCAAGATAAAGTACTTGAAGAGGCTGCTTTTCATTTACTATCTTCAGGGGGGAAACGTGTAAGACCCGCTTTTGTTATACTTAGTAGCCAATTCGGTAAAGAAGAAGGCGTTTCTGAAGATACATACAAAGTAGCCGTCGCATTAGAACTTATTCATATGGCAACATTAGTTCATGATGATGTCATAGATAAAAGTGATAAACGTAGAGGCCGTTTAACTATATCTAAAAAATGGGATCAAACTACAGCTATTATTACAGGCAATTTTTTACTAGCATTAGGTCTACAACATTTATCAGAGATTAAAGACAAACGTGTTCATGAAATTTTATCAGAATCTATTGTAGATGTCTGTCGAGGAGAGCTATTTCAATTCCAAGATCAATTCAATAGCCAACAAACAATGACCAACTATTTACGACGAATCAACCGTAAAACTGCACTTTTAATTCAACTTGCTACCGAGGTGGGTGCAATCACAGCTGGCTCTGATATTAAAACGATTCACAAGTTAAAAATGATTGGTCATTACATTGGAATGAGTTTCCAAATTGTTGATGATATACTCGATTTTACGAGCACTGAAAAGAAACTAGGTAAACCTGTTGGTAGTGATTTAATGAATGGACATATCACTTTACCAGTATTACTTGAAATGAGAGATAATTCAGCATTTAGACAAATGATTGAAGAACTACATCCAAATAGTAATAAAGAACAGTTCGAAGCGTGTATCAATATCATTCGTCAATCTAATAATATTCAAGTATCTAAAGATATAAGTGAAAAATACTTAGAAAAAGCATTAAATTTAATTGATGAATTAGAAGACAATCAAGCACGTCAATTATTTAAAAAGTTAATTAAAAAAATGGGCTCTCGAAACGTGTAAAGCATGTAAATCAACTTGAAAGCGCTTTAAATTATTGGTATGATAATAGTTAGCTAGGTTATTAATAGCCGGACAAGTCAACTTATACATACACTAGAAACTTGTTACATTAAATTACAGGGGGACTACGCAGGTGGAACGTACATTTTTAATGATTAAACCAGATGCAGTACAAAGAAATTTAATTGGAGAAATTATTTCTCGAATTGAAAACAAAGGATTAAAACTTGTAGGTGGTAAGTTAATGCAAGTACCACAAGAATTGGCAGAAAAACATTATGGTGAGCATGAAGGAAAACCTTTCTACAATAATTTAATCTCTTTCATTACTTCAGCACCAGTATTTGCAATGGTTGTTGAAGGTGAAGATGCTGTTGCAGTATCTCGTCACATTATCGGAAGCACAAATCCATCTGAGGCTGCTCCTGGTTCAATTAGAGGAGATTTAGGTTTAACAGTTGGTAGAAATATCATCCACGGTTCTGACTCTGTTGAATCAGCAGAAAGAGAAATTAACTTATGGTTCAAAGAAGAAGAAATCAGTAGTTACGAATCTCCTAGAGACGCTTGGTTGTACGAATAATATCAAACATAAAACGTTATTCATTTTATCCAAAGTGATGTGTCTATGACACATCACTTTTTTTATTTCTTCGACTTTTTTACGCTAAAACTCTATAATGATTAAATCTATTAATCAATCATATTTATGGAAATTTAAATATTTTAAAATCAATAAATATAGCGATCGTTTGCTAAACTTATATTGATTTATTGATTATGATATGATTAAACCAATATAATAATTTATAAACGAACTCAATGGAAAGGAGTGTGCTTTGATGAGATATTTAACTTCCGGTGAATCACATGGCCCACAACTAACAGTAATTATTGAAGGTGTCCCAGCTAATTTAGAAATTAAAGCTGAAGATATTAATAAAGAGATGTTTAAGAGACAAGGTGGATACGGCAGAGGACGTCGCATGCAGATTGAAAAAGATGCAATTGAAATTGTTTCAGGTGTAAGAAATGGTTATACCCTAGGTAGTCCCATCACACTTGTTGTTACAAACGATGACTTTACACATTGGAGAAAAATTATGGGTGCTGCGCCAATTAGTGATGAAGAAAGAGAAAATATGAAACGTACAATTACTAAACCTAGACCAGGTCATGCAGACTTGATTGGTGGTATGAAGTACAACCATCGTGATCTGCGTAATGTTTTAGAACGTTCATCAGCTAGAGAAACAGCTGCTCGTGTAGCTGTCGGCGCCGTCTCTAAAATATTATTAGAACAATTAGATATCCATATCTATAGTCGTGTGGTAGAAATTGGTGGTATTAAAGACGAAGGGCTATATGACGTTGAAACATTTAAATCTAATGTTGATAAAAATGATGTTCGTGTCATTAATGAAGATATCGCACAACAAATGAGAGATAAAATAGATCAAGCCAAAAAAGAAGGCGACTCAATCGGTGGTGTCGTTCAAGTTATGGCTGAAAATATGCCTGTAGGTATCGGTAGTTATGTCCACTATGATAGAAAATTAGATGGCCGTATTGCTCAAGGCGTTGTAAGTATCAATGCATTTAAAGGTGTAAGTTTCGGTGAAGGATTTAAAGCTGCTGAGAAACCAGGCAGTGAAATTCAAGATGAAATTATGTATAACGAAACCAAAGGATACTATAGAGCATCCAATCATTTAGGTGGTTTTGAAGGTGGTATGTCTAATGGAATGCCAATTATTGTCAATGGTGTGATGAAGCCAATACCAACTTTATATAAACCTTTAAACTCTGTAGATATCAATACCAAAGAAGATTTCAAAGCGACTATTGAAAGATCTGATAGTTGTGCTGTACCTGCAGCAAGTGTTGTTTGTGAACATGTCGTTGCATTCGAACTTGCTAAAGCATTATTAGAAGAATTTCAAGCTAATCATATCGACCAACTTAAAGCACAAATAGCAGAACGTAGACAATTAAATATCGAATTCTAATTCGTATAATTCAGGTGATTAAATATGAAGTTAAACACAACATACGCAAACAACAACTATCCTATAATTGTAGAACATGGCGCAATCAATCTATTAAATGAAATCAACCAATCATATGATCAATCATTTTTTATCATCGATGATACTGTATATCAATTATTTAAAAACAAGTTAGACCAATTGATTCAAGCCAATCATGCTACTAAAATAATCATACCATCAGGTGAACAAACAAAAACATTTGCACATTTCCATGACATCATTGAATCCATACTCAGTCATCAAATTACGCGTAATACATCAATTGTAGCTATTGGTGGTGGAGCAACAGGAGATTTTGCAGGATTCGTTGCATCAAGCTTATTAAGAGGCGTTGCATTTATACAAGTACCTACAACTATATTAGCACACGATTCAAGTATCGGAGGTAAGGTAGGTATTAATTCTCAACATGGTAAAAATCTGATAGGTGCCTTTTATCGTCCTAGTGCCGTTTTATATGATTTAGACTTTTTAACAACCTTACCTTATAGTGAAGTACTTAGTGGTTATGCGGAAGTTTATAAACATGCTTTACTCAATGGTGAAGCAGATACTAGGAAGATAGAACAACATTTTTCAAATAAAGATGCTTTAGCCTCATTAAATGATATGGAAACTTTTATTTATAAAGGGATTGAAACAAAGCTTAATATTGTAATTAATGATGAAAAAGAGCAAGGTGTTCGTAAATTTTTAAATTTAGGACATACCTTTGGACATGCAATAGAGTATAAATATAAAATTCCACATGGACATGCAGTTATGATTGGAATTGTGTATCAGTTTATAGTGGCAAATCATTTATTAAAAACAAACTACGATATTGATCATTACTTAAATTATTTAGATGCTTTAGCATATCCAATCCAAATCATTAAAGAACTTCATTTCGATGATATTTATCAATTTATGCTATTAGATAAAAAGAATAATCATGATGGTATTCAGATGGTATTATTAAAATCTTTAGGTAATGCAGTCGTTCAACACGTTGATCAATCTACACATTTAGCTGCATTTAAAGAACTCCAATCTAAAATTAAGTAGGTGAATAAATGATGTCGACTGCAGAAACAATTCAAATTAATGGGCCTTTAAAAGGCGAAATAGAAGTACCTGGTGATAAATCAATGACACATCGAGCAATTATGCTCGCATCATTAGCTACTGGTCAAACACAAATTCACAAACCTTTACTCGGTGAAGATTGTAAAAGAACAATGAATATTTTTAGACTTTTAGGTGTTTCAATTACTGAAGAAGAAGATAGATTAATCGTCGATTCACCTGGCTACCAACATTTTAAAACACCGCACCAAGTACTCTATACAGGTAATTCAGGAACTACCACACGCTTATTAGCCGGTCTACTGAGCGGTATTGGTATCGAAAGTGTTCTATCTGGAGATGTATCTATTGGTAAAAGACCCATGGATAGAGTGCTCAATCCTTTATTGAAAATGAATGCCAATATTTGTGGTGTAGAGGGTAACTATACACCACTCATTATTAAGCCTTCTGACATTAAAGGAATGACTTATACAATGGAAGTAGCGAGTGCTCAAGTGAAAAGTGCTATTTTATTCGCAAGCATTTTTTCAAATGAATCATCGAGTATTACTGAAATTGATGTGAGTCGTAACCACACAGAGACAATGTTTAATCATTTTAATATTCCTATTATTGTAAATGGTAAAACGATTGTCACAGAGCCTTTAGCAGTAAAACATATCAAACCACATGACTTCTATGTACCTGGTGATATTTCTTCAGCAGCCTTTTTCATCGTTGCAGCCTTAATAACACCTGGAAGTGATGTTACAATTCATAATGTTGGCATTAACCCAACACGTTCCGGTATCATAGATATCGTTCAACAAATGGGTGGTCGTATTGAATTATCTAATGTGACTAAAGAAGCTGAGCCAACTGCGTCTATTAGAGTTCAATACACACCTAATTTAAAGCCAATACAAATTCATGGAGAACTCGTACCAAGAGCCATAGATGAGTTGCCAGTGATTGCATTATTATGTACACAAGCATCTGGTACAAGCGTTATTAAAGATGCTGAAGAGTTGAAGGTTAAAGAAACCAATCGTATCGATACAACAGCAGACATGTTAAATCAATTAGGTTTCGAATTACAACCTACAAATGATGGCCTTATTATTCATCCGTCAGAATTTAAAACAAGTGTGACTGTAGATAGTCAAACCGATCACCGTATCGGTATGATGTTAGCTATCGCATCGTTACTAAGCTCAGAACCTTTAACGATTGAACAATTTGATGCAGTCAATGTTTCATTTCCAGGCTTCTTACCAAAATTAAAGCTTTTAGAAAATGAGGGATAATAGTAATGGAAGATATCTACAAATTAATAGACGATATCAATTTACAAAAATTAACAAATTTAGATACACGTGTGAATGAAGCGCTTAGTTCTAATAACGATGACGCACTATTCATATTAGGTGAAACGCTATATAATTTCGGCTTAACACCTCAAGGTTTAGAAGTTTTCAGAACGTTATATCATAGATATCCTGACGAAAGCGAACTACTCATCTACTTTATTGAAGGATTAATGTCAGAGAATCAAACTGATGAAGCGTTAGAATATTTAAGTCAAGTTGAAGTATCTACTGAAAAATTAATGCTTGAAGCAGACTTATATCAACAAATAAACATGCTCGAAGTCGCAATCGACAAGATACAGTCAGCCATCCAGCTAGAACCAAACGATCCTATTTTACATTTTGCTTTAGCAGAATTACTTTATTTTGATGGACAATACCTACGTGCAACTACTGAATATGAAACAGTTCTCGAAACTGGTGAATACGAAGTCAATGGTATCAATCTGTTCTCAAGACAAGCAGATTGTAGTTTACAGAGTGGTAATTACAGCGATGCGATTCGATTATATGATGAAATTAATGAAACTGAAATGAATTCAGAAGACTATTTCAAAAAGGCAATAGCATATGAAAAAAATGATATAACACAAGAAGCTATTAAGATTATGAAATCATTATTATCTAAAGACCCTGATTTCTTACAAGGCTACTTCTACTTACAATCTTTATACGAAAATGAAAAAAATTATCCAGATGCGATTGAAATTGGTAAAGAAGGATTGCGACTGAGTCAATTTTATAAGGAATTAATGGTATCAACAGGCAGTCTTGAAATTGAACATGGCGATGCTAATGAAGGTGTTACTTTATTAAAACAAGCATTAGAAGTAGATAATGCTTACCATGAACCATTACTTATTTTAAGTGATTTGTATAGAAGTGAAGAGGATTACGAAGCAATCATTGAATTATTAACTTATGTAGATGAAGAAGACCTAGATCCTGTATTTATGTGGCATTTAGCCTATGCATATGGACAAGAAGAACGAGATAAAGAAGCACAGCATTTCTTCGAATTGGCTTATCCTACACTTAAATCACAATCTGAATTTTTAAGCGACTACTATTTCTATTTATTAGAAATCGGTCAAAAAGATACAGCTAAATCAATACTAGATCAATTATTAGAAATGGATCCAAGCAATGAAACATGGCACGATGAAGCAATGCGCTTACAGTCTTAAAAGGGTGATTAATGAATGAATAACTCCCTAACTAAAATGAAACAAAGCTTTATCGAGTATCTTTTATTTCATTATGAATTTAAATCTCGTATCTCAGTTTGGGTATTAAATTATTTAAAAGCTAGTCCTAAAAAACTACAATATATTCACTTTGTTGATGAAGGTATCACGCATCATCAAACTTTACAAATTGCAGAAGTAGAATCACATGCTTCTGCAATTCAATTTAATGGTGAACAACTACAACTTGTAAATACGAATGAAATATTTGAATTGATAGCTAATAATGAAATTTCATTTGATATTCAATTGCAATTTTCAAATAAGCAACAACGTGAAAGTCGCTTAGATGATCTGATATTAGCACAATTAATTCATTCACCTAATTATTCATCATATGTACAAGATTTATATGCCATTTCGATAAATGAACGTAAACAGGCAACATTAATTGAGCGACTACAAGATAATATCGATTTAAGTCTTCAAATGAAAGAACAAGAACGATTTTATCAGCTTACTCAAATTCTGAACGTTCTAAAGACGAAACAAATGAATAGTGATAACGGAGACTCTGATGATGACAATTAAACAATATTGGGAAATTTCGTTGTACAATCGTCCATTTTTAATTTTTTTATTGATTTGCAATATATTAGGGACAATTTATGGTTACGATTGGTATAGTGGACAACTCTATATCACTCCAACATATTTTTTACCGTTTGTGCCTGATAGTCCAACCGCTTCATTATTTTTATCAATTGCGATTGGTTTGCTTTTACTTAATCGATCTTCATCTATCATCCAAGCACTCGCTTTTGTCACATTAGTTAAATATGGCGTGTGGGCGGTTATTATGAATATCATTATGTTTATCATTGACGGTGATATAACTATAAATGGACTTATGCTATTGTTATCTCACGGTATCATGGCACTTCAAGCCTTTTACTTTTATCCTCGTTTTAATATTACGACAATAGGCTTTATCGTCTCTTTCATTTGGGTGTTAGTGAACGATTATATTGATTACGTAAAAATGCAATTTCCTTATTATAAGTTTATTGCTTCCCATGTTGTAGAAATTGGAGTATTATCTATTTGTCTAAGTGTCATTTCACTAATTTTATATTTGTATTTAGAACGTATCATTAAAGTTAAATCATTTGATTAAAGTGCAATTTGACAGTAGAATATGATTAAAGGAGAGTGAGTTTATTGTCTTTAATATCAATGATTATTTATTTTGTAATATTAATGGTCATCCCTATGTGGGCACAACATAAAGTTAAATCTAATTATGAAAAATACTCACAGGTTAGATCCACTAGTGGTAAAACTGGTCGTGAAGTAGCTGAAGAGATTTTACATGCTAATGGCATTTACGATGTCGATGTAGTTAAAGGTGATGGCTTCTTAACAGACCACTATGACCCAAACAAAAAAGTTGTTTGTTTATCTCCTGCAAACTACGATAGACCTTCTGTTGCTGGTACAGCTATTGCAGCCCATGAATGTGGACACGCAATTCAACACCAACAAGGTTATGTTTTCTTAAGATTCAGATCAGCATTGGTATCTGTTGCCAACTTAGGTAGTTCCTTAAGTTATATGGTTATTATGTTAGGTATCGTGTTAACTGCATTAGGCAGTGCATTCGGATCTACTGCATTATGGATTGGTGCAGGTTTAATGTCACTTGCTGTTTTATTCTCAATTGTGACGTTACCAGTCGAATTCGACGCCAGTTCACGTGCAATGAAACAAATCACAGCATTGAATATCGTAAATGAGAAAGAGTACAAACACGCTAAGAAAGTATTATCAGCTGCAGCAATGACATATGTTGCATCTACTGCAGTAGCATTAGCTGAATTAGCTCGTATTATTTTAATCGCTAGATCAAGTGATTAATCTCGTCAGACTTAAATTTAGATACACATAATGGTTGATATCATCCAAGTGATGATATCAACCATTTTTTATTTAAAGCAAGCGCTCACTTTGATTGCACTAAGAATGCATATCACTTTATTTTGATATATACTATATTAGAAATGCATTCAAAGGAGAGACGTTAATTGAAATCAATGACTCAAATGCAAAAAGAAGTAGATGACTACATTAGTCAATTTAAAGCAGGTTATTTTTCTCCATTAGCTAATCTTGCTAGACTAACAGAGGAAGTCGGAGAATTATCTAGAGAAATCAACCATCAATATGGTGAAAAGAAAAAGAAGGATACAGAAGAAGAAAATACCATTAAAGCAGAATTAGGCGATAATCTATTTGTATTATTATGTATTGCCAATTCTCTAGATATCGATATGACAGAAAGTTTTAATGAAACAATGGACAAATTTAATACTCGAGATCATGATCGATTCGAAAGAAGATAAATAGTTAAAAATAATAAAGAAAGGATGGGTTATTGATGAAAATAGGTATTACTTGTTACCCGTCCATGGGTGGTTCAGGCATTATTGCTACAGAGTTAGGCATTAAAATGGCAGAAAGAGGACACGAAGTCCATTTTATAACTTCAAATATACCATTTAGAATCCGTAAACCATTACCAAATATGATTTTCCATCAAGTCGAAGTAAATCAATATGCCGTTTTCCAATATCCACCATACGATATTACATTAAGCACAAAAATTTCAGAAGTTATTAAAGAATATGATTTAGATATTCTACATATGCACTATGCTGTACCTCATGCCATCTGTGGTATTTTAGCGAAGCATATGTCAGGCAAAGATATTAAAATGATGACTACCTTACATGGCACAGATATTACTGTACTAGGCTATGATCATTCATTAAAAGGTGCTATTAAATTTGGTATTGAAGAAAGTGATATCGTTACAAGTGTGAGTCATTCATTAGTAGAACAAACAAAAGAAATTATTCATACTGACAAAGAAATTGTTCCAATTTATAATTTTGTAAGAGAAAATGAATTCCCTACACGACATGATGAAACATTTAAAACAGATTATGGTATTTCACCCAATGAAAAGGTACTCATACATGTTTCTAACTTTAGATCCGTCAAACGTATCGACACCATAATTGAAACGTTTGCTAAAGTTCATGAAAAAATACCAAGTAAATTAGTACTTTTAGGTGATGGGCCTGAACTTATTGATATGCGTCAAAAGACACGAGATTTAGGTGTAGAAGAACATGTCTTATTTTTAGGGAAACAAGACAATGTGAGCGCATTTTATCAATTGTCCGATTTAGTACTCTTATTAAGTGAAAAAGAAAGTTTTGGTTTAACACTGTTAGAAGCAATGAAAACAGGCGTCGTACCTATAGGGTCAAACGCAGGTGGAATTAAAGAAGTTATCAAACATGGTGAAACAGGCTATATTGTCGATGTAGGGGATAGCGAACAAGCAGCACAATATGCTATTAAACTGTTACAAGATCGCAAACTTTATGAACAATTTCAGTCACAAATGCTATTAGACATTGAGCAGCGTTTTGGTTCAGAATTAATTACTGACCAATATGAATATTATTATCGTAAAATGCTAAATAAAGGTGAGGACTTGCATGACTAATGAACTATTTGAGAGTGCTAAACCCATTTTAAACCAAATACAACAGCACGGGTATCAAGCATATTTTGTTGGTGGTTCTGTTAGAGATTACTTAATGCAACGTCCCATCCATGATATAGATATCACTACAAGTGCCACACCAGATGAAATTGAGTCCATATTCGATCATACGATACCTATAGGCAAAGAGCATGGAACGATTAATGTGGTATACAATCATGAAAATTATGAAGTAACTACATTCCGTGCAGAAGAAGAATATATTGATCACCGAAGACCTAGCGATGTACATTTTGTGCGAGATTTATATGAAGATGTACAACGTCGTGATTTTACCATCAACGCCATTGCAATGGATACAGATTATCAAACATTTGATTATTTTAATGGCGAAGATGATATTAAAAATGGCATTATCAGAACGGTGGGACAACCTACTGAACGATTTGAAGAAGATGCACTGCGCATATTACGAGGATTGCGTTTTCAATCACAACTTAATTTCAAAATTGAAAATCATACATTTAAAGCTATGGCAAATCAAATTGAAGATATTAAATATTTATCAATTGAACGTATCATTGTTGAGCTAAAAAAATTAATTTCTGGGCGAAATGTTGCTACGAGTTATCATCATCTCAATCAATTAAAGGCGTTTAACTATATACCTTATTTTCAAAATTTTGAAATGCATCTATTAAACATCGACGAACCGATGCATTTTGATACATGGATAGCATTGATTAACTCAAAATTTGATGAACAACAATCTTTGTCACCACTTAAAATAAGTAATAAAGAGAAGTCTCATATTAAACAACTAACAAACATTATTAGTCAATTACCAACCATTAGCACTAAAAAAGATTTAATAATGATGGTATACGACTATGATATCAATGATATATTAACTGTAATTGAGCTTAGTACGCTACTATCTAAGAATCAATTTGAGACACCCAATCCACTGATGATTAATCCACAGTCAATCATGGAAAGTTATCATCAATTACCAATACATGAACGACAACAACTTGCAGTGAATGGTAGTGATTTAATGCAACATTTAAATCAACGAGGTGGACCTTGGGTAAAAGATGTTTTACGACAAATAGAATGTGCAGTAATAACGAAACAAGTTATTAACACACACGATGAAATAATGAAATGGGTGGATAAACATGTCGAAATATAGTCAAGATGTCGTTAGAATGTTATATGAACATCAACCTGAATATATTTCAGGTCAATATATTGCAGATCAATTAAATATTTCAAGAGCAGCTGTTAAAAAAGTCATTGATCAATTAAAAATGAACGGGTGTCAAATAGAATCTATTAATCATAAAGGGCATTTACTGAAACAATTACCTGATCAATGGTACAGTGGCATTGTTAATCCAATTATTGAGCAACGTCACATATTTGACTATGTTGACGTTATGAGTACAGTTGATTCAACTCAACTCAAAGCAAAGCAAGCACTAGTAGGGAACCAGGATTCATTTATTATTTTAAGCGACGAACAAACGAAAGGGCGTGGACGTTTCAATAGATATTGGCGTTCTAGTAAAGGGAAAGGACTTTGGATGTCGATTGTCCTACGTCCCGATGTACCATATGCGATGATTCCTAAATTCAATTTATTTATAGCATTAGGTATAAGAGATGCGATACAACAATTTTCAAAGCATGATGTAACAATAAAATGGCCAAACGATATATACATAGATGGCAAAAAAGTATGTGGTTTTTTAACTGAGATGGTTGCTAATTATGATGCTATTGAAGCAATTATATGTGGTATAGGCATTAATATGAATCATGACGTTTCTGATTTTGATGAAGAGATTCAGCATAGCGCAACCAGTATACGAATTCATTCTGAAAATAACTTTAATAGATATGAATTTCTAGATGTATTAACTCAAAATATTGAATGCCGCTATCAACAATTTTTGACTGTTCCATTTGAAGAGATCAGAGAAGAATATATCGCTGCAACAAATATGTGGAATAAACAATTGCGCTTTACTGAAAATGATAAACAATTTATTGGCGAAGCAATAGATATCGACCATGATGGATTCTTAATGGTGAAAGATGATGAGGGGCAACTTAGAAGGTTAATCAGTGCAGATATAGAATTATAACAAAGTTAACTAGGAGAGATAGCTATGGGCATAGCAACATATGCAGTTGTTGATTTGGAAACAACAGGTAATCAACTTGATTATGATGATATTATTCAAATTGGCATTACATTCGTTCGACAAAACAAAATAATAGGTACATATCATTCAATGATCAGAACTGATTTGGATATACCACCGTTTATTCAAGCACTCACTTCTATAGAAGAAACAATGCTTGAAAAGGCACCGTATTTCAAAGAAATTGCCCATGATATTTATCAACAATTACAAGATTGTGTATTTGTTGCACATAATGTCGCCTTTGATTTAAATTTCATTAAAAAGGCATTTAAAAATTGCAATATCAAATACCGTCCAAAACGTGTGTTGGATACATTAGAGCTATTTAAAATTGCATTTCCAACTGATAAAAGCTATCAACTTAGCGAATTAGCTGAGGCGCATGATATTCCTTTAAACAATGCACATAGAGCTGATGAAGATGCGACAACTACAGCTCAACTCATGATTAAAGCCTTCGAAAAGTTCGAACAATTACCATTAGATACATTAAAACAATTATATTACTTAAGTAAGGACTTAAAATATGATTTATATCACATTTTATTTGAAATGGTACGCCAACATAATAACGTGGCATTAGACAGTCAATATGGTCAATTCGAACAAATCATCTATAAAAAGCAAGTCGATTTAAAAGGGCCAGTTACAGAATTTAACGGATCATTGAAAACATTATATAAAAAAGCAACAAAACAATTAGGCTTAACCTATCGACCACAACAACTCTATTTGTCTGAAATCATATTAGAACAACTTATGCATAGTGAAAAAGCAATGATAGAAGCGCCTCTTGGAAGCGGTAAATCATTAGCTTATCTATTAGCAGCGTTAATGTATAATATTGAAACTGGTAGACATGTGATGATTTCAACAAATACCAAATTATTACAAAGTCAGTTATTAGAAAAGGATATTCCAGCGCTCAATCAAGCACTTGATTTTAAAGTCAATGCTACATTAATTAAGAGCAAAAATGACTATATCTCTTTAGGCTTAATTAGCCAAATCCTAAAAGAAGAAACGAATAATTACGAAGTTAGTATTCTTAAAATGCAATTATTAATATGGATTACTGAAACACAAACAGGTGATATTCAAGAATTGAATTTAAAAGGCGGACAGAAAATGTATTTCGATCAGAAGATTGAAACCTATGTGCCAGTCCGTCATGATATACATTACTATAATTATCTCAAACGTAATGCGCAGAACATCCAAATTGGTATTACTAACCATGCACATCTAATCCATTCGGATGCTGAAAATTCTATATATCAATTGTTTGATGATTGTATCATTGATGAAGCACATCGATTACCAGATTATGCTCTTAATCAAGTAACTAATGAGTTAAACTATGCAGATATTAAATATCAGTTGGGCTTAATTGGTAAAAACGAAAATGAAAAACTTCTAAAAGCCATTGATCATTTAGAACAACAACGTATTTTAGAAAAGCTAGATATTGCACCCATCGATGTGTTTGGTTTGAAATCTAATATTAATGACATACATGATCTTAATGAACGTTTATTTGACGATATTTATGATATCGTACAAAGCTCAGACGTTTATGACGACGATATTCATAAATATCACTATGTCTATGAATTTGAAAATGACCAAATTCTGAAGGACTTGCATCTTTTAATAAACAAACTTAATAAAACATTAGAAGTCTTTAATGGTATGAGTCATAAAACGATTAAAACAATGCGTAAACAGCTACTATATCTAAAAGAACGCTTTAGACAAATAGAACAAAGTGTAAAAAATCATCATACAAGCTTTATCTCTATTAAAAACTTAAGTCAGAAATCCACTATACGCTTATTCGTTAAAGATTACGCTGTTAAAGACATTTTGACGCAACAAGTATTAGATAAATTTAATGCTTTAACATTTATTTCAGGTACATTAACATTCAATCATTCATTCGATTCCTTCAAAAATTGGTTCAATAAGGATATTCAATTTAATACGTATGAAGTCACGACATCAGTTCAAAATACTAAAAATACGAATGTTTTTATACCATCAGATGTGGCACCTTATAACTATAAAAATATTGATGATTATGTCGCATCCATTGTCAATTATGTTATAGAATATACCAACACTACCGAATCTAAATGTCTCATATTATTTACAAGCTATAAAATGATGCATATGGTTCAAGATATGTTAAATGAATTACCAGAATTTGAGGATTATGTCATCTTAACACAGCAACAAAATCAAAATTACAAAATCGTTCAACAATTTAATCACTTCGATAAATCTATATTACTAGGCACCTCTACGTTCTTTGAAGGATTTGACTTTCAAGCAAATGGCATCAAATGTGTCATGATTGCTAAATTGCCATTTATGAATAAAAACAATGCCAAATATTGGCTAATGGATTCAGAATTTGAATCTACCTTCAAAGATTATGTATTACCTGATGCCGTTACCCGATTTAGACAAGGGTTAGGTCGTTTAATACGACATGAAAATGATAAAGGATTAATTGTGTCATTCGATGATCGCTTAGTAAATAGTAATTATAAAAGTTTCTTTGAACAAACATTAGAAAATTATCGCCAGAAAAAGGGTGATTTGAATCAATTTAGTAAATTATTGAAGCAAATTCAAAAGACAGTTGATAAAGACATCAATCAATAATCAAAATGGTAATCACGCTTCACTGTGATTACCATTTTAAATTCATATCATATTTAAATCGTGAGTATATGCACATACTTTTAATTCAAGTTCTAGAAGTTACCTACATATTTTGTTAAAATAAACAGGTATTGAAAAAAGATAAAAATAGGAGACTGGTTATGAAAACAACGATTAAACAAGCAAAGCAACATCTTAACCAAGAAGTGACAATCGGTGCTTGGTTAACTAACAAACGTTCAAGTGGTAAAATTGCGTTTTTACAATTACGTGATGGAACTGGATTTATGCAAGGTGTCGTAGTTAAATCTGAAGTAGACGAAGACGTTTTTAACTTATCTAAAGAAATTACACAAGAGTCTTCTTTATATGTAACAGGTACAATTACAGAGGATAATCGTTCAGACTTAGGTTATGAAATGCAAGTAAAATCTATCGAAGTCATTCACGAAGCACATGATTATCCAATCACACCAAAGAACCATGGTACAGAGTTCTTAATGGATCATCGTCACTTATGGTTACGTTCTAAAAAACAACATGCCGTGATGAAAATTAGAAATGAAATCATTAGAGCAACATATGAGTTCTTTAATGAAAATGGTTTCACTAAAATTGATCCACCTATTTTAACAGCGAGTGCACCAGAAGGTACAAGTGAATTATTCCATACAAAATATTTTGATGAAGATGCCTTCTTATCACAAAGTGGACAATTATATATGGAAGCAGCAGCAATGGCACATGGTCGCGTATTTTCATTTGGTCCAACTTTCAGAGCTGAAAAATCAAAAACAAGACGTCATTTAATTGAATTCTGGATGATTGAACCAGAAATGGCATTTACTGAACACGCAGAAAGCTTAGAAGTACAAGAACAATATGTTGCACATGTCGTTCAATCAGTACTTAAAAATTGTCAGTTAGAGCTTAAAGCATTAGATCGTGACACTTCTAAATTAGAAAAAGTAGCAGCGCCATTCCCAAGAATAACGTATGATGATGCTGTTAAGTTCTTGAAAGAAGAAGGCTTCGATGATATCGAGTGGGGCGAAGATTTCGGTGCACCACATGAAACAGCTATTGCAAATCATTATGACTTACCAGTATTTATCACAAATTACCCAACTAAAATTAAGCCATTCTATATGCAACCAAATCCAGATAATGAAGATACTGTATTATGTGCTGATTTAATTGCACCAGAAGGTTACGGTGAAATTATTGGTGGTTCTGAACGTATTAATGATTTAGAATTACTAGAACAACGTATTAATGAACACGAATTAGATCCAGAAGCCTATAGTTATTACCTAGATTTACGCCGCTATGGTAGCGTACCTCACAGTGGTTTTGGACTTGGTTTAGAACGTACTGTTGCTTGGATCTCTGGTGTAGAACACGTGCGAGAAACGTCACCATTCCCACGTTTATTAAATCGTTTATACCCATAATATTGAATGAATTCAATTTAGATAGATACTACACTTATTAAGCCTGGGACATAAAATCATGTCACAGGCTAGATTTTTATATTAGATATATCTTGTATAATTTCTTAAGTACAAATAATGATGGGAGGGGTAAGATGGATAAATTTCAATTAAAAACGAGACCTGTCGTTATTCGGCGAGAATTGCTTGATCATTATAGTGAATTAGGATTAGATGAACAAGACTTAATTATATTAATTAAACTCATCTATGCATCTGAAACATCAAACAAGCAACCATCTATAGAATTATTACAAAAAGGGTCTAATATGCAACCACGTGAAGTAACGGCAGTTATTCAAAATTTAATTCAACGTGAACTCTTAGAATTAAATGTTAATAAAGATGAAGAAGGTCGCTTCACTGAATACATGAATTTAGATCCTTTTTATGAGAAATTAAGTCAATTACTCAAAAAAGAAACAATGACTACCAATGTACAAAGCGATAAAGAAAAGTTTAAAACTTTATTCCAAATGATTGAGCAAACCTTTGCGAGACCTTTATCACCTTATGAAATAGAAACATTAAATCAATGGATCGATGTTGATCAACACGATATTGATATTATTCAAGCAGCACTAGATGAAGCCAATAGTCAGAACAAGTTAAGCTTTAAATATATGGATCGTATATTATTAAATTGGAAGAAGAATAATGTTAAAACAATCGATGATTCAAAAGAAATTCGTAAACAATTTAATCAACCTAAAATGAAACATACAGTTAAAAAGGTGCCTAAATTTGATTGGCTAAATGGAGAGAAATCAGATGATAAGTAAGAAAAAAGCATTAGAAATGATTGATGTCATAGCAGATATGTTCCCAGATGCAGAATGCGAATTAAGACATGATAATGCATTCGAACTCACAATTGCCGTGCTCTTATCAGCACAATGTACGGATATCTTAGTCAATAAAGTAACTAAATCATTATTTGCTAAATATAAAACACCCGAAGACTATTTGAATGTCAGTGATGAGGAATTACAAAACGATATTAAATCAATTGGATTATATAGAAATAAAGCCAAAAATATCAAAAAATTATGTCAGTCATTATTAAACAAGTTTGATGGTGAAATTCCACAAACACATCAAGAGTTAGAAAGTTTAGCAGGTGTAGGACGTAAAACTGCAAACGTAGTCATGAGTGTTGCATTTAACGAACCTTCACTTGCTGTCGATACCCATGTAGAACGAGTATCTAAACGATTAGGTATTAACCGTTGGAAAGATAATGTGAGACAAGTTGAAGATAGACTTTGCTCTGTCATACCTAAAGAACGATGGAACAAAAGTCACCATCAACTCATTTTCTTTGGGAGATATCATTGCTTAGCTCGTAAGCCTAAATGTGATATTTGTCCTTTATTCAATGATTGTAGAGAAGGCCAGAAACGATATAAAGCAAGTTTGAAAGAAGTGTGAAATAAATGATTGAAAAACAGGACTTTGAGGAATTGGAACAACAACTTGATACATTAGCAAGTCAAAAAAAGTTAAATTCATCAGAAGCTAAACCTTTACTCGATGACTATTTTGATATGATTATAGATTATTTTAAGCAAATTAATGAAATCAGTGATTTTGACTTAGCTTTATTAGATGATTATCCAGTTGTTCCAATGAACTTTTCAGAGCGTTATCAATATATGCAAGCTCGAAAATATCATTTTATGGGATATAGACAAATGAAAACTTTAAAAACAGAGCTGATTAAAATGAATGCCTCATATCAAATTCGAAAAAAGAGAAAATAAAAGATTAGAAGTACTTTATCATAAACTCGCTAACTAGACATATTTGTCATTAGCGAGTTTATTTGTATATTCGGACATAAAAAAAAGCACAAACCTTGTTGTAAGGTTTGTGCTTTTCGTCTATGAGTTATGATGCTTTATTGTTAAATATCGCATTAAAACTGAATAGACGAGTTAAGGCATTGCCACTTTGTTGTTGTGAGCTAGTACCTTGTTGTTGTGAACTGCCATTTGAACTATTTGATGAACCATTTGATCCGTTTGTGTTACTACTGTTAGATGATGAAGAATCGCTGTCACCATGCGTACTCTTATTAGTAGTATCGTTGTCAGGGTGACCACTAACAGATAATGAGTCTGGATCGCTACCTTCAACTGAGCTTGGTTTTTCAAAGTCTTTACCATCTCTAGATGAAATGTCTGACATAACGTCTTCGAATAGGTATTGTGGATATTCTTGTTCTGAATGTCCAACGAATGAGTTTGTACCGTATTCTTTAACTTTGTTGAAGCCCATCCACACTGACATAGTGTATTGAGGTGAGAATCCGTTAATCCAAACGTCTTTGGCTGCATTATCAGGTAAGTTATATTGACTATAAATTTCAGCACCATAAGTACCTGTACCTGTTTTAGCACCCATATTAACGCCAGATACACCGTGTCCATAAGCAGAACCGTAAGCTTTGAAAGTACCTTTAAGCATTTCAGCTAACATGTATGCTGTAGAATCTTTCATTGCTTTATGGCTTGTATGATCATATTCAATCGTATCGCCATCATGAGTGATAACTTTTTGAATTGAATGTGCATTGTTATACGTACCACCATTAGCAATTGCAGCAAATGCTGATGCTAATTGAGTAGGTGAGAATTCAGATGAAGAACCACCTAATACCTCAGAAGGTCCGATTTTACCTTCGTAATCTAAACCAACTTTAGATGCGAATTTCTTAGGTGCATCATTACCAGCATGTTCTTTTGTTTGTTGCCATGCTTTTAAGGCTGGAATATTGAAACTTTGACGTAAAGCATCATAGATGTTTACTGTACCATGACTCTTAGTATCATAGTTTCGGAATGTTGATCCATCAACTTGATATGATGATTCATCTTGAAGCGCATGGTTTGTTGCCCAATGCATATTTTCTATTGCTGGACCATAAGCTAAGAATGGTTTCAGTGATGAACCAGTAGGGTGAGCATCTGTAGCTTGGTTTCTGTCAACAACGTCTTTATAATTACGTCCACCAGAAATAGCTACTAAACCACCAGTTTTACTATCTAAGATAGTTGCACCAACTTGTTGGTCATCATTTTTGTAGAAGCTACCATTATTAATCTTATCTTGAAGCGTTTGTTGAACGTCTTTGTCCATATTAGTATAGATCTTAATACCACTTTGAAGAACGTTACCTAAGTTTTCATCTTTGAAATGTTTGTTATTCATTAATTCTGATTTAACAAAGTTCACATAAGATGCTAATTCAGGATCTTTTTCTTCAGTCGTATTTTGACGTTCTTTATCAGTTCTTTGAACTA
The DNA here is from genome assembly GCF_045984185.1 of Staphylococcus sp. KUGN1. NCBI lineage: Bacteria > Bacillati > Bacillota > Bacilli > Caryophanales > Staphylococcaceae > Staphylococcus > Staphylococcus sp. KUGN1. Next base: position 900,006 of record NZ_JBJQIL010000001.1, on the reverse strand, counting down.
AATTAGCTTTAAGATCGATTTTCTTAGCTTTTTCATATTCTTTGTCGCTAATTCTCTTATGCATATGCATTAAATATAGCACTGTATCTTTACGGCTCTCAGCTTCTTTAGGATGATCATAAATATTATAATTATTAGGTACTTGTGGTAAACCAGCTAAGTATGCTTCTTCAGCTAAGTTTAAATCTTTAAGATCTTTATTAAAGTAGTACTTAGCAGCAGCTTTAACACCAGTTACACCATCAGAGTAGTAAATCTTATTCAAGTAAACTTGGAAGATTTCATCTTTACTATACTCTTGTTCTAAACGGTAAGAAAGGTAAGCTTCTTGTGCTTTACGACCGATAGATTTTTGTTGAGACAAGAATGCGTCTTTAACAACTTGTTGCGTTAAAGTAGAAGCACCCTGTGCACCAAATCCACCAGTTAAGTTTTTACCAACTGCACCGAATAGACGTTTATAGTCTAAAGCACCGTGATCATAGAAGCGATTATCTTCAGTAGCTAATACGGCATCTTTCATACCTTGTGGTACATCTTTGAGATTGACATGTTCATGACGTTGACCATAATCTAACGTCTTGACTAAGTCACCATTTTTATCATAAATCTTAGCAGGGATTGGATCCTCTAACTTAGATTCTGTAAAAGCAGGTGCTTTCCATGCATAATATGCAAATAGTAAGATACCGAGCAACAATAGAACAATAAAGGCAATAAACATAAAGCCAATAATCTTAATAATCGTTCTCTTCACATTTCTATTCTTTTTTTCGTCGGACTTCTCATTACTGCCATTTTTCTTAGGCTGAGAAGACCCTTTGTTTTCCGTCATACGCGGTCCTCACTTTCATCTAATATCAACTTATCAACTGCTTTGAGGTAATTCAATCTAGGTTGATACTGATAAGGAATATGGTAACCATTTTTTCGTATTTCATCAACTGTTATTGATTTTTTAATATCCTTTTGATATCTATCCCAAAAGAATTCAAATTTAGAATAAGGTAATAGATATACTTCATCAAGTGATTTAAATCTTATCATTAAAAAAACAATACCGTGTTGTTGGTATGTGTTTCTCATATGATCCACTTGATGATCATGAATATTCTTCAAAGGAAATGATGTTTTGTTCTTCGTTTCCTTTGCTTCAAAATCAATATAATAGCCATTATAAACACCATTATAATCAGTTGTTGAAGGCGTACGAAAATAAGCTTCATTTATCACAGCTTTACTCCTTTTTGGATAATGAACATTCACTATCTGTACAGGCGTAGGTTTCTTGTGAATGACTGCGATGCCACGCTTTAAATAAAAAGCATTAGAATGCTCTATATCTTTTTCAAGTGACATACCTCGTCCGCCATACTCAATATTACTTGAGTTTGACGTCGATTTGCGTCCGTCCAAAGACTTATTTTCTTTGTATGGTTGACCATTAGGATAATTCATATATTTCACCACACAAGCTTGGTAGTAAACTGCAATTATTATACACAACAATTTACGATTTACCAAACTTTTATAAAATTAATGTATATTTAACTAACCAAAAATACATCAAACCTTATTTTAACGTGCTTTCATCAAATAAACAATAAAAACAATCACATTTATCTCCATGTATATCGACAATCTTTCTATCACTTTAATAGCATGTCATTAATGCACTAATGTAAAAATCATAAATTAATATCAACTTTGATAATATTTTCTGGCTTTTGTCCATTATTAAACACTTTGATATGACGCTTTAAGAACATTATGATAAATTAGTCATGTAGGAGGCAACTAGATGCTAGATACTATTCGACAGTTAATAGAGGAAGTCAATCATATGAATGACATTTACGAACAAGTTAGAGAATATGACGAAGACAAAGACTTTCACAAAGTGGTTGAACCTTATGTTCGACATATCGATTCACTACTAGATCAACTAAAACCATATGAGCAATCACTCATTGATACTACTTATATGAATAAACCAAAATTAGACTTATTAATTAAGAATATAGAAGAATTATCCGTTGAATGCCATTTTAAGCGTACAAGTAGAAAACTTTTCACTGAAAAAATAAAAGCAGTACAATATGATTTGAACAATATTTTAAATAAACATGTTTAAAGAGGGAGATTATGGTTAAAACTGTTTATATCACAGGGTATAAATCTTATGAATTAAATATATTCAAAGATGATGCACCTGAAGTTTACTATTTAAAGGAATTTATAAAACATAAAATCAAACAATTATTAGATGAAGGATTAGAATGGGTATTAATTCAAGGGCAGATGGGAATAGAATTATGGTCAGCAGAAGTCGTGATTGAAATAAAAGAAACATATCCTGAACTTAAATTAGGTGTTATTACACCTTTTGAAGGTCATACATCTAAATGGAATGAACAAATTCAAACGAAATACATAAATATGATTAATCAAGCAGATTTCTTAGAAAGCGTATTTCATTCAGAATATCAAGGGCCATTCCAATTTAAACAAGCGGACCAATTTATGTTAGACCATACTGACCAAACATTATTAATATACGATGAAGAACAAGAAGCGAGTCCTAAATTCTTCAAATCGATGTTAGTTGATTTTATGGAAAAAACAAACTATACTTGTGATATTGTGACGTTTGATGAACTCACTGAATTCATCAACGACATGCAGTGGTCTCAAGATCAAAGTTTCGAATGAGGTGGAAAAAATGTCAGATGTTTCATTAAAATTATCAGCGAAAGATATTTATGAAAAAGATTTTGAAAAAACTATGGCTCGTGGCTATAGAAGAGAAGAAGTAGATGCTTTTTTAGATGATATTATTACAGATTATCAAAAAATGGCAGACATGAATAACGAAGTTGTAAAACTTTCCGAAGAAAACCACAAACTGAAAAAAGAACTTGAAGAATTAAGATTACGCGTAGCGACAACTAGACCACAAGAGAATAAAAACTTTTCTTCAAATGGTTCTAACAATGCATCATCAAATAATGTTGATATTTTAAAACGTATTTCTAATTTAGAAAAAGCTGTATTTGGGAAATAATAAATGAATCGGTTGAGACAATCCGTGTGATATAAGCCAATGCGTTATATCATATAACTGATAAGTATTGTGACACATGTTCCTTTTTAATAATGAAGATGTTGCTATCATACTTGAAAAAGCTTTGTCTCAACCTTTTTTTATGTTATACTCTCAAAGGTGATATTTTGGGTGATCGCTATAGTGATATAGAGGAAAGTCCATGCTCACACAGTCTGAGATGGCTGTAGTGTTCGTGCTTGATGAAACAATAAATCAAGGCATTAATTTGACGGCAACGAAATAACCTAAGTCAATTGATATGGTTAGAATAGTTTGAAAGTGCCACAGTGACGTAGCTTTTATAGAAATATAAAAGGTGGAACGCGGTAAACCCCTCGAGTGAGCAATCCAAATTAGGTAGGAGCACTTGTTTAGCGGAATTCAACGTATAAACGAGACACATGCATATATTTGTTATGTGTAGACAGATGGTTACCACCAACGTACCAGTGTGACTAGTGCACGTTATGAGTACAATGGAACAGAACATGGCTTACAGAAATATCACCACTAGTTTAGCTCTCCCATACAACGGAGAGCTTTTTTAATGTCAATAAACGGTATTTACATTTATAAATGATCAACTATAAGCCGAAATGAATCACACTATATGATTAAATTTTAAATCTAACTCTGTTAGAATAAACATAACGAAATTAATCCAAAAGGAGAACAACGCATGTTTCAATTATTAGCAGTATGTCCAATGGGGCTTGAATCAATCGTAGCCAAAGAAATTCAAGAACTAGGTTACGAAACACAAGTAGAAAATGGGCGTATCTTTTTTGAAGGTGACGAAAACGCCATCGTCAAATGTAACTTATGGCTACGTACCGCAGACCGTGTCAAAATTGTCATGGGCCAATTTAAAGCAACAACCTTCGATGAATTATTTGAAAAAACAAAAGCATTACCATGGGAGTCAATTATAGACCAACAAGGGAACTTTCCAGTCCAAGGTCGTAGTGTCAAATCTACCTTATATAGCGTGCCAGATTGCCAAGCTATTACTAAAAAAGCAATCGTAGAACGTCTTAAACATGCATATAATGAAAAAGGATGGCTCAACGAATCAGGTGCAAAATATCCTGTAGAAGTATCCATATTAAAAGATAAAGCACTTCTTACCATTGATACGTCTGGTTCAGGGTTAAATCGACGTGGCTATCGTTTAGCGCAAGGGGAAGCGCCTATTAAAGAAACATTAGCTGCTAGTTTGATTAAGTTAGCTAATTGGACTGGCGATACACCACTTATCGATCCATTCTGTGGTTCAGGAACGATTGCCATTGAAGCATGTCTTATCGCACAAAATATCGCACCTGGATTTAACAGAGACTTTGTATCTGAAGAATGGAATATTATGCCACCAAACATTTATGACGATATGCGGGATGAAGCTGACAAACACGCAAATTATGATAGAGAAATCCAAGTATATGCCTCAGATATTGACCCAGAGATGGTTGAAATCGCAAAACGCAATGCAGAAGAAGTTGGATTAGCTGATATCATTCAATTCAGTGTAAAAGATGTAAATACATTAACAATCGATACTGAAGAACCCATTGCACTAATCGGTAATCCACCTTATGGTGAACGTATCGGTGATAGAGACGAAGTTGAAGAAATGTATCGATATATTGGTAAGTTAATGAAACAACACGATTATTTATCAACTTATATCTTAACAAGTAATAAAGAATACGAACATTTAGTTAATAAAAAAGCAACAAAACGCCGTAAGTTGTTTAATGGCTATATCGAATGTACGTATTATCAATATTGGGGTAAGAAACCACAAATCAATAAAGAATCATAATGATTAAAATCAAATCAATTCATTAGCACTCTCAATTCAACTGTAGTAAGGTTGGATTAAGAGTGTTTTAATTTAAATTACTTTTATAATTAATAAATATAATAATCATTATTATTGAGAGGAGTAATTAATATGAAGAATGTTTTAATTATTGGGGCAAATGGACGTGTGGCTATCGAAGCGACAAAAATTTTCTTAGAGAATTCAAACTTTAATGTGAACCTGTTCTTAAGAAATGCACATCGTATCCCTGACTACGCTTCAAACAGAGTTACAGTCTTTGAAGGCGATGCTAAGAACCAACAAGATTTAGAACAAGCCTTAGACAATATAGATATTGTTTTTACTGGTACCTCTGGCTCATTAAATCGTCACGCTGAAACGATTGTTAAAGCGATGGATGCTAAAGGTATTAAACGATTAATTTTAATTGCTGCACCTGGTATTTACGATGAGTTACCAGAAGCTTTCAATGAATGGAATAAGCAACAGTTTGGAGACAAGTTAAACTTATACCGTCAAGCAGCTGATACAATCGAGCAATCCGACTTAGACTATACAATTATTAGACCAGGTTGGTTAACAGATAAAAATGAAAATATATATGAAATCAGCAGTAAAGAAGGGGCTTTTGAAGGTACTGAAGTATCAAGAAAAAGTGTCGCTAATTTAGCAGTACAAATTGCAAAGCACCCTGAATTATATTCAAAAGAGAATATCGGTGTATTTAAGCCAGGAACTGAAGGCAACAAACCCTCATGGTTTGAATAATCCTGCCTAAAATTCATAGGTTTTAAACGATATATATGATAATATTTTAAGTAATATCATAATCTATGATAACTGACTTATTAAGAAGAGGTTATGACAACGTCACTTACATTAAAATTTGGAATAGAATTTTAAATCACTTTGTCTTAATCTCTTCTTTTTTATTGACTGAACTAAAGGGGATTAATACGCATGACACATACAGAACAGTTAGACATTTTATATAAATTAAAAAAAGAAGTAGAAAAATCAAATAACACTGCTTTACTAAATACTATTAATCAAGTGATTAAAAAAGTATATAAAAATCAATTTACAATATCATTTGTTGGTCACTTTTCAGCTGGTAAATCAACACTTATCAACTTGTTATTAGAGCAAGATATTCTACCAAGCTCTCCAGTACCTACTACTAGTAATACAGCCATTGTATCGGTATCTGATACAGAAGATATCATCGCAAACTTGCCAAACCAACAATACACAAAGCTAAAAACATATGATGAAGTTAAACAAATGAATCGTCAAAATATAGATGTAGAATCTGTAGAGATTAACTTCCAATCCGATAAATTCGACAAAGGGTTTACATTCCAAGATACACCTGGTGTCGATTCTAATGTCGCAACACATCAAACAACTACTGAGCAATTTATGTATACGAGTAATGTTTTATTTTATACTGTTGACTATAATCATGTGCAATCTGCACTTAATTTTCAATTTATGAAAAGAATTAATGAAGTGGGTATTCCAGTAGTATTTATCATTAATCAAATAGATAAACATAATGATGATGAGCTTTCATTTGATACATTCAAATCTAGAGTTGAGAAATCAATCAATGAATGGGACATCGATTTACAACATATATATTACGTCTCAAAATTCGATCATCCTAAAAATCAAATCGATGAATTATCAGAGTACCTATTGTATTTAGACAAGCATAGAGAGGCAATGGAAACATATGTGGAACGTACTGTTTCATTCATCACAGATGCTCAACTTTCATATATTCAAAATGAAATGCAAAGTATACTTGAATACCTGAATATTGAAGAGGATGAGTTTGAACAAGCTTATTTAAATTTCCAACAAACACAAGCCGTTTCAGAAGAAGCACAACTACTCAATGATAAAGACAAATTAAAAGCGTACCTTAAACAAAAACGTAAAGATATATTAGAAAACGCCTATATTATGACACATGATATGCGAGAACAACTACGTTCTTATTTAGAAAGTAAGGCTACTGACTTTAAAGTAGGTGGACTCTTTAATAAGGCTAAAAAAAAAGAGGAAGTACAAACTGAACGTTTAGATAAAGCCATCAGCATGCTTCAAGAAAAGATTAATACTCAAATACGTCAACCTATGCGTGAAGACATGTCATTCTTAACGCGTTTTATCAATCAAAAAAATATAAACGAACATATACTTAACCAATCATATGATATTCCAAATGATTTAGTTTCATCACTATATCAGCCGCAAACTACGATTAGTAATACGTATGTATTAACTTTTTCAGATGAAGTGGTTAAAGCAATCAATCAATTTGTTGAACGTCAATCGAATCCGTTATTTGAAAAAGCTATTCAACATGTACAAGCTAATGAGATTGAAACTGAAGATAATGATACATCAGATGAATATCAACGATACTTAGAATTAAATAACTTAAAAGACTCCATCACTACACGCAATTATCAACATTACTATATACATTTGGAAGACTCTTTAGATAAGTTAACTGGTCGCACTGAAGCGAATTTCACTATTAAAGAAGAACATGATACAACACACCATCAACATCGTGACCATATTCAAGCCAGTGATGACACAGTAAGTCGTTCACAAGTAGATATAGAAAAAGCTTTAAATATCATCGAAGATATTCCATTATTCGAGCGTACACAAACGGATATTAAACAAACACTCACGCGTTTAGACCAAAAAATCACTAAGATTGGTGTATTCGGTACATTTAGTGCAGGTAAGAGTAGTTTAATAAATGCTTTATTAGGTGATAATTACTTAGTTAGCTCACCAAATCCGACAACGGCAGCTACCACAGAACTAACTTACGGGGACAGTAGTAGCATTACATTAAAATCATCAAAGCAATTACTAGATGAGATTAACCAATTACTTGAGTTCTTTAATCAGTCATTCTCGTCTTTAGATGAGTTTATCAATAGCGATATTACTCAATTAAAATCAAAACTAGAAAAAAATCAACTTGCCTTTATTTCAGCAGTTGAAAAGCATTACGACATGTATATCAATATGCTAGAAGAAGGGGAAGTACATCACATTTCACAAGAAGATGTCAAAAAATGGTCTGCCGAAGATGAATATGCAACTTTCGTTAAAACAGTACATTTACAAGTACCTGTTGAATGGCTTAAAGGTAAGATTGTTGTCGATTCACTTGGTTTACATTCCAATAACCAACGTCATACAAACGAAACTGAACAAATCCTTACGTCATCAGACTTAATTTTATACGTCAGTTATTTCAATCATTCATTTACTGATAATGACAAAGCATTCATTGAACATATGAAAGATATGAATCAGTTAAATGAAAACCAAGCATTCAAAATGATTATTAATGCTGTTGATTTAGCCGAAAGTGATGAAGACCTTAATGATGTTAAAGATTATGTTGCCGATGCACTTAACCAAGTTCAATTACAATCTGAAGTATTTGGTGTGTCTAGTCGAGAAGCATTAAAATCAAGTGATGAAGGTATGGATCAATTAAAAGAAAGCATTCAACATTTCGTCGATGTAGAATCTAAAACTATCTTAGAACAACAAATGATTCATCAACTCCAACAAATTGATCAGTCCTATCATGACATGATTTCAGAGTTTGAAACCAATAAAGATGATATCGCGAAACGTCAACGTAAATTAGAATCATACAAAGACAAAGAGAGACTTGAAAACCAATTAATTGCTACTACAACCCAACATACGAATAATGAAGTCGAAGAACAAGTCTATCATTTAAATCAAAGATTAAAGCTCCAGTTAATGGATGATATTAAGTCTGTTTATAACAGTCAAATGACGCAAAATAGTGATTTCAATGCTGAAAAGAAAAATTCAACTAAAATATATCTAGATCAAATTCATCAAAGAATGTTTTTAGAGCAATCATTAATTACTGAAAGAATTAAGAAATATTTTAACCAACAATTAGACGAACAAGTTGCACCTGTCTTGCAACAGTTAAGTCAATTGCATATTATTGTACATCCACGCTTCAATTTACAACCATATGTTGTCGATCAACCATTGCTTCATATTGATTTAAACGATATGATGGCTGAATTGCCTAAACAATTAACGAAACGTAAAATTTTAAATGCGAATGCTCAAAAAGATATTCACGAAGCAATTTGTCAAAGTACATTAGAACTACTTCAACCTAACTTTAGTCGCTTAAGACAACAACTTGAAACATATGTTGATCAAATGTCTGACGAAGCAGAACAACAATTCAATAGCATTGAAGATAATATTCAAAGTCAGATCAATGAATTATTATCATTTGAATTAGACGAATCATTAATTTCACAACTTAAAGATAAGCACCAACAACTTGAAGCAATTATATATTAAGAAAGAAGGACAATCGAAATGCCTAATAAAGTATTACTCGTCGATGGCATGGCTTTATTATTTAGACATTTTTTCGCAACGAGTCTACACAATCAATTTATGTACAATTCAAAAGGAGTTCCGACTAACGGAATTCAAGGGTTTGTACGTCATATCTTTTCAGCTATCCACGAGATCCAACCTACACATGTAGCTGTTTGTTGGGATATGGGGCAATCAACCTTCAGAAATGACATGTTTGAAGGTTATAAACAAAATCGCTCAGCACCACCAGAGGAGCTCATTCCACAATTTGACTATGTCAAAGAGATTTCTGAACAATTTGGTTTCGTTAATATCGGTGTGACAAATTATGAAGCCGATGATGTGATTGGTACATTAGCACAAACCTATTCCACTGATAACGATGTTTATATTATTACCGGCGATAGAGATTTGTTACAATGTATCAACGAAAATGTTGAAGTATGGCTCATTAAGAAAGGCTTTAATATTTATAATCGATATACCTTACATCGATTTAATGAAGAATATGAATTAGCGCCGAAACAATTGATCGATATCAAAGCGTTTATGGGTGACACAGCTGATGGTTATGCAGGCGTTAAAGGTATTGGCGAGAAAACTGCACTCAAATTGATTCAACAATATGGTAGTGTTGAAGAGGTAATTAATCAAATTGATGCCTTAACACCGGGCCAAAGAAAGAAAATTAACGACAATATCAATGAACTACACTTATCAAAGCGTTTAGCTGAAATTCATACAAATGTACCTATCGATAGTGCACAATTGTTCCAAGATATGGCATTTGCAACTACGCTTAACCATATATTATCAATCTGTAATGAACATGAACTATATGTTTCCGGTAAATATATATCAAGCCATTTATAAAATCATAAACAAAGCGACTCATACAATTATCTTAAACAAGGTAATCTATGAGTCGCTTTTTATTTTTATAATCGAATTAAATTAAAATAATTTTAATTTATCCTATATCCAATTACACTTATATAAAATTTATGATATTATTAAATAGAACGTTAATAAATTGTTCAACATTATGTTGTGATGTATGTCGATTTGTCTGTTTTTTATCATTTATTTGAGAAATCATAACAATGATAATGAATCAATATATATCAAATCATAACCTTAATTAACAGACCTACATACCTATCACAACTACAACATCAGAGACACAACAACAAGATAAGGAGTGAACAATAGCTGTGAATAATCGTGAGAAATTACAGAAGTTTAGTATTCGTAAATATACAGTTGGTACGTTTTCAACAGTCATTGCGACGTTAGTCTTTTTAGGTTTTAACGCTTCTCATGTACAAGCTGATGAATTAAGTGCAACAGAAAAGAATGCACTACAAACGCTGCAGCAGCATGATGGGGGGACAAACATTTCGCAGTCTGATTCCAGTTTGCAAACATCCAATCAACTAACTAACAATGAAACCGTAACTTCTGAACAACCATCTAAAGAAACGGTGATGTCTCAAGCTGATACAGAACACACAGAGACGCAATCTACAGAAAATGTTTCAATAGATAATGATAAATCGATTCAAACGACAGATCAAACAGCAAATTCTAATCATTCAAATGATTTAGATCAAATTAATCAAACTCATAGCGCAGAAGTAAATAACACAGAGAATAAGTTAACCGCGCATATAGATAGTGAAACACATAATAGCATGCAACAAGAAAGTGATTTAAAACAGCCGACTCAAATTAATAAAGATTCGTTACAAGCTTTCTTTGATGCAAACTATCATGATTATCGCTTTATAGATAGAGATAAAGTAGATCAACCAACGCTCGACCAAGTTAAGGAAGCTTTCGATAAAGTTAATACATTACTTGGAAGCAGTCATCCAATTAGCGAAAAATCTTTACAACTTGCATATCAAGACTTAGAACAAGCAGTAGCAACCATGCGTACTTTGCCTAAGCGTCAGTTACAAGAACGACGTAAACATGAAATAAAAGAACGCTCTACTGATCCAAAAGCATCAGAGAGTTATCAAACAGCCATCACATCTTATTACGTAAAAAGTCCAAACGATGGTTCAGGCTATCCAGTTGGTACGTATATTTATGCTGCAAACAAAGGAACACCGTTTGCCTTACCAAATACACCATGGAAGCCTTTACGTGCTTCAGACTCTAAAGGGATTGCCTATGTCACTACGAAAAGATTAAAAGATGGTTATGAATGGACAATTAAATTTAATCAAAGTCATAGAATGCATGAACATATGGTCTTTTGGTTCGGTTTGCCGGATCCACAAGTTCCAGTAGGGCCAGTTAGATTTACTATCGAAAACCCTGACCACTCAAATAAGATTGGTAGTTTAGGTGTTGGTGCTGGAGAAGGACAATCATTACCTGCCATGTGGCGAACTGCAGGTGGTATCGATAGTTCTCGTGCCTCTAATTTTGTGCAAGGCCCACCTACAGGTTATACCTTTTATGATGAACCTACGATTCACATTAAGAGCTTTAAAGAGTTTGCTAGAGCACCTGAGTTTCAACATGAACAAGATGCATCAGATGAAGCTAAAACAAACGGCGAACAAAATTTCGCTTTACTAAATGGTGAATTTAAAAATCAAATATATGGTATAGATAGATTGTATGCTTTTATAGGAAAAGGTAATGCAAGTTATACAATACAATTTAAAACACAAGGTAATACTGCCGAACGATTTTATTATGCAGCAGGTGGTAGAGCACTAGAATACAGACAATTATTTAGCTTTAACGAATTATATGTAGAACCACTAAATGTTTTTACAGAGCGAGTAAAAACATTTACTGAAGGCATAAACCGAACTTATCATCTTGGCAACACAAAAGATATTTACGATTTAAATGCAAGAAGAGAAGTCACAAAATATATTTTAGATTCGAATAATGAGAATTCAGAAGACTTTGCTTCAGATCCGATGAGCTATGCCAAAACACCTAGTCGCTATGTAGGTGGCTTCTACGATCCTTCATTACCTACTAATCGTTATCGTGGAGTAGGGAAGGCACCATTAAATGAATTTGAAATTTATAAACTTATCAACAACGATACACTAACAAATGCTAGTCGAACTGGTAACCCTATTAAATTAAATATTGGATTCGATATTCAAGATGATTATGGTAATGATGAAACCTTGAAGTCAGTATATTTATATGTGAAACCTGAACTGCAAAATAATATTGGATTTTACACTAATAATGATCCTAAGAACCGTGCTGATTTGCCTGAATCTAAATCAGCAGGACACCCGATCTTTAATGTATTAGAAGGAAATATGGGCAATAGTTATACAAACAATGGCAACACATCTGATTATGCTCAACCCTTACGCATTAAATTAACAAGTAATGAAGATTTTAATGACAATGATTGGGAGATTAGTGGTTTACCAAGTTCACTACGAATAGAAAACGCAGCAGGTAGAACAAATAATAATAGTGAACGAAACCTTGAATTAGTCGGTAATATAGCACCTGGTGATTACCTAGGTACAGTGCGTTTACGTAAGAAAGAACAACCTTTCGAGATAAGAGTCAAGCCATTACCGCCTCATATTGATACAAGTGTTGAACAGTTAAGAGGTAAAGGAGGCACTAAACCTACTATCACAGTCTCTAATGTACCTGCAGATCCTAATGCCCTTGTTTATTTAGTTGTCACTGGAAATCTAGCACAAGATGGAACTAATGACCCCGCTTCAGTGCCGAGAAATTATGACATTATAGGCAGTGCAACGCCGACAAGTACTAGTAATAGTGTGACATTCAATCAAGAGGACTTCGTGCAGAACTTACCAAATACCGGTATCATTAGAGCAATCGTTTATTACAATGATAATCTTATGTCTAATTTTAGTAATGCGGTTGAAGTACAGGCAGACAACACACCACCAACGATTGGTAATCCTGTAGGTTTAAAAAACAAGTATTATAAAGGTGAACAAGTCAACTTTACGCTTGATATTACAGACGGCGCAAATGGTACTGGAATTAAATCGACAAATATTAGTAGATTACCACAGGGATGGACGTCTGAGTTTGTACGAAATTCAAATGGTGAGGGCGGTACACTTAGAATTACAGGAACTGTATCTGATAATCAACCATTCAACAGTCAAATCAGATTTAAAATTAGTGCTACTGATAACGCCAATAACACAACAAATAATCGCCAATCTAAGCAAATCTTAATTAATATTGGTCAAATGAGTAATGATTTCTCTCCAATTGTATTACCTAACGTTCAAAAGGTGAATGTAGTCAATCCTGGAGATTTAACTCGTGCAGAGGAAAAAGAGGTCATTAGAGCTTTAACTGCCGTTAATTCAAATATTACCCAATATTTAGATAGTTCAAGTCCAATCAATATACCTTCAACAGAAATGATTAGCTTCAATTATAAAGACGGGTCAACGGACAGAATTTCTATTTCTAATGCGATTACGTATGAACCTATTCGAAAATCAATATATGCTGATGGCAACAATACTAAAGAAGCAACAGTAACAATTGCTAGAGGTCAACAATTTGAATTTGGTGATTTAAAACAATATTTTGCATTAAGTAACGGTGCAGATTTACCTGATGGTACATTATTTAATATTACCGCAGTTGATTCATTACCAAATGCTGCACAAGTATCTCAATTTGCTGTAGGTACACATACGTATCGTTTAAATGCTAATGATGCCTATAGACAAGACCAAGCACCTTTAACATTGAAATTAAAGGTTGTAGATGTAAATCAACCAACAGGTGATCAACGTGTATTTCGTATTTCAACATTTAATGTCACAGATGAAGAGAAAGCACAAATTAAGCAAGCCTTTATAAACGCTAATAGAAGTCAACTTCAATTATCTGATAGCAATGTCGTCATTACTAATACACTTAACGGTTTGTCTACAAGTACAATTACGGTAAATATCATTAAAGATAAATTACAAAAATCATTTACATCAAATGCGACTAATATGAATTTCTTAAGATGGGTCGATTTCCCGAATGACTACACAGTAGGTTGGACAAGTCAAACGATTCCTGGTCGCCAAACAGATGGAGGGTTCCAATGGTCACAGGATCATAAATCATTAATTTATCGTTATGATGCAACAAGTGGTAGAACAATTAATGCTAATGATGTATTTAAACTTATTACAGCGAATACAACGATTCCTGGCTTGAGAACAAATATTATAGGTACTGAAAAAGCATTAGCAGAAGCTGGCGGAACACCAAACTATAATTCAGTAGGTTATTCTTTAACAGCTCCAGATGCTGCTGGCCAACGTGAATTCACATATAACGGTAAAATCATTCAAGCTTTAGATTTAGTAGAAACAAGTCGTGGTTATGGTGGTCAACCTATCAAGTATTCAAACTTAAGTTCTAATACAACCAATTCTTCATTAACCAATGTGAATGAATCTGCTAGAAATGGTGTACCAGCATTTACAATAGATCATGTGATTAAGAACAACACGATTACTGGTAATAATAGTCCTGTATATCGAGCACAATTATTCTTATCACCATATGGTCCACCAGCTTATTTACAAGCGATTAATAGTAATCAAGCAAACACAACAGACGTCATTAATGTGTATTTTGTACCGAGTGACAGTGTCAATCCAACATTAACTGTAGGAAATTACAATGACCATACTGTATACTCTGGTGAATCATTTACCAATACTATTACCGCGAATGATAATTATGCTTTAGGTAGTGTTCAAGTAGCACCTCAATCTCAAGTAAATGGCACAGTTAGCAATAATAATCAAACCGTAACTTTACAAGCACCAAATGTCCCTTCAAGTAGTGATAAAACCGTTACGATAGTTGCAGCTGATACAAGTGGAAACACGACTAATCAGTCATTTAACGTCACAGTCAAACCATTAAAAGATAAATATCAAGTAACAACGAATGCAACAGTAGGAAATCCAATTCGTATTGCTAATATTCGTGAAAACGCAGCAATTTCACAAGCGGATCAACAAAAGATTATTGATAGTATAACAACTACTGATATCTCAGGAACACGACCATATGCAACAGCTGGTGCAAATGAGATTAGAAGTAAAGTTGTGACTGGTAATGTCGGAAGATTTAACCAATCACCTGTAGCAACAGTAACAGTGACTTATGCCGACGGTTCAACATCAACAATCACTGTTCCTGTCAAACATGTCATCTACAATGTCATAGCTAGCCCGAAATATACGATTCAAGGTCAAGATTTCCCAAATGGTAAAGGTGCATCACCGAATGATTTCTTTACATTAGAGAATGGTGATCCTGTTCCAGATGCAACCATTACTTGGCTTCCAAACAATACACCAGACAAGAATAATACGCGTATTGGTGAATCCATTACAGTTAGAGCTAACATCTTATTTGATGGCGAAACAACACCAATAGTTAAAAAATCATCTTATATGGTAGTAAGAACAATTCCAAAACAAGTCTTTGTAACGAATAGGGTAACACCTATTCCTGGAATTGATAATCCAAACAATCCTAAAGATTATCTCAAACCAATTAATCATTCTTGGGATAATGATCAGCAAAATATGAGATTCTCCTTTGTTGGTAGTGGTAATATGCCACCAAACCTCCATATCGTAGGTAGTCAAACGAGAGTAGTTCGTGTTACTTATGCAAATGGTCAAAGTGAAAACGTTAGATTCTTAGTAAGTGTACGACCAGATCCACCTAGAATTGATTCTAATACAGTGTTATATAAAGCAGGTCTTACCAATCAAGAAGTCAACGTGAGCAATGTTTTAAATCAATCACCAGTGACTTTATTAAAATCCGATGGCACAAGTTTAGCGATTGCTCGTACAACTTATGGTCCAGGTCATAATGCAGTGGTAGTTGTATCTGATGCATTACCAGATGGTGAAATCAAAGCCATAACAAGCTTAATAACTCGAAATATCACCTACACAACACAAAATAGTCAAGGCCAAGTTGAAGATGTCACACAAGATATAACGATTGATTCATTCGATAGTAATCCAGTACACGTAACACCGCAATTGCATGCAATCTCTGAAGGTGCACATTTCATCAAAGATGATACACAAAATGATTTTAGTAGCGCAGCAAGATATATTGATCATTTACCTCAAGGTGCTACAGCAGTTTGGCAAGATAATGCAGATAACTGGAAAAATAATGTAGGGAACTTTACTAAAACAGCAGTCGTTACACTACCGAATAGACAAGGTACTCGAAATGTAGATATACCTGTTACCATTTACCCAGTCGCACGTGCTAAAGCACCAACGCGCGAGGTACAAGGTGGTCAACTATCTCAAGGTACTGAAGCAATGCATTATATTACATTTGATCCTAATACCAACACAAGTGGTATAACAGCAGATTGGGCAAACCAAGCACAACCGAGTACAAACCAAGCTGGCGTTCAAAACTTAACAATTAATGTCACTTATCCTGGAGTAGCTACACCTGTTCAAGTACCAGTGAGTTTATACGTATATCAATTTGATTTTAGTCCAAATGCCTATACAACAACATTAGGTACAACTTTCGCACGAGGTATTGAAGCCTCTCAATATCAACATATTGTGAATCAAAATGGTTTACCAACTGATGGTTTCACATATCGTTGGAACCAAGCTACAACAGGTACAAATACTGAAAGTTGGGATGCATTAACTAAACCAAATGCTGCTCAAATATTAAATGCGAAATATGATGTATTTTATCAAGGACAACCATTCGCAACATCACAAACTGGACGATTTATCATTAGAAATGTGCAACCAACTGCACCTCAAATTTCCGAGTCAAAACAAGGTGTTATAACAATAGCACCAGGTGCAAACCAAGCCATTGATACTCGTACAGGGCATGTTGATACGTACGCGGACCGCTTAGTCATTAAACACAATGGACAAGTTATCACAACATTTGTTCGTAATAATAACACTAGCCCTTGGACTAAAGAAACTTCTGCGCAAAATGTGACTGGTATTGTAGGTACAACTAGCGGCATTACAATAGCACCAGGTACATTTAGTCCATCAGACAATGTTCAAGTCATTGCAACACAAGGTAACGGCGAATTAATAAGTGATGAACAACCGAGTCAAATATTTACAGTTGTAGCACCTCAACCTAATCAAGCTACATCTCACATTTGGGAAAACGGCAAAGTAGACATCGCACCAAATAACACACCAAATAACCTTGTCAACCCAACAACAGCGCTAGATATTACTTATATTGAAAAAGTAGGTAATACTAACGAACAGACAAAAACATTACAAGTTGTAAAAGGGTCTAATAGACAATGGACAATTGCTAATAAACCAAGTTATGTAAGCGTAGATAGTGCGACAGGTAAAGTAACTTTCGATGCAAATACGATTAAACCTAATAGTGATGTCACGACAATTGCCAAAGCAGGTTCAGGTAATGCAGAAAGTACAAACTCACGATCATTTAATGTATCAAATGCACATTCTGTCACTATTAATCAAATTGTGAAAGATTATGGTTCTAACGTAACACCTGAAGATATTAATAATGCTGTACAAGTTTTAAATAAACGAAATGCAACAATCAAAACAGGTACACCATTACCTGTTAATCTTGCTGGTGGTAGTACAACAAGCATTCCAGTGGTAATCACTTATGATGATGGTAGTACAGAACAAATTACTGAAACCATTTTTACTAAAGCTGACAAACGCGAGTTAATTTCAGCGAAAAATCATTTAGATGATCCTATTAGCACTGATGGCAAAACACCTGCAAGTATTACTCAATTTAACAATGCTATGACAAATGCACAAAATGAAATCAATACTGCAAAAGCTCAAGCAGACCAAGTCATTCAAGATCAATTTGCATCACCTGAACAAGTAACACAAGCATTAAACACTGTTCAAGCAGCGCAAGCTAAAATTGATCAAGCTAAAGCTTTACTACAAAATAAAGCCGACAATCATGAATTAGTGCAAGCTAAAAATGACTTACAATCTTCTATTGATCAACAGCCTTCACTTGATGGCATGACACAACAAAGTGTTGATAATTACAATGCGAAACGACAAGCTGCTCAATCAGAAATCACAAAAGCACAACAAGTGATTGATAACGGAGATGCAACAGCTCAACAAATCGCAGCACAAAAACAAAATGTAGACAACGCTTTAGCTGAATTAAATAAAGCTAAAGCTGGTTTAACGGCTGATACA
Organism: Staphylococcus sp. KUGN1; assembly: GCF_045984185.1. Taxonomy (NCBI): domain Bacteria; kingdom Bacillati; phylum Bacillota; class Bacilli; order Caryophanales; family Staphylococcaceae; genus Staphylococcus; species Staphylococcus sp. KUGN1. The sequence continues at coordinate 881,375 of NZ_JBJQIL010000001.1, read as the reverse complement.
GAAGCATTGCAACAAGCAGCTCAACTTCTTAATAGAACTGGTACAACATCAGGAATGAGACCAGCTAGTATCACAGCTTACAACCAAGCGATGCAAGCTCTTAATCCTGATTTAACTCAAGCACGTCAAAATGCTGATGCTATTATTAATAAGCCAATTCGAACAGTTCAAGAAGTTCAAGATGCTTTAAGACAAGTCAACCAAGTGAATGAACGTATTACACAAGCGATTAATCAATTACAACCTTTAGCGGATAATAGTGAACTTAAAACTGCGAAAGCTAAACTTGATGATGAGATTAACCAAACAGTATCTACAGATGGTATGACAACTGAATCAATCAATGCTTATCAACAAGCGAAACAAGCTGCTCAAACAGAATCAAAAGCAGCTCAACAAGTAATTAATAATGGTGATGCAACAGAACAAGATATCGCAAACGAAAAAGCAAAAGTAGAAGATAAATACAATACATTGAAACAAGCGATTGCAAACTTAACACCTGATGTCTCTCCTTTAGAAAGAGCTAAAGCTGATCTAGAAAATGATATTAATCAAGTGACAAGCACAACAGGTATGACTGATCAATCAGTAGTCAATTACAATGAAAAATTAAATGCTGCAAAACAACAACTAAAAGAGATTAATCAAATCTTACAATCTCACCCTAACGTAGCTACAATCAGAGAATATGTTGCACATGCAAATGATGCTCAATCAGCACTAGATACAGCTCGTAATGGATTAACAGTAGATAAAACACCTTTAGAAAATGCGAAACATGCATTACAACAAAGTATTGATCAAACTACTGATACAACAGGTATGACTCAAGATACGATTAATGCTTATCAAGCAAAATTAAATGCTGCAAAAGAAAAACTGCGCGCAGTTAATCAAGTTTTAAATAGCAATCCAACCGTGGATCAAATCAATACAAATACAACAGCAGCAAATGATGCTAAAACCGAATTAAACAACGCACGTTCAAACTTAACGCCAGACCAAGCACCTTTACAACAGGCGAAAGTTGAACTTCAAGATGCAATAAACCAGGCGCAAGCTACGGATACAACAGGTATGACACAAGACTCAATTAATGCACTTAACGAAAAATTAAATGCCGCAAAAGAAAATATAAAAGAGATTGATCGCGTCTTAAATAATCATCCAACTGTTGCACAAATCAATGACAATGTGAACCAAGCAACAAATACAAAAGATGCTTTAAATGACGCACGTCAACACTTAGTACCTGATAAAGCACCATTAGAGGCTGCGAAACAAGCGTTACAACAAAGTATTAATCAACCTACCAATACAACTGGTATGACACAATCATCTGTTAATGCTTATAATGAAAAACTTGAACAAGCGAAAGCCAAACTTGCATCTATTACTCAAGTACTTAATGGTACACCAAGTGTTGCAGACATCAATTCAAATACGAATGAAGCAAACATTGCGAAAGATGCATTAAATCAAGCTCGTCAACAATTAACAGTTGATAAAGCACCTTTACAACAGGCCAAAACTGAACTAGAGCAAAGTATCAACCAAACAACTGATACAAATGGTATGACTCAAGAATCAGTTGCAAATTATAATCATAAATTAAATGCTGCGCGTGAAAAACTTCGCGATATCGAACAAGTATTAAATGGTAATCCAACCGTTGATGATATCAATACCAACACAAGTGCAACAAAAGATGTAACTAATGCATTAAACCAAGCACGACAACAATTAACAGTTGATAAGGCGCCTTTAGAAGCTGCGAAACAAGCGTTACAACAAAGTATCCAAGCGGCTGATAACACTGATACTAACGGCATGACTCAAGATTCTATCAATACATTTAACGATAAATTAAATGCTGCAAAAGAAAAACTTGAAGCGGTTAAACAAGTACTTAACGGTAATCCAACAGTTCAAGACATCAATACTAATGTCGCTCAAGCTAATACCGTTAAATCTGATTTAGATCAAGCTAAAGCGCATTTAACGCCTGATAAAGCACCATTAGAAGCTGCGAAAAATAGTTTAGAAACAAGTATTAATCGACCAACTGATACTGATGGTATGACAGCCGCTTCATTAGAGGCCTATCATCAAGAGTTAGGTAAAGCACGACAAACATTAAATGAATTAAATCAACTTATTGCAGGTCAACCAACGGTAGCTGATATTAAAGCTAAAGTGGCACAAGCACAAACAAATGAAGCGGATTTAAATCAAGCACGCACTAATTTAACTTTAGATCGTCAACCAACGTTGACTACATTACAAAATGCAACAAGTTTAAATGATGCTCAACGTCATCGTTTAGAAGAACAAATTAATACTGCACCAAATCATGCGGCACTTGTATCATTACAAAATGATATTAATCAATTAAATAATGCAATGACTAAATTAAGAGATAGTATTGCTAATAATGAACAAATTAAATCAGGTATTAACTATACAGATGCAACACCATCTATCAAATCAAGTTATGATAATGCCGTTGATGATGCAAAAGGTACTATTGATAGCCAAACACAACCAGTCATGGATCCAACGACAATCAATCAACAAGCTGAAACTGTTAAATCAAGCCAAGCTGCCTTAAATGGACAACAAAATTTACAACGCGCCAAAGATGAAGCAACTGCAACAATTGTAGGCGCAAATGATTTAAATCAAGCACAAAAAAATGCGTTAATTCAACAAGTTTCAAAAGCACAAAATGTTCAACAAGCTAATGACATTAAGCAAAATGCAGGTAATTTAAATAATGCAATGACAGCATTAAAACAAGGTATCGCTAATCACGACCAACTTATTCAAAGCGATAACTACGTCAATGCGGACCCTGAATTAAAATCGGCTTATAACAGTAAATACGATCAAGCAAAAGCTATCGTTGAAGGTGCAGGCCAAAGTCCTATTCTTACACCGAATGAAGTTAACCATGCATTAAAACAAGTCACATTTGCAGAACAAGCATTAAATGGTAATACCAACCTTAATAATGCTAAACAACAAGCGCTTACTGCTCTTGGTCAGTTAACACATTTAAATCAAGCACAACGTCAAGCATTAGAAACACAAATCAATGACGCACATCAAATTGATACAGTAAATAATGCAAAAGAACTTGCTAATAATATTGATGGCGCTATGGCAAACTTACAACAATCGATTGCGAATAAAGAGGATGTTAAACAAGGCGAGGATTATATAGATACAGAGCAGCAAAAACAATTAAATTACAATGATGCTGTAGCAAATGCAGAAACTATCATTAATGAAACATCACAACCAACACTTGATGTGAATACAATTAATCAAGCGATTAATAACGTTAACCAAACAAAAGATGCTTTAGATGGAGAAGAAAGACTTGACCAAGCTAAAACGACAGCAACTACAGCACTGGATGGCTTATCTCATTTAAATCAGGCTCAAAAAGCGCGTTTGACTGACAATATCAATCATGCTAATCACATTGCTGATGTCGAACAGTTAACACAAACTGCGAACGATTTAAATCAAGCGATGTCTGACTTACAAACTGGTATCAATAATGAGAATGACATATTAAATAGTCAAAATTATCAAGACGCTTCACCAGATAATAAAGCGAATTACACATCTGCTGTCCAAGCGGCTAAAGACATTCTTAACCAAGCAGGTCCAAATAAAAATAAAGCGCAAGTCGAAGAAGCCTTAAGACAAGTTCAAAATGCCGAACAAGCATTAAACGGTACTCAGAATTTAGAACAAGCTAAACAAAATGCTAAACAACAATTAAATTCACTGACATCATTAACAGATGCTCAAAAAGCGCAATTAACGCAAGACATTGATAATGGTCAAACAGTTAGTGACGTTCAAGGTATTCAAAACAATGCTGACACATTAAATCAAGCCATGGACACATTACGACAAAGTATTGCTGACCAAACAACAGTTAAAGATAATGAAGATTATCATGATGCATCTCCAGATCAACAACAAGCCTATAATACAGCTGTCACAGATGCGGAATCGATTATCAATACAGCAACTCATCCTGAAATGAATGCTGATACAATCAATAGCAAAGCTCAACAAGTTACAACTGCCAAAACTAATTTAAACGGTGATGAAAACTTAGACGCGGCTAAGCAAGCAGCACAACAATATTTAGATACATTAGGTCAAATTACAGATCAGCAAAAATCGAATTTATTAAATCAAATCACACAATCACCACATATTAGCGACGTTAATCAAGTCAAACAAGCTGCTAATGATTTAAATCAAGCAATGCAACAATTACAAGCTGAAGTAAATCAAGCACCTCAAGTTAAAACAACTGAGAATTATACCGATGCCGATCAATCAAAACAATCTGATTATGAGCAAAGTATAACAGCTGCTAAAGCTATATTAGATCATGCAAATGGTCCTAATACATCTCAAGATAAAGTTGAAGAAGCTTTACAACGAATTGTGGATGCTAAACAAGCATTAAATGGTGATCAAAAATTAAATGATACAAAAACAAATGCACAACAATATTTAGGCAAGTTAACACACTTAACTGATGCCCAACGACAAGCATTTGAAGCAAATGTTAATCAAGCGAATAATATTGCTGATGTAAATCAAATTAAACAAGAGGCTCAATCGTTAGATGGTGCAATGGATCAATTAAATACATTAGTGAACAATCAGCCAACAGTACAAGTAACTCAAAATTACTTAGACGCTGATCAACCTAAACAAACTGATTATGATATGTATTTAGATACCGCACAAGGCATTATAAACCAACAATCAGGTCCTAATATACCGATAAATGAAGTTCAAAATCTTATCAATCAAATCAATCAAGCACAACAAGCATTAAACGGTGAACGTAACCTTGAAGATGCTAAACGTAATGCAACGAATACGATTAATAACAGTCCTGATTTAAATAATGCTCAAAAAGATGCATTAAAAGCTCAAGTATCTAACGGTAAGCGTGTGGCAGATGTCAAAGCAATTGAACAACTGGCTACTGAATTAAACAACAATATGACAAGCTTAAAAGAAGCAATTGCTGATAAAAACGATACATTGACAAGCGGCAATTACATTAATGCAAGCGATGATAAACGCCAAGCATACACAAATCAGGTCGCAAATGCAGAAGATATCATTCATGGTACAAATGGCGCTGTATTAATTCCTAGTGAAATTTCAAATGTTGCATCACAAGTTAATTCTGCTAAACAAGACTTAAATGGTGATGAAAACTTACGTAAAGCAAAACAAAATGCAACAACAGCTGTTGATGGATTAACTTCACTAAATGAAGCTCAAAAAGAACAGTTAAAACAACAAATCGCACAAGCACAAACATTACCTGATGTTGATACAACAAAAAACAAAGCAACGACTCTCAATGATGCAATGCATACATTAAGAGATAGCATCTCTAATGTATCTAATATTAAAACGAGTCAAAATTACACAGACGCTAATCAAAATTTACAAGATGCTTATAATAGACAAGTTGATAATGCTAATGGAATCATCAACCCAATAGCATCACCTACAATGGATCCTGATGCTATTACACAAGCTGCAACTCAAGTGACTACTGCTGAAAAAGCACTAAATGGTACTGAAAACTTAAGACATGCACAACAAGATGCCTTAACTCATTTAGATCATTTAAGTCATTTAACAGATGCACAAAAGGCGGATATTACACAACAAATTAATCAAGCCACACATGTAAGTGATGTAACAGCAGCTCAAAATAGTGCAAATGATCTTAACACTGCGATGGACCAATTAAACCAAGCTATCGCAAACCAAGAAGCAATGAAGCAATCCGTAAATTATACAGATGCTGATACTAATCTCAAAGAAGATTATTCAAATGCTGTTCAACAAGCGCAACAAATATTAGACAAAGCTCATGGTCCTAACACATCACAAACTGATGTTGTAGCAGCAATGAAAAAAGTTCAAGCTGCAGAACAAGCTTTAAACGGTAACCAAAACGTTGAACATGCTAAAACTCAAGCACTAGCTGATTTAGAACACTTAACATCATTAAACAATGCTCAAAAAGAAGCATTAACACAACAAATTAATGGTGCAACAACTGTCGCAGATGTAAACCAACAAAGCGACAAAGCTACTGAACTAAACACAGCTATGAGTCAATTACAAGATGGTATAGCTAACAAACAACAAACGTTAGACAGTCAAAACTATATCGATGCCGAACCATCAAAACAACAAGCTTATAATCAAGCCATTTCAACTGCAGAACAACTTTTAGATAAAGACCACGGTCAAAATCTAGATAAAGATGCTGTTGCACAAGCTTTAGCACAAGTAACATCTACTAAAGATGCTTTAGATGGTACACAGATATTAGAACAAGCAAAAACAAATGCTACCAACGCTGTTAATGATCTACCAAACTTAACAAATTTACAAAAGGATGAGTTAAAACGTCAAATTCAACAAGCTCAAAATGTAGCAAATGTTGATAACGTTAAAACACAATCTCAAACACTAGATCAAGCGATGCAAGCATTACGTCAAAGCATTCAAGATAACCCATCAATTAAAGCAGGACAAAATTATTTAGATGCATCAAATAGCAATCAAAATGACTACAACACGGCTATTGATCAAGCAAATGCGATCATCGATGCTACAAGTCAACCTAACATGAGCGCTACTGAAATTAATCAAGCTGCAACTAAAGTAAATGAAACAAAGGCTGCGTTAAATGGTGCACAAAACTTAATTCAAGCTAAAGAAGCTGCTAAAAATGATATTGGCCAAATGAATCATTTAAACCAAAATCAAATTAATGCATTGAATGATCAAGTTCAACAAGCTAATGATATTGCAGCTGTTAATGCGCTTAAAGATTCAGCTACATCATTAAATACAGTAATGGGTCAACTTAAAGACAGCATTGCAAATCATAACGATGTTCAACAAAGTGTGAATTACACTGATGCTGATACTGATAAACAACAAGCTTATGATAATGCAGTTTCACAAGCCGAAGCTATTACGAATCCAACAAGTGGTACGAATGCCACACAATCTCAGGTTGAAGCTGCCATTGCTAAAGTAAATGATGCCAAACAAGACCTTAACGGTAATCGTAAAGTTGAAGAAGCTAAAGCTGCAGCTAAACAAGCATTAAACACGTATGCAAATTTAAATCATGCTCAAGTTAATACAGCTACTCAACATATCAATGATGCACAAACATTAGAAGCTGTCACAAAAGCACAACAAGTGGCAAATACGCTTAATAACACAATGGGTCAACTTCAACAAGGTATTGCACATCATCAAGATGTTGAACAAAGCGTGGATTATACTGATGCTGATACTGATAAACAACAGGCATACACAGATGCTGTTACAAAAGCACAAAGTATCCTTGACAAAGACCATGGAGATGATCTTACTCAATCTCAAGTTGAACAAGCTTTAGCAAACGTGAATCAAGCACAACAAGATTTGAATGGTGAAGAAAAAGTTCAAGCCGCTAAAACTGCAGCTATCCAAGAACTAGGCACTTACTCAAACTTAAATCATGCTCAATCAAACACTGCTCAAGATCGTATCAACAATGCACAAACATTAGCTGAAGTAGCACAAGCTAAACAAACCGCACAAGATTTAAATCATGCCATGGGCCAATTACAACAAAGTATTGATCACTATCAAGATGTTGAACAAAGTGTAGATTATACTGATGCTGATACTAACAAACAATCTGCATATACGAATGCAGTGCATCAAGCACAGAATACACTTGATAAAGACCTTGGACATGATCTTACACAGTCTGAAGTAGAACAAGCGATTGAAAATGTTAATCATGCTAAACAAGAATTAAATGGTGAAGAAAAAGTATCAGAAGCTAAAACCAATGCACTACAAACATTAAATAATGATACGCATTTAAACCAACATCAACGAGAAGCTGCGACAAATGCTATTAATGGTGCTACGACGCTATCTCAAGTTGCTCAAGCATTAGAACAAGCAAATGCATTAGATACAGTAATGGGTCAATTGAAAGATAGCATCAGCAAACAAGCGTCTATCAAACAACAAATCAACTATTTAGATGCTGATTTAGATAGAAAAACAAATTATGATGATGCAGTTACAAACGCACAAGCGATTTTAGATCCAGTAAATGGTAATAACTTATCAAAAGAACAAGTAGAAGCTGCCATCAATCAAGTTAATACAACTAAAGATCAATTAAATGGTAATACTAATCTTCAAAATGCCAAAAATGAAGCTAATACACAATTAAATGCATTGGATTATATTAACCATGATCAAAGTGATCACTTAAGAGATCAAATTGGTTCTGCAACTTCAGTAGAGGCTGTGCATCAAATACAAGCAAATGCTCAATCATTAGACCAAGCAATGCAACAATTACAACAAGCAATTGCTAATCAAAATGATATCTTAAATAGCCAAAATTATGCAGACGCAAATCCTGATAAGAAACAAGCCTTTGATCAAGCATTACAAAATGCAGATAACATATTAGATAAAGCAACAGGACCAAATAGTGATAAACAAGCAGTTGAACAAGCAATACAAGCTATTACAAATATGGAACAAGCGCTAAATGGTGCACAGAACTTACATGATGCACAAACTCAAGCTATTCAAAGCATTGACAATGCACCACATCTTAATGAGCAACAAAAAATGTACTTAAAGAAAAAGTAAATCAAGCACAAACTGTTGCAGCTGTTACAGATTTACAAAATAATGCTGATGCATTAAATACTTCTATGGAACAACTCAAACAAGCAATTGCAGATCACGATACAATTGTTGCGGACGGTAATTACACTAATGCAAGTCCACAAGAACAAGGTGCTTATACAGATGCTTACCAACGTGCACAAAATTTAATCAATGGTACACCTGACGTCATTATTAATCCTGCAGATATTAATACTGCAACTCAAAATGTTAACAATGCAGAGCAAGGATTAAATGGTAATACAAATCTTGCCAATGCAAAACAAGAAGCAACAAATGCTTTACAACAAATGACTGGATTGTCAGACGCACAACGTCAACGTATCCAAGATCAAATTGATCAAGCACAACAACTTCCTGATATCGATACGATTAAATCTAATGCAGGAAACTTGAACCATGCCATGACTGAATTACGACAAGAAGTTGCTAAACAACATGACGTTCAAGCAAGCCAGCCATATGTGGATGCTAATACTAGTAACCAAGATGACTACAATCATGCCATTACAAATGCTGAAAGTATAATTAATGAAACAACTCAACCTACATTAAATCCAGAGTCTGTGATGCAAGCATTGAATCAAATCAAAACATCAACTCAAGATTTAAATGGAGTAGAAAATTTAAATCAAGCACAACAAGCAGATTTGACACAACAACTTAAAGACGCACCAAATATCGCGACAGTTGAACAAGTTAAGGCTAAGGCAACATCACTTGATCAAGCTATGGAACAATTAATAAATGCAGTCAATGATAAAGATCAAGTACATCAAAGTGTTAATTATAGTGACGCAGTAATTATAGTGACGCAGACCAACCTAAACAAAGCGCTTATGATCATGCCATTAATGATGCACAATTAATTACAGATCCAACTACTGGATCAAATGCATCACAAAGTGAAGTTGAAGCAGCATTATCTGCAATTAATACAGCGAAACAAGATTTAAATGGTAATCGTAAAGTAGAAGATGCTAAAAATAATGCAAATCAAGCACTTCACGGCTTAAATCATCTAAACAACGCTCAACGTGAAAACATTGAACATCAAATAGATCAAGCACAAACACTCGCTGATATCGCTCGATTAAACAATGAAGCACAGGCATTAAATAATGCAATGGGACAACTTGCAGATAGCTTAAATGACAAAACTGAAACACTTAATAGTCAAAATTACAACGACGCAAGTCCTGATAAGAAAACAGACTATACGGATGCAGTTTCAAATGCCGAAACAATCTTGAACCCAACACAAGGTGGTAACTTAACTAAAGATGAAGTTGAAGCGGCTATAAATGCAGTCAACAGTAAAAAAGAGGCTTTAAATGGTAAAGAAAACTTAGCTAATGCTAAGCAAAATGCTAACCAAACAATTGATGGATTAACACATTTAACAAATCCACAAAAAGAAGCGCTAAAACAATTAGTTGACCAATCAACAACTGTTGCAGAAGTTAATGAAAATGAAAATAAAGCACATGCAGTTGATACAGCAATGGAACACTTAAATCAATCAATTGCCGATCATACAGAAACAAAGAATGGTCAAAATTACATTGATTCAAGTGAAAATAATAAAGATGCTTATAACAATGCAGTCAACACAGCACAAGGTATTCAAAATGAAGTAACTAATCCAGTTATTGATCCAACTGTGATCAACTAAGCTGCAGAAACAGTTACTAATACTAAAGACGCATTAAATGGTAGAGAAAACCTTACACACGCTAAAGAAGACGCAAATCAATCAGTAGGCACGTATGTTCATTTAAATAACGCTCAACAAAAAGACATAGAAAATAAAATTAAACAAGCAACATCTGTAGAAGAAGCTAATCAAATTAAAACTGAAGCTGAAAATCTAAATCACGCTATGAATGATTTGAATCAAGCAATTCAAGATAAAGATGATATTAAATCTAACGTTAACTACACAGATGCTGATCCAGCAAAACAAGAAGCATATAATAACGCTATTAACAATGCTGAGCATATTTTATCTAAGACAAACGGTAATAATGCGACACAAACAGAAGTAGCAGAAGCTATTCAAGCAGTAAATAAAGCTAAAGAGGCTTTAAATGGTAATGCAAATGTTCAAAACGCTAAAATTCAAGCAACTGATACAATCAATAATTCAAATGATTTAAATAGTGCTCAAAAAGAGGCGTTAAAACAACAAGTTGCTGACGCAACAACTGTAGCTGACGTTAATGCAATTAAACAAAACGCCCAAGATTTAAATCAAGCAATGACCGCATTAAAACAAGGTATCGCTAATAAAGATCAAATATTAGCAGACGGTAACTACACCAATGCAAGTCCAGATAAACAACAAGCATATAACGATGCCGTTAAGCATGCACAACAATTAATAGATGGTGTGCCAAATGTTGTTGTTTCTCCAAGTGAAATACAAGATGCATTAAATCGAGTGAACCAAGCTAACAACGACTTGAATGGTAATACGAATCTTGCTAATGCTAAACAACAGGTGACACAAGCACTTGATCAATTACCAAATTTAAATCAAGCACAACGTGACGAATTTAATAAACAAATCAATCAAGCAACCCAAGTCCCTGATGTTAATGCGATTCAACAAGCTGCAAATCAACTTAACGAAGCAATGACAGCCTTGAAACAAGGCATCGCAAATAAAGACGATATCAAAGACAGCGAAAATTATCATGATGCAGATACAGATAGACAAACAGCATTTGATGATGCTATCAATCATGCGGATACATTATTAAATGAACAAAGCAATCCAACCATGGATCCAGATACTATCAAACAAGCATTAGCACATGTTAATGAAGCTAACCATAATTTAAATGGTGACCAAAAACTTGCTACAGCGCAACAAAACGCTAAAACAACGTTAGGTACACTAGATCATTTAAATCAAGCACAAATTGATGCATTAATTCGTCAAATTGATCAAGCACCTGATATTGCCACAACGAACAAAATTAAGCAAAATGCTGAAAGTTTAGATAATGCTATGAATCAATTAAATCAAGCATTACAAACTAAAGCAGATACGTTAGGTAGTATCAATTATTCAGATGCAGATCAACCTAAGAAAGATGCTTATAACTATGCAGTAACACATGCAGAAAGTATCGTAGACCATAATAGCCAAAACAATGCATCACAAGATGACATCGCACAAGCATTAAAACAACTTAACGATGCTAAGGATGCGTTAAATGGTAATTCAAACGTTGAACATGCAAAACAAGAAGCTATTGAGCAAATTAATAACGCACAAGATTTGAACCCTGCTCAACAAGAAGCATTAAAACAACAAGTGAATTTAGCAAATACCGTTAATGATGTAAATCAGGTTAAGGCTACAACAAGCGCTCTAGATCAAGCAATGTCAGCATTAAAACAAGGTATTGCAGACAAAGATCAAACAATTGCAGATGGTAATTACACAAATGCTAACCCAGATAAACAACAAGCATATAGCGATGCAATCCATCACGCTGAACAAATTATCAACGGTACTCCGAATGCAATCGTAGACCCACAAACTGTAACTAATGCTTTACAACAAGTGGATCAAACGAAGGGTGATTTGAATGGTAATGATAATCTGCACGATGCACAACAACAAGCATCTACAATGATTGATGGTTTACCAAACTTAAATCCTGCACAAAAAGCAGCTCTAAAAGAACAAGTGAATCAAGCAGGTCTTGTTCCAAGTGTCGATCAAATCAAACAAACTGCAAATGAATTAAACACTGCAATGGGTAACTTGAATCAAACATTACAAGCAAATACTCAAGTACCTCAAACAACTGATTACACTCAAGCTAGCACAGATAAACAAACGGCATATGATAATGTTGTAGAGCAAGCACAACAAGTTGTTAATGGTAATCAAGTGGTACAATTATCACCAGATGCTGTGAACCAAATGACGAATGCTATTAATCATGCAAAAGATGATTTAAATGGTGCTGAAAACTTAGCTCAAGCTAAACAAGATGCAACAGCAAATCTCAATACATTACCTGATTTAAATCAACCACAACATGATGCACTTACAAATCAAATAGAGCAAGCACAGACAATTGAAGAGGTAAATCAAGTTAAACAACTTGCACAAAATGTGAATGATGCAATGCACAACTTAAAACAAGGCATTGCAAATAAAAACGATATTCTAGGTAGTGAAAATTATCATGACGCTGATCCGGATAAACAAACTGCATATTCAGATGCTGTTGCTCATGCTCAATCTATTATTGATCATCAACATGGTCCAAATACAACTCAACCAGAAGTTGAACAAGCATTAACTCAAGTTCAACAAGCATTACAAAACTTAAATGGCGAACAAAGATTACAAGATTCTAAGTTACATGCTCAACAAGCCATAGATGGACTAACAGATTTAAATAATCCACAAAAATCAGCTTTAAAAGAACAAGTGAATCACGCACCACTCATCACGGATGTTCAACAAATTGAACAACAAGCAGGTACGCTGAATCAAGCTATGCATGACTTACGTCAAAGTATTGATGATAATGCAGAAGTTAAAGCAAGTAGTGCGTACATTAATGAGGACCCTACAGAACAACACAATTATGATCAAGCAGTCCAACATGCTCAAGATTTGATTAATGAACAACAAGCCACATTAGATACAAATGTAATTAATCAAAAAACTGAAGATGTTAATAATAGTAAACAAGCACTTCAAGGTGTAGCTAAGTTGCAAAGTGAAAAAGATCATGCTAAGGCACTCATTAACCAATTACCTCATCTTAATGATGCTCAAAAACATATGGAAGATGCTTTAATTGATAATGAAACAACACGTACCGCTGTTAAAAATGATGTAACCGAAGCACAACAACTTGATCAATATATGGATGCGTTACAACAAAGTATTGCCGATAAACAAACAACATTAGATAGTAGTCCATACATCAACGCAGATCCTAATAAAAAGCAAGATTATGACAATGCGGTTCAACATGCTGAAAGTATTATCTCTGGTACGACTAACCCAACAATCAATAAAGATAATGTAAATCAAGCGATTGAATCAGTGAATGCTACTAAACAAGCGTTAAATGGTGTTGAAAAACTAGCTGAAGATAAACAACATGCTGGTGAAACAATGAATCAATTTAATCAATTAACACTAGCACAACAACAAGCGCTTAATGATGCAATTACTAATGCTCAAACTAGAGATGAAGTTGCTCAAAAAGTAGCGCAAGCAGAAGCACTTAACAATGCAATGCAAGCATTAAAAGAGAGCGTTAAGGACCATCAACAAGTTGAAACGAGCAGTCAATTCACAAATGAAGATCCAAAACAAAAAGATGATTATAATCAAGCGGTTCAACATGCACTAGATATTATCAATCAAGCTACAAATCCAACGTTAGATCAATCACAAATTGAACAAGCAACTCAAGCGGTTATCAATGCAAAAGATCAATTACACGGAGAACAAAAATTAGCTCAAGATAAACAACTGGCAAACGAAACGATTGATCATCTACAACACCTTAATGCTGCACAACGCCAAGCACTTCAAGCGCAAATTAACCAATTACCAACTCGCGACGAAGTAGCTCAAAAAGTAGCGCAAGCAGAAGCTTTAGATGAGTCAATGAAAGCACTGAGAGACATAATTCAAGATCATCAACAAGTTGAATCTAGTAGTCCATTTATTAATGAAGATTCACTTGAACAAAATGCTTATACAAATGCAATACAACAAACGGAAGCATTGATTAATCAAACAGATCATCCAACATTGGATAGAACACAAGTTCAACAATTGACACAGGCTGTTACAAATGCGAAAGATCACTTACATGGCGATGAAAAACTCCAAAATGATAAACAACTTGCAGTTAATAATTTAAATCAACTTAGTGGTTTAAATGACGCGCAACGTGACGCATTTGAAAGTCAAATCAATCAAGCACCAACGCGTAATATGGTCGCAGAATCCATAGCTCAAGCAAATGCATTAAATCAAGCAATGGTTTCATTAAGAAATGCAATTCAAAATGAACCACAAGTTGAATCTAGTAGTCAATTTATTAATGAAGATACACCTGAGCAAGAAGCGTATAAACAAGCCGTTTCAAATGCCAAAGCAATCATCAATGAAACAACAAATCCTATCATGGATAAAGCTCAAGTAGATCAAACATTACAAGAAGTAAACGACGCTATCGCCAATCTACACGGTGATCAAAAACTTGCTCAAGCACAACAACAAGCAATCATTGGTTTAGATGGACTTAACAATTTAAATCATGATCAACTTGAATCTGCGAAAGATGCGGTTAACCAAGCGCCAACAAGAAATGATGTTGCTCAAATCGTCCAAACTGCAAATCAACTTGACCAAGCAATGGGAAGACTTAAAGATGTAATGAATCAAGCAAATAGAGAAAGTGTTGAGCCTAATTACACAGAAGCATCAACTGATAAGCAGCATGCATTCAACTTAGCGTTAACAAATGCATCACATATTACAGATACACAATCAGGTCCAAACGCAACTCAAACAGAAGTTGAAAATGCAATAACATCGTTACAACAGGCGATGAACGATTTAGATGGAAACGCACGTGTAACTAATGCAAAAGCACAAGCTATCCAAGATATTGATCGACAACCACATCTCAATGATGAACAAAAATCAGCGATGAAAGATCAAGTTAATCAAGCAA
Source organism: Staphylococcus sp. KUGN1 (assembly GCF_045984185.1). Classification (NCBI taxonomy): domain Bacteria; kingdom Bacillati; phylum Bacillota; class Bacilli; order Caryophanales; family Staphylococcaceae; genus Staphylococcus; species Staphylococcus sp. KUGN1. The sequence continues at coordinate 865,833 of NZ_JBJQIL010000001.1, read as the reverse complement.
CTACGTTAAAATCAATCGAACAAATAGAAGATAAGTCACATCAATTAGATCATGCTACTGATCAATTACAACAAGCGATTGATGAACACAATCATGTAACAAATACTGTTGACTTTACACAAGCTGATCCTGACAAACAAGCTGCATATAATCAAGCAGTAGCACAAGCACAACAACTTGTATCTCAAAATGCGACACAACAAGAAGTTGAACAAGCGATAACAGCGATTGAAAATGCTAAACACGATTTAAATGGTGATGAAAAGGTTGCAGAAGCAAAAGCAAATGCAGCTCAACAGCTTGATCAATTAACTGCTTTAAATCAAGCACAACATCAAGCGATAATTGACAGTATCAACAATTCTAACGATGTGAATGACATTCAAAATATTGTTAACGAGGCTACTACGTTAAATCATGCTATGAATGAACTTCAACAGGCGGTTAACGATAATAATGAACCAACGAAACAAAGTGGTAATTATATTAATGCCGATACACAACTCAAACATGATTTTGATGAAGCTATCACAAATGCTCAACAAGCATTAGATCATCCAATTGGATCTAATTTAACAACTGATCAAATCAATCAACTTAAAGATGCGATCAATCATACGAAAGATGCATTAAATGGTAATCAAAGATTAAATGATTCCAAATCTGATGCATTAAATAAATTAGATCAATTAACACATTTGAATAATGCTCAAAAACAAATGGCACAACAACAAATTAATACTGCTAGCACGTTAAATGATGTGACTCAAGCAATTCAAAAAGCGGCAACTTTAGATCAATCAATGAATAGTTTAAATCAATATGTTCAACGAACAGAAGCGCCAGTGAAAGCAAGTTCAAATTACATCGATGCTGATGAGGCGTTAAAAGCGAATTATAACACTGCTTTAGATCGTGCAAATGATGTATTGAACAAAGCTAAAGGTATTGCATTAACGAATGCTGAAGTAGAGGCTTTAAAACAAGCGATCATTAATGCTGAAAATGCCCTTAATGGTGATCAAAATGTTACTAAAGCTAAAGGTAAAGCAGATCAATTTATCGATAATTTAGAAAATTTAAATCCAAATCAAAGAAACAAAGCACATCAATTAGTTGCTCAAGCTGATGATTTAGATACCCTTAATAACATCATTAATAATCAAATTGATTTAGATGATGTGATGAAAGCATTGAAAGATATTGTAAATAATGATGTTCCAAATAGTGAAAATAGTATTAATTACCAAAATGCAGATGATGATACTAAAGCGAACTTCACTCAAGCTAAAGATCAAGCCATAAAATTATTAAAAGGTACTGATGATGAAGTTGGAGATACAAACGATATCCAAGGTGCAATTCAAGCACTTAAAGATGCTATGAATCAACTGAATGGCGATGCTAGATTACAAGATGCTAAAAACAAAGCAATTCAATCTATCAATAAAGCATTAGCAGATAAATTAAATGATATTGATAATGCAAATGCGACTGAGCAAGATAAGATAGATGCTAAAAATAAAGCCGAAGCAATGGCTAATCAAACAATCAATAATATTAATAAAGCAACAACGAATCAAGCAGTTGATAATGTTGAAAATATTGGTAGTCAAGCTATTGATCAAATTCATGCTAATGAAATACCGAAAGCTCAAAATGATGCTAAGCAAGATATTAATCGACAAAGTCAAGAATTATTGGATGCAATCGACCATAATCCAGATCTATCTAATGCAGAAAAAGAAGCATTAAAAGATCAAATTCGTCAATTACAACAACAAGCGAATGTTAATATTACAGGTGCTACAACTAAAGAACAAATTCAAAATGCCAAAGATCAATTCAATAATGCATTAAATCAACTTAAAGATTTAATTCAGTCTAAAGTAGATGCTAAACAAGCGATAAAAGATATCGCTAACGCAAAACGCGATGAAATTAATTAATAGCAATCCAAATCTTACAGATGATCAGAAAGCAAAAGCATTAAAAGAAATCGATGATTTTGAAAATAAAGCATTGATTAATATCGAAAATGCAAGAACAAAAGATGACATTTCAAATGCATTAACTAAAGCCATTGATCAAATTCAAAATGCACCTATTTGGGAAGTAGATCAACAACCAGTCACACATGAATTACCAAAAGCATCAGCTCAACAGGTATTAGTTAATGGTGAAATTATTGCCCAACGTGACGAAGTGATAACTGACGAAGATGTGCTTAAACATATCAACTTAAGTGATCAAATTACAGCTAAAGTATTAGACACACCTAATACGACAAACATCTCTGATGATTTAGAGGCACGCGTTGAAATCACTCTAGCTAATGGATCAAAAGTGATTGTTCATGTGCCAGTTAAAGTAATTGAACAAGCGTTAATAGTAGCTAAAAATCAAGCCATTAAAGATATAGAAGGTCTAGCCCAAAATAAAATTAACGATATTAATAACAACACTACTTTAACAAAAGCACAAAAAGATGCTGCGATTGCTGAAGTGAATAAATTAAAACAACAAGCCATTGACAATATCAATAAAGCAACGAATCAAGAGGACGTTGATCATGCTAAACAAAGTGGTCAAGACCAAATTTACCACTTTAACCCTAATACATTTACAATTGATCAAGCGAAAGTTAAAGCACAAAAATCGATTGAAGACGCAATCAAACAAAAAATAGATGAAATTAACGCTAGAAAAGATCTATCTGATAAAGAAAAACAAGATGCAATCAAACAACTTAATAAGTTGAAAGACAATGCTATCCAAGCAATTAACAAAGCAACATCTTTATCTGAAATCAATAAGCAAAAAGATCAATATCAAGTAACAATTAACCAATTCAAACCTGTTGCTAACGACTTAGCGAAACATAAGAACAATGCCATTTCATCTATTCATCAAGTTGCTCATCAAAAATCTAGAAGTATCCAAAATAGTCCTTTTGGAACACGTAGCCAAAAACAAGATGCATTAAATAAAATCTATGATATCTTAAACAATACAATTAGAAATATAGATAATGCCCAATCACATCAAGCTGTTGATCAAGCGTTAAATGAAGGTATCCCACGTATTCTATCTGTTGAAATAGTAGGATGGAATTCAAATAATCCGACTCAGTCAACACATACTCGTCCAAACTTGTCAGATTTAACAAGCGCACTTAACATTAACCAATTAGAAACATTTATGGGTACTAACGGCAATGCGACAGACAGTCTAAAAGATCTTGTAACAAATGAACACGCGAAGAAAGACACTGACGAACCAAATGACGACTTCAAACACCATAAAAATTCAAATGGATTCGTAGATTTATTAAAAAATACACTTGGATTTGTAGGTATTTCAAGTTTATTAGCGGGATTCTGGTTCATATTAGCGAAACGTCGTAAAAAAGAAGAGGAAGATGAAACCGTAGATCTTCATTCACAAGAAACTAAGAAGAACAAACACCTAATCGATGACGTCGACCACACACCATTGTTAGTAGCTAAAAAGAAAAAGAACAATGAAGAAGAAAGCAATAAGAAAGTAACTGAATCATCTAAAAAGAAACACATACTAAAGGGAGATGATTCACACGTTGCACCACTGATTGCTAAAAAGAAAAGAGAAAGCAAAGAGACATCAACGAATACAAAAGGAAAAGCACCAACTAAAAATAAAAAAGTCGTCGCTTCCAAAAAGAAGAAAAAGAAATCTAAAAAATCTTCTAAACGTAAAAAGTAATCGTTCCTCAAAATAAAGGAGCACCGATTGAAATCACTTCAATCGGTGCTCCTTTTTATTATTTGGCTTTTAATATTTTATATAATGCTTGTTGTGCATGTTGATTAGCTTCTTTATTTTGATCTCTAGGTACCCATTTTACAAACAATAAATCAAAGTCTTGCTCTAAAATCTCTAATTGTTCAAAATAAGGTTTGAATTTAGCATTTTTAACATATCCTGCTTCTACACTATCTGCAATTAACTTTGAATCAGTGTAAAGTAGGGCATTATTCACTTTTAGTTCTCTAGCATGTTCTAATGCATGGATACAAGCTGCCCATTCAGCACTATGATTATCCATTTCTCCTAAATCATGAGTAAACACGTGATGTTGATCTTCCTCTTTAATAACAATAGCACATGCACTTCTTCCAGGATTCCCTTTAGTCGCAGCATCAAAATTAATTTTAGCCATATCTACACCTACTTCATTTATATGTTCTAAACTAGTCTCATCATCTGTACTTTAATTAAATCACAATAATAAGTACAAATTCATCCAATTTCAATTATTATAAATAAAATCGCTTTACTCAATTAGAAAATTAAGCAAAGCGATTGATATTTAATAGGTAACTTAAAAACCTTCATCTAACTTAGTAATTTTACCTTTACGGTAGAATGATTTGGCAATGTATCCGAATGGTACATTAAAAATAGTAGATACAAGTTTTAAAACATATGTCGTTATAAAAATTTCAAAAACTGCCATACCAGGTAAACTACCTATAAATGCAATGGATACAAATAATGCTGTATCAATGATAGAGCTAATTATTGTACTTCCATATGCTCTAATAATGAATGTTTTATCTGAACTAAATAGCTTTTTAATTAATGAAAATATAAATACATCCACGTGTTGACCAATGATATAAGCAACAATTGAACCTAAAGCAATTCTAGGTACAACATCAAAGATGGCATGAAAAGCATTTTGTGCAGTATCTTCTGGGGATGGAATAAAATGTAAAGACATTTGCATGACGATAATCATAACCAGTGTTGAGGAAAAACCTAACCAAACTGCACGTTTTGCGACCTTTCTTCCGTATATATCATTTAAAATGTCCGTCGCTAAATAAATAGAAGCAAACATTACATTACCTAAAGTAGCTGAAATGCCAAAAATTTCTACAGTTTTGATAACTTGTATATTTGCTATAATCGTACCAATCGCAACCCATGCTAGTAATCCTTGTTTTCCAAACATACGATACATCGCTACCATTAAAATAAACGTCACTAAAAACGTTGCAACTCCAAACAATTCATTATACATATCATTTCCTCCTAAATTTTGTTAATGCGGGTGTTTAGAAACCGCTAAAATAACTTAACCATTTTACTCTAAAACAGTATTTTATGCAATCCGTTTTCCAAATCGACGAAATGTTAAATTCTATGAATATTGAAATATAAGAAAGACAAATTGATTGTTGTTCAATCATGGTTAATAAATGCTATAATATCGACATGTGAATTAATGAGTCTAAGACAGTAGATTAGATGAGCTTGGCACAAAAGAAATGTCATATGCGCTACACTAATGTCACGAACTCTTTATTTGCGACATAAAAAAATTCTATAGCTAAAGGGAGTGGAGAGTATCCTTACTTATTCCGAACAACAAGCTATAAATCAAATTGATCAATTATTGACTACGTATTGTCATCAATGTCCATTAAAGTCGCATATAAGAAAGACTGAAAACAAGACACAGGCACATCATTTTTGTATCAATGAATGTTCAATTGGTAAACAAATTAAACAAATAGGAAATGGACTTCAATAGGAGGTTATTGTTATGGAAATTGTTTCAATCTCAGAAACACCGAATCACAATACAATGAAAATCACTTTAAACGAAACACGAGAAGACATGAAATCGAATACGTATACATCAGCAGAAGAAGGTCAACCCGAATTCATAAATGCCTTATTTGATATCGAAGGTGTGAAATCTATTTTTTATGTCATGGATTTCATTTCAGTTGATAAAGAGGATGAAGCAGATTGGCAAACGCTAATCCCTCAAATAGAAGATAAATTCAATCAATAAGTAAATCTGATTGCATGGAGGGACAGAGACTATGGAAATTTTACGTGTAGAACCTACACCGAGTCCTAATACGATGAAAGTCGTCTTGACAGAGAAAAGGCAAGATAATCAATCTAATACTTATACAACCATTAATGATCAACAACCACAATTTATCAATGACTTATTAGAACTTGATGGTGTGAAGTCCATTTTCTATGTTATGGATTTCTTAGCAATCGATAAACAGCCTAAAGCCGATTGGGAAGACGTCCTACCTTTAATTACTTCTACCTTAAATAAGGAAGAACATTCACAACAAGAAACACAACCAGATGAACACTTTGGAGAAGTTAAAGCTGAGGTGTTAATGTTTAAGGGGATACCATATCAAATCAAACTATCCACTGGACATGATGAAAAGCGTAAACAATTACCTGAATTTTATGTAGATAGTATGCTTAAAGCTCAAAAAGATAGCGATAACGTAGTATTTTTAAGAAAATGGGAAGACTTTGGTATTCGATATGGTGATATCGACGATGTTATGAATGACGTATATGAAGAAACATTAGCACTATATCCAGAAGAACGAATTCAACAACTCATTACAGAAGCATTAGAAACAGATATTGCCATTCCAGAAAGCCAATATCATCGTGTATCGCTTGAAACGTATCAACAAGCTTCAGACTGGAAAGAAAAATTAAGAATGTTGAAATCATTCCCAACACCGACTTTTGATGATATTCCTTTATTAGACGCTGCATTAAATGAAGAGAAGGTGCCACTCCGTCGTGAAGCGATTGTGTTATTAGGAATGATTGAAGATCGTCAAATCCTACCATATATATACAAAGGATTACATGATAAAAGTCCAGCAGTACGACGTACAACAGGAGACTGCCTAAGCGATTTAGGATTTAAAGAGGCACTACCAGAAATGGAACAAGCACTTGACGATCCTCAAAAAATCGTTCGTTGGAGAGCAGCTATGTTTATATTTGATGAAGGAAACGAACAACAATTAGATAGTCTAAAAGCACATGCCGATGATCCAGCGTATGAAGTAAAATTACAAATCGAAATGGCCATTTCTAGAATAGAAAAGGGCGATGAAGCCCTCGGCTCTGTTTGGAAACAAATTGCGAATAGAAATAAATCCTAACTAATTAATAAAGGAGCATGTCAAAATGAATGCATATGAACAATATATGAAAGAACTCGCTCAACAAATGCGTTCTGAACTAACAGATCACCAATTTGAAAGTTTAGAAACGAGTGAAGCTGTTGAATCATACATGAAACAAGTCAATGATAATGACACAACTTTCGTCGTTATCAACTCTACTTGTGGTTGTGCTGCCGGATTAGCACGACCAGCAGCCGTTGCAGTTGCAGAACAAAACGAAGCGAAACCAACAAATAAAGTCACTGTATTTGCCGGACAAGATAAAGAAGCAACCGCAACAATGCGTGAATATATTCAACAAGTACCATCCAGTCCATCATTTGCATTATTTAAAGGTCAAAATCTAGTCCATTTTATGCCAAGAGAGCATATCGAAGGTAGAGATATCAATGACATTGCAATGGACTTAAAAGATGCTTTTGATGATCATTGTGACGTAAAATAATCAAATTTCATCACATATTAATGATAATTATAGGGTAGTAAGAGTAGTACAGTTTTCTTAGAACACTTTGAGGTGCGAGGCTGTGCTACTCTTTTTGTATGCTTTTTTGACTAAATAAATTAAATTTTACACATATCTGGCTTACTACTTTTTTCAACGATTAAATCTCAGTATAATAAAATTAATGTTAAATGTTGGTAGTCATGCCAAAGATACATCAATACACACTATTAAGAAAGGATGTCATCATTATGCTCAATTCATTTGATGCAGCTTACCACGGTCTCTGTGAAGAAATTCTAAAAATAGGAAATCAAAGAGATGATCGTACACATACAGGAACCATTTCTAAATTTGGACATCAACTAAGATTTGATTTGTCTAAGGGATTTCCATTATTAACCACTAAAAAAGTATCTTTTAAACTCGTGGCAACAGAATTACTATGGTTTATTAAAGGAGATACAAATATAAAATATCTTCTTCAATATAATAATAATATTTGGAACGAATGGGCTTTTGAAAATTACATCAACTCAGAAGACTATCATGGACCAGATATGACAAACTTCGGACATCGTTCTCTACAAGATAGTGAATTTAATGAATTATATAAAGCTGAAATGAAAAAATTCAAAGAAAATATTTTAAACGATGATACATTTGCGCAAAAATACGGTAATTTGGGCAATGTATATGGTAAACAATGGAGAGATTGGGAAGACAAAGATGGTAATCATGTTGACCAACTTAAAACTGTGATTGAACAAATCAAACATCACCCTAATTCAAGACGACATATCGTGTCTGCTTGGAATCCTACTGAGATTGATACTATGGCGTTACCACCATGCCATACGATGTTCCAGTTTTATGTACAAGATGGGAAATTAAGTTGTCAATTATATCAACGTAGTGCCGATATCTTCTTAGGCGTACCATTTAATATTGCAAGTTATGCATTACTTACTCATCTCATTGCTAAAGAATGTGGTCTCGAAGTTGGTGAATTTATTCATACTTTTGGTGATGCACATATTTATTCTAATCACATGGATGCAGTCGAAACACAATTATCTCGAGATAGTTTCAATCCACCACAAATTAAGATTAATACTGATAAATCAATATTTGATATTAATTACGAAGACATAGAATTAATCAATTATGAATCACATCCAGCTATCAAAGCACCAATAGCTGTATAGTATTTAAAATATTTTTTGTATCTTAGTATAATTATGAGAAATTTTTCAATTTTTATCATAAAATTATCAGTATCAACGACGTTATTGTAACGAATTGCATTCAATTTATGTTACATTAAATTTATGAAACTGATGTATTAATGCCCACATACCAAGGAGGACAACGAAATGACATTATCTATTTTAGTCGCACACGATCAACAAAGAGTCATAGGGTACCAAAATCAATTACCATGGCACTTACCTAACGACCTTAAACACGTTAAACAATTAACGACAGGCCATACGTTAGTAATGGGCCGAAAAACGTATGAATCAATTGGAAAACCTTTATCCAACAGACGAAATGTGGTTTTGACTAAAAATAAGTCATTTCATCCCGAGGGTGTGGATGTCATTCATTCTTTTGAAGAGATTCAACATTTAGAAGGCCACGTATTTATTTTTGGTGGTCAAACACTATTTGAAGAAATGATCGATAAAGTAGACGATATGTTTATTACTGTGGTAGATGGAAAATTTCAAGGTGATACATTCTTTCCTCCTTACACTTTTGAAGAATGGGAAGTTGAGTCATCAGTTGAAGGGAAACTAGATGAAAAAAGTACAATTCCACACACATTTTTACATTTAATAAGGAAAAAGTCATAGGAGGAGTTATTTATGGTTAAGCAAGTTATCGTTACGGATTCTACATCAGATTTACCCCAAAGCTATTTAAATGAGAATTCAATTAATGTTATACCTTTGAATGTTACGATTGATGGTAAATCATATATTGATCAAATTGAAATTACTTCTGAAGAATATATTGAATATATGGAACAAGATGCTGATGTTAAGACAAGTCAACCTGCTATCGGTGAATTTATCAACCTATATGAAGAACTTGCAGGAGACGATGTAGAGATTATTAGTATTCACATGTCATCTGGCTTAAGTGGTACATATAACACTGCATATCAAGCGAGTGAAATGGTAGATGCAAATGTAACAGTCATTGATTCTAAATCAATTTCAAATGGTTTAGCATATCAAATTAAACATATTGTTGAATTGATCGAACAAGGTACATCTACAACTGACATTGTAAAAAGCGTTAAAGAATTACAAGAAAACACTAAGTTATTTGTAGTCATTGGACAATTAAATCAACTGATTAAAGGTGGCCGTGTAAGTAAGACTAAAGGACTTATTGGTAATATCATGAAAATCAAACCAATAGGTACTTTAAATGATGGCAAATTAGAATTAGTACATAACGCGAGAACTCAAAATACTAGTATTAATTATCTAAAAAAAGAAATTTCAGAATTCATAGAAAATCATAAAATTAAATCAGTAGGCATCACACATGCAAGTGCATTAGATTTTGTAGATAAAATTAAAAGCACTTTTACAGAGGCATTTAATTGTCAAGAATACGATGTTAATATCACAACACCTGTTGTCACGACGCATACAGGAAAAGGTGCTATTGGTTTAGTTGTCGTTCGAGAAAAATAATAATCGCTTTCAATGTCTTAAAGCCTTTGAGCGTTTATCTTTATTTCTAACTAATAATATCGTAAATTATTAACAAGAATAGGAAGGAGGCAATCAAATGGCTTATGCGACATTAGCTGGTGGTTGTTTTTGGTGTATGGTTAAACCATTCACATCATATCCTGGCATTGAATCAGTAGTCTCTGGATATAGTGGTGGTCATGTAGAAAACCCTACTTACGAACAAGTATGTACAAATCAAACAGGACATGTAGAAGCTGTCCAAATTAATTATAATCCAGAAATAACTTCATTCGAAAATATATTAGATGTTTATTTCAAGACATTTGATCCAACAGATGATGGCGGTCAATTTTTCGATCGTGGCGAAAGTTATCAACCTGTCATTTTTTATCATGACGATGAACAGCGTAAAGCTGCTATCTTAAAGAAACAACAAATTGATGAACAAGGTATATTTAAGAAACCGGTTATCACACCAATCAAACCATATAAAAATTTCTATCCTGCAGAAGATTATCATCAGGATTACTATAAGAAGAATCCTACACACTATGAACAATACCAACGTGGTTCAGGCAGAAAAGCATTTATAGAAACACATTGGGGGTCTCAACATGATTAAAAAGAACAAAGACGAACTTAATGATATGGAATATCTTGTTACCCAAGAAAATGGTACCGAGCCACCATTTCAAAATGAATATTGGAATCATTTTGAAAAAGGTATTTATGTAGACAAACTATCAGGCAAACCACTATTTACATCAGAAGAAAAATTCGAATCTGATTGTGGATGGCCAAGTTTTTCAAAAGCCATTGATGATGACGAAATCATTGAATTAGTAGATAAAACGTTTGGTATGATTAGAACAGAAGTACGTTCTGAAGATGCCAACAGTCACTTAGGCCATGTGTTTAATGATGGACCAAAAGAAATGGGTGGATTGAGATATTGCATTAACTCAGCAGCAATTCAATTTATTCCTTATGATAAATTAGAAGAATTAGGTTACGGTGACTTAATACAACACTTTGAGAAATAGGAGTGAAATACTATGTTTAAAAAATTATTTGGCAAAGGTAAAGAAGTAGATAAGAATATTCAAATTTATGCACCATTATCAGGAGAATATGTAAAAATCGAGGATATTCCAGATCCTGTATTTGCTCAAAAAATGATGGGTGAAGGCTTTGGTATTAATCCAACTGAAGGTACTGTAGTATCTCCAATTGAAGGTAATGTAGATAATGTATTCCCTACAAAACATGCAATTGGATTAAAAGCAGAGAATGGCCTTGAATTATTAGTGCATATCGGGTTAGATACAGTTCAACTTGATGGAGAAGGCTTTGAAGTGCTTGTAGACAGTGGAGATACAGTTAAGGTTGGAGATCCAATTATTAAATTTGATGTTGAATACATTAGAAACAACGCAAAATCAGTCATTTCTCCAGTCATTATTACTAACTCTGATCAAACAGCATCAATTCATTTTGAAGATGTCAACGCAGTTGTTAAAGGCGAAAAAAAAGTTATTGATGTGACTATGAACTAATGAAGAACTATTCATTTTATCAATTTGCTATGACAGTTAGAGGTAGAAAAGATGATAAAGGACGCTTAGCTGAACAAATTTTTGAAGATTTAGCATTTCCGCGTCACGAGAATGATTTCAATACTCTTTCTGACTATATAGAAACGCATGGAGATTTTACATTATCTATGTCTGTGTTTGATGATTTATACGAAGAATACACTGAATGGTTAAAATTTTAGCATACACATTTAAAGAGGTCGGGACGTAAGCGTTTAAGATTTGAATTGCTTAAAATGATAAACAAATATGATAATACCATATTTGTTGAATCGTGATAGCAAATCTTTCAAACCTGCTTTATAGACACCATTGAATCGGTTTCTAGAGCATTAAACCTTATTGTCTCAACCTCTTTTCTTTTATACTTTTAAATTGCATCTTAAAATCAATTTATCATGTGCTTTAATCATTGATATTTCAGTTGATTTTCTAAATTAATCCATACATACTATAAGTACCTTTTTTGGAAATCAAATTGCTAGTTAAATAAAATGCAACATACTAGAATAATAATGTAATAAAGATGTTTCAATGTAAGACATCTATTTGAATGGTCACCATAGATTAAGGGAGTGATTATGTGACGAATGATAAAGACGAACAAATCGAACAAGATCAACAAGATTTAAAACAGCAGAAAACAAAAGATAAAGTTCAAAAGAAAATTCATCTTAAATTATGGCATTTGATTATACTCATTATTGGCATTATTTTGATTACTGTAGCAATTACCGTTGCAGCTACATTGTTAATCAGTCATCAAATGAGTGGTCTGAATAAGGAACAACGTGCTAATTTACATAAAATTGAATATGTCTATAAAACATTAAATAAAGATTACTATAAAAATGAAAAATCCGATAAACTTTCTCAAGCGGCAATAGATGGGATGGTCAAGGAATTAAAAGATCCTTATTCAGAGTATATGACCAAAGAGCAAACCAAATCATTCAATGAAGGTGTGTCTGGTGATTTCGTAGGTATCGGAGCAGAAATGCAAAAGAAAAATGATCAAATCAGTATTACGAGTCCAATGAAAGGTTCTCCAGCAGAAAAAGCTGGCATCAAACCAAAAGATGTGGTTACTGAAGTTAATCACAAATCAATTAAAAATAAACCATTAGATGAAGTTGTAAAAATGGTACGTGGTAAAAAAGGTACCAAAGTCACATTAACGATTAAACGTGGCTCAGTAGAAAAAGATATTGCCATTAAACGTGATACAATCCATGTTAAAAGTGTTGAATATGAGAAAAAAGACAATGTTGGTGTTATTACAATTAATAAATTCCAAAACAACACATCAGGCGAATTGAAAAATGCGATTAAGAAAGCGCATAAACAAGGCGTTCGTAACATCGTATTAGATTTACGAAATAACCCTGGAGGATTATTAGACGAAGCAGTTAAAATGGCAAATATATTCATCGATAAAGACAAAACAGTTGTTCAACTTCAAAAAGGTGATGACAAACAACAGCTTAAAACCGAAAACGATCCTTTAAAAGAAGCCAAAGATATGAAAGTATCTATATTAATCAATGAAGGTTCAGCAAGTGCCTCAGAAGTATTTACTGGCGCCCTCAAAGATTATCATAAAGCTAAAGTATATGGTTCTAAGTCATTTGGTAAAGGGATTGTACAAACGACACGTGAATTCAACGATGGCTCATTATTAAAATATACTGAAATGAAATGGTTAACACCTGATGGTCATTATATTCACGGTAAAGGGATTAAACCCGATATCGAAATTGCTACACCTAAGTATCAATCATTAAGCGTGATTCCTAATGATAAAACGTATAAGTTAGGAGATAACAATAAACATGTCAAAACAATGAAAATTGGTTTAACAGCGCTTGGTTTCAAAGTAGATAATGAAACTAAATCATTTGATACAAGTTTAGAGTCAGCAATTAAAGCCTTCCAAAAAGACAATGATTTAACTGTTAACGGTGAATTTGATAAAGAAACAAATGATAAGTTCACTCAAAAATTAGTCGAAAAATCAAATAAAAATGATACTGTTTTAGACCAACTACTTAAGAAGTTAAAATAAGTTTAAAATGATTAAAAAGCGTGAATTTAAAGATGAGAGTATTTAACTAATAAACATAAATACAAAGAGGTGTTTTAGATTATGATAAGATTAGCAACGAAAAAAGATCTTTCTAGAATTGAAATATTAGTAGAAGAAGCAAAAGAAATAATGGAGAAATTCAACAACAATCAATGGGATGATAAATACCCTGTAACTGAACATTTTGAAGAAGATATCGAATCTGAAACACTTTATGTATTAGATGTTGATAATGAAATTTATGGCTTTATTGTCATCGACCAAAATCAGTCAGAATGGTATGATGAATTAGAATGGCCAATTGATCGTAAAGGTGCATACGTAATCCATCGATTAGCTGGTTCACAATCATATAAAGGTGCAGCAACTGAATTATTCCAATTTGCAGTTGATTTGACAGAAGACCATGGTGTCCATGTCATTTTGACAGATACGTTTGCGCTTAATAAACCAGCACAAGGATTATTTGAAAAGTTTGGATTTACTAAAGTGGGCGAAGCCGAAATTGATTACCATCCATTCGATCGTGGTGCACCATTTTACGCATATTATAAAAACATATAAGAATAGAGGTTATATTTATGACTAAAATCGCATTTACTGGAGGCGGAACGGTTGGACACGTTTCAGTCAATCTAAGTCTGATTCCTACTGCATTAGACAAAGGGCATGAGGCGTTTTATATTGGTTCTAAAAATGGTATAGAAAGAGAAATGATAGAATCACAATTACCTAATATTGCATACTATCCTATTTCGAGTGGTAAATTACGCCGCTACCTATCATTAGAAAATGCGAAAGACGTATTTAAAGTTCTAAAAGGGGTACTTGACGCACGTAAAATTTTAAAAAAACAAAAGCCAGATTTACTATTCTCAAAAGGTGGTTTTGTGTCTGTACCCGTTGTCATTGCGGCACGTTCGTTAAAGATTCCTACTATCATTCACGAATCAGATTTAACACCTGGCTTAGCAAATAAAATTGCATTAAAATTCGCTAAGAAAATCTATACAACGTTTGAAGATACATTAAACTATTTACCAAAAGATAAAGCAGATTTTGTGGGTGCGACAGTACGTGAAGATTTAAAACAAGGAGATCAACAACGTGGTTATCAATTAACTGAATTTAAGCAAGATAAAAAGGTTTTACTTGTTATGGGTGGTAGCTTAGGCAGTAAAAAATTAAATGATGCTATTCGTGAAAACCTAGAAGCTTTATTACACCAATATCAAGTTATACATTTAACCGGTAAAGGTTTAGTTGACGATTCAATTAAAAAAGAAGGCTATGTACAATTTGAATTTGTTAAAGATGATTTAACAGATTTACTTGCGATTACTGATACAGTAGTAAGTCGTGCAGGATCAAATGCTATTTATGAATTCCTTACGTTACGAATTCCAATGCTATTAATACCACTTGGTCTTGATCAATCACGTGGCGACCAAATTGATAACGCGAAAAACTTCGAGTCTAAAGGTTATGGTAAAGCCATTCCTGAAGATGAATTGACGCAAGTAAGATTGTTAGAAGAGTTGAATCACATTGAAACAAATCGTGAGGATATCATTAAACTAATGCAGACTTATAAAGAAAGTTACACTAAAGAAGATTTATTCGATAAAATAATCAATGATGCTTTAGACAATTAGGGGGACAATGTAATGAGTCGATTAAAACGAATTTCATTACTTATCATTTTTACTTTGATATTTGGAATCATAGCATTCTTCCATGAATCACGCTTAGGTAAATGGATAGATAATGAAGTTTACGAATTCATTTATGCATCAGAAAGCTTTATTACAACTTCAATCATGCTTGGTGCTACCAAACTAGGTGAAGTATGGGCTATGGTTTGTTTATCATTAATGCTTATCGCATATTTAATGTTAAAACGACTAAGAATTGAAACTTTATTCTTTATTATCGTGATGAGTTTATCAAGCATATTAAACCCCGTTTTAAAAAATATCTTTGATAGAGAACGACCAACATTATTGCGCTTAATTGATATTACTGGTTTTAGTTTCCCGAGTGGACATGCAATGGGATCAACATCTTATTTCGGTAGTATCATTTATATCTTGAACAGAACGGATTCTGGACTATCAAAAGGCATTTTAATAGGGTTAGCAGCTTCACTCATTTTGATGGTTTCAACATCACGTGTGTATTTAGGTGTACATTATCCAACTGATATTATTGCAGGAATCATTGGTGGCGCATTTAGCATTGTATTATCAACACTAATCTTAAATGAGCAATTAGCAAAATAAAATAAGACAGTGAAGCACCACATTTCAACTTAAGGAAATGTGGTGCTTTCTTTTATCATTAATTGTCATCATTAGCGGAACTAAAAAAGCAGTAAACCTCAAGTGTCTAAAGGTCTACTGCTTTATTAAAACGTTTTTCAACGTTAGTCTTTTACGGGCATATAAAAGGGGATTATATGAAAATGACCAATCCTTAAGAACGAAATATATGTGGGGGGGAAAGTTCTTTTTGGTATTGATAATCATTTTCAACTATTATTATACACTAATGAGAATCATTGTCAATTAGAAACAATAAAAAATGATAAACTTATTTTGCGATCACTAACTACCAACGATTTTAGCTATTTCTAATACTGGAAATAATAATAAAATACTTCTCAATACCGACTATGTAACGATTGAAAATATGATAAAATTTAGTTAAGAATACAATTAATGGGTTATACACAAAGAGGCAAAGGCATATGAATTAAGTCATCTAATTAATCATTGACATGTAGATTCACAACATTCACGAAATCAATGACTAAGTTTCGAAATCAGATGTCTACATTCAACATCAATGAATATATTAAAGATAAATACATCAATCATATGTTAAATGAGTTTTATTTAACATTGTGCATAACCATATTAAGAGGTGCAAAGATGACAAACATTTTAATTGTAGAAGATGAAAAAAACTTAGCTCGATTTATTGAACTTGAACTAACACATGAAAATTATCAAGTCGATATTGAAAATGATGGTGCTACTGGTCTAGACAAAGCACTGAATAAAACTTACGATCTCATTATTTTAGATCTAATGTTACCGAATATAAATGGTTTAGAGATTTGTCGTCAAATTCGTCAACAGCAAACAACGCCTATTATCATCATTACTGCTAAAAGTGATACTTATGATAAAGTTGCTGGTTTAGATTATGGTGCTGATGATTACATTGTTAAACCATTTGATATCGAAGAATTACTTGCTCGTATTAGAGCCATTCTTCGTCGTCAACCTAAAAAAGATACTATTAATATTAACGGTATCATTATAGATAAAGAAGCTTTTGAGGTTACAGTAGATGGCACTCAATTAGATTTAACTAAAACTGAATATGACTTATTCTACGTGTTAGCAGAAAATAAAAATCACGTATTACAACGTGAACAAATTTTAAATCATGTATGGGGATATAATACTGAAGTTGAAACGAATGTCGTAGATGTCTATATCCGCTATTTAAGAAACAAACTAAAACCCTTTGGTAAAGATAAAGTCATTGAAACAGTACGTGGTGTAGGGTACGTGATTCGATGATGAAACAACGGAAACTCAAATATAAATGGATGTTAATCACCACATTTATCACTTTTATCACTATCGTTTTATTCTGTCTGGTAATCATCTTCTTTTTAAAGGATGCCTTACATGATAGTGAATTAGACGAAGCTGAACGTAGTTCTGACGATATTATCAATTTATTTCATGCCAAACCCTTAGATGAAATATCGGCCTTAGATTTAAATGCTTCGTTAGAAAACTTTCAAGAAGTGACTATTTTTAATACTAAAGGAAAAAAATTACTTCAAACAACAAATGAAAATTTGCCATCTGTACCTTCTAATATAGGCCTTTCTCACCCAGAAAGAGTCAAAATCATTAAATATAAAGGCGTTGATTACTTAGCAATCACAGAACGTATCCATACTCAAAACTTTAATGGATATAGCGTATTAATTCATTCATTAGAAAATTATGAACATCTTGTACAATCTTTATATATTGTAGCCATTGCATTTGGCTTAATAGCAACATTTATCACTGCCATTGTAAGTTATATCGTCTCATCACAAATCACCAAACCCATTGTGACCATGTCTAATAAAATGAATCAAATTCGGCGTGACGGTTTCCAAAATAAATTAGAGTTGACGACAAACTATGAGGAAACTGATAATCTCATCGCTACATTTAATGAGATGATGTTCCATATCGAAGAAACGTTTAATCAACAACGACAATTTGTAGAAGATGCATCCCATGAATTAAGAACGCCATTACAAATTATTCAAGGTCATTTGAATTTAATTCAAAGATGGGGTAAAAAAGATCCAGCCGTGCTAGAAGAATCACTAAATATTTCTTTAGAAGAAATGAACAGAATCACCAAATTAGTTGAAGAATTATTATTATTAACTAAAGACAATGTTAAAAATGGCCAAGTTGAAAAAGAACTCGTAAATATCAATTCTGAAATATTATCTAGAGTTAATTCTCTTAAACAACTACACCCAGACTATACGTTTGATATTGAACTAGATGAAAAACCTTTAAAACTTAATATGAACCGTCATCAATTCGAACAACTCATTTTAATCTTTATAGACAATGCGATGAAATATGATGTTGAAAATAAATTAATTCAGATTAAGACTCAACTTAAAAACAAACAAATTAGTATAGAGATTACTGACCACGGTTTAGGTATTCCAAAGCAAGACCTAGAATTTATATTTGACCGTTTTTACCGTGTAGATAAATCTCGAGCTCGCAGCCAAGGTGGTAATGGTTTAGGTCTATCTATTGCTGATAAAATCGTTCAATTAAATGGTGGATTTATTCAAGTAGAAAGTGAAGTTGATCATTACACAACCTTTAAAATCATATTTTAAAGACATCAATTAGAACGAAAATCCTTTGTAAATCATACATTTTGTGTACCTAATTAAGCTTTTAGTTTACATCTTTATGACCAACATTTTAATATTATGAAATTAATGCAGAACCAAATTTATCTTGGTTCTGTTTTTTTACAATAATAGGTAAATCTACTTTAACAAAATTTGAAATAATGCTATTATTGTCTTGTAAGCGTTTCAACATTTTTGTGGAGGGTGTAATATGACAAAGGACAAGAGAGAGGTTACAGAGGCACCTGTAAACTTCGGCGCAAATCTAGGGTTAATGCTAGATTTATATGATGATTACCTACAAGATCCATCATCAGTACCCGAAGATTTACAAGTCCTATTTAGTACAATTCAAACAGGGGAAGCTCATATCGAGGCTAAACCAGCCGCTAATGAGGGTGGTTCACAATCTGGTGACAGTACAATTAAACGTGTCATGAGATTAATCGATAACATTAGACAATACGGACATTTAAAAGCAAATATATATCCAGTCAATCCTCCAGAGCGTAAAAATATTCCTAAATTAGAAATAGAAGATTTCGATTTAGATCAAGCTACTTTGGAAAATATCTCAGCTGGAATCGTATCAGAACACTTTACTGATATTTATGTTAATGCATATGAAGCTATTGTTCGTATGGAAAAAAGATACAAAGGTCCTATTGCGTTCGAATATACGCATATTAATAACAATAAAGAACGTGTATGGTTAAAACGTCGTATCGAAACACCATATAAAGCAACATTAAATAATAAACAAAAAACTGAATTATTTAATAAATTGGCTCATGTCGAAGGTTTCGAGAAATATTTACACAAAAACTTCGTTGGTGCAAAACGATTCTCTATTGAAGGTGTCGATGCTCTAGTACCAATGCTACAACACACAATTACACTAGCTGGCGAAGCTGGAATCAAAAATATTCAAATCGGTATGGCGCACCGTGGTCGTTTAAATGTACTGACTCACGTATTAGAGAAACCATACGAAATGATGATTTCAGAATTCATGCACACTGACCCAATGAAGTTCTTGCCAGAAGATGGTAGCTTAGAATTAACTGCTGGTTGGACTGGCGATGTGAAGTATCACTTAGGTGGCGTAAAAACTACAAATTCATACGGTATTGAACAACGAATCGCTTTAGCAAACAACCCAAGTCACTTGGAAATTGTAGCGCCCGTTGTTGAAGGTCGTACACGTGCTGCGCAAGATAATACACAACAAGCTGCCGCGCCACAAACTGACTTCCATAAAGCTATGCCAATCATTATACATGGTGATGCTGCATATCCTGGTCAAGGTATTAACTTTGAAACAATGAACTTAGGTGATTTAAAAGGCTACTCAACTGGTGGATCTTTACACATCATTACAAATAACCGAATCGGTTTCACAACTGAACCAACAGATGGCCGTTCAACAACATACTCAACAGATGTTGCTAAAGGTTATGATGTTCCGATTTTACATGTTAATGCTGACGACGTAGAAGCAACGATCGAAGCCATTGATATCGCTATGGAATTCCGTAAAGAATTCCATAAAGATGTAGTCATCGACTTAGTAGGTTATAGACGTTACGGTCATAACGAAATGGATGAACCGTCAATTACAAATCCATTACCATATCAAAATATCCGTAAGCATGATTCAGTAGAATTGGTTTATGGTAAAAAGTTAGTAGATGAAGGCATTATCAGTGAAGATGAAATGAATCAAGTCATTGATAGTGTTCAAAAAGAAATGCGTGCAGCACATGATAAAATTGACAAATCAGATAAAATGGACAATCCAGATATGGAAAAACCAGAATCCTTACAACAACCACTTAAAAGTGATGATAAGGAATTCTCATTTGATCACTTAAAAGAAATCAATGACGCGATGTTAACTTATCCTGAAGGGTTCAATGTACTGAAAAAATTAAATAAAGTACTTGAAAAACGTAAAGAACCATTTGAAAAAGAAGATGGCTTAGTAGATTGGGCACAAGCGGAACAACTTGCTTTCGCAACAATTTTACAAGATGGTACGTCTATTCGTTTAACTGGTCAAGACAGTGAACGTGGTACATTCAGTCATCGTCACGCAGTATTACATGATGAAGAAAATGGCGACACATTCACACCATTACATCATGTACCAGACCAAAAAGCATCATTCGATATTCATAACTCACCATTATCAGAAGCAGCTGTTGTCGGTTTTGAATATGGTTACAATGTTGAAAATAAAGGAAGTTTCAATATTTGGGAAGCACAATATGGGGACTTCTCAAATATGGCACAGATGATGTTTGATAACTTCTTATCAAGTGCACGTGCAAAATGGGGCGAACGTTCAGGTTTAACATTATTCTTACCTCATTCATTTGAAGGGCAAGGTCCAGAACATTCATCAGCACGTCTTGAAAGATTCTTACAACTTGCAGCAGAAAACAATAGCACTGTAGTGAACTTATCAAGTGCAAGTAACTACTTCCACTTACTACGTGCTCAAGCAGCAAGCTTAGATACTCAAGAAATGAGACCATTAATTGTTATGTCACCAAAAAGTTTATTACGTAACAAAACAGTTGCTAAGCCAATTGATGAGTTTACTTCTGGTGGTTTCAAACCAATCATTGCTGAAGATTATGAAGCTGATAAAGTTAAAAAAGTAATATTAGCTTCAGGTAAAGTATTCATTGACTTAAAAGAATATTTAGCTAAAAATCCTGACGAATCTGTATTACTTGTAGCAATTGAAAGATTATATCCATTCCCTGAAGAGGAAATCCAAGAAATTTTCGATCAACTACCAAATCTTGAATCAGTATCATGGGTTCAAGAAGAACCTAAAAACCAAGGTGCATGGTTATTCGTTTATCCTTACCTAAGAGCACTAGTTGGTGATAAATACGATTTAAGTTACCATGGAAGAATCCAAAGGGCAGCACCAGCTGAAGGTGATGGAGAAATTCATAAACTTGTTCAAAATAATATTATTGAAAGTAGCATTACTAAATAAATAGGGGGAAATTCAAAATGCCAGAGGTTAAAGTTCCAGAATTAGCAGAATCAATTACAGAAGGTACCATTGCAGAGTGGTTAAAAAATGTTGGAGATAGCGTAGATAAAGGCGAAGCTATTCTTGAATTAGAAACAGATAAAGTTAACGTAGAAGTTGTATCAGAAGAAGCAGGTGTTTTATCAGAACAACTTGCTAATGAAGGCGATACAGTTGAAGTAGGTCAAGCTATCGCAGTTGTTGGTGAAGGCAGTGGTAATGCATCAAGTGGTTCATCAGATAATCAAACTCCACAAAGTAATGATGAAACTAATAAAGATGATCAACAATCTAAAGAAACTTCTCAACCATCAAACGATACTCAATCATCAGATCAATCTCAAGATGATTCAGCTAATAACCAACGTGTGAAAGCAACACCTTCAGCTCGTCGCCATGCTCGCGCTAACGGTGTTGACTTAAGTGAAGTTGCTGGAAAATCAAATGATGTTGTTAGAAAAGAAGATGTAAACAACAGTCAGAATCAAGCTAAACAATCATCACAAAATGACAACAAACCTTCTGGTAATGAAGTTAAAAAATCTAGTGACAAACCATCTAAACCAGTTATTCGTGAAAAAATGTCACGTAGAAAGAAAACTGCTGCTAAAAAATTATTAGAAGTATCTAATAATACAGCTATGTTAACAACTTTCAATGAAGTTGATATGACAAACGTTATGGATTTACGTAAACGTAAAAAAGAACAATTCATCAAAGATCATGATGGTACTAAATTAGGTTTCATGTCATTCTTCACTAAAGCTGCAGTTGCTGCACTTAAAAAATATCCAGAAGTCAATGCTGAAATTGATGGCGAAGACATGATTACTAAACAATACTATGATATCGGTATTGCTGTATCTACTGACGATGGTTTATTAGTACCATTCGTAAGAGATTGCGATAAGAAAAACTTTGCTGAAATCGAACAAGAAATCGCTAATCTAGCTGTCAAAGCTCGCGACAAAAAATTAGGCTTAGATGACATGGTTAACGGTTCATTCACAATTACAAATGGTGGTATCTTCGGTTCAATGATGAGTACACCAATTATCAATGGTAGTCAAGCTGCTATCTTAGGTATGCACTCAATCATTACTCGTCCAATTGCAATTGACAAAGATACTATCGAAAACCGTCCAATGATGTACATCGCATTAAGCTATGACCACAGAATTATTGATGGTAAAGAAGCAGTAGGATTCTTAAAAACAATCAAAGACCTAATTGAAAATCCTGAAGATTTATTATTAGAATCTTAATTCAAACGACTAACGTTGAATATAATTTAAGAACCAACGGTGATATGAATCACCGTTGGTTCTTTATGTATTAAATAATACTTTAGTAGTATATAATTTTAATAAAATGCATGATACGCTTACTTCAAAGATGAACGTAAATGTATTTTAATTGGGGGGATTTTGATGACAACCGAGGCAATTATTGCAAATCACATATCAAAATCAATCAATCATAAAGAAATTATAAATGACCTATCGATAACCATTCCAAAATATAGTATCACACACATACAAGGACACAATGGTACCGGCAAGACAATCACATTACAATTGTTAGCAAAACTTATTCGTCCCACAACAGGTAATATTAAAGTTAACGGCCGTATCAGTTATGCACCTGATTATCTGCCCAATGATTTAAATTTAACTGTAGGAGAGTACCTATCCTTTATTCGACAACTCAATCATATACCAATCAATGATCAAGCGTTAAACGATATGATTTCAAAAATGCAACTTGAACCATTTCTATCACACAGGATAAAAAATTGCTCTAAAGGAACACAACAAAAGGTAAATCTGATTCAATGCCTAACTACAAAGGCAGATGTATACTTATTTGATGAACCGTTTAATGGACTGGATCAATCATCATTAGCTTATTTACTTTCCCAACTTAAGTTATTAAAAAATAAAGCAACTATCATATTAACTTCTCATGATTCACGTATTTATCATGACATTATCACTCATACCTTTGATCTTGAAAACCAAGACTTTAAAGAAATGACATCTACATTGTCAGAATATAAAATAGTGAGTTTCATCATAGAAAATATAGAAGATATGGAAGATTTAATCTATTATTTTAAAATGAAATATGACATTACTATTTCAAAAAATACGACTACGCAATCGTACATCAAATTAAAAGTCCCTGTAGAAGAGACCAACGTTGTTTTGAAAAAGTTAATTATTGCTAACGTAACTATCGATGCTGTTATTAACGAGGAGGGCGACTGATGCGTTTTACAAACTATCAATTTAAAAAATTAATAAGATCTTACACATTTATACCTCCTTATATCGTTTATATGATTTGGATAGCTATGCTTTATGTTTATAGTGGGCAGTCCATTTTATCGAGCTACGCATCTTCAACTATTGTGTTATTATCTGTGTCGGCATGGTTAACGATTAATATATATCAATTAGAAAATAATAAAGAACGACAGTTGTTATTTATACAATTTAATTCTAAACTCAATTATCTGACACATAAGTTATATTTTAGTTTTTTAACATTAATACCTTTAATCATTTTTTCAATACTTTATCCAATCATTTTCAATCGCTTTTCAGAAAAAGTGTCTATCGTACATATGACTCTTGCAATACATATACATGTGATTGTTGTCATCTTCGGAGTATTAATCGGTACCTTTATTTGTATTCAAAACGTCATGTCGAGAAAGTATAGTTGGTTATTATTGATTTTAATTCTTTTAATATCTATAATGCGACACACTTTAGTAATAAGCCTACCAGTGACCAAATATATATTATGGCTCATACCACCAGTAGGTGAGCTCATTCAAATATATCAATATCCATTAAATCAATTGATTTCAATTCAATTCTTACTTATTACTGTATGGATTTTGAGTTATATCATTATTTTTATAATCGGGTTGTATTATTTATTTTCTAAATCAGAATATTTATAAACACTTGCTTAAATAGTCTAAAAAAGCCAGTAAATGGGTCAATATAAACATCATTTACTGGCTATTTCTATGTTTTAACATTTAAAACTATAGGGTAACTTTTAGTATAAGACGATAATCTCTATAATTGCTAAAATAATAAATACAATAAATGCAATTAAGAAATATTTAAAATTAGGCTTTTGCTTATTCTGTAAATTCGTAAAAACTTGTATACCTGAATAAGCAGCGATTAAAACAGTAATTGCAAATACTATCCACATCGTAGACATGTGTATGCCTCCTTACTTTATCTCTATAATTATATTTTAATACACTTTGACAACAATACCAAAATGAATTTTAACTTAATTTTGAAAAATTAATTACAACCAAACTTTTCACAATACAATTTAAACTTTTATCCATTCATATGATCCATCATCGTAATAGTTCATCATATAAATCATCGTAAAAATACGTTATAATAATAATGTAACGATAAATGATTAGGGGTGTCAGTAAATGAGCGGACTTAGAAGTGTCACGTTAGGTACTAGTGACCTATCTAAAACTAAAGATTTATTTGAAAATATATTAGGTTTTAATTCATCTAAAAAGGGTGAAAATGCTTTAAGATTTGGCGATGCCAATTTAAGTCCTGGTACTCGTATACATTTTGTTGAAGTACCTAAAAGCAATTATCAAAACTTACATATCGATAGCGTTGGATTAAGAACTCCATCAGACTCAGGTCTAGATGAATATCAATCTATTTTTACCAATCATCAAATGTCTTATAGCTCAATTACTGAACTCAATGGTAATAAGCACTTTAACTTCAATGATCATAATCAACAATTATTTGATATCTATTCAAATGAACATAACACAGGCGTTCCATTAGGTATGCCATCATTTGAAAGTACTGTCAATCCGCTACATCAAATTCAAGGCTTAGGCCCTGTGATTCTTAAGGTGAATGAATTGCCTATCACAGCATCTATCCTTACAAATGTATTTGGATTAAATATATTTGCAGAATATCATCCATATGAAGATTCAACACAAGCCATCCAAGTATTTAAAATTGGAGAAGGTGGTCTTGGTGGTGAATTGCATCTATATGAAGCAGAGACAGAAATCAATAATGAAGATGTAGGTATGGTTGAACAAATAGAATTTTCCACTCAAAATAAGTCGGAATTTGAAAACGCTAAACAAACGTTAGATGACATAGGTATACCTTATCAAACGTTAGAACAAGATGATTCTGATTCATTACGTATTACTGAAAAAAGTGGTATTTCATTCATTTATACACTGGAAAAATAAACTTATTAAAATAACTATAGAGGTAGGGAATTAAAGATGTTACACGAAACATGGAAAGAGCGTACACCAATTAAAAAAGTAGAAGTTACAAATACAGATGCGAAGAAGTTCACTGTATCTGATATGCTAACTGTTGGTAAACAATATGATGTCATTAATGAAACTGAAGAATATTATCAAATCATCGATAATTCAGGTTTAGTTGGTGGCTATTACAAAACATACTTTAAAGAAGTTTAAAATCGTTGCAATCAGTTTAGACTATCAAACAAGTATATAAAGATAACAGTCAACAAGACTAAGACAATTGGAAACCCAAACCCACATGTCTTAGTCTTTTTTCATATTGATAAAAAAGGAGCATATTAATCATGGTACAAGCACAATATAAAAATGCGGACGTTTCAGTTTTTAATGATGCAAAAGCATTATTTGATTTAAATAAAAATATTTTATTAAAAGGGCCAACAGGTTCCGGTAAAACGAAACTGGCAGAAACATTAAGTGAAGTGGTAAATACGCCTATGTATCAAGTTAACTGTTCAGTAGATTTAGACGCAGAGAGTCTACTAGGATTTAAAACGATTAAGACAAATGAACAAGGGCATCAAGAAATAGTATTTATTGATGGGCCCGTTATTAAAGCTATGAAAGAAGGACATATTTTATATATTGATGAAATCAATATGGCTAAACCGGAAACATTGCCTATCTTAAATGGTGTGTTAGATTACCGCAGACGTATAACTAATCCATTTACTGGAGAAGTCATTCAAGCAAAACCTGGCTTTAACGTGATTGCCGCAATCAATGAAGGCTATGTAGGTACGCTACCAATGAACGAAGCACTTAAAAACCGATTTGTTGTGATTCAAGTGGATTATATCGACGGCGATATTTTAAGTCATGTTATTAAAGAACAAAGTCGTTTACAAGATGATACAACTATCCAAAAAATCATTAAATTCAACGAAGATTTACGTACAATGACCAAACAAGGTCAAATTTCAGAGGAAGCTGCAAGTATACGTGCACTCATTGATTTAAGTGACTTAGCAACAGTTATGCCAATCGAACGTGCCATTAAACGTACAATTATAGATAAACTTGAGGATGAACGAGAACAGCAAGCCATTATTAATGCAATAGAACTTAACTTTTAGAGAGGGATAATCATGAGCGACCGTTTCATTAAATTTAACGACGAACAGTTAGATGCTAAACAAGTAATGATGTTACAAGACTTAGCTCGTTTACTATTAAAAAACGAACAAACACAAGTTAAAATTCAAAAATTCCCTTATTATAATCCATTCAGTAATACACTAATTACAAGTTGGTTCTGGTCTCACCGTCCAAAAGCAGTTGAAGCTGCTGGTCTCAAAACAGATGTTATGTTAGCGGCCTATGGCTATCAAATGATGGATGTAGATATCGTTAATGAGGTGTTGCATAATAATGAATTTAAACACCCTAAATTTTTCCATCAACTTTTCAAACTATTAGAAGATATACGTATATTCAATGAGATTAAATTACAACGTCCAAGCACAATAAAATATATAGATTTACGTTTAAATACAAGACTTACATTTACTGAATCACAAATTAATGTTTATAAAACTAAAACACTATATACTGATTTATTATTTTTATATTTAGAGCATGCTTTTATTGAACAAAACTTCTATGACATACCATCCATCCATCCAAAATTTGATGACGTTTTAGTTAATATGTATCAATATTTGCCTAACTTCTTTCAGAATCAAAGTTCTGAAGACAATATGTATTTAGCTGAACGCATATTATATCAAGTAGATGATTTATTAAAAGAAGATATGTTAAATGAATATTACTATATTCCTAAAAATCTATATGAAAATATTCAACAAGACTTGTTTGAAGATCTAAAACGAACAGATGCTGCTAATACAGATGGTAAAGATCAGTCGCAAGAGGAAAATGATGCAGTGACAGCTGAAGCAGAAACCAAAGCTGCTGATAGTTCTTCTGAAGGTGGCGCTTATCTCGAAATGGAACTACATGAGGGTGAAAATAGTGAAGTGATGGCTGACAATGATACAGCTAGAGAAGGGGATTCATCCGATGATATGACCGATATGATGACTAAAAAAGGTAAGGGGTCACAAAACACGCTAGATCGTGAAGAAGGCGGCTTTATTGGACAAAATAGCGCCTTTGCATTAGAAGGCATTAACCAAAATGTTGATATTAAATGGAAAGTCCCTGATATTTTACCTGAATACATCCAAGCTTATGAAGATGTTAAAAATGATGTGCAATTTGAAATTAAGGATTTAATCCAAATTATTAAAAAGACGATCGAACGCGAACATCAAGATGAGAGACATAATCTCACTAAAGGTCGACTACAGAAGAATTTAATCAATTGGTTTATAGATGATCAATATAAATTGTTCTATAAAAAACAAGATTTAAGCCAATCATTTGATGCTACATTTACATTATTAATCGATGCTTCAGCAAGCATGCATGACAAAATGGATGAAACGATTAAAGGTGTCGTACTCTTCCACGAGACGTTAAAAGAATTGAACGTCAAACATGAAATATTGGCCTTTAACGAAGATGCCTTTGTTTCAGATGAAACGAGGCAACCTAATATTATAGATGAGATTATCCATTACGACTATTCAACATTGAAAAAAGATGGACCGCGTATCATGGCTTTAGAACCACAAGATGATAATCGCGATGGGGTTGCCATTCGAATTGCGAGTGATAGATTAATTCGTCGCAGTCATCATCAGCGATTTCTCATTGTGTTTTCTGATGGGGAACCTTCTGCATATAATTATAGTCAAGATGGCATCATAGATACGTATGAAGCTGTTGAAAATGCCCGTAAGTTCGGTATAGAAGTCTTTAATGTATTCTTGAGTCAAGATCCAATTACCGAAGATATTGAACAGACGATTCATAATATTTATGGTGAGTATTCTATATTTGTTGAAGGTGTTGAACATTTACCAAGCTTGTTATCACCATTATTGAAAAAACTATTACTTAAATCTTTTTAAAAATATGTCTATTTGCTAAATTTAAATCAACTAAGTTTTTAAATTTTCTGAAATTATATAGACTTATGAATTATATCTATGCTAGAATGTTTAATGTTGCATATTTAAGGACAAAGGAGCAGCATTATGAACAAGAATACATGGATTGTAGGGTTCACACTTTTTGCCATGTTCTTTGGTGCAGGTAATTTAATCTTTCCAACGAACTTAGGTTTAGATAGTGGACACTTTTTTTGGCCTGCGATTCTCGCATTTGCACTAACTGGTATAGGATTGCCTTTACTTGGCGTTGTCGTTGGTGCACTTGATAAACAAGGTTATATTGGTGCATTTAATAAAATATCACCAGTTTTTTCGATAATATTTTTAATAGTGATTTATTTAACTATAGGACCATTATTTGCTATACCTCGTACAGCTTCAACATCATTTGAAATGACTGTCACACCGATAGCACATACGAATGGCAATTTAGCTCTATTTATATTTACACTTATTTATTTTATTATCGTATTATATTTATGTATTAATCCAAATAAAATGGTCGATCGTATCGGTTCATTACTTACGCCACTATTACTGATTACTATTTTAGCAATGATTGTTAAAGGGTTTATCGATTTTAGTGGCCATACATCAAGTCATGGTAATACAGAACTTTTTAACAGTAATATTGGTAGTTTTTCTCAAGGGTTTACACAAGGTTACTTAACAATGGATGCTATTGCTGCTATTGCATTTTCAATGATTGTAGTGAATGCGATTAAGGCAACAGGTGTCAATCATGCTGATAAGATATTTAAGCAAACCTTAATGGCAGGTTTAACCGCTGCTGTCGCGTTAATCTTTATCTATATTTCTTTAGGATTTATCGGCAATCACATTGATATTTCAGATGCCAAGTTAAAATCACTTGCTGCTAAAGATCAAAATGTAGGTACATTTTTATTAACGACAATGGCATCTACAGGCTTCGGAACTTTCGGTAAGTATTTATTAGGTATCATTGTAGCATTAGCTTGTCTAACAACTGCATGTGGTTTAATAGTTGCTGTAAGTGAGTATTTCCACAGAATTATTCCTAAAATTTCGTATAAAACATTTGTCATTATCTTTACTATTATTAGTTTTATTATTGCGAATCAAGGTCTAAATGCTGTGATTACAATGTCACAACCCGTACTTAGCGTCATCTATCCTGTGGCAATCACAGTTGTGTTACTCATATTGATAGCAAGATTTATTCCGACAAAACCTATTACACAACAAATCACTGTTATAGTTGTTGCTATTGTATCTATCTTGAGTGTGATTCATACACAAGGATGGTTACAACTGAGCTTCATGGATCATCTATGGCTAAAAGATTATTCATTAGAATGGTTCCCAATTGCGGTCATTACTACCATCATCGCATACATTATTGGTATATTTATCAAACAACAACCTATCGTTTATCAAAAAGAATAGATAAAAAAGCTTCCCTAAAGTAAGTAGGGAAGCTTTTTTAAGATTCTTTTCGCATTGATAATAAATGTTGCTTCAAGTCATTTTCAAGACCAGATAATTCTTTTTCTGCAGCTTGTCGTTTTTGACGACCTTCATGTTGAATTTGTAATGTTTGTTCTATCGTATCAATAATATCACTTTGTGTTTGTTTCAATGTTTCAATATCGACGACACCACGTTCATTTTCTGTTGCCGTTTCAATTGCATTTTGTTTCAACATTGATGCGTTTTGAGTTAATAAATCATTCGTTGTATCTGTGACTGCACGTTGTGCTGATACTGCATTACGTTGTCGCATCAATGTCAACGCAATAGCCATTTGGTTCTTCCATAATGGAATACTTGTTAGAATTGAACTTTGAATTTTTTCAGCTAATGCCTGATTTACATTTTGAATCATTCGTATTTGTGGTGCAGTTTGAATAGCAATTTGTCTTGAAAGTTGTAAATCATAGATTCTCTTTTCTAATCGATCCACAAATTGCTCCATGTCTGCGACTGCTTGAATATCCATTTGATTACCTGTTGTTTCAGCTTTCTTCTGTAAATCAGGAATGATATGTTGTTGTATATCTTGCTTTTTACGTTGTGCTGCTGCAATATAAAGTGTCACATCATCAAAATATCGCTTATTTTGATCATATAACCCATCTAATAAATCAATATCTTTCGTTAAGTTACCTTTATGTTTTTCCAATTGAATGGTAATTCGATCAATCTGCGAACTCACTGATTGCATTCTAGAGAATACCTCATTAATAGAAGCTTTGGTTCTTCTAAAGATACGTTTTATCCTAGATTGTTTATTAGGATCTAAATCATTAGGGTTCACAGATTTTAATTTACTCATCAATTGGTTTAATGAGTCTCCAATAGGTCCAATATCTTTCGATTGAACATCATCCAACATTTGATGTGAAAACTGTGACATATTTTGTTGCAAGTTGGTACCAAAAGATAATAAGCCATCGTGATCAAGTGGTTTTATTTGTTCACTAATTTCATTAATCCTTTTTTGATCAGCTTCAGTAAATTGATGTTCAAAATCTTCAACAACCGTATTCGGTTGCTCAGATTGTTGATTGATATATTGATCAAGAGGGTGTGATGGGGTACGTTCATGTTCATTTGCCATATCCATTTACTCTCCTTATCTATATTATTTTTTTCGACGTTGTTGTTCTAATTTATTTAATTCCATTTCTACATCTAATCGTTCATAATCGTCTTCATTGAGTTGTTTTAAATCTGCTACTAACGTACGTTTGACTTCGTCTAATGTAATTCTTGTTTGTTCTAATTTCTGCTTTTCTTCGGGAGACTTTCTAGGCATTTTAGTTAATCTCGTATATGAATCTACTAAATTCAAGGCATTATCAATATGCGAATAAAAGAATCCTTCTACTTTAAAAAACATTCCTGGACGTTGTCTTACACTCATATAAATCGAGCGAGAGATTCTATAAATGTCGTTAACCTGTCTAAAATCTTTAATAGAACGAATATTGATAAATGATTTGAAAATCAAACGTATTTTAGATTGGGCTTGGTTTAATTGACTTCTAACATATCGATATTCTCTTCGAGTTAAACCTATTTCATTTAGATATTTACGTGAAGTCAAGCGCTGAGTAGGGAAGTAAGACACGACAAATCCTCCCAAACCGATGAATCCGTCTATGATAAAAGACAAATCAAATCCAAAGATACTTACCATCCAAGCAATCATCGCTACCGGTATGCCTACCATGGTCCCCAAAACTCTTGAAATATTATATCTCAACTGCCATCTTCCTTTTTAGTATTGATTTAAATTGTTTTAAAATCAGTTAATGATTCGTCTAAATCTAAGTCTTCTATCTGATAGTTAGTTACATGTGAGGCAGGAGAAGCACCTTCAATAACACTATTTATAAATGATTCTAAATTGTCTTTTTCTCCTTGAGCATATATATCAACATAATCTTCAACATTTTGCACTGTACCTACGACGTGATGTTGATTGCCTAGTCTCTGCGTATAATATCTAAAGCCGACACCTTGTACTGTGCCAAATACTTGTATATGTTTACGTTCCATTATTATCACCTCATATCACTATTATAAGGATAAAGACGTAAAAAAACTAATATTTGCTATATCGTCTATCAGTCAAAAGTATGAGTCTTCTAACTTGATTTTGATATACAACCAGTTAAAATTATCAATATAGAATTTTAAAAAGAAGGGGATACATATGTGGACGGTTGCAAAAATTAGAGCTGACTATGAAGGTTGGTGGTTGTTTGAAGATTGGCCAGAGAAGATTGTTAAACAATCCGAGTTTTCTACATATGAAGACATGTTAGATGCATACTGTAAATTAATCAAAGATTGTAACGCATATTACGACAATTGCGTAATGGGGAAATATAATATGTACGCATTTTACAATAATTGTGATTTAAATTTCTGTGAAGATTGTGATGAGGATTTACAAATATTTTATAGTTTTATTGTTTTAAAAAATAATGAAGTTTATTATAATCCTCCAAAAATAGTTTAAATGATAATTTCCTATAATTGTATTGCAATTTTGCATTATTTAAATTATAATATCAAGTAAGCAATAGTTTTATTCCATATTGCAAAAAATATTTGCTATTATCGTTATGAGTAATTAGGTCATGTATTTTTTGTAATATGCGAATAACGCATATTGAATGAATTTTAGTCTTGGAGGTTTCAGATTATGAAACAAGGTACAGTTAAATGGTTTAACGCTGAAAAAGGATTCGGCTTCATCGAAGTTGAAGGAGAAAACGACGTATTCGTACATTTCTCAGCAATTAACCAAGATGGTTACAAATCATTAGAAGAAGGTCAATCAGTTGAATTTGAAGTAGTTGAAGGCGACCGCGGACCACAAGCTGCGAACGTTGTAAAACTATAATAAATAGATTGTAATTAATTGACTTTATTAACTAACACCTTACCAAGATGTAAGGTGTTTTTTTATGCGATTCATTCAATGTGCTATGTGATGATATAGGATACTTTTTAGACTATCATTAAAAACGTGACTTTTAACTCTCAGTGTTAAGTCACGTTTTATTTATGTTTAAATACTAAAGCATCATTTAGAGAGATGAACTCTCAAGATTAAAAAAATGGCTATAACAACGAGTTCCATTAAACTAATTGTTATAGCCTTATAAAATGCCATACGAGATTAACTTTTATTATTTAGTATCGTTAATAATTAGTTGTCTTAATGATTGACGTTTAATCACTTCACGAGCTTTTCCATCTTTGATAAAGAACACTGAAGGTTTTTGCATTTGATTATAATTAGATGCCATTGAATAATGATATGCACCTGTTGATAATATTGCTAAATAATCACCACGTTGTACAGAACTTGGTAATTTTGCATTCTTAATGATAATATCACCAGACTCACATAATTTACCCGCAATAGTAACTGTATCATCCGCTTCTTCTTGGCGATTTACTAATAAAGCTTGATACTTAGCATCATAAAGTGCTGTTCTAATATGATCACTCATACCACCATCTATAGATACGTATTTATTAATTTCTGGTATCTCTTTAATCGTTCCCACTTCATACAATGTTATTCCAGCTTCGCCAACGATAGAACGACCGGGTTCAATACCTATTTCAGGTGTTTCCATATTTAACTGTTGTGCTTCATTTTTGATTGCATCAGTGATTTCAGCAATGCCGCTTTCAATAGGGAAGCTTACATCTCCCTCAACATATTTAATACCAAAACCACCACCAAGATTAAGTAAATCAACATGAATTTGTTGATCATTTAACCAATTCATAACTATTTTTGCAGTTTCAATAAATGCTTCTGTTCCTTCAATTTGTGAGCCAATATGAATATGTACACCTTTTAAATGAAGATGGTTAGTTTGTTTGATTTTATCAATTGCTTCATTAGCTAAGCCATAGCGTATCGATAAGCCAAATTTACTATCCTCTTGTCCTGTTTGGATAAATTCATGTGTATGTGCTTCAACACCTGGGTTAACTCTTAAAACTACTTGTACTGTTTCACTTGCATATCGATCAATTAAATCGATTTCTTCTAAAGAATCTATGACAAAATATCCAATATGATTTTCTAAAGCGTATTTAATTTCATGCTTCGTTTTATTATTACCATGGAAGTGTATACGACTTGGATCAAAGCCAGCTTCTAATGCAGTATACAATTCTCCTTCAGATACAACATCGAGTTGTAAATCTTCCTCTTGGACTAATTTAACCATCTGTATACAAGTAAATGCTTTAGAAGCATATGAAATATTATATTTTAATCCACTTTGTTGAAATGCTTTATGATAACGACGCATTTGATTTCGTATTTGTTCTTCATCATAAACAATCGTTGGGGTACCAAAACTTTGTGCAACTGTTTTAAGACTTGTACCTCCCATTGTTAATTCGCCGTATTCGTTATATTCTACTGTCATCTTTATCTGTACTCCTTTATAAGAGAATCGTGATTCATAGCGCTCAGTTGTTCTGAATTTGCTCCCACACCCTTAAAGGTATATTCATCAATGCGCATACTTTCATTATATAATACAACTTGATCTTGTGCATGTACGTGTTCATCAACTTCTACAAACATATGGCTCATCATTAGGGCACGAATAGGGTAGCGCTTACCGTTTATCAATGCTTCATGTTGTGCTCTTGCTCTTAATATACCGTCACCATAACCAACATCTACCACAGCAAGCTTAGTATTGTCATGTTGTGTTTCAAATGCCCAACTATAGCCACAATAGTCACCATTTTGAACTTCTCTAATTTGTATGACATTCGCTTTTACAGTCAATGCTTGTTGAATGGATGATTCATTCAATCCACTATATGGACGTGAACCATATAAAGCAATACCCACTCTAGCATGTGTATGGTGGGGGAGAACGACTTGTCCTTCTCGATAATAGCTTGCACTATTTTGAGAATGTATATAGTCGAATTGATACCCTTCATTTAATAATGTATGTAAAACATTCAACCAGGCTGAACGTTCTACATCATATTCAGTTACACCAAATTCATCAGCATAACCAAAATGTGTCCATAAACCAGAAATAATCATGCGTTTAGGGTTCTTATTATGTTGATGATCTTGTAATACCTCTTGAATCTCTTCTAGTGTTTTAAATCCAGAACGATGCAGTAAATTTTCAAACTCTAAGTGCACATGAATATCTCGTAAATCTTCTTTATGCTCGTAATAATACTTTAAAGAAGGTAAGGTCATATGAATATGATAATCACGTACAGTATCAAAATCATATACCGCATTCATAAGAAACACCGTTGCATCTGGTGCTAATTCACGTACACGAACCGCTTCTTTAAGTGACGTCGTACTAAATGTATTGATACCTGCACGTAAAAATTGCTTTACCGCAAATTCTAAGCCATAGTGGTAAGCGTTATTTTTAACAACGGCCATAATGGGTTGTTGATTTTTCACTTTCTTAGCATTGTTATAAAATGCTTCTGTATCGACTGACCAAATTGCTGTCAATGCTTACACCTCTTTATAATTTAATAGTAGTTGTTCATAATAATTGGCTACGTCTATTAATACCTTTTCATCAAAATTTAAATGAGACGTATGTAATCCTGTCACATAACCTTTATCTTTATTGCGAGTTCCAACGAAGACGAAGTAAGCAGGTGCTAATAATTGACCATAGAAACTAAAGTCTTCACCAAATAAGAATGGTGTTGGTTTGTCGATGACTTCTAGATTTGCATTTTTAAGTGCCTGTTCAACAGGTTCGCGTAATTTCGGACTATTCATTGTAGGTGGATAGCCTTCCTCAAATTTTACTTCACACGTCACATTAAATAATAATGATACACTTTCAGCAATTTTTTGCATTTGATTTTTTACAATAGTTAAATCATCGACATCATATGTACGAATTGTTCCTTCTAAATAGCCATTACTTGGTACTGTATTGATAGCTTCACCAGCTTCAAAATGACCCATATGTACTATATTTCGTTTTAATCCATTCAAATGAAATTGTTGTATTTGACCCACTTGTGTTAAGACGTGTTGTAAGGCTTCGCCACATGAATGACCTTGTTCTTTATCAGCAACGTGACTAGATAGTCCTGTTAAATAGAATCGGTACTCTGTCGCACTTGCCGTAATTTCTTCGTCTCGAATGACAACTGTGCCTTCATCAGAAAAAGGATTAACGTGAATACCAAATACAGCTTCAATAGGGTAATTATCAAAAGCCTTGGCTTTTATAAGACGATGTGCACCACCACCTGTTTCTTCTGCAGGTTGGAATATAAATACAATATTGTGAGGGAGAGTACCTTTATCTGCCATTGCTTTACAACGCTTAACAAATAACATCAGTGCCGTCGTATGACCATCATGGCCACATGCATGCATCACGTTATCATTTTGGCTACGAAACTCTACATCATTTTCTTCAAAAATG
This sequence comes from Staphylococcus sp. KUGN1, assembly GCF_045984185.1. Taxonomy (NCBI): domain Bacteria; kingdom Bacillati; phylum Bacillota; class Bacilli; order Caryophanales; family Staphylococcaceae; genus Staphylococcus; species Staphylococcus sp. KUGN1. The sequence goes on along the minus strand of NZ_JBJQIL010000001.1, from coordinate 828,582 downwards.
GGTAATGCATCTATATCTGCTCTATAAGCGATAGTATGCTGACTATTACCTTCAAGATATGCAATCGCACCTGTTTCCAATGGACGTTCAAATGGTACGCCTAATTCTGTTAAGAAATTAGTAATGTACTGAGTAGTTTCATATTCATGTAAACTTAATTCAGGATGCTGATGTAAATGTCGACGGTGTGTTGTTACAAATTCTAATTCATTCATCATTATCATTCCTTTCACCATAAAAATCCCAAAATATATACTATTAAATATCATGATAATAAAAAGTCGAAACAATGAGGAGAGGCAATGTGATCATTTGAACGGTAGGGCGTTAAACACACTCACGTTCAAGTTCAAACCATAGGCCACTCCTTTGTTTCAACTGCCGTATTATTATAATAATTTAATCATTTAATTTGCGTAATGCTGATACAATTTCACGTTTAGAATCTTCGACTTCAGACGTTTGCTTGATCACTTTAGCAGGTGTCCCGGCAACAACTGCTCCTGCAGGTACATCTTGCGTCACAATAGCGCCAGCTGCTACAATCGCACCTTCACCAACTCGAACACCTTCTAAAATAACTGCATTTGCACCAATTAACACATTATCTTCAATGACAACAGGTGACGCACTAGGTGGTTCGATTACACCAGCTAATACTGATCCTGCACCAACATGTACATTTTTACCAGTTGTCGCACGACCGCCTAGAGTAGCATTCATATCTACCATTGTACCTTCGCCAACAACAGCACCAATGTTAATTGTTGCACCCATCATGACTACAGCACCATCTTCGATTACAGCTTGTTCACGAATGAAAGCACCTGGTTCAATACGTGCATTCGTATTTGTTAAATCTTTTAATGGGATGGCTGAATTACGACGATCCATTTCAATTTCAATATCCTCAAATTTGTTTTGATACGACTCATAAAATGGTTTCCAATCATCCGCTTCACAAAAGATCACTTTAGAATGATCTGAACCAAATACTTTAAATGATTCGGGGAAGTTGACGCCATCAAATGTACCATTGACATAAACTTTTAAAGGCGTTGATTTTTTTGCATCACTAATATATTGAATAATTTCTTGTGCTGATAAATGTTGTACCATAATTTTGCTCCTTTAGTTATATTTTATAAATTATCAAATGTATAAAAACCGTTTTCTTTATTGATTAATTTTTCAGCTGCACCAATTGCACCATTCGCGAAAATGTCTTTAGATTGTGCTTTATGTGAAATCGTAATTGTTTCATCTGTTCCAGCAAATAACACATCATGTTCTCCAACAATCGTACCGCCACGAACTGTATGGATGCCAATTTCGTCTGGTGTACGTTTCTCAGTTTTATCATGGCGATCATATACTGGAGTTGTTTTATCACGTAATCCTTCTATAACATCATATAACTTCACTAATGTACCACTAGGCGCATCCACTTTCTTATTATGATGTGCTTCTGTCAGTTCAATATCAAAATCTTGTAATAGGGGAACTGCAGCTTCTAAAATTTTAGTAAGTGCATGAACACCATAACTCATATTTGCACTGAAAAATACTGGCATCTTTTTACCTAATGCTTCTAATTTTTGTGTGATTTTCTCTTTTTCACCAGTAGTCGCAACGACTAATGGCAATTCAAATGATTCATCTAATAGGGGTAATAATAAATTAGGATTAGAAAAATCAATTGCTACATCTGCTTCTTTAGCATCTGCAATATGTTCAAATTGTTGGTATGGTGATGAATCACTATTCATCGGTTCAATAACACCGACAATTTCGTGGCCTTTTTCTTCAGCTAATCTAGCAACACGCTGGTTCATAGCACCATAGCCAATTAATAAGATCTTCATTATTTTTCACCTGCTTTAAATGTTTCGTAAGCTTGCTCTAATGTTTGACGATCATTATCCTCAAGTGGTACAAGAGGCAAACGTAATTCATAGCTTCCAAATCCTTCATAAGCCGTTAATGCTTTAATTGGAATAGGATTAACATCAACTGATAACGCGTCTAATAATTGGCCAATCGGTTCAAATGCCTTTGCCAATGTGTCCCCATCTTGTTTAGCATCATATAAGTGTTGAAATGCTTTTGGAATGACGTTAGCAATAACTGAAATCACGCCATTACCACCACGTTGATAAAAATCAACCACATTGTCGTCATTACCACTATAAATGGCAAATTCATCTTGATTCACACGTTTTTTAACTTCTTCAAAATAATCCAAATCATTTGTCGCATCTTTAAGCGCTACAATATATTTATTTTGACTTAACGTTTCAACTGTTTCTGGTTCAATCGTCATATTCGTACGTGAAGGTACATTATATAAGACAACAGGTAATTCAACTGCATTCGCAATTGTTTCAAAGTGTTGAACTAAACCACGTTGATTTGTTTTATTGTAATAAGGTGTAATTAGCATCACTGCATCTGCACCAAGTTGACGTGCACGTACAGACGCTTGAATAGATTTTTCAGTATTATTTGTACCTGTACCTGCAATCACAGGAACTTGTTTGTTAACTAAATTCACAACTGTTTCTAAAACATGTTCTTTCTCTTCATCGTTTAGTGTAGAGCTTTCAGCTGTAGTTCCATTTACAATAATCGCTTGTGCATTATTTTCTAATAAGAATGTAACGTGTCGTCTTAATGCATCATAATCTACTTCATTATTTACAAATGGCGTTGTTAATGCGACGCCTACACCTTCAAACATGTGTGTCATATTAAAGAACTCCTTTCAATTTTAAAACTTGTTCTAAAACTTGAACGGCATTCAATGCTGCACCTTTAAGTAGGTTGTCTGATGTACACCATACGTGGAAAGTATTGTCTAATGTGTCATCTCGACGAATACGACCAACAAACACGTCGTCTTTACCTGTTGAGTGAATTGCTAAAGGGTATTCATTTTTAGCAGGATTATCTACAAGAACAACACGATCATCTTTATCGAATAGTTCTTGAATTGCTTCAACGGTAGTATCTTGTTTTAAAGTAACATCCATTTCAACACTATGGCTATCTTGAACTGGCACACGTACACAAGTTGCAGTCACTTTTAAATCTTTGTCATTTAAAATTTTACGTGTTTCATCTATCATTTTTTGTTCTTCTTTTGTATAACCATTTTCAAGGAATACGTCAATATGTGGTAATACGTTATTATAAATTGGATGAGGATAAGCTTCTGGTGCTTTACCATTTGCACCTTCAGATAAATCTCTCTTACCCTTAACTCCTGATCCTGAAACCGCTTGATATGTCGTATAAGCTACTCTTGATAATCCAAATGCATCTTGCAATACTTTTAATGGTACGACTGATTGAATCGTAGAACAGTTTGGATTAGCAATGATGCCTCTTGTAAAGTGGGGTTCGTTAACCTCAGGTACAACTAAATCAACATCTTCTGTTATACGCCATTGACTAGAATTATCAATGACAATAGCGCCAGCTTTTTCAAATAGTGGGGCGAAGTGTTCACTTGTACCACCACCAGCACTCATCAATACATAATCAAAGTGTTCACTTGCTGCTTCATCTGTAAGTTCTTGTACTGTATACGTTTGCCCTTGAAATTCGATTGTTTGACCAGCTGAACGTGCTGAAGAAAATAGAACCAATTCATCAAAAGGGATCTCTTTTCGATCTAAAGTTTCTAACATTTTTGTTCCAACTAATCCTGTTGCACCAACTACTGCTAATTTTGTCATGTCTAAGTCACTCCGTTTTAAATATTATTAATATTGTGAAAAATTAAGTTAAAATCAATTATATATCAAATGCACCGTACAATTCTTCGACGGCTTTTTCACCATTTTCAGCATCAATGACATAAGAAATACTGATTTCAGAAGTGGTTGTTTGGTAAAAAGGTATCTTCGCATTGATTAATGTAATAAATGCTTTAGATGCTACGCCTGACATATCTCTCATACCGGATCCAATTAATGAAATTTTGACATATGCTTCATTAATTTTGAAATCCAATGCTTCAAAATCGACGGCTAATTGCTCTAAAATAGCTGTGATTTGATGTGCATCTGTATCTTTTATACTGAAGGATAATTGTAGTCCTTCGTGGTTAACGATTTGTGAAATCATATCTACATTGACAGAACCTATTTCTAGCTCTGTGAATAGTTGTGTTAATAATTGATTATCTGGTAGGGGATAAGTGATCGTTACATGCATCATGTGTTGATCTAATGCAACCCCAGTAACTGCTTTTTTCTCTAATAAATCACTTCTAGACATAATCCATGTTCCTTTCACATTTGATAATGTTCTTCCTAAATATAATGGTATATCATAATTTTTTGCCAACTCTACGCTACGTGTCTCAAGTACACCAGCACCTAATGCGCTCATTTCCATCATTTCCTCGTATGATACATACTCCAAACGTTTGGCATGACTCAATATTCTTGGATCTGTAGCATACACACCATCAACATCTGTGTAGATTTCACAAGGAATCTGATTACTTGCTGCTAAAGCTACTGCTGTCGTATCAGAACCGCCACGGCCGAGTGTAGTTAATTCATGATCCTCGTTGATACCTTGGAATCCAGCTATGACAAGTACATCGTACTTATTAAAAGCTGTTTCAAAGGTTGATGGGTCAATTTCAGCAATTTTACTTTTTAAATGATGACCAATGGTCTTGATACCTGCTTGATATCCTGTCATTGCCTTTGCACTAATACCAATATCATTGAGAACCATTGATAAATATGAAACAGTTTGTTGCTCTCCTGTAGTTAACAGTAGGGCGAGTTCTTGCTCTTTTGGTGTTGATGTTAATGTGGACACATTTTCCATTAATTGGTCCGTGGTTTTGCCCATTGCACTAACCACCACAATCAGTTGTTCACCTTGTTCAACACGATTTTTTAGCATACCTGCTATATTTTTAATTTTTGTAAAATCACTGACGGAAGAACCGCCAAATTTCAAAACACTTCTATTCAATATTTGTCCTCCTCAGTTAGTAGGGAGACACATCCATTCAATAAAAAAAGAACAAGTCTGGAATGCGACTTGTTCTACATTTATGTACAAGTGATGCACTCCATTATTATGAAATAATGACAAACTCTTAGCTCTTAACCAAAAAGTCCAACAAATGATACCTGCTATTATCATTCGTTTCGGCATTGCCCCCTTTCAATATTAGCTGTTAGCAGACAGTTGCCTAATATTTACTCATGTTTAATGCGCCTCATCAAAATCTTATTCAATTGATATGTTTTTATTATACATATACCACATGTGACTGTAAACCGATAATTGCGATTTTTTAAAATAAACAGAAAATTTCAAAGAGATACTTAGCATTTTAATGGTTAGTATCTCTTGTGCACTCGGATAACAAGACGAGTGTATTCCTTTTGAATCTTTTAAAAATATAGTGGCTTTTATGCAATCGTTGCTAAACGATTGTAAACCTTTTAGTGCATTTTAATGGTTAGTATCTCTTGTGCACTCGGATAACAAAACGAGTGTATTCCTTAAAATATAAATAACTAGAGTAGTAGGGGAATGTTCATTATATCTGTATATAAAAAGCGTATAAATACATCATCAAAATGTATTCATACGCTCAATCGAAGTCATCTATTGCAATACTCCTGTTTCTTTTAAGTATTCTTCATAAGGAATTTCTTTAGAAACGGCACCAGATTGATTTAAATCAATCACACGGTTAGCAATTGTATTGATAAATTCAAAGTCATATGATGTAAAGATCAATGAACCTTTAAATGATTTCAAACCATCATTGACTGCTGTGATACTTTCTAAGTCTAAGTGGTTGGTAGGCTCATCAAGTAACAATACGTTAGCACTTGATAGCATCATTTTACTTAACATACAACGAACTTTTTCGCCACCTGATAACACGCTTGCTTTTTTCTTAACTTCTTCACCACTAAATAACATACGTCCTAAGAAGCCACGTAAGAATGTTTCAGTTTGTTCATCTTCTGGTGCATATTGACGTAACCAGTCAACAAGATTCATATCCACACCATCAAAGAATTCAGAGTTATCTTTAGGGAAGTAACTTAATGAAGTTGTTACACCCCATTTATAAGATCCTTCATCAGGCTCCATTTCACCAGCTAAGATTTTAAGTAATGTTGTTTTAGCAATTTCACTATCACCAATTAAAATAGCTTTATCATTAGGATTCATTGTAAATGAAATGTTATCTAATACTTTTTCACCATCAATTGTTTTTGATAGGTTTTGAACAGTTAATAAATCATTACCAATTTCTCTTTCAGGTGTGAATTTAACATATGGATAACGTCTAGATGAAGGTTGGATATCATCTAATTCAATTTTTTCTAATTGTTTTTTACGACTCGTTGCTTGTTTTGATTTAGAAGCATTCGCTGAGAAACGCGCAACGAAATCTTGTAATTCTTTAATTTTTTCTTCTTTTTTCTTATTTTGTTCTTGAGCCATTTTTTGAGCTAATTGGCTTGATTGATACCAGAAATCATAGTTACCAACATATACTTTGATCTTACCAAAGTCTAAATCTGCAATATGTGTACACACATTATTTAAGAAGTGACGGTCATGGGATACTACGATAACAGTATTTTCAAAGTTGATTAAAAAGTCTTCTAACCAACTAATAGCTGGAATATCTAAACCATTGGTAGGCTCATCTAGTAATAATACGTCTGGATCGCCAAATAAACTTTGGGCTAGCAATACTTTTACTTTTTGGTTATTTTCAAGTTCAGACATTTTCTTGTCTTGTAATGAAGCATCGATACCTAATCCTGAAAGTAGGTTAGCTGCATCTGCTTCAGCATTCCAACCATTCATTTCAGCAAATTCGCCTTCAAGTTCAGCAGCACGAATACCATCTTCATCACTAAAGTCTGGTTTCATGTAGATTTCATCTTTTTCTTTCATTACTTCATATAAACGTTCATGACCTTTGATCACAACATCAAGTACACGTTCATCTTCATATGCGAAGTGGTCCTGTTTTAAAATCGCTAATCTTTCATCTTTACCTAATGACACATGACCTGTTTGTGAATCTAACTCACCAGATAAAATTTTTAAGAAAGTAGATTTACCTGCACCATTTGCACCAATTAAACCATAGCAATTACCTTCAGTAAATTTAATATTTACATCTTCAAATAGCTTACGATCGCCAAAACGTAAACTTACATCAGTTACTTGTAACATGCATTTGCTCCTTTTTTATATCGTTATTCTAACGGAAGAATTATATCATATTATAACGATAGTTTCGACCACCGATAACTTGTAATGATAGATTACATGACTCGTGTTATACTATAAAAGAATAAAAGACTCGAAGGAGAATATAATGGCACTAGAAAAAGATATCGTAGGTTCTATAGAATTTCTTGAAGTGACTGGCTTACAAGGATCAACATATATGTTAAAAGGACCCAATGGAGAACAAGTTAAACTCAATCAATCCGAAGTAAATGAAGAAGACGAATTACAAATAGGTGAAGAATACAGTTTCTTTATTTATCCAAATAGATCAGGTGAATTATTCGCAACACAAAATATGCCTGATATTACGAAAGACAAATATGACTTTGCAAAGGTGCTTAAAGTCGATCGCGATGGCGCACGTGTTGATGTTGGTCTACCGAGAGAAGTATTAATACCATGGGAAGATTTACCAAAGGTTAAAACATTATGGCCAGAAGCTGGAGATCAATTACTCGTGACATTAAGAATTGATAGTCAGAACCAAATGTTCGCACGTTTAGCAAGTGAAGGTATCGTTGATAACATGTACACACCCGTTAACGACGATAGTAAACAAAATGAAATGTTAGAAGCTAGACCATATCGTGTTTTAAGAGTGGGCAGTTTCTTATTAAGTACCGAAGGTTATAAAATTTTTGTTCATGAATCAGAACGTAAAGCAGAGCCAAGATTAGGTGAATTAGTTACCGTTCGTATTATTGGTCATAATGAACGTGGTGAACTTAATGGTTCATTTTTACCTTTAGCTCATGAAAGATTAGATGATGATGGGCAAGTCATTTTTGATTTACTTGTGGAATATGATGGCGAATTACCTTTTTGGGATAAATCAAGTCCCGAAGCTATCAAAGAGGTATTTAATATGAGCAAAGGTTCATTTAAACGTGCCATTGGTCATTTATATAAACAAAAGATGATTAATATTGAAACTGGCAAAATCAGCTTAACAAAAAAAGGTTGGTCTCGTACGGAAGACGAACAGAATTCTTAATACAAAAACGCATTTCTTCTATTAATATAGTCGAATCATATCACCATAGCGCTTATTGAATGAAATATTTCAATAAGCGCTTTTTTTGTAATATTTTATGTATCCAAAACCATCATTTTTATATTTTGCAATTTTAACAACCCAATAATTATATTATTTTTCAAGATCTCTAACTTTAAAAACACTGTAATATCAGTGTTCAAAGCATATTTACAATTCAATTCTCATTCTTAACAAAACATTTACATTAGCTCTATTATTAATTAACAATAAACCTTTAGTATTAGGACTGTAAGAAATACATATAACATTTGGGTTATTTATATTAGGAGGATGTTTCAATGAAAAAGTGGCAATTAGTCGGTACGACTGTATTAGGAGCTTCAGTACTTTTAGGCGCTTGTGGCGGCGGTAACAATGGCGGTTCAGGCGAAGGTAAAGATGTAAGTGGAAAAGTAAAAGGTGACGGGTCATCAACAGTCGGTCCAATCATTGAAAAATTAAACGAAAAATTCGCTAAAGATTATCCTAACGCTACAGTATCATCTGGTACTTCAGGAACTGGTGGCGGATTTGAGAAATTCATTTCAGGTGAAACAGATTTCTCAAATGCTTCAAGACCAATTAAAGATGAAGAAAAGAAAAAGTTAGAAGATAAAGGCATTAAGTACAAAGAATACAAAATTGCACAAGATGGTGTAACAGTTACAGTAAATAAAGATAATGACTTCGTTAAATCATTATCTAAAGATCAACTTAAAGAAATCTACTCTGGCAAAGCTAAAACATGGAAAGATGTTAACTCTAAATGGCCAGATAAGAAAATTAAAGCTTTCTCACCTGACCAATCACATGGTACATTCGACTTCTTTACTGAAGAAGTAATGGACAAAGGCGATATCAAAGCTGAGAAAAATGCTGATACAAACGTTATCGTTCAATCAGTTGAAAAGAATAAAGAAGGTATCGGTTACTTCGGTTATAACTTCTATCAACAAAATAAAGATAAATTAAAAGAAGTTAAAATCAAAGACGATAAAGGTAAAGACACAGAACCAACTAAGAAAACAATCCAAGATAACTCTTATGCATTAAGTAGACCATTATTCATCTACGCTAAAGAGAAATCATTAAAAGATAACAAAGCTTTCCAAGAATTCATGAAATTCACACTTGAAGATAAAGGTAAAGCAGCTGAGGATGCTGGTTATGTAGCCCTTCCTAAGAAAGACTACAAAGAAGAGCTTAAAGATTTGAAAAAATACATTAAGAAAAACAGCAAAGACTCTGATAAAAAATCTGATAAAAAAGAAGATAAATAATTAATAATAGAGTTTGGGAATACTAACGAAAATCATTGCAAAGTGGTTAAAATCAATAACCACTTTGTCTGATTTTCTTTTCAGGTTATAAGTCATATTACAAATCATGAGTCTAGCTCATCTATAGCCTGAAATATTCCCACTCTTTTTTTTATAATTGGGAGATTTAATAAGAGAGAGGTTTTTAAATGGCTTCAAAAACAAATATTAGAGAAATGATTGCTAAGAACAATGCCAAAAAGGGTGGTACAAGCGATAAAATCGTACCGATTATTTTGGCTATCATTGCAGCGATTTCAATTTTAGTTACATTAGGGATTTTATTTACTTTACTTACAGAAACAATTACGTTCTTCACACGTGTACCAATTACAGAATTTTTATTCTCTACAGATTGGAACCCATTCTCTGCTAAACCATCATATGGTATTTGGGCATTAATCATAGGGACGTTAAAAATCACAATCATTGCTGCATTATTCGCCGTTCCAATCGGATTAGGTGCTGCTATTTACTTAAGTGAATATGCGACTGACAAAGTTAGACGAATTATCAAACCAATTTTAGAAATTTTAGCTGGTATTCCTACTATCGTATTTGGTTTCTTTGCATTAACTTTTGTCACACCAATTTTAAGATCAGTATTTCCACAGTTAGGTAGTTTCAACTCAATCAGTCCCGGATTAGTCGTTGGGGTTATGATTATCCCACTTATCACAAGTATGAGTGAAGATGCAATGGCATCAGTACCGAATAAGATTCGTGAAGGTGCATTGGGATTAGGTGCTACTAAATTAGAAGTTGCAATTAAAGTTGTGTTACCAGCAGCAGCTTCAGGTATTTTAGCTTCAATCGTATTAGCTGTCTCAAGAGCTATCGGTGAAACAATGATTGTATCTCTTGCAGCAGGTAGTACACCTACAGCTTCACTTAACTTAACTGGTTCTATTCAAACAATGACTGGTTATATCGTTCAAGTTGCGACAGGCGATGCTACTTTCGGATCAGACGTTTATTACAGTATCTATGCAGTAGGTTTCACGCTATTCATTTTCACATTAGCAATGAACTTACTATCACAATGGATTTCTAAACGTTTCAGAGAGGAGTATTAATATGGCGACAACTACTAATACATCAAATAGCAATAGCAAAACATTAATCGATCAAAAGCAAGTCGATAAAAATATTTCGAGTCGTATGACCAAAAATAAAATTTTCAAAGGTATATTTTTAGCCTGTACATTAATTGGTTTAATCGTATTAGCAGCTTTATTAGTTGATACATTAATTAAAGGTGCTGGGCATTTAACACCATCATTCTTTACTAACTTTTCATCTTCCACACCATCAATGGCAGGGATTAAAGGTGCATTAGTTGGTACATTATGGTTAATGATTACTATTATTCCAATATCAATCGTATTAGGTGTAGGTACAGCAATTTATCTTGAAGAATATGCACGTAAAAATCCATTCACGAACTTTGTTAAGGTTTGTATATCAAACTTAGCAGGTGTACCTTCAGTTGTATTCGGTCTATTAGGACTTACATTATTCGTTCGTGGTATGGGCGTTGAATCATTATCACTTGGTAAATCAATCATTGCCGGCGCATTAACAATGTCTTTATTAATTTTACCAGTCATTATCGTGGCGGCACAGGAAGCGATTCGTGCTGTACCTAACTCAGTAAGAGAAGCTTCTTATGGTTTAGGTGCTAACAAATGGCAAACGATTTATAAAGTGGTATTACCTGCAGCTTTACCAGGTATTTTAACAGGCTTTATCTTAGCGCTATCTCGTGCATTAGGTGAAACAGCACCTTTAATCTTAATTGGTATTCCTACAATTCTATTACGTTTACCAAGCGGTATTATGGATCAGTTCCAAGCATTACCAATTCAAATATATAACTGGGCAAAAATGCCTCAAGAAGAATTCCAAAATGTCGCATCAGCAGGCATTATCGTATTATTAGTAATCTTATTATTAATGAATGGACTGGCTATTTTCTTCCGTAACAAATTCAGTAAGAAATTTTAAGCTAACGTCGTTATAAAAACAGGGAAACGTTATTTACGATTAAGTAGACATTAAATCAACTTAGTTAATTAGAAGGAGTTTTAAATTATGGCTAATACAAAAGTCGAAGAAAACAAAACATTAGATCAATTGAAAGACAACTCAAATCAAGACGTATCTACTATAGTAACTACACAAGATAAACACGATCCGATTTCTGATAGTGAACGTAAAATCGTTTATTCTACACAAAATTTAGACTTATGGTATGGTGATAATCATGCGCTTCAAAATATCAATTTAGATATTCTTGAAAACAATGTAACTGCCATTATCGGACCATCAGGTTGCGGTAAATCAACTTACATTAAAGCTTTAAATCGTATGGTTGAACTAGTTCCATCAGTTAAAACTGCAGGTAAGATTTTATATCGTGATCAAAATATCTATGATGCAAAATATTCTAAAGAAAAATTAAGAACGAATGTAGGAATGGTATTCCAACAACCAAACCCATTCCCTAAATCTATATATGATAATATTACGTATGGACCAAAAACACACGGCATTAAAAATAAAAAGATTTTAGATGAAATTGTAGAAAAATCACTACGTGGCGCAGCTATTTGGGACGAATTAAAAGATAGATTGCATATGAATGCGTATGGATTATCTGGTGGACAACAACAACGTGTTTGTATCGCTAGATGTTTAGCAATTGAACCTGATGTTATTTTAATGGACGAACCAACATCAGCTTTAGACCCTATTTCTACATTGAAAATTGAAGAACTTGTTCAAGAATTAAAAGAAAACTATTCTATCATCATGGTTACACATAACATGCAACAAGCTGCTCGTGTTTCTGATAAAACAGCTTTCTTCTTGAACGGCTATATAAATGAATATGACGACACTGATAAAATTTTCTCAAATCCAGCTGATAAGCAAACTGAAGATTACATTTCAGGACGATTTGGTTAATATATGGCAGTGATTAGACAAAAATACGAAGGCCAACTAGAAGACTTAATCAAAGATTTACGTCGTCTAGGTCTTCGTGTTTATTTTAATATTGAAAATGCATTAGTGTCGTTAAGTGATGATAAGAGAACTTTCGCAAGAGAGACAATTGAAAAAGATAAAGAAATTAATCGTTTAGACTATGAAATTAATGAAAAAGTCATCATGCTTATTACAAAGCAACAACCTATAGCGACAGACTTACGCATGATGATGGCAGCTTTAAAGATTTCTACTGACTTTGAACGTATGGGTGATAACGCTGCAAATATCGCTCATATTCGACTCAGAGTTAAAATAACTGACCATTATGTCTTAACAAGATTAAAGACTATGGGCAAATTAGCTATGCTAATGCTTGAAGATTTAAATACAGCTGTCAAAAATGAAGACATTACATTAATTAAAGAAATTATTGAACGAGATCAAGATATCGATGATTTATATATCAACATTGTCAATACGACATATTTAATTGATAACGATCCGTTTGTAGCAGGTCAAGCTCACTTAGCTGCTAGAAATCTAGAACGTGTCGGAGATCATATTAGTAATATTGCTGAAAGCGTGTACTATTTTCTCACAGGTGAACACTACGAAGCAGGTCGCTAAAATTCCTATTTAACCCAAATTTAAATATAAATGACTTATCTTCGTAATTGTTAGAACCTAAATATATAAAAATCCCCTAAATGATAGCACTTAGCTACATTTAGGGGATTTGTTTTACTTATGAATTAGCCTCAATTTCATAAGTAAGCGCAATTGCTTCATCTACCAATTCAGATATATATCGTATTGTGTCTTTCAATGGTGCTTCTGTTGTGATATCAACACCTGCTTGTTTTGCTAATGCAACTGGTGATAAACTACCGCCTGACTTCAACGTATTTAACCAATCATTAACAGCTGGTTGTCCTTCAGTTTTTATTCTTTGTGACATGACAGTACCAATTGTTAAGCCCGCTGAATAAGTATACGAATAGAGTCCCATATAATAATGCGGTTGTCTCATCCAAGTTAACTCCGTACCGTCTGTCATTTCAACCGCATTACCAAAGAATTGTTGATAAACATTAAGCATAATATCATTTAACACTGGCGCTGTTAATGATTCTCCATGATCTACTTTCTGATATACTTCACGTTGATAAGCCGCTTCTAGCAAATGCGTCACCATATTATGATAATACGTACGAGATAGTATAGAACCGATGACCCAACGTTTGAATCGTGGATCTTCGCTATGGTTGAATAAATAATTTGCCATTAACATCTCGTTCATTGTTGATGGTGCTTCCACAAAATACATTGAAGCTTCAGATTCTAAGAAATTCTGATTTTGTTGTGCTAAAGTGAAATGACCTGCATGGCCTAATTCATGTGCCAAGACAAATGTTTCAGCCATCTTTCCAGTCCATGAAATAAAGACATAAGAGTGTGTGAAATAAGGACTAGCACAGAACGCACCAGTATCTTTACCTTTATTTTGAGCGAAATCTATCCAGCGATTTTGGTATGCCGATTCAATCATAGAATGGTAATCGTCGCCAAGTACATCAAGTGCACCATAGATATAAGATTTAGATTCATCAATGGAAATTTCAGGTTCATAACTAGGATCGATTGAAACCTTTAAATCTTCAAAACGCATTTTTTCCAATCCATGTACACGTTGCAGTAATTTAGCATATTTTTGCATGACAGGTGCTAAATCACTCATAATGACATCAATTTGTCTATCAAACATATCACGTGTCACTTCTTGTTCTTGTAATAAATAATCAATCACTGAGTCATATCCTCTTAAATCCGCTTCAATTTTTTCTTGTTGTACTTGCATATTATAAGTGGCAGCTGTTGTATGTTGATAACGTCTAATCGCATCGCTAAATGCCTTAAAACTTTTCTGTCTAAATTCAGGATCAGCATGATCCTCGTATTCATTTTCAAATGTTGCATAATCCATTGGATACTCTATGTTGTTATGTTTAAATGATTCAAATGCAATATCTAACATTTTAGTAGTACCGTATAAATCATAAGGTTGATTTAAAGTAGGGGATAGACTAGCTAATGTTTGTTCAACTTTAGGATCTAATTGATACGGTTTGCGTTCAATTAATTGTTGAATGTAATGTGGATATTGTGTTTGAGATTTCAGTTGCTGTAACGTGTCATTACTCAAATTTAATATTTCTGATTCGACAAAGGATAATCGACTTGCGATTTTACCATAAGACGTATTTAATTTAGCATTTAATGTCTGTGCATCTTCATTAGTTGTGTCTACACTTAAACGTAATTCAGCATAATTGCCTAATCGATCAATTTGTATTAAAAGTGCTTCATAATCTTTAAGCGCATGTTCAATCGTATCAATTTCTTTTAATTGACCATTATAACGCTCATTAAAAGATAATGAAGAGGCTAGCGTCTCATCTAATATTTGGTAAAAATCTTCATCATTTTGGAATAAATCCTTTAAATCCCATGTTTCAGTACTAGGTATATCTTGTCTATTTGGTAAACCTTGTGTCAATATGATTCACTCCCTGTTTGTAATCAATAATTTTATTATACATGAGTTAAATTCGAAACGCAGTTGATACATATCAATCATACATCCGCAATTAAGTCGGTTATTAATCATTTAGAAATACTACTATAGTAGGTTTAGTTAAAGTAAATTAAATAGTATAATAATGTTAGTATTATTTAAAATAAGGAGAATCCATTTATGACTATTTTTGATATGCCGAATTTTCTATGGATTTCTATATTAGCAGTTATCATTTTAACTGTTTTCTGCACTTTAGTCTTACATAGATGGTTTATTGCAGCAGTTATTTCTTTTGTAGTATTAGGTGTATTAGCGTTCTTAATTCCTAATTTCCAAGATATTACATATCAACCATTACTAGGTTATGCTGCTTTTATGGCAATTGTGAGCCTAATTATCAGTTTCCTATTATGGTATTTTACACGTAATTGGAGACGTGAAAGAAAGAAAAAGCAACTCGAAAAAGATATGCGTCGATATGAACAATTTGAACACGAACAAGATGTTAACCAATTTCGTCGCCGTTAATATATAACGATTATAGGCCCAATTCTGAAATAATTTGACAGAGTTGGGTTTTACAATTTAAGTTTTCACTTATACCTTAAATATCATAGACAACTAATGGAGAGATACATATGAATATAATTAAAATAATCACTTCAAAGTGTCTTCAAATGATTGTAGTATTGTTTATCTTATCTACAATTACTTTTATTCTAATGAAATTATCTCCCGGTAATCCAGTAGACAAAATTTTACATTTAGACACTGCACAAGTTTCCAATGCTCAAATCAAAGCGACCGAAGATAAATTAGGCCTAAATGAATCATTATTGGCACAATGGTGGCATTGGATAATTCAAATATTACATTTAGATTTAGGGGTAAGTTACCAAACCAACGAGCCTGTTAGTCAAGAGATTGCAACATATGCGCCTCCTACATTAATCATTACCTTGGGGACATTAATGATGTCAATCATCATTTCAGTGCCATTGGGTATACTTGCAGCAATCAATTATCATCGTTCTATTGATCGCATGATTAGAATTTTCACCTCTTTATCTGTTAGTTTGCCTGCATTTTTCATAGGTATACTACTATTATATATATTTGATTTAAAATTAAACTTACTTCCTCCAGCAAGTGATGGCCAATGGATATCATACATTCTACCTATCCTAACTATGAGTGTCGGTATGTGCGCCTATCTCATTAGATTAATTAGATCTAATTTGTTGGATTTATATCAAAGTCCTATCGTCCAAACTTCACGACTAAGAGGAATGCCAGAAAAGTATATTTTATTACATGACCTTCTCAAGCCAGCTTTACTGCCAACTATACCACTCATTGGTCTTTCTGTAGGTAGTTTAATAGGTGGCACAGTCGTTATTGAAAATTTATTTGAAATACCTGGTTTAGGCGCGTTTTTAGTTGATAGTATTCGCTCAAGAGATTACCCAGTCATACAAGGTATCGTCTTATTTATAGGTACATTAGTTATTTTGATTAATACATGTGCTGATGTACTAAGTATATGTTTAGATCCTAAACAACGATTAACACAACACTCATGGTTAAAATCGTCTCAATCATATAATGATAAGGAGGCGACACATCATGAAATTTAAAATCAATCGTTCGAATTGGATATTTTATGTATTTTTCATATATGTTTTCATCATTGTTATGATGCAATTTTTTGTTCATGACGATGCTGCTTTAAAAGTGCATTTATCTCAAACATTTGAACCTATGAGTACACAACATTTATTAGGTACAGATGATTACGGTAGGGATTTATTCACTCGTCTCGTAGTAGGTGCACGTTCTACGTTATTTATCACGGTGCTTACTTTAGTATTTACAGTCATTATTGGTGTACCTCTAGGACTACTGTCCGGCTATAAAAAAGGCTGGATAGATATGATCATCATGCGTATGATTGATATCGGTTTAAGTATTCCAGAATTTGTCATCATGATTGCACTCGCAAGTTTCTTCCGTCCAAGTATTTGGAATCTAGTTATTGCTATCACCATAATTAAGTGGATGAATTACACACGGGTGACAAGAGGAATTGTGAATACAGAAATGCATCAATCGTATATTCGTATGGCACAACTTTTCAAAGTACCTACATTAACGATTTTATTTAAGCATTTATTACCAAAAGTATTACCATCCATTCTTGTATTAATCATTGTGGATTTCGGCAAGATCGTATTATACATTAGCTCTTTATCATTTTTAGGATTGGGGGCACAGCCGCCATCACCAGAATGGGGGGCAATGTTGCAAGCAGGTCGTGATTTTATAACCTCTCATCCGATTATGATCATTTCACCAGCGACTGTTATCGCTATGACAATATTAATCATTAACTTAACAGGTGATGCACTACGTGATCGACTATTAAAAGGAAGAGGTGACTAAATTGAATATCATAGAAATTAAAGGACTCACCATCAACGATTCAAACGGTCAACCACTTTTAAATCGTGTTGATTTATCCATTAAGAAACAACAAATCAATGCAATTATTGGTGAAAGTGGGGCGGGTAAAACCGTAACTATGCGTTTTATATTGAATCAATTACCTAAAGATTTTCAAATCGAATATGAATATTTCTTGTTTAATGGGCATGCTGTGACACATTTAAATGATAAGTTAGGAAAAGACATTGGCTATATTTCTCAAAACTATACACAAAGTTTTAATGACCATACCAAATTAGGTAAACAACTCATATCAATTTATCGTACACATTATGATGTATCTAAACAGATTGCTAATACTAAAGTAAAAGAAGCACTCACATGGGTCAATTTACCAAGTGATGAGATATTAACACGCTATAGTTTTCAATTATCAGGTGGCCAACTAGAACGCGTTTATATTGCGAGTGTACTTATGCTTGATCCTAAGCTTATCATTGCAGATGAACCAGTAGCATCATTAGATATGGTAAATGGCTTACAAATAATGGATTTACTAGAACATATTGTTAGAGACCATCATCAAACTTTATTAATCGTTACACATAATATGAGTCATGTTCTTAAATATGCAGATCAAATTGATGTTATTCAAAATGGACAAATTGTTGATAGAGGTAATCGTTCTTATTTTGAAAGTAAACAATCGACACCATACGCTCAACGGTTATTTCATTTTAGAAGTCATATAAAGAGGGGATATCATGATTAAATTAGACAATATCTCATTCCATTATCATAAACAACAATCCGTATTAAACCATATCAATTTAACAATCGATGATAATGAAATAGTTGGTATTTTAGGTGAAAGTGGATCAGGTAAAAGTACACTTAGTTCACTTTTATTACATGAATTAAAACCAACAACTGGTTCCATTCGTGTCGATACACATGATATTTTACCCGTATTCCAACATGCGTCTGAAAGTTTCAATCCTAAGTTAACCATTCAACAATCATTAGCAGAGCCGCTCTTGTATTACAAAAAACAATCTACTCAATATCAACATATTGACCAAATCATTCAAGATACGACGTCATCATTTAACTTGCCATTATCATTACTTAGCAAGTATCCATATGAATTAAGTGGGGGGCAATTGCAAAGATTTAATTTGCTACGAACATTATTAGTTAAACCAAAAGTATTAATATGTGATGAAATTACTTCAAACCTAGACGTTATCGCAGAACAACATATGTTAGATATCCTAACTGAAAACTATCGTAAACACCCATATACCTTAATCATAATTTCACATGATCTATCTGTAATACAACGTATTTGTCACCGTATAATTGTATTAAAAGATGGGGCGATCGTTGATGATTTTAATACCGATCATCTGTTCAGTCATCAAAGGCATCCCTATACCAAACAACTTGTAGCTTTATATGAATCAAATTAAATTATGTGATAAAACTATACCAAAGAAGCCCAAAGAAAACTTTTATTCAAAGTAACTTTGGGCTTCTTTATATTGAATTTATGAATCAATTATTTTTTATTTTCAAAGGCGTCTTGAATATGTTCAAGTTGATCTATTGTAAGTTGATGACCACCTTCACCAAAATACCAAGCATTAGATTCAAATTGATATACGTTATGATTTTTGATTGCTTTTATATTTTTAATGACCTTATTATTTAGTTCTTTAGGTAAATGCTGATCATTGCCATCTTTTGTTCGATTAATCACAAATAGTTTGTCTGGATTGATTTTATTTAAATACTCATAACTGATTTGATTTCCTGCAGAATTGGCTTTCATGTTATTGTCCGCATGTTGTATACCTATATCTTTATTCAAGAAACCACCAAATCGACCAGTTTGTCCAAAGGCTTTCATACCTTTATCATCTAGAACTAGTAGCAATACTTTGTCCTTATTAATCATACGTTTTGTCTCATTTACTTTTTCTTTTAATTCTCGATTAAGTGTGTTGGCTTTATCTTTTTTATCGAAGATTTTACCTAAATGTTGGGTTGTTGTCTCTATAGAAGAAATGTAACTATCATTATTAGGACTGACAAATAAAATTTGAGCATCGGGCGCAGCTTTTTTCATTTCATCGAGTGTTTTTGTATGAGCTTGCCTAAAAGAGGCTAAGATTAAGTCTGGTTTAGATTTTGCTAAATTATCGTATTTAGGACGTCCTGGATTGCCTAAATTAATATATTGATCACTTTTAAATTCATTTAAAGCGTGGGGGAGAAATGCATTCCCTTGACCTTTAGCAACTGCTTTTACATGACTTTGTAATCCCATTTGTTGCATGATGTCTAATGCACCATAATCTAAGACAGCCACTCGTTCAGGATTTTTTGGGACCTTAACAGTTTCTGATTTCTTTACACCACGTGAGTGGGTATTATTTTTATCTTTAAACTCATAAGTATTTTTGATACTTACAGTGTCCTTTGAATTTTTACTAGATTGATCTGACGTTTGACTACAAGCAGTTAGCGCAATACTAATGAGTAAAATAATAAGTAGTATATATGTATTTTTCATAATGATCCTCCTTATCATTATTTTAAATGAAATTGAGAATCATTATCAATTAATGTTATTACTTTTTATTTAACCATTTATCCAATTCATTACATATTGCTTCATTAGTGTCGTCGACTAAAGTAATTTGCGGATTATTAATAAACGTCGTATGATCCATATGTAAATTCGTTACAAAATAGCCGTGAGATGCATGTTCTAGCATTTGAATATCGTTATGATCATTTCCAAATGCGATATAATCGGTTGTAGCTCCAAGGATTTTTTGAATTGTAGTATGTTTATCAATACCTTGAGCTGTAATATCAATATAACTTTCATTTAAATGTTGTATTAGCTCTAAGGAATGAGATTTTTCAGCTAATATAGTAGCTATTTCTTCAAAATCATCTTGTCGAATATCTAATATGATTGCTTTAATAGGTTGAACAATGTCATTCATATCTAAAGCCTTTGCTGTATGGTTAGGATCAATGCGTTGAAATAATTCATACGTTGCATCTAAGTTAGTAGAATAATTATATTTATCATCAAATATGTACTTTAATTGATATGCATGAATAATATCTTTAATCAGTTGCAAATCCTCATGTGCAATTGATTTAATCACTTCAATCTGTCCATTTTGAGAAATGATTGAGCCATTCCCACCAATAAGTGTAAAATCTTTAAATTCTGGTATAACTGGTAGTAAATCTCTAATTGGACGTGCAGATGCAAATATGACTTGATGTCCGAGTTGCTGTAATTTAAAAATGCGTTCTTCAATACGTTGATCAACTTGGTAACCATCAAATGAAATGGTACCGTCAATATCAAAAACAAAATTCATAAACAAAACTCCTAAATGTTAATATTAAAAATATGGATAAATTATAACATAGCAAATATATAATGAAGAATAGGGTCCCCTATATCGAATATCTATAACTTCCTATAATATATATTATGTAAACTAAAATCTGAAAATCAATATAGGGCTATTATTCATGTCTTATAAACAGTTATAACTAATTATAACGAATCCGTTCACATTTTGATTGATATAATCATTCGTTACTAAGACTTGTATTCTTAAATGTTCATTTCCTTAAACTCATATGTCAATCTAACGATACGTTAAATGATCAGTGTATTTAACCTTAAATCCAATATAATTCTTAACTTAGTCTTTGAAATACTTAATGTTATATTAGCAATGTAATTACATCTAATGACCAGTTATCCATCAAAGTAACTCTCGATGCAACTGAGACACTCTCACAGCATCAATATATTGTTTAACATGTTATACATAGTAAATCTATAACATGTGTAAACGTTTATTTGTATTATTTATGAGTTTTTTCAAATTATCCAATCATCAACCATTTGATTAGAATATAGTTGCTATTTGATAACCAGTAAATCATTTTTACTTTATGACTTATTTTAAGTACTCAAAATAAATACAATAAGCATTTTATAAGTTATTTATTAGAAAATTCTCTATGACTATCATTGTTAAGGCTTTTGGTTATGCTATGATAATTTTAGTAGGGTGCAATATGATTTTAAATTAGATTTTTATATAAATTATTTGTAGAATTTCACTTTATAAAAAAAGACATAAAAAAGGCTGAGACATTTATCTCAACCTAGTCATATCAATATAATTGCTATGTTTATTACTTTTTGACTTTTCTACGAATACGGTCTAATGTAGTGAATAACCAATATTTAACTTTGTTAATTGGCTTATAAAAATCTCCTATTAACTCTTCAATTTGAACATTAAATCCACGTTTAAAGCGATAAACACCATAGTCCTCACTATTTTCAGTAAAATCACCAGATAATCCATAGAAATTGTAACGATCATAACCATTATCGAAGCAATAATTAATCATGAACCAATGCATCATGTATGGTCCCATGTATTGATTGAATTTTTCTGATGAACCACCTGAGAAGTAGTTGACTTCATAAGCATTTGCAAAGTAAACACCAGAAGCAAGATTCAATACTGAGCCATCAGTTTGACGGATTTCACTAGCTTGTAGCATTTCTTTTTTATCATGCTCAATTTGCTTGTCTAATTCACTTATTTTCTTCAATTGCTTATCACTTTTGTTTTCTTTAGCCATCATTTGATCACGACGGTTTTCTTTATCATTTAATGAATGCTGTAATGACTCAATGTATTCATCTAAATCAATATATGCTAAAGGTACTAAGACCTTATCACCGAAATGATCAATGAAATTATAGAAATATTGATCGGTTTTTGAAGCAAATCCTGTTCTTTCTTCAGTTTCACGATATAGTTCTAAGAAAAGATCAAATTCATCCCTACTTAGAAATCTCACTTTCACTCCGTAGTTTATCGCTTTATTAATATTTCTTTTACGTTGACTATCGAATTCTTTCTTCAATGAAGCAGGTGTTTTGCCCTCTAAGTTTAAAACACCCATCCATCTTACTTGACTGAAGCTATCATAAGATGTTGTGAAACCATGATGTTCATAACCGTGAGATTTAAATAAATTAACAAGTGCATCGTTTTTCTCATGATTATCAAGTGGTTTAATATCTTTATCATAAATTTGATAAATCCAATATGGATCCATTTTGACATATAAACATTGATGTTGATGTAAATATTTATCTAATTCTCTCAAATAAAAATCAACTAACCCTAAGTCAGAGTAATCCATGACTGGACCACGATTTGAGTAATACACATAACTACCCATAGTTGGAATTTTTGAAAATAGACTTGCTGCAATGACCTTATTGTTTTCATCTTTAATACCTAATAATACAACCTGAAAACCATCCGTTTCACGAGTAGCTATATTTTCTTTTACCTGAAAATAATGACTTTCTAATGATGGATTTTGTACAAAGTTCTCAAATTCTTTAACTGTCAACTCTGTAAATTTCATAATTAGATAATTCCCTTCCTAATAAAAATTTATTATTTATGCTTATTTTTTAAGTAATTTTTTTAATGTCGTATAAACAGTGTACATAGGTTTATTAATTGGTTTAATGAAATCTCCTACATATTCTATAACATCAGCATTATACCCTTTTTTGAATTTAATTACGCCTGCGTCTTCTGCATCTTCTGAGAAATCTCCACTAATGCCATAGAAATTATAGCGATCAATACCATGGTCTAATGCATAATTAATCATCGTCCACTGCACTGCATAACTACCTGCAAAGTGGCGATATTTATTTGAAGTACCACCTGCATAATAAACAACTTCAAATGGATTGATGAAGAAATAACCAGCAGAAATGGGTAATTCATTGCCATGTTCGGCTTGGAGTTGTTGTGCTTCATCTATTTTTTGTTGATTAGCTGCTAATTGTTGTTCTAGATTCGCTTTCTTATTATGTGATTTCTTATTTTCAGGACGCTTTTCAATATCTTTCAGCGCTTTGTTTAAATCTTTAGTTAACGTTGCTTTTTCATTGTTTAGTTCTTCAAGATATTCATCAAAATTAATATATGCTAAAGGCACTAAGACACGATCCTTAAAGTGCTTATATCGATCATAATAATAACTATCATCTCTATCTAAGAATTCTTTTGACTCTGAAGTATCTTCCATGAATGATCTAAAAATAGGTAACTCATCTTCTGATAAGAATTTAACTTTCACACCATTTTTTTGTACTTTTTTAGTATTACGTTTACGTAAATTATCCATATCGTTTAAAACATCTTTGGCCGTTTTATCTTTTAGATTCAATACTGAATGGTATCTTACTTGTAGTATTGGATCGAAACCATTGTGGAAACCTTCATGTTTAAAACCTAATGTTGACAATTTATCAAATATCCAATCATTTCCAGCATTTTCAGTAATCTCTCCATCATGATTGCGATATTGATATGGAAGATATGGATCGACTCTTAAATATAAACAATGATGTTTTTTTACATATTTACTTAATTCATTAAAGAAGAAATGAACTAATTCTTTGTTATCATAATCAATGACTGGTCCTCTATTAGTATAGAAATATTTAAAAAATTTCATCACTGGTACTGCAGTTAATAAGCAAGCTGCAATCACTTCATTGTCGTTATTTTTAATTCCAACAAGATGTGACTCTGTCCCTTCAGCTAGTTTTAATTCATAGTTACCTACCATTTGCGTAAAATGAGTATATGGCATTTGGTCTGTAAAATCGCCAAATTCTTTAGCGGTTAAGTTTGTAAACTTCATAATCATAACTCCTATTGTATTTATCTCTATTTTTTCTCTCTATTTAAGAATTCGAATTGAGTTCATACCATGCTTAATTCAAGCGTTGTTACTATTTATCATTATTATTTACACTGAAACTGTACGTAACAACATTGATATTATCAAACTAATTGTAACAATCTAAGTTGTTTTTTATTTTTCATGACTTTAATTAGTTAAATGCAATGACTCATCAAATACTTAGTCATACAACTTAAATTGAATATACGTAATAATAGTATGAGCCGAACTTTTATCAACTCATACTATTATCGTATTATCACCTATTATTTTAATGCATTTGCAAATCTAATGCCAATGACTTCCCTTATAACAACACAATTTTATACTAATCAAGTAAAATCAATGTCAAATCGTGTAATAATTTACATATATCCTTCCCATTTACATTCTATTTAAATTTTAATTAATTTTTCTAATTTAATGCGTGCCTTATAGATTTAAGATAGTTGATATTTTCTTCTGTAGTATCATTAGCAAATCGTTTAACGATTTCACTACCAATGACCACGCCATCTGCTATTTGTGAAATATCTTTCACATGTTGCACATTTCTAATACCAAACCCAGCTACGACTGGTACTTTTGCAAATGTCTTAATTGTGTCTAATTTAGACTTTAATTCTGGGTGGAATGTGCCATCCTTACCTGTAGTCGCATTCATCGTTACGGTATAAATAAAACCTTCTGCATTTTTGGCAATCAATTTCATTCGCTCTTCAGATGTTGTCATTGCAATGAGTGATATTAATTTCACATTATATTTATGAGTTTGTTCTTTTAATTGTTGTCCAAGTTCAAAAGGTAAATCAGGAATAATAAGACCATACACACCTGCACGTTCACATGCTTTAAAAAATAATGTTTCTCCATAATGGCATACAATATTGTAATATGTCATTAATACATACGGACAGTCGATGTCATTTTGATGCAATTCAAGTTCCTTAAAGATATAATCAATGTTAATACCTTCTTCAATCGCTTTTCCCCCTGCATCCATGATTGTAGGACCATCTGCAACTGGATCTGAAAATGGCACACCTACTTCAATCATATCTGCACCATTTTGACAAAGTAATGTCATATTCTCTATCAATTGATGGTTTGCCATAATATAAGGTATAAATAATTTATTCATTGATCTCACCTCTTTGTTGTGTATATTGACGTATCGTTTCCATATCTTTATCACCACGACCAGAAACGGTAACGACTATAATTTCATCCTTATTCATAGTAGGTGCTAATCGCTCTACGTAGCTTAATGCATGTGCACTTTCAATAGCAGGAATAATGCCTTCAGCTTTAGTAAATCGAATTAATACTTCCATCGCCTGTTCATCACTTGCATCTGTATAAGTGACGCGTCCAATATCATGATAATAAGAATGTTCTGGTCCTATTCCAGGATAATCTAAACCAGCTGAAATGGAGTGTGCCAATTGAACTTGACCATGTTCATCTTGTATTAAATACATTTTGGCACCATGTAACACACCTGGACTTCCTTTATCTATAGCTAATGCATGTTTATCAGTAAGTTTACCTTTACCAGCTGCTTCAACACCATATAATTTCACATCATCTTGGATAAAAGGATAAAACGTTCCAATTGCATTTGAACCCCCACCAATACAAGCAACAACCGCATCAGGTAAACGTTGTTCTTTATTCAATATTTGTGTTTTAATCTCTTTACCTATCACACTTTGAAAATCTCTAACAATAGTTGGGAAAGGGTCAGGTCCAAGAGCGGAACCTAAAAGATAGTGGGTATCTTCAACATGACTAACCCAATATTGTAGTGCTTTATTTACAGCATCTGACAAAGTACCTTGACCTTCCTCGACAGAAACTACTTTAGCGCCGAGTAGTTCCATTCTAAAAACATTTAATTGTTGTCTTTGGATATCCTCTTTACCCATAAAAACAATTAAGTTCATATCAAATAATGCTGCAACTGTTGCACTTGCTACACCATGTTGTCCTGCCCCAGTTTCTGCTACTAATTTACGTTTCCCCATACGTTTAGCCAATAACGCTTGTCCTAATGCATTATTAATTTTATGAGCTCCTGTATGGTTTAAGTCTTCTCTTTTTAAATATATTTTCGCGCCACCTAAAGATTCTGAATATGCTTTAGCATAAGTTAAAGGTGTTTCTCTACCTACGTATTCTTTTAAATAATACTGTAATTCATCTTGAAAAGTCGGATCATTTTTTGCCTTTTTATACGCTTGTTTTAATTCTATGATTGCTGGCATTAATGTTTCAGGGACATATTGGCCTCCATAAGACCCAAAAAATCCTAAGTCATCTGCGTCTGTTTGAATATGTGTATTCATTGTTTATTCTCCTTTCACAATGTTAACGATTGTTTTCATTTTTTTGACATCTTTATGATGCTTGATTTCAATGCCAAAGGCTACATCATAGCCACTGTGTTGCAATGATAAATGTTGAATATGTTTGATATGTTGATCAGTTAATCCTCCTGCAATTAAAAATGATATACCTTTGATATTATCTAATAGATGCCAATCATAGGTTTGCCCCGTACCTCCAAATTGGTCTGAAGGAGTATCAATAATAAAAAAGTCTACAGCTTCTTTGTAATAAACTATTTGATCTTGCAACTTTTGATGTGCAGGCAATGCTTTAATAACTTTAATATGGGGATATTGTGATTTTGTCCATTTCATGATTTCTATCGGTTCATTGCCATGAAATTGAATTATGTTGATATTTGTATGTGTCACAAGATTTTGAATTTGTGTTTGATCTGGATTGACTAATACTACTACACGGTCAATATAACTAGGTACGAGTGTGGTTAATTGCTGAATTTGATTCATGTCGCAATGGCGACGGCTATTTGGAAAATGAATAAACCCAATCGCATCTATAGGCAATTCAATCGCTTTAAGTACATCTTCTTTACTTTTAAAACCACAAAATTTTAAATACATGATTTCACCTTTTTCAACTTTAATTGTGGTAAAAATTGACTTAAATCGTCGCATTTCATTAATGCTTCACCAATAAGTAACCCATCGATACCGGAGTGAACAATTTTCTCTACATCTGATTGATTGTGAATACCACTTTCAGAAATATAGTAAAAGTCATCTTTTTTATGTGCTAATATCTGATTTGTGTGGGCTACATCTGTCACAAATCGCTTTAAGTCTCTATTATTAACACCTATGATTTCTGGTTTAAGCTCGTAAGCTCTTTGCAGTTCTTGACTATCATGAACTTCTACTAATACTTCTAAATCTAATTGACAGGCATAGTGATATAAACGATGGAGTTGTTCATCCGTTAAAATATTAACAATGAGTAGAATGATTGATGCAACTGCTGCTTTAGCTACATCAATTTGAATTTCATCTATCACAAAATCTTTACATAATACGGGTAATGACGTTTGTTTAGATAGTTGTTGTAATCGTTCGAAACTGCCACCAAAATAACGTTCATCCGTTAAGATAGAAATGGCATTGGCTCCATAAGTTTCATAATCTTTAATTTGTTGTGTCAAATTACGTTCAGGTAATTGCTTTACAGTTGGACTTTTCGATTTAATTTCTGCAATAATAGATAATTCTTTGTCATTTACTAAACTCGATTTCAAGGTGTTCTTTTTAGATGGTTGATTACATTGAGTATCTTTATTTATAGTTTTAAGTTTTTCATGATAATAATGACTAGATAATAATTCTTTTTTATATAATACAATTTCGTCTAATATTGTCATTTAATTCTCCACCATTCTTAAATATTGTTTCATAGCTGTTCCATCATCTATGAGTTGTTGTGCAAGTTGAACACCTGTTGCAATATCATTCACCTTTTCTGATACGTATAAAGCTATGCCAGCATTGAGCACCACTACATCTCTCTTACTCGAATGATCTTGGCCGTTTAAAATATTTACCGCAATGGCTTTGTTTTCTTCTGGTGTGCCACCTTTTAATGTGTCGTTAGCTGCGTTTTTTAAGCCAAAGTCTTTAGCATTAATCGTATAATGTTGAATATCTTGGCCAGCATTGACTTCATATATTAAATTGTCACCAGATAAACTTGCTTCATCCATACCACCAGCACCATGTATTACGACTGCTTTTTTACGTCCTAAATCTTTTACAGTTTGTGCCACATTTGCCAATTGAGATCGATCATAGATACCCATAGTTTGATATGTTAGTTTGAACGGGTTAATTAAAGGTCCCACAAGATTAAATATGGTTGGTTTAGTTATCATTTTTCTAATAGGTTGAATATATTTCATAATTGGATAAGATTCTGTCGCACTTACAAATGCTAAATGGTATCGATTTAATTGTTGGGTCACATCTTTAACTGGTGTGGTTTTAATATTTAATTGGTCTAGCAAATCTGTACTACCGGAATTTGAAGTGATACTTTTATTTCCGTGTTTAATGATTGATGAACCCGCACTAGCTACGACAAATGAAGCGGTCGTTGATATATTAAAACTTCCCGAACGATCACCACCAGTTCCACAAATACACATCGAGCCTTCATAAACAGGTTGTTCTTTATACATCGTTTTGATTAAACTTTGAGCTAAAAATGTTAATTCAGTTTGTTGCATTTCTTTTTCTGTATATGATTTCAAAGCCTTATATTTGATTTGATTTTCAATTTGAGGATTAATCATTAAATCGATAAACGCCTTCATATCTTGTTGGTTTAAATGTTGTTGCTGTTCTAATTGTTGTAAAATTCCCATCTAATCATCCTTTACTACTAAGTTAATAAAATTCTTAATTACATCTTCTCCATACTCCGTCGCGAATGACTCTGGATGATATTGAATACCAAAATGTAAATGATTGATATGTTCAAATGATTGTATGCAATCAGATGTCTCTCCTGTCACGACTAAAGTGTCTGGAAATTGCTTCCTATCACTGACGAGCGAATGATATCTCATGATATTAAATGTACTTGGT
Source organism: Staphylococcus sp. KUGN1 (assembly GCF_045984185.1). Lineage (NCBI taxonomy): Bacteria > Bacillati > Bacillota > Bacilli > Caryophanales > Staphylococcaceae > Staphylococcus > Staphylococcus sp. KUGN1. Next base: position 799,071 of record NZ_JBJQIL010000001.1, on the reverse strand, counting down.
AAATTGGTATATAGTATGGAGGGCTTTTGAAGAATGACTTGATCTACCTTACCGTGCATGACGGATTTACCTTGTATCACTCGACCTCCGTAATAACATGTGAGTGCTTGAGCACCCAAACATACGCCTAAAATCGGCTTATCTTTATATTGATGAATAATTTTAAGTAATAAATCATTGTCTAAAGGATGTCCTGGCCCTGGTGAAATAATGACACCTTCTACATCTTGATGTATAACTTGCTCATCATCTGGATATAATACTTTGACTTTATTTTGATTCGATATACATTGGGCTACTATATCTACTAAGTTATAGGTGAATGAATCATAGTTATCTACGATTAATATCATGGCGACACCTCCAATAAACTTTTAGCTTTTAGTTTAGTTTCTTCTAATTCCTTATATGGCTCTGAATCATACACAACACCACAGCCAGCTTCTACATTGATATATGTCTCATCTACCATCATCGTTCTTATAGCTAATGCTAAATCTAAGTTATGATTACAGTTAATATAACCAATACCACCGCTATAAACGCCTCGCTTATGTGGCATAACTTCATATATTCTTTGAATAGCTCTTAATTTAGGTGCACCAGATACAGTTCCTGTAGGTAATAGACTTGCGATTACAGACATAGGTGAAATATTATTCTTAATTTCGCCTGTTACTTCACTTACAATGTGCATGACATGTTCATATTTTTCGATTTCCATTAATTTCTTGATATGTGATGTGCCCGTTTTACAGATTCGATGAATATCATTTCTACCTAAGTCAACGAGCATACTATGCTCACTTTTTTCTTTTTCATCGTTAATGAGTTGATGCGCATTGTTTTGATCTTCCTCTGGTGTTCGTCCTCTTCGTATTGTTCCAGCAATAGGGTTTGTGACAACTGTTCCATTTTGAACTTTGACAAAGCTTTCAGGTGAACTGCCAATGATTATTGGTTTCTCCATATTGATGTAATACATATATGGACTCGGATTTTGCCTTTTGAGATTTTGATATAACTGGAACGATAATGCTTGTAATTGATTATTAAAGTGATGTTTGTATCGATAAATACGTGATGGAACAACTTGGAACATATCCCCTTCTGTTATTTTCTTTTTTAAATCACTCACTATATTCATAAAATGTTGTTCACTCACGTTTGCTTCGATTTGTTTATCTTGAACTTGAAATGAAACTTTGGGTTGATATACTTGGATTGCTTTAAGATCCTCAATACGTTCTTTGACTCGTTGTATTAATACGTCTTGTTTAACTTGAGAAAATAAATTTGTACTAATGATGTAAAGTTCATCCTTGTAGTGATCAAATACATAAACATCTTCAATCATATAGAATTTGACGTCATGTTGAGGATGATCTTCTAACTCAATTTGCTTTAATATTGGAAATTCATGTCTTACTAAATCAAAGCTACAAGTGCCAATAAAACCTGAAATAAAAGGTAATTCTTGTAGTGTTTGATCTTCAATGTCAGCATAATAACTATTCACAAATTCCTTTAAGTATTGATAAGGCTTTTCTGTTTTAGTTTCTTTCTTTTGTTGAGTAATAATTTGAAGTTGTTTATTGTCTAATGTGACTTTGCCATAACTATCAAAAACGACAATAGAATATCGCCCTTTTAGTTTTTCTTGGCTCGTGCTTTCTAATATGATTTTGTTGTGCTTAAGTTGAGCTAATGTTTCTGGTGTAATATTGGCCTGTAACTTTTCATAATATAGTTCCAATTCAATTCACTCCTTTATTATTTCAGTTTGCTTAAACTTTATTGAAAGTGATTTTGGTTTGTTAGGTATACTTAATTTTTAAAGTTTAAAGTAATGCTTCGATTGTTAAATATAAAAAATCAGCCTCCTATAAAAGGACGCTGACGCGTGGTACCACCTTAATTAACGCAATATTCTTAATATTCGGAATATTGTACGTTCACTCTTTGTTAATATTTAGTTGTTATGGTACAAAACCCAATTTCATTTATAGTGGTGTTAGTTCTCATCACCCACTAACTTTCTGACACTACCTTACTATAAACTACTACATTTTGTAAGAAATAAAAGCACCACGATACGCGTAAAATCAATAAGGACGCGTTACCGTGGTGCCACCTTAGTTAACAAATATTTCTTGTTCACTTTAATGCTATTTAATTTTATATTCGAAAGCCCAATTCACTAAATATGATGTGCTAATTTTCATTACCCATTAGCTTTCTATTTGCTACAGTTCATATTCGCTACTTTATCTTTCGAATTGTTTAACAATTCTAATTATTTAGTATAATACATCCCTTAAATATTTTTGTCAACGCTAAATCTTATTTTATTTGTTAATCGGAGACATACAATACGCATATAATAAATTTTGAGTTGCTTCAATTGATTCAATATGCGTTCTTTCTAAAGCATGCGAGGACTCTATGCCTGCTCCAAATAAACCATGTCTTATATCAGCTCCTGCTCTTAGTGCTGTAGTAGCATCAGAGGTATAATATGGGTATATATCCACTTTATATGGAATATCATTCATTTTACATAGTTGCACAAGTTGTGAACGAAGCCCTTTATGGTAAGGTCCAGAACTATCTTTTGCACAGATAGATACGGTATATTCATCTGAAGATTGACCATCACCTAATGCACCCATGTCCAATGCGATAAAATCTACAATATTTTCTGATAATGAAGCATTTGCGCCATAGCCAATCTCTTCATTATTTGAAATATAAAATTGAGTTGTGTGTGGTAGCTTAATATTTTCTTCTTTAATTTTTTTCAATAATTCTATAATCATTGCTACGCTTGCTTTATCATCTAAGTGACGTGACTTAATAAATCCAGATTGAGTAATTTCAGTTCTTGGATCAAAGCTGACAAAGTCCCCTACATCTATGCCTAAGTCTTTCGTATCTTGAATTGAGTTTGTTTTTTCATCAATTCGAATTTCCATATGCTCTATATCTCTAGGTACTTTATGATTATTTTTATATACATGCACACTTGTTTCATGTAAACATATCGTTCCCGTATATATGTCGCCTGCCTCTGTTTGAATTTCACAGTATTCACCTTCAATCGCATTAAAGTGAAATCCTCCTATTAAATCAATTGCCAAACGTCCATCTTCTTTAATTTCTTTTACCATTGCACCTAACGTATCAACATGTGCTGTAATACATCGTTGCTGCTCTTGATTATCTCCCGCAACATTAATAATCAAAGCACCTTTATTCGTCAACTCTGTAGAATATCCTATGTCTTCTACTGTCTGCTTCACATATTGTATTGCTTTTTCAGCATTCCCAGATGGACTATTAATCTCTGTTAAAGTTTTGATTGTTTGTAGAATATCGCTCATTGTTATCCCCTTTCACATTTCTATGTTATTTAACTTTAGTTTAGACTATTTATTTGTTATATACTAATTATATTCTTATTGATTCCATAAACTTACTCATTTACGATATTAGTATTCTGAAAATTCCGAAACAGGTGATTACTTATGCAAAATATTTTATTTGTAGGACTTGGTTTGATTGGTGGGAGTTTAGCAAGTAATTTAAAATACTACCATCAAGACATTCATATTACAGCTTTTGATGCTGATGAATCTCAATTAGATAAGGCTTTATCTATTGGTATCATCGATGATAAAACAACTCATTATGAGCAAGCAATTAAAAAAGCTGACATGGTTATATATGCTACACCTGTCGAACAAACTGTTCATTACTTAGAACATTTACCACAACTCAATACTAAAACCAATTTAATCGTTACAGATACAGGAAGCACTAAATCAACTATTCAAGCATTTGAAAATATGTTGTTAAAACACGATATTCATCTCATTGGTGGACACCCGATGGCTGGTAGCCATAAGTCTGGTGTACTCAATGCTAAAAAACATCTATTTGAAAATGCTTACTATATTCTTGTATTTAATCAAGATGCTAATAAGCAGGCAGCAGAAAAGATTAAAGATTTACTAAAACCTACATTAGCGAAATTTATTTTCACTGATGCTAATGAACATGATTTCGTTACAGGTATCGTTAGTCATGTTCCTCATATTGTCGCATCAAGTTTAGTTCATCTCAGTGCTAATCAAGTAGAAAAACATCGTTTAGTACAACAATTAGCTGCAGGTGGATTCCGTGACATCACACGAATTGCTAGTAGTAACGCTGAAATGTGGAAAGATATTACATTAAATAATAAAACTTTCATCCTAGATATATTACAAGATTTACAAGATCAAATTTCCTCAATTTCATCTATGATATCTTCTTCTAATTCAGAAGATATTTATAACTTTTTTGCTCATGCAAAAGATTATCGCGATCAATTACCCACTAAACAACAAGGTGCACTTACTACTGCGTATGATCTGTATGTCGATATTCCGGATAAACCGGGTATGATTAGCAAAGTTACTCACATACTAAGTTTACATAATATTTCTATAAGCAACTTAAAAATATTAGAAGTGCGTGAAGATATTTATGGTGCGCTACAAATTAGTTTTAAAAACCCTGAAGATCGAGAACGTGGTATTCAAGCATTAGATCAATTTGATACTTATATAGAATAGCAACTTCATTTATCAACCTGAGACACCTCAATGTAATGTCTTAGGTTGTTTTTTATTTTAGTATTTGAGAAATCCTCATCGCTATCGTGGAATACATTACTACATTTTATGTCCTGCCATGAGTCCTAAACGTCCATGTTTTGTACCAGCTTCAGTATAAGATATCGCTTTAGAAACAATGCCCTTTCCGTATTTCACATGTAAATGATCAATTGTTTTGGCTAATTTTTCATCTCTCTTACGCTCGTATTCATCGATGAATAAGTTCATTTGTCTTTCGTTTTCATCTATAAATTGTGTGAGTGACACACTTAATGTACGATATAAAGCCTGTTTGTCACATAATTGATTGGCAAAATAATTCACTACTTTAAAAATATCTTTTTCTAAGTTAGTTCCTTCTTCTAATGTATACTGCTTATTTACACCACCTTCATCACTATATCCAAATGAAAAATGTATGGTGCGTGCTAATTTTTTTCGTGCTCGAACTCTACTCGCTACATCTTCAATTAACTCTTGCATCACCACTTTCGCTTCTTCAAATTCGTAGTCTCTCATCAAAATTTGACTTTTACATATGGACGGATTATTCACTTTATATTTTTCTCTCATCTTACTTTGATCAATGCCATTAGCATGAAGATGCATATCTACGCCCAATATTCCAAAATCTCTTTTCAAATATTGATATGGATATTGAGCTAAATCACCTACTGTAAAAATACCTCTTTTATTTAATTTAGCTTCTGTTTTTCTATTAATTCCCCAAAAATCTCTTAACGGTTGAATAGGCCACAGCTTTTCAGGGACATGTTGATAACGCCATTCAGCTACACCATTTGCTGTATGCTTTGCTTCAATATCCATAGCCACTTTACTTAATAACATGTTTGAACCTATACCAATCGTACATCTAATACCTGTTTCTTCATGAATTTCTTTCTGTAATCTTTCGCAAAATGCTTGCACGGTTGAATTAAATCTATGATAACTATCTGTCACATCCATAAAAAATTCATCGATGCTATATTGATGTAAATCTTCAGGCGGCACATATCGCAAAGCAATCTTAGATATAGCAACTGATACGTTAAGATATTTTCTCATACTTGGATTAATGATATATATATCATTACGATGCGGTATTTCAAATAATCTTGATCCTGTCTTGACGCCTAATTCTTTAAGTTTAGGTGTCGCTGCTAACACCACCGAACCCTGTCTTTTAGTATCTGCGACTACTGCTAATTTTGTCGTTAGTGGATCTAACCCTTTCTCTATACAAGATACACTCGCAAAAAAACTCTTCTGATCAATACAAAGTACATCTCTATCTTCTAATAAATGATAGTCATACATGATTACCCCTCCCTAATACAATTTTATTATATACGAACAGGTGTTCTAGTTCAAGTACAAAAAGAACATTTGTTCTTATTTATAAATATGTATTTTTATTGATAATTCATGCTATACTAAAGTTGTAATAAGAATATTGGAGGAATGACATATGCCAATCGTCAACGTTAAATTATTAGAAGGTCGTTCAGATGAACAACTTAAAGATTTAGTTACAGAAGTGACAGCAGCTGTAGAAAAAACAACAGGTGCCAATAAAGAAGCAATCCATGTCGTTATTGAAGAAATGAAGAAAAGTCATTATGGTGTTGCTGGTGTTAGAAAATCAGATCAATAAATATGTAAAGAGCCTCACATTGACGATGTCAATGTGAGGCTCTTTGAGTATTACTTTTTATTATTTTTATCATCGAAAAAATCTTGAATTGCTTTTTTGTTTTTCTCTTTATCAATTTGCAAGGCACTACCATCATTATTAGTAGTAATATCTTGATATGAGTTCTTAATAGGGACTGTTAATGAATCTACATTTTTATCGCCTCGAACACCGAAACTTATTCCAGTTTGGAACATCGCAGAATCAGGCATATCTGTATTAACATATCCTCTAAGAATCCCCGCTACTTTAGGCAACTTAGCAACTGTACCAAAATTCACTAATTCAGATTTAAGTGTTTGCATCACCTGTTGTTGACGACGTACACGCCCGAAATCGCCTTCTGCATCATGACGAAATCTAGCATAACCTAATAATTCTTTACCATTTAAACGATGATGTCCTTTTTTCAATGATACACCAATATTTTCAGACATATCTTTTTCAACATCCATTGGAACACCATTAGGTTCTAACTCATCTATCATTTTTTCGAAACCAGTAAAATCAACAACTGCATAATATTCAGGATTAATACCTAAGTTTTTATTTAAGGTTTTTCTTAATAATTCTGGTCCACCTAATGAATATGCAGCATTAATTTTATATTTATCGTAGCCAGGAATATCAGCATAAATATCACGCATTACTGACATCATTTTCATTTTTTTATGAATATAGTCATATTGAACAACCATAATTGAGTCTGTACGTGATTTACCGCCCTGTGCTTTATCTGCACCTAAAACTAATACAGAAATTTTACCGTCATTTTTTACTGGTCCGTTAAATTCATGTACTTTAATATCTTTCGCATGCTTTTCCGCATACTTTACACCACTATTATAACCATGAGCAATGTATGCAATTATAACGATGAGAATAATTAAAATAAATAAAATAATAAAAGGTAATTTGCGCACTCTCTTTTTCTTTCGTCGCCTAGAAGGTGGAGTTGATGTACCTGCTTGTCGTTTATACTCAGTTTCTTCTCTGTTATCCTTCTGTTCTCTCATATTTACCTACCTTATACCTTTAAAATTACAATTCTATCATCTATAATTAATATGTATTAACGTTATAGAAAAAGTATACAAAAAGCAAGGATTTTTTTAATAAATGGTACTAAGGTCCAATGAAAGGGTGTCATAAATGAATATAAATACTGCATATTTTGCGGGTGGGTGCTTTTGGTGTATGACAAAACCTTTTGATACATTTGATGGTATAGAACAAGTAACATCAGGATATATGGGTGGAGACATAGCCAACCCTACATATGAGCAGGTTAAAAGTGGCACTACTGGACACTATGAAACTGTCAAAGTTGAATATGATGTTGCGTTATTCTCATACAATAAATTATTAGAAATCTTTTTCTCTGTCATTGATCCACTAGATGACGAAGGTCAATTTCAAGATAGAGGGTCTCAGTATCAAACAGCTATTTTTTATTCCAACGAACATCAGAAAAAATTAGCTGAAGCGTATATCGCAGCAATGCAAAATACAATCAATGCAGATAAAGCGATTGCTACTAAAATTTTGCCTGCAACAACATTTTATAAAGCTGAAGCATATCATCAAGATTTTTATAAAAAGCAACCAGAAAGATATGCCAAAGAACAACAAGACCGTGAAAATTATAAGAAAAACTCAATCTAGTATAGATTGATATTGAAGATTAACACAAAAGCGATTGACGAAACCACTCAGTTTCATCAATCGCTTTTCATTGTATATTTATTTATGACGAATAACTCTCATCACTTTAATCATTGATTGCCATAAAGATGCATTTTTTCTATAAACTAAGAATCTCGGCTCCCAATTTGGACCATATTTTTCTTTATAACGTCTTAAACCTTGGAAACGATATAAACCGTTAAAATGTTCAAAGACTCTACCAGCTAGTCGTTCTCTAAGATATGAGTAATGCAATTGACCAACATTAGAAAGTGTTGCCATCCCCATATTAAATGAACGATAACCCTTTTCTTTTCCCCATGAAAGCATGTGTAAATATAGACCATCCATTAACGGTAAGTCTAATTCAGGTAACCAACGAATTAAATCAACTGAAATTGCATCATTAAAGTATGTTGGCATGAGTGTACAAAACGCAATGATTTTCCCTTCTTCATTACGCATAATACCAATTGGTGCTTTAGACAAATATGCTTCACTAAATTGACCTACTGAAAAATGCATTTCATTTCTGCCATCTAACCATTGATCACTCACATGTTGTAATGTTTCAATCATTTCTTTAGAAAATGGAGGTTCAATAACTTCAAATTTAATATTTAAATCATCAAACTTATTTAAAGTAGCTCTAAATCCACGACGTTTTTTACCTGAAGTCGTAAACGTTGTTAAATCAATAATTGCTTCTTCTCCTAATTTAAAGAATTGATTTCCAAAATTATGATAAAGTGGCATGAATCGATCGCTTACTTGATAAAAGATAATATCATAACCATAGTATTCTGCATATTCATAAAATGCTTCTAATAGAGATTCAAAGGATGAAACATCTCCAACTGGATCCCCTAAAACAACTAATGCATTAGATTTATATCGATACATTAAAAAGGCAGACTCATTATCATGAACAAAATAATCTTTATCTCCACTATAGATAAGATGTGTTAAATAATTACCACCATGTTCATGAATAATTTGTTCACAAATAGTTAAATCTTTATTTTGATTTGATTTGGCATAATGATAATCAAATAACCATGCAATTGACGCCACAATTAATGTAATTAAAGCTATTGTTATCCAGAAATAATATCTTAAAACTGTGGTATCAACTTCAAGATTATACACATCTAATGCATATAACGTGCTAGAGATTATAATATGATTGATATAAAGTACAATCAAACTGATGATTACTATTACAAATACGTTTTTTAGTCTCAATGGTCGTTTTAAAACTTTGGCACGTCGATAAGCAATAATTAGTAACACAAAAATAACTATTAACCATGTCAAAAGTAAGAAAGAAGCATAAGTATATATCGTTGCAGCAAAAATTAATACAACTGATATAATAGCAAAAATAATAGCACGTCGGCTTTGTTTAAATATGCCTTTAACATTTAACATTAATAATAGACAGGCACTAGTATGAACAGACAATGTTATATAATACACGAAGTGGTTATCATCATATAATCCATCATAAATAATAGTTAAATTATTAATGAAGAATATCACACTCGTTAAAAACACTAAAATTGCTAATGAAAATGATGGAATTTTAGATAAAATATCCTTTTGATATGACATTAAGAATGATGTGACATCTTTTGCAGGTACAAAATATTTAGAGCCTTCGATGTATTTCTTAGCAGTGTTACCAAATTCAAATGAAGATAATACTAATGCAATAGCTACTGGTACAAAGTAATATGCGAAACGATAAAGTAATAACGCTAATAAAATATTCTCCTCATTTATACCAAGTGATTTAAATCCGAGTAACACGACTAAATCAAATGCACCAAAGCCCCCAGGAATGAAACTTACTAGTCCTGACAAAGCTGCAATAATAAAGACTCCGATAAAATTCATAAATGAAATATCAATACCCACGATTAGTGCTGAGAAATAGAGAACTACAGCCGCCGCCATCCACTCTATACATGACACTAAAGTACAATAAACACCCATAAATCGATTATTTTTATCTGCGGGTTTCATAATAGTGTAAATAATAAATATTGGTAAAAATAAAGCAACAATATATAAAATCCAACGAACCCATGAAATTCGATCTAACATGTCAGATGCATTAAAAACATGAAAAACGACTAAAATCGATAATAAGCTAAGGCCTGTTAACATTGAAATGAGAATAATAGATATATAATGTACGAGTTTCTTATTATCTTCAGTATAATTTTTATAAACAAATGCTCTTAACCCGGCACCGATAAATCCACCGAATCCGACAATAGCATTTAAAGCATTAATAATATAACTCACTCTAAAAACTTTCGTTAAAGACATATCTAATTTTAAAGATTTGACAAGAATAATATCGTATAAAGATAAAATTAATAACGATGCTCCCCCACCGGCAAATAATAATACTAACCACAAACGATTGATTTTGCCAAATTGCATCAATGTATCTTTAAAATTAATGGTTGATAATTCTCGATATAATGTGAATACTACAAATATAAATAGAGCTGCAGCAAACACAAATTTTAAAATAGATAATAATTTACTTTTATTTTCTTGGGTCATTTTTTCACTTCGATTCTAATTAATTCTTCTATATAGCAAAAATATATCATAAGCATATGATAATTAGAATATAAATAACTCTAATTATACATAACATTATTGTCATATCTTATGTTAGCTAAAGTCACTACAATAAAACATTTTACTTTAATAAAAAAGGATATCTTAGAAATTAGTAAGCTAAGAACAATATTAAATGCCCTACTTGTTCTCACATTCATTTCTAAAGATATCCTTGTATCATAACTACTCAGAGTAGTCTTGATCTTTATTCAATTGATATTCCCCAGCATCTTCTCCATAGTAACGATTATATCTACGTTTGAATAATAGGAAGACATGAGAAACTAAAACTTTTAATACTGCATATCCAGGTATACCTAAAATAACACCTACAATACCTAACAGGTTACCTGCACATAATAAAATAAAGATAATTGTTAGAGGATGTATTTTTAAAGTTTTACCCATAATATTTGGCGAAATGAAGTGTCCTTCAAAGAACTGAACTAATGTCCAAACAATTGCCAATTTAAGTACCATTAATGGAGATGTAATAATAGCAATAATAATCGCTGGTGATATCGCAATTGTAGGACCTAAATATGGTACTACACTCGTTACAGCTGCGATACATGCAAGAATTAAACTATATTTTAATCCAATAATTGAATAACCGATAAATAATAATACACCTATACAGAATGAGACAATAATTTGTCCTTGAATATATGAACCTACTTGAACACTCATTTTTTCAAGCAAGTCATGAAAATCTTTTCTGAATTTTGGTGGCATAATATTAGTCGTAAAATCTTTGAACTTATGACCATCTTTTAACATAAAGAATAATACAAATGGCGTTGTTACAATAACTACACCAACATTAGCAACAGCTTCTGCAAAAGTTGCTAGTTTTGAACCAAAACCATCAAAATAATCTGATAACATTGTAGGTATTTTCTTCGTTAATGAATTAAGTTGGTCGTTGATTTGACTATAATAGCCAGCAAAAATTGAATTACTAGTTAATTTATTGATTGTATTCGTAAATTTTTTGAAATATTGAGGCGAATTATTAATAAAACTTCCTAATTGTGAGCCAATAACCGGAATTAATAAATTAACAATTAATGCTATAATTCCCACAATCGCAATATAAATAATCATAATACCCACTAATCGTGGTATACGATAACGTTCCATCAAATTCACAAGTGGATTAAACAAATAAAATATAATCAATGAAACAATAATAGGTGCAGCAATCGTATTAAATATAATAATAAACGGCTCAAACACATATGAAACTTTATCAAATATAAATATTACAATACCTAAAAGTACAAGTGCTAATAAGCCATAAATTAAATCATTGCCGCCTAAAAATCGCATAAATCTTGTTTCAGACATACTGAAATTAGTTTTAAACTTTCCAGATGCCTTATTTTCTGTAGTCTTATTTTCATTCGACATTTGACATCACCATACCTTCAAGTTACCTCTCTTTATTCAATTCATAAAACAATTAAGATGATTAAAATAACTAACACTTATCATAACATAATTCATACAACTAAGGCGTATAAAAAATTTAATAAAATAAATATAACTGGTTTCAATCATTGCATAGTTAATACTGCATCAATTTAATGAATAGAACTATTAAAATACAACTAAGTATGATTAATCACGATTGATTTGCGCTTCAAAATGGTGAATGTGTAATGTTAAATAAATCACTTCAGCTTCATTAATTGTAATATCGAATTCCATTTGAATCATTTTTAAAATTTTAAAAGCTGTGGAATAGCACTGTGGGTAATGCTTTTTAATCATTTCAATGAAATCATTTTGTGCATGAATCGCTTCATTCTGTTTCAAACGACGAATAAGGAACTGAACATGTCTAATAAAACGTTGATATTGTACTGAGGATTGATCAACTTGATGATTTAAATCAGATTCAATGATTGTAATACTCTTATTAATTAATTGATTGATTAACGACATTTCTCGCATGGATAATTCTTCTGAATTAGAAGCAATATGTAAAGCGATAAATCCAATTTCATCTTCTGGAAATTGAACATCTAATTGTTGATTGAGTCTTTCTATTACTTTGGCTGCTAATTGATATGCATCACTATATAAATACTTAGTCTCCATAGCAAACGGATTACTAATGAGTTGATTTTGTTTTAAACGTTTATACGCAAAAATAATATGATCAGTTAAGGCAACGACTAGATTTTTATCATCAATATCTAAAGTCGCGTTTGTGATTAAATTGACTGATTCTATGACTGCTTGCAGTACATGGTCATCCGCCATTTCAACCAATGTCTTATAATGCTCTTTATGTTTATCTTGATCAAGCTTATACACTTTTTCAATGGAAGCTGATTCATCTAAAATCAAACCTTGCTTTTTATTAAAGCCAATACCTTTTCCAATGAGTACAACTTCCTGATCTTTATTCGTGCATATGATAACGTTATTATTGAGAATTTTACTTATTTTGTATTCCCCCATCATTATCACCTTTCCTGCTCCATTATTAAAATTATAAAGCTAAATGATATAAATGAAAAGAAAATACATTTTTAAATCTTTTTATTTATAAAACTCAATTTTACTATTATCAAAGTACTTTAATTTCTAGTTACAAAAATTATCCTGCACAATACTAAAGAGTTCATAATCAATAACTTACGTTTTAATAAAAAAATCCTGAGACATTGATATACGTCTCAGGATTTATCATTACTTATTATTTTTATTTGCTTTATTTGTTGCATTGATACCCCAAGATTCAATTCCAAATAAGTTGATCTCAAGGTTTTCTGGTTTGAACACAGGATTTTTACCTGCTTTACGTTGCATTTGATAATCTTTCATTACTGCAAAAGCAATATTAGAAAGTCCAATAATAGAAACAATATTAACAATTGCCATTAGTCCCATAAATAAGTCTGCTGTACTCCATACTGTTTCAGTTTTAGCAACTGCACCAATGAATACAAGTACGACTACAAGACATCTAAAAATGAAAATAATTGTCTTATTATTTGAAAGGTATTCTATATTAGATTGTCCATAATAGTAGTTACCTACTACTGAAGAAAAGGCAAATAGTGTAATTGCAACGGTTAAGAAAATACCACCTGCTGAACCTAAATGTTCATTTAAAGCAGATTGTGTAACTGCCACACCTTGAGGTGCATTTTCTCCAAATTTTAATCCAGAATATAATAAAATCATGATTGCTGTAGCTGTACATACAAGCATAGTATCAAAGAATACACCTAATGATTGAATTAAACCTTGTTTAACTGGATGAGGTACGGCAGCTGTTGCTGCTGCGTTTGGTGCAGAACCCATACCTGCTTCATTTGAGAATAAACCACGTTTAATACCCTGTAATATAGCAGCACCTACAGCACCACCAGTTACTTGTTCAAAACCAAAAGCACTTTTGATAATAGTACCAATCATTGGAACGATTTGATCTAAGTTTAATAGTAAAATGATTAAAACCATACCAATGTATATGATCGCCATAATAGGAACGATTAATGATGATAATGTCGCAATACTTCGAACACCACCAAAAATAATGATAGCTGTAATGACAGCTAGTACAATTCCTGTAATAACTGGGCTAATATGATACTGAGTATTTAATGATTCAGCAATCGTATTTGATTGAACTGTATTAAACACAAATGCGAAGGTAACTGTGATTAGAATCGCAAATACAATACCTAGCCATTTTTGGTTTAATCCTTTAGTTATGTAATATGCTGGTCCGCCTCGGAACCCACCATCTTTATCATGTACTTTATAAATCTGTGCTAATGTTGCTTCCATAAATGCACTTGCTGCACCTATAAATGCAATAATCCACATCCAAAATACTGCACCAGGGCCACCTAATACAATTGCTGTTGCTACACCAGCAATGTTTCCTGTACCAACCCTTGAACCTGCACTAATTGCAAATGCTTGGAAAGGCGAAATACCTTTTTCGCCACTTTCTAATGTTTCAGGTTTCTCAACTAATGCTCTAAACATTTCAGGTAACATGCGAAGTTGCACAAATTTAGAACTGATAGTAAAGAAGAAACCAGCTGTAAGTAACAATCCAATTAGATATTGAGACCAAATTAAATCATTCCCTACTTGGACAAAATCTTTAAACCAACCAGGAATTAAACTATCAAAATCTTTCAAATAAATCCCTCTCATCTATAAATAAAATTCATATCTTAAAAATTCAAGAGATTCATATTATCATATAGCAATCTAATTAAATAATGATTCAAAGTATCAATACTTAACACTAGATTGTTCAATTTAATATAAACCTCTTGAACGCTTTAATTGTTATTATTATATTTTATTCTATCATCTTATTCATGTATTGCATATACTTTTATTGTAAGTACATACCTTTAACTTCACCAAAATCATCAATATCTACAATAAACGAACCGTTCGTATATTGTTCAGATTTGTGAATTGACGCAATTTCGCCACTCTCTTGATTGTTATCTGAGTATAATGTATATGTCGTATGATTAGCGCGGACAACATCAGCTGCTACAATTCGATGCGGCGCCTTTTTCAATTCTTTAAGTAAAGTTATACCTCTTTGTGCACGTTTAGCTTCTTGTAATACTTTGAATCCAATATGCTTAATTGCACCACGTTGAGTAGCCATCATCACTGATTCTGAGTGGTTAATCATTTGAGTCATTACTACGAAATCTTCATCTTTTAAATTAATAGATTTAACACCAGCAGCACGAAGACCTGTATCAGATAGTTCATTTGTAGAATAAGTTAGTGACATACCTTTGTGCGTAACCACTGTAATCAATTGATCTGATTCTACTCGCATGATGTTAATCACTTCATCTTGTTCTTTTACTTTCATAGCAATTAATGGCTTGTTATAGCGTGTCGTTTTAAACTGCGGAACGCTACTTTTCTTAATCATGCCGTTGCGCGTAGCCATAATATAAAAGGCTTCGCGTTGGTTAAAGTCTTTCTCATTAAACACATCAATCACTTGTTCATCTTCATCAATAGAAACAATTTGTGACACATGTTGTCCTAACTCTTTCCATCTAATTTCAGCTAATTTATGAACAGGAATGAATAAATATCTACCCTTATTTGTAAACACGAGTGCAGTATCCTGGGTATTTACATCAAGATACTTTAATAAGCTGTCCCCGTCTTTTAAGCCTACTTCAGAAACGCCACTTGCGTTAAAACTTCGTGTGGACGTACGTTTAATATAACCATGTCTTGTCAAGCTCAATACTACTTCTTCACTTGGTACCATAACTTCTTTATCAATTTTAATTTCAGAAATTTCCGCTTCAATTGTAGAAAGACGATCTGTTTTAAATTTCTTTCTAATTTCAGTCAATTCATTTTTAATCACATTTAATAATGCATCGTGATCATCTAAGATATGACGTAAATCTTTGATTAAATTCGATAATTCATCATGCTCTTGTTCTAAAGCAACAATATCGGTATTTGTTAAACGATAAAGTTGTAACATCACAATCGCTTCTGCTTGAGCTTCAGTAAAGTCAAATTCAGCAACTAAGTTATCTTTAGCATCTTTTTTATTTTTAGAATTACGAATAAGTGCGATGACTTCATCCAATATTGACAATGCTTTCATTAAACCTTCAACAATATGCATGCGTTTTTCAGCATGTTCTAAATCAAATTTAGTTCTATTGGCCACCACTTCAATTTGGTGATTGATATAACTATCAATAATTTGTTTAATACCCATTAATTTTGGTCGGCCGTCACTAATTGCTACCATATTAAAGTTGTAAGATATTTGTAAGTCAGAATTTTTATATAAGAAATTTTTGATTGCTTCGCTATTAACATCTTTTTTAAGTTCTATAGCAATACGTAAGCCAGTTCTATCCGTTTCATCTCGAACTTCAACAATACCGTCAACTTTCTTATCCGCACGTAATTCATCAATACGTTTAACTAGACTACTTTTATTCACTTCGTACGGAATTTCAGTCACAATCAATTCTTTACGTCCATTGCGTAGTTCTTCTTCGTCTACTTTTGAACGTACCACAATCTTACCTTTACCTGATTCATATGCCTTTTTGATACCATCTAGACCTTGAATAATGCCTCCAGTTGGAAAATCAGGGCCTTTCATGTATTTCATTAATTGGCTCACAGTAATATCAGGATTATCAATATATTTTAAAGTCGCTTGAATAACCTCACCAAGATTATGTGGCGGAATATCAGTTGCATAACCTGCTGAAATACCAGTAGAGCCATTAATTAATAAATTAGGGAATCTAGCAGGTAATACCATAGGCTCTAATGTTGTATCATCATAGTTTGGAATAAATGACACGGTTTCTTTATTGATATCTCTTAACAGTTCTTCAGATAATTGACTTAGCTTAGCTTCTGTATAACGCATCGCTGCTGGTGGGTCATTATCAATACTACCATTGTTACCATGAATTTCGATTAAGACATGTCGTAACTTCCAATCTTGACTTAAGCGCACCATGGCATCATATACTGAAGAGTCACCATGAGGATGATACTGACCAATGACATCCCCGACAGTTTTAGCACTTTTACGGAAATTTTTGTCGAATGTATTACCACTTGAATACATCGCGTATAGAATACGACGCTGTACTGGTTTAAGCCCGTCACGAACATCTGGTAATGCTCTCTCTTGGATAATATATTTGCTATATCGTCCAAAACGGTCACCTATTACATCTTCAAGTGATAAATCTTGAATTATCTCACTCAATTCGTTTCATCCTCCTCATAGGTTTCATTTTCCAAAATTTGAACTTCAGTATTATCTAAAATACTTAAATCTTCTTGCATACCAAATTCAACATGATTTTCAATCCATTCTCTACGTGGAGCTACTTTATCTCCCATTAACGTTGTTACACGTTTTGAAGAGCGTACTTCATCTTCAACTTGAACTCGAATCAACGTACGTGTATCTGGATTCATTGTTGTTTCCCATAATTGTTCAGGGTTCATTTCACCTAAACCTTTGTAACGTTGTAATGAGAATCCTTTACCAAGTTGCTTTTGTAATTTATCTAATTCATCATCTGTCCAAGCATATTCTACTTTCTTAGATTTACCTTTACCTTTTTCTAATTTATAAAGTGGAGGTAATGCTATAAAGACTCGACCTGCTTGTACTAAAGGTTTCATATATTTGAAGAAGAACGTTAATAATAACACTTGAATATGAGCACCATCTGTATCAGCATCGGTCATAATGATAATTCGACTATAATTACTATCTTCAATTTTAAATTCATTACCAACACCTGCACCAATGGTATGAATAATCGTGTTGATCTCTTCATTTTTGAAGATATCTTCTAATCTAGCTTTTTCAGTATTAATGACTTTACCTCTTAATGGGAGTATCGCTTGAAATTTACGATCACGACCAAGTTTAGCCGAACCACCAGCAGAGTCACCCTCTACTAAATAAAGTTCATTTTTCTCTGTATTTTTACTTTGAGCAGGTGTTAATTTACCTGATAATAAAGTATCTTTTCGTTTGTTCTTTTTACCAGAACGTGCATCTTCACGTGCTTTACGTGCAGCTTCTCTAGCTTGTTGTGCTTTAATCGCTTTCTTCACAAGCGATTTAGACAATTGTCCTTTTTCTTCAAGATAAAATGGTAATTTTTCAGAAACAACTGAATCTACAGCACTTCTAGCTTCTGATGTACCTAATTTAGATTTAGTTTGTCCTTCGAATTGTAATAACTCTTCAGGAATTCTTACAGAAACGATAGCTGTTAATCCTTCACGTATATCATTTCCATCTAAATTTTTATCTTTTTCTTTTAATTCATTGATACGTCTCGCATAATCGTTAAATACACGAGTCATAGCCGTTTTAAATCCGACTTCATGTGTACCGCCATCTTTAGTACGCACATTATTTACGAAACTTAAAATACTTTCAGAATATTGATCGTTATATTGGAAAGCCACATCAACTTCGATGCCATTAGATGTACCTGTAAAAGTTGTGACATCATGAAGAACTTCTTTACCTTCATTGACATAACTTACAAATTCTTTAATACCTTCTTCGTAATGGTAATATTCTTCTCTTTCTTTACCACGACGTAAATCAATTAATTTAATTTTTAAGTTTTTTAATAAGAATGCAGATTCTTGTAAACGCTCACTTAGAACATCAAAATTAAATGATGTTGTGGCTTTGAAAATTTCAGGATCTGGTTTAAACGTTACTTTTGTACCCGTTTTCTTTGTTTTTCCTTCTTTGAGTAACCCTGTCGCAGGCACACCACCATCTTTAAAACTCTGTTTATAAATATTACCGTCTCTATGAATTTCAACTTCTAACCATTCACTTAGTGCATTAACTACCGACGCACCAACACCGTGTAGTCCACCAGATGTTTTATATCCACCTTGGCCAAATTTGCCTCCAGCATGTAATATGGTAAAGATAACCTGAACAGTTGGTTTACCTGAAGCGTGAATACCTGTTGGCATCCCACGACCATTATCTTCTATTGAAATACTATCATCTTGGTTTAGGATAACTGTTATTTCATCCCCGTAACCATTTAATACTTCATCGACGGAGTTATCGACAACTTCATATACTAGATGATGCAATCCACGTTTATCAGTTGATCCTATATACATCCCCGGTCTTTTTCTAACAGCTTCAAGACCTTCTAAAACCTGTATAGAATCATCTGAATAATGATTTTGTTTATTCATTGCCAATGATTTCGCCCTCCTACAAACGTACGTTCGTTTTTAAAACTATACAATAGTTATTCTTATATAAATCTGTATAAATTGCAAGTATCATCTTGATAATTCAGTTTATTTTAATGATTATTCATTTTTAAATTATCAATTTTTATTGTTCTAAAATAAGGGGTATATGGTAAAATAGTGCTAAGTTACTAAAGGATGTGTATTTTATGATGATCGTCGTCATGTTAATACTAAGTTATCTTATTGGTGCTTTTCCAAGTGGTTTGGTTATTGGAAAGCTATTCTTTAAGAAAGATATAAGACAATTTGGTAGTGGCAATACTGGAGCAACAAATAGTTTTAGGGTATTAGGTAGACCAGCAGGATTTGTGGTAACCTTCTTAGATATATTTAAAGGGTTTATCACTGTATTCTTCCCTATTTGGTTACCAGTACATGCTGATGGACCTATAAGTACATTCTTTACCAACGGACTAATTGTAGGTTTATTCGCAATACTTGGCCATGTATATCCTATATATTTAAAATTTAAAGGTGGTAAAGCAGTTGCTACGAGTGCTGGGGTAGTTTTAGGAGTCAATCCCATTTTATTATTAATTTTAGCTGCAATTTTCTTTTTAGTGCTAAAAACATTTAAATACGTGTCCTTATCAAGTATCGTAGCAGCCATTTGTTGTGTGATAGGTTCACTCATTATACAGGACTACATTTTACTTGCAGTCAGTGGAATTGTTTCTATAATTTTAATTATACGCCACAAAACAAATATTGTCCGTATCTTTAAAGGTGAAGAACCTAAGATAACATGGATGTAAATTAAATAAACAAAGTTATGAGCGCTTAGTTAGGTATTTGTTAAATAGATATCTTACTAAGCGCTTTTCTATATTGTAATCAATTGTACACAGATGATTTTATATTTTTGTAAGTATTACGTTTTAAATATAGTGTTTAAAAATATATTAGAATGATAGGCTATGCTATAATTCTAATATCACTAAAATTGACAGTCCATCTAGTAAAATATAGAGATTTAATATGGAGGAGATTAAATGAAAATTGAACTTACAGATCAAGCAGTTCAATGGTTTAAAGATGAATTTGACTTACCTGAAGATAATCAAGTATTACATTTCTTCGTACGTTATGGTGGCGAATTTCAATTAAAACAAGGATTCAGCCCAGCATTTAATGTTGAAAATAAATCTGATGTTGAGGTTGTTTACGAAGAGGATTATAACGGTTTAACGATTGTTATATCTGAAAAAGATTTATGGTACTTTGAAGATGATCATATTGTTGTAGATACAGTTGATCATGAAGATGAAATTTCATATACAAAGAAATAGAAATATTATATAGCCCTAGAATGCATTTATAAAGCACTCTAGGGCTATGTTTAATATGTCTTATTAGTTTAAATTATAAATGATCAATACCATTAGTGACTTCCTCGTTGATGCCTTCTTTATTTAAACCTTCAACTTTACTATATGTTTCATGCCAATCTGCAAAATAACGATCTAATCTAATCGGTCTAAATGTATCAGCTTTCATACAAATTAACTCAGTATAACCTGTAGTTGCAAGTTCGCCCTGTTCATTAAAAATTTCATATCTATATACAGAACGCAATCTAGAGTATTTTTCAACCCAAGTTTTAATGGTAACTTTTTCAGGATAAAAAATTGATTTTTTATATTTGATATTTAAGTCTGTAACTGGAGAAATGATCCCTTGCTTTTCCATATCAGCATAGCTAAATCCTAGTTTTCTAATGTAATCTGTACGAGCTACTTCAAACCATGTTGCATAATTACCATGATAAATCACGCCCATTTTATCTGTCTCTTGATATCTTGGTTCAATTTCAGTCAAACTATAAATCATTTAAGTCCAATCCTTCCTTAACTATTAACATTACATATATAGTTTAGCATAAAAAAACAGTGCTAACCTAAACGTTAGCACTGTCAAAAGTCACATTTTTTGTGATTATTGAGCTAATTTATTTCTTAATACCATTTGTAGTATACCGCCATGACGATAATAATCTAATTCTACTAATGAATCGAAACGAACCATTGCTTCAAAATCAACAACTTCTCCGTTTTCTTTCTTAGCATGAACAGTTACTAAGTCATGAGGTTTAACTGTTTCATCGATATCTACAGAAATTTCTTCTTTACCTTCTAAACCTAGAGAATCAGCTGATTCACCTTGTTTAAATTGTAATGGTAATACACCCATCATTACTAAGTTTGAACGGTGGATACGTTCATAACTTTGTGCAATAACAGTTTTAACACCTAATAAGTTTGTACCTTTAGCAGCCCAGTCACGAGATGAACCCATACCGTAATCATTACCTGCTAAAACAGCTAAACCAGTACCATTTTCTTTATATTTCATAGCTGCATCATAGATAGGCATGATTTCTCCTGTAGGCCAGTATGTTGTAAATCCACCTTCAGTACCTGGCGCTAATTGGTTTTTAATACGGATATTAGCGAAAGTACCACGTACCATTACTTCATGGTTACCACGTCTTGAACCATAAGAGTTAAATTCTCTAATTGGAACATCATGGTCTAATAAATATTTACCTGCTGGTGTATCTTTACCGATAGCACCTGCTGGAGAAATGTGGTCAGTTGTAACTGAGTCCCCAAATTTACCCATAATACGTAAATCTTTTAATGGTTCAATAGTTCCTGGTTCTTTAGATAAACCTTGGAAGAATGATGGATTTTGAATATAAGTTGAATTTGGATCGAAATCATATAATGGTGCGTCAGTAACGTCGATTTCATTCCACATTTCATTATTTTCGTATACATTTGCATATTCTTCTAAGAATAATTCTGGTGTTACGACACTATCAACTGTATCTGCAACTTCTTTGATACTTGGCCAGATATCTTTAAGGTATACATCTTCATCATCTTTACCTTTACCAATAGGTTCATTGTGTAAATCGATATCAACTGTTCCAGCTAATGCATAAGCTACAACTAATTGTGGTGAAGCTAAGTAGTTAGCTTTAACTAATGGATGAATACGACCTTCAAAGTTACGGTTACCAGAAAGTACAGAAGTTACTAATAAATCTTCGTCAGCTACTGCTTTTTCAATTTCAGGTAATAATGGACCTGAGTTACCGATACAAGTTGTACAACCATAACCAACTAAGTTGAAACCTAAGTCATCAAGATATTCTTGTAAACCTGAATCTCTTAAATATCCAGTAACAACTTTTGAACCTGGTGCTAATGAAGTTTTTACATAATCAGGTACTTTCAAGCCTTTTTCAATTGCTTTTTTAGCAACTAGACCTGCACCTAACATAACGTAAGGGTTAGATGTATTTGTACATGATGTAATCGCTGCTATTGCAACATCACCAGTTTTCATAGTTGAAGTTCTACCGTCATTGAATTTGATTTCAGCTTTCTTATCAAATTCACTTTCATCTAAACCGTGACCTTGGTTACCAGCTGGAGCTGTAACTGATTTTTCGAATTCAGTTTTCATGTCACTTAAGAAGATTAAATCTTGTGGACGTTTTGGTCCTGATAAAGAAGCTTGAACTGTAGATAAATCTAAATCAATCACTTCAGTATATTCAGGATCTTCATTTTCAACTTGGAAGAACATATTATTTTGTTGTAAATATTCTTTTACAAGTGCAATGTGATCATCTTTACGACCAGTTAATTTCATGTATTTAAGTGATTCTTCATCAACTGGGAAGAAACCACAAGTTGCACCATATTCAGGCGCCATGTTTGCAATTGTAGCACGGTCAGCTAATGGTAAGTTTGTTACACCTGGACCGAAGAATTCAACGAATTTACCAACTACGCCACGTTTACGTAACTCTTCAGTTACACGTAACGCTAAGTCAGTTGCTGTTGAACCTTGTGGTAATTCATTGCTTAATCTTACTCCAATAACTTCTGGAATTGGGAAGTATGAAGGTTGTCCTAACATACCTGCTTCGGCTTCAATACCGCCGACACCCCAACCTAATACACCAATACCGTTAATCATTGTTGTATGAGAGTCAGTACCAACTAATGTATCCGGGAACGCAGTTTGTTCGCCATCAACATCACGAACATGTACAACATTCGCTAAGTACTCTAAATTTACTTGGTGAACAATACCAGTTGCTGGTGGTACAGCATTATAATTATCGAATGCTTTAGTTGCCCAGTTTAAGAATTGGTAACGTTCATAGTTACGTTCAAATTCTAATTTCATATTACGTTGTAATGCATCTGGATTAGCATAGCTATCAACTTGTACTGAGTGGTCAATAACTAAGTCTACTGGTACTTCAGGGTTGATTTTATTAATATCCCCACCAACATCATTCATTGCTTTACGTAAAGACGCTAAGTCAACTACAGCTGGTACACCAGTGAAGTCTTGTAAAATTACACGAGATGGTTTGAAAGGTACTTCACCTTCGTTACCTTTTTTGCCAAATTCTGCTAATTGTTTAATGTGATCATCAGTAATTACAAAATCATCTTCCTGACGTAACACAGATTCTAGTAATACACGGATTGAATAAGGTAACTTTGAAATTTTAGTTAAACCTTGTTCTTCTAATGATTTTAAATCATAGTACGTGTATGATTGGCCATTTAAATCAAATTGTTTCTTTGCTGTTTCTTTAAAGTTAGAAGCCATTTGATATCCCCCTTGAATTTCTATATATTTATATGCCTTAGTTAAATTGTATTATTATATGTTT
This sequence comes from Staphylococcus sp. KUGN1, assembly GCF_045984185.1. NCBI lineage: Bacteria > Bacillati > Bacillota > Bacilli > Caryophanales > Staphylococcaceae > Staphylococcus > Staphylococcus sp. KUGN1. The sequence continues at coordinate 774,845 of NZ_JBJQIL010000001.1, read as the reverse complement.
TCGAACACAACTGTATAGGTATATAAAGGAGTCATTTTTCATTTCGCATTTTTAATCAGTTTATATAAGTAAAACTTATTATGACGCATTTGTACTATAAGTTATTTTTATTAATTGAGAATGGTTATCAATCGCAAGTAATTATTATTTTATATGTTTGAAACATAAAAATAGCTATCAACAAAATTGTTGATAGCTATAAATCCACCTTTAAGTAGATAATTCATTCCATTATTCTTCTTTTTCACGATTACGTCTAGATTCACGTTTTTCTAAAATATCAGATTCGTAATCCTCTTGTTGATATTTAACATATTCTTCTAATCTGTGTTTATTAGGAGTTAATGTTAATCCTAAGAATTTACGTTCCTTATTAGCATCCTTGTAGAAACTGATCATCATTAATATGACGACAAAGGAGAATGGGAACGCACTAATAATGGCGGCACTCTGAATTGCGTTGAGTGCTTTTGTTCCATCTCCGCCACCAGCTAATAATAATACAAAGGCAATAAGTGCTTGAGCAATACCCCAAGTTACTTTAACCATACTACTTGGATTTAATGAACCAAATGTTGTTTGCATACCTAATACGAATGTTGCTGAGTCAGCTGAAGTAATAAAGAATGAAGCAATTAAAATAAGTGCAATAAATGATAATACAATACCTAATGGTACGTGGTTGAATACACCAAATAATTGTGTTTCTGGAGTCATTTTGAATAAATCTGGATGTTTCTTACCAGTTTCGATACCAAGAACACCGAATACACTGAACCAGATGAAACTAACAATCGCTGGTACTAATAGTACACTAGAAATAAATTCTCTGATTGAGCGTCCTTTTGAAACTCTGGCAATAAACACACCAACGAATGGACTCCAACTTAACCACCAGCCCCAGTAGTAAAGTGTCCACGTAGACATCCATTCACGTTTTTGTCCATTTAACGCTGCAGTATCAAAACTATTAAATAAGAATGTATTTAATAAGCTACCTGTTGAACTAGTCATCATGTTTAAGATTAAAACAGTCGGTCCAATAATTAATGTAATGATCATTAATAAAGCACCTAATCCGATGTTAAGATTACTTAAATATTGGATACCTTTACTTAAACCTGACCAAGCACTTGCAATAAATAAGATTGTAACTATTACAATAATAATAGCTTGAACCCAAGTTGTATTCGGTACGCCAAATAAGTAATTTAAACCACCGTTGATTTGTAATGCACCCATACCAAGTGATACGGCTACACCAACTAATGTAGCAAATACTGAAAGTACGTCGATGAATGTTCCAATAGGTCCTTCAACTTTATCACCTAAAATTGGACGTAAAGTTCTAGATAATAATCCAGGCTCTCCTTTACGGAATTGTGCATAAGCAAGTGCCAATGCTACAACACCATAAACAGCCCATGCATGGAAGCCCCAATGGAAGAACGTTGAACGTAATGCTTCTGTGTAAGCTTCTGTCGTTTTCGGATCAGCATCAGGTGGTGAAGCAAAATGAGACATTGGCTCAGCTGCACCATAAAAGACTAAACCGATACCCATACCGGCACTGAATAACATCGCAAACCAAGAAATAGTATTAAATTCCGGTTTGTCATTTGGTTTACCTAATTTAAGTTTCCCAATTGGACTGAAGATAAGGAAAATACAGAAGAATACTATAATCGTAGTTAGAATTAAGTAATACCAACCTAGTTTATCTGTTATCCACATTTTGACTTCATTCGTTACTGTGTCAAATTGTGTTGGGAAAATAGCACCAATTAATACAACAATTGCTGCGATAATTGCACTATAGATAAACACCGGAGAAATCTTCTTACCGTTCTTTTCTTTAGAAGAAGAAGAATTCATAATTAATTACTCCCTTCATATCTATTATTAAATTTTCAAACTAGTAAAATTAAAATATTCTTTTTTTATCTTAAAACATTTAATTTTACTAAAGCACTACTATAGGATAACAAACGTCCTATTTAGAATCAAATTTGATTAAATTTCCTATTTGCTAAATTAATTATATGTTGTATAATGACTCTTAAATATTGTTTAGAAAGGACTATTTAAATGCTAAAAGAATTTAAAGACTTTGCGTTAAAAGGCAACGTGTTAGATTTAGCTGTAGCCGTTGTTATGGGAGCAGCTTTCAATAAAATTATCTCTGCATTAGTCGAATACATCATTATGCCATTAATTGGGAAAATTTTCGGTTCAGTTAATTTTGCAGAAGATTGGGCTTTTTGGGGAATTAAATATGGTTTATTCATTCAATCAATAATTGATTTCATAATCATTGCTTTTGCATTATTTATCTTTGTAAAAATTGCAAATACTTTAATGAAGAATGAAGAACCAGAAGAGGAATTAGAACAAAATACTGTTCTTTTAACTGAAATTAGAGATTTATTAAGAGAAAAACATTAGTAATAATTTTAAATCGATTTATCAACTTTTTAATTGTAAGTTGATAAATCGATTTTTTTATAGAGAAATTTTACTTTAGTTCCATTTAAATTTTGTCATACTTTGATATTGATTTGATGTAACCTCTAAAATGAGTGGTATTCTTTGTTTTAGTTCACTAACATGGGAAATGATACCTACCATTCTTCCCGTTGATTTGAGGTTCACTAATGTATCTAGTGCGGTTTCAAGTGTTTCTTGATCTAATGTACCAAAACCTTCATCAATAAACATTGATTGAAGAGAGATACCGCCTGATTCTTGTTGAACAATTTCACTTAAACCTAATGCTAGCGCTAGAGATGCTTGGAATGTCTCTCCACCTGATAAAGAACTGATATGTCTTGCTTTATTAGAATAAAAATCGAAAACATCAATTTCCAGACCACTAAACCCTTGAGATAAAGCTTCCCTTCTTTGCAATTGATATCTTTGACCACTCATAGTAGCAAGACGTAAATTAGCTTGTGCTATAATTTTTTCTAAATAATAGATCAGAACATAATTTTCCAATGTTAATTTTTGACTGTTTCTACCAGACAGAATTTCTGCAAGATTAAATATATCTTGTTGCTCTTTCAACTCTTTATTTAAATACTCGATATTAGATACGATTTCATCCACTTTTTGTTGATTTAATTTCAGTTGATATTCTAATGTGGCTATTTCATGATTCAAATGTTCAAGTTCAACTTTAAGTTGTGAAAGTGCTTTTTGAATTTCTTCTATATTATCTAATTTTTTCCCTGCAACTAACTCTTTAAGTCTGTTCATTTCCAATTCATACTTATGGATTTGTTTATCATATTCTTTAATTTCATTCTCAATTTCTTCTTTTTCATTAACAATTTTAACTATATCCTGAACCTGCTCAATAGAATCTATATTTAAACGATTCATTTCAGCTTCTATCGCTTGTTGTGTTTGTTTAATATCTTCTTGGATTTCATTCTTAGTTTGCTTATGATGCTGCAAGTTATTTTCTTCAATACTTAATTTTTGAGCAATTTCATTTCTATTTTGTTGATGCTCTTCAAGTGATTTTAAATAATGATCAACATTACTTTTTAGCTTTTTAAAATATGATTCAAATTCATCTATTTCAGTATGTTTAGTTGTTGATTCAAAATCATTGATTCGTATCTCACATTGTTCAATTTTTGATTCAGCATTCTTAACTTCATTTCTAATTTCAAACGTTTCTTGACGTTTTCGTTCTACTTTCTTATTCGTTTTTAAGATAAATTCATTTTCTTTTTGTTGTTTTTCTTTTTCTTCTTTCTTTCTACTGATTTTAGAATACAGATTTTCAATATCCGGTATGGAATTTTGATCAATATAAATATTATTTATTTGCTCCGTTAAATGATTTAAAGAACTTTCCAATTTTGCTTTATCAATATTCATTTTATTAAGATCTTCTTGTAATGATTGAATTAAATTTTGCTTTTTATTAATACTATCAAAATCAATATGTTGTCCTAATGAAGTAATTTCATTCCCGCAAATTGGACATGTGTCGCCAAGTGACACGACTTGTTGAAGTTGTTCTACTAAAGTTTCTTTGTTATTTAAATTAATTTCTGTCTTATCTATTTCATATAGCTTATTAGATAAGTCATCTATTTCAATACACTTTTGATTATAAGACGCTTTAGTGTCATTCAACTTAGAATTTAATTCTTCTTTCATTTGCATATCATTTTTTAACTTTTCAGCTTGTTCTATTTCCTTTTCAATATTGAAAATATCTTGACTCAATTGTTCAACATGACTGTAGTTGATTTCTTTTGATTTAATAGCTTCATTTAAATCTAATAATTCACGTTCTACTAATTCGCTTTTTTCATTTAAATTTACTAGTTGAGAGGATAAACGTTCTTTTTCTTTATAACTATTTAAATACTGAGACAAATTGTTATAGAAAGTATTAGTCTTTTCTAAATAGTCTTTTTCTTTGTTTATAGACTCCTCTTGTTCAGATAGTTGATTTAATCCAAATTGATTTTCTTCTTTTTCTTTTAATAAATTATTAATTGAATGCACAGCAATTTCTATAGATTTTTCTGCTTGCTTTAACTTTTTATTGGCCGCTTCATTTCTATCGAGTAGTTGCGATAATGGTTTAATTTCATTAATCTTATTCAGTTTCGCTCGATGTTGATTAATAAAACTTTCATTTTGCTTAAGTTGCTTTAATTCATTTTCATTTTTCTTTAACTCATTTAAATTGAATTCTAACTCTTTATTATCATTGAGTTTTTGTTCTACTTTTTCTATTTCATTTTCATGACTTTTCTTTTGTTCATATTTTTTTCGCTCTATTTTTTCACCAAATTCATTAAATCTATGTAATACTTCATTGATTTTATCTGTTTGATGTACATTGATACTTTTTAATTCTTCTAGATCATTATTTTCAAAAGTATGGATGTCATTCCATAATCGTTCAATATTTTTATATCTTTCTTCAATTTGGATTTTTTCATTTTTAACATTTTCATTTAATCGTTTTTCTATTTCTTCAAATCGTTCACTATTAAAGAGTGTTCTTAATATCCCTTGCTTTTCTTTACTATTAGATAATAAGAATTTTTTAAATTCGCCTTGTGGCAAAATAAATAATTGTCTAAACTGTTCAGCATTAACACCAATTAAGTCGATGATAAATTGGTTACCCGCATTCACCATACTTTCCCTTAAATCAAATTCATTTTCTATATACTCGAAAACATTTAATTTCGCGGGAGTTTTGGTGGTATTTCCTTCTTTGACAAAAGGCCCCGTACGAACTATCTTAAATAGTTTATCATTAAGTTCAAATTCGAACGTCACTTGCATAGCTGAATTACCATCTGCAAAATGACTTCTTAAATCATTCTCCTTTCTATTTTTAGTTGAAGCTTCGCCATATAAAGCATATACGATAGCATCAAATATCATTGTTTTACCGGAACCAGTCTTACCACTAATTAAGAACAATTGATTTTGATCTATATTTCTAAAATCTATTGTTTCATTTAAGAAAGGACCAAAATTGTTCAGCTTTAACATCATTGGTTTCAAAGTAATTAATCTTCCTTTCTTATCAAATCATTAATAATTTGATTCATTTTCTTTTCTTGAACATCAGACAATTGCTCTTTGGTGATTGTTTTATAAAAATTATTAATAATTGATAGATCATCTTCTTTTTTTATTTCAATGTGTTGAATTGCTTCATGGTGCTCAAACGTTTCGTTTGTTAATGCTAATGTATTGGGATAGATTTGTTTCAAGTTAATAATAGGATCTGAAATATGAGCCATATTTCTTAATTTGAAATGGATATAATTATTCTTATTTGATACGTTTACCTTTTCTTGTATAACGTCTTGATAATCACCTGTGACTATTTCTAATTTTCTCAATGGTTCTATTGGAACAAAATAATCTTGAATATCATTTTTTTGATTAAACTTGACTACTCGATAACCTTTAGGTTGCCTTACTTCTGAAAAAGAATATTGAAGTAATGATCCACTGTATTTAATAGTGTCTTCATTAATGCTAAATGGATGATGTAAGTGTCCTAACATGACAAAATCAAAAATATTAAATGATTTTCTTTCTACTGTTTCGACAGTACCTATAGTTAATGGTCTTTCTGAATCGGATGTCTTACCACCTTGTACAGTTAAATGGCCAATCAATACATTAATGTCTTGAGGTTGAAGTGTTTCTGACATACTAGTTATACATTTATCCAATGCTTGTTGATGTGTTTGAATTGAGTCATCTTTAAAATAGTGTTGTACTTCAGCAACAGTTGCAAAAGGTAATGTATAAAAATTGATACCATTAATACGAATGGGCTGTGTCATATTTTCTAATTTAGTTCTAATATATAAATTACTATGTTCGAACCAACTCGCACCATAATTCAAACGCTCTTTTCCATCATGATTTCCACTAATTAAAATAATTGGAATTTTTAAATCAATATTTAACTTGGAAATCGTCTCTTCGAATAATTTAATCGTATCTTTACCTGGATATGTAGTATCGTATAAGTCTCCAGCAATAACGATTATGTCTGGTTTTTCTTCTTTCATTTGATTTATAAATTGATCTAATACATACCTTTGATCTTCAAGTAATTGTTTACCATTTAAAATGCGACCTAGATGCCAATCTGCTGTATGGATTACCTTCATTTTTTACCTCCAAATAGAACGTTTGTTCGTATTAATCATAATACTTTTCCTCACATATTTCAAGCAAAAAACCACTCATCTCAGTAGATAAGTGGCTCTTATATATTTAATGAACAATAGATTTTTTTACTTTTTTGTACTTGTAATACATCGCTAATCTCCATGGTACTATCATACAAAAAGCTAATAAGAAAAACATACCAGCAATCTCTCCTGGATCAATCTCATTGCTAATGAATATTTTTATAACAGTACGTATAACTAATAGTGATATCAAGATAATTGGAAATGCTTTTGAACGTTTCATATAAATCTCGCTACCTTTTACTTCGAAACGTGATGTCCATATTAAGACTGTTGAAAATAAAACACCTAAGACAAAAGATTCTAGTATCTCAATCCCTGTTAATCTAAAATACGGTATTACATACATTAAAGCACCCGTTGCCATGAAAAATGGTGGTAAAATAATTTTCTTTTCATTGACTGGAAATTTTTGTGCTTTCATACGAATCACAATAACAACTGCACCCATCAAGAATGCAACTACAATTGAAAATATTAAATATGCCACTGTTACACCTTCTCATATATTCTAAACTGCAATACTCTTTTTTAATCACGTGTTAGTATATCATTAATCATGTATATTTTCATAGCTTTTAATTTAAGAAATGCTTCCCACAAAATTAAACAATTTAAACTTTATTTAACTTTTGAATTCTCATAAAGCACTTAACTTTTATTGTAGTATAAGAATAAAACAGTATGCATATGTCATTTATCATAAATGACATATCCTAACCACCAGAAAAAGAATAATAATATAACCGTGATAATAAATGTTAACAATAATCGTAAAACCACATGCACTTTAAGTTGATTGCCAATGAATGACCCTATTAATACCGATAAGAATGATGCAATACCTATAATGATACTATCTGGTTCTAAATTCAAATTAACACTCACCTCAAAAATTAATAATTAATTATAGATTCTTAACGATAGACTTAATAATTCCAATAATCCTCACCTTAATATAAAAACATTTTAATTTTAACTTAACATTTAAGAATTATATTTAAAAGAATGATCATATCAAAAAAAGGATTAAGACAGCATTTTATAACTGTCTTAATCCTTTTTATCTTTTTTATTTCTTTTGACCTTTCATACCTTGGTCCATATTTTTGTTCATCATAGTCATCATTTGATTGATTTTCTTTTGAGAAGGTTTTTGACCCATTTGCATCATCATCATACGTAGCATTTCTTCATTAATAGGTGGGTTTTTTTTCAAATAATCCATCATATATTTTCTAGCTAAGAAGAAACCACCAACTAAACCTGCGATTAATGCTATTACAATTAAGATAATTGCTAACCACGTTGCCATTGTTTCACCCACTTTCTTTATCCTAATGAATTTTACTAGATTCAAATATTTATTTCAAGACAAATTTAAGACTTAAAATAATGCACATCAAAAATCATAACAAATTTTCTAATTTTATTAAACGTACTTTATAAATTATTTTAATATTAAAAAACGAAGCCTGGGACATAATAAATGTCTCAGGCTACAAATATATATTTAAATCGTCATTGAATTAAAATTCACGAATTTGATTTAAAACATTTTCTTTTGTAAATCCATATTTTTCAACAACTAAGTCGCCAGGAGCACTTGCACCAAATCCATCGATACCAATGACTTTACCTTGAGTACCGACATATTTATGCCAACCTAATGTTGATGCCATTTCAATAGCTACACGTTTAGTAATATTTGAAGGAATCACAGATTCTTTGTAGTCTTCTGATTGTTGTTCGAATGCGAACCAGTTTGGCATAGAAACAACTCGAACACCTCTACCTTGTGCGTCTAAATCTTTAGCTGCTTCAACCGCTAAGCTTACTTCAGAACCAGTTGCTAATAATAAATATTCAGGTGTTTCTTTAGATTCATAAACGACATATGCACCTTTACGCACACCTTCTTCTACTGTTTCTTCTGAAACATCTAAAGTTGGTAAATTTTGACGTGTAAGTACTAATGATGTAGGCGTGCTTTCAGATTCTAAAGCAACTTCCCAAGCAACTCTTGTTTCATTACCATCTGCTGGACGAATAACATTCATGTTAGGAATTGCACGTAATCCAGCTAATTGTTCAATTGGTTCATGAGTAGGACCATCTTCACCTACTGCAATAGAATCATGAGTAAATACAAATGTTGAATTTAATCCCATTATTGCTGATAAACGTAATGCAGGTTTTAAGTAGTCACTGAAAACGAAGAATGTTGCCCCGTATGGATGTAATCCACCGTGAGCTGCCATACCGTTAACAGCTGCACCCATACCAAATTCACGAACACCAAACCAAATGTTTTTGCCATCACGATTATCTTTATCATAATCTTTAGCATCTTTAACATTTGACTTATTTGAACCAGCTAAGTCTGCAGATCCACCAAAGAATGATGGCACATGTTTACTTAATGCTTGAATAACTTCACCTGAGTCAGCACGAGATGCTGCATTATGATCTGCATCAAATTTAGGTAATTCTTTTTCATAATTTTGTGGTAATTTACCACTAATCGCTAATTTGAACTCTTCAGCTAGTTCTGGATAAGCTTTACTATATTCTTCAACTTTATTTTTCCAATTTTCTTCATGCTCATTAGCACGTTTTAACATTGTAGAATTGAAGATATCGTAAACTTCTTGTGGTACATTAAATCGTTTTTCAGGATCTAAACCATATGCTTCTAATGTTAATTTACGTTCATCTTCACCTAATGGAGCACCATGTACGCCGTTAGTACCTGATTTATTTGGAGAACCAAAACCTATTACTGTTTTTACTTCAATAATAGTTGGTCCTTGTTGAGATTTAGCTTTATTAATTGCATTATCAATTTCTTCTAAGTCATTTCCATCTTTAACTAAGATGTAATTCCATCCATATGATTCAAAACGTGATTGCGTTTTTTCAGAAAAGGCTTTATCTAAATCACCATCTAATGAAATATCATTTGAATCATATAAAACGATTAACTTATCTAATTGGTTATGGCCGGCAAAAGAAGCTGCCTCATGTGAAATACCTTCCATTAAGTCGCCATCTGAAGCAAGTACATAAGTATAATGATCTACTACATTATAATTTTCTTTGTTAAATTTACCTGCTAAATGACTTTCCGCTAAAGCCATACCTACTGACATTGCAAAACCTTGGCCTAGTGGACCTGTTGTTACTTCTACGCCATCAGTATGTTTAAATTCTGGATGTCCTGGAGTTTTAGAATCCCATTGTCTAAATTGTTTAAGTTCATCCATTTCTAAGCTACCAGATACATGTAATAAGCTATATAATAATGCCGAACCATGTCCTGCTGATAATACAAATCTATCTCTGTTAAAATAATCTTTAGATTGGGGATTAAAATTTAGGTGTCTTGTCCATAGTGTGTATGCCATTGGTGCTGCACCCATTGGTAAACCAGGGTGTCCTGAATTGGCTTTCTCTATTGTATCGATACTTAAAGCACGAATCGTATCGATTGCTAATTGATCTTCTTTATTAAACATTATATTTTCTTCCCTTCTTCAAATAATACCTCAAATTAATTATAACTTATTTTAATATAAATTCATAAAGAAAAATCTGAAAAATCCCTCAGTTTTTCTATTAAAATAAATCTAAAATGATAAAATTTCACGCTTATTTTTCTTTCTTATTCTGTTGAATTTTCTTTAATTTTTCAGGAGTAACGTCATTACCTTCTGGATCTATCACTTTAGTATTTTCTAATTGCTTTTTGAATCCCTCTCTAAATGAATCAAGATATTTTTTTCTTAACTTAGATTGCTCTTTTGCTTCCTCGTTAGTTAAACCTTGCTCTTTCTTCTTTTTAGCTAATTCATTAATTCTATCAATATTCAAATCATTTTTAGACATTCAACTTCCTACTTTCATCTCAATTATTGTTCAATTATATATATCATATTTTTCTAACCTTATATCATATATTTTTATATTCTTATAATAATATAGCGTTGATAAACCTTCCATAAAATATAACAAAAAAAATGAGCATAACCAAATCGTTACGCTCACTTTCTCTTTATTTAATCTATCTTAGTGGGCTAATGCGAACATAGACCCAGATTTATGTTCGCTGTTCCCATCATTATTAGGTACTTGATGTTCATTTTGGTTAGCATTCTGATGAATTTCATGATCTGTCATTTCGTACGTTTGTTCTGAATGTGCACTTTGATTAACACTTAAGAAGAATACTAAAAAGATAAGGCAAGATACTAAAAATACTGCTATATATGTTAAAAATGTCTTTGTTTGTTTTGTTAACATGAATTTCACTCCTAGAACGTTTGTTTGTATTTATAATTTAACAGAACAGATGTTCCATGTCAACACTTTAACGAACAAACGTTTGTTATTTGATTATAGAGATGCTATAATAAACTTAAATAAAACTAGGGAGTGCCTATATATGAGAGAATTAACGAAAAGACAAAGCGAAATATATGATTACATTAAGCAGATTGTTCAATCAAAAGGGTATCCGCCAAGTGTTCGCGAAATTGGTGAAGCAGTAGGATTGGCCTCAAGTTCAACCGTTCATGGTCATTTATCAAGATTAGAAGAAAAAGGCTATATTAAACGCGATCCTACTAAACCTAGAGCAATTGAAATTGTTAGCGAACAATTAAACGATAATATTAGTATGGAAGAAACGATTCATGTTCCTGTAATAGGTAAAGTAACAGCCGGTATTCCAATTACTGCAGTCGAGAATATTGAAGAATACTTTCCATTACCTGAACACTTAACTTCCACACATAATAGCGATATCTTTATTTTAAATGTTGTTGGAGACAGTATGATTGAAGCAGGTATTCTTGATGGCGATAAAGTCATCGTTCGTAGTCAAACAATCGCAGAAAATGGCGATATCATTGTTGCGATGACTGAAGATGATGAAGCAACAGTTAAAAGATTTTATAAAGAAAAGAACCGATACAGATTACAACCAGAAAATAGTACAATGGATCCAATTTACTTAGATAATGTTATAGTAGTTGGAAAAGTAATCGGTTTATATAGAGAAATGTAATCATAACTTATCCTCATAACCCCCTATAAAAAAAAGGATTAGGCCATTAGCCTAATCCTTTTTATTTTGATTCTTATTCAAAACTTCTTTTACTTTTTCTAAGATATCAGGTTGTTGTTTTGATTTAGTTGACATTCTATCTACTTCCTTACAACTAATTAGTACCCCAACATATATTGTTTTAAACGATTAACCAGTATAATTTTCTGTCCAATATGGTTGTCGTTGATCATTAAAATCGACGCCTACACCTAAAGTTGAAAAGCTATCATTTAGTATGTTTTTTCTGTGCCCTAATGAATTCATTAATCCTTCGTGAGCATATATACTATTTTGTTGTCCATAGGCTAGATTTTCTCCAGCTGCATTAAAATCATGATGATCTGCTTTCAATCGGTCAAATGGCGATTTTCCATTTAAATCAGTATGATCAAAATAACTATTTTCTACCATATCTTGGCTATGCTTTCTAGCAGTGTCAGAAATGGATTTAGAATAACTTAATGTTGATAATTGTCTTTGCTTTCTTTCTGCATTAACGATATCAAAATCCTGTAATTCAAAACTTTTTTCTAAAGATTTAGAAGGTGCACCATATTGCTCTTGAAGCCTATTTTCCATTTCGTCACTTACTTGATATAACGCAGTGACACCATTCTTTTCATGTTTATCATAGAAAACTGTAGTATAAATATGCTTTTTGTGAAATACATCATATTCATCATTTTTAATTTCGAATCGCTTATTCCCTTTTTTTATCTCATCAAGAGGTTTACCTAAACGATCTCTCACCTTGTTTTTAGGTGTCGCATATTTTATTTTAGACTGAGAAGAAATTAAGTTTTGATTAGTATACATACCGTTTACTCTATCTTTAATATAACTAATCATGACAAATTGGTTATAATCATCATCGTAATACGTATACCAGTTGGTACCATATTCATTAGAAGTGATGCGCTTTTCTTTACCTAATTTATCTTCTACTTCTTTTTTTGACATATTCATTTGAACATTATTAATAGCAAACTCTTGTTTATTTGGAACATCCAAACTTATATCTTCTTCATTAGAATCTCCAAATGCCCAATGATCTATCTGTTGCCTAACTTCTATTTGAAGTTTTTCAAGTGGCTTTAACTCATTCAGTGGCAGAAAAATCACTAAACATAAACATGCGACAAAAAATACGAGAAACTTTTTAATTGTAGTCACCTACCATAAGATACTTAGTCTCTATCTCCGTTAAAGATTGAATTTCTAACAATCACATAATCTACTGTGCGAAGTGATTTTAAATCTTTTCCACCCGCATAAGAAATAGAGCTTTGTAAATCTTGTTGCATTTCTTTTAAAGTATCTTTCAATGATCCCTTATGTTCTACAAACATCTTTTTACCTTCAACGTTTTTATGTTCGCCCTTTTGGAATTCGGAAGCACTACCAAAATATTCTTTATAGCGTTTACCTTCGAGTTCAACTGTTTCTCCCGGTGATTCTTCGTGTGCTGCAAACAATGAACCAATCATAACCATTGAAGCCCCGAAACGGATTGATTTAGCAATATCACCGTGAGTTCGTATACCACCATCAGCAATCAATGGCTTTCGAGCTGCTTTACTACATAAATTAAGTGCAGCTAATTGCCAACCACCTGTACCAAATCCTGTCTTAATTTTAGTTATACAAACTCGACCAGGTCCGATACCTACCTTCGTTGCATCAGCACCGGCATTTTCCAATTCTCTAACGCCTTCTGGTGTTCCTACATTACCTGCAATAACAAATGAATTAGGTAAATATGATTTAATATGCTTAATCATATTAATGACAGAATCAGAATGTCCATGTGCAATATCGATTGTAATATATTCAGGTGTTATTTCTTCATTTGCGAGTTGTTCAATAAATTCAAACTCGGTTTTTTTTACACCAACTGAAATAGATGCAAATAAATGATTACTTTGCATTTTTTTGATAAACGGAATTCTAGCTGCTTCATTAAATCGATGCATGATATAAAAATAGTCATTTTCTGCAAACCATTGTGCTAAATCTTCATTCATAACCGTTTGCATGTTAGCTGGTACAACTGGAAGTTTAAATGAACGTGGACCAAATTGAATTGATGTATCACATTCAGATCTACTTTCAACAATACATTTGTTTGGTATTAGTTGTATGTCTTCATAATCAAATATTTTCATATTAATCTAAAAGCCCCTTTATAAAAACAATATATTTTGGGATAAATAGCTAAAATCCGAATAATCAAAACAAAATCAGTTGCTTTATTCAGAAAAATATTATCCTTACTTACTTTACATTGTTTTATTGTTCTTGTAAATGGACTTTAGTACGAGTTTTACCAACTTGATTTTTTCACACCTGGTATTTGTCCTTTATGAGCATGTTCTCTAAATGCGATACGTGACATTTCAAATTTTCTCAATACACCTCTTGGACGTCCAGTCACTTTACATCTACGCGTTAAACGTGTAGGTGATGAATCACGTGGTAATTTTCTTAAAGCTTCATAATCACCTTTAGCTTTAAGTTCTTTTCGTAATTCAAAATATTTATCTACTAATTCTTGTCTTTTTTGTTCTTTTGCGATTTTTGATTTCTTAGCCATTCTTATTACCTCTCTTTTTACTAATCGTAATTATTACGTTTTATATAATAACACGTATTTTGATTTTTGCAACCTTGAAATTTCCTTAGCTAAGTAAATTGTTGACTTTCTTTATTAAAAAAAGACCTTTTTCGATTAAGAAAAAGATCTTTTCGCATTTCAAATTGTCGTATTTGAAAGATAAGTGATTATTTAGTTTCACGATGTAACGTATATTTGTTTAATCTTGGGCAATATTTTTTCATTTCAATACGCTCAGGATTATTTCTTTTATTTTTAGTAGTGATATAGTTACGATCGCCACATTCTGTGCATGCTAATGTGATATTTACGCGCACGTTCAACACCCTTTCTAGTTAGGAATACTTACGATTTAAAATTCTATCATATAAATCTTCAGTGCGCAATCTTAACTTTTAATTTTTAAAATTCTCATAAGTTTCGTCTTGCTCACCTTCTAAATCGATTGAATTAATATCAATACCTAATGCTTTAGCAACACCTTTACCATAATCTGGATCTGCTTTATAACAATGACGAATATGACGTCGTTTAACATCCTCAGTCACACCATCCATCGCATTTGCTGTATTAGTAAAGAGTCTCTCTTTGGCTTCATCTGATTGTAATCTAAATAACTTACCTGGTTGTTCAAAGTAGTTATCATCATCTTGACGTTGGTTATATTCATAACCATCACCATCAGCTGGGAATGGTGGCTTTTTAAATTCTGGTTGAGAATCATACACACCTTGATTATTTGGATAATAATGAGGTCCGCCACCTTGGTTATCATCTAATATACGCATTTGTCCATCACGACTAAATGGACATAAATTTTCAATACCTACACCTTTAGGTTGGTTAACTGGTATCTGCCAATGGTTAACTCCTAATCTATAACGTTGAGCATCACCATAAGAGAATAAACGACCTTGTAACATTTTGTCTGGTGAATAGTCTAGACCTGGAACGATGTTTGTAGGTGCAAAAGCAGCTTGTTCAACATCTTGGAAGTAGTTATTAGGATTGCGGTTTAATTCAAATTCTCCAACTTCAATTAATGGATAATCACCATGGTACCAAACTTTTGTTAAATCAAATGGGTTATCTTTATGATTTCTTGCTTGTTCTTCTGTCATTACTTGAATATACATTTTCCATTTAGGATAATCGCCATTTTCAATCGCATTATATAAATCACGTTGTGATGAATCACGATCCGTAGCAATCACGTTAGCCGCTTCTTCATCTGTTAAATTTTCAATGCCTTGTTGTGTTCTAAAATGATATTTAACCCATACGCGTTCACCTTTATCATTGTACATAGAATATGTGTGTGAACCGAATCCATGCATATGTCGTAAATCTTTTGGAATACCTCTATCAGACATTAAAATTGTCACTTGATGTAATGCTTCTGGCAATCCTGTCCAGAAATCCCAGTTATTTTGTGCACTTCTCATATTTGTTCTTGGGTCTCTTTTAACTGCTCTATTTAAACTTACGAATAATTTAGGGTCTCTAAAGAAGAATACAGGCGTATTATTACCAACTAAATCCCAGTTTCCGTCTTCAGTATAGAATTTCAAAGCAAATCCACGAATGTCTCTCTCAGCATCTGCTGCACCTCTTTCACCAGATACAGTAGAAAATCTTGCGAACATTTCAGTTTGTTTACCTACTTCGGAAAACATTTTAGCACTTGTATATTGTGTAATATCGTTAGTGACTGTAAATGTTCCAAATGCACCAGAACCTTTAGCATGCATACGTCTTTCAGGAATCACTTCACGATCAAAATGTGACATTTGCTCTAAGAAGTAAATATCCTGTATTAAAAGTGGACCTCTTGGACCTGCTGTCATACTATTTTCTCTATCAGACACGGGTGCGCCGAATAAACCTGTTAACTTGCCGTCTTGTTTAGACATTAAATTCCCCTCCACTTAAATTAGAATTATTATAATATAGTATCCATTATAAAGTATCCCCTAAATGAATGAAACTTAAACGCCTTTTCTTAGATAATTATCAGAAAATTTGAATATTTTGCTTTAAAGTGCTAAATTACTATTGAATAGTAAGTATAAAAGAATTAAAATGATGGATATATTTAAAATAGATGGGAGACAGTATATGGAAGATAATAATATGAAGAGAGGTTTAACCTCCAGACACATAACCATGATTGCTATAGGTGGTGCAATCGGAACTGGTTTGTTTGTGGCCACAGGTAGTGTCATTTCCGAAGCTGGACCTGGCGGCGCTATTCTTGCTTACCTGTTAATTGGTATCATGCTTTATTTTTTAATGGCGTCTATTGGTGAATTAGCTACTTTCTATCCAGTATCTGGTTCATTTAGTTCTTACTCTACACGATTTGTTGATCCGTCATTAGGTTTTACCATGGGCTGGTTATATTGGGGAATGTGGACCCTTGTAACAAGTGTAGACGTTATTGTTGCAGCAAATGTGTTAAAGTTTTGGGATGCTTTTAATTTCTTTAGTCCCTTAGCTTGGAGCTTGATATTTATTACGTTACTTTTACTACTAAATATCTTCTCAGTAAAAGCATTTGGTGAAACAGAGTTTTGGTTATCACTAATTAAAGTAGTCACAATTATTGTATTTATAGTTTTTGGTATTTTGATGATTTTTGGTATTTTAGGTGGACATTCTTATGGATTTGAAAATTATACTAAAGGAGAAGCACCTTTTGTAGGTGGTATCTCAGGTATCTTAAGTGTTTTATTAGTTGCTGGCTTTTCTGTAGGTGGTACAGAAGTTGTTGCAGTCACAGCTGGAGAATCAAGTGATCCAAGTAAATCAATGCCTAGAGCGATTAAACAAGTATTTTGGAGAATTTTATTATTCTATGTATTATCTATAGCAGTTATCGCTGCAATAATCCCATATACTGATCCATTACTATTAAATGAAAGTCAATCTGTTACTCAAAGTCCATTTACAATCGTATTTGACCGTATAGGTATTGCTTTTGCTGCTTCAGTCATTAATGCAGTTATTTTAACTTCATTATTATCAGCTGCAAACTCAGGTATTTATACAACAAGCAGAATGCTTTATTCACTAAGTGTTGATAAACAAGCACCACAATTTTTCAACAAATTAAATAAAGCTACTAAATTACCGATTAGATCTATTCTAATAACTTATTTATTAGTAGTAGCTGTAGTAATATATGCTAATTTTAATTCTAATGCTGTATTTAATTTATTAAACATTATTGGTTCGATGGTCATCATTGTTTGGGGCTCTAGTATTTGGGCACAAATAAGAGTGCGTCGTGCTATTAAAAAACAAGGTAAAGATGCTAATGAATTATTACCATATAAAGCACCGTTTTATCCATTCGGTCCTATAGTTGTAATTGCTACATTATTATTCTTATTATTTGGTAGTTCTTTCGGAAGCATTGCTTCTGGTGATTGGATTAGTGTGATTAGAAACTTTGCACCTATTCTAATCCTAGCAATTATCTTCTTTGTTCATAAAATGATTAAGAAAACGAAGTTTGTCAAACTTGAAGAAATGGATTTAAGTTCTCATATTTTCAAAAATAATTAAAAGTCATTAAAATGATTAATATTCATTACACCTTTCAATTGATTTGTTTAACTAATTTTAATTGAAAGGTGTATTTTATTTTGTCAAAATGAACGCGCAACAATTAATAAATTACTATTGTTTTATAATTAAAGTTTATTTTCTGCAAACAAAATATCATGTATAATAAAGTTAAGAAAAATGGCTTATGAGGTGGTTTCAATGATTGGTCAAACAAATTTGTTCGATGATGTGATTAAAAGTGACGAACGTTTTGTTATTGTCGTGCAATCTTTAGAAGAAAAAAATGGTCAACTCGTTAAGAATACATTGCGAGAATATCCAAGTTTGAATCACGACCAAATGAACAACTTATTTACACATCTTAAAGAAGTATTTTTAGAAGAAAAGTTTCAAGAAAACCAATCAGCATTTACTATAACTGTTTATACAAACCTTGATTATGCTGCGGATCAAGTTTATGCACATGTTAAGCGCTATAAAGGCAAAAATGATTGGACACACACAGCAAAATAATCTAAAAAAAGACTTAGGTAACTTGTCCTTGGTATACATCGATAACATGTTAGTAAATATGTTATCGCGTTACCATCAAGATACCTAGGTCTATTTAATTATAAAAGACGTTTTAAAGCATGTGGAATGCCATTAGAATTATTATCTAAAGTTACTTCATCCGCAATATTTTTTAATTCGTCACTTGCATTACCCATAGCTACGGCATGACCAACAACCTCTAACATGGATTGATCATTTAAACTATCACCAAATGCAACCACTTCTTCAAGTGAAATATCTAGTTTTTTACATAATGCTGTAATAGCATTACCTTTTGAAACATCTCTTGCCATAAACTCTAAAAAGAAGGGCTTACTTGTAGTAACATCAATGTCCTCATTAAAGAAACCATTCAAGTCGATACGCGCTTCAGTAATATTACCTACATAATCGACGCCCATAACTTTTGGCACACTATGTGTAATATAAGATTTAATATCTTCCACACGTTTCATCGGTAGACCAGTTAATTCTGATTCAATATTCATGTATTCATGATCGCCATCATAAATAATATAACCTTCGTCATAAGTTAATACTAAAAAGCCTTTTTCACGGCAATAATCTACAATCGCGTCAAAATTTTCTTTAGATACGCTTTGACTTACTTCTACTTGTTCTGTAGTCATATTAATTGTTTTACCACCGTTATAACTAATAATATAACTTTCATGTTCATTTAATTTCAATGTTCTTGCTACAGGTAACATCCCTTCAGTTGGTCTTCCTGAAGCTAAAACAACTTTATATCCTTTGTCTTGAATATCAATAAGATAAGATTGTGTTTCTGGAGATACTTGATTCTCACTATTCATTAGTGTGTCATCCATATCCATTACGATTACTTTATATTTACTCATGTTATTTCGAATCTCCTTTCAATGACTTATCTATATTTTACATCAAAACAAGCTCACTGGTACACTACTTCTTCAATGACACCAACTTCATTGATAGTCACTAATTCTGAGATACAATGTGACATGTCTTTCTTTAAAGTTCTTACTATTTCACCACTATGTTCACGTGGACTCATCGTTAATACTGTTGGTCCCGCACCACTAATGACAGTTGCATATGCATTGTGTGCTTTAGAAATTTGTCTAATTGTTGCAAATTCTGGAATTAAATGTTGACGATAGGGTTTATGAAAACCATCTTGTTCCATCATTTTTCCAGCTAATTCATATTTGTGTTGTATTAATGCACAGATCATTGTATTACTGATTGCACTATTTCTTACTGCATTAGAATGTGAAAAAGTATTTGGTAATGCTTGACGAGAATCTTCAGTTTTAAGTTCATAAGGTGGTATTGTTAGTATGATATCTACTTTAGGTACATCAATACGTGCAACATCTGTCACTTTAGTATCTGGATTATAATAACCAGAAATTAATCCACCATATATAGTAGGCGCTACATTATCAGGATGACCTTCAAACTCAGTTGCAAGTTGAAGTAATTCATACTGAGATAATTGAATATTTCCGAAATAGTTAGCAATATAGAGTGCACCTACTAACGCTGAAGCTGAAGAACCTAAACCTCTTGCTAAAGGTATATCACTTCTCATATCGATACTTAACGCTGGTAACTCTACATCATATTTATTAGCAACTTTTTGAGCGACCTGATAAATATAATTGGACTTATCCTTTGGTAAACACTCTAATTCTTCATTAAAGTAGTTAAATTCCCAATTATCACCTTGAATTGCTTTGACGTTCATATGAAAATATTTATTTAATGCCATACCAATTGAATCAAATCCAACACCTAAATTTGCAGTTGAAGCGGGAATTTTCAACTTTAACATAGCTTCCATATTATAAAGCTCCTTTAATATACTGAATGATGCTTTCTTTATCATTAGGAAGTGGTTGAATTGGGTTGTCTAGTAAAGAAATAGCTGTGTCTGGATCTTTCAAACCGTTTCCTGTTAAAACAGCTACAACTTTTTTGCCTTGTGGTAAGCGACCAGCACGTTTTAATTTAATTAAACCTGCAATTGAGGCATTACTAGCAGGTTCACTGAATACCCCTTCCTTAGATGTCATCATTTGATAAGCTTCTAAGATTTCTTCATCTGTCACACTATCAATTAAGCCATTTGATTCGTTTAGTGCATTAGTCGCTTTCTCCCAACTCGCAGGATTTCCAATACGAATAGCAGTAGCGACTGTTTCTGGATTTTTAATGACCTTATTTTGAACGATTGGTGACGCGCCTTCTGCTTGGAAACCAAATAATTGTGGTAGTTGACTACCTTTTTTCTCATGATATTCCTTGAAACCTTTCCAATATGCAGTTATGTTACCTGCATTCCCAACTGGAATCGCCAAAATATCTGGCGCTTCTCCGTCAAGTTGTTCTACTAACTCAAAGGCACCCGTTTTCTGCCCTTCTATTCTAAATGGATTAACAGAGTTCACCAATTCAATATCGCCATTTTTAGCAATTTCTTTTACTATTTCTAAAGCTTCATCAAAATTTCCTTCGATAGATACGATTTCCGCACCATACATTACTGCTTGTGATAATTTACCTAAAGCAATTTTACCTTCAGGAATAACTACTATTGCTTTTAATCCTGCTCTCGCTGCATATGCCGCTGCAGATGCTGACGTATTCCCTGTTGACGCACAAATAACAATTTTTTTACCTTGTTCTTTTGCTTTAGTTACAGCCATAACCATGCCTCTATCTTTAAAAGAACCTGTTGGGTTCGCCCCTTCATATTTCACGTATAATTCAATTCCAAGCATTTCCGACATATTTGCACAATAAATTAACGGTGTATTACCTTCATTCAACGTTAATTGAGGTGTTTGATCATTTACAGGTAAATATGTTTCAAATTCTCTAACTAAACCTTGCCATCTTTTCATAAGTATTAAACCCCTTCTACTGGATAAACTTTATTAACATCAAATCCTGCATCATTTAATAATTGTTCAGGTGATTGATCTAATCCTAAAATTACTATTGCATACGTATCTGCGTCACGCTTAGTTACCTTTAATGATTTATGGAATGGTAAATGTGATTTAAGCTCTTTTTCTAACTTTTCTTCAGACTGTGCTTGAGATTTAAGCACTACATAAAAGTTTAACTTTTCTTGAACAAGAACAGCTTCTTCATTATCCATCATTTCTCTTGTCTCTTCAGTTTTCAATTCAAAATGAGGTGGTAGCGTATGTAAATTTGATTCAAAGAATAAAGCAACATTCAGTAAATCACTCACTACAGCACTGCCTGTAGCTAAACTACCTGCACCTTTACCATAAAACATTGTTTCGCCTACAGCATCACCAATGACATAAATGGCATTATACTCATTTTCAACTGCCGCAAGTTGATGCTTTTCATCGATCAAAGTAGGTTCTACGGATGCATTAACCTTTCCATTATTATAAGTTCCCTTACCAATCAATTTAATTTTATATCCTAGTGCCTTTGCCGCATTGATATCACTTAATGTCGTATTTCTAATACCTGTCAATTGAACATCATTAAGTTTAATCACTTGGTTAAATGATAGATAAGACGTAATTACTACTTTTCTAGCGGCGTCTACACCATCTACATCGTCTGTTGGATCAGCTTCAGCAAAACCTAGACGCTTAGCTTCCTCAAGTGCATCTTCAAATGTTGTTTGATCTTGAGTCATCTTTGAAAGAATAAAGTTTGATGTTCCATTTAAAATCCCCATAAATTTAGATATATTATTGGCATTCAAACCATTATTAATTGCATTCACAATAGGAATACCACCTGCAACACTAGCTTCAAATTTTAAAGCAACACCGTTAGCTTCTGCCAAATCTTCAAGTAATTTTAAATGTACTGCTAATAAATCTTTATTCGCAGTAATGACATGTTTTTTATTCTTTAAAGCACTACGTAACCAATCAACTGTAGGTTCAATGCCTCCCATAACTTCCACAACAATATCAATAGTGTCATCATTTAAAATTTCATTTACATCTTCAGTTAAGTGATATTGACTAATATTTAATGGACGTTTCTTAGATTTGTCACGAACAAGTATATGTTTGATAACAATATCTTTATTGAGCGTATCTTTAATTTGTTGCCTATTCTCTTCAATAATTTTAACAACGCCTGATCCTACAGTACCTAAGCCAAGTAATGCAATATTTAATTCCTTCATGTTGCTGTACCTCCTTGTTCACTTGAGAAAAACAAATGTATCGTTGAAAAATACTATATGATGGTATAGTATAGAATTATTCTTAATTTTTGTAAAGTTCACAATAATGAAAATATAACTTTATAGTACCACGCTCCACCGAAAAACTAAATAAAATTTTCTGATTTTTTAGAAAGGTTGTTTTATTATAAAAGTAGCTAAATTTGGAGGCAGTTCAGTCTCTAACGCCAAGCAAATTAAAAAAGTATTAAAAATTGTTAATGATGATCCAGAACGTAAGATTATTATCGTTTCTGCTCCAGGAAAACGTTCAAGTGATGATATTAAAACGACTGACTTACTCATTCGTTTATATGAAAAAGTCATCAACAACATTGACTATCAACATAAAAAGCATGAGATTATTCAACGTTATGCAGATATTGTTGAAGAATTAGATATGGACCGTGATATTCTTACTACAATTGATGAAACTTTGGAAAAACATATCCATCCGTGAACTTAAAGATAAACCTGCACGTCTTTATGATGCTATTGTGTCATGCGGCGAAGACTTTAATGCACAACTTATCGCAACTTACAACAATAGCCAAGGTGTTCCTACTAAATATATTTCACCGAAAGATGCAGGTATTTTAGTCACTGATTTACCTAAACAAGCTCAAATTTTAGATTCTGCCTATGAACAAATATTCAAATTAAATGATTACAAAGAGAAATTAATCATTCCTGGATTCTTTGGCGTTTCCAAACATAATTTTATAGTTACTTTTCCTAGAGGTGGCTCAGATATTACGGGTGCTATTATTGCTCGAGGTGTTAAAGCATCCCTATATGAGAACTTTACAGATGTATCTGGTATATTCAAGGCAAATCCTAACATTATTAAAAATCCTGAAATTATCGAAGAAATAACTTATAGAGAAATGCGTGAACTTTCATACGCTGGTTTTAGTGTATTCCATGATGAGGCGCTACAACCTTTACATAAAGACCGCATCCCTGTTGTTATTAAGAATACAAACCGTCCTGAAGATAAAGGCACATTTATCTTACATGATAGGAAAATCAATTCTAAAAATGTTATAAGTGGTATTAGTTGTGATAAAGATTTTACTGTTATTAATATCAAAAAATACTTGATGAACAGACAAGTTGGTTTCACAAGAAAGATTTTAGGTGTTCTTGAAGATTATAATATTTCATTTGATCATATGCCTTCAGGTATAGATAATATCAGTCTTGTCATGCGCTCTGACCAAATAAGAGATGTAGAAAGTCGTGTACTAAACGATATACAAAGACATTGTGATGTTGATGAATTGAGTATCGATCACGACCTTGCAATTTTAATGATTGTTGGTGAAGGAATGAATAGAGTTATTGGTACTGCCAGTAAAATTACCCATGCACTTGCAGAATCTAATATTAATTTAAAAATGATTAACCAAGGGGCATCTGAAATTTCAATGATGTTTGGTATCAAATTAGAAGACGCAGAAAAAGCTGTAAGAGCAACATATGAATTCTGTTATCATGGTGTTTGCATAAAAGATTAATTAAAAAAGCAACTTTCTAAATAGGACAAAATCTAGTCCTTTAGAAAGTTGCTTTTAAGCTTCTAATATCTTTTTATTATTTAAAATAGCTTCTTTAATTCTTTTTTCACCCACAACAAGTTTAAGAATGAAAAATTGATAGTAACTCAATGAATCAATTACTTTTTTATAATTCGAGAATTGATGATAGTTTTGGTTATCTAATAAATCATACATCAGTACGATTTCCGGTTTAATATAATCCACATCATAATTTAATGAATGGAAATAAATATTATTCTTAGGCAAACGAATTTGGGAATTCAACCTAAATATCCACTCATCATTCACAACATCATATACAAAAATCTCCATAATTTGACGCTCTTCATCATAAACATTTGCATGTGTAATTTCTTTTAATGACATGTTATGACTATCGGAACATTCACCAGCTTTATTAAAAAGGCGAACATTAAAATAATTAGGTATAGCTTTGACAACATCTATTAACTTTTTTCGTTCTACACAAATATCTACTTTTGAAGGTAGTTCAAGGTCATCACTTAAAAATAACTGCATTGCTACAACACCATGAAATTTGAAAGATTGTGATGATGATTGAATTAATGCTTCAACTAAAGTTTGAGTATTTGAATGTTCTTCCATATACATGTACACCACCTTCTTAGTAAACGCTTTCATACTCTATATTATACCTTCTAGCTACATCTTTTTCAATTGATTATTTGTGAACAATTAGTAAAAATTATATTTAATATCTTGATAAATTTTTATTATTTTATCTTAATTGGTGGTTACTCCAATGGTTATTTATTAAAAGTGTCTATAACGTTAAAATTTCAAATATTATTCTTAATTTCACTTACAATAGATTGAACATCATTAAATGTAAGTTTATAATCAATATTGAGTTATCAATTGTGTGATTTTGATTATATATATTATTTTCTTTTTCATAAAAATTAATATTTCATATCACTATCATACATATGCATTACTGTTTAAATCTAAATAGATTCGGGTGAAAATTATGTCAACTTTATCGATAATTCTAATAATTATCATCATTGTTTTGATTATCGCATTTTTCTTGAATCAACAGTATTTAAAAAGTAGAGTTGAAACTGAAGAATATGCAAAAAATCAAATCGTAGCCAAAAATTCAGCTTTAAGTGAGGAAAATCTTTCTTTAAAAAATCAAATGCTAAGTACCAACAAAGGCATTAGCCCACATGCATTCAAAAATGCGAAGCGTGATTTACGAGGTATCTTAGATCAATTTGTGGAAAGTGGTCAATTAAATGTATATAACATTATAGCAACGAGTAACCTTGCCACTAAACATCCATTATTTGATTATGTAAGATCATTTGATTTCATTATTGTTACTGATGTCGGTTTAATCAATGTTGATGTTAAACATTGGAACCAAAAAACTTTCTATCATTTTGATGTGCCTGATAAGCATATTAATTTAGACCAACAACCTCTAAATAGAGATAAAATAGTTGGACATTATATTAGTGAACAGTATCATAAACAATTCAATACTACTCGTGAAGGTGTCTATACATTCATTGAAATGCTTCAAGATAATCGAGTGATTTATGAATTTTATGATTATGATCCATACCAACAAGCTGCTAATAACGCTAAAGCATTAAAAGACCAAATCGAGTCACAGTTTAATTTCAAAATTCAAAGTATCGGTGTGGTTTATTTTAATGATGGAACTGTCAATATTATCGAAGGTTCTGAAGAAAGCGACAAATATGTAGACACAGTTTCAACTAAATCATCACTTGAAAAAGTGATTAGCGATGCAGTAAGTTTATCTAAACATCCACTAACTAAAGATCAAGTTGAACAAGTTACACAACAATTTAATTAAAATTGATATGATAAAAGGCCAATACATTTATGAAATGATATTCATAAATTGTATCGGCCTTTTTATTACATATTAACTCCAAATATTAACTTTGTTTTTCTTAGCTTCATTTTGAGCTTTTTTAAATACATCTCTATACTTGCCATTTGGCGCAAAGTACTTCTCTCTTGCTAAACCTTTTTCAATTAGTTCTTTATTATACATATGATCTTTATCTAGCCATACATATGCTAATGTTCTACCATATCTGTCATTTTTTTCTTTATCATATTCAAGATATACATCTTTATTGGTTAAAGTTTTCTTACTATAGTTTAAAGCTTCTTTACCATATGGTTGAACAGGTGTGTTCGGTTTAACTGTTTCAGGCGTATCAACACCAATTAAACGCACTTTAATATTTTTGTTGCCCTGTTTTGCTACAAATGTATCACCGTCAACTACCCTATCAATATGGACTTTTTCCTTTCCTTTTAATTCTGTGCTAGTATTTTCAGATTTAGATCCACTAAATGGTCCAGTATGATTAATAAATTGAAACAATAATACACAAACAACTATGATTACCAACACGAGTGTTGATAAAGACTTTTTCGATTTCATTGATGTCACCCATTCTTACTTATTTATCCTGACTAATCATAATGAATAATAATCATAGCGTCAATACTAAATAAAAATTTTTAAACAAGCATGACCATGATATAATAATCAATGATAGGAGTGAATTAACAATATGTCTAGTGAGAATAGAGTCACACTTATAGCAGTCATTGTGGCAGTTATAATAGGTATTGTAATGCAAGTTGTATTTAAATTCCCAACTATAGTTTCTGCCGTAGTTGCATTATTTTTAGGGATTTTTGTAGGATTTATCGTTTATTTAATTACTAATTTCATGGAAAAAAGAAAACGATAGCAATTAATTTTATGAAATATCAATAATAAACAAAGCGTGCCATTGAAATCAAATTCAATGGCCTTTTTTCATTTCAAAAAAATATTTATTTTGTAACATTTATGTGAATATTAGAGGAATAATTTGTAAAATTTGTGGTATATAAAAATTAATAAAACAATTAATTTAATAAAATTTTTAGGAGGGGGAAATTATGGAAATTATAGATTGCATCATTGATAGCTATGAAATTACTTATAAAGTTAAAACACCCCAAAATCATACATTCGATCATACTTTAAGCATTGAAACACCAACTTATAAAGCAATTGAAATTTTAAAATTACTTTCAGAACATGTTGATAAACAACCAAGCTAATTATATCCACCCATTATTTGTGGCAATTTTCCAAGCATCAAAACGATTTTCTGCTTCAAGTTTATCAATAATAGATGAGGTATAATTACGTATTGTTCCATTTGATAAATATAATTTATCTGCAATATCCTTACTACTTAATCCATTACCGATTTCTCGTAAGACAACTTGTTCTTTGTGCGTTAATGGATTGGTGTACGTAATTAATGATGTCATCAAGCTATCACTATATTCTTTCTTCCCTTTAACTACCTTCTGAATAGTATTTACTAATTCATCTATGGATCGCTCTTTTAAAACATATGCATCTACATCATTTGCTACAGCTTTTTCAAAATATCCTGGTCTTTTAAAAGTTGTAACAATAATAATTTTGGTCTGTAATTTTAAAGTTTTAGATTCTGCTAAGACTTCAATACCTGTCTTACCTGGCATTTCTATATCTAGTATTGCAATATCAGGTTTATATGTTTTTATTAACTCTAATGCCTCATTACCATTTCCTACATCTGCTAATACCTTCAAATCATCATTTAATTCTATAAGTTGTACCATTGCTTTTCTAAGCATATGTTGATCTTCAGCTATAATCATTGTAATCACATCATTTCACCTCTAGGTACACAGATTGTTAGCTTAGTTCCATTGTGGTTTTCAATATTTAGTTCTCCGTTTAAATAATTTACTCTACTCCGAATACTACCAAGCTTTTCTTTATCTTTATTATTCATTCCTATACCGTTATCTTGGATAGTTAAAATAATGCAATTTTGATAATCACTTAAATTAATTTTAACTTCAGTTGCATTAGCATGTTTAATTATATTATTTATCGCCTCTTTTAAAATCATGGATACTAAAGCCTGTTTAGCTGGATTTAAAGATGCTACTATTTGTGTGTTAGAAAAAGCAAAATCAATTTGAGCATCTTTTAAAATTGTCGAGACAGCTTTGACTTCTTCTAGAAATGAAGGCGTTTGAAGATTTTCTATTATATTTCTCACTTTTTTTAACGTGTCTTTTGATAGTTCATTGATTGATTCTATTTCATCTCTAGCTTTAGTTGGTTGTTGATTAATCAGTTTCATAGCTAGCTCTGATTTTAATGTTAAACTTGCAAAAACGTGACCCAACGTATCATGTAAATCTTGTCCTATACGTGATCTTTCTTGTTCCGCTATTAGAATATTAATGTATTTATTCTGTTCTGTAAGTTTTTCTTTCATTTTACGCTCTTCTAAAGCATAAATATTCCCTACACACATTAAAAAAATGACCACAAAATAAATTGATAGAGGTAATGTTGCTTCATTTATAAAAATAAAAGTGATTCCTAGTGTTACTATCATCGCAATAACAAATGTAATAAAATATTTAGACTTAAATCCTTTTTTCAACATGAAAGGAATAGCAAATGCACTAAAGAAGAAAAATAATGCATTCATTGGTTGTTTACATATAACAAAATAATCTAATAATATATAGTGAATCAGAAACAGTGTATATAGTGTTTTATCACTCATGTGATTATAGTAAAAGACAATTGTGATATAATCAATTGCAAAAATGATTAGAATCAGTAAATATTCCAATTTGGGTCTGTCAATACTGTAATCGATAAGGTTTAATATCGGAAAAATCAAATAAATTAAAGGAGTTATTCTAGTTCCAATTTTTGTCCAAACGGATACATTTGCCATATTAATCCACTGCTTTCTGTTTATTAATCAGTATTGCGATAATTAAAAATATCACGCTATAAAAAAATATTATTCCAAAAGAGGTAAAATCGAGACTATCACCTTTACTTAAACGATAAGCCAAATGTTTAAGATGATAAGTAGGTGTTAATTTAGAAATAGTTTGTAACCAATTAGGAAATGTGTTAGTTGGGAACCATAAACCTCCTAAAATCGCTAATCCTATACCTATTAAGTTAGCAATACTGCTTGCTTTTTGAGTATCGTTAAATTGAGCAATAATTAAACCTAATGTTAACAACAAACTAGCACCTATCCATAATATAACTGCAGATTTTATCCACTTTATCATTTCCATATTTACGTTATTATAAAAATGTGCTACTACAAATATTAATACAATAGCTAATAAAAACTGAAAAGTAGTCTTACTAACTTTAACCAAATAATATGACGTTATATTGAGAGGTGTGGTCATAAGATGCTTAAACCACCCATTTGTTCTTTCTTCAATCATATCAACAGGAAATGAAATCAAACAAAAGTTCATACAACTAAATACTACCATACTATACATATATTCCTTATAAAATATTATTCTTTCAGATTTAGGCAAATCTAATATAGAAGTGAATAAAAGATAAAAAAATAGTGGTAAACATATGGACATAATTAAATATAATCTTTTCCTAAGTAGAACTTTAAATTCGATTGTAAAATAAGACATTAGCATTATATTTCCTCCTCACTGATATTCGACTTATTAAATATCACTTCTAATAGAGATGATTTATATATTTCAATTTCATTTAAATCAATATTCTGATTCATCATTTCAATTAATATGTCCTTGACTTGTTTTGTTTTAATTTCGAACTTTTGTTCTAATTTTTTGAATATAAAATTAACAGCCAGTTTTTGAACTTCATCTTTATATTTAAGTGGAATATATATGTAAGATGCTTTTTCTAAAGACTTTATTTTATTTATATCCCCCTTAATTTTAATATGACCATTTTCTAATAAAGCAATTTGATCAGCCATTCTTTCTACTTCCTCTATATAATGTGTGGTATATAAGATGGTCATACCTTCACTTTTAAATCGATTGATTATTTTCCAAAAATGTTCTCTCGTTTCAATATTCATTGCAGTGGTTGGCTCATCTAATATAAGTAACTTTGGTCTACCTGTAACTGTTAAGGCAAAATCTAAAATTCTTTGTTGACCACCAGAAAGCTTTGAAGCCCATTGATTTAACAATTGTTCGTCAAAGTTAGTGATACTCATAAATTCTTCTTTAGAAATATGCTCTTGATATAAACTACAATATAAATTAAATAACTCTTTTACTTTTACTAATTTAGGAAAATGTGTCTTTTGGTATAAAACAGCCATTTGTTTTCTATTAATTAAACTATGTTTATCAATAATTTCACCAAATTCAATTGTTTTATTACCAATAATAATATCGATTAATGTTGATTTTCCTGCCCCATTTTTGCCAATGAGTGCCGTGCAAATACCATCTTCTATATTTAAGTTAATATTTTCAAGTACATTGACATCGTTAAATTGTTTACTTAAATGATTTATTTTTATCATTTATACCACCTCTTTTTTGAGTTGAATACAGAATATCAAGTTTGTATAACTCAAAATAGTAGCGTTTGTCATTATTTAGATATGACATTTGTCACATAGTTTACATAATATACTTATAATAAACAATAAAACTGCCACCATTAGTGACAGATTTTTTGTTTATTATAAAATTGGTGAAATAAGTTTAGCTAAATCTTCTTTAATTTTAATTTTTAATGAACGATTTCTATAGCCTTCTATTGTTAATTCTTTTGACTTTTTAATATCTTCTTTATAAGCTTGTTTGATTTTTTTAGCTATCTCTTTATCATATACAAATGCATTAACCTCAAAGTTTAATTCAAAACTTCTATAGTCCATGTTTGCTGAACCGACTGACACGACCTCATCATCAATTAAACATACTTTAGAATGTAGGAATCCATTTTCATATGTATAAATATGGACACCACTTTCTAATAATTGTGCCGCATTCGCAAATGTTGCCCAATAAACAAATGGGTGGTCTGGCTTACAAGGAATCATTAAATGTACCTCAATACCAGTCGCTGCTGCCATTTTCAAAGCATTGATATATGAATTATCTGGAATAAAATAAGGCGTTTGTATATAAATCGACTTTTTCGCTTTCATAATCATTTTAGTATAACCAAATTCAATTTGATGCCAATCTTCTGCTGGACTACTCGCCACAATTTGCATAGGTACATGTCCATCTTGCACATGCTTTTTCGGGAAATATCTATCGTTATATTCGAATTGTGGTCTATGTGCTTGTGAATTCCAGTCCATCATAAATCGAGTTTGTAAACCATCAACTGCATCTCCAGCAATTCTAAAATGCGTATCTCTCCAATAACCTAATTTACCTAAACCAAGATAATCATCACCAACGTTGAAGCCACCTATATAGCCAACTTGTCCATCAATGACTACAATTTTACGGTGATTACGGTTGTTCATTCTAAAATTGATAATAGGTAATTTAGAAGCAAAAAACGCCTCAACTTCTCCGCCTAATTCATTAAAGTGTTTAAAATTAGCTCTTCCAACTTTTTTAGAACCGACATCGTCATATAATAATTTGACTTCTAAACCTTCTTTCAGTTTTTCCTCTAATGCTTTGATGATACGTTTACCTAAGCCATCCAATTCGAAGCCAAAGTATTCTAAATGAATATAATCTTTAGCATTTCGAATATCTTCTAACATTTGATCATATAATTCATGACCATCTGTAAAAACATCAAGTTGGTTATTTTCAGTAATAAATCCATCTTGATTCATAAGTAACATTCGTACTAGGTCATGGTGTTTCGCTACTAATTCGTTATCAGTACCATAATTGTGTTCATCAAAATCCTTAATCTGTTTATCAATAAGTTCATTAAAGGCATCTAATTCTTTACCATTATTTTTATCCAACTTACGTTTAGACACTGTACGTCCAAAGAATAAATAAAGGATAAAACCAATTAAAGGTAATACAAATAGTACAAATAACCACGCCCATGTAGAACTTGCACTACGTCGGTTTCTCTCCAAAAATATAATAATAAATGCTAAAACAACATTAATTACAAAACCTATTGCAAGTAATATCGTAAAAAGCATACCCAAATCATGAGAAAACTTTAATTCCATAAACATATACTCCTAACGACATATTATCTTTTAATTTGACTCATTTTTGACTAAAGTCACAAAAGCAGTGAAATCTTCCTCAATATTTGGAAACTTTTGTTCTTCAGTCTGTTTAATTGTAACATTTAACAAACGATAATTTGCCCCTTCTTCTGATTTTAAAAATTCATTTAAAGTACTTTCTAATTTTTCTAAACTACTTTCTGTAAAAGTCTTAAATTTAATTTGTTCCATGTTCTAATCCCCTTTTCTTTTTATTGATTAAATGATACGGCTTTTCCAAAAATAATTCAATAAATAGCGAAAGCGACAAAAGGAATTAAATATATTTAAAATAAGATATAATATATTCATCCATCTTAGTTATCAGAATAATCTAACTAATTAAGGAAAGTAATTCATTGTAATATTGGAGGGAAAGTAAATGTTATCTTTTGAAAATGACTATTTAGAAGGTGCACATGAAAAAGTTTTACAACGTTTAATTGAAACAAATCGAATTCAAGCTCCAGGATATGGTTTTGACCAATTTACGGATCTAGCTATCCAACAAATTAAACATAAAATTAAATGTCCTGATGCAACGATTCGTTTTTTAGTAGGAGGTACGCAAACAAATCAAGTCGTGATAAACTCCATGTTAGAAAGCTATGAAGGTGTTATCTCAGCAGATACAGGTCATGTTGCAGTACATGAAGGTGGCGCAATCGAATATAGTGGACATAAAGTACTGACAATCCCTTCATCAGAAGGAAAAATCACTGCCAACGGTGTTGAAGATTATATTGAAACATTTAATAGTGATTTTAAACGTGATCATATGGTCTTTCCTGGTATGGTATACATTTCCCATCCTACTGAATACGGTACATTATATTCAAAAAATGAATTAGAAGCACTATCTAACGTTTGCCGAAAACATAATCTCCCCCTTTTTATGGACGGTGCGCGCTTAGGTTATGGTTTGATGAGTGATCAATCAGATATGACTATTGAAGATGTTGCGAATTTCTGTGATATTTTTTATATCGGTGGAACTAAAATCGGTGCATTATGTGGAGAAGCAGTTGTATTTACGAAGCAGAACGAACCCAAACATTTTACGACACGTATTAAACATCATGGTGCCCTTTTAGCTAAAGGACGATTAACCGGCATACAATTTCTTGAATTATTTACAGATGATTTATATTTCAAAATTAGCCGCCATGCGATAGAAATGGCCAATAAAATGAAAGAAGGTTTCCTTAAAAAAGGATATCGACTATATTTTGATTCACCCACTAACCAACAATTCTTCATTTTAAGTAACGATAAAATTAATGAATTAAAACAAAAAGTAAAATTTGCCGTTTGGGAAAAATATGATGATCAACATCGAGTTGTAAGATTTGCGACAAGTTGGGCCACAACTGAAGAAATTGTAAATCGATTATTAGAATTGATATAGAAATTAATTATCAAATATGTTATATTCCTATACAAATAGTTTGTTTATTAATTAAATAAATTATTTTTATATTTATAGGTAGGAGCTGAATAATATGCAACAAGAAAAAACACCTTGGTACCAAAAAACAGGTATAATAATATTATTTTTAATAATATTTTTTCCAATAGGCTTATTTTTAATGTATAAATATGCTAATTGGAAACTTTGGGTAAAATTATTAATAACTATTATTATTACTTGCATGATCATCGTTAATTTTACACAGGAAAAAACTGATATGAAAAATGGTGATAATCAAGTTTCGAAAAGTGATCAAAATGATAATAAAGACTCTAATAATAAAAATAAAAGTAAATCAAATGACAATAAAGACTCTAGCAATGAAACTAAAAGTAAACCAGTTGATAAATTGGAAAAATCAAATTATAAAATTGGAGACACCTTAAAATTTGATAAAATTGAAGTTACTATTCTAGATAAAAGTACTGCAAAAAGTGTTGGAACACCAGGACTTAAAAAAATGCAAACGGGGAATACTTAATCTTAGATGTAACTGTGAAAAACAATAGTAATAAACCTGTTAACATTTCTGATTCATTTTTTAAATTAATTAATGGTAGTAAGGAATTCCAAGCTGATGGTAGTGCGAGTTTATCTGCCAATCAAGCTATTTCCCCTGATAATTTAGGATTCTTTGGAGAAAAAATCAACCCAGAAAGTAAAAAGCAAGCTAAAATAGTTTTTGATGTAAATCAAAATGTTATTACACAAAATAATCTAATGCTACAAGTACAATCAGGTTTATTTGGAACAGAAAAAGAGAAGGTTTCATTAAACTAATTATTATGCAATAAAGTGTCATAACTATATTAATAATTCAATTTAGACTTTCTACACTTAATTGGACAACTTTAATAAGTAGAACTTTGGTTAAATTAAGTGTAGTCGGTTCTAAATTAAGAATTTGAATTCACTTAGCAATAAAATTAGTACAAATTTTCGTTTTTTTCCAATAATACATATAATATTAAAATGTATTCAAATAAAAAATGATATCGCTTTCCTAATTCCTTTTGACAAACTGAAAGCATTTCTTTCTAATATTGATCATGTATTTCAGATGATCTAACCCATATTTAAAATTTGATTTTAATTTTATACTACTAAATTTAACCTACTATAAGTATTTATTCCCCCACGATTCCATTTTTAAAAATATACATTTTCTAATTCCAATTTTAAAACAATAAAACAAGGAGTGAGCTAATTGGCAAGTAAAGTTAAAAATTTAAATTTAGTTGAAAATACAATTTTGCATGAAGATGAAACAATTGTACAGGCTATTTCAGGATTATATGAAACAAGTATGCTAGGTAGTGATACAGTCAAAAATGGAGTGTTAGTTGCTACTGAATATAGAGTTATATTTTATGCTAAAAGATTAAGTGGATATGACTATGAAAACTTTGATTATGATAAAATTTCCACTTTTGAACTAAGTAAAAAATTCACTGGTCATGTTATCACATTTTATTCTAGTGGTAATAAAGTGAAAATGAGTTTTATCAATGACAATAATGTGAAAGATTTTATTAAATACGTTAATAAAATGATGAATAATAAAACATCTGAAATTGAAAGTAAAAATCCTGAAACAGAAAAACTTTTGCAAATAAAATTGTTGAAAGAATTACTAGATATGAACGCCATCACAGAAGAAGAATTTAATCAAAAGAAAGAAATACTTTTGAAATAACTATAAATTTATGGAGGTATATAAATGCATCAAGAATCAACAAAATGGTATAAAAACGCATGGTTTATTATTTTATCTTTAATATTTATTTGACAAGTTGTTCTATTTTTAACGTAGAAATATACATATTGGAAAACATGAGCTAAGATTTTAATAACAATTATCGTAACTTTAGTATTTATTGGTAGTTTTGGAATGTTTTCAGAAGAAAATTCACAAGAAAACAAGCAAACAGTTAAGCAAAATAAAACACATAATGAGCAGAAAAAAAGCAATGAAAATTTTAAAGAAAATGATGATAAGAATCATTCAAAAAACAAAGAAACAGTAAAAACTAACGATGAATCTACTGACATTTTAGTTAACCAATCTAATACAAAAACAAAAAATGAAAGCAAAAATGACTTAACCAATTCAGAAACAGCAAATAATCAAGATAATATTAGTAATACACGTGAAGAAAAAGCTGCGCTTAACTCTGCTGAAGTATATTCAACCCATATGCACCTATCTAAAAAAGGTATCTATAAACAATTAACTTCTGAATATGGTGACAAATTCAATCCAGAAGCTGCACAATATGCTATTGATCATTTAAAAGCAGATTATAATTCTAATGCATTAGAAACTGCAAAGTCATACGTTAAACATATGAATCTGTCTACGAATGAAATTTATGACCAACTAATATCAGAATATGGAGAACAATTCACTCCTTCCGAAGCACAATACGCAATTGGTCATCTATATAAATAGATTCTATTGGGCAGGTCTCCTGCCCTTTTATATACATTAAGGAGGAGTGCATAATATGGCATCTTTCCAAAAAAGAGACAAATATTATCACTTTAGAATTTATTATGTAGATAATCTTGGTAAAAAAATCATTTGTAAATCTCGATTCAGAACAATAAAAGAAGCTAAAAAAGCTGCAATTGAGACAGAAAATAAATGTTTTAAGAAGAGTAAAATTTACGCAAAAGAAATGATTAGATTATTATCTAGAAACGTAGTAAAAAATAAAGTAAGTGACAATTCTTTTGAAATAAAGCAATTCTCTAATATGACAGAAACAGTAAAAAAATAAATATCAATAAAAGATACAATCAATAGTGAAGTCTATAGTCATGTCACTAAAGAAATGAATGATAACGCAAAAGAAAACTTTGAGACATATATACGCAACATTTTTTGAATTCAGTTGCCCAAAAGTTGCCCAGTCGATAAAAAAGTACTCATCTCAATGTTCAAAGTTGCCCATTTTCAAACAAAAAAGAGCTAAAGCAAAATTGCTCTAGCCCTTGATATAACGACATTCCCCAATGTTGTTTAGCGTTTTAGTATTGTTTCATATATTGCTCGCGTTCCCATTCAGAAACTTGAGTTCTGTAATAATCCCATTCAATTGATTTTGAATTGATGAATTGGTTATAGATATGATTACCTAACGCTTTTTTGATTGTTGGATTTTCACGCATTGCTTTTAACGCAGTGTATAAAGTTGATGGTAAATCTTGGATACCAACAGCTTCACGTTCTTCACGATTCATTTCATAGATGTTTTGGTTTACTGGTTTAGGAACTTCTAATTTGTTTTTGATACCGTCTAATCCTGCTTCTAAGATTGCTGCTAATGCCATGTAAGGGTTAGCTGCTGGGTCAACTGAACGTACTTCAATACGAGTAGATAAACCTCTTGATGAAGGTACACGTACTAATGGTGAACGGTTTTTACCACTCCATGCAATATAACATGGCGCTTCGTAACCTGGTACTAAACGTTTATAAGAGTTTACTAATGGGTTACATACTGCAGTGAATCCACGTGCATTTTTAAGAATACCTGCAGTGAATTGGTACGCTGTTTCAGTTAATTCCATGTCGCCATTTGGATCATAGAATGCATTTTCTTTACCTTTAAATAATGATACGTTGAAGTGCATTCCGCTTCCGTTCACACCAAATAATGGTTTTGGCATAAATGTTGCATGCAAGTTATGTTTACGAGCGATTGTTTTAACTACCAATTTGAATGTTTGGATGTTATCACATGCTGTTACTGCATCTGCATATTTAAAGTCAATTTCGTGTTGACCTGGCGCAACCTCATGGTGACTTGCTTCAATATCAAAGCCCATGTCCTCTAATTCAAGAACGATGTCACGACGGCAGTTTTCACCTAAATCCGTAGGTGCTAAGTCGAAGTAACCACCATCATCATTTAATTCTAATGTAGGTTCACCTTTGTCATCTAACTTGAATAAGAAGAATTCTGGTTCAGGCCCTAAGTTGAAGTCTGTGAAACCTAAATCTTCCATTTCTTTTAAGATGCGTTTTAAGTTGGCACGAGGGTCACCTTCGAATGGTGTACCATCTGTTTTGAATACATCACAGATTAAACGTGCAACTTTTCCTTGACCAGCTGTCCATGGGAAGATAACCCAAGTATCTAAGTCAGGGTGTAAGTACATATCTGATTCTTCAATACGTACGAAACCTTCGATGGATGATCCGTCAAACATCATTTCGTTATCTAATACTTTTTCTAATTGACTTACTGGTACTTCAACGTTTTTAATTGTTCCTAAAATATCAGTGAATTGTAATCTTAAATATCTCACATTTTCTTCTTCAGCAAACTTACGAATATCGTCTTTTGTAAAACTACGTTTT
Source organism: Staphylococcus sp. KUGN1 (assembly GCF_045984185.1). Lineage (NCBI taxonomy): Bacteria > Bacillati > Bacillota > Bacilli > Caryophanales > Staphylococcaceae > Staphylococcus > Staphylococcus sp. KUGN1. The sequence continues at coordinate 736,491 of NZ_JBJQIL010000001.1, read as the reverse complement.
GGCATACTTGAAATCCTCCAAATTTTATTTTATAAATCGGGATAAGTCTCCTCGATTTATCGGCAATGTTTCACCATATGGTTTTTGAGTTGCATCTACAATCATTTTCTTTCTAGTTTCATGTTCGTCTGATGATAAGTGATTCTCTTGTTTATGAATAATTTGTTTAATACCTTTAATGTTAAAGCCTTTTTCAATTAAAGATTTAATTTCTAATAATCTTTCCAAATCATTCAGCGAAAATAATCTCTTATTTCCCTCAGTTCTTTCCGGTTTAACAAGTTCATGTGTCTCGTAATAACGAATTTGTCTTGGACTTAATTCTGTTAATTTACTGACTACACTCATGGAGAATACAGCCATGTTTCTTCTAATAGAATCATTAGACATCGCTAACATCTCCTCCACTTTTGAACTTGTACTTAATTTAGCATAGTTTAGCTCAGATTACAAAAATATGTTAGGTTTTCTGACATGATAAGTAAACCCATTGATATGACTGCATTTTAGAAGCATTGAAATACCACCACGTAACAACATTCACAAAATTCCTGAATAAATTTTAAAATTTTCTGATAAAACAAGCTGAAACAGGGTGGGACAACGCTAAAGAAATACTTTTTCTTTAAAAATTAGTATTTCTTATGAATGAGTTTCACTCATGTATTCCTATTTTAAAGTACACATTAGCTGTGGCTAATGCGTAAGAACCACTACATCATCAATGATTAGTGGTTCTTTATGATTTCTGTCCCACTCCCAATATCAAATTAAACAAGTCCTTGTTCTTTTAATTGAGTGACTGCACATGTAACAGCTAATTTAACATGTTCATATGTTAAACCACCCTGAACATATGCTTCATACGGTTCACGTATAGGGCCATCAGCAGACAATTCAATTGAGGAACCTTGAATGAAAGTACCCGCAGCCATAATAACATCATCTTCATAACCTGGCATATAACTCGGCTCTGGGCTAAAATGTGCATTGATTGGCGATGCATGTTGGATACTTTGACAAAATGATATCATTTGTTCTTTTGTTTCAAATGTCACAGTTTGGATTAGGTCTGTACGTTTAACGTTATACTTAGGTGTTGTAGTCATATTTAATTTTTCAAGTAACAGACTCGTGAATAAAGCGCCCTTTAAACTTTGACTGACGACGTGAGGTGCTAGGAAAAATCCTTGATACATTTCTTGTAATGAATTTAAAGATGCGCCTGCTTCTTTACCTATACCTGGTGCGGTTAATCTATAACCACAACGCTCAATTAAATCCTTATTACCAGCGATATAGCCACCTATTTTAGCTAATCCACCACCAGGATTTTTAATGAGTGAACCTGCAATTATATCAGCGCCAACTTCTGTAGGTTCTTGTTCTTCAACAAATTCTCCATAACAATTATCGACAAAGATAATGACATTCGGATATTGTGCTTTAATTGCCGAAATCGCTTCTTTAATTTCATCAACAGGTATTGAAGGTCGTTGATCATAACCTTTGGAACGTTGGATAGCAACGACTTTAGTTCGATCATTAATTGCATTTAGAACGTTAGGTATATCAATTTTACCCTCTGCTAATGCTACTTCATTATATGAAACACCATGTTCCTTTAAACTCTCAATGCCATTGCCGTTTACTCCGATAACTTCTAATAATGTATCGTATGGACTACCCGTGATATACAATAATTCATCACCGTATTTCAAATTACTTTGTAAAGCCAAGGTAATGGCATGTGTTCCAGAAATAATTTGAGGTCTTACAATGGCATCTTCTGCTTTAAATGTTCTTGCATAAATTTCTTCTAAATGATCACGTCCAAAATCATCATATCCATAGCCAGTTGTTCCTAATAAATCACTTTCTGTAGCTTTAACTGCATGAAACGCATCTAATACCTTTTCTTGATTAATCAAAGCAATGCGTTCAATATCTTTAAAGTACGGTGTCAATGTAGATTCTACATCTTCAATAAGACTTCTCATATCTGTCATCTTGCTAACTTCCTTTTTATATTTTTTTATATCCTTTAATTTCATAAGACTCGTCTTTTTCATTGAAATTGAGTTCACTGACGAGTGTATGTTGTTTTAAGAAATAGAGTCGGTCTGCATCCGAACTCGGTACTGTCTCTTCGTAATACGTTAAACTACGCTTAATTTGATTGATTAATAAATTTTTCAATTTATCCTTATCTGATTCATCTCTACTTGAAACAAATACATAAGGTTGTTCAGAAACTGGTAGGTCCATATTACTTGGACATTGATCCTTTTTATTAAAAATCACTGATTGAGGAATTTGATCCATATCTAGCTGCTTAATAAGTTGATTGACAGTATCATATTGAGAGCGATACTCTGGGTGACTTGCGTCAACCACATGTAAGAGTAAATCTGCTCCTTTAGCTTCTTCTAAAGTTGATTTAAATGCAGCTACTAGCGTTGTAGGTAATTTTTGAATAAATCCAACTGTATCTGAAATGATTAAATTAAATCCTTCATTGATTTGTATTTGGCGTGTTTTAGGATCTAATGTTGCAAACAATTGATTCTGTTCATATGTTGTTTCATTAGCTAACACATTAAACCATGATGATTTACCAGCATTAGTGTATCCTACTAATGCTATTTGAAAGACTTGATTCTGTTCTCGTTTACTTCGGTATCTATCTCTATGCTCAACAACTGTTTGTAATTGATGCTTGATTTCATTCATTCTTGTACGGATATGTCGACGATCCATTTCAAGCTTCGTCTCACCTGGACCACGTGTACCAATGCCACCACCAAGTCTTGATAAACTACGACCATGTCCTTGTAATCGTGGTAATAAATAGTCTAATTGTGCTAATTCTACTTGTAGCTTACCTTCTCTACTTTTTGCTCTTAAAGCAAAAATTTCAAGGATTAACTGTGTTCTATCGATAATTTTTATGCCCAAATTGCCATTTAATGTTTTAGATTGAGCTGTCGTTAATTCATCATTAGTCACAACGACATCTATATCATGGCATTCTATAAAAGCTTGAATTTCTTCAATTTTACCTTTACCAACATAGTATTTGTGATCAACTTGTTCACGGTTTTGAGTGATTTGACCTTTAACATTTAATTGGCATGTTTCTGATAGCGCTTCTAATTCTTCCATTGTCGATTCAAAATTAAATTCATTATCGTTTTGAGCATGTACACCGATTAGTACAGCCGTTTCTAATTTTTTCTTTGTATCATGTGTTGATAGCTGTGCCATGATATACATCTCCCTTTTAATTTAGTTCTTAAATATTTTATCATAGTGCCAATATAAAGACTATTCGTCAATATTATGTTAAATTGTAATTAATTCGAAAGGGTGATCTTATGGAAAATATATATGACTTCGTTGTAGAAAAGAATACAGGAGAAACATATAAGTTAGAAGATTATAAAGATTATGTGATGTTAATCGTAAATACTGCAAGTGAATGTGGTTTCACACCACAATTTGAAGGGTTACAAAAGCTTTATGAAAAATATAAAGATCAAAAATTTATTATTTTAGGCTTCCCTTGTAATCAATTTGGTGGTCAAGAACCTGGATCGGGTGAAGAAGCTGCTCAAAACTGTAAATTAAATTACGGTGTAACATTCCCTATCCATCAAAAAATTGATGTTAAAGGAGAACATCAACATCCGTTATTCCGCTTCCTTACTGATGCACAACAAGGGATGTTTAATGAAAAAATTAAGTGGAACTTCACTAAGTTTTTAATTGATCGTGACGGTAATGTAGTTAAACGTTTTTCTCCTCAGAAGAAACCGGCACAATTAGAAAATGAAATTGAAAAACTTCTTTAAAATATCAAACATAAACTTCTCATTTTTTAATATTAAAAAGCTTCATTTAAAGTGATCTGCAATAGCGAATTGATATACGCGAATGCTTACTTTAAATGAAGCTTTTTTGAATTACAATCTTTAATACGATAAAGCACTAATTAGAACCAATAAATCCATTATTTCTCTTCTATGTAACTATTACTACGTTCATTTATGATTTGTGCTTTACTGCACTTCAATTATGTCTTATTCTTCAGATGTTTCTGATGCTGATTCGTTTTCATCATCAATCATGAAAGTGCTGATCGCATGTTTGTAAATCAGATGTTGTTTTCCTTGTGAAACTAAACGAATCACTTGGCTGTCGAAATCTTCAATTGTTCCTTTCATTTGGAAACCATTTAGAAAGAACACAGTGACTTCTGTTTTTTCTGATTTAAAGTTCTCTAGTGCTTGATCTTGGATGTTTTCATTTGCAATCATGTTCAGTACTCCTTTTATTTATTTGGGGTGTAATCTCATCTAACATCATTTGAAGTGACATATTTTCTCTATCTAACCAGTGAACGTTCATTTTATTCTTAAACCAAGTCAATTGACGTTTCGCATACTTTCGCGAATTCTGTTTTAACTTATCAATAGCTGACTGTAAATCCATATTCCCTTTCACAACAGGTATTAATTCCTTATACCCAATTGCTTGCATACTTTGACTTGACTCATAGCCTTGTTCAACTAAGTGTTGCACTTCATTAAATAATCCGTGGCTCAACATAATATCAACACGTTTATTTATTTTTTCATATAATGTTTCACGCGACATTTCAATCCCTACTAATAATGTATCATAATTTTCAGTGAATTGTTGAACTTTCTTGCGATAACTTAAAAGTTTTTTTGTTTTTAAATAATATTCTATCGCTCTCAATACTCTTTTTCTGTTATTAGGGTGTATATTGTCGGCTGATTCAGGATCAAATGAATTAAGATATTCATGTAATTCATTATTATTTAATTTTGCTAATTCATTTAATTTAGATTTAACCTCTTTCATTTTTTCTTCTGAAACGGTTTCATCTTCAAATTGATAATTATAAAGTAAAGATTGAATATATAATCCAGTTCCACCAGCAACAATAGGTGTCTTACCTCTATCTCTAATATCATTGATACACTTTTCTGCTCGTTGTTTGAAATCATAAGCAGAAAATGTGTCATCAGGATTCAATATATCAATCATATGATGGGTAATACCGTCCATTTCTTCTTTTGTAACTTTAGCAGTACCAATATTCATTTGTTTATATACTTGCATAGAGTCGCCACTAATAATTTCTCCATTACATCGTTTTGCTAATTCTATGCTTAATTCTGTTTTTCCAGACGCCGTTGGTCCTACAATTACAATTAGAAATGGCTTATCTGTATTACTCATCTTATTCACTCACTTTATTTTTCTTTAATATTTGCTTTTTAATCCATTCAAACATATGTTGCCAAGTTGTTAAATAATCATCTTCAAATAATATTTCATGGCGTTTATTTTTATATAATTGCACAGTTATGTGTTTGATTCCTGCTTTTTTATAAATCTTACCTAGTTTTTTAACACCTTTACCATATTCTCCAAAGGGATCATCTTTGCCTGAAATTAATAGTATAGGTAGATTGTGATTCATCTGCTTTAATGATTTAACATTGGCAGTGTCCATCATATATTTAACTGTTTGATAAATCAGTTGGTTAGATACTCTGAATCCACAATATTCATCATCGATAAATTTGTTCACTTCTTCTCTTTTGGTAGATAGCCAGTCACTTTCTGTTTGAGGTTGATCAATCTTTTTAGTAAAGGATTTATTCATTAATCGGTTAACCCATTTAACTCGACGTCTTTTACCTAAAATCATTGTGATTAATTTCAATAGAACCATGGTTGGGATACCTTTCCATTTAGGAAACATACCTGTACCAGTTAATATAAGACCATTTGCAAATTGAGGGTATTGTTTTACAAATAGTCTTGCAATGATTGACCCCATTGAATGACCTAACACAATATAAGGTAGTTCAAAATGGCTATCATAAATGGTTTCTACTATTTCGTATGCATCGTCAACAACCTGTGTCATATCATTGAAGTGGCCTCTTTCATTTTCATCTATATTTTTACCGTGACCTCTATGATTATGTCTAAGTACATCATACCCTTGTAAATTTAATGCTTTAACTAACTCATCATATCGATCCATATGTTCAGCCATACCATGAAAAAGATGGACAATACCAATCGTTTCATTATTAGCTTTATCTATTTTCACTTCAATCATTGTTCCATCTTTGACTGTAATGTTGAATTGACTTTGACTCACGCATATACCCCCCAAAACTTCTTATCTTCATTCATCATGTTTATTAATATAAACATACATATTATATTCAATATACCTTTTGATAACATCGGAATCAAATTGTATGCATATTTAGTTAACAATTCACATTCAGATGTATTTTTTGTCTTATAAGCATGTATGACAAATATAACATTTCATATAAAAAAACTACTAACATTGAGATAAAACTCAATGCTAGTAGTTTGAAATTGATTTAAATTATTCTTTAACTGCTGGTTGGTTATTACCAGATTGTGCTTCATCAATCGCTTTATTTACTTCATCAGTATAGGCTTGTTTTTGACCTTCACTATATTGAAGCATATCTGCTAATACATCGATAACTGCATCTTTATATTGTAGTACATCATCAATATTAAAGTATAATTTACCTGATCTACGTACAAGGAAGTCAGTTGGTTTAAATACCATTTCTTGTTGGATACCATAGATTAATTCTACATAAATTTCTAATGGTAATTGACTAGTATGATATTGCGCAGTTTGAGCAATGTTGAATAAATCATCAACATTTGAACCGTATTTACTTGCTAAACGGTATGCTACATCTTCATCAATACCAAAACCTTTAGCAGCGTCTACTTTTTGTTTAACAAAGTGGTCAAAGTTTTTACTACCACCAACGTCACCACCAGAAATTTTCAATTCTTTAGTCGCACATGGTTTGAATGTTAAACCATATTCTTTTTTAAGACGTTTAGCTAATAAATCAACAATTTCTAATGCCATATGACGGTATCCTGTTAATTTACCACCCGCGATTGTTAATAAGCCTGATTCGCCTTCCCATACTTCGTCTTTACGAGAGATTTCTGAAGGGTCTTTTCCTTCTTCTAAAATTAACGGACGTACACCAGCCCATGTAGATTCGATGTCTTCATCTTTTACATCAACTGTTGGGAACATGTAATTAATCGCATCAATTAAATAATCTCTATCTTCTTGCGTTGTTAATGGTGTTGCTTTTTCATTATCATAGAATGTATCAGTTGTACCTACATATGCTTTACCTTCTCTAGGAATCGCAAAAATCATTCGACCATCTTTTTCTGTATCAAAGTAAACTGCTTGTTGTAATGGGAATTTAGATTGATCGATTACAACGTGAACACCTTTTGTTAAACGTAATTGTTTGTTATTACGTGCATAGTCACCGCTTCTTACTTCATCTACCCAAGGTCCTGATGCATTGATTACTTTCTTAGCTTTGATAGGATATGTTTCATTGTCAATCATATCTACAACTTCAATACCGTTTACTTTTTTATTTGAATCATAAGTAAAGTGTTCTGATTTTGTATAGTTAATGATTTCAGCACCTTTTTCAGCTGCTTTTTTCATCACTTCAATAGTTAATCTTGCATCATCTGTACGGTATTCAACATAATAACCGCCACCTTTTAGTCCATCTTGTTTCACTAAAGGTTCTTTATTAATTGTATCTTGTTTAGAAAGCATTTTTTTACGTTCAGATTTTTTAACACCTGCTAAACGATCATACATTGTTAAACCAATGGCCGTTGTAAATTTACCAAATGTACCACCTTTATGCATAGGTAATAACATCCATTCTGGTGTTGTTACATGTGGACCATTTTCATATACAATCGCACGTTCTTTACCAGTTTCAGCTACAACGCCTACTTGTAGTTGTTTTAAATAACGTAAACCACCATGTACTAATTTTGTAGAACGTGAACTTGTTCCTTGTGCGAAGTCTTGCATTTCTACTAAAGCAACTTTCATGCCACGGTTACTAGCATCTAATGCAATACCTGCACCTGTAATTCCGCCACCAATAATAACAACGTCATACTCTTCATTCTTTAAATTTCTCTTAATGTGATCCCTTTTTAGTGTTGATAAACCCATAATTCAACGCCTCCTATTTAGTATAAAAAAAGAGAGACTTATCCCACAATTACCATTTAATTGTACGAATAAATCTCTCATTTCTCGATTTCCTTATTAACTTGTTTCAAGTATAACATAAATAAGAAAATCTAGTCTATCTCGAGCTTACAATTTATTGATTTGCTAAAGACTAATCTTCTAATTTAAATACTTGTGTAGCTTCTACAGCTTTTTTCCAACCTTTATAAAGCTTAGTGCGTTGTTCTTCTTCCATTTTTGGTTCGAATTCTTCTTCAAGTTTCCATCTGTTAGCAATGTCATCTTTACTTTCCCAGAATCCAACTGCTAAACCTGCTAAGTATGCAGCACCAAGTGCAGTTGTTTCTTGAATTTCAGGTCTTTCTACAGGTGTATTAACAATATCTGCTTGGAATTGCATGATAAAGTTATTTTTAACTGCGCCACCATCAACTCGTAAGTTTTGAACTTCGATACCTGAATCTTTTGACATTGCTTCCATTACATCGCGAGTTTGATAGCATAGTGACTCTAATGTTGCACGAATGAAGTGTTCTTTTTCAGTACCACGAGTTAATCCAAAGATTGCGCCTCTAGCTTCAGAATCCCAGTAAGGTGTTCCTAATCCAACAAATGCTGGTACAACGTATACACCTTCAGTTGAGTCTACTCTAGTCGCATAGTTTTCAGTTTGTGGTGCTGAATTAATCATTCTTAATCCATCACGTAACCACTGAATAGCTGAACCTGAAACAAAGATAGAACCTTCTAAAGCATAGTTTACTTTACCATCAATACCATATGCGATAGTTGTTAATAATCCGCTGTCAGATTTAACTGCTTCTTCACCAGTGTTCATTAACATGAATCCACCAGTACCGTAAGTATTTTTCACGTCACCTTTGTCGAAACATGCTTGACCAAATAAGGCAGCTTGTTGGTCACCAGCGATACCTGCGATTGGTACATTTTGACCAAAGAAATGATAATCAACTGTATGTGCATAAACTTCACTTGATGGCTTCACTTCAGGTAGCATACTTTCAGGTACTTCTAAAATATCTAATAATTCTTTATCCCATTTTAAGTCATGGATATTGAACATTAATGTACGACTTGCGTTTGTATAGTCTGTGATATGTGCTTCTTTACCAGATAATTTCCATACTAACCAAGAATCAATTGTACCAAATAGTAAATCGCCATTATCTGCTTTTTCACGTGCACCTTCAACATTATCTAAAATCCATTTGACTTTTGTTCCTGCAAAATATGGGTCTAATAATAAACCAGTTTTGTCACGGAACAATGCTTCATGACCTTGGTCTTTCAATTCTTGGCAAATACTTTGCGTTTGACGAGATTGCCATACAATTGCATGGTAAATTGGTCGACCAGTATTTTTATCCCAAACAACTGTTGTCTCACGTTGGTTTGTAATACCAATACCTTCGATTTGTTCTGCTCTAATGTTATGTTCGTTCATGACCTCTGCCATCACAGATAGTACTGACGTCCAAATTTCATTCGCATCATGCTCTACCCATCCTGATTGTGGGAAATGTTGTTTAAATTCTCTTTGTGCTACACCTTTAATTTCGCCATCTTTATTGAATAGAATAGCTCTTGAACTTGTTGTTCCTTGGTCTATTGATAAAATGTATTTTTCCATAGGTATTTGACTCCTTTTGATGTCTTCAATATTATTTAAAGTATTTTAATGATAATTACTTATATCATATATCAACACATCATGTTAATTTATATGCAATTTTTTAATAACAAACACTAAAATTGTGATATTTTCTTATGTTGATTAATAGATTGACTCAATATCATTACTTTTAGAAGTTCTATTTAAAATCACACCTAATACTAATGTAATGATAACTAAAATAATACCAACTACACAACTTACATTAAATGTTTGTTTATAAAATACTTCATAAATGACTGCGCCTAGCATACCTCCAGCAATAGGACCTAGTACAGGTACAATCGCATATGACCAGTTTGAACCGCCTTTACCAGCAATTGGTAAAATGGCATGCGCGATACGAGGACCTAAGTCACGGGCAGGGTTAATTGCATAACCTGTTGTACCACCTAAACTTAACCCGATTGCAATAATTAAAGCACCGACAATTAATGGATTTAAACCATCAGCAATTTTATTTACACCGATGAATAAAATACCTAAAGTTAAAGCTGTTGTACCAATAATCTCACTTAAAAAGTTTGCGAAATAATTTTTAATTGCAGGGGCTGTTGAGAACACGCCTAATTTTGTAGCTTGATCTTCTGTTGCTTTCCAATGTGGTAAATACATTAACCATACTAAGGCACCACCAACGATACCTCCAAGCATTTGGCAAACGATATATCCTGGAACTTGCGCCCAACTAAATCCACCATCCATGGCTAATGCAATTGAAACTGCTGGATTTAAATGTGCACCTGAAAATTTACCAACTGCAAATGCACCCATTGCAACGGCTAGACCCCATCCTGTAGCGATAACAATCCAGTCAGCGTTATTACCAGCACTACGTTTTAAATTAACGTTAGCACAAACGCCGCCACCGAAAAGTATAAGGATGGCCGTACCTAAAAACTCTGCTAAATAAGCATTCATATAACTATTCCTCCCAAAATAGATAGGGAGACCCCTACAACGTTATAAAGCTGCAGAAATCTCCCCTTCTCTATTCTAATATTAACTTTTAATAACTTGGTTATATATTACAGTTATGTTGTAAGCGTTGTCAATATTTTTGTTATAAATTTGTCAAATTTATTTCATTTCAATCCTCATTACTCAACTCATTTTTGATATATAAAAAGGAATCAGCGACTCAACAGTTCGACTGATTCCTACACTTATTCATAGAGATATTATTCTATTGTTACCATAATTTTTGATTGCTTGTTGTAATATATTCTGCACCATTATTAATGGCCTCTTCTACTTCAGATACTTCACTAATCAATCCACCTGCAATCACAGATGTATCAGTCTCTTCTTGAATACATCTTACTGCTTTGTGTGCAATACCCGGTAGCACTTCAACGAAATCTGGTTGTACCTTTTGGATTAATTCAATACTCCGACTTAAAGCCTGACTATCTATAATAAACACTCTAAAGATAGTTAGCGTATTTAGCGACTTTGCTTTTTTAATCACTTTAGTCTTTGTTGAAACGATGCCTTTAGGTTTATATTGTTGAATAATATATTCACAAGAATATTCGTCATGACTTAACCCTTTAATTAAATCAATATGGATATAACATTCAATACCTTTATTTTTCAAAAGATCTAATATACTTTTAAGATGACCGATATGCATATCCAACAGTACACATGATTTATATTCGGTTTTAATGAGCTTATCTAAATCTTTCATATTTCTAATTGCCGGGAGTATATTTTCTTTCAAATGATTGCTCCTCTCTACATTACACGTTTAAATAATTTTTCTAATTCGTAATTCGAAAAGTTAATGATAATGGGTCTTCCGTGCGGGCATGTAAATGGATCTTCCATTTCACGCAATTGATCAATTAAATCTGCCATCTCATTATTTTTAAGATAATGATTAGCTTTAATCGACTTTTTACAAGACATCATTATTGCTGCATCTTCACGCATTTTTTTCACATCAATTTTTTTATTTTCTAATACGAGTTCTATCATATCTTTGATGATCTCTTCCGCTTCTGCTTTTGGAAACCAAACTGGATAACTATTAACAATATAATCATGTCCACCGAAATGTTCAAGGTGTACGCCTACTCTGTCTAATTCTTCTTGATACTGATCTATAATGAACTGTTCATCTTTTGAGAAATGAAATGTCATTGGAATTAACAAGTTTTGAACTTCATTTGTTACTTCCCCAATCTTTTCTCTAAAATACTCGTATTTAATACGTTCTTGAGCAGCATGCTGATCAATCATAAACATGCCATTTTCGTTTTGAGCAATGATATATGTGCCATGAACTTGTCCGACAACTTCCATATATGGTACACGTCGACGTGTTGAAGCACTTACTGTACCTTTAATGTCATTTTCATTTTGATTTTCTTCTTGTTTTAGTGTCTCATTTTGATTATCTAATTCATTTAAAATATCTTTTTGATTATTGAAGTAATAATCATCATGATTACGGTTAATATATTGAGAGTCATTAAACAATGTACTTTCATTGTCTTCATTCACTTGTGAAATATTTTGATTCTCAACTTTATCTAATGTGGTTGCACTTAAATCTTCTTGTCTCTCATCTTCAAATGATTGTGGACGATTTTGGACTTCATTTTGTTTACGTTCAAAGTCTAACTTTTGTTGTTCAAAGCTATTGAGCACTTTATTTTTCTTTGGATGAGTATCTAAATCATTTTTAGGAATAAGGATTTTATCTTTAAATGCTTCTCGTATTTTTTCTACTATCAAATCATATAGTTGTTCTTCTTTAGATAATCTCACTTCAAGTTTAGTAGGATGTACATTGACATCTACTAATATAGGATCCATTTGTATATTGATATAACAAATAGGATATCGACCAATAGTTAGTAACGTATGGTAACCTTCTACAATGGCTTTATTCAAAACGAAATTTTTAATATATCTACCATTAATAAATATAGAAATATAATGTTTGTTACTTCTTGAATGTTCAGGTCTAGCTACATATCCTTCTAGATGGTAATCACTTGTATCACCTGTGATATGTACGAGATCTTTTGCCACTTTCATGCCATATATTTCTGCCATTACTTCATTTGTTTTCCCAGAACCATTCGTTTTGAGTAGTGTCTTGCCATCAGAAACAAGAGATATTCTTATATCAGGATGACTCATTGCCATACGGTTAACTATATCAGTGATTTTTCCTAGCTCTGTATAGAGACTTTTAATATATTTTAATCTAGCCGGCGTATTGTAAAATAATGATTCTACTAGGATATCCGTGCCTTTTTTCGCTTTAGCTGGTTTTTGGTTAATAATTTCACCATTCTCAGCATATATTTCATGTCCACTTTCATTATCTGTACATGTACGTAACGTTACTTTCGATACTGAAGAGATACTGGCTAAGGCTTCGCCGCGAAATCCTAATGTTCTAATATGAAATAGATCATCATCTGCATCTAATTTACTTGTCGCATGTCGATGAAATACCAAACTTAAATCATCAGCTTCTATTCCAGTACCGTTGTCTACTACACGTATTGATGCAACACCAGATTGTTCTACTTCAATATTTATTTCCGTAGATTGGGCATCGATGGCATTTTCCAGTAATTCTTTAACAACCGAACTAGGTCTTTCGACTACTTCGCCAGCTGCAATTTTATTAGCTAAGGAGGTTTGTAGTTCTTTAATTTTTCCCATTTACAACACCTCTATTTTAATTGATTTTGTAATTCGTTTAATTTTATCAATGCTTCGATTGGAGTCATGTTTGATAAGTTTAATGATTTGATGTGCGCTTCAATTTCGCTTTGTTGTGTTTCCGATTCAAATAAGTTAAATGCGGCTTGTTCAAATGATGCTTCTTTCTCATCACACTTGTCATGATTTGCCTTTTTATTAGGTGCCTTAGTTTCATCAGCTTGATATGATTCAGTTTGAACGATCTGAGGTTCAGGACTATCAGATTTTTGTTCAAAATCATTCAAAATAACTTGTGCTCTTTGAATGACTTCATCAGGTAAATCAGCAAGTTTCGCTACTTGAATACCATAACTATCATCAACCGCACCATCTTTAACTTTGTGTAAGAAGATGAGCTCTCCTTTATATTCATTGGCGGCTACGTGCACATTTTTTAAACATGGTAATAGCTGATCTAATGTCGTCAGTTCATGATAGTGTGTTGAGAATAGCGTTTTAGCATGTGAGGTTTGTGCGACATACTCTATCATCGCTTGTGCTAACGCTAAACCATCATACGTTGACGTTCCTCTTCCTATCTCATCGAAAATAATCAAACTATCCTCAGTAGCATAGGTTAATGCTTTTTGAGCTTCTAACATTTCTACCATAAATGTACTTTTACCTGAAACTAAATCATCTGCAGCGCCAATACGAGTGAAAATCTGATCAAATATTGGTAATGTCGCAGATTCGCAAGGTACATACGCACCCATTTGAGCCATTATACTAATAATTGCAATTTGTCTCATATAAGTCGATTTACCAGACATATTAGGGCCCGTTATCAGATAAATAAATGTGTCATTATCTAAAGCACAATCATTAGGTACGTAATCATTATAATCCATGACACGTTCAACAACTGGATGTCTAGAATTTTTTAATTTTAATGTTTTATCATCACTAAAATGTGGTCGAACATAATTATATTTTTGAGCTATTTCTGCGAAACTTTGTAAACAATCCAGTTCCGATATGATTTTAGCTTGTTTTTGAAGTCTCTCGGTATATTCTTTAATATGTTCTCTTAATTTGACAAATAATTGATATTCTAACTCTATTGCTTTGTCTTCGGCACCTAAAATAATATCTTCTTTTTCTTTTAACTCATCTGTTATAAAGCGCTCAGCATTAGATAATGTTTGTTTACGATTATATCCAAACTGTGATGGATCAAAGCCTTGTAGGTTGGCACGAGTAATTTCGATAAAGTAGCCAAATACTTTATTAAAACTTATTTTTAATGATTTAATGCCTGTACGTTCTCTTTCTTTGGCTTGTAATTCAGCAAGCCAAGATTTACCATTACGTGAAGCTTCTAAATATTCATCTAATTGGTGATTAAATCCTGATTTAAATAGGCCACCATCTTTGACTGAAATAGGTGGTTCTTCAACCAAACTATTCTCTAATACTTCGAGTAAGTCATCAAGCGGTTCGAGTGCATCAAATTGCGTAATCGTATCGCTATCTAATTGACTTAATAATTGCTTTATATTAGGTATTTCACTAATTGAATGTTTAAGTTGAATTAAATCGCGTGCATTTACATTTCCGTAACTTACACGACCTACTAATCTTTCTATGTCATATACTTGATTCAAATAGTTTCTCAATGTATCTCGTTCAATAAAATGATTGATAAACTCATCAACGATATTTAATCGTTCTTCGATTTGTTGTTTATATATTAACGGACGGTCTATCCATTGTTTCAGTCGTCTTGCACCCATTGGCGTCTTGGTTTCATCCATCAACCATAGAAGTGTCCCTTTTTTAGATTTCAATCTAATGCTTTCTGTTAATTCTAAATTTCTTTTAGCATAGAAATCCATCTTCATAAAATCAATAGCAGCATATTGTTGGACATCTTCTAAGTGTGATAAATCTCTTTTTTGTGTATGTTGTATATAATCTAACAATAATTGCGTTGATTGTTGCATGTGCTGATGTTCAATGTTATTCACTTCAAAATATTGATTTGCAATCTCATCTCGAACTGTTATGGTTTCGGTAATCATATTAATTTGTCGTTGCATATTCTCAGATAAAGGCTCACAAATAACTATTTCATTGGGATTGATAGTTGTGATTTCATTTAATAATGTAGCTTCATCTTCAAAATGTGTAGTTTTCAATTCACCTGTTGAAATATCACAATAACTTAATGCATATTCATGAGGAGATTGTATAAAACTCAAGATATAGTTATTTTGCTTTTCATCCACGCCACCTTGATCCATAACTGTCCCTGGCGTTACGATTCGAACAACTTCTCTTTTAACCATACCTTTAGTTTGTTTTGGGTCTTCCATCTGTTCGCAAATCGCTACTTTATACCCGTTATTAATTAGCGTCTCTATATAACTATCTGCTGAGTGATATGGAACGCCACACATAGGTATAGGATTATCTTTTTTGGCATCTCTTTTTGTTAGCGTAATCTCTAATACTCTTGATGCTTCTTTAGCATCATCGAAGAACATTTCATAAAAGTCTCCAAGTCTAAAGAATAACAAGCAGTCATCATATTCTGATTTGATTTTTAAATATTGTTGCATCATTGGTGTCACATTTGACATAAAGTTCTTCACAACCCTTATTTTATAGTCTTTTTATTAATATGGTTCAATAAATTTATGTAATTTTTTACGTATTATTTAACTCATCTATTTTAACATATACAATCACATCTAGCCCATTATCTAAAATGAAGCATAAAAAATACGCATAATCCCATGTACTAAATCATTACAGTTACACATTGGACTATACGTACTCAATCATTATTTTTGAAAACGATCTAAGAGGCCTCGTCTTTTTAATATTATTAATAACACATAACTAATAGCTGCACCGATAATACTAGATACAATGAAAGCAGTCATAAGCGGTTTTACAAAGAAGTTTTGTAAGTTAAGTATCCATGCTAATGGAATACAGATCAAACTGCCTATAATACCCGTGCCTAAAACCTCACCTACTGCAGCCATAAAAATATGTTTACGATACATGTAAAATAAACTAGCTAATAACACACCGATCATACTGCCTGGAAATGCAAATACACTTCCTGTACCAAATGTTACGCGTAAAATGGATGATATTAAAGCCTGAGCTAATCCATACCAAGGCCCTACAAAAACTGCACAAAGTACATTAACTAAGTGTTGCATAGGTGCTGCTTTGATTGGACCAAGTGGGATGACAATGATACTGCTTAAGATGACATTAATCGCTATTAATAGCGCTGTTATGGTTAATTTTCTAATATTCAATGCATTGTCTCCTTATCCAATTTATTTATCGTGGTAGTTCTCATTATGCTCATTTAAGCGATTTTCCATTGTATTAATCATCATTTGTAATAAATCATTAGCTTCGTACTGTGATGCACGGAATTCTTCAACAATCGGCAATTCATTGATTTCATTTTCTAACTGATGTATTTGATTCTCTGACTGGTGAAATGCCGTTTCCTTACCATAATTTTGTAAGTTAACTGATTGCTTCTGTTGCTTTTTTAATTGATTCATTTTATTTTCAATCGCTTTATTATTATGAATTTGTGATTCAATTGATTGATATTCTTTGATCATTTCTAAGTTTTTAATCTTCTGCGCTAATTGATCTGCATTAGAAAGTATTTGTGTTTTGTTATACATTATTATTGCATCACCAATTCTCTTTGATGTTCTCCTATAAAGGTACCATTTAAAGAATATTGTTTAGCTTCATCAATCTTAACATCTACTAGCTTGCCAACCATTTCTTTTGGTGCTTTAAAATTGACTAATTTATTTTTTGAAGTATAACCCGCTAAAACAGAATCATCTTTTTTACTTGAGCCTTCACATAACACTGTGACAATTTCATTTTCATATTGGCTCATAGCTTTTTGAGAGTACTCTCCGACTTTTTTATTTAAGCGTTGTAGACGTTCTTTTTTAACTTCTGTAGGTACGTTGTCTTTCATTTTCGCAGCTGGTGTACCATCTCTTTGAGAATATAAATACGTGTAGGCATGCTCAAATCCTACTTCATCATATAAAGTTAAAGTATCCTCAAATTGTTCTTCAGTTTCATTAGGATAACCAACAATAATATCCGTCGTTAAGGCAATATTAGGAATGGCTTCTTTTATGCGAGATACTAAATCTAAATAACTTTCTCTCGTATATTTTCTTCCCATAATTTTTAATACTGCGTTATTACCTGATTGTACTGGTAAATGGATATGCGGAACAATATTACCTCCATTAGCAATTACTTCAATCATACGATCTGTAAAGTCCCATGGATGGCTAGTTGTAAATCTTACTCTCGGAATATCAATTTTAGAAATATCTTCTAGTAAATCGCCTAATCCATAGTCTAGTCCTTCAATATCTTTACCATAAGAATTAACATTTTGACCTAATAATGTAATTTCTTGATAACCTTCTCTAGCCAACTCTCTTACTTCATCAATAATGTCTTCTGGTCTACGACTACGTTCTTTACCTCTAGTAAATGGCACGATGCAATATGTACAGAACTTATCGCAACCATACATAATATTTACCCATGCTTTTATATGACCATCACGTACTTTAGGAAGATTTTCAATAACATCTCCTTCTTTAGACCATACTTCAACAACCATTGCTTTTGATAAGTAGGCTTCTTCTAATATTTCTGGTAGACGATGGATATTGTGTGTACCGAAAATCATATCAACGTTTTGGTATGATTTTAATATTTTGTTTACAACTGATTCTTCTTGAGACATACACCCGCATACCCCAATTAAACAATCAGGTCTTTCCTTTTTTAAATGTTTCAAGTTACCGATTTCACTAAACACTTTATTTTCTGCATTCTCACGAATTGCACATGTATTGATTAAAATGACATCAGCAGTGTTAATATCAGTCGTTGCACTATAACCTAAAGCTTCTAAAATCCCCGCCATAACTTCAGTATCATGTGCATTCATTTGACACCCGTATGTTTTTATTAAAAATGTACGTTCTTTACCCATGCCACGATATTTTTCATCTATTTGAAAGTCTCTATTGTATTCAACTTCTTGTTTCCCACGCTTTTTAGCTTCTTTTAAATTAGGTGGTTGATACACATGTTCAAAATATTTGCTATAATCTTTTTCTTCTTTACGATTACGTTCTGCTAAAATATCTATCGTACCAGCTTTTCTCTGCTCTTCATTCACTATTAAAAATCCTTTCTATATGCCCATATATCATTTCTACATTATATTAAATTTAATACAAAAGTGCAAAAAGCGTCATCATTCAATCATACAAAAAAGGCTAAGACCAAAGCCACTAGCATGATTATCAATACGAAAAATTGACGAAGAAAATCTCTTTTCTATCTATATCAAAATGACTAGCTTTTGGTCCTGCCTCATTTATGCACTATGATTTTAAAATTTATCATTTGTTAGAATATGCTTTAGATATTATTATTTTACCCTGCATCATATTTTCCAGTTAATGTTTCTATTTCTATACCTTCTGGCACATGATAAAACTTAACTTGACTTATTATACTTGGACACTCTAATTCAACCATTCGTTGATTTAATTTTTGTATTAAAATTAAACATTCATTCATGTCTCCTTGGACTGTTGTCTCGAGAGGCCCTACGCGATAATGTAAACCAGATTGATCAATGATTTTAATTGCTTCATCAACATATGGAATAACATCCTCATTTTTTGGTGTTTTCGGTATAATTTGAATACTCATTAGTGTATCGATCATTTTATGCACCTCAATTTATATAATATATCGTTCTATATGATTACTTATATTCAACTCTCATTTTCTACTTTATCAAGTGCTGTTGCAAGTGCATTAGCAAAATCATATAAAAAATCATCCCAATTATTTTTATCTTCTCTACTTTTACGACCAATTTTTCCATCTTTAAAAAATTGCTTTCTTAAAGATTTCGTCAATTCAAGTTGAACGCCACCCTTAATACGAGTTTGATTCACAATATTCTCTTTTTGCTTACCAGACATTGTAGAAGGTGCATGCTCCACATTCACACCAATTTTATCAAGTTCTGATGTGATAAGTTCAATTAACGCTTCATCTTTCCCACCGATGTAAGCGACTGATTCATGTCCAGTACATCCATGTATTGAAATAGCTCTTTTACTTTTTTGAGTCAATTGACATGCTGTATCATTATCATAGTGAATTGAAGTCACATGTAATTCATTATTACCTTTGCTTCTATCCCCTTTAAACGTAAAAAAGTTATAATCATTAGTTTGTGCAGTGACTAATGCTAATTCACTAGTTGCAGGTTCAATACCACCGCCATGAATAGCTAGAATAGTAACATCATGATGATTATCTATGGATTCGATATGCCAATCTTTATCTTCATTAGTATATTTTTGTAATTCATTCATCGTACTATATTTATCCATCCCTATACCTCCTCAGTTAATCCTTGTTATTCTATTCCACCATCTTTATATTTTTAATTCTAATTTACAAAATCATTATAATACTTACAATTTTATAATTTTTTTATTCACCTTTTCAAATTAAAAAATTGGAGTGTTTCAATAATAAAAATATTTTTATAAAATCAAGGATATGTAGTTAAATAAATATTTCTTATGATTTGAATATTTAAGTCACATATAAAATTAACCTGAGCCATCTTTATTGTGCCTCAGGTTAATTCATTAAAGTTATACAAATTGTTTTGTTAAATCATTAAATGTTTCTTCAGAAATGTGAATATCTTTTTTAGCTAATGCTTCGCCTTCCATTTCTTCAATTTGTGATTCATATGAAGGTGTTTCTGTATCTTGGTAAACAATACCTTTAACTAGTGATTCATGTTCCAACACAGTTTGAATGGCTAGTTGTTTATTAGTTGGATCATAATTTTCAATATCGTCAATACTAATTAAGTTTTCTTTAAACCAGTCATAAGTATTAATTTTATTATAAGTCACACATGGTGAAAACACATTTACAAATGAAAAGCCATCATGGTTGATAGCGTCTTCAATTAATTTCGTTAGTGCTTTGATATCACTTGAAAAACCTTGTGCTACAAATGTTGCGCCTGATGATAATGCCAATTCTAGAGGTGCTACATTTTTCTCGATATTACCTTTTGGTGTTGATTTAGTCACAAAGCCTACAGCAGATGAAGGTGATGTTTGCCCTTTTGTCAATCCGTAAATTTGATTATCCATGACAATATATGTCATATTCATATTTCTACGTAAAGCGTGAATTGTATGACCCATACCAATAGCATATCCATCACCATCTCCACCAGAAGCGATAACAGTTAAATCTTTATTAGCCATTTTTACGCCTTGTGCAAGTGGTAATGCACGACCATGTATCGCATGAACCCCATATGCATTTATATAACCAGATAATCTACCTGAACAACCAATTCCTGTAATGAGTGCAACTTCCTCAGGTTCTAGTCCTACATTTGCTGCTGCTTTTTGTATAGCCGCTTGAACAGAGAAATCGCCACACCCAGGACACCAGTTTGGCTTAACATTATTTCTAAAATCTTTAAATGTAGCCAATTAGACCAACTCCTTTAATTCTTTGGCAACTTCTAAACCTTTATCTTCAATTTCATGTGGTAAGAATGGTGTGCCATCATATTTCGTTTGATTCACCAATTTATCTTGAATATTAACATTCATTTTAATTATACTTGCTAATTGTCCTTGATAGTTATGTTCTGCAATAACTACTTTTTGAGCTTTATCAATTGCATTTTGAATCGTTTCTGTAGGGAAAGGATGCAATTGTCTAATTTGTAATGTATTAACAGCAACATTTTGATTGTTTAAACGTTCTGCCCCTTCTTGAATTGCCCCTTTACTAGAAATGAATCCAATATATAAAATATCTGCTTGTTCATGATTTTCAGTAAGTTCTACAGGTTTTTCTATTAGAAGATTTTTCGTTTTTCTCATACGTTTATCCATGTGTTGTTGACGATTTGTAGCAGCTTCACTTGTCTTACCTTCTTCGTTATGTTCAACACCAGTTATATGATGAATACCACCTTTTGTACCTGGAATAGGTCTAGGTGAAATACCACTACCTGTTAATGCATATCTGCGGAAGTATGATTTATCATCTTCTTCTCGTTCTATATCAGATTGGATTAGTTCACCACGTTTAATTTGAATTTTATTATAATCTAGGTTTTTAACGGTTTGTTTACCTAATGATAATTGTAAATCACTTAAGATAATTACAGGACATTGGTATTCTTCTGCTAAGTTAAATGCTTCCATCGTTAAATAAAATGCATCTTCTGCATCAGTAGGTGCAACAACAATTTTAGGAATATCGCCATGTGTGCCATAAATCATTTGCATTAAGTCAGCTTGTTCTTGCTTTGTTGGTAAACCAGTTGATGGACCACCACGTTGTGTATTAATCACAACAAATGGCGTTTCAGTCATACCTGATAAGCCTATCGATTCCATCATTAATGACAATCCTGGACCTGCACTAGCTGTAAAACCTCTAACCCCTGCATAATTTGCACCAATAGACATCGTTGCAGCTGCGATTTCATCTTCAGTTTGAACTACTGTTCCGCCTACTTTAGGTAAATTAGCAATCATATACTCCATAATTTCTGACGCAGGTGTAATTGGATATGCAGCCATAAATCTAGAGCCTGCTGAAATAGCACCTAATCCGATAGCATCATTCCCAATCATATAAAGATGTGGTGCTTCATTACTTTCTTGTAATTCAAAGTCACCATTGATATCGGCTAATTGTTCTTTCATTAGTTGATAGCCTTGATTTAATGCTTGAATATTCATTTCAACAACTTTGTCACCTTTTTTAGTGAACATATTAGTAATTAAATCTTCAAATGTAGATGTATCTAAATGCATTAATGCTGATGTAGCACCGATTGCCACCATATTTTTCATTAATGCAGTGCCTAATTCTTTTGCAGTACTTGTAAACGGTAAGTCTATAAGTTGTGCCTGACAATTTTCAGGTTTAACTGGTTTCGCCTTTGAATCAGCAATAATGATGCTATCTTCGCGCATTTCATGATGATTAACTTCAATAGTCTCTTGGTCAAATGCAATTAAAATATCTAAATCATCACTTATTGCATGTACTGGAGATGTAGACACTCGAATTTTATTGTTTGTGTGCCCACCTTTGATACGGCTTGAAAAGTGCCTATAACCATATAGGAAATAACCTTTTCTATTCATTGCAGTCGCAAAGATTTCACCAGTTGATTCAATACCTTCACCTTGTTGTCCGCCCACTTTCCATGATATTTGTGATTTCATATCATAAGCCTCCTGTGGTTTTAATTCATATTAAATGATAACAAAAAGAACCACTGTATTACTATGTAAACAGTGGCGTGTTTTTAAATTCATACTAATGGACGATAACTAATTGTAACTGTTATGTCACATGTCATTGCACTATAATTTCATAGGATTATCGTCATTAATCAGTATTCTTTCAATGTTAGTCGTTTTACCATTCTTATCTATATCAATGATAACACCAGATAACACGCTTCGACCATTGTCAGGAACTACATGACGTTGAGGTAAACTTGTAATAAATCGTTCTATCACTTCATCTCTATTAATACCTAATATGCCATCGTAAAATCCTGTCATACCAACATCAGTAATATATCCAGTTCCACTAGGTAAGATACGATTATCTGAAGTTTGGATATGAGTATGTGTACCAACTACCGCACTAACTCGACCATCTAAATACCACCCCATAGCATTTTTTTCTGATGTCGTTTCAGCATGAAAGTCTAAAAAAATATAAGGTGTCACATTTTGTGCTTCTTTAACAAGTTCATCAGCCTTTTTAAATGGATCATCTATATCTTGCATAAAAGCTCTACCTTGTAGATTAATAATCGCTAACTTAATATCATTAATTTGAATAATGCGCATACCCACGCCAGGTGCTTCGCTCGGGAAGTTAGCTGGTCTGACCATTCTTTTAGCTTCATCGATAAATTCATAAATTTCACGTTGACCATATGTATGATTACCCATTGTCATAAAATCAACGCCTTCACGAAGTAATTGCTTATATATTTTTTCTGTCAGTCCTTTACCGTGTGCTGCATTTTCTGCATTTACAATGGAAACGGTAGGACGATATTCTTGTTTTAACTTAGGTAAATATGTTGAAATCGCATTTCTTCCAATCTTACCAACGATATCTCCTATAAATAATATTCTCATGGCATGTTCATCCTCTCATACAAATAAGTTTAATAGATAGATAACTTTATTTAAAGTACTCTTTGAAAATTATTTATTTGAGTAATAACTGTCTTTGCTTTTTTATCAACATATATTATGTTAGTATATGTTTATCAAAAGTTTAGGAGTTGTAAATAATAAATGTCTATTAATATCGATCCTGAAAAATTTGCAGAATTAGTAGTAAGTGCTAACCCATCTAAATCAGAAGATGTGGAAGATATCGCAAAAGATAGCTTAAAATTATATATCAATGCATATCGCTTAGCTGAAAGATACGCTAACATCGCTACTAACTGTTATGACACAGCTGAAATTATCCAAGAATTGAAAAAAACAGATTTACAATTAAAATAAACAATTTTAATACTAACATAATATGAAAAAGTGATTATTGATTTGATGAAAATCAATAATCACTTTTTTTAACATAAAAACCCCCAATCACCTTTGCGATGATCAGGGGTAAGAAATTATTTAGCATATTCTACTGCTCTAGTCTCTCGAACAACTGTCACTTTGATATGACCTGGATATTGTAATTCATCCTCAATTTGAGTTTTAATATCTCTAGCCAATCGATATGATTTTAAATCATCTATTTCTTCAGGAGATACTACCACACGGATTTCTCTTCCTGCTTGAATTGCGAATGCTTTTTCAACACCATCATAACTTTCAGAAAGTGTTTCTAAACGCTCTAAACGACGAATATAATTTTCTAATGTTTCTTTACGAGCGCCAGGACGAGCTGCTGATAATGCATCAGCTGCTGCAACTAAAATTGAGATAATAGATGTTGGTTCAACATCACCATGATGAGAATGAATAGCATTAATGATTGTTTCATTTTCACCATATTTTTTCGCTAATTCAACACCTATTTCTACGTGACTACCTTCGACTTCATGATCTATTGCTTTACCAACATCATGAAGTAAGCCAGCACGTTTCGCTAAAGTAACATCTTCACCTAGTTCGGCTGCTAACATTCCTGATAAATGTGCTACCTCAATTGAATGTTTAAGCACATTTTGTCCATAACTTGTACGGTAATTTAAACGGCCAAGTATTTTAACTAAGTCAGGATGCATGTTATGAACATTGATTTCGAATGTTGCTTGTTCACCAGCATCTCTAATGATATCGTCTACTTCTTTTCTAGCTTTTTCGACCATATCTTCAATGCGTCCAGGATGGATTCTTCCATCTGAAACTAGATTAACTAAAGCTGTTCTAGCGATTTCTCTTCTGATAGGATCAAAACCAGATAAAATGACAGCTTCTGGAGTATCATCGATAATTAAATCGATTCCCGTAAGTGTTTCAAGTGTTCGAATATTTCTTCCTTCACGTCCGATTATTCGACCTTTCATTTCATCATTTGGCAAGTTTACAACTGATACGGTTGACTCAGTTGTATGATCTGCTGCTAATCTTTGTACTGTAGTAGCTAACAATTCTTTTGCGGTTTTATCTACTTTTTCTTTAGCTTCTCTTTCTTTTTCCTTAACAAGTATTGCAATATCTTGTGACAGTTCTTCTTCAACTCGTTGAAGTTGCTCATTTACAGCTTCTTCTTGAGTGAGACCGGAGATGCGTTCTAATTCTTGTTCATGCTTCATTATTAATGTTTGAACACTACTCTCTTTTGCATCTACTTGTTGTTGTCTTTCTTCAATTTTTGATTCTTTTTGCTCTAAAATCTCATCTTTTTTATCCAATAGATCAGATTTTCGCTCTAAGTTCTCTTCTTTTTGAAGAAGTCGGGTTTCTTGTTTTTGTAATTCACCACGTCTTTCACGTAGTTCATTTTCAGTTTGTTCTCTTAAAGTTTGGTTTTCTTCTTTTGCTTCAAGCAATTTTTCTTTCTTAGTGTTGTCTGCTTCTTTGTGTGCTTGATTAACAATGTCATCGGCAGTTTGTCTAGCCTGAACTTGTTTTTGATGCAATAAATTTCGGGCAACAACATACCCTACAACAACGCCTAGAATTATACCCAGCAAAATGAGTAGGAGGCCTAATAAATTCACATAAACACCTCCTTTATCTAGGGTTTGCTCTGTATATCAAAATCAATATGATTATATGAAATTATATAAGAATCATACATACTAATTGTACGGTTTTACACTTATAAGTGTCAAGATATCAATTTGAACTTATCAGTATCATAAATGTATTAAATACTTATATTACAAGATTTAATTTTTAACTTTTAGTTTTCTATATAAATAAAAAAAGAGGTGAAGACATAAAGTTTTTATACTCTGGATAACCGATAAACAGCATCCCCATAGCAGGATTTATCTGCAGTATTCGTTAGTTTTCTAATTGAAAACTAATGATTACTGCTTGTTGAACAAGAAACTCACACGATTCAACAAAATTTTAATAGCAATTTTGTTCATCAATCAGTTCTGCTCATATCCTAAATACTTTTGTCTTGACCTCTTTCAATACATTAAATTATTTTACTCTTCATCAAATAATGACTTCGGAGCGTCTTCTTCTTTTTCTTCTACGTCACCATCAAAAATACCGAGCTTTTCACGTAGTTTTTGATCAATTTCATCTTTAATTTGAGGATTTTCTTTAAGGTAAGTTTTAACGTTTTCTTTACCTTGTCCCATTCTTTCCCCATTATAAGAATACCAAGCACCAGATTTATCAACGATTTCATTTTCAACACCAAGATCAATCAGTTCGCCTTCTTTAGAGATACCTTGACCATACATAATATCAACTTCGGCAACTCTAAATGGTGGTGCAACTTTGTTTTTAACTACTTTAATCTTAGTTCTATTACCAACAATCTCTTGTCCTTGCTTCAATTGTTCGGCACGACGAACTTCTAATCGAACAGAACTATAGAATTTCAATGCTCTTCCACCTGGTGTTGTTTCTGGATTACCGAACATTACACCTACTTTTTCACGAATTTGGTTAATGAAGATAGCAGTCGTATTTGATTTAGAAATAGCACCAGAGAGTTTACGTAATGCTTGAGACATTAATCTCGCTTGTAAACCAACATGTGTATCTCCCATTTCACCTTCAATTTCAGCTTTAGGTGTTAATGCAGCTACTGAATCGACTACTACGATATCCACTGCACCACTACGAACAAAAGCTTCAGCAATCTCTAAACCTTGTTCCCCATGGTCAGGTTGTGATAAGTATAAGTTATCAATATCTACGCCTAATGCTTGAGCATAAACAGGATCTAAAGCATGCTCAGCATCAATAAATGCAGCAACGCCACCATTTTTTTGTGTTTCTGCAATGGCATGTAATGCAACTGTAGTTTTACCAGAACTTTCTGGTCCATATATTTCAATAATTCTTCCTTTAGGATAGCCACCTACACCTAATGCGTTATCTAATGTAACTGAACCACTTGATGTACTTGAAACTCTGCGACCTTTATTATCGCCTAATTTCATTACTGCACCTTTACCAAATGATTTTTCCATATTTTTTATTACTGTATCGAGAGCTTTTTGACGTTCGTTATCCAAAGCGAGACCTCCTAAATTGAGAATGTTTTCTGTTTAATATCTTAATTCATACTATACAAGCTTTTAAATAAAATTACAAGCATTTTGCGAATATTTGTTCGCGTTATTCCAAGATTTAATTATACAAAAACGAACAAACGTGCTATTAATTTAAACGGTAATTGATTTATTTCGATTGTTCTAACCATTTTAATAATCTAATTAGTGCATAATTTTGACTTCTGCTTCTAAGTAAATTTCTGTTCTGAGACATTTTAAATGACTCAATTTCCAATTCTTCTCCGACAAGTTTTCCTAAATAAACTTCATTTTCATCGTGCAATAATGCCATACCCATTTCTACATTAAATAAATCTCGGACGTATTTAGCACTCTCATATAATTGTTCATTTATATTTAATTCGCTATCAACAAATTGCGAAGAATGTGGTAATGCACCTTTTAATAGTTGTCTATCATCTACATTTTTCAATCGTGTATATAATGCACCATTAGTGACGCCGTCATATATTGCAAATGAAGTGTCCATACATTCCATCACTGATTCTTCTATACTGATATCATCAGATCCAAAGTAGTAATTACCAATTCGACTCAAAATTTCGTTTTTCATCGGTTGGATTAGTTTCTGACATTCTTCTTCAGTTTCAGCGTTTGCAGTTAATCTGATATATACTTCATGTGTTCCTGCAAGTGGCGCAATAGTAGGATTAGTTTGTTGGTCGATTAAATCCATTAAGATAGTTTCAACTTTGGACTCACCTATTCCCGCAAATTTAAGTTGTTCTGAGAAGATGACGTTATCATCATCTAAAATATAGGGTAACAACTCATTTTTCGCCATTGGTTGCATTTCTTTAGGCGGTCCTGGTAATAATACTACCTGTTTATCTTCAATTTCCACTAACATACCAGGAGCCATACCATTCTTATTTGGTAGTACAGTAGCTCCCTCAATAACAAGCGCTTGTTGTTTATTGTTTGGCGTCATAACTTGTCCCTGGTCTGCAAAATAACTATCTATATATTGTAAAGATGGTTGATCTATAACTAATTCTTTATTTAATACTTTGGCAACTGTATGCTTTGTAAGATCGTCTTTAGTTGGACCTAATCCACCTGTTAGTACAATCATGTCAAATCGCTTTAGTCCTTGTCGTATGATGTACTCTAAGCGTTCAGGATTATCTCCAATAACAGTATGTTCGACAACGTTTTTACCTACTCCGTTTAGTAATTTGGATAAATACTGACCGTTTGTATTAGCTATTTGACCTAATAGTAACTCTGACCCT
Organism: Staphylococcus sp. KUGN1; assembly: GCF_045984185.1. Classification (NCBI taxonomy): domain Bacteria; kingdom Bacillati; phylum Bacillota; class Bacilli; order Caryophanales; family Staphylococcaceae; genus Staphylococcus; species Staphylococcus sp. KUGN1. The sequence continues at coordinate 707,800 of NZ_JBJQIL010000001.1, read as the reverse complement.
ACTGCAATTATTGAAATATTCATAACATATTTCTCCCCTTTTAATACTTGAATGTAAGTAATATCACTATTATAAACGTTTAAAAAATTAAAATCTAAGAATGAGAATTACTCAGTTATTAGACACTTCAAATCATTCTTCAAGTCCAAAATAAAAAACGAGTTGAAATAAAATGTCATTTCAACTCGCTAAAATATTAATGTTTAAATACATCTCTGCCTTTATAAAAGTATTCAATACCAGATAAAATAGTAAAGAAAACACCGATATATAATAATACCTGTCCAATCGGGAATCCAATCCAAGTTGCTAAAGGATCACCTAATAAAATCCAAATAATGGCAACCATAGTAACTGCTGTTTTGATTTTACCTAATTGACCGGCTGCACTTACAAAACCTTGTTCAATTTGTAATAATCTAAGTCCAGTTACTGCAAATTCTCTAGCAATAATGATAATAGCAACAATAGAATTGGTTAAATCAAGTTGTACCATCACAATTAATGCACTAGCAACCAATAACTTATCAGCTAATGGATCTAAAAATTTCCCCATGTTTGTAACTAATTGCCATTTACGAGCCAAATAGCCATCTGCGAAATCACTTAATGATGCAATGATAAAGATCAAACCACTTATTAAAAGCTCTATTTTAATATCATATCCACCTAGGAATGATACTTTTCCAAAACCAAAATTGACTAATGCAAATAAGATAAATACTGGTATAAGTACAACTCTAAATACCGTTATCTGATTTGGTATATTCATTTAAAATCCTCATTTCTAATACTTTTTTATCTAAAATAATAGTACTGCAATAATCCACAACATAAGTGTAACCAAGATAACTAATCCAATAATGACTACTACTTGTAAAGATTCTTTCGACTTTCTTCTATAAGGAGGTGCTTCTTTATTAGCGAATGAATGAATCGCATCATCTAATTGAATACGATTGTCCGGTATTTCATCTTGATGAACTTCAATTAAATGATTAGGCTCGATATTCACAACACTGGCATATTTTCTAATAAAACCTTCAGTATAATTACTGTTAGGTAATTGATTAAATTCATTATTTTCAATTTGTTCTAAAGTATGACGTTTAAGTTGTGTACGTTGCTCTAATTCATTAAGAGTCATACCTAATCTTTCACGTCTACTCTTTAAAACTTCACCTATTGTATTCAAAACGATGCCTCCTTAAATACTATTCAAAGAACCCGAATCCTCCACCAAACGGGTCACCAAAGTCTAAATTATTTTTACTTTTAGTTTGAACCGTTTGTCTTTTCATCTCTTCATATTGAATTTCTTGATTTTTATTTTCGCGTAATTCTATGATGTAATCAAAATCATCTATACTATAATCACATGCCTCTACAAATAAATCAGGATGTTCTACTACTTTGACTGAAGGAAGTGTCATGATTTCTCTTACTAAATCTTGATGTTTCATATTAGATTCACGTGCTGTAACAGCACCATCAATAATATACACATGATTCGAATCATATTCACCTTTAATTAACGAACTTCTAACTGTTTGTTTAATTAAGGTTGAACTAATAAATAACCAACGTTTGTGTGCACAGACGCTACCAGCAACAATTGATTCAGTCTTTCCGACTCTAGGCATACCACGAATTCCTATTAATTTATGACCTTCTTCTTTAAATAATTCTGCTAAGAAATCCACTAATAATCCTAGGTCTTCACGTTCAAAACGAAATGTTTTTTTATCATCTGCATCTTGCTCTATGTAACGACCATGTCGGACAGCTAATCTATCTCGTAATTCTGGTATACGTAATTTAGTAATATCAATTTCATTAATTTCTTTAACTATTTGTTCAAATCGTTCTACTTTTTCTAGTTTATCGGTTTTAATTAATAAGCCACGCTTACCTTGGTCAACACCATTAATCGTTACAATACTAATTCCTAACATACCTAATAAACTTGAAACATCACCTAACAAACCGGCACGGTTCATAGTAATCTCATATTCGAGATACCATTCTTTTCTTCTCTCTGCCACTGACACCAATACCCACCCCTTGTTTAAACACGACTCAAAGTTCAATTTCACTGATTAAATATAATAATAATCACATTATAACATCGAATTGAATATCATGTACTAGAGAAATCATGTTTTTATAGTTGATACTATTAGTTGAAGCGATTATAAATACCATCCGCCATTCACTTTTTGAATAGTCCCTGTAACACCTTTAGCCATCGGATTATATAAATATGCACAAGTGTGTGCTACTTCGCAAGGTTCTATCATGCGATGTTGCGGGAGTTCATCTAGAATCTCCTCCAACTCTTCTTCTGACCACTTTTTACTCATGTTACCTGAGACAAATCCTGGTGTAATAGCATTTACTGTCACTGTTGTTTGAGCCAGTTCCTGACTTAAAGCTTTTACAAAGCCAATTTGAGCACTTTTCATAGCAGAATAAATCGTTTCCATACTTGCACCCGTTTCACCCCAAATGGATGAAATGACTATTATTCTACCATTTTCACTTTGTCTTAAAGTATCAACAAAATAACGACTCAGTCTTATGAGTTGTCTTACATGGATATGGTAAGACTTATCAACTTGTTCATCTGACATATCTTGAAGCATGCCATACAATGCTGTTCCTGTTGCATAAATCATACAATCGAGACGTGTAATATGACCAAATACATTTTCTAAGTTGATATCCTCAAATAAATCACATTGTATTAAATTAACAGGTCTATTTTGATATCGGTTAATCAACTGCGTTTTATCAGCTGAATAAAATTGTAAATCTACTTCATAACCATCTTCTAATAATCGATCAACAATTGCAGATCCAATTGACCCTGAACCACCCAATACTAATGCTCTCATTAGTTTTTAAGCTCCAAACGACTATCCACCATCTCATCTAAATCTAAGCATAACTGAGACGTTTCATTAACACTTTCAAGCGTAATATTTTCAACAATGTTTAACATATCAAATACACTAACACCTTCGAAATATAACTTTGCGTATTGATTAGCAATGTATTCAGGAGAATTAAGACTTGAAATAAATTCTCCTATAAATTGTTTTTTCAATAAATCAAATGCTTCAACGTCAGTAAGATTACCTTTGTTATCCTTTAATTGTTTGATAAGCAACTGTTTTAATTGATCTGGATGATTGGTTGCACTAGTAATAATTGAAAAGCTATAAGTTGGCTCTAAAACAAATTGATAACCAAATGTTTCATCAATTAAATCATCATTCAATAATTCTTGATAAAACTCTGTTTCTTCTCCAAAAATAAGTTCATAGAAAAATGTCATTTCTAAATCACGTTGAACATATTTTTCTGGTGATTCATCTAAAGGTTGATTTTTAAATCCTAGCATTAACTTAGGAGATTGTAGTTTCATTTCTTCAGATACAACATGTTGATTCACTGATTTTGGTTCATCAATCAATGCACGTTCAATTTTAGGTTGATTCGTTTTATCTCTAAGGTTTTCATGTTCTTCTACAATATCAACAATATACTGCGGTTCTACATCGCCTACTACGAAGAGTACCATATTAGATGGGTGATAAAATGTTTCATAGCAAAGATATAAATCATCTTTAGTAATATCATAAATACTTTCAACACTACCTGCGATATCAACTCTAATAGGATGTTTTTCATACATAGCTCTTAATGTATTAAACATGAGTTTATATCCAGGTTGTTCTTGATACATTTTGATTTCTTCAGCGATTATACCTTTTTCTTTGTCTACAGTTTCTTTTGTAAAATAAGGTGTTTCAACCATAGTCAATAACCGTTTGATATTATTCTCAAGATGATCTGTCGCACTAAATAAATAACTTGTGCGGTCAAAGCTAGTAAAAGCATTGGCTTGTGCATTTTCCTCAGCAAATGCAGTGAATAAATCTTCTTCTTCTTTTTCAAATAATTTATGCTCTAAGAAGTGTGCCACACCATCCGGTACAGTTACAAAATCTTCTTTACCTAGCGGTTTAAAACGACTATCTAGAGAGCCAAATTGAGTAGTATAGGTAACAAACGTTTTTTGAAATCCTGGTTTAGGTATGACAAATAAACGTAATCCATTTTGTAGTTCATGTTCATAAACTGTCTCATCTATGACATCATAATAATGTTGTTTCACTACTCATTCCCTCCTTTAGTAAGTACATAAATTGTATCTAATACTGCTTCATTTACTAATTTTATAATATCTTCTTTAGTCACTTTATCTATTTCATTTAAGAAAGCTTCATCACTTTGAGGCTCATCTAATAAAATTTGATTGTGTGATATTTCTATAATACTTTTTGGTCTATCTGCAGATTCATGTCTCTGGGATGTAATGATTTTTTTAGCTAATGCAAGTTTATTATCGTCAAATTCACCTTTTTTAAATTTATCAAATTCTTCTAAAATAGTTTGCTTCGCAATTTCGTATTTATCTGCTGATACACCACTCAACACAAATAAGTAACCATTTTTACCATCGATCTGAGAGTGTATAGAGTATGCTAAACTTTGACGTTCACGTACTTCATTAAATAACACTGATGATGGATCTCCTCCGAACATGATATTAAACACAATAAAAGCGTAATAATTACTTTTACCATAATGAGTTGGGAATCGATAACCTAAATTAAGTTTAGCTTGGTCAACATCATCTGTTGCAACAATTGTCTTTGGCAATTGTTCAATTTTATTGTCTAATTTTTGTGCTTTATTATCAGAAACTTCAAAAGTAAACGGTTTAATTTCGAATTTAGATTGGATTTGATTGTAGACTTGTTGTTTATCAACATTACCAACAACATAAATAGCACAGTAGTCGTTTTCAATCATAGATTGATATGTATCATACAGTGATGCAGGTGTTACCTGTGGTACTTGTTCAATTTGACCAGTTGCTAAATATTGATATGCTTCATTTTCAAACATGTTTTCTAATAATTTTAAAAATGAATATTGTGCTTTGTTATCAATCATCGCCTCAATCTTTTTACCTAACAATGATTTTTCTTGTTTCACAAATTTGTCGTCAAATTGTTTATTATGTATTAATGGATTCCAAATTAATTCATTTAATAAATCTAATCCATGCTCAAATAATGGGGTTTGATCTTTTAAATATCGTTCATTAACTATTTCTAAAGAAATAGTAATTACATGTTTATCTTTAAATTTCGAAACAAAACTATTTACATATGCGCCGTAAAGTTCAGATAAACGACGGTTTAAGGCTTTGTCGTCCTGCCATTTTTGAGATGCGCGTACAAGTACTTTGCTTAATACTGAACGTGCAGTTATTGTTTCGTATTCAAGTGGTGCCATAAATTTAAACGTAATCATTGTTGTTTTAAATTTCTCGGTTGGCAAGACATGTATATGGCTTTTTTGATTTTCTTGCTTTTCGTTATGCAACTGCAATACCTCCATTGACATTTTTCATTATTTTTCTCTCGTAATTCTAAACTTAACTAAACTACTCTTCATATAATTTAAAGAGTATAAAATTGGATTATTTTGTTCATCAAAATGAGTTACCTTAAGTAACATCAATCCTTCATGTGGTGAGGCATTTAACATTTCAGAAATATGTGGTTCATAATTAACCGCTTCTAAGTCAGTTTCAGCATAAGTTACTGTATGTCCTGTTGCATGTTTAATTGCATTTAACATTGATCCATTACTTTCTTGATATCCCGTACATGTTAAATAGTCCTTTGCAATCTTGTCTAAACAATAAACTACAGGTTGATGGTTAGCAGTTTTTAATCTTTCTATAATAGTTACTGGTTGTTTCTCGTTAATACCCAAACGCTTAGCATCTAATAATGTTGCAGGTTGTTCATCAAAGTTTAAATATTCTGTACCAGATTGATAACCAGCACTTTTTATCATCTCTGTAATACTAATTAATTCATTTAATGGATAAAAGAAAGGGGGCAGTGATTTGACACTGGTACCCTCTTCAAAATTATCTACAACTACTTGTTCAGTAATTAATTCCCCTATACCTTCATAAACATCATCTGTTTTAATATTGAGTTCTCGTGCAATAGCTAAATTGCTTGGTAATTTACTACCAAACTCTAATTCTCCAGACTTAATTTTGTTTAAGATATATTGTTTCACTCTATAAATAGCATTCATTTCCGCCATAATTACACCTCATCTTTATCAATATCAACTAAAATTTGTCTTGGTTTACTACCTTTTTGTGGACCAATCACTTTGTTTCTTTCAAGATCATCCATCAGGCGTGATGCTCGGTTATACCCAATTCTAAACTGTCTCTGTAATAAAGATGTACTTGCTTTTTGTTTTTCAATTACAAATAAATAGGCTTCATCATATAAGGCATCTTCACTTTTCATTTCTGACTTATCTACTGGCGCATCAGGTTCCATTTCTTTAACATAATTTGCTTGTTGTTGCTCAACAACATAGTTAACTACATCTTGAACTTCTTGGTCACTTAAGAATGCACCTTGTATTCTAGTTTTAGTTGAATCTCCATTTCCAACGTACAACATATCACCTTTACCTAATAATTTTTCAGCTCCACCAGATCCAATGATTGTTCTTGAGTCTGTTTGAGAACTTACAGCAAAGGCAATTCTTGATGGAATATTATTTTTAATAATACCTGTGATAACATCCACTGATGGTCTTTGTGTTGCAACGATTAAATGTATACCTGCTGCACGGGCCATTTGTGTAATACGTTGAATTGCATTTTCCACTTCTTTACCTGCTACCATCATCAAGTCCGCTAATTCATCGACAATGACAACGATATAAGGTAACTCAGCTTGTTTTTCATCTAATTCTCTATTTTGTTTTCTTATAAACTGATTGTAACCTTCAATGTTTCTAGTTGATGAATGTTGGAATAAATCATAACGTCTCTCCATTTCAGCTACTATTTTTTCCAATGCTTGAGCTGCTTTATGTGGATTAGTTACAACTGGTATTAATAAATGTGGAATACCATTGTATACATTTAATTCTACCATTTTTGGATCAATCAGCATAAGTTTTACTTCATGCGGTTTCGCGTTTAATAACAAGCTTGTAATGATTCCATTGATACAAACTGATTTACCACTACCGGTAGAACCTGCTACCAACAAGTGTGGCATTTCATTCAATTGAATCGTTATAGGATCGCCTGAGATGTCTCTACCCAAACCTACTTCTAATTTATCATTAGATGGGAATTTTTCCTCTAAAACTTCTTTGAGTGCTACAAGAGAAATTTTATCATTTGGAACTTCTATCCCAACAGCTGAACGGCCTGGGATTGGCGCTTCTATTCGTACATCTTTAGCTGCTAACGCTAAAGCAATATCATTATGCAAGTTTACTATTTTATTGACTTTCACACCTTGCGCTGGCTGCACTTCATATTGTGTAACTGCTGGACCTATTTTAATTTGTGTCACTTTAGCATCTACACCAAAGTTTTTCATCGTAGATTCTAGAACTTGACCTTTTCTTTTCACTTCTGCTTTTGATGTCGATTGTTTTTGTGTTGGTTGGTTTAATAATGATAATGGTGGCACAACATAAGCCGCATTCATTTCTTCTCCAGCTTCTGAAATTGAATTTTCATTATCTTCATCACTAGACTGTTGATGATTTTCTGGCTCATCTACTGTTGATGGTTGTGAAGTGTTTGGAGTGCCATTTACCATTGATGACATTTGTTCTGAATCATTACTAAATGAACGCTTTTTTCGTCTAGAAGGCGTAGGTTCTTGCTCAGAATCACTGTGTCCATAAATAGGAATATCGCTATCTTGAGGTACTTCAGGTAAATCTGAGACATCTTTAACTTCGTCTTTATCATTAGTACGATGTCGTTTATCTTTTCTTTCAGCCTTATCTTTAGCTCTTTGTTCTTTATTCGATTTATTAGCTTCACGTTTTTCTTTTAAAGTTTGAGTGGCTGAAATGCTCGATGATCTAACACTTTCAAATACTTTTTTAGTTACATCTCTATGTCGTAAATTAAATAATAAAATAATACTTGAAGCAACAAGTAAAACAGTAATGATAAATACGCCAATAATAGAAATGAGTGGAATAAATAACTCTAATAGATAATATCCAATTAAGCCGCCACCAAAATTAGGAAAATGACTATGTTTGTATGATTGATAAACGTATGATAAAACTGGTTCTCTTTCAGATATGACACCTTTACTAAAGTGATAATATAATTGAGAAATAAATAATAACGCTACTTGTAACGTAATCGTTCCAACCGTACGTCTTGTTTTAGGAATTTTTTTAGAGTATGTGATAAATCCAGTTGCTAATAATATTAATATATATGTTAAATAACGACTCATTCCGACAAAATAATTAAAGAAACTATCAATCATTCGTCCAACGATGCCTAATTGAAAAGCACCTAAAATGACTAAAATAACCACAATGATAGCAATGATGTATCTTAATGGACTCTCTGTTTGCTTTTTCTTTGTGGTTGATTTTTTCCTAGTTGTATTCGATTTTCTCTTTGTCGGCGATTTTTTCTTTGCTTGTGGCAAATTCGTACACCTTCTTTTTTTAATCTTTCGTATGTATCGTATTGATTTAAAGTTTTATTAAATAAGATGAAAGAGGTAAGGACGTCACACACATAATAGAACATCTGTATGATATAACGAATCTACCTTGATGCAGATTCGCATTTCAACATTTGCCTATTGAAGTCTGTAGTGATTTACATACTTGAACTACAAACAACGTGAGTTTGTCCCAACCTCTTTAGTTTATTTTATAATGATTATATTTCAGAAATAACTGGAATAATCATTGGACGACGTTTTGTGCTTTCGAAAAGTAATTTACTAATTTTATCTCTCATATTTTGTTTGATTTCTGACCATTCAATTCGTTTTTCTTGTAAGCCAGCTTCAACAATTTCACGTACTTTTTCTTCAGCTTCTTTTAATAAGTCTTCGCTTTCTCTTACATATACAAAGCCTCTCGACTGAATTTCAGGTCCAGCAGCAATTCTACGATTTTTAGGATCGAGCGTTACGATAGCAATAAAAATACCATCTTCAGCTAATAAATGACGGTCTCTTAATACAATATTACCGACATCTCCTACGCCAATACCGTCAATTAATACATTACCAGAATGAACTTTTTCATTTAATACCATATTCTTGCCATCATAATTAATGACGTCCCCTTTTTCAACAAGGAAAATCTTTTCAGGCGCAACACCTGCTTCGGCTGCTAACTTAGCATGAGCAATTTGCATTTTGAATTCACCTTGAACTGGTACAAAGTATTCTGGTTTCATGATGTTAATCATCATTTTTAACTCTTCCATGCAACCATGGCTTGATGCATGTATTTTTTTGTTATTTGGAATAATGTGTGCACCAGCACGTACTAATTCATTTAATGTATCAGCAATAATCACTTCCATATTTGCAGATGCAGTAATTGCTAAGAAAACTGAATCACCTTTTTCGATGTTCATAATTTTATGTTTTTGTTGAGCCATTTGACTTAACGCTTCTACAGGTTCACCTTGCATTCCTGTTGCAATGATGATGACTTCATTTTTCGGATAATTTTCAACTTCACTAATTGGAATAAGTAAATCTTTAGGAATATCGAAATATCCCATTTTGCGTGCGATATTAAATGAACTTTCTAATGAACGACCTAAAAATGACACTTTTCGATTTAATTGGCTAGCAATATTCAACACTTGTTGAATTCTGATAAAATTCGATGCATAACATGAAACAATCAAACGACCTTTGACTTTTGCAAATGCATCATACATATGATGTTCGATGACATTTTCAGGTGTATTATATCCCGGTTTTTCTGCTTCTGTAGAGTCACTAATTAATGCAAATACGCCTTCTTCACCAATTTCAGCCATACGTTTGAAATCTGGAGAATATTGTCCACTTAAACTTTGATCAAATTTAAATTCACCAGTATAAACAATTGATCCATAAGAAGTGTGGATACAAATGCCTAAACTATCAGGAATACTGTGTGTAGTATTAAAGAAACTAATATTCACATTTTTAAAACGCATCACAGATTCATGATTAACTGAATAATAACGCACTTTTTTATTAATATTTCGAGATTTCATATTCTCTTTAACAAGTGCAATTGTTAATTTTGAACCATAAACAGGTGCATCAACTTGTTCTAAAATATAACTTACAGCACCCATTGCATGTTCATGTCCATGTGTAAGGAATATTCCTTTTAACTTTTCTTTATTTTCAATGACATATTGAATGTCTGGTATTACAATATCTACACCTAACATTTCATCTTCTGGAAACATTAAGCCTGCATCAAGCATAAACATTTCATCGTCTACTTCAACGATATACATATTTTTCGCAATTTCTCCAACACCACCAAGTGGTATGATGCGAATGTCTTTGTTTTTTTTCTTTATTAAACTCAAAATGTTACCTCCTATAATTAATCCCCGTCCATATATAAACTCACCATTTATTATAAGTTAAAATTGGCTTGATGTACACTATTAATGCAAGTCATGACTCTATATTATAGTAGGATATTTGAATTCTTTAAATGACTAAAAAAGATTGGAAACCTTTGTTTGGTTTCCAATCTTGTAAGGTATTATTATTTTTCATTAATAGCTTTGTGAGATGCATTAACGCGGCCTTGTTTATCAATTTCAGTTACTTTAACTTCGATTGAATCACCTAATTTTAATACATCTTCAACTTTATTAATACGCTCAGTAGAAATTTGTGAGATGTGTAATAACGCATCTTTTCCAGGGAACAATTCTACAAAGGCACCATATTTTTCAATGCGTTTTACTTTAGCATTGTATACTTGACCAACTTCAGCTTCACGAGTGATTTCTTCAATGATTTCACGTGCACGATTAATCATTTCTTGATCTACAGCACCAATGAATATTTGTCCATCTTGTTCGATATCTAATTTTACACCTGTTTCATCAATAATTTCATTGATTTTTTTACCACCAGGTCCAATTACGTCTCTAATTTTTTCAGGTTTAATATTCATAGTAACCACTTTTGGTGCATACGCACTTAATTCATTTCTAGGTTGATCAATTGTTTGTAACATATGATCCATAATCGCTAAACGACCTTGACGGGCTTGTTCTAAAGCTTCTTCAATTACTTCACGTGTAAGACCATCAATTTTAATATCCATTTGAATTGCTGTAATACCATCTTTAGTACCAGCGACTTTAAAGTCCATATCGCCAAGTGCATCTTCCATACCTTGGATATCAGTTAAAATAGTGTAACTATCTTCACGTGTAACTAATCCCATTGCGATTCCGGCAACTGGTGCTTTGATTGGTACGCCGGCATCCATTAATGCTAATGTTGAACCACAAATAGAAGCTTGTGATGATGAACCATTTGATTCTAATACTTCACTTACGATTCGTACAGTATATGGGAAAGCCGATGTATCTGGAATAATATATTTAAGCGCTCTTTCACCTAGTGCACCGTGACCAATTTCACGACGACCTGGCGCTCTTACAGGACCAGTTTCACCAACAGAGAAGTTAGGGAAATTATAGTGATGCATGAAGCGCTTTTCTTCTTCAGGTCCAAGACCATCAATTAGTTGATAATCTCCAAGGGCACCTAATGTTAAAACGGATAAGGCTTGTGTTTGACCACGAGTGAATAATCCTGAACCGTGTGCTCTTGGAAGAAGTCCTACTTCTGATTCTAACGGACGGATTTCATCTGGTTTACGACCATCTGGACGGATTTTTTCGTCTGCAATCAGACGTCTCACTTCTTCTTTAACTAAATCGTTTAAAATGGCATATACTTCTTTAATTAACGCCTCATTATCAGGATCTTCTTCATCAATAAATTCAGCAACAATATCTTCTTTTAATGCGTCTAAATTAATATCACGTTGTTGTTTGTCAAAAGTTAGTACTGTGTCTTTTAAACCTTTAGCTTCTGTTAATGATTTAACCTTTTCAACAAGTGCCTCGTCTCTTTCAACTGGAATAAACGCCTGTTTTTCCGGTTGAATATAATCTATGATTTCTTGTTGGAAAGCAACTAGTCGTTTAATTTCGTCATGACCAAAGAAGATTGCCTCAAGCATTTCACTTTCTGTGATTTCACTTGCTCCAGCTTCAACCATGTTAACTGCATCTTTATGGCCTGCTACCTCTAAATCTAAACGTGAAACTTCTTTTTCAGCAACGGTTGGATTAATCACATACTTGCCATCTACATATCCTACATTGACACCTGCGATAGGTCCTAAGAATGGTATGTCAGACACACTTAATGCCATTGAAGAACCAATCATAGCAGCCATTTCAGGCGAACAATCAGGGTCAGCACTGAGTACAATATTCATAATTTGAACATCGTGCTTATAGCCTTTAGGGAACAACGGTCGTATTGGTCTATCTATTAATCGTGCAGTTAATGTTGCGTCATCTCCTGGACGTCCTTCTCTTTTTTTAAATCCTCCAGGAATCTTACCTGCAGCGTACATTTTTTCTTCATAATTAACTGTTAATGGGAAAAAGTCACCATCACGTGGTTCCTTAGAAGCTGTAGCAGTTGATAAGACAACTGTATCACCATAACGAACTAAAACAGCACCATTAGCTTGTTTGGCTAATTGTCCTGTCTCAATCGTTAATGATCTGCCAGCCCACTCAGTTTTAAACACTTTCTTCTCTTGAGACATTATGAATCTCCTCTCTAAATTCTATTATCTATATCATATCATTTATTACATTTAATTTATATTAGTTCTTATTTGTCAGATAATAAAAAAAGGAAAGTACCAATCGAATGGTGCTTTCCTAATTTATTATTAAGATTAACGACGGATACCTAAAGATTTGATTAATTCACGGTAACGTTGAATATCTTTACCACGTAAGTAGTTTAATAAGTGTCTACGACGACCAACCATTTTTAATAATCCACGACGTGAATGGTGATCTTTTTTGTGCTCACGTAAATGCTCGTTTAATGCAGAGATTTCTGCAGTTAAAACAGCGATTTGTACTTCTGGAGAACCAGTATCTGTTTCGTGAGTGCGGTATTCTTTAATTAATTCATTTTTACGTTCTTGTGAAATTGCCATTGTCAATTTCCTCCTTTAATTTGTATACTCCTTTATCCGAGTTAGGCGTCGGAGTCTCGACCTACTAAGAAAAAGGTTGTCTCTTAAACAAGGTTAACTTGTTTTAATCAACTTTATATATTATATGATACATCATCACCAAAATCAACAGATAATAAATATTTAGCACGTGCTTTGTCATCATTCATCTGCTCTACCAATGGATCAATGCCATCAAATTTTATTTCAGGACGTAAGAAATGATGCCAATATACCACTACTCGTTCGCCATAAATATTTTCATCGAAATCGAAAATATTTACTTCTATTACCACTTCGGCTTTAGCTGGATCATGGAAAGTGGGTTTAACACCTACGTTTGCAACGCCTCTATATAATTTTTGTTCAGTGCCGATTTCCATACTTACTGCATATACACCTTTTTTAGGTAACAAATAATCATCATTAGGATGAACATTTGCAGTTGGAAATCCTATTGTTCGCCCACGCTTTTCACCTTGAACGACTGTACCTTTAATTTTATATAAGTAACCTAATTCCTCATTCGCTTTTTGCAATTCACCGTTTTGTAACGCATCTCTAATCGCTGTAGTAGAAATTTTTTCATCGTCTAATTCTTGTTTGCCTACTATTGTCGTATTAAATGAATCAACTTCGTTTAACACTGTCATATTACCTTTACCAAATTTACCAAATGTAAAGTCAAATCCAGCAATAACTTCTTTAACATTATTTTTTATAATATATTCTTCAATAAATTCTTCAGAAGTTACATTCGCAAACCTAGATGAGAAATTGATAACAATACAGTAGTCCACATCATGTGAAGCTATCATATCAATTTTGTCTGAAAGTGGTGTTAAATAAGTCGTTCTTTTACGTTCAGGATTTAACACAACTGATGGATGTGGATCAAACGTCATAACAGCTTTCTTCAATCCACGAGATTGTGCCTGTTGATCTAATGTTTGAAAAACTTTATCATGCCCTTTATGCATACCATCAAAGAAACCAAACGCCATCGCAACATTTTCATTTATTCGTTGGTCTTCTTGAATTGGATGGGTAATTTCTATCACTTTCATAATAAATCTCCTTTAATTAAATACTTTTTTTGGTTTTAATTCATCTGGTTTATCTGGATGTACAATGTATATTGCCATCGCTTTTTGAGTTGAATCATTAACAAATACAAATTGGTCATTCGTTATATTTTGAAATTGCTTTTTATAAAACTTTTGACCATTTAAAATGCGTTGTTTGATTTGTTCATCATCTATACTAATTTGTGGTAAACCTTTCAAACCATATTCTATAGGAAACAATTTATCTTGTAATGCATCATGCTCATGTAAAGAACGTATATCATCAAGAGTGAGACTTTGTTCAAGACCAAATCCTCCTGATTGAACACGTGTTAATAATGACATATGTGCTGGCAAGCCTAACTTGGCACCTATATCAGTCGCTAATGTTCTAATATATGTTCCTTTACCACAATTTACTGAAATATCGAAATAACATTCTCCATCTTTGAATCTTAAAGGTGATGTACGTACTATGTGTTTAATGGTTACTTTTCTCACTGGGCGCTCCACAGTTTCATTATTACGTGCATACTCATATAATCTTTTCCCATTAACTTTAACGGATGAGTACATGGGTGGAATTTGTTCAATTGTACCTTTAAATTGATTGATAATGTCATCCACCTGAGTTTCAGTTAATGTATTTTCTTCAATATTTTGATATTCAACAGTTTCTCCCGTTTGATCTTCTGTTGTTGTACTTCTTCCAATTGTTACGGTTGCATTATAGGATTTCCCCATTTCCATAACATAATCACTTACACGTGTTGCCGAACCGATACATATAGGTAGGACACCTGATACTTCGGGATCCAACGTGCCCGTATGACCGATTTTTTTAGTTTTAAGTATCTTTCTTAATTTAAATACCACATCGTGACTTGTTAATCCTCGATCTTTATATACTGGTAATATACCGTTATACATGGTTTCACACCTTTTATTTTCCAAAATTATTACGCTTTATATTATAATATTTAGCAAAGTATTTGATGATTGAGTACATCGATTAATATGATTGATTTTGATATGTATATAGCCTGAGAAACATTTTCCCAGGCTAAAATAATATGATAATTATTTATCTTGTTTGTGTAAATCTTGGATCATACGTTCAATTTTATTACCATATTCTATTGATTCATCATATTCGAATGATAATTCTGGAATAATTCGTAATCTCATACGTGAGCCAAGTTCAGATTTAATAAATCCTTTAGCTTTATCTAGTGCTTTAAAAGTATTATCTACTTCTTTTTGATTACCTAGAACTGTTAAATATACTTTACCTTGAGATAAATCATTTGTTAATTCAACATCTGTAATTGTAATAAAACCTACTCGAGGATCTTTCACTTTATTATTAACGATATCCATGATTTCTTTTTTCATTTGTTCGCCAACACGTTCTGCTCTCATATTACTCATTTATTGTCACCTCTTTTATTCTTTATTTTTGAGTTTAAATAAGAGGTGAGACATAAGACAATTATTTATTAGAACATGGTTTAATGCTCTAATATATCTCGCCTGTCTCAACCTCCAAACTTCATCGCAAAATTAGCGATTATCTTTTGATTTCAACCATTTCGAACGCTTCAATAATGTCGCCTTCTTTTAGGTCGTTATATTTTTCAATCGTAATACCACATTCATAACCTTGGGCTACTTCTTTAGCATCGTCTTTGAAACGTTTTAATGTGTCTAATTCACCTTCAAATTGAACAATGCCATCACGAATAACGCGTACGCCTGCATTACGAGTAATTTTTCCTTCAGTAACATAACTACCTGCAATTGTACCAACTTTAGAAACTTTGAATGTTTGACGTACTTCTGCTTGACCAATGACTTGCTCTTCATATTCAGGGTCAAGTAGACCTTTCATAGCTGATTCAATTTCTTCAATAACGTTATAAATGACACGGTGTAAACGCATATCTACGTTTTCTGCTTCAGCTGCACGCTTAGCACCAGCATCAGGACGTACATTGAATCCGATGATAATACCATTTGATGCATTGGCTAAAGTAACGTCAGATTCATTAATTGCACCTACAGCAGTATGAATAATACGTACATTCACACCTTCAACATCTATTTTCATTAATGATGCTGCTAATGCTTCAACTGAACCTTGTACGTCACCTTTAATAATAACGTTTAAGTCTTTCATTTCACCTTGTTTCATTTGTTCGAACAAGTTATCTAACGTAACGTTTTTACTTTCTTGACGTTGTTGAATAACGCTTTCTTCATGACGTGCTTCACCAATACGACGCGCTTGTTTTTCATCTTTAAATACTACAAAGCGATCGCCAGCTTGTGGTACATCATTAATACCTGTAATTTCAACTGGTGTAGATGGACCAGCAGTTTTGATTCGTTGACCTAAGTCATTAACCATCGCACGAATACGGCCATACGTATTACCTACAACAATTGAATCTCCTTGATGTAATGTACCATTTTGTACTAGTAATGATGCTGCAGGTCCTCTTGATTTATCTAATTCAGCTTCAATCACAGTACCTACTGCTTGTTTATCAGGGTTTGCTTTCAACTCTTGAACTTCTGCAACTAAACCAATCATTTCTAATAGGCTATCGATACCGTCTCCACTTAATGCTGATAGTGGTACGAAGATCGTATCGCCACCCCAGTCTTCTGGAATTAAACCGTACTCTGTTAACTCTTGCATTACACGGTCAGGATTTGCGGTTGGTTTATCTATTTTATTAACTGCAACAATTGTAGGAACATTCGCTTCTTTAGCGTGATTAATCGCTTCAATTGTTTGAGGCATAACACCGTCATCTGCAGCTACTACTAGGATTGTAATATCTGTAACTTGAGCGCCACGTGCACGCATTGTAGTGAATGCCGCGTGTCCAGGTGTATCAAGGAAAGTAATCTTTTTACCTTCATTTTCGATTTGGTAAGCACCAATATGTTGTGTGATACCACCCGCTTCACCTGCAGTTACTTTAGTATGACGAATTGAATCTAATAATGTTGTTTTACCATGGTCAACGTGTCCCATAATAGTAACAACTGCAGGACGTTCAATTGCATCTGGATCTTCAGTTTCATCGTCGAAATAAATAGATAAATCTTCTTCTTCGATGATGACTTCCTCTTCAATTTCAACACCATAGTCATCTGCAATTAACTCAAGTGTCTCTTGGTCCAATGATTGGTTAATGTTAGCAACAATACCTAATAAAAATAATTTTTTTACAATACCTGAAGATTCAACATTCAGTTTATCTGCTAATTCTCCTACTGTAATGCCTTCTTGATACGTAATTTTAGATGGCATTTCTTTAGGTTCTGCTTGTTGTGGAGCACTTTGCTTTTGGTTATTCTTTTTATTATTTTTGTTGTTTTTGTTATTTTTATTATTCTTCTTATTGTTATTGTTGTTTTGATTACTTTGTTGTTTACCTTTGTTGTTATTATTCTGCTTGTTTTGATTATTTGATTTATTATTATTTTGTTTTTGGTTACTTTGTTGCTTATTTTCAGATTTATTGTGATTATTTTGAGTATTCTTTTGTGTTTCGTTACTTTGTCCTGGTTTGAACTTTTTGTCTAAAGCTTTAATTTGGTCATCTTCTAAAGCTTGCATATGGTTCGACACTTCAACGTTCATACTCTTTAATTCATCTATAATCTCTTTACTCTTTAGATTTAATTCTTTCGCATATTCGTAAATTCTTTGTTTACTCATATAATCACTCCTCACGATATTCATCTATCATAGACAGCAACTTTTTGGCAAAACCTTGATCAGTAATGCCAACGTTGACTCTCTCGCCTTTACCAAGTGCTATCCCTAATTCTTCTCTAGTTCCAAATACCCTTAAAGGCACTTTATAACTCGAAGTTTTATTTTTAATTAATTTCATAGTGTTTGGAGAAGCATCATTAGCTAATATAACTAACTTTATATTGCCTTTTTGCATATCATTGACAATAACTGATTCACCCGTTTTCACTTTACCTGCTCTCATCGCAAGACCTAAAAAATTAAATATCTTCTCATTAATCATTTTGTTGGAATCTCTTCTCTATAAATTAAACGAATAACCTCTTTATATACAGGCTCTAATTGTTCTTTAGAAGCTTTAAAATATTTTTCTAAAACTTCCTTTTGTTGTGCTTTTTCTACTAATTGAACATCTTTTGAAACATAGGCACCACGGCCTTGTTTTTTACCAGTAGCATCAGCGAATATTTCGCCTTCTTTGTTAATTACAACTCTAATCATATCTTTCTTTGGATGCATTTCATTAGATATGATACATTTACGCATTGGAATTTTTTTCTTTTTCATGTTCAATCATCACTCCAACCTATTTTTCTGTATCTTTATCTTCAGTAGTAACTTCATCCGTATCTTCTAACGTTTCATCTGTTTCAGCTGCTAATTCGGCAGTAGTTAAATTTGATTCTTCTAAATTCACATCTTCAAATTCAATGTCTTCATCACCAGTATTTACAACTTCATCAGCAATTTCTTCTGATTCAATAACAGGATAAACGCCTGCTTCACGAGCATCACTTTCAGATTTAATATCAATTTTCCAACCAGTTAGTTTAGCAGCTAAACGTGCGTTTTGACCACGTTTACCAATTGCTAATGATAATTGATAGTCTGGTACAACTACTACTGTAGATTGATTTTCTTCGTCTACGATAACTTCTAACACTTGTGATGGACTTAAAGCATTTCTTACAAATACTTTAGGATCTTCATTCCATTGAACAATATCAATTTTTTCTCCACCAAGTTCTTCTACTACAGCTTCAACACGAGCACCTTTTGATCCGACACAAGCACCTACTGCATCGATTTCAGGATTATCAGAGTACACACTAATTTTAGAACGATCTCCTGCTTCACGTGCTACTGATTTAACAATAACGGTACCATCAAAGATTTCAGGTACTTCTTGTTCAAATAGTCGTTTTAATAAGCCTGGATGGCTTCTTGAAACATAAATTTGAGGTCCTTTAGTTGTTTGTTCAACTTTGTTAACAAAGACTTTAATTCTTTCGTTAGGGATATAGCTTTCATTCGGACTTCTTTCTGCCTCAGACAATACTGCTTCAATACGACCTAAATTAACGTAAACATATCTATGGTCTACACGATCGATCACACCCGTTAAGATGTCTTCTTCTTTATCGATAAATTCATCATAAAGAATTTCTCTTTCAGCATCTCTCAAACGTTGCATGACTGCTTGTTTAGCTGCTTGAGCACCAACACGTCCGAAATCTTGTGGCGTCACATCTTCTTCATATATGTCACCAATCTCGTATGCTGGATTTTTAACTAATGCAGTACTAATATCAACTTCTTCTCTATCATCGAATACTTCTTCAACAACTTCTTTTCTAGCAATAACTTTGAAAGTACCTTCGTCCATATTAAGTTCTACCCTAACATTTCTGGCACTATCATAGTTTTTTTTGTAAGCAGTAATTAAAGCTGCTTCAATAGCATCAATTAATACTTCTCTTGGAATTTTCTTTTCCTTTTCTAAATATTCAGTAGCTAATAATAATTCATTACTTGACACGGCTCTTCCTCCTCACCACGTTATAGCATTACTGCGTGACGTGCTTTTGCAATTTTATTGCGTGGTATCTCTATCGTTTTTGTTTTAGATTTTTCTTTGACTTCTATTAATATAATATCCTCTTTGACTTCTTTTAAAATACCTAACCATTCTTTTTCATTTTCGATTGGTACATAAAGTGAAATAAAAATGGGATGTGATATTGCATCTTTAAGCGCTTTCTCATTCTTAATAGGTCTTTCAGCACCTGGAGATGCTACATCTAAGTAGTACATTTCAGGTATTGGATCATTTTCATCCATCGCTTCGCTAATCTTTTCTGAGGCTAACGTACAATCATTAAGATCGACGCCACCTTCTTTGTCTATTGAAATTCTTAAAAAATGATCTTTACCTTCTTTAACATACTCAATTTCAACTAGTTCAAAGTTAAGGTCATCTAATACGGGTTGAATAATAGGTTCAACTTGTTCAGCTATTTTACTCATACAGGCCTCCCTTTTAGGCAAATAGAAAAGAGCGGGTTTATGCCCACTCTTTTGCCTGAGTTACTAATTTTTTAAGCAATCTAAGTATACCATAAGTTATACTAGTAAACAAATCACACCCTAATTAATGGGAACATCCCTGTATACACTTAATAATTTAATAACTTCTTTATTGTTTTACATTACATGTCAAAAATAGATAATTGTGCTTTATCAGGTAATCCTGGTAATGAGCCTAAATCGTCTAGATATTCAATAACCTTTTGTGATAAACCTGCTTTTTTATTTAAATCTTCTTTAGATAAAAATGGTCCTTCTTCTCTTGCTTCAACAATTCGTTTGGCAACATTTTCACCTAGTCCTGGTACGGCTATAAATGGTGGAATCAATGTATCACCTTCAATAATGAAATCAAACGCTTGGCTTTTTTCTAAACTAATCGGTTGCATACGATAACCTCGATGAGCCATTTCATTCATTATTTCTAATACTGTTAATACATCTTTTTCTTTTTTACCTAAATCCATATAGCGAGAGTACATATCTTTTACAGTGTTTTTAATACCTGTTTTATCTTTAATCATAGTAATTAAATCAAAATCAGATGCTCTAACTGTAAAGTAAGACGCATAATAATATAAAGGATGATGTACCTTAAAGTATGCGATACGGACTGCCATTAATACATAGGCTGCCGCATGGGCTTTAGGGAACATGTATTTGATTTTACGACAAGAATCTAGATACCAATCAGGAACGTCATTTTCTTTCATAGCTTCAACCATTTCATCAGTTAAGCCACGTCCTTTACGTACAAATTCCATTGTTTTGAAGGCCATAGATGGTTCTAATCCTGCATACATCAGATATACCATGATGTCGTCACGACAACCAATAACTGATGATAAATCACAAATACCTGCACGGATTAGTTCTTGTGCGTTACCTAACCAAACATCTGTACCATGTGATAGTCCAGAAATTTGTACTAATTCAGAAAATGTTGTTGGTTTAGTATCTTCAAGCATTTGTCTTACAAATCCCGTACCAAATTCCGGTACACCAAATGTCCCTGTTTTACATAAAATATCTTCTTCAGTCACACCTAAACTTTCTGGACTACTAAATATTTTCATAGTTTCTTTATCATCCACAGGAATCGTTTTAGGATCAATGCCAGATAAATCTTGTAGCATACGTATCATAGTTGGATCATCGTGTCCAAGTATATCGAGTTTTAAGACGTTATCATGGATAGAATGGAAATCAAAATGTGTTGTCATCCAAGCAGAACTTTGGTCATCTGCTGGATATTGTATAGGTGTAAAATCATAAATATCCATGTAGTCTGGAACTACGATAATACCACCAGGGTGTTGTCCAGTTGTACGTTTAACACCTGTACAACCTTTAACTAAACGATCCACCTCTGCTCCACGTTTATGAATACCTTGGTCATTAAGATAACCTTTAACAAATCCAAATGCAGTTTTTTCGGCAACTGTACCAATTGTTCCTGCACGGAATACTTTGTCTTCACCGAATAATACTTTTGTATAGTTATGTGCATTAGGTTGATATTCACCACTGAAGTTTAAGTCGATATCTGGTACCTTATCACCTTTAAATCCTAAGAACGTTTCGAAAGGTATATCTTGCCCCTCTTTAATTAGCTCATTGCCACATTCAGGACATTTTTTATCGGGTAAATCGAATCCTGAACCAACAGAACCATCGTCGAAAAACTCACTCGTTTTACAATGCGTACAAATGTAATGTGGCGGCAATGGGTTAACTTCAGTGATTTCTGTCATAGTCGCTACAAAGCTTGATCCTACAGAACCACGTGAACCTACTAAGTAACCATCATCTAAAGATTTTTTAACCAAACGTTGTGAAATTAAATAAATAACTGAGAAACCGTTCCCTATAATACTATCTAGTTCTTTCTCTAAACGATCAATAACAATTTGAGGTAAATCTTCACCATATAACTTTTTGGCATTGCTATAACTTAATTCTCTTATTTCTTCATTCGCACCATCCATTCGTGGTGTATATAATTTATCTTTAATTGGTACAACACGTTCAATTTGATCTGCTAAGGCATTAGTATTTGTTACAACTAACTCATAAGCCTTTTCTTCACCTAAGAAATGTAATTCATCCAACATTTCGTCGGTTGTTCTAAAATGTGCTTCTGGTAAAGTTGAACGATTTAAAGGATTCCCCGGTTGGGAAGCAATTAAAATTTTACGAGCGATGGCATCGTGTTCATATAAATAGTGTGCATTACCTGTTGCTATAACAGGAATATTAGCACTCTTTCCAGCTTCAATTAAACGATGATAAATCTCATGAAGTGTTTCAGTATCTCTAATGAGTTCACGATCAATAAGATCTTGATAAAGTGCTGGTGGTTGTACTTCAATAAAGTCATAATACTTTGCTATTTTTTCTACTTCTGATTGATCTCTTTGCATGACAGCTGTAAATAATTCACCTTCATCACATGCCGTTCCAACAAGCAAACCTTCTCTATACTCATTTAATAAAGATCTCGGTATTCTTGGTGTTCTATAATAATAGGTTACTAATGATTCACTCACAATTTTGAAAAGATTTTTTAAACCTTGTTGATTTTGAACTATTAATGTGACATGTGATGGTCTAGCACGTTTATATGCATCTTCATTAGATAGTTTTTGATTAATATCTATATGATTTGTCACGCCAAGTTCTTTCATCTGTTGAACCATTTTAATAAAAATATATGCAGTAGCTTCAGTATCATATATCGCTCTATGATGTTGTGTTAAGTCCACACCATATTTTTTAGCAAGGAAGTTCAAACCATGCTTACCATAATCAGTATTTATAGTACGAGATAATTCTAGTGTATCAATTACACCATTAGTTGAAGGGCCGAATCCAAGGCGTTCATAACCTGTATCAATGAATCCCATATCGAATGAGGCGTTATGGGCCACGAATATGGCATCTCCTACCCATTCTTTGAATTCTGTAAGTACATCTTCTATTTCAGGAGCATCAGTTAGCATATCATCTGTAATATGAGTTAAATTAATAATTGTTTCTGATAATTTCTCATGAGGATTACTAAATCTTTCAAACTTATCTATGATTTCTCCGTTATGTACTTTAACAGCTGCTAATTCGATAATTTTATCATATTGATTAGATAAACCAGTCGTTTCTACGTCAAAAACAACATATGTAGCATCTTTTAAATCTCGATCTGTAGGTTTGTAAGCAATAGGTACACCATCATCCACTAACATACCTTCCATACCATATATCATTTTGATACCATGTTTTTCAGCAGCAGCATGGGCATCTGGAAATGCTTGAACAACATTATGATCTGTCACAGCAATCGCTTGATGACCCCAATCAGCTGCTTGCGCTACATAGCCGCCAATATTAGGTATGCCATCCATTTGACTCATTGATGTATGTAAATGGAATTCAACTCTTTTATTTTCTGCCTTATCTTTTTTAGGCGATTTTTTAATTTCTTCAATATCAGACATCATCATAACTAAATCTCTAACAAAAGTATCTTCTTCAATACGACCTTGTGCACGAACCCACTTTCCTACACTTAAGGCTTTAAAATGATCTAAATCATTTTTATTTTTACGAGTAAACATTTTCAATACTAATGAATCTGTATAATCCGTTACTTTCAATTCTACGATATGACGTCCACTTTTCAATTCTTTTAAATTAATATCAAATATAACGCCCTCAATTGCCACTTTAAATTCTTCTTCTATAATCGATTCTATTGATCTTAAATTTTCAACTTGAATTGGTTTACCAATTTGACATTTATCTACATCGCTTTCGTTGTTATCTTGTTGTTTTGCTTTTTCCGCTTTCATTTTTTCAAGTTTTTCAGTAGCCTCACGTGCACTTTGTTCATCTTCTTCTTGAATATGCGCTTCTAATGATGCTAGATCTTCATCATGGTTAGTATTATCTGTTTCAAATACGACTTTATCTATTTTAAATCCGCATTTTTTAAAAGCAGCGACTAAACTACCATTACATGCCTTATCAAAATGGTTACGTTCAATATCATTGGAAACCATTACTTTTAGAACATTACCTGACATAATCAAGCGTTTTTGTTTTAACTGCCCTTTTACTTTAGGAGATAAGGCAGTTTGATCGATACAATGTGCAAAATATTTAATTGCCTGTTCATCTTGATTATCAGTGTTTTCTATCGTGAAATGACAGCTTACATCCGCTATTTCTTTAAATTCTTCTACAATCGCATGATTAAAAAGTAAATAATCTTCATGAGATAAGAAATATGGCAATGTAATATGAAATTCCCATGTTCTATTTTTACTTGAGACATCAATTCTAGTTAGTTCTCCTTGCTGTAGGATTTCTGAATCTAATTGATTAGAAATTTTAATTTGATCAGCAAGTACTTTAAATTTTTCCTGATTTGTCATTGCCAATATGAAAACCACCTTAAATTTATACTCTTTAACATTGCTTGAATTAGTAATTTGGAATTATGAAATCAATCATACAAATTATACTGATGAATCGTTCGAAGTTCAAAGCAAATTTATATCTTATTATACGCTTAATTGGTATAGATTTCATCGATATGAATTAAATACATTTACGAAAAATAAGGAGTGGATAAGAATTCTAATTGAATCCATCATCACACTCCCAATACATAAAACCTAAAAGGTCAAATGTTCATATTTAGTTTAATGTTAAATATAAATCTTTAATATAATTTTCTAAATCATCAATATGAATTTCTTCACTTTCACCTGTTGAACGTTGTTTAACTTCTACAATACCTTCTTCTGCACGTTTACCAACTACAACTCTCAATGGTAAACCTATTAAATCAGCATCGTTAAATTTAACACCCGCACGTTCTTGGCGATCATCATATAGTACATCATAGTTATTCATTAATTGATCATATAATTGATCACCTAGCTCACGTTGTTCCTCTTTTTTAGGGTTAATTGTAATTAAATGTAAATCAAATGGTGTAACTGATTTAGGCCAAATAATACCGTTATCGTCATGGTGTTGTTCTACTATAGCACTCAATGTTCTAGACACGCCAATACCATAACAACCCATAATGAGCGGTTGTGCTTTACCTTGGTTATCTAAGAAAGTCGCATTCATTGATTCAGAATATTTTGTTCCGAGTTTAAAGACTTGTCCAACTTCTATTCCTTCTGCAAATTGTGCATTTCCAGAACCATCACTTAAAGGTTCACCTTCTAAGATAAATCTAAAGTCTCCAAATTCGTCAACTTTAAAATCACGATCTAATTGTGCATTTTCGAAATGATATCCATCTTCATTTGCACCAATCACAAAGTTATTTAAGTCTTGAACAAAATGGTCAGCATAGATTTTAATATCTTTATCATGAATAGGACCTAATGAACCTGGATGTGCACCCACAATATTAACAATTTCATCTTGGCTAGCCATTTCAATTTGGTCTGTACCAAAGTATGCTTTTAATTTCACGTCATTCAACTCATGATGTCCTCTTACAAGTACCATGATAAACTCGCCATCCACTTTAAATGTCATTGTTTTCACAATTTCATCTAGCGGACGATTTAAATATTCAGCTACTTCTTCAGCTGTTTTTATATTAGGTGTCTCTACCTTTTTCAATTCAGCAACTTCAGTATTTTTAGGGTTAGCTGTATAAACCACTTCTGCTTTTTCAATGTTGGCAGCATAATCACTTTCATTACTATAAACGATAGTGTCTTCACCAATTTCACTTAAAGCCATAAACTCATGTGTATGATTACCACCAATTGCCCCTGAATCTGCTACAACAGGTCGTGCATTGATGCCTACTCGTTTAAATATACGATCATACGCGTTATACATATCTTGATAAGTTTCATCTAATGATGCTTCATCAGCATGGAAAGAATAAGCATCTTTCATGATAAATTCTCTACCACGAAGTAACCCAAAACGTGGACGTTGTTCGTCTCTAAATTTAGATTGGATTTGGAACAACGTTAAAGGTAAACGTTTGTATGACTTTAACTCATCTCTAACAAGTGATGTCACTACTTCTTCATGCGTTGGTCCTAATGCAAATTCGCGTCCATTACGGTCTTTTAATCGCATTAATTCAGGACCATATGCACCCCAACGGCCTGATTCTTCCCATAATTCAGCTTGTTGGAGCGCTGGCATTAAAATTTCTACTGCATCTACTTTTTCCATTTCTTCACGTATAATCTTAGAAATATTATTCAGAACACGTGTAGCTAATGGTAAATAGCTATATATTCCACTTGTACTTTGTTTAATTAAACCTGCTTTTAATAATAAACGATGACTTAAAGCTTCAGCTTCTGCTGGCACTTCTCTCATAGTTGGTATAAAAACTTTAGATTGTTTCATAGTTACTTTGCCTCCCTATTTATAAGAAATATCTTTGAATATCGTTCCATGTTACTAGAATCATAATGATAACTACAAAGATTGCACCGACTGCAATAATACCTGTTTCTGCCTTTTTATTAATAGGTTTTCTAAATATTGCTTCGTAAATCACAAATAAAATTCTTCCACCGTCTAATGCTGGAATTGGTAATAAATTCATAATACCTAAGTTTACACTTAATAATGCTGTATATGTGATCAAGTTAATAATTCCCGATTTCACAACTGAATCCACATTATGATAAATACCTACTGGCCCATTCAACATGTCAAATGAAAAACCACCAGTAAAGATACTCGCAAGCATGCCAACGACTGCTGTAAATATTAACGTACCTGCTTTAAAGAACTGTTCAACTCCTGCGACAAGAGGCTTAAATACCGTATGTTCTGTTTTCGGTTTGAATCCAATTTGATAAACTGTCTCAGATTTATTCTTTGTTTGTTTGATTTCAGTTTTCTTAGGTTCGATATCGATTGATTTCATCTTACCGTTTCGTTCAACTTTAACAGTAGTTTTAGCAGATTTATTTTTATCTAAAATGTTTGAAATATCATTATAATCTTTAACTTTGTGGTTACCAATTTGTTCAATTTTGTCGCCTGCTTTTAATCCTGCTTTTTCAGCGGGATAACCTTTGGCTAAATCGCCTACTGTTGTTGTAGGTGTACCATGATAATATGCTAATCCAATAAATAGTACGATAGCCAAAATAAAGTTAAATAACGGGCCGGCAAATAATGTTAAAAATTTGGGTAACGGCTTCTTATGTGTGAATTGACGTTCTCTAGGTGCTATTTGAATTAAGCTACCATTTTCAACGAAATATGCTTTCTTAGCGATATTGAAATGATGACGCTCTTCATCATATGATGTGATACCTTCAATAAAAAGATCATCTTTAAAATCACATTTTTTCACTTCAATAGCTTCAATTTGTTGGAATTTATGTTGATCATCTAAAATGATATGTGTAATTTGATCATGATCATTTAATTTAATTTTTACGTTCATACCTGGTTCAACAGGCGGCTCCTCAAGACCATCACCTGCCATACGCACATATCCGCCTACAGGCAAAATACGAATTGTATATAACGTTTCATCTTTTCTAAAACTAAAGATTTTCGGTCCCATACCGATGGCAAATTCTGGGCACATAATGCCCGCTCTCTTAGCAAAGAACATATGTCCATATTCGTGGACAGTTACAAGAACACCAAAAACGATGATGAACGCTAATATTGTTATTAATGAGCTCACTCGCTACACCTCTATTTTAAGTAATATTTCAAATTTCTCTCGATTAATTATTAAAAGATAATATAAGACATTATATTACGTTTGACTTAATTAGCATATTAATTTGGCTAATCATGTTCATTATACTTTTGTACCAATGAAAATTATGTATAAGTTATGAAAAGGAGTTAAGAAATGCTATGAACATCTCAATAACTCCCCCATTATAACATTTTATTTATTAAAAAATGCTTCAAGATATTAAATTTGAATTAAAAGAATGTTTAACAATGGTAAAACAAACATGAAACTATCAAATCTATCTAATATACCACCATGTCCTGGTAAAATTCTTCCAGAATCTTTCACACCGAAATGACGTTTAAATCCAGATTCTACTAGATCACCTAATTGTCCAAACATGCTTAAGATGATGGTCACAATTAACAATAACCACACGTTTAAATTAAAATCTACAAAAAACTGCATTACTAGCGGTACAAGTAAACTACAGAAAAGACCACCAATAAATCCTTCAATTGTTTTGTTTGGACTTATAACTGGCCATAACTTATGTTTGCCCATTAAACGGCCAAAAATGTAAGCACCAGTATCTGTTAACCAAACTATTAAGAATGCATATAAAATGTAGTGTAATCCTTCTGAACGCGTTTCATAAAAGTACATAAAACCAATTCCGACATAGGCAACGCTCATTAAACAAAATGCTGCATCCATAAAACTAAATCTATTTTTTGATAAAACAGTATAACTGAGTACTATAAAACTCATTGCGACTAAACTTTTCAACTGTATGACTTGTACCCAATCTCCGGCATCTTGAGGAAGCATAATAATAATTAAACCGATTGCACTTATTATCCCGGGAATTGAAATAAATTTAATCATATTCATATTTAAAAGTTCTTTTAATGCAATTAATGCTAATAAATAAGCAAAAAGCATTAGTACTAATCCACCCTTTAAAAGGATAGGCAAGAAAATTAATAAAGCAATAATCGCTGTCAATGTTCTTACTTTCATACTTTACTCCTCACTCAATCCTCCAAAACGTCTTTGGCGTGATTGGTAAATTTTTAAACAATTTTTCAATTCGTCACCATCAAAGTCTGGCCATAATTTTTCATTAAATATGAATTCACTATATGAAACTTGCCAAATTAAAAAGTTGCTTATTCGTTGCTCACCAGAAGTTCTAATTAATAATTCTGGATCAGGATAATTCTTAGTCATCAAGTGTTGATTAATTAAATCTTCGTTAATATCATCACTACTCAATCCTTTATGTTGGATTTCATCTACAATCGTTTTAAAACTTTGAACGATTTCAGCACGCCCACCATAATTGATGGCAAAAATTAATCTTAATCCTGTATTATTTTTCGTTTTTTCTTTGGCATGATCAATAGCTTCGATTGTTGATGTCGGTAACCCTTTTTGAAAACCAATTGTTTCAACTTTAACATTCTTCTCTATCAATTCTGGTAGAAATGTTTTTAAAAAGTTAACTGGTAAATTCATAATATAGTTTACTTCACTTTCAGGTCTAGACCAATTTTCAGTGGAGAAAGCGTATAAGGTAAGATATTTAATACCGATATCACTAGTTTCTCGTGTGACCTTCTTGATTGTTTGCATACCTTCATAATGTCCTTTAATACGAGGCATTTTGCGTTGTTTAGCCCAACGGCCATTACCATCCATGATAATTGCAACATGTTCAGGTATATTATGTAAATCTAAATCATTAAATTGATTACTTTCACTCTTATTATTATTTCTAAGCTTTTTAAACATGGTCTTTCCTCCGAGCCTGATCATCTCTGTATTATTGTATAGGTTGTTTAAACAATCATCTACCATTTTATCATACTCATTTATAGCATTGAATAAGCAAATAAAAAAACTGTACCAAAGTCTTACTTGGTACAGTTTAGACTAGAATGAATATTGCATCATTTTGTCTTACATTAACACTGTATAAGTGCCATCTACAATAAGTTAATATGACTTTTAAGTTTGTCAGAAGATTATACTGACATAATGTCTTTTTCTTTGTCATCAACTAATTGATCAATTTCTTTAATTGAATTATCCGTTGCTTTTTGAACGTCGTCTGTTTGACTTCTTAAGTCATCTTCAGTAATGTCGCCGTTCTTTTCATCTTTTTTAAGTTGATCGTTAACATCACGACGAATGTTTCTAATTGAAACTTTGGCATCTTCACCAATTTTTTTAACATCTTTAACTAATTCTTTACGACGCTCTTCTGTTAAAGCAGGAACAGAAATACGAATAACTTCTCCGTCACTAGTTGGGTTAACACCAAGATTAGCCGCATTAATTGCTTTCTCGATATCAGCCACAGAAGATTTATCGTAAGGAGAAATAACAAGTAATCTTGCTTCTGGAACATTAATACTTGCTAATTGTTGTACTGGTGTTGGTGCACCATAATAATCAACATTTACACCATTTAATAAATTAGAATTCGCTCTACCTGCACTGATATTAGCTAATTCTTTAGATAAATTATCGATAGATTTTTGCATTCTTGCTCTAGTATCTTTAATAATGTCACTCATTTTTTACACCTCATATTATTTTGTAATTAATGTACCAATTTTCTCGCCCATTACAGCTCGTTTAATATTACCCTCTTCCATAATAGAGAACACATTTAATGGAATATTGTTATCCATACAGAATGAAGAAGCTGTTGAGTCCATAACTTGTAGACCTTCTTGAAGCATTTGAATATGTGTTAAATGTTCATATTTAACTGCATCTTTATCTACTTTAGGATCTGCAGAGTAAACACCATCAACATTATTTTTACCCATTAATATAACGTCTGCTTCTACTTCAGCCGCTCTTAGTGCCGCTGTTGTATCAGTAGAGAAATAAGGGTTACCAATACCTGCTGCAAAGATAACAACACGTTTTTTCTCTAAATGACGAATGGCACGACGACGAATGTAAGGTTCAGCAACTTGCTTCATTTCAATAGAAGTTAAAACACGCGTATCACATTCTAATTGTTCAAGGCTATCTTGTAGGGCAAGTGCATTCATAACAGTGGCTAACATTCCCATATAGTCAGCAGTACCGCGATCCATTCCTAAATCGCTTCCTGTTTTACCTCTCCAAATGTTACCGCCACCAACTATTACAGCAATTTCGCAATCCATTTTTGCTACTTCGGCTACTTGCTTAGCAACACTTTTAATAATCATTGGGTTAATGCCAAATCCTTTGTCACCTGCAAGTGCTTCACCACTAAGTTTTAAGACTACACGTTTATATTTAGAAGTTTGAGCCATTTTCTTATCCTCTCTATAGTAGAAATATGTAAAAGTATATAAGTAAAGAAGACACGGACGTCCTCTCTAAATTAAAAACTACTGCTTTTAATCTGAGAAAACCTTTCAGGTGTCTTCTTTCTTGTTAACAATATGACTTATTATTTCATTTGTCCTTTAACTTCATCAGCAAAGTTTTCTTCGCGTTTTTCCATACCTTCGCCTACTTCATATCTTACGAAGTCAACAAGTTTACCACCTTTAGATTTTAAGAAAGCTTCAACTGTTTCATCTGGGTTTTTAACGAAGTTTTGGTCAACAGCACAAATTTCTTGTAAGTATTTACGTAAACGACCTTCAACCATTTTTTCAACGATGTTTTCTGGTTTACCTTCATTTAATGCTTGTTGTTTAAGTACTTCTCTTTCATGATTAATTTCATCTTCGCTTACTTGGTCAGATGAAACATATTTAGGATTGATAGCAGCAATGTGCATAGCTACATCTTTAGCAGCTGCTTCATCAGTAGTACCTTCAATTACAGTTAACACACCGATACGTCCACCCATGTGTAAGTATGCACCGAATGCATCGTTATCTGATTTAGTTCTAACTGCAAAACGACGGATGCTTAATTTTTCACCGATTGTTGAAATAGCTTCTTTCATTTTTTCGTCAACAGTTTTACCGTCTTCGAATTTAGTTTCCATTAATGCTTCAACAGATTCTGCTTTAGTAGCAAGTACTTGGTTAGCAATTTCTTTTACTAAGTTTTGGAAACCTTCGTTACGAGCAACGAAGTCTGTTTCTGAGTTGATTTCAACGATAGCTGCTTCGTTACCATTGATTTCAACATGTACAAGACCTTCTGCTGCGATACGATCAGCTTTTTTAGCTGCTTTAGCAATACCTTTTTCACGTAAGTAATCGATAGCTTTGTCCATATCACCATCAGTTTCAGTTAGCGCTTTTTTACAGTCCATCATGCCAGCGCCAGTTTTTTCACGTAATTCTTTTACAAGTTTAGCTGAAATTGCCATTAATTATTCCTCCAGTATATATAATTCTGTTACAGATATATTTAAATTTTACCATTATTCCTAGTAAAATTTCCAATACTCTATACTATTAATTTATTTTTTAAAAAAAGGTGATAAGCATTAGTATCTTATCACCCATTTAAACTATAACTTAGTTTGATTCAACAGAAGTGTTTTCTTCAGTTGTTTCTGCTTTGTCAGATTCTTCTTTTTCATCTAAATTGATGTTTTGTTCTGCAGCTACTTCTTCGTTTGATACACCTTGTTGACCTTCTAAAACAGCGTCTGCCATTTTACCAGTTAATAATTTAACGGCACGGATAGCATCGTCGTTTGCTGGGATTACATAATCAATTTCATCTGGGTCACAGTTAGTGTCAACAATACCCACGATTGGAATATTTAATTTACGTGCTTCAGCAATTGCGTTGCGCTCTTTACGAGGATCAACTACGAATAATGCTTGAGGCATAGTTTTCATATCACGAATACCGCCTAAGAATTTAATTAAACGGTCGTATTCTTTTTTAAGTTCAACAACTTCTTTTTTAGGTAATACTTCGAATAAGCCGTCTTCTTCCATTTTTTCAATTTCAGAAATACGTTTGATTCGTTTTGAGATTGTTTTATAGTTAGTTAAGATTCCACCTAACCATCTTTGGTTAACGTAGAATTGACCAGCACGTTCTGCTTCAGCTTTAACTGAATCTTGTGCTTGTTTTTTAGTACCTACGAATAAGACTTTACCGCCATCTTCTGATACTTGTTTGATGAAGTTATATGCTTCTTCAACTTTTTTCACTGTTTTTTGTAAGTCAATGATATAAATACCATTTCTCTCAGTGAAGATATATTTTTTCATTTTTGGGTTCCAACGACGTGTTTGATGGCCGAAGTGAACACCAGCTTCTAACAATTGTTTCATTGATATAACTGCCATTATAAATTCCTCCTATTGGTTAATTACCTCCATAACAAACTCATATAAAGACAGTAATTAAATACTGCACCCTCTATATTTACATTTATTATGTGTGTATTGGCTTTATAGCCGAAAATAAATATATCATAATTCGACATTGATTGCAATGCCTTTCGTCTAATAGATGATTGATTAAATCAAACATCATCTAGTGTCATTTATTATTTATTTTTCATCGATGAAGTGTTACTAAAAATCATTATCCCTTATTTACAAAAAATTAAGGTTTAGGCATTCCAATGGTAGCACCTAAACCTTAATAAATTTATTTATTACGTTCTAATTCATCTAAGAATTTTTCTTTTTTAACTTTGATAAATGTACCTTTCATACCTAGTGAACGTGACTCAATCACACCAGCGCTTTCTAGTTTACGTAGTGCATTTACAATTACTGAACGTGTAATACCGACTCTATCAGCAACTTTAGAAGCAATTAATAACCCTTCATTACCACCTAATTCATCAAAGATATGTTCGATGGCTTCTTTTTCTGAATAAGATAATGAATTAATGGCCATTGTGATTGAAGCTTTATCTCGTGCTTCTTTTTCAACTTCATTGTGCTTTTCACGTAAAATTTCCATACCAATGACAGTTGCAGCATATTCGCCTAAAACTAAATCATTTTCATTGAAATCATCTTGAACTCTTCCTAAAACTAACGTACCTAATCTTTCTCCTCCACCTAAAATAGGGAATATTGTTGTTCTACTATTTACAAACACTTCTCTATTTTCTGGTGGGAATACCGTTAAAACATTATCAATATCAATATTAGATTGTGTTTCTTTAACATCCATTAATTGATCAGTATATTCTGCAGGGATATGTCTATCTTCAAGCATGTGAATGATTCGATCACTCTTCAGTAATTCATTTAAGCTCGACCCTAAAATTTTACCTCTTCTCGACACAATAAATACATTAGTTACTGTAACGCTACTAATCGTTTGGGCAACGTCCTTAAAATCTACTGCGATGCCTTTGTGTTTCTGTAATAACGTGTTTAACTCTCTTGTTTTAGATAATAAGCTCATAATTTTTCTCCTTCTTTTTATTTTTATAGAATAAATGCACTTAAATCTTTATTTGTTGAGATTGATTTTAATTTATCATCAACATATTGTGGCGTAATATCAACAACAGCATGTGGCATATTCGGTGCTTCGAATGATAAATCTTCTAACATTTTTTCTAAAATTGTGTGTAATCGACGCGCACCAATATTATCAGTATCTTGATTGACTTGATATGCAATTTCAGCTAATCGTGTAATTGCTTCATCTGAGAAGTTAACTGTTACTTCTTCTGTTTGAAGTAACGCTTCATATTGTTTTACTAGTGATAATTTAGGTTCCTTAAGAATTCTAACGAAATCTTCTACTGATAAACTATCAAGTTCGACTCTAATTGGGAATCGTCCTTGAAGCTCTGGAATTAAATCACTAGGTTTAGACACGTGGAATGCACCAGCGCCAATAAATAGCATATGTTCAGTATTTACAGTACCATATTTAGTTTGAATCATGCTACCTTCAAGAATTGGTAAGATATCACGTTGAACACCTTGTCTTGAAACATCTTGACCACTATTTTGATTATTTGTAGCCACTTTATCGATTTCATCGATAAAGATAATTCCCATTTGTTCAGCTAACTCTAATGCTTCTTGATTTGCTGTTTCTTGATCGATGAGTTCATCTGCAAAGTCATCTGCAAGTATTTTACGTGCCGTCTTAACTGGAACTTCACGTTCAACTTTCTTTTTAGGCATAAGTTGATTCATCATATCTTGCATTTGTTGGTTTTGATTTGTACCTAACATTCCTAAAGCACCTGGATCTTGTTCAACTTTGATACGCACTTTTTCTTCTTCAAGTTTGCCTTCTTCAAGTTGTTTTTTGATTTCTGTACGTTTAGTTTTAATTTCCTCTGTTGGTGGCTCTTCCTCTTCTTCATTATTTTGATTAAAATTCGGAATTGCTCCACCGAATAAAGATTCTAATGGATTATTACCTTGAGATGCTTTTTTCTTCATGCTAGGAACGAGTAATTTCACTAATTTATCGTTAGCTTTTTGCGTTGCTTCATCTTTGACCATTTCTTTCTTTTCATCTTTAACTAATCGCACTGACACATCAACTAAATCTCTGACCATACTCTCTACGTCACGACCTACATAACCAACCTCTGTAAATTTAGTTGCTTCAACTTTAATAAACGGTGCACCTACAATTTTGGCCATTCTACGTGCTATTTCTGTTTTACCTACACCTGTTGGTCCAATCATTAAAATATTCTTGGGTGCTATTTCTTGTTTAGATTCTTCATCTAATAAGCTTCTTCTGTATCTATTACGTAAGGCAATGGCTACTTTCCTTTTCGCATCATCTTGTCCTACGATATATTCGTTTAATTTAGATACAATATCTTTCGGTGTTAATTTTATACCATTTGTATCCATATATGGATGACCTCCAATTTCTTACTTTCTGAAATTAATGCTATTTATACTTACTACAAATCAATTTGCTCGATTGATTATAGATTTTTATAATGTTTCAACTATAATATTATCATTTGTGAACACACAAATGTCAGATGCCACCTTCAAACTTTCATAAGCCATTTCTTCTGCTGACATTTGTCCTGCGTGTCGTTTTAGTGCTCGACCTGCACTTAATGCATAATTTCCGCCTGAACCTATCGCTATTAAATCATCATCGGGGGCAATCACTTCTCCTGTACCGCTAACAACTAATATGGCATCTTTGTCCATTACTATTAACATTGCTTCTAACTGACGCAGTTGTTTATCTCCTCGCCACTCTTGTGCAAGTTCAACGGCTGCTCTTTCAAGATTACCACTAAATTGTTGAAGTTTTGTTTCGAACTTTTCAAAAAGTGTAAACGCATCAGCAACACTACCTGCAAAACCTGCTAGTACCTTTCCATCGTATAAGCGTCTCACTTTTCTTGCTGTTTGTTTCATTATTACTTGTTGTCCTAATGTGACTTGTCCGTCTCCGGCCATTGCTGCGCCACCATTATGTCTTACAGCATATATCGTAGTTGCATGTAATGAGTTATCCATCATTCATTCTCCTTTTTTGCTCGAGGATGTGCATTAAGATAAACTTTTCTTAATTGTTGATTAGATACGTGTGTATATTTCCCAGTGGTTGATAAATTAACATGACCTAGTAGAGATTGCACTGTTCTCAAATCAGCTCCTTGGTTTAACAAGTGTGTTGCGAAGGTATGTCGTAATTTATGGGGGTGAATATTCGTTACACCAGACGTACGTTTTACTACATCATTAAGTACGTATCTAACTCCTCTTTCTGTTATTGGTTGACCTTGCATATTAACGATTAAATAGTCATGATCAACATGTTTTAAAGGTTTAAATTCCTTTAAATACCGTTCTATACTTTGCTTACAAAATTCTCCAAAAGGAATAAATCTTTCTTTATTACCTTTACCTAATACTTTAACTCCAGGTAACTTCATATCTAAATCTTGTGTTTTGATATGCACCAATTCAGAAACACGAATACCTGTTGCATATAATAGTTCAAGTATTACTTTATCTCGCATACCCTTTTTACTATCAGTATCTACCGTTTTAAATAAAGCTTCCATTTCTTCTTCATAAAAAAATTGTGGTAAGTACTGTTCTTTCTTTGGGTGTACAAGTTGAACAAATGGATTAACAACGGACTCATCCTGTGTCATCCAATATTCATAAAAAGTTCGTAACGTAGAAATTTTACGTGAAACTGTAGTTCTTTTCAAATTTTTCGAATATAAAAAACTTAAATAATTTCTTGCATCTTTATATTCAAAGTCATTTAAATCTAAAGATTCCTGATATAAAAAATCATTAAATTGCACAATGTCATCATGATAAGACTTGAGTGTGTGATCAGAAAAATGTCGTTCTACTTTTAACATATAGAGAAACGCTTTTTGAATATCATTCAATAAATTTCGCCTCCATCATATAGAATTGTAGCATATCCGTGGTAGGGCTTACAGTGATTTGATATTCAATTCAAAATCTTTCGAGAATTGTAACATATACCGTCAGCAATCATAACCAACAAAAAACTAGATAGCATACGCCACCTAGTTTATGTTCTTAAAAATTATAAAGTTTTTTTATAATTTTCAAGATATTCTAATGCACGATTTGCTTGTGTTTCATATCTTTCTTTTTTATCTTTAATTCTCTTTTCTAATGATGGTAATAAACCAAAGTTGGCATTCATTGGTTGGAAGTTCTTTTCATTTTTAGCGTGTGAAATATAGTAAGCCATGCTACCAATCATTGTTTCCCTAGGGAAAATAACCTCACCTTTATCTAGTAATTTATGTGCTAAGTTAATCCCTGAAACTAATCCGCTTGCTGCACTTTCAACGTAACCTTCCACACCTGTCATTTGTCCTGCAAAGTAAATATTTTCATGACCAATTAATTCATACTTTTCGTTTAAGACATCTGGTGAATTAATAAATGTATTTCTGTGCATCACACCATATCGTACGATATCTACATTTTCTAATCCTGGTATTAATTTGATAACTTCTTTTTGAGCACCCCATTTTAAATGTGTTTGGAAACCAACAATATTATATAACGTGCCTGCTGCATCATCTTGTCTTAATTGAACAACTGCAAATGGTCGTTTACCAGTTTTAGGATCTTCTAATCCAACTGGTTTCATTGGCCCAAATAGTAATGTTTTTCTACCACGTTCTGCCATTACTTCAAACGGCATACAACCTTCAAAGTATTTTTCTTTTTCAAATTCATTAACGGGAGCGACTTCTGCTTCTAATACGGCATTATAAAAACGGTCAAACTCTTCTTCGGTCATCGGACAATTTAAATATGCTGCTTCTCCTTTATCATATCTAGATTTTAAATAAACTTTATCCATATCAATTGAATCTTTTTCGATAATAGGTGCTGCAGCATCATAGAAGTACAATTGATCTTTTCCTGTAATATCCACGATTTCTTGTGCTAAGTTTTCTGTAGTAAGTGGTCCTGTCGCTATGATTGTATATCCTTCAGGAATACTGTGTACTTCTTGATTTAAAACTGTCACATTGGGATGATTTCTAAGTGTGTCTGTGATATAGCCAGCAAAATCATGTCTATCAACTGCAAGGGCCCCTCCTGCCGGTACTCTGGCTTTATCTGCAGCTTTTATAATTAAAGAATCTAAGCGTCGCATTTCTTCTTTTAATACACCTACAGCATTTGTAAGTGCATTACCTCTTAATGAGTTTGAACATACTAACTCTGCAAATTTATCTGTATGATGCGCAGGTGTTTGTTTAACTGGGCGCATTTCTATTAAATTAACTTTAATTCCTCTTTCTGCTAATTGATATGCAGCTTCGGAACCAGCTAAACCTGCACCAACTACATTGACTGTTTGTGTCATGCTTATGCCTCCTGTAGAATTCGTTTGGTTATATTTTAACGATTTATGATCTTTATTCAAACTATAAAAATAGCTCGCACAACTTGATTGTGTAGCTATTTTTATATAAGTCATATCTATTTTTGTACTTCTTCTTTGTAATCACAATTTGAACAAGTCACTTGGCTACTTCGACCTTTTTTCTTATCAACTAGGTAATGATTACATTTTGGACAATCTCTGCCTATCGGTTTATCCCATGAGATGAAATCACATTCTGGATAATTAGAACAACCATAAAAAATTCTATTTTTCTTAGATTTACGTTCAACTACTTCTCCATCTTTACACGTAGGGCACTTAACACCGATAGTCTTAACAATTGCTTTTGTATTTCGACAATCTGGGAAATTGGAACATGCCATGAATTTTCCGTATCTTCCCATTTTAATAACCATTGGAGAGCCACAAACTTCACAGTCTTCTCCAGCAGGTTCATCTTTTATCTCAATTTTTTCCATTTCCTCTTCAGCACGTTCAACATCTTGTTTGAAACTATTGTAGAAGTCACCAACAACTTTTCTCCAATTCATGTCACCTTCTGCAATTTTATCAAGTAATGTTTCCATATTAACTGTAAATTCGACATCGATAATTTCTGGGAAGTATTCTTTCACTTGTTCATAAACGATTTCACCTAATTCTGTTGGCATGAAACGTTTACTTTCAAGTTTAACGTAGTTACGTTTTTGAATTGTATCTATCGTTGGTGCATACGTAGAAGGTCGTCCAATCTTCAATTCTTCTAATGTTTTAACTAACCGTGCTTCGGTATATCTTGGTGGTGGTTGTGTAAAATGTTGTGCAGGTTCAATTTGTGTAGCAGTGACTTTATCACCTTGTTCTAATTTAGGTAATTTATTTTCTTTATCACTGTCTTTATCATCTTTAGTTTCAACATATAATGTCATGAAACCTTTAAATTTTATTGTCTGACCATTCGCTCTGAATTTAATATCATTCTGAGTGACATCTAAAGCAATAGTATCTAAAATTGCTGGAGCCATTTGACTAGCTACGAAACGTTCCCATATCAATTTATATAATCGATGTTGGTCACGTGTTAAGAACGGTTTCATTTCTTCTGGTGTTCTTAGTGTGCTTGTAGGTCTTATAGCTTCATGGGCATCTTGATCCCCTTGTTTACCAGATGCTTTCCTATTAGATACATATTCATTGCCATACTTGTCAATGATATAATTTTTAGCTTCTGATTTAGCTTGATCTGAGATACGAGTTGAATCAGTACGCATATAGGTAATTAAACCAACTGTTCCTTGTCGTTTCAAATCAATACCTTCATATAGTTGTTGTGCAATCATCATTGTTTTACGTGCTTTAAAATTCAGTTTACGTGCTGCCTCTTGTTGAAGTGTAGACGTTGTAAATGGATTAGCTGGATTACGTGTTTTTTCTTTTTTATTAACATTTGTTATTTCAAACTCGTCTCCAACTAACGCTGCAGTAATTTTTTCAACGTCTTCTTTTTTATTTAATTTATATGATTTGTTTTTATAATGAAGGAATTTGGCTGTAAATTTAGACTTTTTATATCTAAACTCACCTTCAATTGTCCAATATTCTTCTGGTTTAAAGTTTCTTATTTCATTTTCTCTATCAATTACGAGTTTCAATGCTACAGATTGTACACGTCCAGCTGATAAACCTTTTTTAACCTTCTTCCATAAGACTGGAGAAATATTATAACCCACTAATCTATCAAGTATACGACGTGCTTGTTGCGCATCTACTAAATCCATTTCAATACCTCTAGGGTGTTTGAAACTATCCTTTACTGCATCTTTAGTTATTTCATTAAATACTACTCTGTTTTCTTTTGAATCTTCTAATTCTAAAATTTTTGATAAATGCCAAGCAATCGCTTCACCTTCGCGGTCAGGGTCACTAGCTAGAAAAACTTTTTTTGCTTTCTTAGCATGCTTTTTCAATTCTTTAACGACAGGACCTTTACCACGTATTGTTATATATTTGGGTTCATAGTTATCTTCAGTGTCCACGCCCATTTGACTTCTAGGTAAATCACGAACGTGTCCCATTGAAGCAATAACTTTATATCTTTTTCCTAAATACTTTTCAATGGTTTTAGCTTTTGCAGGCGACTCAACTATGACTAAATTATCTGCCAAAGTGATTTCCCCCTTGCTAATCTAATTACTAAAGATAAATGATAAACGTTTAATTTTGTTTTTGTCAATGTTTTAATATTTTATCAAGCATTTTGTTTTATCTTTTATTTAATTTCCCAATCATTTCTTTAATGATTTTAATCCATTTTCATAATGTCTAATTGTCTCATACAAACTATTTTATCAATTTAAATAGTCTTGTAAAATATCTTCTTCACTAACGACTATAGTAGCCCCTTCTTGGTGTAATAATAAATTGCCTTTTGTTTTGGAATCAAATAATTTACCTGGTAAAACATACACGTTTCTATTTTGTTCTATTGCACAATCAATTGTAATTCTGCTACCACTTCTTTCGTTTGCCTCAGTTAGTAATACACCTTTTGACAAACCACTAATAATCCTATTTCTTTCTGGAAACTTATATTTAGCAATTGGCGAAAAAGGTGGATATTCTGAAATGACTAACCCCTCTTTTTCAATCCGATTTCTTAATGAAACCGAGGATCTAGGATAATAATAATGGTGTCCAAAACCTAGTACTGCAATGGTTGGTAAATGATTTTTCAATGCTTGTATGTGTGCTTCACTATCAGCGCCTTCTGCTAGTCCAGAAATGATTGTAATATTTTTATCTTTAAATGAAGGAAAAAGAAAATGAAGCGCTTCTTGAGTATAATGTGTACATTTCCTAGACCCAACTATGGCTAGAGTTTGACTACTTAAAAATAGCTTTTCATCTCCTTTATAAAATAGAACTAATGGATAATCATAGATTTCTTTTAATAAATGTGGATAACCTTGGTCGAAACAAGTGATATATTTTACATGTAATTGTCGAAGAATTTTCATAATTTCTTGTATATTTATTTGTTTATATTTATGAAATTTAGAAAGAAACATAGGATGATGATGTGTTATCCAGCGTAATAATGACGTTTCTTGTTCTTTAGGAGTCATTTGGAAAATATGTGGGTAGTACCGATAGAATTGATGGATTTGAGAGGTTGTAAATTGCGACCAGTATAATTTAAGTAAAAAGTATTCGTTCAAGTTCATTACTCCTTTAACTTAATTATACAAAGAAATAACTCATTAAAATATTACAGTTGAAAAACATCTTAGCACTAATTGTAACGTACTTTTAAGAAGTAAAACTATCAACTCTTTATACAACTGAAATGACATATGAAAAAATAATCGTAATAATATAATGCTCACAAAAAAGCTTAGACACTTTTAGAAGTGTCTAAGCTCATAACAAACATTATTCATACTGATTATTTTACAGTTAATAATTCTTCGTAAATACCAGCTTTTTTAGCTGCTTCGATTAATGTTGTACCAATTTCAGAAGGTGTGTTAGCTGTTTCTACACCACAACTATTTAAAGTTTTAATTTTTTCTGATGCAGTACCTTTACCACCAGAAATAATGGCACCAGCATGGCCCATACGTTTTCCTGGAGGTGCTGTTTGACCACCAATGAATCCTACAACTGGTTTAGTCATGTTGGCTTTAATCCATTCAGCTGCTTCTTCTTCAGCTGTACCACCGATTTCACCAATCATAACAACCGCTTTAGTTTCAGGGTCTTCATTGAATGCTTTTAATACATCGATGAAGTTAGTACCGTTAACTGGGTCACCACCGATACCTACAGCAGTTGTTTGACCAATACCTTCTTCAGTTAATTGGTGAACTGCTTCATATGTTAATGTACCTGAACGAGATACAACACCTACGTGACCTTTTTTATGGATATAACCTGGCATAATACCAATTTTACATTCATCTGCTGTAATAACACCTGGGCAGTTTGGTCCTACTAAACGTGTTTTTCTACCTTGTAAATAACGTTTAACTTTAACCATATCTACAACAGGAATATGCTCAGTAATACAAATAACCATGTCTAATTCTGCATCAGCTGCTTCTAAAATTGAGTCTGCAGCAAATGGCGCAGGCACATAAACTACTGATACATTAGCACCAGTTTCTTGTTTTGCTTCTTCTACAGTATTGTATACTGGAACACCTTCTACTACTTGTCCACCTTTACCAGGTGTTACCCCTGCGACAATTTGTGTTCCATAATCTAACATTTGTTTTGTATGGAAAAGGGCAGTAGACCCTGTAATACCTTGTACAATTACTTTAGTATTTTTATCTATAAATACACTCATCTTAGTGTTCCCATCCTTTCCTTATGATTCTTTCACAAGTTTAACAATTTTTTGAGCACCTTCAGCCATAGTAGATGCTGGTTCAATCGCTAAACCTGAATCATTTAAGATTTCTTTACCGCGTTCTACGTTTGTACCTTCTAAACGTACTACAAGTGGTAAAGTTAACTCTACTTCTTTAACTGCTGCAACGATACCTTCAGCAATGACGTCACATTTCATGATTCCACCAAAGATATTTACAAAGATACCTTTAACATGTTCATCACCTAAGATGATTTTGAATGCTTCAGTAACTTTTTCTTTAGTAGCACCGCCACCAACGTCTAAGAAGTTAGCCGGATTTCCACCAAAATGATTGATTGTATCCATTGTAGCCATGGCTAAACCTGCACCATTAACCATACAACCAATATCTCCATCTAAAGCGATATATGATAAATCATATTTAGACGCTTCGATTTCTTTTGGATCTTCTTCTTCTAAGTCTCTTAATTCCATAATATCTTTATGTCTGAATAAAGCATTATCATCGAAATTAAGTTTAGCATCTAATGCTAAAACATCACCATCACCAGTAGTTACTAGTGGGTTAATTTCAACGATTGAACAATCTTTTTCAATAAATACATTGTAAAGTGAAATTAAGAATTTCGCTGCTTTATTAATTGATTCTTTAGGAATATTAATATTGAAAGCAATTCTACGTGCTTGGTAAGGTGATAATCCTACAACTGGATCAATTGTTTCTTTAAAGATTTTTTCAGGTGTTTTAGCAGCTACTTCTTCAATTTCAGTACCGCCTTCTTCTGAAGCCATTAAAGTCACTTTGTCAGTAGCACGATCAATTACAAAACCTACATAATATTCTTTTTGAATATCGCAACCTTGTTCGATATATAAGCGTTTAACTTCTTTACCTTCAGGTCCTGTTTGATGTGTAACTAATTGTTTACCTAATAATTCATTAGCGTAAGTTTCAACTTCAGATAGTGATTTAGCAATTTTAACACCGCCTGCTTTACCTCTACCCCCA
The DNA here is from genome assembly GCF_045984185.1 of Staphylococcus sp. KUGN1. Lineage (NCBI taxonomy): Bacteria > Bacillati > Bacillota > Bacilli > Caryophanales > Staphylococcaceae > Staphylococcus > Staphylococcus sp. KUGN1. The sequence continues at coordinate 663,466 of NZ_JBJQIL010000001.1, read as the reverse complement.
GCGTGTATTTGTGCTTTAACCACATATACATCTGAATCTAATTCTTTCGCTTTTTCCACCGCTTCTTCAGCAGTAAATGCTACTCGTCCTTCTGGAACGGCTACGCCCATTGAACGAAATATTTCTTTACCTTGATACTCGTGGATATTCATCTTCCATCCTCCTGTTTCTTAGGTTAAGTTCCCTTTTAATTATAAAAAATGTAAGCGTTATTGTAAACTGATACACCATCTTTTTTGCAATTAATTTAAAATTCAAACTATTGTAAGATTGATTTAATCGGTTCAAAAGTTTTACGATGCTCTGATATGACACCATTTTGAGCTATACCTTCAAGATGAGCTTTAGTACCATAACCAACATTTTTTTCGAAATCATAACCAGGATATTGTTTCGCTAATTCCTTCATATAATGATCTCGGTACTCTTTGGCCATGATACTTGCAGCTGCAATAGATACACTTTTAGCATCACCTTTAATAATCGAAGTTTGGCTAATCTCATTATCTAAAATCATCGCATCAATTAATAATTGAGTTGGTCGAACGTTTAATTGATCAATAGCACGTTGCATAGCCAACCGCGTTGCTTGATAGATATTCATTTCATCAATTTCTGCTGATGTCGCAATGCCATATGCATAATCTGTCACACCCTCTTTTAATTGTTGATTCAAGATTGCTCTATTTTTGGCAGATACTTTTTTTGAATCGTTTAGACCTAGATATCGATGTCCTGGATTTAAAATCACTGCACATGCCACGACCGGTCCAGCAAGCGGTCCTCTTCCAACTTCATCAATACCGCAAATAATTGCTTTGTTATTTTGAGCTAATATATCATTTTCATACCAATTCATATCTTCATAATTACGAATTAATGCTAATTCTTTTTCTAATTGTTTTCTACGTGAAGCAATGGCTTTTTGAACACCTTTACGCGCATCGTTATTACATTCATGTTGTTCAAGCACCTCTAGAGAATCAATTTGATCAATAATTGATTTCATCTCTTTAATTGTTTTACTCATGTTCTATGTCACGCTTCATTTCTTTAAAAATATCAAAGCAATATGTACCAATTTTAGCATTACGAATTTCATAAATAATAAGTTCAATAACTGCTTCATAATCTACTTCGTTACCCTTTTGTAGAAGGCCTCTACGACGACCAATTGCATCAAACCATTCTAATATTTCAGCTTGTTCATCAACGTCAATATTATAGTGATTTTTTAATCCATCTAAATCTCTTTCAATCATAAATTGAAGACCGTAAATGGCTACTTCGTCTAAATGAACAATGCTATCTTTAATTGCACCTGTTAGACTCAATTTTTTACCTACTTCTTCGTCTTCGAATTTTGGCCATAAAATTCCTGGTGTATCTAATAATTGTAAAGAATTACCTACATTAATCCATTGTTGTTGTTTCGTAACACCTGGTTTATTACCAGTTTGTGCAATATTACGATTGGCAAGTTTATTAATGAGTGTTGATTTACCAACATTAGGTATACCAACAATCATTGCTCTTATCGCTCTTGGTCTTAAACCTTTCGCTTTTTCACGCTCAAATTTCTCTTTAGTAGCTTGTATTGCTGCTTTCTCAACATCTTTTAAATTTTTACCATGCTTCGCATCTACAGCAACTGGATAATACCCTTTCTCTTCAAAAAATTGTTCCCATTTTTCTAGTTCTTTTAAGTTTGTCATATCTTTTTTATTTAAAATAACCACTCTAGGTTTTTGTTTAATTACTTCATCAATCATTGGGTTTCTTGAGCTATAAGGAATACGAGCATCGACAAGTTCAAACACAACATCAACTTTTTTTAATTGCTCACTTACTTCCCTTTTGGCTTTAGCCATATGTCCTGGATACCATTGAATTGCCATAGTTATCACCTTTCGTTACTATCAATTTTTCTAAAATACATATTGTTCAAATTATACGCTAACATCTTCATCTAGACTAGGTTTAGTTTAACACGATAAGCTTGTTTGACCATTTTACTTCAATTTTTATATTTTAAGATTTTGTAAAATGTCTAAAACAAAAGCATAAATACTTTTCATCAATCATACTATCACCTACAATTTGATAATAAGCATGAATTTAAAATTAACATATAAACCACTTAACTTTTGGTAGTGTAAAACATGCTCATGATAAATATATGCAAGTAGGAGAAAGACATGAAAAAATTACTTAAATACATATTCATATTCGTACTTTTATCACTTGTTGGTCATAGCTACGTTATATATAAATTTTATCATGATGGCATACTTTTTACCGGACCTAATGATGGTATGGAACAAATAGTTCCTATCCAAATGTTTCTATTTAATCAATGGAGTCACGGTAACTGGTTTTATTCATCAGATTTTGGATTAGGTGGTGACTTCTTCACCGATTTAAGCTATTACTTTTCTACAAATATACTCTTTATAATCAACGCATTCGTCATTATGCTGTTCAAGCTGTTTATTCATTTAGACACATCTCAATTATTATTTTGGATGAATAACGCACTTATCGTTTCTATTATTAAAGCAAGTATTGCACTTTATTGTACATATTTATTTGCAAAGCATCTGACAAAACATCATCTTATCAGTCTACTTATGGCCTTTTTATTTGTAATATCACCGTTATATTTTAGATTCACCGTATACTGGCCATTTTTTAGTGATGTTTTCATTTTCATGCCTTTGTTACTTTTATCTATAGAACGATATTTGACATGTAAAAAAATAGGTTTATTTATTGTTACAACGTCGCTCATATTGATTAATAATTTTTATTTTGCTTATTACTTACTTATCATTGGTGCTGGTTATATCATTCTTAGAATTCTCTTTAGACATCCTAATGATTTAGCCAATCGTAAGCAAGCGCTCTGTATCTTTGGTATCAGTGGTTTTTTATCGTTCGGTAATAGTCTTTTTATTTTTTACCATAGTGTTCAAAGTTATTTAAATAACCGTAGAGTACCTTTCTCAGGTAAGGTGCCACACTTTGAACATTTGGATGCAAATACAAATTTATTTTTTGATAATTATTTAATCGTCATTTTATTTATAACTATCCAAGCTATTTTAAGTTTCAAATTATATAAACACTTTTATTATCGAATATTTGCCATTTTAACTATTATATTTATATGTTTTAATTTTATTCCATTTATAGACCAATTATTTAATGGGTTTTCTGCACCTCAAAAAAGATGGCATTTTATCATTGCATTTAATTCAGCAATGCTTATAGGCCTTTATGTAAAATATTTTAAAACTATATCGATTAAATCATATCTCATCACAAGTATATTGGCTCAAAGCGTCATATTTATTAGTGCAATTATATATCATACGTATGTTGCATGGATTATATTGGTGCCTATCGTATCTATCATTGGTTTATGTATTTTAATTATCAACGATAGAACGAGTCGTACCAAATTGACCTATCTATTTATTATTGCCATTGCCATACTTAACATTATGGTGTCATTTGTTTTTATAAAGAATCAAATATACTTTGAAGATCATAAAGATAGAGCAAATACGTACTACCTTAATTCCAATATGTATAGTTCCGAATTACAACGCGCGTTAGTTAAGCAAATGAATGATTCTAAACGTAATGATGAGCGTATTGATTGGCGTGTCAACGAACAGGACAACACACCTATGTATCAACATTTCAAAGGATTAAGTTTGTATTCAAGTATTTTCCATCATAATATACTCGATGATTATTATGACGATTTAAAGATTAACATGGCTGAAGAATCACTGAGTCGTTATCAATCGACGAATGGTAGACAAAATATTGCCAGTCTGTTTTCTATTCGATACGTCATGTTGAAAGAGTATCAACATAATATCCCAAGTTTCTTTAAAAAAGTTAAATCTGCCGGTCAATATTCTATTTACGAAAATGCACTTAATCTTCCTTCAGTTAAAGTGACAAATCATATTTATGATAGTAAATCTTTAAAGACCCCTATAGATAGAGAACATGCAATGTTAGACGGTGTGGTATTAAATAATAAAGGAACAAACTATAAACAAAAAGCTAAAAATTTATTAAATCAAGTTGATATCTCTAGTCAAAACATTGTTAAATCAAATAAACATCATATTAAAGTCACTCAATCTTCAGGTAAAGTTAAACTTCATTTACCTAAGTCCTTACAAAAACGTTATACTGATTTTTATTTAACTATGAAAATTAAAAGAGGTTTACCAGATAGTAATTATACAGTGGGTATTAATCAATATAGTAACAATCGTTTATACAATGATTCTGTTTATAGAATCGGTGTAGATACACAACTTTACCGAACACAACCCGATAAGAATGGTGATATAACGATTCAACTATCACCAAAAGGCACTTTTGATTTTCAATTATTGAACCTAAATGGTGAAAATTATGATAAGCTCAAAAAAGCACATGAAAACGCAAACTTTAATTTGAAATATCATGACATTAAAAATGGCGTCAAAGTTAATTTAGATAAACATTCAAAAGGTATAGCAACTATTAACATTCCATATCGAAATGGTATGAAAGCTTTTGTTGATGGAGAACAAGAAAATGTTTATAAAGCCAATGGCATGATGACAGCTGTACCAGTAGAAAAAAATGCCAAAACAATAGTCATTAAATATCAACCACCTTTATGGAATACAATGATATTCGTTTCGATTTTAAGCATTATTATAAGTTGGTTATTCATTAAATACATTTATCCTAAAAAGAGAAAGAAGAGGACACATAGTGTTTAAAAAAATTGTTTCTAAGCCATTCTTATTATTATCTTCAATTATTATTTTAAGTTGCATTTTATCATTATGCATATATATTCCATTCATTTACCGTTTTATCACTCAAGGTATTGTCTTTAGTGGTGAAGGTGATGGCTTTAGGCAAATGATGCCCTTTCAAATGTATCTATATGAACACTTCACGCAATTCAAAGGATTTTATGATGAATCCTTTGGATTAGGTGGAGATTATGTAAAGGGCTTGGCATATTATTATTCCATGTCGCCTTTAATGTGGTTAAACTTTTTAACGATATGGATATTAGAAAACATGGGGTTAGCAAATCCTCACGATATTAGTTATTGGCCAATTAATCAACTCATTATGGCATATGTTAGAACAGTTATTACATTTATCTGTACGTTTTATTTCTTTAAATACATAAAGTTAAAACCTCTAGCAATTATAGTGGCAACGATAATGTATGGTATGTCAACCGTAGTTATCTACTATAACTTTACATGGTCATTTTACGGTAATTTGTTAATTCTATTACCACTATCATTATTTGCGATGGAACGCTTCTTCAAAGAGAAGAAAATAGGGTTATTTATCTTTGTCATTGCTTTAACTTTATTTATGAATTTCTATTTTAGCTATTATCAAGCAATTGTCTTAGGCTTTTACTTTATGTATAGAGTCATCGTCGTTCACCCTAATGATATCGTTAATAGATGGCAAAAATGCTATTTACTCATTATCGGTGTTTTATTAAGCGTAATGAGTAGTATTTTAGGCTTATATACAGGATTATCGTCATTTTTTAATAATGACCGAGCACAAAATCCTAAACTTAAAACACCATTATTTACAGATCTTGTTAATCCTAATTTTAATATTTTTTCAGATGGCTTTTATATAACCATTACGTTTATTACTATTATTGCTTTATTTTCATTTAAATTATATCGTCATTATTATTTTAAATTATTTGCGATGATTACTTGGATATTACTTATTGGTTCTCTATCTCAATACTTTGATAGTGCTTTTAATGGTTTTTCGATGCCACAAAGACGTTGGGTATACGCTTTAACACTTTCTTCAAGTGCTTTAGTCGCATTATTCATACAACATATCAGTGAATTATCTCTTAAAAGATATAGTCTGATTGCTATCCCTATCACCATTTACGGGATTGTTTATTTTGCATTAGCAGAAAAAAACTTATTCTGGATTCCAGTGTCAATCGTATTGATATGTTTATTAGCTTTACTGATTAAGCAACCACAACTTCAATCAAAAAGATGGATTCAAATCGCACTCGTGTTGTTGATATTCATGCAACAACTTGGTATTGAACATATCACTACGCAAAATACAATTGAGCCATACCAAACAACGATGAAAACAATTGATGACCCAAGCTACAGAGGTAAAGCATTAAATAAAACTATTCAACATATTAAAAGATCTCAATCTAATCCATTATCAAGAATAGATTATATGTCATTCTATGGTTTAAATTCACCATTTATTTACCACTATAACGGTATTTCTCTCTATTCAAGTATATTTGATGGAGACATTTTGAAATATTACGATAAAATGATGCAAATCAATATGCCAGTAGATAAAAACAGTACCTATCGCTATTTAGGAAATCGTGCTAACTTAATGGCACTTTGGGGTGTTGAAGATCGTCTTAGACATCCTAACGATATAAATATGCCTTATGGATTCGAAAAGGAAAAGTTAATAAAAGATAAAGATGATCAATGGATTCATTCACATAATATGATTGATTATCCTGCAGCACATATCACAAATAAAATTTATGATTCAAGTGATTTAAAATCACCTTTAGACCGTGAACAAGCAATGATTCAAGGCGTCGTATTGAATGATAAAAGTTCAAAACCAAATAAATCATTTAAGCCAAACCCTAACCTTATATCCCAAGCTAATATTAAATTAAATCATGCTAAGCAAATCAAAAACCATCAGATTGAAGTTACCAAAAATAACGGTGGTATAGAGCTTCAATTACCAAAATCTTATGCACAACGTTATAAAGATTTATATGTAGAAATGGATGTCGAATTGTTAGCACCTGACAAGAAACATCGCGTTGGTGTTAATGAATATAGTCAAGAAAGGAATCCTCTCACATATAAATATCGTAGATTTGTAAGTCCAGTCACTATGAGAGTAACATCGTCTGACCTATTAAATATTAAGCTTTCACCAGGTAAATATCGACTTAAGATTAACGGCATTTATGGGGAAAACTATCAAACTTTACGCAAATCAGCAAAACAATTGAAAAAAGTGGAAATTCATAAACAAAGAAATGGCTATACAATTAAAAAAGATAAACAACAAAATGGCTATTTAATCATGCCTATCCCGTATGCCAAAGGGATGAAGGCAACGATTGACGGTCACGCAGTGGATGTTAAAAAAGCAAATGGTATTATGACAGCTATACCTGTAAATAAAGGCCAAGAAATAATTCGATTAACATACACTCCGCCACACTTTTATTTACTTATTGTTATCTCAATTATTGGTGTTGTCCTTAGTATGATATTTGCTAGAAAGATGAAAAAGAATAATTAATTGATGAAAAAGATGGTCGTAGGACACAATAGTGAGTTCCTCGACCATCTTTTTTATATGAATATAAATAAAAAAGCATTAAACTTTGTCTAAAGTGACAACAGTTTAATGCTTGATGTTTGAATCTGTTATGATTCCATTTTATTGATCGAATTGGCTGATTAACGAATTTCTTGAATTCTAGCAGCTTTACCACGTAAATTACGTAAGTAGTATAATTTAGCACGACGTACTTTACCGCGACGTTTAACTTCGATTTTTTCGATTTTTGGAGTGTGTAATGGGAATGTACGTTCCACACCTACACCTGAAGAAATTTTACGAACTGTGAAAGTTTCTGAAATTCCTCCACCACGGCGTTTAATTACAACACCTTCGAATACTTGGATACGTTCACGTGAACCTTCAATGATACGAACGTGTACACGTAAAGTGTCACCTGGACGGAATGAAGGTAAATCTGTACGTAATTGTGATTTAGTTACTGCTTCGATTAACTTATGATTACTCATTATAAATTCTCCTCTTCAACCTATGTTCTTGCCTAGACAAATGTATAGCAGCGGATCATAGTGATTTTTAGTGTTTTTTCACACTTAAATTATGTTAGCATAACGTTAGTCATTTTTCAATTGGTTTTTGTATGTTTGGATTATTTTTTTATCTTTATCTGTTAAATCATATTGCTCTAATAAATCAGGTCTCTTATTCAAAGTGCGAATCAGTTTCTGTTCATGACGCCATCGATCAATATGAGCATGATTGCCAGATAATAATACATCTGGTACCTTCATTCCATTATACTCACGTGGTCTTGTATATTGTGGGAATTCTAGTAATCCATCAGAGAATGAATCATCCTGGTGTGACTGTTCATTACCAAGTACTCCGGGAATTAATCTAACGATAGCATCAGTCATAGTCATTGCAGGTAATTCGCCACCTGTTAACACATAATCTCCCATGGAAATTTCGTCAGTTACTAAATGTTCTCTTATACGTTCATCATAACCTTCATAATGACCGCATATAAACACAATATGTTTGGCTTCACTTAATTCTTGGGCAATGTCTTGCGTAAATGGACGCCCTTGAGGACACATTAATATAACGCGAGTATCATCGGTCCTATTGATGTCTTCCATCGCATTAAACACTGGCTCAGGCTTTAATACCATACCTTGTCCTCCACCAAATGGATAGTCATCTACTTGATTATGTTTATTTACCGAATAATCTCTAAAATTGATAGTATTCACATTTATAATTTCTTTGTCTTGCGCTCTTTTTAAAATAGAATGATTGAGTACGCCATCAAACATTTCCGGAAATAAAGTTAAATAATCGATTTTCATTAATCTAACAGTCCTTCCATTGGTGTGATAATGACTGTTTTATTTTCTACATCAACGTCTTTAACAACATCTGCTATGTAAGGAATTAAATATTCTTTGTCTCCTTTTACAACCCACACATCATTAGCGCCTGTTTCAAAAATACTAGTTATGCGACCAATTGGCTGTTGTTCATCATCAAATACAGTACATCCTATAATATCTGAATAATAAAATTCATTTTCTTCAAGTTCGATATCTTCATGATCTCGTTCTTGATATAGTACAGCGCCTTTTAAATACTCGATATCATTGATGTTGTCAATACCTTCAAATTTCAACATATGAAATCCTTTGTGTGTACGATATGACGTCACAGTCAACTCTTTTTCAATTTGATTTAATTTTGCTGTTAACACTTCACCCGGTTGAAAACGTGTATCTGTAAAATCTGAATTAGATTTCACTTTGACTTCTCCTTTAATTCCATGGGTATTGACGATTTGTCCTACCTCCACTTCCATAATGACTAACCTCCTTGTAAATTTAAATATTGTTAATTAATGATTTTACTATATCATTGATTAATACGTTATACATGCATTTTTTCTTAATCAATCAAAAATAAAAAAGGACACCAATATATGGCGCCCTTTCAACTAAATATATAAACACGTCACAAGTGACTATGATTATTTAGCGTTTTTTTGGTCATCGAATTTTTTCAAAATACCTTCTCTTGATAAGATATTATGAACTGTATCAGTTGGTTTTGCACCGTCTTTTAACCATTTTAATGCTAATTCTTCGTCAATTTTAACTTCTGGAGCATTAACGTGTGCTGGATTGTAAGTACCGATTTGTTCGATGATACGACCATCACGTGGTGAACGAGCATCTGCAACTACGATACGATAGAATGGATTTCTTTTTGAACCTAAACGAGTTAAACGAATTTTAACTGCCATTATAAAACTCTCCTTTAAACATTTCAATTTTTATTTTCTACAAGAATAAATAATAACAGGTATATTAAACTTTGTAAAGACATTTTGCTTTACCAAATCTAAATTCATGGAATGAATTGTAGATTTGGTTATGCATTAGCTTTAGCTAAGGCGTTCCTTTCTTTCAGAAAAATTAGTGTTGGTTATGGGAGTGAGACAGAAATAATTGTTATTATTTCTATGTCTCACCCCGGCAATGTTGACTAGGCTAGAAAGTAGCTTAGAATAAGCGTATTTTCTGCCAGTCAGCTACTCCACATATAAATTTAGACCATGATATTCATCTATCTCAAGCGTTTCATCTTCATTAAATTCACGTAATAAATTGATTTTTATGACCCTAATCAAACATTCGATTTTAATTAAATATAAAAATTCCAACAGACATACATCTGTTGGAATCAAAACTTCATATTAGAAAGGTAAGTTCATACCTTTTAGCATATTTTCCATCTGGCTTCGCTTCGCTTTCTTACCTTTACCGCCACCAGTGAATTGTTTCATCATTTTCTTCATGTCATTAAATTGCTTCATCAAACGATTGACTTCTTGTAAAGAACGTCCAGACCCTTTTGCGATACGTTTTTTACGAGAAACGTTTAACATCGCTGGATTCGCTCTTTCACTTGGTGTCATGGATTGAATAATCGCTTTAATATGATCGATTTGTTTGTCACTCATATTAAGTTGATCTAAGCCTTTCATCTTATTCATACCTGGAATCATTTTCATGATGTCGTCTAGTGGTCCAAGATTTTTAACTTGATCCAGTTGTTCTAGGAAATCATCTAATGTGAATGACGAGTCTCTCATTTTCTTTTCTAAATCTTTAGCTTTATCTTGATCGACATCTTGTTGCGCTTTTTCAATTAAACTTAAAACATCACCCATACCTAAAATACGGGACGCCATACGTTCTGGGTGGAATAATTCTAAACCATCAAGCTTTTCACTCATACCTACAAATTTAATTGGTTTTTGAGTTACTGAACGTATTGATAATGCAGCACCACCACGAGTGTCACCATCTAATTTAGTTAATGTCACACCCGTTACATCTAATTGTTCATCAAATGATTGTGCAACATTAACCGCATCTTGACCAGTCATTGCATCGACAACCAACATAATTTCATCTGGTTTAGCAATTTCTTTAACTTCTTGCAATTCATTCATCAATGCTTCGTCAATATGCAAACGACCTGCTGTATCAATAATGACAAAGTCTAAATGCTCTTCTTTAGCATGTGCTAATGCATTTTGAACGATTTGTTGTGGTTTAACTTGATCTCCTTCACTATAAACTGGGACATCTAGTTGTTTACCTACTGTTTGTAACTGATCAATGGCAGCTGGACGATAAATATCTCCAGCAACTAACATTGGTTTTTTATTATATTTTTTACGCATTAAAAGTGCTAATTTACCTGCAGTTGTAGTTTTACCTGCACCTTGCAAACCAACCATCATGACAACAGTTGGGGGCTTATTAGCCATTTTAATCGTTGAATTCTCGCCACCCATTAAATTAGTTAATTCATCTTGAACAATTTTAATAACTTGTTGTCCAGGTGTTAATGACTGCATCACATCTGAGCCTAATGCTCGATCTGAGACAGTTTTGACGAAATCCTTTACGACTTTAAAGTTAACGTCGGCTTCTAATAACGCAAGACGAACTTCACGCATCATTGCTTTGATATCTGCTTCTGTTACTTTACCCTTGCCACGCATTCTTTGCATAGATGCCTGTAAGCGATCCGACAATCCTTCAAATGCCATAATTATTCCCTCCTCTTTTTTCGCTATTCTAATTCTTCTAATTGATCTATATATTGCTTCAATAATTCTGGTTTATCAAGAGATTGTTTCATTTGATCATAAATATCTCGTCGTTGTTCAAACCTTTTGTATAATCCTAATTTAGTTTCATAATCTTCTACTAAATCGCCAGTTCTTCTTATATTATCATAAACTGCTTGTCTACTCACATTAAAAGTATCAGCAATTTCACTTAATGCATAATCTTGTAAGTAAAATAATTCTAAGTAGTTTCTTTGTTTATCAGTCAGCAAAGTTTGATAAAAATCAAAAAGATAATTCATTCGTAGTGTTTTTACTAAATCATTTTGGCTCATGAGATGCATCTCCATTATCAGATGGAGATTCTGCTAATTCATCTGGAATCTCTTCATTTTGTTCAATCATATCAGCAAATAGTCCATAAACATAGCTTTCAGGATTGAATGGTTGTAGGTCATCTAATTTTTCACCTAAACCTACATATTTAACAGGTATTTTAAGTTCGTTTCTGATTGCTAAAACAATACCACCTTTGGCAGTACCATCTAATTTAGTTAATACGATACCTGAAACATTCGTTACTTCTTTGAATGTACGGGCTTGTGATAATGCATTTTGACCAGTTGTAGCATCTAAGCACAGTAAAGCTTCATGAGGTGCGTCAGGAACAGCTCTACCAATAACACGTTTTACTTTTTCTAATTCTTGCATTAAATTAGATTTATTTTGTAAACGTCCTGCAGTATCACAAATTAAAATATCTACTTGTTTATTTTTAGCGGCATTAATTGCGTCATACATCACTGCGGCTGGGTCTGAACCTTCGCTTTGACTAATAACTTCAACGCCAACTCGTTCTCCCCAAACTTTTAATTGTTCAATAGCTCCTGCTCTAAATGTATCACCTGCAGCAAGCATGACTTTTTTACCTTCCATTTTATAACGGTATGCTAATTTACCAATTGTTGTCGTTTTACCTACACCATTGACGCCGACCATTAAAATAACATTTAAGCGTCCATCTTCAAGATTCATCGCTTCTGATTTATCATCTTCTTGGTGATAAATTTCTACGATTTTTTCAACAATAACTTCACGTAAATCTTCTGTTTCTTGAATGTTACGACGTTGTGCTTCAGCACGAAGTTCTTCAGTTAATTGCATTACCGTATTAAAACCTACATCGGCTGTTATTAACATTTCTTCTAAAGCTTCAAAGAATTCTTCATCGACTTTTCTATAGCGCGCAATTAAATTGTTTAACTGTTCTTGGAAGTTTTCTCTAGATTTTTCTAAACCAGCTTTAAATTTTGCACCGATTTTTTGTGCTTCTATCTCTTCAAAATCTTCAATGGAAATTAAGCCATCTTCATCAAAATCTGCTTCACTTAATTTTCTAGGTTTCTTTTTGGGTTTATCTTCTTCTTGTTCATGTTGAGATGCTTGTGGTTCATCATCCATCTGTTTAGAAGAATCATCTGAAACCTCTTCACTGGATAATTCCTTTTCTATGTCTTCTTCACTTGGTCCTGAAAATTTATCTTTTAAGCGTTTAAAAAAGCTCATGCTTCTTCCTCCTTCATAACCTCATCTATTGTATTTAGGTTAACACTTACTAATTTTGATACTCCTGATTCTTGCATAGTTACACCGTATAGTCGGTCTGAAAATTCCATCGTACCTTTTCGGTGTGTAATAACTATAAATTGTGTTTGATCAGATAATTCATTGAGGTATTGTGCGTAACGAATCACATTGGCTTCATCTAATGCCGCTTCTACCTCATCTAATATAACAAATGGTGCTGATCTTACTTTTAATATAGCAAATAATAAAGCAATTGCACTTAATGCGCGCTCTCCACCACTTAATAAAGATAAATGTTGTAGTTTTTTACCTGGGGGTTGAACAATAATATCGACACCAGCTGCTAAATAATCATCTTCTGTTAATTGTAATTCAGCTTGTCCACCACCGAATAGTTGTTTAAAGACATCACTAAAGTGACTTTGTACAGCATGGAACGTTTCTTTAAATCTGTCTTCTACTTCTTTATCCATTTCGTTGATGATCTGTTCTAATGTTGATTTAGCTTCTCTTAAATCTGTTCTTTGTTCATTTAAAAATGTATATCGTTCATTTAATTCTTCAAATTGCTCAATCGCATTTAAATTAACTGGACCTAATTCGTCAATTGACATTTTAGTTAGTTTGACCTTTTTACGTAGCTGATCAATATCCTCATCGTTGTCATAAAGCATACGTGCACGTTCGACAGTCAGTTGATATTCATCATTCAAATGATCAATCGCATGATTAATAAGGACATCTAATTTAGATTGATTGGCTTTAATATCTTGATAATGGTTTTCGATAGATAATAAGTCTTGATGACATTCTTGTAGCTTACTATCATTGTCTTCAATCATCTGATTTAAGTCAACTCGTCGTTGCTTCATTTCATCAAGTTGTTCATTTAATTCCGTTCGAGTTCGCTCTTTATCAGCAATTTGTGCCTTAATTTTATCAAAAGCCTGTTCACCCATCATTTCATCAGAATTAAATAATTGTATTTTTTCTTTAACTGTATCAAGTTGTTGTTCGGTACTTTGTAATTGTTTTTCTAAGCGCTCGATTTCTTGTTGTTGCCCTTTAATTCGTTCTTTAACAACTGCAAGATCAGATTGTTTTTGATGTAAGTGTTGTTGAGTTTGGGTAGTCGTTTCTTTACCTTCTTTAGATAGCTTCGTATATTTTTCAATATCTGCTTCTAATTGTTTAAGTTGAGATTGAATTTCAGATAGTTGTTGTTGTTTTTGCTCCAGTGTTGCTTTACTTTTATCACTTTGATAACCATCATTTTTTTCAAATTCAAACTCTTCATGTTCATCTTTTAAATGTGTTTCTTGTTTCTTCAAGCGATCAAGCTCTAACTCATAGCCATGTGCTTTTTCTTTTAAGTTATTATAACTTTGACTTAACTCAAAATATTTTTCACTTAACTTTTCAGATTGTGCTTGATGTGATTGGAACTGTTTCTCAAACTCTTGTGTCTGCTTTTGATAATTTTCTAATTGATGACGCATCGTTGTTAGCTCATCTTTTTGTGTTAAGATGCTTTTAGTTTTACGGGCGCCCCCACCAGTCATGGAACCACCTGGATTAACAACATCGCCTTCAAGCGTCACAATTCTTGTACGATAACGTATCGATCTTGCTAATTCATTTGCATGTTTTAAATCATCTACAATAATAGTATTACCTAGTAAATTTTCCACGATATTTTTATATTTAGAAGATACTTTCACTGCATCTGAAGCAATGTTCACAAAGCCGTCAAAAGCTTGTGCTGTCGATTTAATATCTGCAGCTAAATACCTCGGTTGAATAACATTTAAAGGCAGGAATGTGGCACGTCCTAAACTACGTTGTTTTAAAAATTGTATTGCCTGACGGCCATCTTTTTCATCTTCTACAATGACATGTTGTAACGATGCTCCTAAAGCTGTTTCTATCGCTTGCGTTAATTGTGAAGGAACATCTATAATTTCCGCAACAGCACCGTGAATACCATTTAATTCTTTATCTTTAGCTTTAAGAATATGTTTAACACCATTAAAGAAGTAAGTGTAATCTTCTTCTTGAGTAGCAAGACTATCAATACGTGATTTTAACTTTTCGTTATATCTATACGCTTGATACAATTTATTTTCGAATTCAGTTTGTAGTTGCTTCGATTCAGTTAATTGTTTTTCGACATTTTTGATTTGTTGTTCAGTTTGATGCATATCTTTCTGTACTTGTTGATATTCTTGTTCGGTATTCGAAATACTATTTTGAATATCTTTTAATTGATTAAATGCTTCAACTAATCTGGAATCTAAACGTGATTTTTTCGCTTCGTTTTCATTGATTGTATGTTCTAAAAAGCGTATATCATTATTGACATCCGATTGTTCGGACATCAACGTGTAATATTTATTTTTGATTTCTTCTAATTTCTCATCGTGTTGTTCGTCTGAAACATATAACTTTGATTCTAACGTTTGTATCGTCTGATTAAGTTCTTTTTGCTTTTGTTTTAATTGGTTTAATGTTTGTACTGCTTGTTCTTTTTCAGATTTAAGGTTGTCTAATTGTGACATTAAATTATCTTGTTCTTCTTCAAACCTAGCATTGGTTTCTGATTGATTCTTTTTTCTTTCTTCAAGCACATTAAGTTGACCAGAGTACTTTTCGAATTCTTCTGTAGCTTTTACTAGTTCATAATTTAATCGTTCTATACTTTGATCTAGCTCTTGCCTTTGGCCTTTATACTTTTGTAATAATTGATTGATTTGACTTTGTTCAGCTTCTTTATTCGCTTGTTTCCCTTTTAAATCATTGAGTTGTTCATCTAACTGACTATTATCCTGTGTATATTGATCAATATCATGAACAGTCACAATTACGTCACTTTTTTTCATTTCAGATGACAGTTGTTTATATTCTTTAGCAATGGCTGCTTCTTCTTTTAAAGGTTCAACTCTTCCTTCTAAATCATAAAGAATATCTTCTACACGTGATAAATTATCTTCAGTTTGATCTAATTTTTGCACAGATTCTGCTTTACGCTTTTTATATTTTAAAACGCCTGCTGATTCTTCAATAATTTGTCTACGATCAATTGGTTTTGCATTTAAAATCTCGTCCACTCTACCTTGAGATATGATTGAGAATGCTTCTTTACCTAAACCAGAATCTAAAAATAAATCAATGATATCTTTTAATCGAGCGCGATCATTATTTAAATAGTATTCACTTTCGCCATTTCTATAAAGACGTCGTGTAACCTCTACCACTTCTGCATCTATTTGTAATTTTTTTGAATGATTATCTAATTTTAATTTTACTTCTGCAAAATTTTGAGGCTTACGATGTTCAGCACCTGAAAAGATAATATCTTCCATTTTAGAACCACGAAGTGACTTCGCTGATTGCTCACCTAATACCCATTTGATTGCATCCGTAATATTACTTTTACCGCTACCATTTGGACCAACAATAGCTGTTACGCCTTTATCAAACTGCACATCAGTATGGTCTGCAAATGATTTAAATCCTACGGCGTCTATTGATTTTAAATAAACCATGTTATTCTCCTTATCCAAATCCTAGTTGATCCATATCTTTACAATCAACTTAATATATGATGCAAAGTTATTAACGTTACATCTTCCTTTAAAGTTTAACCTTAATTGATCGTAATGATTTCAATTAAGATGATTTATTAGATTTTTTAATTACTTTTTAGTCTTCATCTGTTTGTAAGCACGTTCAGCTGCCTTTTGTTCAGACTCTTTTTTAGTTTTACCTTGACCTTCTGCGATAGCTTGCTTTTCTAAAATAACTTCTGATGTAAATAAACGATGGTGTGCTGGACCTTCTTCTTTGATTAAGCGATAAGTGACATCACCTTTATTTTGTCTGTGTACAAATTCTTGGAATTGTGTTTTAAAATCGACTACACCATCTAGTTCATCATCTTCTACGTATGGGAATATAATTTTGTCAGCAAAGTCCCATACTGTATCTAATCCTTGATCTAAATATAAAGCACCAACGAATGCTTCAAATGCATCAGAAATAAGTGAAGGACGTGTTCTACCACCTGTCTTCTCTTCGCCTTTTCCTAATAAAATCAGTTCATTTAATTTTATTTTATTTGCAAATATTACAAGTGAAGGTTCACATACGATAGTTGCTCTCATCTTTGTTAAATTACCCTCTGGTAAATCTGGGTGTTTATCAAATAGATAACGTGAAACCGTCAATTCTAATACCGCATCACCTAAAAATTCTAATCTTTCATTATGGTCTAAACGATCCATATTAAAATCGTTAATAAAACTAGAATGTGAAAATGCCTGTTGATATAATTCTATATTATTATATTCAAAGCCTAGTTCATGCATTTTCTGTGCAAATTGCTCTCGAAAGTGATTAATCATTTCTGTCTTTTTATGATTGGTCATTAAATATACCTCCTCAATTAATGATATGTTAACTCTAATTTTACGTGAAATCACACCAAAACAAAAGAAAAAATCTGAGCCGACGCAATGACGACTCAGATATAGGTTTATTATTTTTCAAGACTATTGATATACTTAACAGCATCACCAACAGTGTTGATTTTTTCAGCTTCTTCATCTGGAATTTCAGTACCAAATTCATCTTCTAATTCCATTACTAATTCAGCGATATCAAGTGAGTCAGCGCCTAAATCATCTTTGAAAGATGCATCTTCAGTTACTTTATCAGTATCAACACCTAAACGGTCAACGATGATATCCTTTACTTTATCGAAGTTTTCCACGTCGATTCACCTCCTTTAAAAGCGTCTATCCATAGACTATTATATTTTCCCATTTTAGAATATAAAAAACAAGTAGAATTTGGTTGCAAGACAGAAATTCTATAGATTTCGTTGTCTTGCACCCGCAAGGTTGACTAGTTCAATCATGGCTTTTGACATGAGTGGACAGTCAACTACTGCGTTACATAAGCTTTAGCTTGTGTGTTCATCTTCTCTATCATTAAAATGATTAGTGTTTCTTAGGGAGTAATTCTTAAATCTATTTGATTTTTTTAGAATTACCCCCGTAAAGGTGACTAGGTTAGTCATAGAGTGGATAACCAGTCAACTACTACGTAATGAGCTTTAGCTCAGGTAATCCGTTCTTTATTAACCCCAACTTGCATTGCTTGTTGAATTTCTTTTTTTGAAATTCTCTTTGTTGGGGCCCCAACCCCAACTTGCATTGCTTGTTGAATTTCTTTTTTTCAATTTCCATTTTTTAGGAGTTTGTATCATTATAGAACTGTATGTAGTTCATTACATGTACATACCGCCATTTACATGAATCGTTTGACCAGTAATGTATTTTGCTTTTTCAGAAGCTAAGAATGCAACTGTATTCGCAATATCAGTATCTTCACCAAAACGTGCTAAAGGAATTTGACCTAACATTTGTTCTTTCAAGTCATCACTTAAAGCATCAGTCATATCGGAAACAATAAAACCAGGTGCAACAGCATTTACAGTAATTCCACGTGAAGCTAACTCACGTGCAGCAGATTTAGTTAACCCTACTACACCAGCTTTAGTAGCTACGTAGTTTGCTTGACCTGGATTACCAACAGCGCCTACTACGCTTGATAAATTAATGATAGAGCCACTACGTTGTCTTAACATTTGTGGCGTAACCTTTTGGATACAATTGAATACACCTTTTAAGTTAGTATCAATCACATCATCCCATTCTTGCTCTTTCATACGCATTAATAAATTATCACGTGTTATGCCAGCATTGTTAACTAATACATCAATAGAACCAAATTGACTTACAACTTCTTTAATCATTGCTTTTACTTCGTCACCGTTAGCAACATTCGCTTGAATCGCAAAGCTTTCGACACCTTTTTCTTTAATTTCTGATACAACTGCCTCAGCTTTATCTTGGTTACCTGCATAATTGACTGCAACATTATAACCTTCCTCAGCTAATTGAATTGCTATACTACGACCAATACCTCGTGAAGCACCTGTTACTAAAGCATTTTTAGCCATTATTCATTCCATCCTTTCACATCTTCTAGTGTTTGAATTGATGTTAATTTTACGTCTCTGTTAATTTTTTTAATTAAACCAGATAATACTTTTCCTGGACCAATTTCAATAAAGTGATCGACACCTTGTTCAATTAACCATTCAGTTGATTTGATAAATTGAACTGGAGAGTATAGTTGTTTTACCATATGGTATTTGATAACCTCTGCATCAGTTTCACCTTCAGCATTGTAATTTTGAACGACTGGGAACTTTGCATCATGCCATTCAAATTGATTAATATATGCCGCAAAATCTTCTTCTATAACATTCATCATTGAAGAATGGAAAGGACCTGACACAGCTAATGGTAATACACGTTTCGCTCCTAATGATTTACCTTTTTCAACTAATTCATCAATTAATGTTTTATGACCTGAAACTACGATTTGACCAGGTGAATTAATATTTGCCGGTTCAATTAATTGATCTTCTGTTGATAGTTCTTTACAAATTTTATCTACTTCGTCAAAATCTAAACCTAAAACAGCAGCCATACTACCTACACCATTAGGGAATGCTTGAGCCATAAGTTCACCACGTTTACGAACAATCTTCACGGCATCTTCAAATGATAAAACACCGCTTGCCACTAAACTTGAATACTCGCCTAAACTATGACCCATAGTATAATCTGCATCGATATGATTTAACGCTTCTAATAATGCAACACTGTGCGTTAATAAAGCTGGTTGTGTATTTTCAGTTTCACCTATTTTACCTTCTTCATCTGTAAACATTGTTTCTAATAAATCAAAATCTACTGATTCTTGTGCTGTGTTTAATACTGCAGTAGCTTTTTCATCTACATTATATAAATCTTGTGCCATTCCCACTTTTTGTGCACCTTGACCTGGGAAAATGATCGCTGTTTTACCCATTTGTTCCACCTACCGTTTCTCTCATTGTTTGTACAATTTGTTGTTCTCCCGCAATTTTAGCCTGACGGATAGCTGAATAAAACGCTTTAGCATTTGAACTTCCATGCGCTTTAACAACTGTACCATCTAAACCTAATAATACTGAACCACCATACTCTGAGTAATCCATTTTTTGAGAGAATTGATTTAAGTCTTTTTTAAGTACTAAGGCTGCTATTTTATTTTTAAAGCTACTTAATAATGTTTCTTTTAACATTTTGCCAATTGATTTAGCAGTGCCCTCTAAGTTCTTAAGTACCATATTTCCTGTAAAACCATCTGTAACGACGACGTCTACGTTACCATCCATTAATGTTTTCGCCTCAACATTACCAGTAAATTTGAAGTCATCTTGTGCTTCCATTAACTCATAAGTTTTCTTAGTTAACGTATTACCTTTAGCTGCTTCTGTACCAATATTCAATAATGAAACTGATGGTTGTTTGATGCCTCTAATTTTTTGTGCATAGATATTACCCAACTGAGCATATTGTAATAAATGTTCTGGTTTAGCATCTGCATTCGCACCTACGTCTAGGAATACAAATCCTTTACCGTCTATCGTAGGTAAAGTAACAACTAATGCTGGTCTTGATACACCTTTGATACGACCAACAATGAATAAACCTGCTGACATTAATGCCCCTGTATTACCAGCTGAAACACATCCATCCGCTTCGCCAGACTTAACCGCTTCAGCCATTTTAACCATTGAACTATCTTTTTTACGTTTAATGGCACGTACTGGTTCATCTTCCATTTCGATTTTTTCAGAGCAGTGTCTAAAATCGATACGTCCATGATTTAATGTATATTGCTCTTGATCACCGAATAAGATGATTTCTAAATCTTTAAAATCGTCGACTGCTTTTTTAACAGCTTCAAGTACGATTCCAGGTGCGTCATCTCCGCCCATCATATCTACTGCAATTTTAACCATTTAATTCATCCTCACTTATATAGAACATTTTAAATTTACCAATAAAAACTAATTTATCTTTCACATAAGAGTTTACTTCTATTAAATAATGTTTGTTCGTTTGATTGATTACGTTGGCTACTGCTTTCACTGTATCATTTAATTTTACTTTATCCAGAAATTTAACATCACTTTCTTGCGTTAATACCGTTGGATTATGTATAAGTGCAACACACAAAGAGTTGGCCTGTGCAAATAAAACATGACCACGTGCAATTTGTGATTTAGAGAAAACGGAATCGCTTGTAATTTCAATCATCGATGTAGCTGTATCATTGGGTTTCAATTGAACTAAATCACCTATAATTTCATTAGCCTCAATTGATTTAATTTGATCGTAATTGTGTTCAGCTACTAATTTTACTCGTTTTCTTAATTCTGGAATATTCAAATGTGTTCGATCAAGTCGAATGGTTTGAATACTCACTTGGAACATTTCACATAGTTCATTGTCTGTGATAAAGGGGTTGTTTTCAATGGCTTGCTGAATCGCCTGTCTACGTTCATTTTTCTTTAATTTCACATTCTCACCCCTCATTTTAGTACCAAGTCTTAAACATTCCTCACATATCATAACACTTTCTATTTCAATCCCTCAACAATTAACTATAATACATACATAAATTTATTTATTGGTTATTAAATTCCTCGTTTTAAATGATAGCATTTTATCAATCAAAGCTCATATCAAGTAAATTATCTTCGATAAAATGTCTAAGATGATCATAATTTTCATTGAAAAATTCACCAGATTGAATTAATTCACCTGCTTCGTCTCTTGCTACTTCTAACATACGATAATCTTCTACAATATTGGCAACTAAGAAATCAGGCAAACCACTTTGCTTCACACCGAAGAAATCACCTGGACCACGCATTTCTAGATCTCGTTCACTCAATTCAAACCCATCTGTTGTTTGTGTCATAATCGCCATTCTTTCGATTCCAGTTTCAGTTTTAGGCGAAGCAATGAGCACACAATAACTTTGATGTTCACTTCTACCTACTCTTCCACGTAATTGATGTAAAGTTGATAAACCGAAGCGGTCAGCATCATATATCATCATAAAAGTCGCATTAGGTACATTAACACCTACTTCAACCACTGTCGTTGAAACTAATATATCAATTTCATGTTCACTAAAACGGTGCATGACTTCATCTTTTTCTTCATTGCTTAGTTTACCGTGTAATAAACCTACTTTGTTTTCACCATAGTATTGTTGTAATGATTCAAATAGTTCTACCACATTCTGTACATCTTCTAAATGTTCAGAGCTTTCAATAAGTGGACAAATGACATAGGCTTGTCTTCCTTTTTTTAATTCACTTGTCATTTGAGTTAATACTTGTTCATATTGCTCATGCTTTGCCCAACTCGTCATAATCGGTTTTCTACCTTTAGGTAACTGTTTAATAGATGAAACGTCCATTTCTCCAAACACTGATATTGCTAATGTTCTAGGAATCGGTGTGGCTGTCATAAACAAGACATTGGTCATCGCACCTTTTTCTCTTAATTTTTGACGTTGATTCACTCCAAAACGATGTTGTTCATCCGTAATGACTAAACCAACATTGTCAAAGGCAACATCATCTTGAATTAAAGCATGTGTACCAATTAAGCAATCTATCGTTCCATTTTCAAGTTGTTCTAACAAAATACGACGTTTTTTCCCTTTGACTGATCCTGTTAATAAAGCGACATTCATTGTGTCACCGAATAATTGAATTAAACTTTCGGCATGTTGTTCAGCAAGTATTTCTGTAGGTACCATAAGTGCTGATTGGTATCCAGCTGTTTTTAAGGCATACATACATATAGCAGCTACGACCGTTTTACCTGATCCAACATCTCCTTGTAATAATCTATGCATACGAATAGATGCTTTTAAATCTCTAAATATTTCATTAACACTCGTCTTTTGGGCATCTGTTAATTCGAACGGTAAACTATCAATAAATGATTTTACTTTTTGAATATCATAATCAATTTCTATGGCATCGTCTGACGCCTTTTCTAATCGATTCAACCATTGCATGCGTAATTCAAACATAAATAATTCTGTAAATGCATAAGTACGTCTTGCTCTAAGTAAGTCTTGTTTACCTTGGGGATGATGTAAATGATTAAGGGTAAATTCTAAAGTTTCTAATTTATACTTATTTCTGAGCTCATCTGATAACCACTCATGTATGACTACATCATTTAATGACTGACGTATATGATCACGCAATTGCTTTTGTTTAATACCTTCTTTAATACGATAAACGGGCTCTAATTGTGTATCATTAAGATTTTCCTGTTGATTAAAGAACATTCTATTACCATTTATTTCTTGTTTTGAGCGATTCCATTTCCCTTTAACCGTTACAGTACCATGTAATTCAATTTTCTTTTTTAAATAAGGTTGATTAAAAAAGACGCATTTGACTGCAATTTGATTCACCATAATATGTACAGTTAGCTTAGATTTATTTCTCCCAAAAAATGCTACTGTTGGAGAGGAGTATACTTCACCTTGAACAGTTACAGTACTTTGGTCTTCTGCCTCGTTTAAATCTATAACAGTATTATCCTCATAACGCGTAGGTAAATATAGTATGAGATCTTCGACAGTGTTAATATTTAATTCTTGTAATACAGCTAAACGCTTCGGTCCTATACCCTTAATTTGATTTAATGGATAGGGACTTTCTATTAAATTGACTTTCGCCATATTCGATCACCTTATTATGTATTAATCTTTAATCTATATTGTCACTTAAATAATACATTCATTCTACCATTTAGTTCCTTCAATGGTGGATTAAAACGCATTGATGTATTTTAGTTTACATAATATTTTTACGGACTATATACTATAGTATCTTAATGCTATTGTTATATGATGATTAACAAAAATAAAACGAGATAAAAGTAGTCAGAGTATTATTCTGAATATACTTTCAATCTCGTTTTATTCATTAAATATGTTTATTCAACAGCAAATAAATACTGATAAATAGGTTGTTGACCATTATGATTTTCAATTTCAACATCTGGATACGTAGATTCTATCCATTCAACAAGTTGATCTGTTGTTTGTTGATTTGCATCTTCACCAACAATAATTGTTAAAATTTCACTATCTTCAGAAAGCATGGCTTCTAACAATTGTTTAGTAGCAGTATATTGATCAACATCGCTTGTTATGATTTTATCTTCAGCAAGACCCATAAATTCATCTTTTTTAATTTCAACACCATCAATTTTAGTGTCTCTCACTGCAAATGTAACCGAACCAGATTTAACGACATCTAATGCAGTAACCATATGACTCTTATTATCTTCTAATGAAGAACCTTCGTCATATTGGAATAAAGCTGCAATACCTTGAGGAACAGATTTTGTAGGAATCACTACTGCCTCTGCATCAACAATTTCTGCTGCTTGTTCACTGGCCATTAAAATATTTTTATTATTTGGTAAAATAATCGCACGCTTACATTCTGATTGCTCAATGACTTTAACTATATCTTCAGTAGATGGATTCATTGTTTGTCCACCACTGATAATATGTGTAGCTCCCATTGATTTAAATAAATCTGAGATACCATCACCCATAGAAATAGTAATAATAGCTGTTTCGACAGTTTGTGGTGTGTCATCTTTATGATTATTCGCTTCTTTTTTAATTACTTCACGGTGTTGCTCTCTCATATTTTCAACTTTAAGTTTAATTAATTCTCCATATTGTTGTCCGTAATTAAATACTTGTCCAGGATATTCTGTATGAACATGCACTTTAACAATTTCATCATCATTGATTACTAATAATGAATCGCCAAATTCGCTCATATCTTGACGGAATTCATCTTCTTTAAATTCTTTCTTATCTTTACCAAAACGAACCATCATTTCAGTACAATATCCATAAACAATATCTTCTGTATTAATCACGCCATGGAAATCATGCTCGTCATTAACTAACGTATCTGTATCTAATTTAGGTTTACTTGCTTCAATCGTTTCGCCATTTAAACCTTTTAAGAATCCTTCATATACAGATAATAATCCTTTACCACCACTATCTACAACGCCAACTTCTTTTAATACAGCTAGTAAATTAGGTGTATTGTCTAATGACTTTTCAGCAGCTTCAATCGTTGCTTCCATGATTTCAACACAATCTTTAGATGACTCAGCTTTATCAATAGCTGCTTGAGCTGCATCTTTAGCAACAGTTAAGATCGTCCCTTCAACTGGTTTCATTACAGCCTTATAAGCTGTTTCGACACCTGCTTGAAGACTTTCAGCTAACTGTTGTGCATCAATTTCAGATTCTGTCTCGATATTTTTACAGAATCCTCTAAATAATTGAGATAAAATAACGCCAGAGTTCCCTCTTGCACCCATTAATAAACCTTTAGAGAATGTTTTACCAAGTTCTCCAATATTTTGAGATAAATTATTTTCAACTTCCTCACGACCAGAAGTGATTGTTAGATTCATATTTGTCCCTGTATCTCCATCTGGAACTGGATATACATTAAGCGAATCCACTAAATCTGCATTATTAGATAAATTTTGTGCCCCTTGTATAATCATATCGGCAAATAATTTACCATTGATTTTGCTAATCATTTCACGTTGTCCTCCTAAATCTTTTTGCCCGTTTGGTTTAATCTAACACCTTGTACAAAGATATTAACTGAATTCACTTTTACATTAAGCGTAGACTCTAATGTATATTTAACAGTTGACTGAACATTGTTCGCCACTTCTGAAATTTTCACACCATAACTTACTATAATATACATGTCTATATCAACATTTCCGTCCTCTTCACGAACTTTGATGCCTCTTGCATAATTTTCATGGCCTAAAATTTCTGCGATGCCATCTCTTACTTGCTGTCTAGATGCCATACCAACAATGCCGTAACATTCAACAGCTTTTCCACCTACAACTGAGGCGATGACTTCATTCGAAATATCAATTTTACCGTAATCATTTGAAATTTCTAATGTCATATTAATATTCCTCCTGAAAATAAAAGTTATGTGTTTCTTGTCTTATATAGATAAGCAATCTCTTTGCTAGTCTGCATTAATTATTATTACTAATTCATTCGAATTTTTAATGTTTAAATTTCCTATTTCTTTAAAGTATCATACTATATTACTCCACAGCTTACAATTATATCATAATTTATCAAACGTTTCTGTATATAATTCATGATTTATATAACTATTTATTGCTAATCTTAAACAATTGTGGTATCTTAATAAAGTATATAAGTAGTGACGTGTATTTATATTTATTAAAGGAGGTACTTTCATGGGTAAACAATGTTACGTAACAGGTCGTAAAGCTTCGACTGGTAATAATCGTTCACACGCTTTAAATGCGAACAAACGCAGATGGAACGCTAACCTTCAAAAAGTTAGAATTCTTGTTGACGGAAAACCTAAAAAAGTTTGGGTTTCTGCACGTGCTTTAAAATCTGGTAAAGTTACTAGAGTTTAATAAATATAATGCACATATAAATAGTCCTTATGTGGAGGACATATTTTAAAAGAACTTAAAGGATATCCTTTAAGTTCTTTTTTTCTACAAGTCTTTACTTCTAATTTGTAACACAAGACCATTATGAATTTCTATTTTGGCATTAGGTTTTTCAACCTCATTAGAAATCGTTAATGTCGATCCCCTTACTAACTTTTCCTTTTCCAAATTATATTTAAATCCTGCCAACGTTAATATAGGTTCTCCACTCACGGGTATAAAGGAAACATATTGATATTGCGCATGTGGTGATATATTGTGCATACCAGAAGTCAATAGTATGATTTCATTTTGCTCATCTATTATTTTAAATTTGATACCTTTATTAATATATTCTGATTTCAACAAAATTTGAATGACACCCATAAAATGATCTAATCGACCACCAGTAGCACCATATATATGAATATCTTGATACCCCTCTTCAACAGCTTGAGCAACTCCTAAACCTAAATCTGTATCATCTTTTTCAGCTTTAACAGGATGAATATTCAATTGTGTTGCTAAAAGTTGACGTTCTTGATTATTAACAGAATCAAAATCCCCCACTGAGAAAACAGGGTCAATTTGATTCTGAATTAAAATCAATGCTCCCCTATCAATACCAGCCCATGTTTCTTGAGCATGATGTTGAAATAGATCTTTAGGGATATGTCTATCTGAACATAATAAATTGATTTTCATATTCAATCAGCCCTTTAAATTTTGTGTAACAGCTTGATAATCATCTTGTTTGAAGAAGTATGAACCTGTCACTAACATCTTAGCGCCATTTTTAACGCAAATTTCGGCTGTTTCTGCATTAATTCCACCATCAACTTCAATATCAAAAGTGAGTTGCTTTTCATTTTTTAAAGTATTTAATTCCAACACTTTATCCACACAATCCTCAATAAATGATTGGCCACCAAATCCAGGATTTACTGTCATAATTAAAACATAGTCCACTGCATTGATAATAGGTAAAATTTGGCTCACGGGTGTTCCCGGATTAATCACTACGCCTGCTTTTTTCCCTTTATTCTTAATTTGTTCGATAGCTCTATGGATATGTGCAGTCGCTTCTAAATGCACAGAAATTAAGTCTGCACCATGATCTGCAAAAAGTTCAATATACTGTTCTGGATTTTCAATCATCAAATGAACATCAATTGGTAACTTTGATTGTTGTCGCACAGCGTCTAAAATAGGTATGCCAATTGAAATATTTGGCACAAATTGTCCATCCATTACATCGAAATGTAAGCCATCTACACCTGCTTCTTCCAATTTAACTAATTCATCCTTTAAATTTAAAAAATCTACTGATAATAATGAAGGTAATACTTTTGTCATTTAATATCGTACCTTTCTTTCTGAAATTTCATTGAATAACTGTAAATAATGTTCATATCTAAATTGAGCAATATTCCCAACATCTAATTCTTCTTTGACTTTACATTTCGGTTCCTTTAAATGATTACAATTACGGAACTTACATTGTGTGCCATATTGTGCGATTTCGATGAAGTAATCTTTAAGTTCATCTTTATCAATATGATCAAAATCTAATGCGCTAAATCCAGGTGTATCTGCAATAAACCCATTAACTGTTTCGTGAAGTTCAACATGTCTTGTTGTATGTTTACCACGATTCAAAGATTTTGAAATATCGTTAGTATCAAGATTTAGTTCTGGTTTAAAACGATTTAAAAAGGTTGATTTACCCACACCAGATTGACCACTTAATACAATCAAACCCTCTCCCCATTCTTGTACCAAAGCATGTTGATCGTCATTAATACCAACAAATTGAGTTGAATAACCTATTTCTTCATATATAGCTAAATAACTATTGATTTTTTCAATTTGATTATCGTCAGCCATATCTTTTTTAGTAACTAATATTCTAGTATCTAAGCCATAAGAATGTGCTATGACTAAGAATCTATCTAATAATTGAGTAGAAAACTGTGGTTCAACTGCACTCATGACTATAACTAATGTATCTATATTACTGACAGGTGGTCGTTTTAAAGCATTCTCTCTTTCATGAACATGTTGGATGTAACCTTCCGTTTCATTTTGAACATCAAAGTCAACAATATCGCCAACGATTGGTGAAAATTTCTTTTTTCTAAATAAGCCACGAGGCTTGGTATTATACCTAGTGCCATTCACATCAACTTGATAAACACCACTTATCAATTTTACAATTCGACCAGTCTTCAAAAGGACACCTCTCAATTTTATTTTACTGTTATTAGTATATCAAAATCATAACTATTTATATATCTTTTTATATATAAAAAGACGGTGAGTATTATTTTCAACTCACCGTCTGACCTGTAGTACTATATTGTATAGATTTAATCATCATATCCTACATCTTTATCTGCAACAACTTTATTATCTACTCTGATAGTATAACCAGCTGTTTTGCCTTTTTCGATTTTCATTGGAATATTGATAGATTTATTATCTTTGATTTCAAAGGATTGTATAGCCTCAGAACCATCATTATCTTTATCTCGAATATAAACTTCTACTTTTTGGCTTTTTCCTTTTTTACCAGAATAAGGTACTTCAACAGATTCATTGTAATTTTTTATGTCTTTTGCTGATGAATCCTCTGAATCATCTTCCTTAGATTTATCGTCATCAGAATCTGATTCTTTCCCCTTTGAAACGACTAATGAGATAGTAGAACCTTCATCAATAGATTTACTCTTAGGTGATTGTGAAATAACATTGTTCTTTTTCACACTATCACTATACGTTTCAGAAACCTTTACTTTAAACCCTTTTGATTCAAGTTCTTTTTTAGCTGTAGAATATGATTTGTTTTCATAATTACTAACATAAACTTGTCTGACACCAAGTGATTCATAAATCTTTATATTATGATCATTTAATTTCACTTGTTTGTTAGCAGCAACATTTTGGTTAGCAATATAACCTTTTGGCGTATTCGCATTATAGGTTTGTTCAACAGCAACATCTTTAAGCCCTACTTTTTCAAGTTTATTCAAGGCTTCATTTTTTGATAATCCAACGACACTTGGCATTTTGACTGTTTCAGGTCCTTTTGATAAAACAATATCAATTTTGTCACCACGTTCTACACGTTCCCCTTTACCTGGACGTGACTTAATAACTTGGTTTTCAGGATATTTATTACTATAATCTCTCGAAATATCTCCAAGATTTAATTGGTGATTTTTTAATATTTTCTCAGCTTGTTTTTCAGTTTTTCCTGATACATTTGGCATTTCCTCATATTTACTACCGAATACAGCCATGCTGATAAAGGCAA
This sequence comes from Staphylococcus sp. KUGN1, assembly GCF_045984185.1. NCBI lineage: Bacteria > Bacillati > Bacillota > Bacilli > Caryophanales > Staphylococcaceae > Staphylococcus > Staphylococcus sp. KUGN1. The sequence goes on along the minus strand of NZ_JBJQIL010000001.1, from coordinate 633,525 downwards.
TCAAACCAATCAACAATAATGCGAAAATAAACGCAAATAAAAATTTCTTTTTCTTAGAACTTTTTTTACGAGGTGGCTCATAAATTGGACTTTCCATACTTTGAAATTGTTGATGGTTGACTTTTTGATCCATAATTGGAATTTGCATCGTCTCTTCAATGCTTTTTTCTTTTGGTGTATCATCTATTTTTTTAGAAATTTCATCCTTCGAAAACGACATTGTCTTTGTTTTCGTTTGATCTAACTCATATTTTTCTTCATTTGAACGATTTTCGTGTAGCGCACTACTTAAATCATCACGCATTTGTTGAATGGTACGATATCTATCTGCTCTATCTTTTTCCGTTGCTTTAAGTACAACGTTACTCAAAGCTTGTGGTACCTCTTCACGTTTTTCAGTAGTGATATTGGGAATCGTGTCCTGAATATGCTTAATGGCGATACTTACTGCTGTTTCACCATTAAATGGCGGTTCACCAACAAGCATTTCATAGAGTACAATACCTATTGAATAAATGTCAGTTCCTTCATTAGTCGATTCACCTTTAGCTTGTTCAGGTGATAAGTATTGTACCGTCCCGAGCACATGGTTAGTTTGTGTCAATGATGTTTCACTAATCGCTTTAGCAATTCCAAAATCAAAGATTTTAAGTGTTTTATTTTTATCTATGAGTATATTTTGCGGTTTAATATCCCTATGTACAATTCTATTATCATGTGCATGTTTGATACCTTCAAGAATTTGTTGGGCAAATTGAATTGCTGTCTCTATACTTAAAGGTCCATGATTTTGAATATATTCAGACAATGTTGGCCCTTCTATATATTCCATCACTAAAAAGTAACAGTCGTCCTCTTCAGCTACATCATACATGCTCACAATATTTTTATGTGCCAATTGTGATGAATTATGCACTTCTCTTTCAAATCGACGTAGTGTTTCTTCCTTTTCTCTTGGAGGTATGGAAATCGCTTTGATAGCTACCTTGCGTTTAAGAATAAGATCTTCAGCAAGATACACAATGCTCATGCCACCTCCGCCAAGTTTATCGATGACTTTGTAGCGTTCGTCAATCAGTTTATCGATCATACTCTATCACCTTCGATAGCAGATAAGATAAAACTGATATTATCTTTTGAATCATGTGCGAATGCTATACGCATGATACGCTCACCATGATCTTCTAAAGAGGCGTCTTGTTTTAATTCCTCTTGAATTTCCTCATTTCTAACATAATCTGTTAATCCATCAGAGCATAATAGTAAGAAGTCATAAAAATTTAAGCGCTTAATAAATAAGTCTGGTGACACGCGTTTATCAGTGCCCATAACTTTTGTAATAATATTTCTTTGTGGGTGACGGTATGCTTCTTCTTCTGTGATTTGACCTGTCATCACTAAATGATTGACAAAGGAGTGATCACTTGTAATTTGATCGATTTGCCTACTGTTTATAACATATGCACGAGAATCACCCACATTGGCAACGACAACTGTTTTATCAAATACTAATGCACAAACACAAGTCGTTCCCATACCATAATAATTTGGATTTTCTTGAGCATAATTGTACAAATCAAAATTAATATCTTTAATATTTGTACGCAACCATTCTTCAGCTTGATGTTCTTCTATTAAGTTTTCTGATTCAAAACGTTTTTGTAGCTCATAAGTAACAAACTGACTTGCAATTTCACCAGCTCTATGACCACCCATACCATCACACAAAACTAGCATTTGTTGGTTGGTTTGGTTATAAAAAATACCACCTGCATCTTCATTCTTATCTCTATGTTGTCCAGTATCAGTGAAAAATTGTGCATTTAGCATTGCTCTTACCTCGTTTCTACTTGTCGTTCCTTCGCTCTTAATTGACCACATGCTGCATCAATATCTGACCCTTGTTCACGTCTTATTGTAGCATTGATACCTAATCGTTTTAACTCTTTTTCAAATTTAAAAATGTCATCTTTAGGTGTTTTAACATAATTTCTTTCTGGAACATGGTTCACAGGTATTAAATTCACGTGACAATTTAACCCTTTAATGAGATGCGCTAAATCTCTTGCATGTTCCAATTGATCATTCACACCGCCGAATAAGCCATATTCAAATGTAATTCGTCGATTCGTCTTCTCTTGATAATATTCAATGGCTTCCATTAACTTTTCAACATTATATGCTCTGTTAATCGGCATTAATCTTGAACGCACTTCATCTTTTGCGCCATGTAAACTAACGGCAAAGTTAATTTGAATATCTTCCTCTGCGAAATCATAGATTCTAGGAATAATACCTGATGTTGATACAGTAATATGACGTGCACCTATATTTAAACTATTATCATCATTGACAATTCGCAAGAAATCCATCATTTCGTCATAATTTTCAAATGGCTCTCCGATTCCCATAATAACGATTTGAGAGACACGCTCTTCAGTTTCATCTAACGCCTTTTGTACAGTAAGCACTTGTGAAACAATTTCACCTGCTTCTAAATTACGTTTTAATCCTCCTAATGTTGAGGCACAGAATGTACAACCGATACGACAACCTACTTGCGTTGTTACACATACAGAATTCCCATATTCATGACGCATTAATACTGTCTCAATTGTATATCCATCTTGCAATTCAAATAAGAATTTAATTGTACCGTCTCTACTTTCTTGTTTAACTACAGTAGTTAATGTTGTCATAGCAAAGTTATCTTTTAAAAGTTGTCTTAAATCTTTAGATAAATTCGTCATTTCATCAATACTATCAACACGTTTTTGGTATAACCATTCAAATATTTGTTTTGCTCTGAACTTTTGTTGGCCATGTTCGATAAGCCAATTTTGCATTTCATCATATCTTAATGAATAAATAGACTGCTTCTCAAAATCAGGAAGGAATTTATTTTTCTTTTTCTTTTTATCAGTAATCATTTTAACTTTCCTTTCTTTTAATTCTAGCGATAAAGAATCCATCTGAGTGGTAGTCTTGAGGGAATACTTGTAATGTCTTCACCATTTCCCCTGTCATTGGGTGTTGGAATGGTTCGAATTCGAAATCTTTATTTTGTTTTAAAAATGTATAGACAACATTTTCGTTTTCCATTTGTTCAATCGTACATGTTGAATAAATAATTGAGCCACCTGGCTTCACGTTATGCTTAACATTCTCCAATATTTGTAATTGCAATTCAACTAATGATTGTATAGAATTTTTCGACTGCGTGTATTTTATTTCAGGTTTATGTCTTAATACACCAAAGCCACTACAAGGTGCATCTACTAGAATCTTGTCATATTGGTTATTATAAGGTTTAGTTGCATCATGTTGATAAGCTTTAATATTTTTCAATCTAAGCTTTCTTATATTGAAATCTATTAATTTAATTTTATGGTCATGGATATCAGTTGCATCAACATGTCCCTCCGGAGATAAAATTTCGGCGATGTGACACGCTTTTCCTCCTGGTGCACTACATGCATCAAGGACTGAATCATCTCTGTTTAAGCCCATAATATGTGCAACAAACATAGAACTTTTATCTTGAATTGAAACTAAACCATCCTTAAATGCTCTTGAATTAACAATCGGTTTGCCTGAAATATGGAGACAAAATGGTAACACATCATCTCGTTCAACAGTATAATTCTCTTTCTCTAATGCACTAATAATGTTATCAATAGAACCTCTCGTAATATTTGCTCTAACAGTGGTTGCTACTGGCTCTAAAAATGACTGTGCAATTGCTTCTGTTTGCTCTAAACCGTAATGTGTTACCCAATGATCAACAAGCCATTTTGGTAAACTATATTGAATGGCGATACGTTTTTTATCATCTTGTATATCTTTAACATCAGGCAATTCACTTCTCATGATTGTACGTAGAATACCATTAACCACATTGCCGGTATAATAGCCGCCTTCTTCTTTTGCAATCTCAACCGCTTCATTAATAATGGCATGATTCGGTACCTTATCTAAATATACATATTGATAGATACTCATCCATAACAACTCACGTACCCAACCTTTTATCTTAGTTTTTAAGAAAGGCTTCAAATAAAAATCTAACGTGTATTTGCGTTTAACAGTCCCATATACAAGTTCAGTGAAAAGACCTTTATCTAAATCACTAATCTCATAAGTAGAGAGTACTTCATTGATTTCTAGATTACTATATGCACCTTCATCTAATATTGCTTGTATTGTCTCAAATGCGAGACCTCTTATCGAATTTGTCATACTAATTTCTTCCCAACTAGTGATTCTTGAACACCACTTAAATAATTTGCTACTTGCATACGTTTTTTACCGGCTAATTGTATATCAGTTAGTGCAATACATTCATCTGAAGCTGTTGCAACAACAATTGCTTTTTTAGTCGTTTCAACAATCGTTCCAGGTTCTCCTTTTTTACCAGAAACGATGTGCGCACTATATATTTTTAAATTTTTATCATCCATGATGGTATAAGCTACTGGCCAAGGAGATAAGCCACGAATATGATTATGAATTACCTGTGCATCTTGGTTCCAATTAATTTTTTCATCTTCACGACTAATATTAGAAGCAAATGAAGCTTGAGCTTCATCTTGAACAATACTATCGTTTGTACCATCTAAGATAGACGGTAAAGTTTCTTTAAGTAAATCAGCACCTAAAAAACTTAGCTTATCATGCATAGAACCAACATTATCATCTTGTTCAATTGCAATTGCACGTTGTGAAATAATATTTCCTGCATCTAATTTTTTCACCATATACATGATCGTGATTCCTGTTTCTTTTTCACCATCAATAATCGCTTGATGAATCGGAGCACCGCCACGATATTTAGGTAATAAAGATGCATGTACATTAATAGCACCTAATTTAGGTGAATCTAATAAAGACTCAGGTAAAATTTGCCCAAATGCAGCTGTAACAATTAAATCAGCATCCATGTCTAATAAAGTTTGTAATTCATCAGAATCTTTTATTTTTTCAGGTTGATATACTGGTATATCATGCTCTAATGCTACTTTTTTAACTGGTGGTGGTGTCATGACACGTTTTCTACCTACTGGTCTATCTGGTTGCGTTACAACTGCAACTACTTCTTGTTCTGCGATTAGCATTTCTAATACTTTTGTCGAAAAATCAGGTGTCCCCATAAAAATTATTTTACTCATATTCGAAATACGCCTCCATTTCTTCTTCACTTAGTATACGTTTAGCCTTTTCTGTGAAAAATATGCCATTGAGTTGATCTATCGTATGTAAAATCATTCTAGCTACATCATCATATGCTGTAAGTTCAACAGTATTCCCATTGACATCATTACTTTCTACAACAATCATTTTGCTACGTTCAACTTCACCAAACACATTTGGCAAACTGACTGACCCTTCTAAATCAGTAATGGTTTCTTCAGATTGTTTTTTTATTTTCGGGTTAATCAGTTGTAGCAATCCTTCCATTTCCATATCTACAATCGCTACTTGTTGGTTAATGCCAATTTGATTAGCACTGAGTGCAGACCCTTCCAAAGCATATAGACTATCTTCTACATCTATTAACGTTTGCTTTAATTGATCATCAAAATGTTTAACTGGATTTGCAGGTTGATTAAAAATTGGATGCTCTGATTTTACTAATTTTTTTACTGACACATTTAACGCTCCTCATTAAAATTCATCAAACCATTATAACTTAATTAGCACAAAATTGCGACCTCTCCTAATCAGACTAAAGGATGAGGTCAATGTCTTTGACTTTAATATTATATTTTATAAAATATAAATGAGTAGTATGTTTTGAAAATAGAAAAGTCTTTCAAAATCATTAATTTATTTTTTATAAAGTGAGGTGTAACCATTATGGAAGTCAATAAAGTCATTTACATTTTATTAGCCGTATTCTTAGGAAGCTTTGGAATTCATAAATTCTATGCTGGTAAAACGATGCAAGGCATCTTACACATCTTATTCTGTTGGACAGCGATTCCTCATGTATTAGCAATTATTAGTGCTATTCTAACATTATTCAAGCCTGCAGATGAAAATGGTAATGTGACAATGTAATCTAGCATTGCATTACAACCTAACAAATAAAGCCATTGTGTGTCATCTTTATGTCACACAATGGCTTTTCTATTTACATCATCATTTGTGGATTAATGTCGATTTTTAATGCTAATTTGTCTTTAACATATTGATCATGATAGTAATCGTCTAAATATTGAAGTGCTTTATGAAGTTCTGGCTCTCGTTTGTATTTAACTAAAATTTGGAAACGATATTCGTTATTAATTCTAGATAGTGCTGCAGGTGATGGTCCTAAAACAAGCGCTTGATCTGTAAGATGTTGTAATAAGATTTTATGAATATGTTTGGAAGCTTCCATTACTTTTTTCATTTCTTTATGTGAAATCGTGAAGTTAATTAAAAAGTAATACGGCGGATATTTTCCTAGTTTACGATAAGTCATCTCTTGTTCATAAAACGTTAAATAATCATTTTTCCTAACATCTTCAATAGCATAATGTTCTGGATTATACGTTTGAATAATCACTTTACCTTCTTTTTCATGTCGACCAGCACGACCTGCTACTTGTGTTAATAGTTGATATGTTCGTTCACTCGCTCTGAAATCAGGTAAATTGAGCATGGTATCTGCGTTGAGCACCCCAACGAGAGTGATGTTTGGATAGTCTAGCCCTTTGGCAATCATCTGTGTTCCTAAAAGTATATCTCCTTTACCATTTTCAAAATCATTGAGTAACTTTTCATGCGCACCTTTACGTGAAGTCGTATCAACATCCATTCGAATAATTTTTGCCTGTTCAAATTCTTGTTGTAATAACTCTTCAACTCTTTGTGTTCCCGTACCAACTTGTCTAATATGTTCACTCTCACAATTAGGGCATCGATTAGGTGGTGTTTCTTGATATCCACAATAGTGACATTTCAGTAGATCTGTCGTCTTATGGTAGGTTAAAGAAATATCACAGTTTGGACATTGTGGTACATGACCACAATCACGACATAACATAAATGAAGCGTAGCCTCTTCGATTTAAGAATAATACAATTTGTTCATTGTTATTTAAACAATGTTGAATCGCATCTCTTAACGTTGATGAGAACATTGAACGGTTGCCTTCAGCGAGCTCTTCGCGCATGTCCACGATATCAATTTCTGGTAATGCTTGATTATTCACTCTATGTGGTAATGCAAGTAATTGATAGACATTTTTTTCAGCACGTGCATACGATTCTAAACTTGGTGTCGCACTGCCTAATATGACTGGACAATGGTGATAACGACTTCTCCATTGAGCAATATCTCTGGCATGATATCTAGGATAATCTTCTTGCTTATATGTAGACTCGTGCTCTTCATCGATGATGATTAATCCTAAGTTTTTAAATGGTGCGAATATACTAGAGCGTGCACCGACACTAACTTGTGCACGTCCATCACGAATTTTTTGCCATTCATCGTAACGTTCTCCATTTGATAAACCTGAATGTAATACAGCAACATCATCACCAAAACGACGTTTGACTCTTAATACCATTTGAGGTGTTAAAGCAATTTCAGGTACAAGCATCATAGCTTGTTTACCTTGATTTAGAGCGGATTCAATTGCTTGTAAATAGACCTCCGTTTTACCAGAACCTGTCACACCATGTAATAAAAAGGTTCTTTCTTCGTTGGCATCTATTTTCTCTTTGATTACATCAAAAGCGCTTTGTTGGTCATGTGTTAATTGACGCTTATCTTCTTTCTCAAAAATTCGATTCGCAAATGGATCTCTTTCTATTTCAGCATCATATTTTTCCAAGTACCCCTTTTTAATGAGGGTATCTAAACTTGATTTAGAGAATCCCATTTCTTCAATTTCTTTTAAAAAGACATCTCTATGACGTTCATCTAATAAGTACGCATATAAATCATATTGTTTAATCGCTTTTTTCAAATGATTAAGTATCTCATCCGGATTTCCTATTTCTGTCACTTTAACGGCACGTTGCGTTTTCTTCTTAATATTTTGCGATAAAATTGTTGTTTCTTTTATGATGTCTTGCTTTAGCAAATCATTCAACGCTTCTAAATCATCATTTTTTTGAGCATCTTTATAGAAATAATAACCTTCTTTATTAAATCGCTTTAAAAGTAATTCAGGTATATCATCACCTTTAAGAACCTCAAATGCCTTTTGATATTTAGCTTTTATTGCATTCGGTAACATCACTTCTAAAACAGATATACGTTTTGTTAAATGATAATGACTAAGCCATTCACTGAGTTCAATTAACTCAGGTGTTAGCTCTGGTTTAATATCTTGTATTTCTTTAATTTCCTTTAGCTTACTGATATCAATACCTTCATCAGGTTGACTTTGAATACTCATCACATAGCCTTGTATTGTTCTTGGTCCAAAAGGTACAATCACTCGCACACCTATTTGAACAAATGATTGCAGTCGTTCGGGAATGATATAATCAAACTTAAAGTCGACGCTTTTCGAAGGTATGTCCACAATAACCTTAGCTATCATTATTGCCACCTAGTTTCTAATTCGTCTAAAATATCGTTGGCAATTTCAACTTTTTTGCCTTTCTTAATATTGATCATATCTTGATTTTTAAAATGCATCGTTAATTCATTTTCATCTGAACTAAATCCAATTGAGTGGTCGCCTACATTATTTGAAATAATCACATCTGCATTTTTACGTTTTAATTTATCTTGTGCATACTTTTCAATATTTTGTGTTTCTGCTGCAAACCCTACTAAATATTGATGTGTTTTATGCTCACCAAGATATTTTAGTATGTCTTGTGTTCGTTTGAAATTAACAATTACATCACCATCTTGTTTTTTCATTTTATGGTCTAGAACTTCTGATGGCGTATAATCTGAGACGGCAGCCGCTTTCACAACAATATCTTGCATATCATATCGTTTAGCGGTTTCCTGAAACATCTCTTCTGCGCTTTCAACATGAATAACTTCAATACCTTCTGGATCTGCCAATTGTGTCGGACCAGTTATCAACGTGACATGTGCACCACGTTTTTTTAACGCATTAGCAATAGCAAACCCCATTTTTCCAGAAGATCGATTAGATACAAATCTAACAGGATCAATGACTTCAATCGTTGGCCCTGCAGTAACTAATGCATGTTTGCCATTAAATGAACTTTCCACTATTGTCTCTTGTTGATGGAAATATTGATTGATGACTGAAACAATTTGTAAAGGTTCTTCCATTCGTCCTTTAGCCACATAACCACACGCTAAGTATCCATCACCTGGCTCTATAAATTGATAACCATCAGCTTTGAGTGTTTCAATATTATGTTGTGTGCGCTTATTTTCATACATATGTACATTCATTGCAGGTGCAATAAACGTTTGTGTTTCTGTTGCTAATAACGTTGACGTAATCACATCGTCTGCAATACCAACACTTAACTTCGCAATTGTATTGGCAGTTGCTGGTGCGACAATAATGACATCTGCCCAATCCCCCAATGCCACATGTTGAATTTCTTGCGGGTTTTCTTCTTTAAAAGTATTTGTATATACTGGATTTTTACTTATAGACTGAAAAGCCAATGGTGTTACAAATTCTTGTGCATGGTTTGAAAGCATGACACGTACTTCGTAACCAGCTTGAGTAAGTTTACTTGTTAAATCAATTGCTTTATATGCTGCAATACCGCCTGTTACTGCTAATAAAATATGTTTCATTATCTACTTCTCCTTAAAACATTCTCATTTCACTGAATTCATTTCTTTAAATGAGGATATTCACACAATTTATATTCGCATCTATGTTCAAATTTATATTAATTATACACAAATTGTCGCTAATATTAAAAAAACACACCTCATCTACATGATATTTCCATCACAAGATTGTAATGAAATATCTTCAAAAAGGTGTGTCATAAAATTAGTATATGATTATCCTAAAAATTCTTGCGGGATAACTGGTGATACTTTGCCATCTGCAATTTCTTCTAATGCTTTACCAACAGGCTTAGCTGAATGATATTCAGTTTCTAAAGCTGTTTCTGGTCTTTCGTCTAATTCACGAGCTCTTTTTGCGGCAGTCGTTGCGATAAGATATTTAGATGTAATCTTACCTGTTAATTGGTTTAACGGTGGATTTAACATTATTTTTTAGCCTCCAGTATCATTTTTCTATATTTAGCTTCTATACGCTCACGTTTAAGGTGCTCAGCTTCGACAATAGACTGAATTTTATGTTTAGCTAATTCTACTTCGTCGTTTACCACTACATAATCGTATAAGTTCATCATTTCTACTTCTTTACGTGCTTCGGCAACACGGCTTTGAATTTTCTCATCTGATTCAGTGCCTCTACCAACTAAACGATCCCTTAAATCATCAAGACTTGGTGGAGCAAGGAAAATAAATAATGCTTCAGGGAATTTCTTTCTTACTTGTTTTGCACCTTCGACTTCAATTTCTAAAAATACATCATGTCCTTGGTCCATAGTATCTCTAACATATTGAACAGGCGTCCCATAGTAATTACCTACATACTCGGCATATTCAATAAATTGATCATCTTTTATTAATGCTTCAAACTCTTCTTTCGTCTTGAAAAAGTAATCTACACCATCAACTTCGCCCTCGCGCATGCTACGAGTTGTCATTGATATAGAGTACTTATACGAAGTGTTTGGATCTTCAAATATTTTTTTTCTAACAGTTCCCTTACCAACACCAGAAGGACCTGAAAGAACAATTAACAATCCTTTTTCATTATCCATGCCTTACGACCTCTCTAAGCTATTCTTCTATTATTTAAATATGATATCATATTGCACTTGAAATTGTATAGAGATACTTTAAGCAGTTATCCTCATTTTTCAATTATTCAATGTTTTGAACACGAATCATGACCATTAACACGATGCATGTTACAATAATGGGAATGAATAAAATGAAGGTGGAAGATAATTATGGCATATGATGGCCTATTTACAAAAAAGATGGTGACTTCTTTACAAGATTTAGTTACTGGAAGAATTCATAAAATCAATCAACCAGAAAATGATACAATCATCATCGTTGTTCGCCAAAATCGTCAAAATCATCAATTACTTTTATCTATACATCCTAGCTTCTCTAGATTACAATTAACGAATAAAAAATATGATAATCCATTTGATCCCCCAATGTTCGCACGTGTCTTTCGTAAGCATTTGGAAGGTGGTATTATTAAAGCTATTCGTCAAATTGGTAATGACAGAAGAGTTGAAATCGATGTACAAAGTAAAGATGAAATCGGTGATACGATACACCGCACAATTATTTTAGAGATTATGGGCAAACACAGTAATTTGATATTAGTAGATGACGAACGAAAAATTCTCGAAGGTTTTAAACATCTTACACCTAATACAAATCAATATCGCACAGTTATGCCCGGTTTTAAATACGAAGCACCACCTACACAACATAAACTTAACCCTTATGATGTATCAGGTAAAGATATTTTAAAATATATCGATTTTAATGCAGGTAGAATTGCTAAACAATTACTTAACACATTTGAAGGTTTTAGTCCTTTAATTACAAATGAAATCGTAAGTCGACGTCAGTTCATGACGCCTGACACTTTACCAGAGGCATATGATGAAGTGATGGCTGAAACACTTGAAGCTCCAACACCTGTGTTTCATAAGAATCATCAATCAGGTAAAGAGGATTTCTACTTCATGACATTAAACCAATTTTATGATGATAAGGTTACCTATGAATCACTCAATGAATTACTTGATCGTTATTATGATGCGAGAGGTGAACGTGAACGTGTCAAACAACGTGCTAACGATTTAGTTCGGTTCGTTCAACAACAACTTCATAAATATCAAAATAAATTAAGTAAATTGTTACAAGAATACGAAGGTACTAAAGATAAAGATAACTATCAACTTTATGGCGAATTAATAACCGCTAATATTTATCGTATAAAACAAGGTGATGAATCTGTAACTGTACTTAATTATTACAATAATGAGGAAATCACTATTCCTTTAAATCCAACTAAATCTCCATCAGTGAACGCTCAATATTATTACAGACAGTATAATCGCATGAAGACTCGTGAACATGAGCTCCAGCATCAATTACAATTAACTAAAGAAAATATTGATTACTTTACAAGTATAGAACAACAACTTGAACATATTACTGTCAATGAAATTGATGATATTCGTGATGAATTAGCAGACCAAGGATTTATGAAGCAACGTAAAAATGTTAAGAAGAAGAAAAATGCTAAAATCCAATTACAATCTTATATATCATCTGATGGCGACACTATTTTAGTTGGTAAAAACAACAAACAGAATGATTACCTTACAAATAAAAAAGCACAAAAAAATCATATATGGTTCCATACCAAAGATATACCAGGTTCACACGTAGTCATACTAAACGACACACCATCAGAGGAAACAATTAAAGAAGCGGCTATGTTAGCAGGTTATTTCTCTAAAGCAGGTAACTCTGGACAAATCCCTGTTGATTATACAGAGATTCGCCATGTGCATAAACCATCTGGCGCTAAACCTGGATTTGTTACCTATGATAATCAAAAAACATTATATGCTACACCTGATTATGATCATATACAAAAAATGAAATCTGACAGTTTAAATTAAGTCAAATTAAAGCACTGATTCTGCATCATTAAATGCAAAACCAGTGCTTTTTTATGTTATCGATTAATGTTTTTCTGGTAAAGCCAATTGGAAACTAACACCAAACTTATCTTGTACCCATGCAAACTCTCTATACGGAGGCATTTCTGTTTTAGGCATCAAAATGGCTCCCTCTTTTTTCAGACCACTAAATAATCTTTCCATTTCCATAGGATCTTTAACAGTGACATAAAGTGACATTGCAGGATTCATAGGTAATTCCTCTCCATTGTTCGCATCAATAGCCATAAATACTTGACCATTAAGTGTAAATATAGAGTGTTGAACTGTACCTGGTGTGCCTGGTCCATTTTCATCATATTTAACCATAGTTAAAATTTCACTATCTTCAAATAAACTTGTATATAAATTGATAGCTTCTTCGGCTTGATCATTAAACATTAAAAATGTTGTTATTTTTGGTATTTCCATTTTAATCCCCCTAAAGGTATGTTTATTTTTCTTTAATATAGTTTAACATGTGTAACGATTATTTTCTGTCCAAGACCTATTTATAAATCGGTCGTTTTCACAAAACTTTTTTCGAACAAGAGTTGATAAATTTTGACTTATCATTATGAACAGTTAAAATTAAACTAAGTGAAAAGGAGGCCATAACATGACACATGTACTTATACCTTTATTAATATTAGTAATTGTTCTACTCATTGGATGGCTATTAACTAAAATATTTATTCGTTAATACAATATACAATATAGAGCGGTGTACAATCATTGTTTAAACACTTTGACTGTACACCGCTCTATTATTTCATACTACTTATTAAGATGTAATTTCACTAAAGCCTTTTTACAACTCGCCTTTTACGCGTAAGTCTTGCTTTGCTTTTTTAAAAATATCACTTGAATGCACAAACGCATCTCGGCTCATCTCTTTCTGAAATTGAACCATCGTTGATTCATTAGTCTGAGCATCGGTGTATACATTTTCACGATAGTCCTCTTCTCTACTTAAAAATGCATTACAATGTTTTAAGGATGTATACAAATTATTATTATTGTTTTGTTTTTTCATGGTCATCCCACCTATGCTCTTATCTTATGATAAGTTATCTCTCCATTCAACTAATGTCTTAATATCATCTTCAGAAATTTCTCCTTGCTCTTTAGCAACGTCAATTAACTCATTATAATTACTTAATGTATAGAAAGGTATCTTCGCTTCATTAAATGTTTCATCAGCTTTGGCTAATCCATAAGTAAAGATAGCTACAACACCTAATACTTCTGCACCACTTTCTTTTAATGCATCTACTGCAGTTATTGAAGAACCGCCAGTTGAAATTAAGTCTTCTATAACTACGACTTTCTTACCTTCACTTTTCGCACCTTCGATTTGATTTTGCTTACCATGACTTTTACTTTTTGAACGTACATAGTTCATAGGTAATTCCATTTTTTCTGAAATATATGCAGCGTGTGGAATCCCTGCTGTCGCAGTTCCTGATATCACTTCTACATCTTCGAATTTTTCGTTAATTAATTTGATTAAACCATCTCTAATCGCATTACGTACGAGTGGATAACCTAATGTAACACGATTATCACAATAGATAGGTGATTTAATTCCTGAACTCCATGTAAATAAATCATTGGGTGAAAGTGATACTGCCTTAATATCTAATAATGCCTTTGCAATTTCTTTAGCCATTTAACCTAACCAACTTTCTTTAATAATTTGATAACTTTTAACTGGATCATCACTCTGTGTTATAGGTCGTCCAACGACAATATGTGTTGAACCTAATTGTTTTGCTTGCTCGGGAGTTGTAATACGCTTTTGGTCGTTTTGAGCGGCACCTTCTGGTCTAATACCTGGTGTAACCTTCATAAAATCTTTACCTAGTTGAGCAGTTATTAACTCCGCTTCAAGTGGTGAACATACCACACCATCTAAACCAGCTTGTTGACTTAACTTAGCATAGTTTAATACAGCCTCTTCAATTGTCGTTTGAATGTTTTGTTCTTCGTGTAACTGTGTCTCTGTAGTTGATGTTAACTGAGTCACTGCAATGATTCTGGTATGTTTATTATGTTGACGTAATCCTTTAATAGCCGCTTCCATCATTGCCTTCCCACCAGCTGCATGCACATTGACTAAATCTACATCTAGCTTCGCTAAACCTTCCATGGCTTTACTCACAGTGTTTGGAATATCATGTAATTTTAAATCCAAGAAAATACTATGTCCTCTATCTTTAATAGATTTAATCAGTTCAGGTCCGGTTTGATAGAATAATTCCATACCAACTTTAACAAATAATGGTTCATCGAATTGATCTAAAAATGCATTTACTTTATCAGCTGATTCAAAATCTAATGCAATAATTGGTAATTGTTTCATCGTGTAACTCCTTATATTGAAAGTTCTTCAACCATAGCTAAAAACTATGAATTGAAGAACTTATCTTAAAATAAATGTAGACTTTAGCTTATTTAATTGAACTTGTTTTACATATTTCTCATTGTAAATGTCATACTTTCTATAACATTTGTTAATGCACTTGCAGTATCAAGTGATGTAAGACATGGGATACCATTTTCTACCGTAGTACGACGAATTTGGAAGCCATCTCTTTCCACTTCTTTACCTTTTGTCATTGTGTTGATCACGATTTGTACATCACCATTTTGAATACGAGTGAGTAAATCATTTTCGCCACCGATTTTGCCTACAACTTCTACTGGAATATCATTTTGATTTAATTTTTCAGCAGTCCCTTTAGTGGCTAAAATCTTATAACCGACTTCATTAAGACGATGCGCAATTTTAACAATTTCTTCTTTATCTTTATCACTTACAGTCATCAATACAGTTCCATGATCTTTAACTTCAAATCCACTACCTGTTAACCCTTTGTATAGCGCTTTTTCTAATGTTTGATCTTTACCCATTACTTCACCAGTTGATTTCATCTCAGGTCCTAAAGTGATATCAACATTTTTCAATTTATTAAAGCTGAATACTGGTGCTTTAACAAATACCCCTTCTGAATACGGTTGAATACCTTCTTTATAACCAAGTGAAGATAATTTTGTACCCATAATGGCTTGCATTGCGAGTTGAGCCATTTGAATATCAGTGATTTTACTTAAGAATGGTACAGTACGACTTGAACGAGGGTTTACTTCTAAAACATAAACACCGTCATGTGCAATCACAAACTGAATGTTAATTAATCCAACGATATTCAAGCCTTTCGCTAGTCGAATCGTATAATCTTCTAATGTCTCAATTTCTTCTTGAGATAATGTTTGAGGTGGATATACTGCGATAGAATCACCACTATGGACACCTGCACGTTCAATATGTTCCATAATACCTGGAATAATTACTGTTTCACCATCTGAGATAGCATCGACTTCGATTTCTTTACCAGTTAAGTATCTATCAACTAACACTGGATGTTCTGGGCTAGCTTTAACTGCTTGTGTCATATAGTTTTCTAATTCTTTATCATTATCAACAATTTCCATTGCACGACCACCAAGTACATATGAAGGTCTTACAACAACTGGGTAACCAATATTACGTGCATTTTCTAATGCTTCTTTTGGTGAAGTCGCAGTTTTACCTTGAGGTTGTGGTACGTCAATCGTATGCAATAACGCTTCAAATTCTTTTCTATCTTCAGCTCTGTTTAAATCTTCTAAAGATGTTCCTAGAATTTGCACGCCATGTTTAGCTAATTTATCTGCTAAATTAATAGCTGTTTGTCCTCCAAATTGTACAACGACACCTTTTGGTTGTTCTAGATTAATGATACTCATCACATCTTCTTCAGTAAGAGGTTCAAAGTATAATTTATCTGAAATAGAGAAGTCAGTTGATACTGTTTCTGGGTTATTATTGACAATAATTGCTTCATATCCAGCATTTTGAATTGCCCACACAGCATGTACTGTTGCATAGTCAAATTCAACCCCTTGCCCTATACGAATAGGACCTGAACCTAAAACTAAAATTTTCTCTTTGTCTGTAACAATGGATTCATTTTCAGTTTCATAGGTACCATAATAATATGGTGTTGTTGATTCGAATTCAGCCGCACATGTATCTACCATTTTGTATACTGGCGTAATATTGTTGTTAATTCTCAATTGATAGACGTCTTCTTCTGTCATATCAAATCGATGAGCAATGACTTTGTCACTGAAACCATAATCTTTAGCATATTTAAGATATTCTAAATCGCCTTGATGTGCTTTTAATTCATGTTCAATATTAATAATATTCTGGAATTTATTTAAGAAGAAATAGTCAATTTTAGTCATATTATGAATTTCTTCTAGTGTTGTACCACGACGAATGGCTTCACCGATGAAGAATAATCTTTCGTCATCCTGATGACTAATTCTTTCTTTAATGTAATCTAAATCAAAACTTTCTCCATTTGGTAATCCTAAGTGATGCACACCATATTCTAATGAACGAATTGCTTTGAGTAATGATTCTTCGTAGGTACGGCCGATTGCCATTACTTCACCTGTTGCTTTCATTTGTGTGCCTAATTCGCGTTCACCTTTTTCAAATTTATCAAATGGGAAACGTGGAATTTTAGAGATTACATAATCCAATGTCGGTTCAAATGCTGCATATGAAGTACCTGTAATTGGGTTTAACATTTCATCTAATGTTAATCCAACAGCAATCTTTGCAGCTAGTTTGGCAATTGGATAACCTGTTGCTTTAGATGCTAATGCTGATGAACGAGATACACGTGGATTGACTTCAATAATATAGTAATTAAATGAATCTGGATCTAACGCTAATTGAACATTACATCCACCTTCGATGCCTAAAGCTCGAATAACTTTTAATGAAACGTCTCTTAGCATTTGGTATTCCACGTCTGATAATGTTTGACTTGGTGCAACCACAATGGAATCACCTGTATGGATACCCACTGGGTCAATGTTTTCCATATTACATACTACAATGGCATTATCATTTTTATCACGCATAACTTCATATTCAATTTCTTTAAAACCTGCAATTGATTTTTCAATTAAACATTGTGTAGCTGGACTATAATGTAAACCATTTGTTACAACTTCTTTTAAATCATCATCGTTATAGCAAATACCGCCACCTGTACCACCCATTGTAAAGGCTGGTCGAACGATTAATGGATAACCCACTTCTTCTTTAAATTTAAAAGCTTGTTCAACTGTGTTTACAATATCACTTTCTGGTACAGGAACATCTAAATCATTCATCAATGTTCTAAATAGTTCACGGTCTTCAGCTTGTTGAATTGATTCTAATTCGGTTCCCAGTAGTTTCACATTATTAGCAGCTAATACACCACTGTCATGTAACTGAATCGCCATATTTAAACCTGTTTGACCACCTAAAGTTGGTAACAAAGCATCAGGTTGTTCTTTACGAATGATACGTGCAATAAAATCATGTGTTAAAGGTTCAATATATACTTTATCTGCAATTTCTTTATCAGTCATAATTGTAGCTGGGTTAGAGTTAACCAAGATCACTCTATACCCTTCTTCTTTAAGTGCAAGACAGGCTTGAGTTCCTGCATAATCAAATTCCGCAGCTTGGCCAATAATAATTGGGCCCGATCCTACTACTAAAATTGTTTGAATATCGTTACGCTTAGGCATTTACATTACGCTCCTTTTCGATGAACTCATTCATCATAGTAATAAACTCGTCAAATAAATAATTAGAATCACTTGGACCTGGTCTTGCTTCTGGATGATACTGAACTGAAAAGGCAGGTAACGTTTTATGTCTTAAGCCTTCAACAGTACCATCATTTAATGCAATATGAGTGACTTCTAAGTCTGTATTTTCTAATGAATCTCGGTCAATTGAATAACCGTGGTTTTGACTTGTAATGTCGACTTTACCTGTTCTTAAGTTTTTAACAGGGTGGTTGGCACCTCTATGTCCAAACTTCATTTTGAATGATGTAGCACCTTGAGATAAAGCAAATAATTGGTGGCCTAGGCAAATACCAAAGAATGGAATTTTGCCAAGAATACCGTTAATCATTTTCACAGCAACATCAATTTCTTCTGGATCTCCAGGACCATTAGATAGCATTACACCGTCTGGAGACATTTTGATGATTTCTTCTGCAGATGTGTTATAAGGTACAACAGTCACATTACAACCACGCATGTTTAACTCTCGAACGATATTTTGTTTTTTACCAAAGTCGAGTAAGACAACACTTAAATCTGAACCTGTAGAAACATAAGATGTTTTTGTAGAAACTGTCGATACTTCATCTCTAGGTAATTCAGTCGTTTTTAGATGTTGGACTAAGCTTTCAATGTCAGCTTTGTTATCTGTGAATCCGGCTCTTAATACACCGTGTTGACGAATCTTACGGGTAATACTTCTTGTATCTACCCCTGAGATACCTGGTATTTGGTATTGTACTAATACTTCGTGTAAAGTCTTTTGATTACGAAAATTACTAGGATGTGTACTTGCTTCTTTCACAACAACACCATTCAATGTTGGAGTTAAAGATTCAAAATCATCTCTATTGATACCGTAATTTCCAATTAATGGGTACGTAAATGTAATAATTTGACCCGTATATGATGGATCCGAAATCGTTTCTTGATAACCTGTCATAGCTGTATTAAATACAATTTCGCCAATTGAAAGTTCATCTGAACCTAATTGATACCCTTCATAATAAGAGCCGTCTTCAAATACTAGATAACGTTTTGAAAGCATCTATTTTTCCTCCTTAAATACTACTTCACCTTTAACCATTGTTAATACCGGATGTCCGAATACTTTTTCACCAATAAATGGTGTGTTGTCAGCTTTAGATAAGAAATCTTCACTTTTAATTTCTTTTTCATTTTCTAAATCAATAATTGTGATGTCTGCGTAACTATCTTTATGCAATTTACCATAATTAAGATTAAAGATAGTTGCCGGTTTAATTGTTAAGTAATCGATTAATTGTTTTAATGACCAATTACCATTTCTAACAAAGTGCGTATATAATAATGGGAATGCAGTTTCACTACCTACAATACCGAATGATGCTTTTGTCATTGGTTGTTCTTTTTCTTCTTTCGCATGAGGTGCATGATCAGTTGCGATACAATCAATTGTTCCATCTAATAAACCTTCTAATAATGCATCACGATCTTCTGTACTTCTTAATGGTGGATTCATTTTGTAATTTGCATCATCACCTGGCACATCATTTTCAGTTAATAATAAGTGATGAGGTGTTACTTCTGCAGTTACATGAATGCCTGCTTTTTTAGCGTCACGAATGACACGAACACTTTCTTTAGTAGAAACGTGACATACATGGTAATGACAACCTGTCGCTTCTGCTAATAGAACGTCTCGGGCAATTTGAACTGATTCACATACATTTGGGATACCTGGAATACCTAATTCCTCACTACGTTTACCTTTGTGCATAGCACCACCGTATATTAAACTATTATCTTCACAATGTGCTACGATAGGTTTTTTCACTTTTGCAGCTTGTTTCATAGCAGCATACATCATACTTGCTTGTTGTACACCAACGCCATCATCAGTAAAGGCAAACACACCTTCATCTGCTAAAGCTTGGAAATCTACTAACTCTTTACCTGCTTGTCTAGTTGTAATAGAAGCGTATGGTAAGACACGAATTTGTGCTGAATCTTTGATTTTTTCTCTTAACGCTCTTATATTTTCCACTGAATCTGGTACTGGTCTTGTATTTGGCATTGGACAGATAGTTGTAAAACCACCTCTTGCAGCTGCTTTCGTACCAGTTTCAATTGTTTCTTTATGTTCTCCACCTGGTTCACGTAAATGTACATGAACATCTACAAATCCAGGCGCGATTAAATTTCCTTTAGCATCTATAACTTCAATATTTTCAGATGAAGAATCAATTTTACTGCTAATCGTTTTAATTCTTTTACCGTCAATAAGAATATCCGTATTTTTTAATTTTCCATTTTTTATAATTTTACCGTTCTTAATTAGTTTCATGATTTAAATACCCCTTCCTTATTTTAAAAGCTCATCAACGACTGCCATTCTTAAATACATGCCATTTTCCATTTGTTTAAAGATGCGTGATTGAGGTGCCTCTACTAGGTCACTTTCAATTTCAACACCTCTATTGACTGGAGCTGGATGCATGACAATAGCTTCTTTCTTTAATTTATCATATCTTTCCTTAGTTAACCCATATTGTTGATGATAATTTTCAGCTTCAAAGTTAGCTTTTCCTGTAATGCCGTGTCTTTCGTGCTGAACTCTAAGTAACATCACAATATCAACTTTTTCAATCACATCATCAATGTTAACGTATGATGCTTCTATTGTATCATCTACCCATTCATCAGGACTCGCGAACATGACATTTGCACCTAAAGCTTTTAAACTATGGAAATTACTTCTAGCAACACGTGAATTTTTAATATCACCACAAATTAATACGTTTAAACCTTCGAATTTTCCGTATTCTTCATAAATAGTCATTAAATCAAGTAGGCTTTGAGTCGGGTGTTGTCCACTACCATCACCACCATTGGCAATAGGTATATTTAGTCCTTCCAAATCGTCATAATATGCATTTTGAGAGTGTCTGATTACTAACAAGTTTACACCAATACTTTCTAATGTCTTACAAGTATCATATAGTGATTCTCCTTTTTGTACAGACGACGTACTCGTTTCAAAATTAACTAAATTCAATCCTAGTTTTTGTTCGGCAACTTCAAAACTACATTTTGTTCTTGTTGAATTTTCAAAGAACAAATTAGCTACAAAATGATCTTTGTATTGTGGTACATTAACTTCTCCAGATTTAAACTGACTTGCTTTTTTGACTAAGCTATAAATTTCATCGTTTGATAAATCTTCCATTGATAATAAATGTTCCATTGTTTGCCTCCTCAGAATATCTAACTATTTTTTAGGTAAGATTAAATTTAAGATAATACCTGATAAAGCTGATAATGCCATTCCTTCAAGTTGTAAGTTAACGCCGATACCTTTTAAATTGATTAATAAATTTCCTATTCCAATAACTAAGATGACTGATGCAATCACTAAGTTTCTATTGTTAGCAAAATCAACGTTGCTTTCTACAATCATTCTTAAACCACTTGCTGCGATAATGCCAAATAATAATATTGACACGCCACCCATAACCGGTGTTGGTATGGAAGAAATAAGTGCTGTAAATTTACCAATGAATGCAAGTACGATTGCGATGACTGCAGCACCACCAATGACATAGATACTGTAAATTTTCGTGATCGCTAATACACCAATGTTTTCACCATAAGTTGTACTTGGTGGTCCACCTATAATACTTGCAACCATTGTGGATACACCGTCACCTATGATTGATTTATCTAAACCTGGATCTTTAAAGAAGTTTTTACCTACAATTTTGTTGATTACCATTTGATGTCCGATGTGCTCACTGACAGTTACAAATACAACTGGAATCATGACAAGCACTAATCCTAAATGGAAGGAAGGTACATAATCTTTAAATGGTAAGTAAATATCCGGGAATGCTAACCATTTTGCTTTTGCAATCGGTGCAAATTTAACCAATCCCATAAAGATAGAGACGATATAACCCACTATGATCCCTATTAATACAGGAATTAATGATAAGAATCCTTTGAAGAATCCTTGTACAACGATTGTTACAATCAGCGTAATTAATGCAACGACTAAATAGCTTAAGTTATAACCTTTCATGTCTGCAGAATTTTCATACATTGCCATGTTAACTGCAGTTGGTGCAAGGCTTAATCCAATGACCATAATGACAGGTCCAACTACAACTGGTGGTAATAAGTGCATCAACCAACCTGTCCCACTAAAACGCATTAAGAAACCAATAATGACGTACATTAAACCACTCATGAAGAGTGCGACTAACATGTCTCCTAAACTATGTGTACTTAATCCCGTAATGATTGGTGTGATAAATGCAAAGCTAGATCCCAAATATGCTGGAATTTTAGCTTTGGTAATAAGTATGTATAACAAAGTTCCAATTCCTGATGCTAATAATGCTGCTGAAATAGGCAGTCCGGTTAAAAATGGTACAAGTACTGTCGATCCAAACATTGCAAATAAGTGTTGCAAGCTTAAAAACGCCCACTGTGCTGGCTTTGGTTTGTCTTGTACATCTAATACTGGTTGTACCGTTCTTTCAAACATTTGTTCATTTTCCATGGTGATTCATTTCCTTTCATAAAAAAATCTCTTTACATACAGTTATGCAAAGAGACTAAAGCGAATGATATGAAGTATTTAAGCTATTTAAATACAGTAGTTAACATAATAATTCTATTGTAACTACTTTGCTCATATATTCATTTCACCTTTTTCAGTCTCTCGTACTGCTTTAAAAGGGATATTATTCTATTATAACTGCATTAGTTGAATCCTTTTCAGTTAAGTACACTTTAACGGATTCATCGCGTGCAGTTGGTATATTTTTTCCTACAAAATCTGCGCGAATTGGAAGCTCTCTGTGGCCTCGATCAACTAGCGTAGCTAATCCAATTTTAATTGGTCTCTCATGTAATAAGATGGCATCTAATGACGCTCTAACCGTTCTTCCAGTGTATAAGACGTCATCAATGATAATAACAACTTTTCCTGTAATATCTACATCTATTTCAAAAGCTTTGTCGAATGATTGCTTCGAAACATGATCGATATCATCACGGAATTGTGTAATATCAATTGTGCCTGTTGGTACAAGTTGTTGCTCTATCATATTTATTTTTTCTTGAATACGATAAGCTAAATATGCACCACGTGTTTTAATGCCTAGTAATACCAAATTCTCAGTACCTTTGTTATACTCTAATATTTCATGTGCAATTCGAGTAACTGTACGTTGAATTGCTGCTTCATCCATTATGATACGTTCAGACATTGTCTCACCTCTATCTCTTATTCATATCAAAAAAACCTCACGTCTTTAACAAAGACATGAGGTTGATATATAGATAATGCGTGATATCAATTTAGCCCTAGTGTAACTAAACAATATTCCACACATATTCTTAACTGTTTGTTATGCAATCATTCAATGATTGATCGTTAGTTATCATCTCATTAAATTAATAACAATCATGTATATCAGTATCATTTTCATGTCTTTGAAGCCTCTCTGGACTTATCTTTAAAGACTACTTTTATATTTAAACTGTTATTAGTTTAATCCTAAAGTTGCAAATAGTCAACGTCTTTTCTAATAAAATACTTGATTGATTAACATTTTTTAAATGTTTACTATATTATGTCATTTGCATCGCTAGCGGTATTTTATTTAATCACAGACTTGGTACGTTTTTTTATATTTTTATAATACAAAAGCATAACTAAAGTATTTGCAATTGCGATACTGATAATCATTACATCTTGATAACCATTAAAAATCATACTAATGATAAATGATAAAACCAACAGTATTGCGCCGATAATAATATATTTGATGTTTTTAAGTTCTTTATGAAAATATGTCGTATTAATCCAAACACCAATATAAAATAATAAAATACTACCATGCATCATACAGATTTCAAACTTTGAACTTAACTGATGAGAATCACTAAAAATAACAGCAGCATTTAAAATACCTAATGCGATATTAATTAATAAGTGTGTATAAACGAGTTGGAAACCAATGGTCGTTTGATGTAAATTAATATGACTTTCAGTCACTAACCAATATGTTCCGAATAAACTTACAACGATTAAAAATTGAAATATATAAATATAATTGAAATGCTCAATACTAATATAGATGTTAAACCAACTAAAACCTCACCAAATATAATAATCGTCAACAACGAGAATCTTTCAACTAAATGTGATAAATTCACAGGTGATTGATATAAATATTTTCGGTATGGAATCAAGCCTGTTGAAGCAATAAATAATCCTAAAAACCCTGGAATATAATGAATACTTTTTGGTAATACAAGAGATACTAATGAAAGGATTGCAACGATTAATGCAACAATTGCAAATGCCTGACACGTTTTATAATCAGATTTATGCTTTGTTTTATTTAAATGTAAACTATATTGAATACTTATACTCAAATATAGAATTCCAATACATAGAAAGAATGGAAAGAATGTTTTTTCGAAATCAGGATATAAACTATTTGATAAAAATACTAATACAAACAAGTTAAACATCATAAATATGACATCTTTAGTTGTCGTTTCTCCAAATCTATTTGTATAAAATGTTTGATGCGACCATAATATCCATAAAAACACACTCATAATGATATACTTTAAAAATAATTCAGATGATATGGTCCCCCCATGTACATTTAAAATGACATGTGCCATCTTCTGCATTGCATAAACAAATATTAAATCAAAAAATAATTCATGAAATCCCGCACTTTTCTCTTGTAAATGTCGAGGTTGATACGATGTTTCCATAAAGTTTGTTCCTACTTTCACTTTGTTTTCAACATATCATAGCATATTACATGTTATGTTCATATATTTTATTCTATAGAAACTAAAACTCATTTTATGATTACTCTATAAATGAACTTTCTACATTATTTAACATATTTCTTTTGATTATAAAAAAGCCCCTAAATGACAATGGGATATCATTTAAGAGCTGTGATAGTATTTATTATTTTTATGCCATTTTCTAGGCATCTCTTTTTCTAATATCGGCTAATAAATCTTCAAATTCTTGAGGTAACTCTGCTGTTCTTTCAATATATTCATGAGTAACTGGATGCTCAAATCCTATTACACCTGCATGTAAGGCTTGTCCGCCAATATCTAATGTTTTTTTAGGACCATATTTAGGGTCTCCAACTAATGGGAAACCGATATATTTCATATGCACACGAATTTGGTGCGTACGGCCTGTTTCGAGTTCACATTCTATTAAAGTATAATCTTTAAAATGTTCTAAAACGTTAAAATGTGTTACTGCTTCTTTTCCATCATCTACTACTGCCATCGCTTGACGGTCTTTTTTATTACGTCCAATAGGTGCATCCACTGTTCCATAGTCATGTGGAATATTACCATGAACTAATGCAACATATTTACGCTTAACTGATTTAGCCATTAATTGTTCAACTAAACCACGGTGTGCAATGTCATTTTTAGCAACCATCAATAAACCAGATGTATCCATATCAATACGATGCACGATACCTGGACGAATTTCACCGTTAATACCAGATAAATTTTTAATTTGATACATCAACCCATTAACTAACGTACCAGTGTAATGGCCTGGTGATGGATGAACTACCATCCCTTTTGGTTTATAAACAATAGCTACATCATCATCTTCATAATATATATCAAGATTTAAATTTTCCGGTGTGATATCTGCTTCAACGACTTCTTGTTCAGTCACAACGATATTGTCATTTTGCTTCACTTTATAATTGGGTTTGACCACTTTGTCATTAACTTTCACAAGATCTTCTTTAATCCAATCTTGAATTTGGCTACGTGACCAATCACTATTTAATTCTGGTAATACTTTATCTAATCTCTGTCCAACATGATTACTATCTGTAATCGTATATTCATACGTTTCCATAATCAGACCTCCTAACCTTTATTTGTTGTATCTTTAAGTAGTGCAATAATGACTAATATCACACCAATTGTTAAACTTGAATCGGCTACATTGAAGATAGGAAAATCATATCCAAAAATATTTGTATCAATAAAATCAACAACTTCTCCATTTAATAAACGATCAATGAAATTTCCTAAAGCACCTGCAAATAATAAACTTATCGCTAACTGCATAAATAAATTATATTGCGCTTCTTTTATAAAGAACAATACGAGCACAATTAAAATAATCACTGTAATAATATAAAAGAAGAACATTTTACCGCTTAATATTCCCCAAGCAGCACCATTATTTCTATGTGACGTTATATTTAAAAAATTGGGTATCACTTCGTAAGAATCGCCTATTTTCATTGAACTAGCAATAATCCATTTTGTCACTTGGTCAATGACTATGATTAAAAAGGCTACGAGTAATGAAATACCGACATAATATTTCTTTTTCATTCATGTTCCTCCATTCAGAACCATTCATCACTTTTTACAACAACTTTCATTATATCTTAAACAAGAGTATAAAAACAGGTTAGCTTCATAATAAATATTTGCTAAAACATATAGGAGTAAGGCAGAAATAATAAAGAAACACTAATCATTTATGATGAAGTGGTTCTTACGCATTTGCCACAGCTAATGTGTACTTTAAAATAGAAATACATGAGTGAAACTCATGCATAAGAAATACTAATTTCTAAAGAAAAAGTATTTCTTTATCGTTGTCCATCCCCAACTTGCATTGTCTGTAGATTTTCTTTTCGAAACTCTCTATGTTTGGGGCCCGTCCTCACGGCAAGGTTGACTTGAAATGAAAAAGCTTAGTACATTAGACCGTCTTTGTAATTTATTACTTAGACGGTTTTATGCATGAACTTTAGTTCATGTATACCTCTAAAGCTTAATTTGAACACATGAGTCAATACGCATGTGTAAGTCAACTACTGCCTAAATATGAATGTAACTTGAAATATATTAATATCCTAGCCTGCACTCATTTCATCATTAGGATATATGTTGATTTTCTTTAGTATGAATATATTGATATTGATCAACGTCATTCGCTGGTATAGTTCTATTTGATATTTCATATGGCTTTTTAAAATTCATTTCTGAAATGTATAATGATTGATCCTCGTTCACTTTTTCAATATAGGCTACATGACCATATTTCCCTTCAGTCGTCTGTAAAATCGAACCTTCTTTAGGATGTTGATTGACTTTATATTGATCTTTTTTAGCATTTTTCGCCCAATCTTTAGCGTCATGCCAAGAGTTTGCAATTTGATGATGGTCTTCTCTCACCTTATCGAAAACATAATATGTACATTGTCCTTTTTGATACGTATTATATTTCATCGGATTAAAATCGAATAAATGATTTTTAGGTTCAGTCATATCTTGATTATTCAAACCATCAAAAATTGCTGCTAGCGTTAGGCTAATCGTAATAAATAACATCCAAACAATACTTTTCTTCACTTCATCACGCTTCTTTTATAAAATTAAATCTAAAGTATATCCCATCTGGTCCTTTGATATTTAAATGTGTCGTTTCAGGATAATGAAAGTCTACAAGCGCTAAGCCATAAGAATGTGCATTATCCACCCGTTTGGTTCCAGAAATCCATTGATTTAGTGCTAAATGATGATGATAATGTTGTGAGGATAAAAAGAGCGAGTAATCATCCATATACGCAGATTCTTCCAAACCAAAATAATTGAAATAGTATGGTTTAACTTCAGAAATACGAATCGACTTCAAATGCAAGGTACCTATTTTTGCGTCATCTGGTATACCATGCCATTTTTCATCTGATACTTCATTTAATAAACGTGGTACATTAATTGGTACGATATTAAGTAACACTTTGTCATCTTCATAATGCCATTCTTCAAAATCTTGATCGACATAGAACTTCAAACCATTTCCTTCTGGATCTTCGATAAATAGAGATGTGGCTACACTTTGTTCCCCACCATTTACCGGGATTTCATAGTCGCTTAATTGTACTAACAAATCAGCTAAATCCGATAATGAAGGCAGCATAATGCCTATATTGAATAACCCAGCTTCTGACATTAGAGGTTCTCTACCATTAGCAATTTCATTTAAAGTAATAAAATGGTTTGACATGCCCACTTCATATTGAATACTTGTCATCGTTTCATTGACAATATTAAATCCTAAAATCTGTTCGTAAAATGGTTTTAGCGCATCTTTATCTCTCACATTAATCGTTATTCCGTTGACAAAATTTGCATCTTTATTATGAAACATTCCATGTACCTCTTTCAAAATAACTTATCTATATAACTATCTTTACTTATGAATTATGACTCATATTTTAAATATTATGCAAAAAAAATCAAAACAAAAGCAACTTAATTGCAATGCTTATCAATACGATTTATTTATACCCATACTGTCTCAAGTCGTTGCAAAATAAAAACTGTTAGCAAAATCATTCGACTTTGCTAACAGTTTGAATATTACATTAACGATTAAATTAGTGTTTTAACGACTTCTTGGCAACGTGGACATAAATGATCTAGTTCACCAACAGAACCTAATTGATCACTATAGTTCCAACATCTTTCACATTTTTCACCTTCTGCATGTTCAATACGGATGTCACCATGTTGATATGATACGCCGTTATCAACTTGATCAACAACCTCCGCTTGTGACGTAATGAATAATTGTTGTAAATCATCAAATTGTTGTAAGAACTCTGTAGCATTAAAGTCTTGATTACTACCAATCACAACTTTAGCTTCTAATGATTTACCAATTACTTTTTCATTACGTGCTGCTTCTAAAGCACGGTTCACATCATCACGTAAATTCATAAATGTATTCCATTTATCTAATAATTGTTGATCTACCTCTTCAACTTTAGGCATATCAGCTAAGTGAACACTTTCCTCTTTAACGTGAGGTGTATGTGACCAAACTTCCTCTGCTGTATGCACTAAAATTGGTGCAAGCAACTTAGTCATATCAACTAAGATTTGATAAAGTACTGTTTGCATACTACGACGTTTATGTGAAGAACGTTCTTCGATATATAGAATATCTTTACCATAATCTAAGTAGAAGTTACTTAATTCAACATTAATAAAGTTTTGAACTTCTTGATAGATATTAAGATAATCAAAGTTTTCATAATTGTTAATTGTACTTGCAGTAAATTCACGTAAACGATGTAATAAATAACGATCTACTTCTAATAACTCCGCTTCAGCAATGCTATCAGTTTCAGGATTGAAATCACTCACATTACCTAACATAAATCTTAATGTATTTCTGATTTTACGATATACATCAGATGTTTGTTTTAAGATTTCATCTGAAATACGTACATCTGCTAAATAGTCTGTACTACTTACCCAAAGACGTGCAATATCAGCACCTTTTTGTTTAACGACTTGATCAGGAACGATGACATTACCTAATGATTTACTCATTTTCTTACCTTCTCCGTCCATAACGAAACCATGAGATAATAAGAATTTATATGGTGCTTGTCCTCTTGTAGCAACAGAAGTTGTAATAGATGAGTTAAACCAACCACGGTATTGGTCACTACCTTCAAAGTATAAGTCAGCTGGGAAACTTAATTCTGGACGTGTTTCAAGCACACCTCTATGAGATGAACCAGAATCAAACCAAACATCCATGATGTCATTTTCTTTCGTAAATTCACCATTTGGACTACCTGGATGTGTGAAGCCTTCAGGTAATAAATCTTTGGCTTCTTTTTCAAACCAAATATTAGAACCATGTTGTTCAAATAAATCTGCAACGTGATTTACAGTTTCTTTGGTCAAGATGATGTCACCATTTTCTGCATAAAACACAGGAAGTGGTACGCCCCAAACACGTTGACGTGAAATTACCCATTCACCACGGTCACGAATCATATTATAAATACGTGTTTTACCCCAATCTACTTTAAATTGAGTATCTTCAATTGCATCTAAAATGTCTTGTCTCACTTTATTAATAGATGCAAACCATTGTGGTGTTGCACGGAAGATAACTGGTTTTTTCGTTCTCCAATCGTGAGGATAACTATGCGTAATAAAGTTTAATTTTAACAATGCATCTTTCTCAGTTAATAAGTCTGTTACTGCTTTATTCGCTTTATCATAGAACATACCTTCAAAAGGTCCACCTTCTTCAGTGAAGACACCTTTATCATTTAATGGACTAATCACTGGTAAATCATATTTTTGTCCAACAATGTAGTCGTCTTCCCCGTGTCCAGGTGCTGTATGAACACAACCTGTACCAGCATCAGTTGTAACATGTTCACCGTTAATAACTAATGAAGTACGATCTAAGAATGGATGTTGTGCTTCAACATATTCCAATTCTTTACCTGTAAATTCTTTTTCAAGTTGAATCGTATCTTGATCCCATTCTAAAGCTTCTGCTACTGTTTCAGCTAATGCTTGAGCAATAATATATTTTTTGCCATTTACATTGTATTGTCCGTATTTTAATTCCGGATGAACAGTAATCGCAACATTAGAAGGAATTGTCCAAGGTGTAGTTGTCCAGATAATGAATTGAGCATCTTTATCTACTACACCTTTATCATCTTTAACATCAAATGCAACGTAAATTGATGCTGAACGTTTATCATGATATTCGATTTCCGCTTCTGCTAGAGATGATTCACTAGATGGTGACCAATAGACTGGCTTTTTACCTTTATAAATAAGTCCTTTTTCTGCCATTTCACCGAATAATCGAATTTGAGCAGCTTCATATTCAGGTTTCAATGTGATATATGGATCGTTAAAGTCACCACGTACACCTAGACGTTTGAAATCTTTCTTTTGAATTTCAATTTGCTCTAGAGCGAATTCTTTACATTTTTCTCTAAATTCGGCTGTAGACATTTTTTTACGATCTACACCTTTTTTAGTCAATGCTTGTTCAATTGGAAGACCATGTGTATCCCAACCTGGAACATATGGTGCATAAAAACCTTGCATTGTTTTATAACGTACAATAAAGTCTTTAATAATTTTGTTTAATGCATGACCCATATGTAAACTACCATTCGCGTATGGTGGTCCATCGTGTAAAATATATGAGGCATTACCTTTGTTTTTCTCTAAAGCTTTTTGATATTGATTGTCTGCATCCCATTGCTCTTGGATTTTTGGTTCTTTATTTGGTAAACCGCCTCGCATTGGAAATTCTGTTTTGGGCATTAATAACGTATCTTTATAATTCATATACTTTCATTCCTCCTAATTATAAAAAAGAACTCTAAGTTCAATTAACAGGGACGGTTATACCGCGGTACCACCCTGATTAACTCAACTTAGAGTTCTCTCTTGGTTCTTTATTCATCATTATCAGTCAGTGATATAAGAAACAGTCTTATATTAGGCTCACACCATTTCCTAATTCGCTGTAATAAGTGTAGTGTTTCTTACGTGTCTGACTTCAAATTTAATTATTATTTTAAACTCGTTGATTCGGATTGACTTGTACTTGTTGAATCGCTTTGAGACGTTGATGTAGTCTCTGAAGTTTGTGTTGATTGTGATTGACTTTGCGCATTATTTTTCATAGCTTTTTCTTCTTCTGTTAAATCGTTATCATTCAAATGATGAATATCTTCTAAAGTGACCTGTTCAGCATCTAAATCATAATTTAATAAGTAATCCCAATCTTCATTCTTCAATAAGTCTAATTGCGCTTCAACTAGCATACGGAAACGTGATCTAAATACTTTAGATTGTCGTTTCATATCTTCAGTTTGGAAAGCTAAGCGACGTGCTTTCTCGATTGCATCGTTAACAATTTGGTCTGCTTGCGCTTGTGCTTTAGCAATTGTTGCCTCTGCATCCTTATTCGCTGCTAATTTTGTTTCTTCACCAGCTTTTTGAGCTTGTACTAAAGCATCGCTAACTGATTGGTGAACATCTTGATAAGACTTAATATTAGTATCTCTTTCTTCGATGACTTTTTCAAGTTGTTTTTTATCTTCTTTTAAACGTTCTATTTCAGTACTTAACTGGTCTAAATAGTTTGCAACTTCAGTAGGTTCTAAACCATTTTTCACACGAGTAAACTCTTTGCTTTTAATTTCACTTGGTGTAAAAGGCATTGTGTATCCTCCTTAATTTTACACTATTTAAATAATGTATGATAGGTTATGTGTATTTTATCTTTTTTCGTTCTTCCACCAATATCGGTTACTTGAGCTCTTCCGAATCCTTGTATGGAAAGTAAGTCATTCATTTCTAATTGAAAATCTGGTGAATCAATAATGGTATGATTCACTTTGACTCTCTTCTTCTCTATAAGTTGTTTCGCAATAGATCTTGATTTATGAATCATGTCTTTTAATACAACATCAAGTCTAAGTGCACTCACTGTTGAACTGTGAATCTTCCAATTCTCTTCTGATTGTATCATATCTTTCAACGGAATAGAATTAAGTTTAATTGTAGCACCTTTGATTCTAGTGAATTCTAACATAATAAATGATTCTAATGCTTTTGTCAAAACAAATTGAATACGTTCTCCAACAATGATATCGCCAAGTTGACTTCTATCGATTCCTAAAGACATCAACGTACCTAAAACGTGTTGATGTTGAATAGTTACAAACTTTTCAGGATAATCTATTTCAATTAATGTGAGTTCAAAGTCACTTTCATCTGGTTCATAATATGATGGTGCAATCACGGCACGTTGTCGTTCTGCTCTCGGTCCACCATTAAAATATACTTTCAAATCTTCGTAACTGCCGACTATCACTTCTAAAATATATTGCCCTCTTGGGTCTAGGAATGTGGTTAGTACAGGCGAATAGTGACGTTCAGCTTGTTCACATTTATCAATTAAAATATCAATCATGCTTTGTTCTTCTTTTCTAAAATGTTGATAAATATCGATTGCTCATCCCTCACTTAAATTTAATGTGATTTATTTAAAATATCATTTTTATATCTAAACAATAATAAAACGAGGCAACATGGAATGCTTCCAATCACCTCGTTTATGATCATCATATCTATATTGCTGTTTATTCTAACTATCTCGCTAAATAAGCTAAAATCATGTTAAAAATAGTTACTAGTCCTCTATGGAATAAAACTAATACTATAATTGCAGCAATTGATGAAATATCAATCATTCCAATCGGAGGAATGATTTTTCTAAATGGTTCTAAAAATGGTTCATAAATTTTTCCCAGTATTTCACCAAATTTAGATTCACGTATACTTGGTACCCAAGATGTAAAGAAATATACAATCATACCAAAATAATAAATTTGGACAATCCAAATGATAAATTGGAAAATTGTATTAAGTAATCCAATGTCCATACGTTAGCTCCTTATTCGTAATGTTGCTCCATGTTTTCAATATGATCTGTAATACTACCAGCAACTTCGACGTTATCAGGCGTACATAAGAAAATATCTGTACCAACACGTTGGATATCGCCACCAATGGCATAAACAGTACCACTTAAGAAATCAATGATACGTTTTGCAGATACTTTGTCGATTCGTTGTAAGTTAACTAATGTCGCACGACGATTTTTTAATTCATCTGCGATATCTTGTGTATCTGAGAAAACACGTGGTTCAAATAAACACATTTTTGAACTTTCTTGTGTAGCATAATTTGATTGAACGTTATTATTCATTGTTACAACATTTCTTGTATTCGATTTAGAATTATTACTCATACGATAATTCCTTTCTTCCGAAGTTGTATTATATCTTGATGTACTTTTTTGAGGTACAGATTTAATCGCACTTGTTTTAGATGCTGCTGGTTGTTGCACAGGTTCTTTTGGCGATTCTACTTCACGTTCTGGTTTACGATCACGCTCAGGTTCACGTTCCTCAGGTACTTCCACTTCTTCTTCATCTTCAACAACAAAAAATCCATTAAATAAATCTTTTAAAGCCAAGGGGCTCACTCCTATTCTCCTACAAGTTTAGTCCCAATTCTCACAAATGTTGCACCTTCTTCAATTGCAATTGGATAGTCATTACTCATACCCATCGACAATTCTTCACATGGTGCATATTCTAAATTGAGTTGTTTAATTTCATCTCTTTTTGTTCGTAATTTTCTAAATAATGACTGTATGTACCCATCGTCATCTGTATATGGTGCCATCGTCATTAAACCGACTATTTTTATATTTTCGAATTGTTTAATTTCATCAATAAAAGCATTTACTTCATCTAAACTAATCCCATGTTTGGATGATTCACCTGAAACATTCACTTGTAAGAAACAAGATATTGTATGCTCGGCACGCTTATTAATTTCTTTAGCTAAACTCATTCTATCTAAAGCATGAAAATAATCAACATCATTGATGACATCTTTAACCTTTCTAGATTGTAAAGAGCCAATAAAATGAAGTACAGCATCTTTTGGTAATGCTTCTTTTTTCTCTTTAAACCCTTCAAGTCTATTTTCTCCAAAATGTCGAATTCCAGCTTGATATGCTTCTTTAGCTCGCTCTATTGTAACATACTTTGTTACTGCAATCACGTTAGGCTGAGTTGAAATGTTACTTTTTTCTCTATGGTCATTGATTTCTGAATTGATTTGTGCGAGATTCTCTTTCACTTCACGCATTATGAATCACCTTGCTTTCTTCCTATAAAGGCTAACATTCGTCCAGTTTGTCCTTTTTCAACTCTATAAGAAAAGAAATAATCTAAGTTTTCAGATGTAGCATAGTCTGTAATATAAATATTACTTTCCGGTACACCTACACTTTGTAATAATAATGAGTTGGCCTTTTTTAAATCTATACCGTGTCTATCACTATCACGTGTATCAATAAATTGAGTTGTATCAATATCTAGACTTTCAAATTTCAATTTAATATCATCATTAATCTCATATGAATTAGATGTAGCTGGACCGATAACTACATTTAAGTCAGTTAAATCAAAATCAATATGTCGAACCATTTCTTTAACGATTTCTCCGTATGTACCACGCCAACCTGCATGAGCGAGTCCAATATAATGATGCTTCTCGCTATAGAAATAAACAGGCACACAATCTGCGTAACACATCGTTAATAATATATTGGGCTCATATGTATACAATCCATCTATACCATGTAAATCATTCGTAATAGCATCAATATTTACACCTTTATCAATCGATGTTATCTTAGCAATTTTATTCTCATGTGTTTGTATCGGAAAAACCCATTCATTACGGGGGAAGCCAATCATATTAGCTAATATGGTTTGATGATGTGTAATGTTTTCTTGTCGATCATCAACATATCTAGCCATATTAAAGGCTTTTTCAGGATACATACTTAAGCCACCCTCACGTGTCGTAAAACCAAGAGTAGTATGTGTCATTTTATCGTCTTTATATGCTAAAAAATGATTTTGTTTTATAAATTTTTCAGTCAACTATTTCACAACCTTAAGTATGAATTTTCATTAATAACGATTAAAGTGTCTAAATATGTTTTATAGAACTATTATATAGCATTCTTATTCGTATTTAAATTAAAACTATTATTTTTATTCTTAAAACTAATTATTTTAAAAACAATTAAATTATGCTTCAACGACTATTTAAAAATCACTATTCAAATAAATTAAAAAGTCATCAGAAATAATTCTGATGACTTTAAATATTATGGTTAAGATACGATTAACGTCTTGTTCTTCTTGAACGTCTTTCTTCTCTGTTTTTGATAAAGCTTGGAATATCATCGTCTTTAGTCGTATGACTTCTTTCAGTCACACTATCAGATGATGAACTTGATGCAGAACTGCTCATTGATTCTTCTTTACCAACTGAAGAAGTTGATGAAGTGCTATTTACACTTGAACCAAATCCAGTACTAGACGCTTTACGACCTTGAGATGATGGTTTATCTTCAAATCCAGTAGCAATAACTGTTACTACAATTTCATCTTGTAATTCTGGATTGATTACTGTACCGAAGATCATATTTACATCTTCATCTGCAGCATCTTGTACGATATCCGCAGCTTCTTGTGCTTCGAATAATGAAAGTGATTCGCCACCAGTAATATTCATAAGCACACCTTGAGCACCAACAATTGATGTTTCAAGTAATGGGGAAGAAATTGCTTTTTTAGCTGCTTCAACTGCTCTATTTTCACCAGATGAAACACCAATACCCATTAATGCTGAACCTTGGTTAGACATGATTGTCTTAACGTCAGCAAAGTCTAAGTTAACTTCACCAGATACAGCGATTAAATCAGAGATACCTTGTACACCTTGACGTAATACGTTGTCAGCTTCTTTAAATGCTTCCATCATAGGTGTTGATTTGTCTACGATATCTAATAAACGGTCGTTAGGAATAACGATTAATGTATCTACAGCAGCTTTCATTGATTCAACGCCGGCAGCAGCTTGTGTTTGACGTTTACGTCCTTCGAAACCAAATGGACGAGTAACAACACCAACTGTTAATGCTCCCATTTCTTTAGCAATCTTAGCTACTACAGGAGCAGCACCAGTACCAGTACCGCCACCCATACCTGCAGTTACGAATACCATATCTGCACCTTGGATAGCATCTTCAATTTGTTCGCGTGATTCTTCAGCAGCTTTTTTACCAATTTCTGGGTTAGCACCAGCACCTAATCCACGAGTTAATTTTTCACCAATTTGGATTTTTGATTCAGCTTTAGATAAGTTTAAAGCTTGTCCATCCGTATTAATAGCGATAAATTCTACATTATTCATTCCGTGGTCAATCATACGGTTTACAGCATTGTTACCGCCGCCGCCTACACCGATGACTTTTAAAGTCGCTAAATGATTAAATCCTTGTTCAAATTCTAACATTTAAATTTCCTCCTAGTTTTAATGGCCAATAATCATTCAAATAAAGATTTCATGAGTTTTTTAAATTTACCTTCTTCTTTGTCTTTACCTTGAGCATTATGATGATCTTCTTCTAGATGAGCTTCGCGGTCGTCATATTCTTCATGAGGTGCTTCAGGCTCATCCTCATAAACATCTTTTTTGTTCGATTTGCGTTTGAACCAATCGAAACCGCTTGATTTAGAGTCAGTATCTCTTTCAT
Source organism: Staphylococcus sp. KUGN1 (assembly GCF_045984185.1). NCBI lineage: Bacteria > Bacillati > Bacillota > Bacilli > Caryophanales > Staphylococcaceae > Staphylococcus > Staphylococcus sp. KUGN1. The sequence goes on along the minus strand of NZ_JBJQIL010000001.1, from coordinate 596,034 downwards.
CAGATTCGATAACTTCCTCTTCAAATTCCTCATTATCATGATAATTAATTGTAACATAATCTAATAACTCATCAAAAGTGATACTACTAGAAATAGTAGAAATCGCAGATGAAAATTCTGGTTTTCTAATTCCCATTTGTGAAGGTGTGTGAATTCTCACTTTTTCACTAACCATATCTTGTAATAATTCTCTTACGCCTAATAGATTAGCTGAACCACCTGTTACAACGAAACCACCGTTAACTTTAGTTAAACCTAACTCTTGTAATACATCAAATACTTCGAAGAATATATCTTCAACTCTTGCTTCAATAAAGTCGCTTAAATCTTTTTGAGTATACTGAACATGTTCTTCACTATCAATTTGATCTACTGTGAATACATCTTGGCTTGAAGCTGAATCATAAAATGCATGTCCATATTGATGTTTTATCTTTTCAGCCGTGTCATATGACGTATTTAAACCTTGTGCCACATCATCAGTAATATCACGACCAGCCATTTCTATTGAATCAGCATCTACTAATTCGCCACGTTCATAGAAGGCAATTTGTGTTAAATCTTCACCGATATCAATCACACATGCGCCAAGTTCTTTCTCAGTTGCTGATAAGATTGATCCGTAGTTATATGCATCAGAATATACATCTAATACATCTACACCACATGATTCAACACATTTAATCATATTAATTAAAATTGATTTTTGAATAGCAATAACGCCAGCATCCACTTTAAGTGAGTGTCTTGCGATTAATTCTTTTGGATCTGATACTTCATTTTCCTTATCTACAACAAATCGAATTGGGAAAACGTTAATCACTTCTGTTTCAGGAACATCATTTTTATCTCTAATACCCTCAAGTACAGATTCAATGTGAGTTCCGTTAATTTCAGTATCTTCATAAAATTCTATTTCATTTGATTCATCATACACTTCAGTTCCTATGATAGGTAATTTTAAGAATACTTCTTTGATGTCTACACCTGAAGCGATAGAAGCCTTTTTAATTGTATCCTTGACAGCTTGTCTAGCAATATCAAAGTCATCAATTAAACCATTTTTTATACCGCTTGTATAGGTTTGTCCTGTACCTATCACATTTATTCCATTGTGAAATTTTTCGCCTACTATTGTTTTAACACTTGATGAACCAATATCTATGCTTACATAGTAATGTTCCTCCATAGATAGGCACCTCCTGACAAGTTACTATTAAAATACACTATGTTTAGTTTACAATACGTTGATAAGCTTGTGAACTATAAACACATACTAATATCAAAATTTTTTAATTATTTTCTTTTGAATCTTTATTAATTTTATTTAACACACTCTGAAGTTCTTCTTTAGCATCTGTTTCTTTCTGTGATGTTTGCGATACACTTTGTTCAGATTCTGATTGTGCACCTGTACTATTTTTATATGGAATAAATGATGCACCTACTGAGAGATCAATGTATCCATCTGTTTTTAAGTCGCCAGAATCACTTCGAGATAATGATTCTGACATTTGAGGATAATACTTCATTTTATCCGCAATAGTTGTAATGTCACCAATCACTTGAATGTTATCTTTAGTGAAAATTTTAATTCTGTTTTGTTTATTCTTATCTGGCGCATAGCTTATTTCTGCAATTAAATTTCTTGCCTTAGGTGACATTTCAGATAGTGCTTGTATCATTTTTTCTTTTTTGCCTTCTTTAAATCCATCGATAATTGGTACATCATGTGAAATATCGCCTTTATAATCTTTTAATTCTTTGCCATCTTCTAACACAGGTACATAGTTATCTTTAGATTTTTCCAAGCCAACAACCTGATATTCAGTTACGTTTACATTTAATGTATTAGGTATTACTTTTGTTATTTTAACATCTTTAATTAATTCTTTTTCTTTCAAATTGTTCCGAGCTTTACTTTTACTAAATGTATACATACGTGAGCTTGGCTTTACATCTAATGCCTTATTTATCTGACTTTTACTCACATTATGATTACCTTCAATTTTCACATTAGAAATTTTACTTAATGGTGTAAACATATAAAGTAAAAATATCACGATTAATAACACCAATACTGTTATGACTGTATATTGAATTCTTTTTTGTCGTTGTCGACGTTGTGCTCTTTTTTCTTCTAATGTAGGTGAATTAAATTGTGTCACCTTACTATCGTAATCCTGTTGTTTGCGATCGGTTTTAGCTTCCTTATCAGATGACTTTGGCTTTCCTGTTAACTTTTGAAACCAATTCTCTTTAGATTTTTTATCTTTATTTTTATGTTTTTTAGTAGCTGTTTTGGTCTTAGTTGCAGTACTGTTTATATCATTTGACGATTCATTCTTCTCTATGTCACGTTCAGTTTCATGATAATCATCTGAATATGACTGTTCCAATTCTTGAGTGGTGTGCTTAGATTCCGCATCAGGTTGATTTTGGCCATAATGTTCATACTGATGAGTATTATGATCTTCATATTGCCTAGAATCCATTTCATTGTTGTTCCTATTTTTTCTCTCTTTGTCATTGTCATCAAAACTCGATGAAAATGATTGCTCATCGTCAACTTTATCTTTAAACTTCTTCCTTTTTCTAGTTCTAAAGTCGTTACTTCTACGGAACATACTTAAATCATCATTTTGATTATTTTCGTGATTCGTTTGCTTGTTATGGTTGTTTTTATTTGTTTTACCGTCCATATGATTTCACGCCCTTTTAGTATGATGGCAAGTGTGCACGGAAACTTTCTATGAATTTCTCACCACGTTCTTCGAATGTGTTGTATTGATCCCAACTTGCACATGCAGGAGATAATAATACAACATCGTTAGGCTCAATGACATCTTGGATTTTATCTACAGCATCTTGTACATCTGTAGCCTTAATGACATATTTACCTTGGCTATTACCTAACTTGGCAAATTTTTCTTGTGTCTCACCAAATACAACCATCACTCTGACATTTTTCATATATGGGATTAATTCATCAAATTCATTACCTCTATCTAATCCACCACATAACCAAATGATAGGTTGATTAAATGAATTAAGTGCGAATTGAGTAGCTAACGTATTTGTAGCTTTAGAGTCATTGTAGTATTTATTTGTTCTATTAGTACCAATATACTGTAGTCTATGTTCAATACCTGAGAAGGTAGTTAAACTATCTGCAATCGCTTTGATCGGTACACCAGCTAGGATTGCAGCTAACACTGCAGCTAAAATATTTTCTAAATTGTGTTCTCCTGGTAAAACTAAATCTTCTACACTTATAATGCGTACGCCTTTATATTCTATAAAGCCATCTTTAATATAAATACCATCAACTTCTTGTTGTGTTGAGAAATACAATGTTTTAGCTTTTAAATTTTCTGATTCGATAAGATGACGCTGATGATAATTACAAATTAAATAATCATCTTCTGTTTGATTTTTGTATATTTGCTTTTTAGCATTTTGATAATTTTCAAGTGACTCATGATAATCTAGATGTGCAGAATAAATGTTAGTGATAATTGCGATATGAGGCTTATATTGTTCTATACCGAGTAATTGGAATGAAGATAATTCAGTAATTAAATACTCTTTAGAACTTACTTCTTGTGCTACTTTCGAAGCAACATAGCCAATATTGCCTGACAATCTACCAGTAAGTCTACTGTTTTTAAACATGTCTCCTATAAGTGAAGTTACTGTTGTTTTACCGTTAGTTCCTGTAACTGCAATAATAGGTGCTTCTGAAATAAGATAACTCAATTCCACTTCAGTTAGTACTTTTAATCCTCTTTTCACTGCTTCATCAATGATAGATACAGTATATGGAATACCTGGGTTTTTAATAATAATGGGATTATTATCTAGTAATGACGTAGGATGTGAACCACTTACAACTTTTATACCCATCGCTTCTAGATCTTTAGCATGTGCATCTTGAGATAAGTCTTTACCATCATTAACTGTTACCTTCGCACCCAATTTACTCAATAATTTTGCTGCTTCATAACCGCTTTTTGCTAAGCCTACGACTAATACTTCTTTATTTTCTAATCCTGTGTAATTTAGCATCTTAGTGCACTCCAATCCATAAGCCAATTAGACCTGTAATTAAACCGACTGACCAAAATACAGTTACAACTTTCCATTCATTCCAACCACATAATTCGAAATGGTGATGAATAGGACTCATTTTGAAAATACGTTTTTTAGTTAATTTATAAGATGCAACTTGTAGCATAACTGATAGTGTTTCTACTACAAATACGAAACCAATAAATACAAGTGATAATTCTTGATTTAACATGATTGAAATGGTAGCAAAAATACCACCAAGTGCTAAACTACCAGTATCTCCCATAAATACTTTAGCTGGATTTAAGTTATATGGTAAAAATCCTAATAAAGCAAATACCATGATAATACAGAAGATACCAATAGCAGGTGCATCTAATACAAAACTCATGATAGCGTACATCGCAAAGCCAATAATTGATAGACCGGTTGCCAAACCATCAAGTCCATCTGTTAAATTTACTGCGTTTGAAAATCCAACTTGCCAAAAGATGATAAAGATGACATAGGCAAATGAAAGTGGGATGCCAGCGTCAGTAAATGGAATATGTAATGTTGTTGAGAAGTTAACTAAATTAAACACGTTACTTAGCACGAAAAATATAACTGCAATAAGTATTTGAGCTAGGAATTTTTGTTTACTTGTTAAACCTTGATTGTTCTTTTTAACAACAATGATGTAATCATCGATAAAACCAATCAATCCAAATCCTAATGTCACAAATAATAATAAAATAATTGGATTCGAGTGATCCACAAAAATAATGGCAACTACTGAAGTAATAATAATACTAATTAAGAATGTTAAGCCACCCATAGTCGGTGTGCCCGTTTTCTTCATGTGGCTTTGTGGTCCTTCTTCTCGAATACTTTGTCCAAATTTCATTCTTTTTAACGTTGGAATAAGTATGGGTACAAGTACAAAAGTTATTAGAAGCGATAACATCGCATATACAAAAATCATAATGATCTCCTTTTCTTTTATCCGTCAATTTACATATTTTATTATATGTATCTTTAATCTATAACCTTTAATATTTTATCAGTTTTGGTTCAATTTTTATATGTTAAATCACAACATATTAAGAAAGAGAGCGGGATAAAATCAATCCCAATCTCTTCCTCACATGCTTAATATCTATGTTGTCTTAACTAGAGCTTGAATCTTTCTCCTTAGATTTATCTTTCTTATCACTAGACTTATCTAATGATTGTTTACTACTTTCATCTGTTGTACCGTCAGTCGACTCAGCAGAAAGCGTCACTTCTATGTTGTCAGATTTTTTAAGCTTTTGACCTTGCGTCACTGATTGTTTTGAAACAAATCCGCTTCCAGTTGTTTTAACTTTGATGTTTGTTAACTCTTGGAAAGCTAAGATATCTTCTTTAGTCCAACCTTTCATGTCTGGCATAGTCAAATCTCCATCTGTTACTAACAATACTTTACTATTTGGTAAAGTTTTTGTATCTGCATCTACTGATTGAGATTTAACTTTTTTACCACTGCCAATGACAACTGGTTTAAGAGACTTAGCATTCAAACTATCCTTGGCTTTGTCGATGGATTGCCCTTCTACATTCGGTACTTTACTAAATTCATTTTTAGAAGCATCGTCTTTAGATTTACCGACATTTAAGTATTTCAATGTGTTTTCCATAATAGGTTTAAATGCTTTACTTACACCCATTTCATAGGCTTCTTGGTCATTTTTCTGAGCTAAACTCATCCCTGCATAAACAATGACTTTAGGGTTTTTCTTAGGTGCATCCCCGATAAAGCTAACAAAGTATGGGTTCTCACCTTTAACGTAACCGCCACCTTCTGAATCTGCTACTTGGGCAGTACCTGTTTTACCTTCGATATCATAACCATCTACACGATAGTTTTTAGCGTGACTATCTTCACTATTCACTACCTTGTCTAGTTCGGTTTCAACTTTGCTAGCAGTGTCTTTAGTGATTGGTTTACCAGCATAAGTTTTTTCGCCTTTATAGAAGTTCTTTTTCGAAATCGGGTTATCAATACTACTTACGAACCACGGTTTCAACATGTTTCCATTATTGAAAAAGGCTGATTGTGCTTGAATCATTTGCACTGGTGTCACTGTAGTTGATTGACCAAATGCAGATGTTTTTTGTTGTAATGCATTTTCCCAAGCGATGTGTCCGGTAGCTTCTCCATCAAACATACCATTGGTAGATTTACCAAAACCGAAACGTTCATACCAAGATTTCATTTTATCTGTACCTACTTCATCTTGTAGGTGCATCATTAATGTATTAGAAGAATATGTGAATCCTAGTGTTTCAGAGATTTTGCCCCATCCTGTTTTATTCCAGTCTGAGATACGTGAACCCATAATATCTCTATGTCCAGATTCATATTTTTCGTTTGGTTTAAACTTACCTTCTTGTATAGCTGCTGCTAATCCATAAGATTTGAATGTCGAACCTGGTTCGTATGTGTTTTGATACAAGTCATTAGTCCATTTTTTCCCAAAATCTTTACCAGTTTCCGGGTTAAATGTAGGTCTCTGACTAAATGCTAATATTTCACCTGTTTTCGCATCCATAACAACTGCAAAGACATCTTTAGGATTGTAATGTTCAACCATTCCGTCTAATGCTTCTTCTACAAAGACTTGAATATTTGAATCTATAGTTAAATGAACATCATCACCACGTTTAGGTTGTTGCTCCGATTTTGTATTCGGAGCAATATATCCCCAAATATCGTGAATATATTTAAGTGAACCTTTAGTACCATTTAGGTAACTATTGAATATTTTTTCAACACCCATAGCTCCATTTAATTCACCAGTATCTGGGTCCTTTTGTGCCATACCTATTAAATGAGACGCAAAGTTACCATTAGGATAGAATCTTTCTGTCTCAGGATATAAGGTGATACCTGGTAAATTTTTCTTTTCTAATTTTTCTTTATCCTGATATGTTAAATCAGTACCTTTTTGTCCAAATTCAACTTGGAAGGCCTTTTTTTGATTTAATCTTTTTTCAATTTCTTCGGGCTTCATATCTATTATTTTTGATAATTCTTTGGCTGTTTTCTTTTTATCTACTACATGTCGTGGTTTCTTACTGTTTTCACTTGCCTTTTTATCGACAACAGCAACAACTTTATACCTCTCAACATCTTCGGCTAAGACTTTACCGTTTCTATCATAGATTTTACCGCGTTCTGGTTGTTCTTGGTTATTGACTAAATACTTTTGGTTAGCTTTCATAATTAAATCTTGTCCATTCGAGTGTCCAGTAATCATTATGTATGAAAACCTTAAAACCAATATAAAAAAGAGCAGTCCGAATAAACCAACTAGCAGGACTGCCCCTATTTTATTTTTTTTAATTTTAATTTTTCGTTTCGCCATTATTACGCACTACCTTTACATTATCGTTCTCGAGGCTCATACCTTGCTTCTTAGCCTTGTCGTAAATGCGTTCGTATGAAGAATTTTTCTTAATTTCAGATTTTAAGGCGCTGTTTTCGCTAGATTGTTGTTCGATTTTATGATCTAAATCTGCAATTTTTCCTCGCGTATCATACGCATCCATTTTTAAAGATAGCATATATATACTAATCATAGCAATAACAGAGACTAGTGTTATGTATAAAATCTTCTCAAATTTCGTAAGTTGAACGACAACTTTACGTTTAACGGTTTGCTTTTGTGGAGAGGTTTGCGGTTGTCTTTTTGGAACACTGGTTTGTGTTGCATTATCATATGGTTGATAAACTTTTTCTACAGCCATGTTGAATTGCTCCTTATTTTAATATTTCTGCAATACGTAGTTTCGCACTTCGCGCTCGGTTATTGTCGTCTAAATCTTCGTCTGTTGCTTTGATCGGTTTTCGGTTAACGCGTTTTAATTTTGGCGTATACGCTTCTGGAATCACTGGTAACCCTCTTGGTACATCGGGTCCCTTTTCATACTCTTGAAACATCTGCTTACATAATCTATCCTCTAATGAATGGAATGTAATGACAGATATACGTCCGTTAACTTTCACTAACTCAATTGCTTGTTCAATTGAATCTTCAAATGCAGACAATTCGTCATTAACTGCAATTCGAATTGCTTGGAACACTCTTTTAGCAGGGTGTCCACCCTTTCTTCTCGCTTTAGCAGGGATACCTTCTTTAATAACTTCTACTAATTCTAATGTTGTTTCTATAGGTTGTTTTTCCCTATTCGCTTCGATTCTTCTTGCGATTTGTTTTGAGAACTTTTCTTCACCATAACGATAGAAAATTTTTACCAATGCTTCATATGGCCATTCATTTACTACTTCATAAGCGGACAATGATTGTGTTTGATCCATACGCATGTCTAATTTCGCATCGTGATGATAACTAAAGCCTCTTTCTGGTACATCTAATTGAGGGCTTGAAACACCCAAGTCATAGTAAATACCATCAACTTTTTCAATGTTTAATTCATTTAATATTTGTGTCAATTCTCTAAAATTACTGTGTATAAAAGTGACTTTATGTAAGTGTTCTTTTAGAACATCTTTAGCATTTTCTATGGCAGTTAAGTCTTGATCAATTGCAATAAGTCTACCTTCATCACTTAATTGATTTAATAAATATAAGGCATGTCCTGCTCCACCTAACGTACAGTCAACATACACACCATCTTCCTTTATATTTAGATAATCAATGGTTTCGTTTAACATTACGCTTATATGATGAAACACTGTCATACCTCCAATTTAAAAATCAAAATCTATTAAATCTTCAGCAATATCTTCGAAACTATCTTCTGATTCTTCATAGAAATCATTCCAAGTTTCTCTATCCCAAATCTCTATACGATTTGAAACACCTATTACTGTACATTCCTTATTTAAGTTAGCGTACTTCCTTAAATTCTGAGGAATATTAATACGCCCTTGCTTATCCAACTCTACTTCAACAGCACCAGAGAAGAACATACGCATAAATTTACGTGCGTCTTTTTTTGTCATAGGTAAGGTTTTCATCTTCTCTTCAATCTGTTGCCATTCTTCTAAAGTATAGCCGAATAAACACTTATCAAGGCCTCGGGTGATAATAAAACGTTCATTTAAGTCATAACGAAACTTGGACGGTATAATCATACGTCCTTTTGTATCTAATTGATGATCGTATTCTCCCATGAACATTTTTTCTCACCTCACCTTATCTATAATTTACCACATCTCCCCACTATCCTCCACTAATTATGTAAAAATAGTTCAAAATATTTGATTTTATAAAAAAATGCCCGCCTTATCTTTTAGATAAAGCGGGTCTAATCCCTGTTATATCAGTCTTTTATAATTATATGATCAAAAGTGTAAGAAAGTGGTGGATAGGTGGAGGGGTTGAACACATCTTTCCCAAAATCATTCATAATTTGAAGTGGATTCCATATTCTTTCTTGTAATCCTCCCATTACATGGAGATGATTGTTAATTTCTCTAAAATGTCTCATGCTAATATCATTTTCACGTTCAATATTTAACAAGTAACGTTTTTTCAAGTAATCATATTGTCTTTGATGAATCTCATTATTTTTAGTTACTAGATTTTCGTTATCCGTGTTCCCTTTCACTTCATTAAATAAGGATTGATATAGTTGCTCCTGTTGTTGTTTCATATGTTCAATTTCATTTAAGAATGTCTCGGAGGCTTGTTCACGAATAAACTTCTGTTTATCTTCTTCAATTCCATTTGCAATAACATGCTCCAACTGAAGATGATATTGACTCAATAATTTCTGTGTTCGATGATATAAATACGTTATTCTCATTCTAGGTATTACAATGGGCATTTCTATATTTAAGAGCTGGAATACATCATGTAATTCTGCCCAATATTTAATTTCACTAGGACCACCAATAAACGCCACTGTATTGAATAACCACTCTTCCATTATTGGTCGCGTTACTACATTATTTGAAAACCTTTCAGGCTCCTGTTCTAAAATATCCAACAATTGTTGCTGACTATATGTGCGTGTCGATTTACTTAGATGAAATACACCATCTTGATATGTTAATAATTGGCGCATACCATCTTCATGCAAAAACAAATGAACATTTGTATCAGTTTGTATCATTTGTGAGAAACCATTGTCTAAAGTCTGTTGTTGATTATTTCTAAATGCTTCATCAATTTCTTGATGCTTCAAAATCATTTCTTTTAATAGTGGTTTTTCTAATTGTCTTAATGCGTGATTTTGTGCATCGATGAATAGCACACCATAGTCCTTAAAGATTTCATGTAAAAGTACTTTAAACATGTTTGTCCAATTATGATGATTTTCAATGATATTCATGCACATTTGATATATATCTTTACTATGTTCTGTCTCTTTTAACTGTTTAAAATAATCGTTTAATACTTCTATCATTTGCGATTGGTCTGGATCAAACCGTGAAACGTTACTTTCCGGTGGTGTCATTGTGTGGTATTTAACTTTGTGCAATTGTGCATCTTGTGAGTTAAATGCATAAGTGTGATTTACTTCATCAAAATCATGATCTTCTCCAGCAATCCAGAAAATAGGGACCACCGTTTGTTGATATTCTTTCGTTAATTGTTGACTCAATGTAATGAGTGAAAATATTTTATGAATCGTATATAAAGGACCACCAAATAAACCAGCTTGTTGTCCCCCAATAACAACTTTAGCTCCATTAGCTAATGATGTCATATACGCTTCTTGTTGATCTGTCATTGTTAAATCTTTCATATATGATTGAATCACTTCAGCAAGCTTTTTTTCCCTGCCATTTGGAGATGCACCCATTTTTATTTTGTAACTATCTTTTGACATCGCATCATATTGGTAAAATGGCATGAGCTTGTCATCACTATTTATTATCTTGGAAATAAACTGGTCATCATTGTTTAATTTTACTATTTTACAGTCCATTGTTTTTCTCCTTAAGTATCACTATTCCTAATATAGTATAAAGACTATACTCACTTCTGACAATTTTACGGCTTATAAAATATTTGAATAACTTAAATTCCATTCAATACCAATGTATGATATTTAACATTTCATTATTGATATAAAGTATAAATCGATGAAAAAAACATATAGTTTAAGGTATAATATAAGAAAGATATAAAGGGGGACAAAATGATGAGTGACGTAAAAAGATTAGAAATTAATTACAAAACAGATGAGTTATTTGAAGACTTCAGAGAATTTGGTAATAAAGATCTTTATATGGTTGAAGAATTTAATGGGCAAATGATTGATGCAAGTTCTGACTCGCCATTTTATGGCATATTTGTAGGTGATAAATTAGCTGCAAGAATGGCCTTATTAAATAAAGGTGAAGTAGAAGAATCATACTTCCCTGATTGTGATGATTATCTATTATTATGGAAATTAGAAGTATTAGAAAAATATCAAAACAGAGGTTATTCTAAACAATTAATCGATTTTGCGAAATCATTTAATCTTCCTATTAAAGCCATTGCAAGAAATAACTCAAAATCATATTTTGAAAACCAAGGCTTCACAGACGTTAAGGCAAAGAACCCAGAAGGCCATGATGTTTTAATTTGGCAGCCGTAAAGATACAAATAAATATAAATAAATATATTGATCCTAAGCGAAAAGCACGAAGTTGATTTTAAATTGAGTAAATTCATCTTCGTGCTTTTATTATTACACTTATATCCTGTTATTTTAACCTATTCAACAATATGAATTAATTCCTTAAGTGATTTAATTTCATAATCAGGTTGAATTGATGTTTGATTTTCTTTACCTCTCAAGTTAAACCAACATGTTGCAATTCGTGCATTATAGCCGCCTAAAATATCTGATGTTAATGAATCTCCTACTATTATTGCGCTTTCTCTCTGTTGTTCACCTATTTTTTTAAATATGTAATCAAAGAATTCTGACATTGGCTTTTGAAAACCAGTTTGTTCTGAAATGTATATACCATTTAATGTTTCGTTAAATGTTGTTTGTGCTATACGACGTTGTTGAGTTTCTGTCACACCATTCGTAACGATATATATATTGTGATTTTCCCTTAAATAATCTATTGTTTCTAAAGTATCATCAAAGAAACTTGGTTTCGCTTTAGCTAATTCATCTCTAAATATATGATCAGCTTGTTTACCATCTACCTCTATTTGATAATCTTTAAAATAATTTACAAACCTTTGTGTTAATACTTCTTCTTTAGTTAACTTATTTTCTTGAAATGCCTCCCAGTGAGATTGGTTTACCTTTCTAAAGTGATAAAAATCATCTTTTGTTGGATTGTGATTAAAATGCTTAGCCATATTGTAAAATGCTTTCTCTCCTGCATCATAAAAATCAACTATCGTATCGTCAAAATCTAATAATATTGTTTTGTAAGTCATTGAAATCTCCCTTGTTCCATATAGTCTCTATTTACAATAACAAACTTTACATCACATTGCTTATTTAACGTAAAAAAGACCAGAGCGCTTGCCCTGGTCAATGATAGTTAAATGAATTAAAATCCAAATAATTTACTTAATACACCTACACCGTTTTCTACGATGCTTACGATGCTTGTTCCTAATTTCGCGCCGTCATGTCCTTGTGCCGCTTGTACTGTGTTTGCGATTGCTTCTGCTAATTTTGTCATAATATATAATCTCCTTTATTGTTTATGATTTTGTAGTTTTAGATTTTCGACTTAGAATCCGAATAATTTACCTAATACACTTACACCGTTTTCTACGATGCCTACGATGCTTGTTCCTAATTTTGCACCGTCATGTCCTTGTGCTGCTTTCACTGTGTTTGCGATTGCTTCTGCTAATTTTGTCATAGTATATAATCTCCTTTATTGTTTATGATTTTTTTAGTTTTTTAGTTTCGACTTAGAATCCGAATAATTTACCTAATACACTTACACCGTTTTCTACGATGCTTACAATGCTTGTTCCTAATTTTGCGCCGTCATGTCCTTGTGCTGCTTGTACTGTGTTTGCGATTGCTTCTGCTAATTTTGTCATAGTATATAATCTCCTTTATTGTTTATGATTTTTTTAGTTTTTTTAGTTTCGACTTAGAATCCGAATAATTTACCTAATACACTTACACCGTTTTCTACGATGCTTACAATGCTTGTTCCTAATTTTGCGCCGTCATGTCCTTGTGCTGCTTGTACTGTGTTTGCGATTGCTTCTGCTAATTTTGTCATAATTCAAAACTCCCTTTATTTAGATATTTTTATAATTAAAATCCGAATAATTTACTTAACACACCTACACCGTTTTCTACGATGCCTACGATGCTCGTTCCTAATTTCGCGCCGTCGTTATTAACGCCAGCTTCAACAGTATCTTTAATTGCTTTGATTAAACCTTCCACAATAAACACTCCTTAATATTTATAGTTCAAAAGTTACTTTCAAAAACTGTTGTTATTGATGTCGTGTTGTTTATCTATCGTTTTGTTATCTATACTATATAACTTGTACGCAATTATTTGGAGATTTATTCTTAATTAGACAATTAGAGCTCAAAACTGTTAAATCGCTTACAAAATCAAACAGTTAGGCACACTAAACTGAATTGTATTCAATTTAATTGGCCTTGAACCTTAACCCTAATGAAGTTTGAGTTGATTTTCTGTTTAATAACACTACTATAGTGAAAAATATAAACATTTTTTATGCCATAACTATTGCTAATTACTGATTATTTAGCTATAATAATTCTTGTGTTAAAAAATGTCCTGGTAGCTCAGCTGGATAGAGCAATGGCCTTCTAAGCCATCGGTCGGGGGTTCGAATCCCTCCCAGGACGCTAATAACCAAAAATTAAACACTTTTTAAAATTAAGAATCCCATAACGACGGGGTTCTTTTTATTTTGTCTATTAATAACACACCATATAAAACCAATTTTTAGGGACTTTTTAGGGACCCGAGTCCCTAAATAAAAAAACCACACTCAATTAAGAGTGTGGTAGAAGATAACTGTTGAATGTAAGCAATTATGGAGTTGGGGAACTCCGTATAAAATTGTAACATATTATACATATAAAAAGCCACGCTCATATTAACGTGACTAGTAGAATATAGTATCGATTAAGACGTTATCGTTAGGTATATTATAACATAAAAATAACCGTACCAGTTAAGATACGGTTAAATTAAATTTGCAAATGAGTCAAATATACATTTAATTTCGAACTACATTTTTGGTTATTTCAGTTTTAAATTGTAAATATTTCATAATCTTTTTAATATATTGTTTTTTAATTATTTTAATTATTTGCTCCATAAATCTATAGTCAGGAGTTTTGTTTTCACAAGCAGGTAAAGATAAATTTAAATTATCTGCATCTTTTGCATAAAAATTTCTGGCATATGAAAATGCACCTGTATTTGCAGTTTTATTATAGGCAGTTGTCAAAAATAAGCCTACATTTAAATTATATTTAGAAGTATTTATTACTGCTACATGGTCGTCTGCTCCATATTTAAAATTTCTATATTTAGCTGACCCAAACATATCTATTGTAATAGTGTTTAGATTAAATATTTGTACATCATTACCTATATAATCAGAAATACCTGTTTTTGACTCACCTGCTGTAATAAATGGTAAGTCACCATGAATACGGTCTGCGCTTTTTAAACGTTTACCCCTAGTAGCATCACCAAATAATTCTTTAGAATTAAATGTCATTATTGCTCTGCTCTGCTCTGCTCTAGAATTTTGGGCCATAGAATAATATTTGTCAAGCACTTCTTCTTCTTTTTTTGTGATTTTATAATCAGATAGTCCAGTCACCTGTAAATATGCTTCTAATTCTTCGATTCGTTCTGCTTCCAATTCTTCGATATATTTTCCCATGTATTCAAAACAAATATCATTATTAATAGTTGGTAAAATTATAGATTCATCTTTTATTCTATTCCATCCCGCTTTATTAGACCAATCATAGCGGTTACTTATAGTCTTATTTAGACATGCAAGTAAATATAAGTAACTTTTTGAAGAGATCTTATCTTTTATGAATTCTATAGCATAGCTATCTTGAAGTACAGTAAAATTATGTGGTTGGTAAAACATCCTTCCCGTGTTTGCACCGTTTGCAGATACGCTTATTACATTATTTAAAATGGTAGCATTATCCTTTGGAACATAATAAGCTAGTCCTTGGTTTTCCACACCTGCTGTTAAAGCTGGTATTTCAAATTCACTATGTTGTTGTTTATTTAAATCCCTGGCTTTATAATTCAAAGGTTTAGTTTTAATTTTCTTAAATAGTTCTCTTATTTTAAATTCTGTAAATTTGCCCCCGCTTTTAGTAAAGTCTTCCTTAAATTTTGTTAAACGAGGGCTTACATCTTTCCCGTGTGTTTTCTTCCTTCTATAACTTGACTAATTTCCCAAGATAAAAATTCAGATACTGTTTTTTTAAAATCTTCTATTTGAGGTATGTTATCAATTTTTACATGCTGTTCATAATTCCAATCAGCACCTGAATCATCAATAAAGTCTTCTATATAAATCTTATTAAGATTCCATAATTTCTCACTAACTTTTGCTTTATTACCCGCTTTGTATATTTTTAATATATCACGATATCTTTCTATAGGTGAGTCTTTAACTTGTATCCCTCTGGCTGTTCTTTTATATCCATCATTCCTAAAATCTATAAATTTAACTGTTTTATCAAAGTCATGCGGTTTTTTAGCTTCAAATATATATATACTTGTTTGTACTCCTGCCATAGGTTGGAATAAATCACTGGGCATTTTTATACTCGCTAAAAGTGTATGTTTCTTTAGAATAGATTTATTAGTTTTTACTGATTTACCTGTACCAGCGCTGTCTTGAATAATTATAGCGCCAACTCCGTTTTTCTCCATATTATTTAAACCAAATTCAATAAATGGCATTCCATTCTCTTTAAAACTAAAAGGAGGGTTTAACAGCAGTTTTGTAGCTTTAAATTCTTCATATAAACTTTTGGGAGTATTAAATGTATTGGCTTTTTTTATATTGCTTGAACCATCTCCACGTAATATCATGTTAGTTGCTGCAAGAGTATACATTTCTGCATTCAATTCAATACCTAATAGATTATTACTTTTAATATTTTTTATTTTTTCTTCGGCTGCATTAGTTCTTTTTCCATATTCTAATTCTGCTTGTTCAATCATTAATTCCATAGAACTAATCAAGAATCCTGCACTTCCAGTTGCTAAATCCATTACTTTACTTTCTTTTTTGACATCGAGTAATTCCGCCATCATTTTAGTTACGTAAGGTGGCGTTAATACTATCCCTAATTCTGTACCATCACCTAAAGCATATTTAAGAAATTCTGAATACATTTCGCCCATAATATCTATATGTCCTGTCATTGAATCTATAGAACTATAAATATTCTCATAAATAAAAGTGAATATTTGCTTATTAGTACTACTCTCGGAATTTAGTAATTTACTAACTTCTTTATCTAAAGTTGTTTTTTCATCTCTTTGTTTATCTTTGGATATTTCTTGAAAAGAAGAAATCATTAATTGCATTTTTCCGCTTTCAATATTTTTCATATGCAAATATTCTTTTATTTGATCAATAATAACTTTTCCATCACGTTTTGTATCTGTTTGAAGACCTTTTAATTCATGTGGCTCTAACCCTTTTTGTATTAAATTCCCTCTATTATCATTAATATCTTGCATTGCCAAAAGCATACCTGAAACATACAAAACTCTTTGTGGTGCTGTTATATTATGATTGTGCATTAATCTATTTAATTGTTTTGCATATTTTTGTAATGTTGCTCTACTATCAATTAGAATTCCGTGTTTTTCTGTTTCAGTTAAAATAGCATCATTATAAAACTCTTCAAAACTTTTCTGACTTTCTAGAAAATTTAGGTTTGTATAATTATCAACATGCTTGTATGTATCTTTTGAACTACCAAAAACATAGCTAATATCTATCGTTACATTGTCTTTGTTGTCTCCAGCAATTCCAATAGCTATAACTTCTCTATATTTATTACTTTTTATCATATTTCTCGCATAATGTAGACAGCCATTAACAGCATAATTCGATATTGATTTTTCATCATCTTTTATACCTGTTTTATTAATTACTTTGAGTTTTTTCGAATTTAATTTGTTTTCAATAATAACTGGAATGTTATATTTTTCTATATGAAAATCAGGTGTTCCAAAACGCGTTTTCTTTTCGGTCTTCGCGCTTCCTTTTAAGGCCTCTTTCATATAATCAGACATTGATGTTTCATCATTATAATCTTTTAATTTTTCTAATCCTAATTTATCTAAATAATCTTTAACATAATAATTTACATCTGTTTCTAATTTCCAATTCATATGTAATACCTCAATTTATAATAAGTTTATCCTAAGTGACTCAAAAATAAAGCAACCGTCAGCAACAGTTACCTCAAGTACACTCCGCAGATGTGTACCGCAATTTCTGTTTAATTATAGCATATTTGCGAGTGACATCAATGTCAGTCACAAAACTAGAAAATCACTAGAAACATACTAGAAAAACCACCCAGTGACATGTATGGGTGGTTAAAAGTAAACGGTGCAGTCAGCTTCTTACTGCTAAACGCAAGCAAGTCCTCTACACATAATAAAACATACATACCAAATGATAGTATGCCAGTGTTACACACTGTTTCCTCATTAGTATTATAACACTTTACATGCGTACTCGTATAGCTTTTCGGTTGTTCCCAACCTTAAATTATCAACATCACGCTTACCAGTTCTTAAGGACGACATAACCGTTTGGCTTAACCCTGTATCTTTGAAAACTTGATACCCTGTTATATCACTCTCGATCAATTCAATTATTTTTAATTTGTAGTCACTCATATTATCTACGTCCATTCTTTTTATCTAAATAATAAAAATGCGTTTTTCTTCCTATGAATAGTAACAATGGTAGGCTTAATATAAACAATGATAAATACATTTGTCCTGTCATAATTGAAAACCTCCAAAATTTATTATATACTTCAAGTGTAGGGAGGAGCCCTAAGGCTCCAGTTGATTACTTGTCTTAATTATCTTTAGTGATGTTTAGATAATTTAGATGCCATATTCTTAGTTGTTTTATAAGCGCTGGAAGAACTAGTATCAGTAATGATATCGGTTGTTCTAGCGCTTTTTCTATCAAGTAAACCAAGGTTTTAACCTCCCTTCACTTGAAGTTCGTAAGTCATTAACTAACTTACAAATACAATTATACTACACATTAAGAAAGCATCCAACTATTTTTTTCTTTTTTTGGTTTATTTTGTGTAAATATTTTGGTATGATTGTGTAGTTCATCTTTATATTTTAAGGTGAACTTAAAAAATCATTCCTTTCTGTGATATTTAAACTGCAATGCGCTATCTTGTCTTTTCTCGGTACAAGATAGCGCTCTTTTTTTGTATTGTAAAACTCTCACATAAAAAAAGAGGTGTCCACAAAATGGACACCCTAAATGTAAAAAGTTTTGGTTTTATGTTTATTAATATATCATATTTTTTTAAAAAAAGACAGTCACGAGGACTGCCTTCTACAAAGTATATAACAAAGAATGAGGCGAAACTGCCTATATTTTGTGGAAAAATATCCCACAACAATAATTTAACATTTATTTCTACCAAATGAAACCTTAACACTATTTTTCATACAAAAAAAGAGGTAGTCACTAGGACTACCCTGAAAGGAAAAAGAAAAGTAAGGTTCTTACGAAAAATAATTCTTATAACTAAACAAGTTGGATTCTCATCCATGAGTAATATAACATATTATTTCTAATTAATGAAACCCTAATACTATTTTTTATACAAAAAAAGAGGTAGTCGCTAGGACTACCTCTAAATAGAGAAAAAAGTAAGGATTCAAAATATCTTATAACTAAACTGGATTGAAATCCATAGATAGCATAACATATTATTTCCACTTAATGGAACCTTTTTTAACTAATCGTTCCCCATAAGTCACCTAATCCTTGATTAGGAGGCACTACACCATTCCATTCTCTAATAGGTAAATAATAACGTTGTCCTTTCCAATCGTAACCAACCCATACATGCTCGTCTTGTAATATCACTTCATCATAATCACAATAACCACCAGGTTGAAAATCATAAGCGTGTGGGCAACTTCTAAACGGTCCTAATATTCTAACAGCAATTGGTTGATTACCATTAGTGAATCTTGCTTTTTCACTCATATACCATGAACCATAACTGTTGCGTTTCCAAGCGCCTGCTACAGTCGATTTAGTATTACTAGATGCGCTTGTCCCTTTAACTACAGTTGCTACAGGAATATCCCCGTTCATATAGCTACGAATCTGTTTAATAAAGTAATCCTTTAATTTCAGTTGCTTGTTTTTAGGTAGTAAGCCTTGAGTAACTGGGTCAAAACCAGTATGAAGTTCTGAGCTTCTGTGTGGGCATGATGTACTAACGAATTCACAATGTAGTCTTATAGTATTTCTGTTAGCAGGTAGACCCCATTTTTTTAATAGTCTAGCACATTCTTGGAATGCCGCTTGTTCATTTTGTAAGAATGTTTTATCATCTGCACCAATAGACTGACAAACTTCAACGCCATAAAAACTTTTGTTTCCGCTTTGATTAGCCGTATGCCAACCGATTTGTGATTCATCTAATGCTTGCCATACAGTATTACCACTTATATAACTGTGCGCAATACCAGCCTCAAGTCTTGATAATGGTGCATTAACCAAACCATTTCTATAACCTTCCGCAGTAGCTTCTATACTACCGGCATCATTGTGTATAACTATACCTTTGGGATTGTGGCCACGCTTGGGTAAGTTGTACCCCGTAACATAATCTTGAATATATTTTAATTTTCTAGCTTTACGTTTTTTCTTTACTGTTACTTTTTTCTTCTCAAGCGTTGGTGATTGTGTTGAACGTGATTGTGTTTTAGTTTTATATTTCGGACGTATAAACCACATAGGAAAATCATAGTTGTGGACAATACGTTGTGCAATTTCTGTTTTAGCTAGTCCACCGCCATACCAATTTTGATCTAATGAGACGAACGAATTGTAACTACCATCATGGTTTCCATCTAACACAATAGCAACATGTCCATAACCACCACCATAATTACGGTTAAATATAACTACATCACCTGGTTTAGCTTTAAACTCGGGTGTATTTTGGTAAACGGTTGCTTCACCTTTAAAATCATTAACATTAGGAATGTCTGCAGCACCTTCGCCTTTTAAACCATGCCCAAATAATTTATACCAGTACATATTGGCTAAATCAACACATTGCCAGCCATAAACACCATCAAAGTCCCAACCTTTCCCCTCTAAACTGTATATATAATCAATTGCTTCTTTTTCTGTTAAATTTGCAACCATTATTTAACCTCCTCATGCAATCTTGATTGACCATGCGTTAATGTTTCATCTTTTTCATGTTCTGCTACATCCCATTCGATTTCATCGCTATCATCAGAAAACGGTTCAGATGTATCATGTTCTTCAAAATGTTTTTTATTAATTTCTGGTGTTAGTTCACTTACATCATCTTGATGAGTTTGCCATTGTACAAATTCATTAGGGTTATCACTATCACGTGGTTTAGAATAACTGTGTACTATACCACTATCTTTTACACCTTTCGAAGTCGGATCTACAATAACACCTAGTCCTGCTAAAATAGTTAATATTGTTCCTATTAATCCACTCGCTTGTTCTAATTGAGAAGTTAAATCAAGTCCAAATAATTCAGTCACTTGTTTAATAAAAAGTAGTAATGCACCAACTAAGCCTGTTAAAACTGTTTTATTTTTTAATCTTAATTTCCAATTCATCAAAAAACTCCTTTTGAGTAAAATAAAAAGCCGACATTATGTCGACTTTACTTTTCACCTTTATATTGTTTATATTCGCAATCTTCACTATCACTCAATTTTTGCTTTACTTTTCTTACTTGCATGTATTCATGTCTATTACTAGCTCTATAAACTTGTCTAAAACAATAGAAACTTACAAACATAAATAACCCTGCTCCAATGTTAGGGTAAGTAAAAACATAAGTAACAGCTATTAAAGCGAAAAACAAACCTACAATTCCATTTATAAACATTTCTGCTACATAGTGTTTTATGAACAGTGTTATGACATATAAAATGATTAAGGTTAAACTTGTAAATTCCCAAGCGTCTTGTGATTCCATGACCCTTTGTAGAGCCTTGTACAAGTCTGAATGTTCTGCCTCAAATAAACGGGGTGTAAAGAATAATGTTACATAGAAATATAAAAGATACATAATACTTATATTTTCGATCGTACTTGTTTTTCTCATTTCAACACCTCAATATAACCCTATCTGTTTCAGAACAAACGCAACTATCCCACCAATACTAGCTGTTAACACACCACCAATTGATGCATTTTTTACCGTTTTTCGTGTATCGCTTTGTTGTTCTGTCATGATATTTATTTTTTTATCTAATGTTTCGATATCTCTTCTAATTTCTTTCAAAGACATTCTTATCCCGACATCGGGATCATTCAAACTATTCTCTAACGCGTCACATTCATTTCTAAGTTTCTTAACGTTATTACTTAAATCTTTAAAAACAATCCTCATATTTTGAGGTTCTTTTAAACTTTCGTTGTCGAATTGGTCTATCACATTGCTCCCACCTTATACATAATTAAAAGCCACAACCTATAAAAGATTGTGGCATAAACGTCATTAAACACTTTCTGTATCATCCACAAACGTTACATCTACAATTTGTTTAGCTACTTTAATTGTTAATAAAGTTTGAACGATACCGAATTCAAAGTTAAGTTGATTTAAACTATTTAATCGTGTTGCTAATTGTTGTGCTTTATTTAAATCATCAATCTTATAAGCTTGTGATGAAATTGGCGTAGAAGAAAATTGCCCTCTATAGTCTAGATTTAAAACAGCTTCACTACCATCTGGTGATACCTGTACCAAAATATAATTTTCTTTTCTATTTACTACTTCGTTTGCCATAATAAATTCCTCCTAATTTTTTGTATAAAAATAGTGCCAAAGATTACTCTTCTTCGGCACTTTCTGAATTTTGTTCTTGTATGATTGCTTTTAACATTGCGTTTTCTTGCGTTAGTCTTGCCACTTCCTGTGTAAGGTAATTAATTGTTAATTGTGGATTAGCTTGTAATCCTTGATTATTATTTTCCATTGATTTGTTCCTCCAGTTTCTCAACTTTTTCATTTAATTGTTGTATTGCTTTTAAAGCATAAGTTAATAATTCATTGGTATTTATACCATCACCTGTTACAAAAACATTTGGCGTTTTATAATCATCTCCAATTACTGGACCATGATGAATTATTTCTTGTTCATCCTCTTTATATTTATAACTATATAAATCTAAATCTTCTGCGATAGTTCTTAAAGCATCTGTTTTCCAAAGTGAAATATCTTTTTTATACTCAGCTCTTGAAGCTTTTACAAAGTCACTTGCTACAACTGGTTTATATCCAATATCTCCACCGTTATACATTAAGTTATTAGTTACTCGTAATTCACCAGTAGAAACACCTAGATAAAAGTTATTACCAGTGTTAACACGTATAGTATTAGCTTGAATATCTTTACACTGCAAATTTTTATAATTAGTATTACCGCTATTGTAACCTTTGATGTCTGTGATTCTTAATTTGTCGTTAACACATGCGTATAAGTTATCTGTTTTCGTTGTCCAATCGCCATATAATCGATTTGCATAGAAACTACCACTACCGATATCACCTTGATTATTTGTAGCATATACAATAGGCTCATAATCACCATATGTTTCTGTTGGCATACCAGCTTTTCTAAATCTAATACCCGAACCTGCATTACCGTATCCAGGTATGTTTGTTTCGTTACTTATTTCTCCGAATAACAAAACACCATCGGTAAACTGTGCCGTGTCATTCTGTTTAATGTAGAATGAAAATTCATTAGCTCCAACACGACCGCCTGCCCATGGTCTTAAATAGATAGAGCCTTCCCATGTTTCTATATTGGTTGTAAAACGTGATCTAGTATATATACGACTTTGTTCAGCTTGTAGGAATACAACACCGTAGGTTGAACTTAATCTTACACCTCGTGATTTATCATTCATTAAATCATAATGAAATTCTAATGCACCGGCTTGTTCAGAACCAAGACCTCCACTCATCATTGTGGATAAACCTTTTTCCGTCATATACAGGTTATAGCCCGTATCTTCATTAGAACTCATAATATAACCGTTACGAATACCAACGGTTGCATTTGGTGTATCGGTTACTCCTGACCATGTTCGAGAATACTTTCCTCTAGATAAAATTTGGTTATTTCTAATCGTTAATGAATTTGTACTGTCGCCACCAACAATACCTAACTTGTTTACATTGATATCTAAACCTTCATTAGATAAGTTTATTCGGTTAATAACTTCATCTTTACCCACTTTATTATTTAAATTTTGAGTGACCACGTTAAAATCTTTATTCACTGTGATATCGACTTTATCGCCTTTCAACTTGATACCGTCACTACCAATATTCATCAATTGAATGGCGCCATTTTCGTCGTATGTGAATGTCATACCTGTAGCAACATTGTTTGTGAAGTCCGATATTACTTTAGATAATGTTTTTTTACTAGTATTAAACTCCTCTTTAGTTGCTCTTTGTTGAATATCTTGACCATTTTGCGTAATAGAAGTCGTCATGTTGGTTAGTTTTGTGTCTGCGTCTTGTTTTTCTTTGTTGTATTCACTCAAACTCACTTTATCGCTAATTTGATTACTTAATTGCAATCTTTCACTATCGGCACTATCCAGCCGTTGAACAATACCGTTTTGATCAGTTTGATAATCTACGCTTTTTACATAACTTTTCAACTGTTCTTTTGTATCTTCACGTGAAGCTTGAATTGCTTTTTCAATTACGTCTGGTGTGCCGACCATATTGTTGTTTTCATCAATAGTTAACCCAAATTTAGTAGCCACTTTATTCAATGCGTCATTAAATTTTTCATCAGTATATTGGGATTGAAGTAACTGCAATCGTTTATCTGCCGAAACTTGAGCATCACGCATAGCTTTATATAAATCTTGTAACTTTTGTCTATAGGAACTAAATTGACTTTGAACATCTATTAAAGCACCAATAGTAGCAGTATCTGGAGTCATAGCGTTTAAATCACTTTGAATACTTAGATAGATTTCATCAATATTATTAATTTCAGTTTGAAGTTTGTTTTTAAGATCTGTATCAACCAAGTATTCACTGTTTAATACTTCGTTTGTATCATTCAATATCTTACTATGTTGAATTGAAAGGTTAGCAAATGTGTTTTGTAATTCACTTAGTAGAGCTTTCTCTCTCGTGATACCTCCGATTTTCTCAACATCATCTACAGTTTCATTTAACCATTCACCATTCCAGTAACGACGTAACACTGCAACATTAGGATTGCTTGTATCGTACCAAAGCATGTCATTAACTGGATTATCTGGTGGCGTGTCTTGTTTAAAGATTTTACGTTCATAATATTCTAATTGACCAGATACAACATCATTCACAATAGTATTGATATTCGTTACGTTATCATTCAACTTTTTGCTTATATCGGCAAGTTTTTTATTGAATATATCTCTTAAGTTATTTTCTTCATATTCAACTACGTTGCCGAATTTATAGTTACTTTCATCAGTGAGTAAGTTGTAATCAACGCCGATGACTTCTGCTTCTATATAAAGCGGTGGTCTGAAATCTCTATCTTTAATACGTACTGTGTCGTGGAGGGATACAACCATTTCTGGATAGTGTTTGTGTATATCTGTAGAAGTTATTTCATAACTGATTGCCGATTTATTACGTTTGTTAAGTTCGGTTTTAGCAAGTGTGGTTAAACGCTCATCAGTCATATTGCTATCGTCTGATTCAGGCTCGTATACACTCCATAAGTAACGCCCAGGCAATCCAAACTGTGCCTGAGCGTCATCATCTGTAACTATTTTTTCTAATCGTTGTCCAGTGTCGTTTTCAGGACCAATCGCATATAATGCAGTCCGTACTTCTGACATATCAACGGTACGTGTCATTCCTGTTAAATCTTTACCTTTAGTGATTTCTTTACCTTTAAATAGACTAACTGGTTTCTTTAATGTTACATATCTATGTTCTACTGTATGAGAACCAAGTTCTATATAGTATTCTGCCACCATACCGTATGTTGTACATAACATGTTGATAACTTCATATGGTGTTGAATAAGATGTCCATGATGTTGTTCTCATACCACCATGTTCAGTGTCATCTGACATTTCCCAACCAGTATTACGTAGTGTCTCATTCAAGGCTTGAGACGTACTATACGAACTATATTTCCCAGGTTTGATTGGACGTGATTTGTCGATATCTTCTAAATATGATGCATTACTTTCTACATCAGTTGTACCATCAAAGTTATCTACCACATGAGAAATAATGAACTCACGATAAACACCATTATTATCTTGTGCAATAATACGATTACGTTCACGCAAATGTTCAGCACGATCATTTAACATTGTGAAATCGAATGTTTCTGATTTTTCTTCGGCGTTGTTACTCATCACTGCATTTAATAATGCGCCGTCATCACGACTAATATAATCAATGATTTTGTCATTGAAATCTAAAATATGAATGCCTGTATGTTTCAATTCGTCACCTCCTTATAAATATCTATCTTGCCAATAAACGGTAGTATCAAAAGTTTTTTCTGGATAGATGATACATTCGTTATAACCACTATTGATATTAAAGAAATCACTACCAAACGTTTTTAAATCAAGTGACGGATCTTCATTAATCGTCACAGTTTTATCTTGTGTATTAATGTTAATCACATCACCTTTTTTGATTATCATGTCACGTGCTTTAGGTGGTTTAGGTAACTTCTCATGAGTGTAACTACCTAAAACGTACGTAGGCATGTGATTATAATTACCATTTTTTGCGATATAAACACTTACTGCTGCGATAGGTCGTTGGTAAAACTTCCCACTATCTTCCCATTGTTTTTCGTTTACATCGACTGGAATCACACGTTTAGGATAATCGAGTTCTTTATATTTCCATGTTTTGATTTTAAAGGTTGTACCTACACGTTCTAAACGCATATATATAACAATATCTTCCCATTTATAAAACATAGGTAGATTTGTGTATTCATAGATTTTCTTTTGTTGGCCTAACTGGTCAAATAATGTAATTACAATACTACCAATCGCTTGGCTTGCTCTAGCATTTCTATAGCCGATACTTGCAATTAAGCGATTATCTGTATCGTATAAGTATTGAGCACAATGTGTAGAACCTTTATTCTTTTGATTCACATGAATTTTACAAGTGGAAACAAAATCTTGTGCAGACTTACCAAAGCTATGCTTATACTCTGCACCATTCCAACCTGATGTAGCCGTAATGCTATCTAACTTTAATTTGAATGAATCGTTTGATGAACTCATTTCAAAACTACCGCCATTAGTACCGCCTGTGTAATTATCATTGATAGTGCTTCCTGATTGTTTTCCCCAACCTGTAAAAGCTCGCATTTCATTATTCCAAAGAATTGGAGAGTAATCTTCAACTGGTTTATCCAAGTCATCATCGCCAATCATGAAATAATCTTCATCGTTCTTAGTAATCATATAGTAACTTGCATTTCGTAATGCAGTTGCTTGCACAATTACTGGACTATCTGCAGTTCCTGTACTAACCACACTGACTTGGTCTGAAATAGCAGTGTTTTTGGTGCCTTCAACGGCGTATTTGTAAGGGTCTGCTAAAACAACATTTATTTTAAAAGACCAAAAACCGATACGGTCTTTGTCTAATTCGATGGATCCTTCTATATATGCATTCCAATACCAATCTTGAGACGTGAACTGTAACTTAACTGGTTCATCATAATTGAAAAATCGTACGACTTCATTTAATACATCGTCTAACTTTTTCATGCCTCCATGCGATAAATAATCATTACGTATGATAAGAGGTAATTCAAAACGATATTCTTTTAAATTTCTACTTTTTACAATGCTTCCTGGTCTCCCAGCTATTTCTTCACTTTCAATAGCAAAATTAAAAGAGGGTATTTCAAACCCTCTTTCAACAATCAACCATGGAAGTGTTTTATCATTTACTTTTATTGTATCAAGCATTATCTAACCTCCCACTGGTTTAAATTTTGCTTTTCTTGATTTCTGTCTTTCGTATTTATCAATACCTTTAAAAATTTGTTTTTCGTTCGCAAACTGATCAATGACAGGTTCAAAATCTTTGTCTGCAATGTCTTGATTGCTACGTGCAAGTTGCATCAATAGTGAAATCTGTTGTTGTTGTCCCTCAATCATTTTGAGTAATAATTCAGTATCGTTGTTATTAGTTTGTACACTTTTACTACTGAATGCACTAGGACGTTTATTACCTTTTGATTTAGAACCTTGAATGTCTTTAGCAGCAAGTGCTAGTAATTTCATAGCGTCTGTTCGTCGATTAGGGTCTGTTGGGATTACCCATTCAGGATAACCACCTTCTGCGATATTGTACCAACCTGCAGATTTGATTAATCCGCCTGTAGCGTAACCGTGACCATGACCGATAACTTGTAACATGCCTGATTTACCATAACGTTTTTTAGCGTAATTGATAGCTGCCATAGCATTATCTAAACCATTCATAATATTGCCATGACCTGGCAATTTATTTGCTGCGAACGTTGTAGGTATAACCTGTAATAAACCTCTTGCAGCGTTTGGACCACTGTTTACATCTTGCACTTGTTGTCTCGCACCTGCATTACCACCAGACTCAGATTGAACTTGTCTAATCCAAGCATTGACATAATTACTACTTGTTGGTAGTCCATTAGCCCTTAAAGCTTTGATAATTTCTGGACGCCATTTACTTGCGGCTCTTGAACCTCCAGATTTACCTCCGCCCATGTTTTTCTTGAGCCAAGTTACTGGATTTATCGGTTTACCATTTTTATGCATTTCATAGTGTAAATGTGGTCCTGTAGAAGCGCCAGAGTTACCAGAAACACCTAAAACGTCACCTGGTTTAACACTTTCACCATTCTTTTTATAGCGTTTGCTTAAATGACCGTAAAAAGCTTCTAAGGCTCCAGATTTTACAACTACATAATGACCAAATCCACCAGGCATTTCTTTGTTATAAGCTTTACCACTTAAAGTAGACTGTATTTTTTCATAAATGTATGGTAAATCAATACCTGGATGTGGCCAACTAAACGCATAACCTGGAGGTGGACCATTAGGACTGTACGGGGTGGTAATGTTGTTTAAATATTTTATATAACTTCCGTCACCATCGCCCCCGGCATCTTCTAACCAACCACCGATTAGGTCTTTAGCGGCTTTTTTCATCTTACCAAAGACGACTTTCATCATATTGTATGGTAATTCTGCTGCTTTGCTAACACCAAATGCATCTAGATTAACTCCAAAATTACTAAATACTATATCAAGTAATTTTCCAGGCTTCTCTACCCATTCCATAATATCTCCAATTGCTTTAGATACAGCTTTCCCTGCAGATTTAGCCCAACCTGCACCTGTTTCTACTGCGCTTGAGACACCTTTTTTAGTTGCACCCCAAGCATCACTCAATTTATCTTTAGCTGTATGGGCAATATCATTATGTTTTTCAGGTTTCGCTTTTTTAGGCTTTTTACCGAACGATAAAGCATTTCCTAACATAGAACCAATACTAAATTTAGGTATTGTTCCATCATTGAATTGCGGACGATTCAACATTGCGTGTGTTTGATCGCCATTCAAGATACGCGTTCCTTTTTGTAACGGCATTGTTGTATCTTTAGCAGGAGTGATGAAAGGTTTACCTTTCGGTGGAATAACAGTCTCGTGTCTAAAACCACCTGGACCGTTACCTTTACCTTTATCTCCCACAGTGGCTAGTGTACTACGGTTCAACTTACCATTTGTTACATAGTTTTGAGTATGAGTTGCTTCTGTACCAGTGTGTAGTTTAATCGATGGTAATTTATCCATGCCTAATTTTTTACCTACCCAGTTAACACCACTGATCAATTTGTTTAATCCGCCTTTAACTCCGCTGACCATACCGCCAATATGGCCTTTGATCCTACCAATCAATGTTTTTAATCCACTGGACATATTTCTAAA
Source organism: Staphylococcus sp. KUGN1 (assembly GCF_045984185.1). Classification (NCBI taxonomy): domain Bacteria; kingdom Bacillati; phylum Bacillota; class Bacilli; order Caryophanales; family Staphylococcaceae; genus Staphylococcus; species Staphylococcus sp. KUGN1. Next base: position 566,708 of record NZ_JBJQIL010000001.1, on the reverse strand, counting down.
TGTATTTCTAACACTGCTCCATAAACTTTTTGCAAGACCAGTAACAGAATTTTTGATACCTTTCCATTTAGAAATCGTATCACTTTTCACTCTACTGAATGTGCTACTTGTACCACTTTTTAAACGGTTCCATGTATTTTTTACGCCACTCCAAAGATTTTTAGCGTAATTCACCACAGAATTTTTGATGTTTTTCCAAGTCTTAGTAAGCCAACCACGCAGTTTACCAAAGATTGATTTAGTGATATTCCAAGTTGATGTAAAGTTACGTTTGACACCGTTATATAAACTTTTAGCAAAACCAATCACTTTGTTTTTAATATAATTCCAAACTTTAACTGAAAAGTTTTTAATATTATTAAATACACGTTTTACAAAGTTCCATGTACCTGTAAACGCACGTTTTACACCATTATAAAGGCCTTTAGCTAAAGAAATAACCTTATTCTTAATATAAGTCCATACTTTAATCGTAAAGTTTCGAATACCAGTAAATATCTTTTTAACTATACCTGATAAACTTGTGAAAGCTCTTTTTACTCCTGCACCTAAAGCTTTTGCCAATGCAACGACTTTATTCTTAATGTAATTCCACGCTGCTATAATCCAACTTCTTAAAGTGCCAATGATTTTACGAACACCATTTGAAAGTGCTCGAATTGCTCCAATCACACTGTTTTTTATAGTATTCCATATTCGAATTGAGACACTTTTAATGACATTCCAAGCGCTTGTAACAAATGCCTTTAAACCGCCAATTATGGCTTTTGCTCCTGCAATGAAAGCTCGAATAATAGCTAATACACTGTTCTTAATAGAGTTCCATATTGCTATTGAAACAGTTTTAATTGCATTCCATACCGCAGTAATTACGGCTTTCCACATGGCAAAGGACGCTTTCATCATAGTGAACCAAACTCTAATAATCGCCATTACACCATTTTTAATGGCATTCCAAATCGCAATTGATACATACTTAATACCATTCCACACTGCAGTGATGACTGTCTTCCACATACCGAAATAAATTTTAACGGCAGTAAGCCAACCTTGAATTATTAACATAACCGCAGTCTTGATGCCAGTCCATGCAAGCACTGCACCTATTTTAATCGCGTTCCATACTGCAGTGATAACTAGTTTTAATGATTGAATTGGATGTAGTACGGCCATTTTAATAGCATTCCATGCTAATGTGGCTGATGTTTTCATTAATCCCCATATAATCATTGATGCCGTTTTAATTCCATTCCAAATACCGATGATGTAAGGTTTAAGGAATCCAAACACAGATATAGCAGTATTTTTTATGGCATTCCAAGCAGAGATAACGAAACTACGAAAAGTTTCATTATTTTTCCATAGATATATAATACCTGCAACTAAAGCACTAATAGCAGTAATAACTATACCGATTGGACCAGTCATAAACCTAATGGCTAAACCTAATCCGCGTGTTGCTATAGCTGCCATTTTTGTAGCAATAGAATATTTACCTGTCATTATGGTTGCTAATGAAGTGTTTCTAGCATTTAATATTTGTGCTAATGCAAGAGCTCGTGTAACACCTGTCCAAATAGCCATCGAAGTTTTAGTTACATTTACTATAGCATTATATGCACCTGTTACTAACGAGGCACCACCAACTACTGTTCTATATACTCCCCACATTGGAAGAATTGCAGCCAGTGCACCACCCACTGCTGTTAAGATACCTGTCATTAGTCCCATTGTGTTATTAGCCGTAGCACCTTTAGCGATAAAGCCTGTCAATGCAGTAGTTATTCTTAACATTACTGCGCCAACTGGTGCCATTCCCTTAATTAACCCTACAATAATGGATCCAATATTCTTAAGTAATTGCCATACAATAGGTCCGTTCGTCTCTAAGTATTTCAAGAAGTTTTTAAAGCCTTCTGTGTTCTTTAAGTTCGCCGCCCAATCTTTAAACGATTGTGTCACACCTTGCATGCCTACTAGTACGTTATGTGAATGACCACTAAATGCACTAAATAGACTGATAATACCACTAAACACATTACCGAATATTTGACCTACAATTGGCAAGTTCGTTTTAGTGTATTGAATGAATTGAGCTATACCTTTATCTGTACTTGTGCTATTTGCCCAAGCATTAAATTTATTAGCTAGACTTTCAATACCTTTACCTGTCCATGTAAATAATGGTCCAAACTGTGTAAACATGTGGGTGATACCGTCTCCCACTTTCATTGCTGCATTTAATAAGTTTTGGAATATCGGCGGACCTATATTATTAATGAGTTTGAATGCATTGTTTGCATTATTAGATGAGTTAACCCAATCACGCATTCTAGCAGATGCTTGCGCTATTTGACTTGTGGTTTTTGAAATGAATGGTGTAAGTCTTGTCAACGCAATCTTAGCGATATTAATACCATTAGCCATAGTATTAAAGATATCTGCTTGATTAGCTTGTACTAAACCTTTCCATTGATTTTGCAAACTACTTAAAACTGACTGGTAATTTCTAACTTCTGCAGTTGCTCTCAATTCACCATCTTCAAGCATTTTCAACGCGGTTGTAGCTTGGCCACTAAATGCCGTTACTGCACCTAGTGCTACACCATAAGCACCACCAAGCCCAATAGCACCACCTGCAGCAGCAGTTGCAGCGCCACCAATACCAGATAAAGCACTTACGGCACTTCCAGCAACTGGTATGATGGTAGATATGTTAGATACTAAACCCCCGAACGATATACCTCTAACAACAAAACCAACGTTTCTAAAGCTATTACCTATCTTATTTATTTTAGCGTTGACTTCTTCCCAACGTTGACCCATAGCTGTTAATGCTGGTCCCATGCCAAAGAATTTCGTTTGTTCTCTATGAAATTCTCGCATTTCTGATGTTGTTTCATCTATTCTATTTTGTAGAACGTTGTAAGCCAATGCTTGTTGATAAACTTCTTTTTCGGCTCTGTCTAATTTGGCGGGTAGTTGACCAACTTCACGATTTAAACTAGCGTAAGATTGTTCTGCTGCGTTTGCTTCTTTCTTAGCCGTATCCATTGCAGATTTTGCACTTGCCATCGCTTGTTGATTTGCTTTACTAAAATTTTGTAATTCATTCTTAGCGTTGGCCGTTGCTATTTTAGACTCATTTAAATCACGTTTAGCACTATCTACTGATTTTGAAAGGTTCGCATATTGCGTTTTAGCTTTAGTTAACTGATTACCTAATGCCGTTAGCTCTTGTTTACTTGCTTTACCAGATTTACTTAATTCATTGAATTCATTTTGCAAACTGTCGACAGAGCTTTTAGCATTAGCCAATTGAGCTTTTAATGCTCTAAGAGTGTTACTGTGCTGTTTTTCAGTGTTTTGAGCTTTATTTACTGTGTTAGTATATTCTTTCAATTCATTATTTAATTTGTCATAAGAATTGGTTAGTGATTCATAATTCTTTTTAGCTTTTTGAGCGTTACGTGCCGATTCTTCAAGCTTATCTGACATGATTTCTTGTGCATGTCTTAACTGATCTAACTTCTTCTGTGCTTGTTCACTCGCTCTACCTTGTTGAGTAAGTGTTTTGTTGAGACCTTCAATTTCAGTTTCGTATTTTTCTACTGATTTTTCGGCTTTATCGAAACTTGAAAGGTTCTTTTTCATTTCTGCATCGGTAGTTTGTAACTTACGCTTTAAATTGGCCATACCGCGATCAATATCTGATGTATCTAGGCCTAAATCAATCGTAAAACCTTTAATTTCATCTGCCATTCAACTCACTCTCCTTTCTTTAGAAATAAAAAAAGAGAGCCTAGCTTGAAGCTCTAGGGTCTTTACCTGTTATAGCTCCAATTAGGCTCTCGTTCTTACCAACTTTCTTCGTTTTAGATTTCTTCTTATTATTCATAATGCGAAGTAACTGATAAATATCTGTGTTGTCAATCTCAGGCATTTTCCAACCATTTTCCATCAACTCTTTATAAAGCGTATCAAGATATTCTGATTGTTTTTCATAAGTGAAATCTTCGGGCTTTAAACGAGAGTCATCTATTTCGTTGTCTTTCCCTCGTCACCTAAGATACCGCCTAATTGTTCCATTGCAACCGTGATAACTTCACGTGCATCAATACCATCTTCAAACTCTTCTGCGGTGAATTGACCATCATATAAGTCATTTGCAATAAAGCTATATAATTTATCTAGTAAGTTATCGTCAAATTCGCCACCGTCTTGTTCTAGTTTTTGGAATTCTTTACCTAAATTGAAACCTTTACGTGCAACACTACCTTTAATAAAAGCAGGTGCATGATATTTTTTTACTTCTCCATTTTCATCGTATAATTCAATAAATTTCTTAACTGCCATAATTTATATTCTCCTTTTCATCGGGTTTTCTGTTAGACCGAATAATTAGTTTTTATTTTTGTATACAAAAATAGACGACCGAAGTCGTCTATAAATCAATTATGCTGTTGGTTCAGTCGCGCCTGCATCTGAAGTTGGTTCAGTTGCAGTAGTGTCATCAGAAGATGTTGATGTACTTAAAGGTTCAGCTGTTGTTTGAACTGTATCAAACGTTTTACCGAAGATTGAATTGAAAATCGTGTCACGACCTTCAGTTTTGCCTTGGTCATCGTAAGCCATAACCACTGCTAACTCTTCATCGAATCCATCAACTTTACGTTCCATGAATTGACCTTCGATTTCATCTGAACCGAATTCAACACCATCTTCTTTAGTTTGTCCTTCTTTGTTTGGTCGTGTGAATACACCTTTTGATAATCCAAACCACTCTTGAGACCCATCTTCCATTGTACGTGGGATAGCTACGGCTGTATAAGTAATACCAGTTGATTTACCAAAGCCATAAACTGTTTTATTTGTTTCATGTTCAATTAATCCTAATAAGTCTTTTTGAACATCAATTGGCAGTTTATGGAAAGTTAAAGATAATTGTGTTTCACCTGCTGATTTTGCAATCTCAGCAACCTTGTTAGAACCATAAGCTTTTTCTAATTCTTCACCAAATTCAATAGAAAGTTCTTGAACATAATCTACTTCTTTAATACCTGATGTTTTAACTGTCCCATCACTTTCTTCTTGTAATACTGCATAGTACATTTTTCCTAAACCTGTAGCGGCATTATATCTACCCATTTAAATATCCTCCTTAAATTTTTGCATTAAAATAGCCCTTCGTTTCTCACGAAAGGCTAATCAATTAAATATTTTTATCTATATGTCTTAAACCATCTATCGTATAAGGATTTCCACGGTAGCGTCGTGCATCCATATACAGTTTTAAATCTGTGTCATATTCATCAGTTCCATCCACTTGTTTAAATCCTATTGACCATAAGGTTTGACGGATCTCTTCTTGTAGAAGTTTAACCACATCATAATTAGGACCACGAACATCAATTTGGTATAGATATTCGGTTGTTAAATTAGTATCACTTGCGTAGGTTTCAGGTTGTGGGGAGACAAGAGGGTCAATCAATATATAATGATTTGACCTATCTGCCGTCTCATCATATGTGTAAGCTCGAATTCGACCTGTACAATGTTGAGCAATTGTTGCGTTGTTCAATAGATATTTTTTTAAAGTTTTCAACATATCAAACATTTACAAGTCTCCTTCCAATGATTGCTTTATAATTTCTCTGAATGGTCGTTCAGTCATAAACATTGTTCTAGCAATTGCACCTTTACCTCTTGGGTTTGGATTTTTAATTGTTCCCCATTCGTTTAAATGTATAATCGCATATCGATTCATTGAACCGTGCCAGTGAACTTTAACCATTCTTGTTTTCCCGTGAACATAATAAGGGTCAGTAACTGAAAGTTCATGAATACTTGCACCTGTATCACGGAACACTTCAAAATTCGCTTTCAACACACTTACAAAGTATTTAGCGCCTTTGTTCAATGCTTTATCTTGAGCTTTAAGCATTTGGGATTCTCCGTACTTTTCGCCAATCTGCCTAAGCATTTGGTGAACACCTTTAACGTCTACGCTCATTCTGAAATCTTCCCAATAATCTTAATGTTCCTATGGTTATCTGTATCATCAAAGACTTGTTGAATATTGTATTTTTTATTCTTATATTGCGGTAGTTGAATTTCAAAATACATATCATCAGTAATTTCTATATTAATAGGGTGATACGTAACCATAGTTAAACTAGCTTGATTGTTCGTCATATCCAAATCTTTCTGTGATGGTTGATAAACATTAGCAAAACACTTAAAAACGACCTCTTCCACGGTTTCACCAGGAAAGAAGTCGTCTGTCGGTGTTGCTTTATAAAATGCAACTGGCGTTCTCATGTCGCCACCAGTCACAAATTCATTACGTTGTAGTGCCATCATCTGACACCTCCATGTTCATGATTTGGAATTGAACAATACTAGATAAAAAATTATTATGGAATTCCTCTAGTTTATCGTTGAATACATATCTTGTACGTTCATAAACTAATTCACGACCTAATGAGGATTGTTCCATATCGAAGTCCCCACATTTTGCTTTGATATCTTCATAAGACATCCCTAAATCGTTTTTAATACGATCATCTTCGATATCATAAAAAATTCTATTACGATTTTTGAATTCTTCCACATGCGTATCAGTAATCATTTAAATCACTTCGATTCTCTAACTCGTTCTAAGAAAGGTCCTTTAAAACCATTTGCAGACAAAGTTTTTTCAACTTCATCTGCACGTTTTACTGTCATTTCTACCTTGTCTCCTGCTTTAAGAGACTTTTCTAATTGCTTATCGTTGTAGTTTTTTAACACTTTATAATTGGCCATTATATACACCTCCTATGCTGTCGGCTCAGTTGCTGCAGCGTCAGTTGATGTAGGCGCACCGAATGAACTGAAATCAACATCATATACGAATGAAGTTTTATTATCGTCAGGCTCTGCATATAAGAATTGTTTTGCAGTATAAAGATCCATATCTTCTAATGCTAATGTTTGGTCGAATTCACGTACAATTACTTCGCTTCCAGCATAGAAATTATAACGTGTTTTATCAAATGCTATTGCTTTACCAGCAGGTACAAATTCAGATTGCTCAAACGTCACGTTAAATGGAACCGGACTTACAAATTGGCCATTGTGTAATTGCATGAATGCAATACCAGTGTAGATATAGTCTGCAGGGTTTAACGCAATAACAACGTTATTTAATACGCTAGCACCTTTAGAACGTTTAACATTACCGTCTTTATCATAGTATTCTTTAATTGATAAGTTTTTGATAATGTTACCAATTTCTTTAATTGATGTTTCTGCATCAGCTAATGTTAATGTGCCTGCAGAAGTTTTTTCTGATACCGCACCGTTTGTACGATTAATTTCATTCATTAATCCTACTGGTTGGTTTTTAGCAGCGCCTAAACCTTGAATAGCAGTTTTTTCAATTGCTACTGCGAAAGCCTCTTTGATTTGTGCACGTACATAACGGTCAACCCATTGTACACCTGCATCTTTTAAATCTTTAGGAACAACAACAAACGCAGTTGCTTTACCTAATGTAACGTCTTGTTCAAAGAATGAAGTCTCTAATTGACCTTTAATTTCTGAGAACACTGGACCCCAAACAACTTGACCTTCTGGTACTGAACGAATCACACGTGCACGTAATCCAGTACGTTGAATTGTGATATATTTCAATAATGGGTGTTCAGTTTCAATATCTTCAAAGATACGATCAACAACTGTTTCAGGCAATAATTCTCCATCTTTCCAGTTAGTATCCGTATTAACATGGTCTTCTGAAACTAATGCGTTGTAGAATTTCTTTTCTTCATTAGTTAAACGGTTAACATTACGCGCATTTAATACCGCATTGTCACCTTGTTCTTGTTTCATGTCTTTACGAATAGCGTTAGCTAATTCTTCAGAATAAGCATTCATATATTCTGTGTATTTTTCTTTCACTTCTTCGTCCGTCGCTTTTGGACTCATATTCGAAAACTCTTTTAATAATTGTTGAGAGTTTTGAAACTCTTGTGCATTTTCTAAATCAATTGCCATAATTAAATTCTCCTTTATTATTTAATATTCATGTTAAATAAACGTGCAAATGAGTTTTCTGCAGGTTTACTTTCCGTTTGTTTTTCAGTTTCTTCTGAACCTTTGTTATTACCTTTTTTTACTTCTGTTAAAATCTCTTCAAGTTTATCCATCACATCTTCAACTGTGATTTCACTTGATTCTTTTGGTTGCCCAGGTTGTTGTGAATCTTCGTTACGGTATCTAGCCATGAATTTGTCACCTCCCAAAATTGTTGATGTCGTTGCGGCTGCAACTCTTGAATTTTCAGTAATATTGTCGATTAAACCTAATTTTTTAGCTTCTTTAGCCGTTAGCCATGTTTCTTCATCCATATAGTCTTGAAGAATCGCATGGTCGATGTCAGGATTTTTATCGACATAACTGTTAAACACAACACTGTTAATGCGTTCTAAATCTTCGGCTCGCTTTTTAAAACTTCTAGCATCGCCCTCATTAACAGTCCATGCGTTATGAACCATAAGCATTGCATTTCCTGGCATATTTATGGTGTCGCCTGCCATTGCAATCACAGAAGCAATACTTGCAGCAAGACCATCAACATTTACAGTGATGTGTGCATCAAAGCGTCTTAGCATGTTATAAATCGTTACACCTGAAAACACATCTCCGCCGTTGCTATTTATGTTTACAACGACTTCATCAACATCTCCCATAGCTTTTAATTGATCACGCACCGTTTGAGGGCTTATTGTCATACCTTCAATTGTTGCGCTATCAATCAATCCATAGATGTCAATTTCATTATTCGCCATTTATATCACCTCCTTCATTACCTGAAGATTCCTCATCCACAGTTTGATAGTTTTTAGTGATAATAAATTTCTGCATTTCTTCACTTCCTATAGGCTCAAAGCCTGTAAGCACTCTAATTTCATCTCTATTGAAAGAACCACTTGCAATGAGTTTGTCTACTGCTTCACTCACTTCAAGTGGTCCTTTTTGATCTATACTTATCGCTTTAATTCGTTTTCCTTCTTTATATCCACGCTCACTAAACAATTTAGCGTTCAATTCATCAGTAATTTTTTCAATAATAGGTTTAATACAGAACTTCATATAGTTATCAGTCATAGCTTCTATGTCTGCCGTATCCCCATTAATCAATCCAACTGGAATTCCAAGGTTTCTAGCTACATAATTTAATAACTGATTAGGTACTTTAGCCATATCATCAATTTGTGATGATGTTTTCGTACCATTACCGTTTGAATGTTCTTCATATTTATAACCTTTTTGAACTGGAACAATAGCTATGTCATTACTTTCAAAGGCTTTATATGCATTATTAATAAATCTCTGCATATCATCGTTACTTGCGTTGGTTAATGGTGTATTAGCCTCCATACCTAAGGTAGCTCTTATCTGGTTGTTCATTAAATTAGACTTAATCATGCGACCAAAGATATCTCCATAATCATTAAACAAGCCATATAACATGTTTGTAATTGCTTCATTGTTGTATTCAAGGTATATCACTTCACTCATTCTAAATGAACGTTCAAACTCGAACTCTCCTAAAATGATGTGGTCAAATATATCATCATAGAGTGCGTATTCCTCTCTTACAAAGTCATCCGCAATAACTAAATCTTTTGAATCAGTCACAACAATTAATACTTCATTGTCATAAATCAACTTTCGTATTACCTTTTGCCAAAATGTTGCAGCACTTTCATCAGTATTTGGCCTAACATTCAATTTATAGTGCGTTGTCGAAGATGTATCTTTACTTTCACTATCAATAATTTCAAATTTAGTTTGACTAATTGTTCTAGCTATATGATTTATACACGTATCTAATGCCCACTTTTTTATGTAAGCTTTGTGTGATGTCTCATGTAACAATTCAAAATCGTAACTAAACTCGATTGCTTCGTTCCTTCCCATAATTCTGTCGAATATACTCAAAATCTCACCTCCTAAAAGCTAATATCTGCCATGATAAACGGTTGATCATACTCTAATATCTCATCTGCACGATAAAGCGCGTGTAACATGGCATGGAAACCATCAGTTTTACGTCTAACTTCATCTTTTTTGATGTATTTCTTACTACCATCTGGCTGCATTTTGACTGCCACATTGTTGGTGAACCATCTCATCAATGGATTGTCCCCAAAGGTAATTTGTTTCTTAGCAAACATGGTGTCAATTCTAGGTGCAAGCAAACCATGTATAGCAGTTGGGTTCTTGATCACTTCTAACGGTATGCCTGCCTCTTCAAATGGTCGTCTAACAATATCGGTTCTGAAATTATCTGATATTACTTTCGTTAAATTATATTTACTTTGTTGTTGTAAAAACCAATTAACAATGTATGAAATATCAATGACGTCATCATCAACGATAGTTAATAAACCATCATTTGCCCATTGCTCAATTGGAGGCTCAAGATGTGTTGTTTCTAAAAATTCACGTCTGATAAACGAATGTGTTAACCAATAATACTCATCGTTATCTCTAAATAATAAGCCCACACTGGCAAAATCTCGAACTAACGCGTAGTCAAGACCTCCAATGCAGGCTTTATTTTCGAGATTAGGTAAAGGTTTATTCGTTGCTTTTATTTCTTCCCACGGCGCAACAACTTTTTCTTCATCAACTTCTGGTAAGTTCATTCGTTTTGTCATAAATTCCGGTTTGTTTGAGCGATTGATATGTAATACATTAAATTCTTCTTTAATTTTACGCTTTAAATTTTTTGCATAACCGGTTAATGGTGGATGCAACATAGGATTAGCTTTCTCCCACATTGTTTCATCATCAACTTCTTTAGGGTCGTCAAGTTTACAATAAAACGGGAATATTCTATCTTCTGAATTATTACCTGCTAAGACTTCTAAAATTCTATCTTTCATACCGTCCATAAAGCCTTCACGCACAAACCCATCAGTTGAGATGTAGAATGTTCTATCATGAGGTACTTTACCTAATCCACCACGCTTTACGTTAACCATGTCAGCCGTTTCATATATAGCTATCTCATCGAAAATAACACAACCTTCACGTCCACCATCTTTAGTTTTCGTATTTGAAGTATTATATTTGATTATCGATTGCGTAGACCTATTTTTAATTTCAGTTTTACTGACTTCATAAGGTGCTTTAGGTCTTTCTGCTACTTTATTTCGTTTATGTTCAAGTAAAGTATCATATATTTCATTAAATGATGTTTTCGCTTGGTCCTCACTGTTTGCAACAATGGAAATGTCATATTTCTTAATACCGTGTATTGGTGTAGTGAAGAAATCACTTATTGCACTTATAAAACCATTCTTACCTGCACCACGCCCCATGAATAAAGCAAATTCTGTGAAATATGGAGTATCTAACTCTTCATCCATCAAGAACAAAAAAGCAATGATGAATTTCTGAAAGGGTTGTACTGGAAAGTACCATTTATCAATGAATCTGATACACTTATCTATCTTTTCATCATCAAAGTAGATATTATCTTTCACTAAAACATGATTTTCTAAATAGTTAATCAGATCAATACGTTCTTGATTTAAAATAATTTTACCGTCACGCCATTGTTCAATGTATTCATCTACATATTTGTTATAAATCATACATAATCATCTACTGGTTCGTCGGTTTCTACAGGTTTGGCGTCTTTCGGTAATAAATCGGTTAATTGTTTCATCACACGTTGATAAGATTGATCTCGTGTGTTGTACAAACGTGCAATTGGACGTTCACGTTCGTATGCAGGTACGTTTTGAGATTGTTGGAACATATCATATTCGCCATTTTCTTGAATATCTTCCCACATATAGTTCAACATCACTCGCATACGTGCTGCTTGAATGATAAGTCCTTGAACTACATTCTGTTTTTCTTGTGGGATATCTTTGAAGATGGCATGGAGCCTTTTTTCTTCTTTATCTACTAACTTTTCACGCTCTTTGCGTTGTTTTGCAGTTAATTGCATTTAATTCACTCCTTTCTACAGTTATAGGTGGGGTTAGGGTTACATATGTAAATTTTATGAAAACTTGCGAAATCGAGCCCTCACGCCGTTCTCCCTATCGGGAAATAATTGGGAAATGATTTTACCGGGGGCGCATGATTTTACCAACGTTCATCTTTCCATTTAATTTCTTTTGGTTTGAATTGATTTCCACCATATTGAAATCTTTGATGTCTTTTATTATGACAAGCTTTACAGAGTACACGCAGATTATCAGGCTCTAATTTTAAATCTGGTCTATCCTGTAATTCTTCAATGTGGTCCACTTCTAAATTATCAGTCGTCACTTTACCTTCTTTACTGCACCATTCACATTCATAGTGAGCACGTTTCAACACTTGTTGTCTAACATTTTCCCAAGATTTACTATTGTAGAATCGTTTACGTTCTTTGTATTCATTGTAATCTTCCATAGTTAAACCTCTTATATAACAAAGAAAGACACACCACTATGTGATGTGCCTCATGTATTCGTATCGTATGACTCTAGTATAATGTTATTGATATGACTAGTGCACACATGGTTCGAATGGTTCGATGTGTTCGAATGGTTCGATTAATCATAGTGACCTTGTTGTGCATCCATGTATACATTAACTATTTCATTCACACATCCATAGAATGTAGACTTACTCTTTATCTCCATAAGCTCCATGATAGTCTTGTGCTTGATGCCTATCTTAATTAATTGAAGTATGTGATAGTTCATCTCATTAGTTACATACTCCTCATACTTATCTATGAACTGTAGTTTATTCAGTAGCTTAACATTACGTCGATATTCTTTATTCCTATCTAACACTTTAACTAATACTTTATCACCTGTTCCACCTTTAGCTTTAGGCATTACTGCTTCTATACCATATTGTGCAGTAGATGTACTGTCTGCATCATATACCTGTGCTTCAATAATATTACGCATCCACTTATAATTGTCTATCATGTTTCTTACTTCGTCACGTGTATACATCTACTACCTCCATTACTTACGTTTCTTATCTATATATCTAACAATGTAATCTTTCATGTAAGCATTAGCATATTTATATTCTTCTAATTCTTTCCGTTGTTCGTGTTGTACACCTAGAGAGATGAGACAAACAATGCCTAATAGTATTGATATGATTATCCACATTAGTCAGATACCTCCGCGTTTAAATGGATATGATCATCTTGCGTAAAATCCTGTGGCGCTTCTATATCATCGTTAGATGTATATTTAATTAGCAGTTGTTCCGTCGCATTCTTACCTAACTCATACATTGCTAACGTGAATATTAATTTTAGAATGTGTTTAATCATTGTATAAATTTACCTCTCTTCCAATCTCTTAACTTCTTATTGCTCCAAGTTTTGCGTTCCAATGACCTCATGTTTAATCAATCAATATTTCGTTGTAACTGACTATCTATTACTGAAGATTGTTTTAACATACTTTCTACTTCTTCCTTACTCTCTGCCTCAACCACTTTGAACGACTGATTCTCTCTAGCCTTAGTCACATGATTGTGAGGTAAGCCTGTGCTATCTGTGAATGTTGTGATAAGGTATTGTGTCATCATTTAACCTCATGTGTAATTGTGTAATACAATATTTTTCCGCCAGAATTTTTCGCAATGTTTTTAGCATTCTCTACATCTGAATATTTCTTTGCACGTTCTATGTCATCAGTAAAATTATAGCCACCCAACTGAGTTTTAGTTAAATAAACACCTTCGTTAGCTTCTATAATGTAATACAATTCTTTTTTATACATTCCCACTCACTCCTTGCCAAGATTAAGACGTCTGACTTTTCTAACCAATACAGTAGCCAACACAAATATTTCTAATAGCCATTCACCTTGATGATATCCAATGCTTAATATTGCTAGCGTAAGTACCATGCAACCTAATTCGGCTAGTGCATCTAATCTTGCATTTGTAAACATGTAATCTATTAAAAATTCTAGAGCTATACTACAAACTACAATTAAAACGATTGCTAATACATTCACTTCCCCAGCACCTCTTTCACTTTTGTTAGAATATCTTTGTTTCTAACCGCCTCGAATTCGACACGTTTAGAATTACTGTAAGTCTGATTCTTTGATGAATGTGCCATTAATCGTTTTTCCTTTTCTCCCTTTGATTTCGTCATACGCAAACTGTAAACACTCCTGTAAACTCATTTCGTGTTGTTGAGCTAATATAATTAATGTTACTACCGTATCGCCTATACCATCTTTTAAAGCCTCAATATTGCCACGTGATAAAGCTGCTCCAACTTCTCCCGCCTCTTCATAAAATTTCAAAGCTTGTCTGTCCGGATTGCCATTATGCAACCCTTTATCGATACTCCATTGTTCTACTGCATTTACTAATTGATCTAATTGATTAGTCATTATCGTTGTCCTCCTAAAATAAACTTAATTGTCTTTCATCTTCCAAACTTAATCCGTGCTGCTTAATGTACTCGTTAAACTCCCACTCACTGTTGAACTTAGTTTTAAAGTTAGTCCACTGTGTCTTAAAATGACCGTGTAGGTAATACACACCATTTACTGTGTGCATATGCGCCACTCTTTTATCGTCTTGGTACAAGTAACGCTTGGTACCGAAATACTGGTTAAGGAATGCTTTTTTATTTTTCATTGCTTTCATTCCATTTCGAATTAGGTTTGATTAATTGGTTAATGTGCAGATCATCATTCAACGAACGTATCTCATTACCTGTATCATAAAAAACATTGGCTAAATATCTGCCGAAAGCATCATCTTTATACGTCTGAACATATATCTTCTTATTCTCTACACATTGCTTAGTAAAGTTAGTAGCTTTACTATAATTTTCTTGTCCTCTCTCTGGCGTATCAACATTGAGTAACCTGACACGCCTTTTAGCAAATGTTTCAAACCCTAAATCTATATCTATATCTATCGTGTCCCCGTCAACAACATTGGTACATGTTGCTTTAAATGTGTATAGTTGGTTTTTGATATTCATCTCATACACTCCCTATTGTTTTCATATGTTGATGTATTACTTTTCGTCCCACACTTTGATTGCTATATCAACGCTTTCTTTTGCTTTCTCTAAATCTTGCAGTCCATTCTTTCTTGGGGCACGCATTAAATATTTCAAGGCGTTACCTACGTGATAGAATACTGACGCAGATTTATAAGTCTTCCCAACTGCTTCAATGATTACGTTTGCCGTAAATATCCCAAATTGATAATGTGGTGGTTGCTTAACCATATCCACTTTCTGATTACTAATAATTGTCATCTACACCTTTACTATGTCGTATTTTTCATCAATCACTACTAATCCACTACCTACTCGTACTTTTAGGTATGGTTTGCCTTTAAAGTTGTAATGGAGTTCTTCCACAACTGCAGGGAATGAGTTGGTCGCGTTTGGATATTTGAACCAAATATCATCGCCTGGATTTAATTCATGTAATTCCATTCGCTTATCCCCTTTGCACTCTACCGTATGAGTCGGTTTTTAATTTAGCTATTGCGTTATTATCCATTAGACCTTGCAAATACTTACTACGTGTGTGTTTCTGCTTAACTTTAAATAAATGTGGTTTCTTTCTACGTAATTCTTGTTCTTCTCTCGTAGCGATACGTTGTTCACGCTCATTATCTTCTTCAATAAGTGGTTTAACCGTTCTGTCTGCCAACGGTCTAGCAACATACTGTGTTACTGCAAATCCATTTTCTATAATTCTTCGTCTCAAATCATAATTGCTTAATCCGTTTTTATTTGCTAGCTCATATATTTCTGCTGGCACCTCAACATTTTGATACATAATTCTCATCAAGAAATATAGGTTACCGTACTCATCTTTCATTCTTTTTCTTAACTTAACCATTTACTCCACCTCTATTAATTCAATCAGTTCTAAATCTTCATGCATCAATTCTTTTTCTGGGTTCTTTGCGATTAAATCTAAAAGTCGTTCGCGTTCTTCTTCAGTAGTGATTCTGTTATTAATCCACACAGGGTACTTCACGCGTACTTTTAACTTTGCCTCAACTTCGATTGTTTCTTCTCTGTGTTCCAATTAATCACCTCGCTTATTTACAGAATTCAGAATAATTCATGCGACAAAAGTTACTTATTACTCTCAAGAACTATATTTACTCCAGAAAGGTTACATTTTTAAAATTTATGTAACCAAATGTAACCATTTTTTGAACCTCCAAAATCCCTCAACGACGGTCTTTATATAGTATCTAGTTACTTGTTACATTTTTTTGGGAGTAGAAAGTATATAGAATATAGAAAGTCGTAACTTTCGTGCAGATGGTTTTCTGAGAAATTCTTTGGAGCCGACAAATCATGTAACTTATAACCCGATTTACTCCAAACTCTTACTCTCCCAAGGGATTTGGCGGTTACATTTTTAAAAAAAACCTTGAATTTATGTAACCCGCCTTAGTTCAAATAGCTCAAAACCCTTGATATGACTGATTTATAACGGTTACCTCTTTTTTGTAACGCACTTTATTTGTGCTTTTCTACTTGGTATGGTGAGTAAATATATTCAGGTATCTGAACGTATTCACTCATTTCATATATCCATATCTTTTTGACCGCGCTATTCATTCTGAGTGCGTCGCATAAATTCTCTATTTGATGAACACCTTCAAAATAATAGTCGCCACTTTCAATTTTTCTTATCCTGTGAACCGTTAACTGTGAGACCTTTGCCACATCTTCTCTAGTCATTCCACGATTTTTTCTATGTCTTTTTACAGCTTCACTAAAAGGAATATTCGGCACTGGACCACCCCTTTATAGTTCTATATATTCGTGATCAGCAAATTCATTAAGCTCTATTCGAGCACTTTCTTGATAAGCATTAATAAATTCATCTTCTGAACTAAAATCTTCTATTGTAAGAGTATTATCGAAAACAAGTTTGAAATGTTTAGTGATTTCCTGTTTATCTTCTAATTCTTTAATTGACATTCTCATTCGTCGTCCTCCTCATAAGCTCTCATTGTTTTACCATTCTTTTTAATCGGTTTAGGGGTAAGTCCAAATCTTTCTTTAATGTTAGTCTGGAACTGTTTTCTACTCATCGTGTTCAGTCCATTTTCTTCACAAAAGGATTCATATTGTTCGTATATTTCTGGAGGTCTTAAACCATGTATATCTTCTTTTTTAAAATCCTGTAGGAATAAACCTGACGTATCATTTTCATCGTGGTAATCTTGATTAAACTTTGTAACATTACTACTTTCTGTAAATGTCACGTTATTATACAAACGCATATAGCCATCTATGATAAGTTTTATCCAATATTTCATAGCTTTAGGTGTTGTAAGTTTAGTGATAAATTTGGGGTCTTTTTTTGTCGGTTTTGAATACATTGGTAACCAAACTACTCTACGTTTGTATGATTCTCCCTTTTCAAATGATTTTAAGATGTGATTAGATGTGAAAATAAGTGTACAAGTTAATTCAACATCTTCTGATTGTTTATATAACTGTCTCATTGATACATAATCACAGGTCGAAATGTTTTTTAGTAACTTCATTTGGTCGTTATTAATCGGTTCATCTTGAATATCATCACCGAGATTCGCAAGCTTACCTTTCATGCTTGAAAAATACCTTTCATCACTCATATTTCTAATTGATAACCCTGTAACGTTTTTTCTATCTAATATCGCTCTGATAATGGTTAATAATGTTCCCTTTCCGTTACCACCATCTCCTACAAAAATAAAGAACTTACCCATTAATCTTTTGAATTCAGGATTTACTATCAGTGTGTGACCAATGATCTCGTAAAGTAGTCGTTCATAGTCTTTATCATTATTTGTAAGTAATTTAATGTAATCGTCCACTTCTTGAACAGGTTCTGCATCTGGTTCGTAGTTTATATCAATAACATATGGTGTGAATTCTTGATAGTTTACATTGATAAATTCACCATCTTGCAATATTCCGTTTTTAAATCTAATTGGAAATACAGTGTTGGGCGGTATACGGTGGCTTCTATATTCAACTTGTTTCATGACTTCATCTATGAAATTTGTTTTTTTAGGACCAGATAATCTAAAAATGTGTTGTCTTAGGATAGCCGTATCATCTGTATACTCACCGTCACTGTCCTTGAAGAACAATACATCGTTGTATATAACGGTGTTAAAAATGTTCATAATTTCTGTCGCTTTAGCGTAATGTTCATCTTCATCAGATGATGTTGAATCACTTGAACGTGATACTTGTTCAAATTCTGATTGATCTAGCGGTTCAGCAAAAATGTAATCATTAATGAACGCTAGTATTGCGTCAGTATATTTATGACGATTTAATTTCATCTTGTGTCGATATAATTTTTGGTTTCTTCCATCACCATCATCTAATCCGTAAAGAGAGTCTAGCTTGCTAACTGAATTCGATAACACGAATGGTAAGGCTTCTCGAACGCCTTTATTCTCCACTTCACGCATTTGTCCTCGTCGTTTTATAGTGATTGATTTGGTATTTTTAATATGTTTAAATTCTACTTCAAATCCTAATGGTGTAATTACGCTAGCACCTCTAAATGTTGTAGGTTTTTTGAAGTAAAGATGTACGCCTCTATCGGTCCATACCGTCTGGGTGTTGATATTAAATGTCTTCAACATCTTCTTGATAGTTTCTTTAGGTAGATGGTCAATATCTACTATCAAATCGTTTTCTGTTAATAACCAACCAGCGTTTCTAAAACTATCGGGAAATTCACTAATATCTGCATCAGGTAATGCGTGTTTTGAATCATCGTCTTTATACTCTACATACAATGGTTATCCTCCTTTACTCTTAAATTGTTTCTTTCCATCTTTCTAATCTTTTCATAAGTATTTGATAGTAATGGTTTATATCTATTTGATTATCAAAATCTTTAATTAAACTATGTTCTTCTTTGTCATAGATTTCATCGTTCCATAAAAACATATTTTCCGGTGCGTCTGGAAACCTTGCCCAAGAATCTTGCTCGTCCACTTTTTTAACTTTATAAAGCACGTAGGGGTTAATGGATTGGTTTGCTGCAAATACTCGGTTAACCTTTTGCAGTTTTTGATTATTGCTATCAAACGTACCTTCATACGTTCTACCGGCTTGTAAGATATATTGGTATAAATGAGGTTGTGATTTGTATTCTGATAGGGTCTTTAAGATAGGTTTGTTATAAACCAAATGATCGACTAAAGCTATATCTAAAATTCGTGCGTTATTATTCTTGAATTTTGCGTCTTCATGGTATCGATTTACGTCGCCACCTTTGACTTTGATATTTCCATCGGGCTCAACTGCGATATAGTTGTTAACATCTTTTTGAATAAGTAATTTGAATAGGTCTTCTTCAAGTGTGAGATTAAATTCCTCTTCCCAATCTTTCCAAATTTTTTTATATTCTTCAGAGTCAGTAGTAAATGCAACACCGTCTGTATTGATATTTAATATCGTGCATGTTTCTGAAAGTCTTTTACAGAGTGTGTAAAGTGCAACTTGCCCATATACACAAACGCCCACAGCTGCTTGACTATTTTTCAAAGGAGAATATTTATTTTTTAAATTACCGTATACACTATTTAAAATTAGTTTAAGTGCGTTCGATTTCTTTTTATCTAAATGTTTAATCTTGATACGTTCCTCTAAAATATTTTGATATTTTTCTAAAGCCTTTGGTGGTAACGCTTTGATGTTTAATATGATATGAGGATACATTGAAGCAACGTCTAGTAATTTAACGTCTTTGGCTTTGTAAATGTGTTTATGCACACCATGAAGGCCACCAAATCCAAATTCTATTTCACAATCAAAATCCTCTATTTTAATAGACTTTTTAGTAGTTTTTCTTGAAGTCCACATATCTATCACTTGTTCAGGTACATTATTTAAATAACCTTCAGGTATATGTGTTTGGAAGTCCGCCCATTCTTTTAACCCTTTTTGTTCACCAAGTAAGATATTTGATGAAATAGTTGTTGTGTTCCATTTAGCTGCTTTTTCATTGCCTAACATGTTGACTAGATCATCCTTAATGTCAAAGTAATTATGTTTACGTTCCTTATACACATCGATAGTATTATCTACATCGTATGCACAGTAATTCATTTCTTGTACAAGTTCTTCTTCAGTCAATTCACGATCAATGTCAAAGCCGATATCAGTTTCTAAAATCATTTTTCCAACATTACCTTCTATCTTTTTAAGTGATGGGTTAGAAACATCAATTTGTTGAAAACAATCATAAGTTTTGTTTTTTATTTTCGGGTAATTAACAAAGTTTCCAGATATGATGTTGTCGTTAATGAGTTTGATTTGTTCTTGAGTTTTACCGTCTGACATTGCTTTTAGAATTTTGTCATCATAATAGTTATTGTTATAACCAACTAAAGTTTTATTTTTTATGAATTCTGTTAATCCTTTAAACTTTTGTTCGTTTGTAAAAATTCTCAACGTTTTTTTGTTTATATTTTTAAATACAACAAATGAATTGTATTTATAGACCTCAATATCGTAGAAAAGTAAATCATCAGTCATTCTTTTTCCTCCTAAATTATTAAAAGAGAAGCCGGATAAAACCGGCTATGCTTCTTATTTTTTCTTTGGAATGTTTTTAATTTCGCAATATGCGAATTTTCCAAATGCTACTTTGACTTCCACTGTGATATTTTGACCGATTAGTTCATCCTTTTCTTCAATAGGTTTATTGAATTTGTTTTCAAATTTGTCATATTGTTTTTGTTTTTTAATAGGATCTACAATGAATTGTTTTTTAGCTTCTAGGTAAGTGGAATAAGTCATTTTAGATTCGTATTTTTCACCTTCGTATTCAAAACGAATATGAATACCTACGTTATCCTCAGTTATTTCGGTAATCTCTGTTTGGAAAATTAAACCTTCTTGATCAGTATCAAATTTTTCAATCATCTGCACTTCAAATAATGAATTGAATTTATCGTATGCGTAAATGTCTTTATGTTGTCCGACTGCATTTTCTAAGTCTTCAAAACTTACACCAAATTCATCTTGTGCAATTTTTTCAGCCTTTTCAGCTTGCTCTGCGTCTTCGTACCACTTATTTTTGTCTTGGTCGTATTTTTTCTTGTTGATTTTAACCGCCCTAATTTCCATATTTTCTTCATCTAAGAATGTTAATTCTGCCTTTCCATCTTCTACTGTTACCTCTACAAGTTCTAAATCTTTTAATAATTCCATAGTTAAAATCTCCTTTATTAATAATTTTTATATTCGAATTCGATATTATTTTGTTCTAATAGTAATTTTGTTACTTGTGCGTCTTTCTCGTTTGATATTGTGAATACATGATGAACTTGTTTAGTCTCAGGTCTCTTAACCTGTTCAGCAATTTGTTTCCTTCTTTGGTTACGTTTATCAATAATTTCAAAGGCCACAGCTAAGTCTTGGGTGTTTTGATATTCGACAATTAATTCATCTCGATTATCTAATTTGTCAATTGTGTCTAAATCTCGTTTTGTTTTTTCTAACCACTCGACAAGTTCATTTTCGACTTTGTTCATAGAAAACGATTTATTTAAATACTGTGGTTTTAAGAACTCAGCAAATCCCATTAACTTTTCAAAACCATAATGTTTGATTCGTTTGTCAAAAATATCTGCTATTGCTTGTTTTTTATTTTCACGTTCTTGCTCAGTAAGTTCTCGCTCTTGTTTTTTCACGTGTGATACAGCGTCATCTATAATGCTCTTGATAGTTTTTACTTGATTCTCAAAGTGATTGTAGGGTTCTAATATAGTTTTCTTAACATCTTTTCTAGTATTTTCTAATTCTTTAACACGATTGTTCATCTGTGCCATGAGCCGTTTGGCTTCTTTTACGTTTTCTTCATTTACTTCGACTTGTTTAACGTGTTCTGCAAGATTATTAGCCTCTGACAATAAATTGTCATATTCTTCAAACGTTACATTACCTTGAGTGGTAATGATTTTATAATTATGTTCTTTCATTAAATCATTCATAAAAACCTTCCTTTCTTTTAGAATAGATTAGCTAGTCTTATCATTAACTTAATTCTTTCTTCGATTTCTGAAGCGTCTGTAGATTCTTGATTAAGTTCAGCCAAGTGCTCGAATTGTTCTTGAAGCACCTGTTTCTTTCGTTCATTGGTTGAATATGTGATTTCGTTTTGGATAACTTTCCAAAAACCTTTGTCTGTAGCTTCAATTTTTTCTTTCGATTTCAATCTAGATAAAATTGTTTTGGCGTATTGTTGTTTGATTTGAAATTCATTTGCTACATCTTTATACGTGAATTGTTCAGCATTTTCGAAAGCTAACAATACTCTTTGTTCTAAAGTCATAAGTTTTCTCCTATCTTTACTTATTTAATAAAATCGTTCTGACATATGAAGTTCTATTAATTCAGAATTTTTATCTTTACGGTTTAGGTAATAAAATGTTTTGCAATCTTTTGTGCTCAAATGTCTTAAACCTGATATATATGGATCGTATCCATATTTGCTTCGTTTTCCCCTAGCGAGTTCTAATTTTTCTTCATCATAATTTGATTCAAGAAATAGATAATCGTATTTTCTTTCTGGTGCATTTTCCAATGAGTTAGTGTCTGTTGCATAAATAATTTCATTGTTTTCAAACGTCCATACATAACCGTATGTCACTACATCATGTACACATTCAAATGCTTCAAAAGTGTAATCCTCGATATCAATTGGGTAACCTGCATTGATAATATGATCTACGTCGTACAATTGAGCCACTTCGTAATTACTGATTATTTTAATATGTGGAAATTCTTTTCTAATTCTCTTTAAAGTTGTGGGTTTGATGTGATCACTGTGTATATGGGTTAATAGAAGGTACTTAACATCATATAAATATTCTTTTAACTTTTTAAAAGCTATTCCACAATCGACCATGACATCGTTAATAACCACTGAATTTCCTTTTGAACCTGTTGATATAATTTCGTACTGCATTAATTACTCTCCTTATCATTTAATTTTCATCTATCAAACACTCTCCTTTGATTACTTTTTTGGCTAGTTCAAAATTGGTTAGCATTTCACCTTCTGAATGAATTGTGTTGTCTATTTGAAGAACGCTCACACCGTTTGTATGGTAATGTGAGAACCATATAACATCGTATTTATAGTCAACTTGAAAACGATTGTTTGGTATCAAATCCATCAAATCATGTGCCATTCGTTTAAATTTATGTTGTTTCATTTGTACCTCCGTGATACATTATTGGTATATTCTTTTTTTGAAAATACTTAGTGTTGACTGTTTGCTAACTGCCATTAGCATTCAGTCTTTTTTTCTAAATTTCTTTCTAAATTTCTTTCGTATAGCTCTAACATTTTTTCTTTTAACTCTTTATAACAAATCTCTGCAAACTCATAGTCTTCTTTGTCTATATCCGTATTTCGACTAGCCCCTAATATTCTTTGAGTAAGTAATCTCAAATTTTCATGGACAGCAAATTCAAAATGAGATTTTGAAATCACATGAGGTTCGCGTTCAGAAAACCATCTTGTGACCCTCAACATTTCTTTTATATTTACATTGTTATGAAGATATCCATATCTAGGTTCAGGGATTACAAATTTAGAATTAACCAATTGAATATCTTCTTTTGTTAGCGATACATCTTTAAAGATCGAACTGGGTCCTTTTTTAGACGTACCTTCTACACGTTTAGCTACTACTTTTTCTACTAACTCAAGTAACTCGTCTTTTGATACTGTTATTTCTTCCATTTTTAACTCTCCTTTATTTGAAAAAATTCATATTCGAAAAATACAAATGCTACGATACTGATTAACATTGCGGTACCTAATGCAGTTGTGAAGTAGACACCTGAAAACGTTAGTGCTAGTGATAGTACAATCCATGATAGTAATGCGATTAAAAATGATTTGTTCATTGGTGACGCTCCTTTCTAAATTATTTATTTGTTATAATCCTTTTATCTAATGTGAAAGGATGGTGAGAAAATATGGACAAGTATTTAATTAGCTATGATCTTCATGCACCACGCAAAGACTATGAAAATTTATGGCATTTACTTAATTCGTTTAGAGATGCTATTCACATTCAAGATTCTGTTTGGTTGATAAAATCTCCAAAATCAAGTAAAGATATTAGTAATGTTTTAAGTAAAATTTTTGATAGCGATGATTCATTTTTAATTTGCAAAATAGAATCAAATCTATCTGGTGCTATCGAAGATGAAGCCGCATTAAAAGTTAAAAAACTTTATCAAGACTAGTAATTTTTCTTTTTTTAGGTTTATACGTTACGTGTTTGTAATTATAAAAACCTTTACTAGCATTCCTAACTTCCTCAACCAAAAGTGCTGTTAGGAGTGCTATTTTAATGAGTTGTAGTTTGCTCATGTTCATCTCCCCTTTCCGTGTATTTCTTCAAAATGTTCTTCGATGAATTTATTCATCTTTCTAGCGTTGAATCTCCAACGGTTTAAACTCTCATCCGGATAATGTGCGATACCTTGTTTTTTAAGTAATTTCTCAAACTTCGGATTGAATAGTAATCTGTCTTTAATAGTGTCGTCAGATGACATTTTTAATTTGCGTTTCAATTCTTTTAAGTCCCAAACTGGATCTAGTGAGTAATTTATTAATTCATCGTATTCATCTTTAGCGACAAGCACGTGTGTGTCTGGTATTGGTACAGACACGGTTAAAGTTTGCGTCATCTTAGGTGCTCCTTTCGTGTATAATGTTGTTATCCCTTTACGAAGGGAGGTGTTGCCTATGGCTAAAAAGTTAAACGTTTCTATTGATTTTGATGAAAAACAATTTGATAAAGACTTTCGAAAAGCTTTGGATAAACAATCAGCTAAATTTGATAAGAAAATGAAATGCCCGGCATGTGGTAAAAAAGTGACTTTCAAGTTCAGAAATTATAAAACTGATTGTCCAAAGTGCGGGGTTGAATTCACTCTAAATCGAAAGTGATTTTAAATTGATTTAATTTATCAAAATCCTTCTTTAAAGCTGCAATGTCTTTTTGAATTGTCTCCAGCAATTCATCTAGTTCATTGCGGTTTTTTATATTTATTTTTAATTCAACTTTATTCTTTTTTCGTTTAAACATTTGATTTCCTCCTTTAAGTTGTTTGTTCGATTGTTTGGTATAATGTTGTTATCCCTTTACGAAGGGAGGTGTTGCCTATGGCTAAGGATCATATGACCATCGAGACATCTTGTCCTAATTGTGGTAAAGGCATGAAAATTACGACTAAGAAGAAACACAATAAATGTCCAAGATGTAAACTTGATTTTGTTAGAAAGTAGTCTCGAATGGTATACCTTCATCAATTAATTCATCAATCGTGTTTTTAGATTTCTCTAATTCTCTAATAGCTTTATTTATCTTTAATTGTTTAACTTCTAAATCCTTAGTATTAATGTTTAATTGGTGAATAACTTTAGGTCCTTTTCTATCAAGCACCTTTTTAGTAACTATTGCAGTAGTTGCTATTAAGAGTGCTTTTTTTATTAGATTTAAATATTTCATTCCATTTCCTCCTTTAAATTGTTTGTTCGATTGTTTTGGTATAATCACCGTTGGAGGTGATAAATATGGATAACATCAGAAATGGGTCTGAATTTGTTTTAAAGCACATGTATAAAATTTACTTAGATAGACTTGAAGAAGGCGAATCTTCGAGTCAATCAAAATATTTTGGTAGTTGCGAAGAACTACAACAAAAGTATTTTATTGGTCACACTTACAATCAATTACATGATTGTATTAATGAGTTAAGTTTTAATAATTACTTGAACGTTACATATGGTAGTAACGTTCCGTGCGCTATAATTCTAGAGAATAGTTCTATTGCTTATTTCGAAAAAGAATACTCAAAAAAGGCTAAATCATTAATTAAAGATTTGAATAATTTAAGACAGTTATTAGGTTTTTAATCGCGAATGCCTACCACCTTCCAATCATCTGCTAACAAGTCTTCCGCCATTGGTTGCCACATTGGTGTGAAGATTTTTAACGCGGAATAGTCACAATATAACCAAATGTATTAGTTGGTATAAGTTCAACTGAACTTCCAGGTTCTATATCACTATCGAACTGAGAAGAACGATAAATTGATTTTCCATTTTCCATAGCTAACTTCGTTGCCTCTTGTATGTTCATAACTAACCTCCTTTAAGTTGTTTGTTCGATTGTGGGTTAAATCGTTGCTAAGTTGTAATTCGTTCAATTATTATCACTTAAAGTGATAATAATATTAAATTTTTTTAGCCTTTATATAATCAACTTCGGTGTTGAATAATTTGGCTAAAGCATAAAGTTGTAACCCTTTTAGTTCAGCGTCATCTTTTTCCCATCTTATTACAGATTGCTTAGTGACACCTAATTTATCAGCTACATCTTGTTGTGTCATTTTTGAATTAGTACGCCACACTTTTACTGGAAACTCTTTAAAATCCTCTGGCATTTCGTATCACCTCCTATTGACACTTACAACTATACTATCACTTAAAGTAATATGTCAACACTTAAAGTGATATTTATTTAAAAATAGTGATAATAAGTATTGTAAAGTAATATCACTTATGGTAAATTAGTATTACATTAAGTAATACTAAAAGGAGAAAAAACATGGAATATAAAAGTGCGAGAAAAATTTTGTCGGAGAATTTAGATCAACTTATGAAAGAGAACAACGTAACGCAAATAGAACTTTCTGAAGCAATCGGGGTAAGCCAATCCACAATCTCTAATTGGTTGAAAGAAGTTAAATATCCTAGAATTAGTAAAATACAGGAATTAGCTAATTACTTTAATGTACCGAAATCACGAATTACTGAAGATAAAAATGAAATAAAACAAAACACAATGGCTGCTCATTTCGATAAAGATGGCCTAACTGAAGAAGAAATTGAAGAAGTAAAACAATTTATTGAATTTGTTAAAAATAAAAGAAAATAAAGGGTGTTAATATGGGGAAGTATGAAGATTTGATAATAAAGAATAATCACTTACCTATAACTGAAACAAACCGATTACCTCACTTTCAATCCGGTTTTTATATGAATGGAGAAATATTCATCAATGAAAATAAATCGACAACTTCTAAACTTGAGGCATTAGCCGAAGAATTAGCTCACCATCAAATTACTTATGGGAATATTCTAGACTCTAGTAAAATACAGAATAAAAAATATGAGTTGAAAGCTAGACGTTTAGCTAGTGAAATATTAATACCATTAGAAAACATCGTTAAAGCATTTAAACATGGCGTTCATAATTTATATGAACTTGCCGAATTCCTAGAAGTATCAGAGAATTTCATCATCAAAAGTTTAGAACACTATAAGCAAAAGTATGGATTAACTACTCGATGCGGTGATTATGTAATCGCATTTGAACCATTAAGAGTGTTTGAATATAAAAATATATAAAGGAGCGACAAAAATGAAATTCAAAATATTAGGAACTGCATTGCTATCTGCAACATTATTATTAACTGCATGTGGTCAAAGTGAAGACAATTCTAAAAAAGAGCATAACAAAAAATCTGAAAGAAAATCTGATAAGAAGTCTAATGATCCAAAGAAAAATAAAGACGAGTCAAAAGATAAAGAAAAATCTTCTAATGAAGAGAGTCAAAACAGCCAAGAACAGTCACAAAAACAGCAAACTAACACACAAGAACAACAACAAACACAACAAACGCAACAGCAAAACAACCAAAATAACCAACAAGAAGGAGTACCACAACAAAATTATCAATCTCAAGATTCTCAGTCTAGTCAACAAACTCAACAACCTGTAAATAGTGCTAGAGAACAAGCTCTAAAAGAAGGTATAGATTTTGACAATCCAACTGACGAAGAAATAGAGAGAATGCGAGAATTAAGTAAAAATTCACCATACGGATTGCAAGAACCTACTCAAGCAGGACCTTATGAATAATTCTCAGGGTAGTTTGACTACCCTTCTTTATTACACCCATTATGACTATTACTCTATCACGTTTGAGCCGTTGAGGGTGTATAAGTTGCATAGAGTTGATTAACGCCGTGCTATTGGCAGATATAAATTAACAGGATAAACATATATGCTGAACTTTATGGAAACATAAAGAAACCACGGATAAAAAACCGTGGTGATAACAATATTGAGTATCGGAACAACTACCCTAGACAACTTCAGCCGCGCAACAGAATTCAACATCACGAGCGCCCGATATCCTGTTAACTTAATTATAACATAAAACTATAGATATGTATTTTTTTAATAGCTTGAAACTATTAATCTACCCTGTAGAATAAATCATAAATTTATAAAGGAGAAATATAATGAAAATAATTAATTATCAAGTTAAACTGAGAAAAATTTTTTATACCGTTAGAACTAACAGAGGTAATGTTTTTAGAAAGTCACGTCCTAAAAAAGAAAGTATCATGAAAACACGCAGAAAATTACAAAAATACGCCCGTGAAATTGATAAAAAAAGAAAGTAACTCCAAAGGAATTGTTATTTATGAAAGAAACACATGAAGTTTGATAATTGTATTTTTAGTGGCACTTATTCTTAAACATTAAACTTGAATAGTTGCTGATTTCCTGGTAATATAATTATAGATTAATCCTTGAAAAAGAGGACTTTATATTATATTAACCCTTGGAAGAGAGGGCTCGCAGGAAGTGCACTTGTACTTCCTGTTTTTTTTTATGCAATTCTCGGGTAGTCCAACTACCCTTATTATTTTTTACCTTTTTTGAGGAGGGATAACATGCAAACAAGATGTTATGACGGTAAAAAATGGCAATACGAATTTAAGTATGAAGGTAAACGGTATAGACAAAAAGGTTTTCGAACAAAAAGAGAAGCTAATTCTGCTGGATTAGATAAGTTAAATGAGTTAAAGCAAGGCATTGATTATGAACCAAATTTAACCCTGTATGACTATTTTAAAACGTGGTGTGAAACTTTTAAGAAATCGACTGTAACACCTAAAACATATAAGTCTTACGCTGCTGCTATAGAACATATCAATAACCACCCTATTGGCAAGAAAAAGCTGAAAGATTTATCCAGGTATCACTATCAAGATTTTATTAATGAATTTTCAAAAAATCATTCTAAAGAGTCGATAAGAAAATTAAATGGCTATATAAGAACATCATTAGACGATGCAGTATACGAAGGGCTTATTGCAAAGAACCCTACCTTTAAGGTTAATTATAGAGCTAATAACCCTAATAAAAGTGAAGATAGTAAGTATATCAATCTAAAAGATTATGAAGTGTTAAAACAGCATTTGATGACTAAAGACAACGCATCATCACTCGTACTATTCATCATGATTTGTACTGGTTGTCGTATAAGTGGCGCTTTAAATCTAAAGCGTGAATATATCAATCAAATTAAAAGCGAAATATATATTGATGAACATAAAACTGATTCATCTCCACGTTATGTGTCTATTAGTCAAAAGGATTTGAATTATATCATTAAATCTATTGATCAATTACCTAGAACAATTGACGGTACTATCTTTGGTGAACTAACAAACAATGCAGTTAACAAACGTTTAAAAAAATATTGTAACAATCTAGGTATCAAAGAAATCACTTCACATGCTTTACGTCATACTCACTGTTCATATTTACTAGCCAAAGGCATTTCTATATATTACATTTCGAAAAGACTAGGACACAAAAATATATCAGTTACTACTGAATTTTATTCACATTTACTTGAAGAAACATACAAAGAAGAAGATGCAAAAGCAACACAAATAATAAGTGCAATGTGATTTTTAGGGACCCATTAGGGACCCGAAAGCCCATGAAACCCGTCGTTATAAGGTTTATAGTATCCCTCCCAGGACGCTAAAAAGAGTTGTAATCTCTTAAGATTACAACTCTTTTTTTATATGCAAACAAAATAACAGTTAGGCAATATTGAATGCCTAACTGTTTTCTAATTTAAATTCAATTGTATCTATCACTTTATCTTCACGATTTCTAAAATTCAAAGTACATTTTAATGTCGTATCATCAATGAGAAGTTCCGCATAGGTTTCTTCGACATTACTTCTTGATTGTGAAATACTTCCCGGATTAATAACATGCACGTTTGCAATATTTTCATATTTAGCGACATGTGTATGTCCATAAAATGCTAATTGCGCACCAACTGTCTTAGCTTTTTCAGCTAATTTCATTCTTGTTTGGTTGACCCCGTACAAATGGCCATGTGTATAAAATGCATGAA
This sequence comes from Staphylococcus sp. KUGN1, assembly GCF_045984185.1. Taxonomy (NCBI): domain Bacteria; kingdom Bacillati; phylum Bacillota; class Bacilli; order Caryophanales; family Staphylococcaceae; genus Staphylococcus; species Staphylococcus sp. KUGN1. The sequence goes on along the minus strand of NZ_JBJQIL010000001.1, from coordinate 536,383 downwards.
CATCATGATGTGTAATAAATTGCTCCTCTGGAAATTCTGGATAAAAATCACAATTTCCTTTAACTCGATGATATAAGCTCAATTCTGTATCATCATATTGAAATTCAGAATCACCAAGATGAAGGAATACATCTGCATCTTGATGTTGATCATACACTTGGTACAGGATACCTGTTTCATTATGATTATCACTCACTATAATCCATTTACTCATTATTCTCACCTGCTAAAAATTGTTGTAACTGTTTTATAGCATGACCTCGATGGCTAATTTTAGCTTTTTCAGAATCTGATAATTGTGCCATCGTTTTATTTAAAGAAGGTACATAAAAAATGGGATCATATCCAAATCCATTATCTCCGATTGGTTCTGTAGTTATTTCGCCTGTTACTGTCCCTTTAAATTGGGTCGTCTCACCATTAGGTGCACTCATACTAATCACACACACAAATTGTGCATTTCTATCAGAGATATTTTCCATATTTTTTAATAATTTATTAATATTGTCTTGGTCATTTTTATCTAATCCTGCATATCTTGCAGAATAGACACCTGGTTCACCATTTAATGCTTGGACTTCTAAACCACTATCATCAGCAATGACTTGTTTATTTAAAGCTTTAGCTGCTGCAACAGATTTTAATTTAGCATTTTCTTCAAATGTCGTTCCTGTCTCTTCTACATCAAAATCTTTAATCAATTCACTAATACCTATGACATTATGGTTAGGAAATATAGCTTTAAAATCATTGATCTTACCTTTATTATTAGATGCTATTACAATATTTTCCATTAACAATTCCTCCATTTAACCTACTGAGATACGCTCTACTTTAGTATCCATAACTAGCCATTCTTTAATAATATTTTCAATATGTGTTGTATCTCCAGTTGCAAAGAAACGATGTGGCGGATGTTGTGTATAACTTGCATGTTCGTTACTAAATGTTAATAATGCACTGACTTCTCTAGCTGTTTCCAATCCTGAAGAAATAACTGTTTTTTTACCACCAAAATAATCATTGATAGGTTGATATAACAATGGATAGTGCGTACAACCTAAAATAACTGTATCAGCTTCGCTATTACGCCATTGTTTCAAGGTTTGATGTATGACAATACTTGTAATTGTCGGATCATTATATCTCATTTGCTCAACTAAAGGTACAAAGCCTGGACAAGCAATACCATATACCTCTACGTTAGGATTAATTCGCTTAATATGCTTTCTATAAGCTTCTGATTTTATCGTACCTTCTGTACCTAAAATTAAAACATTTTGATTCTTAGTCGTCATAATAGCTGTTCGAGCACCGGGTTCAATGACACCGATTACTGGTATAGGTAATATGTTCTGTAAATGTTCTAATGCTACTGCAGTAGCTGTATTACAAGCTATCACGAGCATTTTAATATCGAATTCGACAAGTTTCTGTGCTATTTCAGTTGTGAATTGTTTAACTTCTTCACCTGATCTAGGTCCATATGGACATCTTCCAATATCACCTAAATAATAAATGGTTTCATTAGGAAGTTGTCTCATTATCTCTTTAGCTACTGTTAAACCACCCACACCTGAATCTATTACTCCAATTGGTCTATTCATAGTCTTACATCCTTATTTTATAGTTAAACTTTATTTTATCATATGCATACTTTAGTGTTGATTAATTCGAACGAAATCACTAATGCTATTTTATCAATCAATACACAAAAAAGCGGCACTCCTATGTGGAGTACCGCTAACAATTCAATATTAGTCAACTTTGTGATCAGAGCCGAAGAATGATTTAAACATATGGAATGATGTTTCTCTGTTCATTGCTGCAATAGATGTAGTCAATGGAATACCTTTTGGACAAGCATTCACACAGTTTTGTGAATTACCACATTGTTGTAATCCACCTGCACCCATTAAAGCATCTAAACGTTCATCTTTAGTCATAGCACCTGTTGGATGTAAGTCGAATAAACGTACTTGAGAGATGGCTTGCGCACCAACGAAATCATTTTTTTGAGTGACGTTAGGACAAACTTCTAAACAAACACCACAAGTCATACATTTAGATAATTCATAAGCTGTTTGACGTTTTTTCTCAGGCATACGAGGACCTGGACCTAAATCATACGTACCATCAATTGGAATCCAAGCTTTCATACGTTTCAAGTTGTCAAACATTCTTGAACGATCAACTTGTAAGTCACGAATAACTGGGAACGTACTCATTGGTTCTAAACGTATAGGTTGTTCTAATTGATCAACGATAGCAGAACATGATTGTCTTGCACGGCCATTAATCACCATTGAACAAGCACCACATACTTCTTCTAAACAGTTCATATCCCAAGTTACAGGCGTTGTCTTTTCACCTTTACTATTAACTGGGTTACGTCTAATTTCCATTAAACATGCGATAACATTTAAATTTTCTTTGTAAGGAACTTCAAATGTTTCTTCATATGGTTTAGATTCGCTATCATCTTGACGTTTAATAATCAATTTAACCGTTTTTTGTTTAGGTTGATTATTTTGTTCTTCTGTTGGTTGATTACCTTGAGTTTCTGGAGTGTCTTTTACTGATTGTTCAGCCATTATTTTTTACCTCCTTTAGACTTACTAGTGTAATCACGTTTACGTGGTGGAATTAAGCTAATATCAACTGGTTCATAAGTGAATTTAGGCGCTTCAGTTCTACCTTGGTAGTGAGCCATAGTTGTTTTTAACCATTCTTCGTCATTACGTTCTGGGAATTCTGGTTTGTAGTGTGCACCACGTGATTCGTTACGGTTATAAGCTCCGATAGTGATTACACGTGCTAGTACAAGCATATTCCATAATTGACGTGTGAAGAATACGGCTTGGTTACTCCAAGTTTGTGTATCTTCCATATCAATATCTTCGTAACGCTTCATCAATTCTTGAATTTTCTTATCTGTTTCTAACAATTTATCATTTTCACGCACAACAGTTACGTTTGCTGTCATGATTTCACCTAATTCACGGTGAAGTTTATAAGCATTTTCGCTACCGCGCATGTTTAATAATTTATCGAAACGTTCTTGTTCTTCTTTAACACGTGCTTCATAGATACTATCATCTAGATCAGTGTATGAAGTTTCGATTTCATCAAGATATTTAATTGCATTTGGACCTGCAACTGTACCACCATAAATAGCAGATAATAATGAGTTAGCACCAAGTCTATTACCACCATGTTGTGAGAAGTCACATTCCCCTGCTGCAAATAAACCTTTAATATTTGTCATTTGATCATAATCTACATATAATCCACCCATTGAGTAGTGTACTGCTGGGAAGATTTTCATTGGTACTTTACGTGGATCGTCACCAGTGAATTTTTCATAAATCTCGATAATTCCACCAAGTTTAACATCTAACTCATGTGGATCTTTATGTGATAAATCAAGGTAAACCATGTTTTCACCGTTGATACCTAATTTTTGGTTAATACATACATCGAAGATTTCACGTGTCGCGATGTCACGAGGTACTAAGTTACCATAGTCAGGATATTTCTCTTCTAAGAAGTACCAAGGTTTACCATCTTTATATGTCCAAATTCGTCCACCTTCACCACGTGCTGATTCACTCATTAGACGTAGTTTATCATCACCAGGAATAGCAGTAGGATGAATTTGAATGAATTCACCATTAGCATAAATAGCACCTTGTTGATAAACGATTGATGCTGCTGAACCTGTGTTAATCATTGAGTTAGTTGTTTTACCAAAGATAATACCAGGACCACCAGTAGCCATAATTACAGCATCTGATCCAAATGATTGAATTTCAGAAGTCGTCATATTTTGTGCAACAATACCTCTAGCAGTATTGTCGTCATCTTTGACTATACCTAAGAATTCCCAACCTTCGTATTTCGTTACTAATCCATCTACTTCATAAGCACGAACTTGTTCATCCAATGCATATAGTAATTGTTGACCTGTTGTTGCTCCGGCAAATGCTGTTCTGTGATATAACGTACCACCAAAACGTCTGAAGTCAAGTAAGCCTTCATTCGTTCTACTAAACATTACACCCATACGATCTAATAAATGAATAATATTAGGCGCAGCTTCAGCCATTGCTTTTACAGGTGGTTGGTTAGCTAAGAAGTCCCCACCATAAACAGTATCATCAAAGTGAATCCAAGGTGAGTCACCTTCACCTTTAGTATTTACCGCACCATTAATACCGCCTTGGGCACAAACTGAATGCGAACGTTTTACAGGTACTAATGAGAATAAATCTACATGTGCACCTTTTTCTGCTGCTTTAATTGTTGACATCAGACCGGCAAGTCCTCCACCGACAACAATAATTTTTTTCTCTGCCATAGAAATGTCACTCCCCTGAAATATTAAAACTAAGACTAGTTAATGTGTATTCTTTACATAAATGCAATGACAGCTGAAACGCCGATATAAGAAATGATTAAAAATACAATTAACGATACCCATGTGAAGACACGTTGTGATTTTTTAGATTGTAAAATACCCCATGTTACTAAGAATGACCATAATCCGTTAGAAAAGTGGAATACAACTGCAATGACACAAACAATGTAAATAATTGCCCATACTGGATTATGTAGATATTCATGCATCATATTATAATCAACTGCTTTACCGAAGAATGCCTTTTGTAGACGTGTTTGCCATAAGTGCACTGCGATAAAGATGAAAGATAAAATACCACTTGCTCTTTGGAAGAAGAACATCCAGTTTCTGAATAAAGAGTAATGTCCAACATTCTCTTTTGCTGTGAATGCAATGTGTAATCCAAATAAACCATGATATAACAGCGGAATATAGATTAATACAAATTCAACTACCAATAAGAATGGTAATGATTCCATAAAACCTGATGCTTTGTTAAAAGCTTCCGCCCCTTGTGTTGCTTGATGATTGACCAATAAGTGAACAATTAAGAATGCACCGATTGGGATAATACCTAATAACGAGTGAATTCGTCTTAGATAGAATTCATTTTTTGATTGAGCCAAAAGGAGTCCCCCCTGTAAACATTTAATTAATTGACTAAAATTAAAAAGTTGTATGTAAACTGCCGTAAAAAACCATATAAAATACTAGCTTCTTTTACTTCTTTATTTGGTACTCGTCTCCATTGATTAACTTTAGATACTTTGGAAGCATCCTAATCAAAGTTAAAAAGAAAACAAGTATGGCATAAAAAAGAAAAGGGCTCGTCATGTTATAGATTTCATATAATGATGTCGTAGAATGTCTGTACTATAGCAATTCATGTAACCCTACATGATTGATAACAATTCTCAATTAGAAAACGCTTCCAAACAACTTAAAAAAAATAGCCTTTTGTTAACTATATTGTAACATTATTTAAAGCATTTTTGGACATGAGAATTATTCTCATGTCCAAAAATTGAAATTTTATTTGTTTTGAAGTGCGTGTTGTAAGTTTGTTGCAACATTTTCCGGAAGTCCAGATTTTTTTAAATCTTCTAATGATGCCTCTTTCATTTTCTTAATCGAGCCAAATGTTCTTAATAATTTCGTTTTCCGTTTCGCTCCGATACCATCGATATCATCAAGTACGGATTTAAGTCCTGTCTTCTGTCTCGTCTGCCTATGGAATGTAATGGCAAATCGATGCACTTCATCTTGAATGCGGTGAAGTAAATAGAAGGCTTGACTATTTTTCTTTAATGGTACGATTTCTGCACTTGCACCATATAACAACTCGGATGTTTGGTGCTTATCGTTTTTTTGTAATCCAGCCACTGGTATATCTAAGCCTAGTTCATTTTCAAGTACATCCATAACGCCGTTCATATGTCCTTTACCTCCATCGACAATGATGAGATCAGGTAAAGGTGTACCTTCATTTAGTACACGAGTATATCGGCGTCGAACAACTTCTCGCATTGATTTATAGTCATCAGGGCCTTCAACTGTTTTAATTTTATATTTACGATAGCCCTTTTTATCTGGTTTACCATCAACAAAAGTTACCATCGCAGATACAGGATCCACACCTTGTATATTGGAATTATCGAATGCTTCGATTCTAATAGGTGTTTGGATCCCCATTCTTTCACCAAGTTCTTCAATTGCTTTGATCGTTCTAGATTCATCTCTAGCAATCAATTCAAACTTATTATTGAGCGAAACTTCTGCATTATGATTTGCCAAATCAATCATTTCTTTTTTCGCACCACGAGAAGGTTGTACAATTTTCGTATCAACAACCGATTGAATAATGTCTTTATCTAAGTGTTTGGGCACATGTACTTCTTTCGGTAATATATGTTGGTTTAAACTATAAAATTGACCGATAAAGGTATAAAACTCTTCTTCTTCAGTTTGTTGAATTGGAATCATCGTAGTATCTCTTTTAATCATATTCCCTTGTCTAATGAAAAAGACTTGAATGCACATCCAACCTTTCGACACGCTATAACCAAAGACATCACGAATCGTATTATCTGTTGACATAATTTTTTGCTTTTTAGTGAGATTATGAATATGTTGGATTAAATCACGGTACTCTTTTGCACGTTCGAAATCGAGAGACTCACTCGCTTTTTCCATACGTTCTTGTAAATGGTTTAATATTGTTTTGTCCTCACCATGTAAGAAATCACTAATTTCTTTTGTCATTTGTGCATATTTATCTAAATCGACATCATACACACACGGGCCCATACATTGACCAATATGATAATAAAGACATAATTTATCTGGCATTTTATCACATTTTCTAAATGGATATATACGATCTAATAATTTTTTTGTTTCTTGTGCGGAATAAGCATTAGGATATGGACCAAAATATTTGCCAGTCCCTTTTTTAACGGTTCTAGTTACAATTAATCTTGGATGTTTTTCTTTAGTAATCTTGATAAAAGGATAACTTTTATCATCTTTTAATAAAATATTATAACGTGGCTGGTATTGTTTAATTAAGTTTAATTCTAAAAGTAAGGATTCTGTTTCACTTGATGTCACTATAAACTCGAAATTACGAATTTCACTTACTAAGCGAGTTGTTTTAGCATCATGCGCACCCGTAAAATAAGAACGTAATCGATTACGTAGTTTTTTAGCTTTACCAACATAAATCACTTGATCATTACGATCTTTCATCAAATAGCACCCTGGCTCTAATGGCACTACATTTAGTTTTGTTTTAATTTTTTCTTGATACGTCTCCATCTACGTCCTCCTCTCTTCGAAAATTTTTATTAGCCAAACATGCTCATATCCATTCTTAATGGGCACGTTAATATATAAATAGACAAAACAAAGCTGGAGCATTTATGAAAATGCCCCAGTCTCAGGTTCTATATTCTTATAGATGTTTGTCTAATACTTCTGCTAAGTTTTCTTTAGGTTGGAAACCTACTACTTTATCAACTGGTTGTCCGTCTTTAAATACGATTAATGTTGGAATACTCATTACTTCATATTTAGCAGCAGTTGATGGGTTTTCATCTACATCTAATTTTAAGATATCTGCTTTACCTTCATAGTCCCCTGCTAATTCTTCTAAAACTGGAGCGATCATTTTACATGGTCCACACCAAGTAGCCCAGAAATCTACTAATTTAACACCAGATTCAATTTTACTATCAAAATCAGAATCAGTTACTTTTACGATTGCCATAATTGCCAATCCTCCTTAATTTTTAAATGATGAGCAAATTATAACAGAATTTATAAGGTAATGCATTGCAATCTGCTTATGTTCGTTTAAAAAATCAAATTTTTAAAGCCATTTGTAGAAGTGTCCTCAAATAGAAACATCATCATTTAAGCATATTTCTAAGACGATTATCTATTTTAGGGATGCAACGGTAACGCCAAATCCACCTTCACTTGGCATACCACCTCTAAATGTCTTCACGCTTTTATGTCTTTTTAGATGTTGTTGCACACCTTTTTGTAATGCTCCTGTACCCTTACCATGAATAATATAAACTTGTTCAAAATTACTTAAAACAGCTTGATCTAAATATTGATCTAATTCAATTAAAGCATCTTCATAGCGATATCCTCTTAAATCAAGTTCAGTTTTAACTGTCTGACTGTTAGATCTTGTAACCATTTTAGTTGGTTTTTCTTTTTTCTTTTTCATTTTTTCTAAATCTTCAATTGGTAATTTCATTTTCAATATTCCCATTTGAACAACTGCTTCTTTTTCTCCAACTAATTCTAGCACTTCACCTTTTTGACCATATGATAATACTTTAACTTCATCACCAGCTTGGATTTTATCGTATTTTTGTTTTTGAACATTTTGTTTGATTGATTTCGCTTCATATTGATCATCAAGTTGCTTTTTCTTATCAATAAGTTCATGTTCTTTAACATCCGCGCCTTTTTGATCTCTAAGTTCTCTTAATTCTTTAAGAATAGCATCTGCCTCTTTTGTAGCAGATTTGACACGTTGATTTGCTTTTTCTTTCGCTTCATCCATCAATGATTTCTCATAATTTTGATATTGTTGATATTGCTTTGCTAACTCATCATGTGTCGCCTGTGCTTCTTTAACTAATCTATCTAATTCAATACGTTGTTCATCCACACGTTTTGAATTTTTCTCTAATGATTCAATCATATTATTAATTTCTTGTTCATCTGTACCAATCATTGTTTTAGCTTTATTAATAATATTAAGGCTCAAGCCCAATTTTTTTGAAATATCAAATGCATTAGATCGCCCTGGAACACCCATTAATAACTTATATGTTGGACTTAACGTTTCCACATCGAATTCAACACTTGCATTCATCACACCTTCACGGTTATAACTATATGCTTTTAGTTCGGGATAATGGGTAGTTGCCATCACGAGTGCACCTAGATTCCTTACATGATCTAATATACTCATAGCAAGCGCAGCACCTTCACTCGGATCTGTTCCAGCACCTAATTCATCAAATAGTATCAAGCTATTTTTATCTGCTTCTTTTAAGATTTCTACAATATTTTTCATATGAGATGAAAATGTTGATAGTGATTGCTCAATAGATTGTTCATCACCAATATCACAATATACATTCTCAAAGACACTGAGCTGGCTACCATCTAATGTTGGAATAAGCATGCCTGATTGAGCCATAACAATAATAAGGCCTAATGTTTTTAATGTGACAGTTTTACCACCTGTGTTAGGTCCTGTGATAATCACTGTTTCTATATCATCTACAAACTCAATTGTATTTGCTACAACCGTATTATGATCTAATAAAGGATGATATGCATTAGGTAAATAAACTGTTCTTTCTTTATGAAATGTAGGCTTCGTACCTTTGATCGCACGGGCATATCTTGCTTTTGCAATTAAAAAGTCAAGATGTCCCATTATCGATTCAGCTAATAATAATGCATCTGATTCTACAGCGACTTGCGAAGTCAACTCAGCTAATATACGTTCACGTTCAACTGCCTCATCATTACGCAAGCGACTAATTTGATTATTCATTTCAACTACAGATGATGGTTCTATATACAATGTTTGACCTGAGGCAGATTGGTCATGAACAATACCATTAAAATCTTGTCTATATTCCGCTTTTACTGGAATGACGTTTCTATCATTTCGAACAGTTACAATCGCATCTGATAATTTCTTTTGGTTAGCCTGACTTTTAACCACTCGATCTAAATTCTGTCTAATTCGTTGATTTGTACTTGATATTTTACTTCGAATACTTTGTAACTCGTAACTAGCATGGTCGTATAAATCATGGGCGTCACATTTATCATTAATGTCCTTAAATAAATCCGTTAAAATTGGTAACTGTGCCATTTGACTATCTAAGATAGGGTATTTAACTTCTTCATCTTCTTCTAATAATTGATTATAAAATGTCTTAAACTGATTTTGAACTTGAATTAAGCGTTTAATCGCATTTAATTCGGTCACATTTAACACACCACCAATAGTTGAACGGTGAATGTACTGTGCTACTTTAGATAGGCCACTTAAACTTGGCAATCGATGTTTATTATAAATTTGTGATATTTCATCCGTTTCATTAATTTGAAATTCTACAGTTTCAAAATCTGTTGCTGGAGACATTTCTGCGACTTTTTCACGTCCTAAATCACTAATAGCTTCGTTAGCTACAAATGATTTTATTTTATCAAATTCTAAGACGTCTAATGTTTTTTGTCTCATGCAATCCCTCTATTTCTTCAATTTTTTATTGTCTTTAATAAATGATTTAAATGCTTCTCTAGACATCGTATTAATCACACGATCTTTAGTTACAAATCCTTTTTGAGCAGTAGCAACACCATATTTCATAAATTCTAAATGATCAACATGATGCGCATCCGTATTAATAGTTAACTTTACATTTGGATATTGGCGTACGGTTTGTGCATTTAGGTCTAAACGTTTAGGATTTGCATTGATTTCTAATATGGTATTTGTTTCTTCAGCTAATTGCGCTAACTTTTCTATATTAGGTTCATAACCGGGACGACGTCCAATAATGCGACCTGTTGGGTGAGCAATATGACGCACATATGGATTACGACAAGCATTTTCTAAACGTTGCATAATTTCCGCTTCTGATTGATTAAAACTTTGATGAATGGCTGCAATAACATAATCTAGTTGTGCCAATATCTCATCATCATAATCTAAAGAACCTTCCGGTAATATATCCATTTCAATGCCAGAGTATATATCAATCTCATCATATTCTTTATTTAATTGCTTAATTTCTTCATTTTGGCGAAGTAAGCGTTCAACTTGTAGACCATTGGCTACTCTTAAACTTTGTGAATGATCTGTAATAACCATGAATTCATAACCTTTAGCAATATTAGCCTCAACCATATCTCTAATAGAAAATGCACCATCACTATAAGTAGTATGCATGTGAAGATCACCTTTAATATCGTCGAGTTGTATAATCTGACTTAAATCTTTATCAAATTCACTGCCATCTTCACGCATTGAAGGTTCAATCCACGATACACCGAAATGTTCATAAATCTCCGCCTCGCTATTGAATTGAAGTAATTCTCCATTGGCTTTTTCAATGCCATACTCACTCACTTTTTCTTCTTGTGCTTTTGCTAATTGTCTAATTCGAATGTTATGATCTTTTGAACCTGTGAAATGTTGTAATGTGTGATAAAAAGCTGCAGGTTCAATTAATCTAAAATCAACACCAATCGTTTCATCGTCGTACTCTAATTCTACAGATACTTTGGTTGACCCAACTGCAACATCCTTTACCTTATTAGGGATTTCCAATAATTGTTGTTGAACTTTTTCAGGGTTATTTGTACTTATAATAAAATCCAAATCTTTACTTTGTTCTTTATATCTTCTAAAGCTACCTGCCGAAGCATATTGATCTATGTCATCTAGCTGACTAATATAATCAATAATTTGATGATTAAGTCCTCTCATTTGATCAATAGGATAACTTTCTTTCTTAGCTCCTAACGCTTTGACTGCTTCTAAGATATTTTGTTCAGTTTTTTTCGCAAAACCGCTTAATTCACTGACTTTTCCTGCTTCACAAGCCTCTTGTAATGACGTTTTGTCAGTGATATTTAATTCTTTATATAATTTAGCAATTTTCTTACTACCTAAACCTTGTATTTTCAATAATGGTACCAATCCTTCTGGGACTTCTTTTTGTAAGTCTTCTAAAGCTGTAGACTGACCATTTTGTCTATATTCATTAATCACATCGCCTACACCTTTACCGATACCTTTAAGTTCTGTTACATCTTCTATTTCATCTAACGGTCTTTCGTCTACTTCTAAACTTTGTGCTGCCTTACGATATGCTGATACTTTAAAGGCATTCTCTCCTTTTAATTCCATATAGGTAGCAATCTTTTCTAGTAATTGAATCACATCTTTTTTAGTCATATACATCTCTCCATAAAAAGAAGACCAGGACATTTCTCATTTTTCAAATTGTCTGTCCTGACCTCAATATCATTTTCTTTATAAATTTAAAATCATTTGTGAAACATAAGGTGTATGCAATAAAATTTGCTTGGCAAGTAATGAATGCCCTAATTGACTTTGTAGCATTGTATTAGGATATAACGCTATGATATACGTCAATATTTGTATGATAATCACACCGATGAATAGGCTTAATACAATACCTAAAGTGCGACTTATGATATTTAAAGGTTGATATGCCACTATATTATCAAATGTGACGATGATTAGATATAAAATCAACTTACAGCTAATAGCAATCACAATAAAAGCAATTATTGATTCAAAACGATACTGTAAATGATTAAAATGAATTGCATATTGCGTATCAAATGCGACTGTCTTTGGAAATGGTAAAAAAACAATTAATCGTTGCGCAATCTCTCGATAAAATTGTTGCGCAATCCATAACGATGCAAGCGTACATATCACATGAATACTCGAAAGCCATAATCCCCGTCGAAATCCAACAATTGAAACATAGCATAATATAATAAGTACAACGATATCTAATAGCATCTAGTCTTCTCGTTGCTTAATTTGATCTAATTCGTGTTGTAATCGACGATTTTCTTCTTCTAAACTCACTTTGTCATGCATCACGTTCACTGCTGTTAAAATCGCTTTTCTAGTGGTATCTAAACCTGCAGATTTTCGTCCTAATTCTTTCATTTTTTCATCCACTAAATGTGCAACATGTCTTATATGTTCCGGGCTATCATCGCCGATTATTGTGAAATGTTGATCGTTGATTGTAACATTTATCCTATTCTTAAACTCACCCATATCGATATCTCCTGACTTTTAATTAAATTATTCCGTTTCTGTGTTTAATTTAACCAAAATCATGTTTCTATATTATTTTGAACATAACATAATATTAATGTTTGGTTTTATACATTTACTTATCATTAAACATTATACATGAGTCATCTTTATTTTGTAAGTAGTGAGATGATAAAGAATAACTTTATATTCATTTAGAGCTTGAGTCTTATAAACTAAAATATATTTTCATTTTGTCATTATTCTAAGGTAATAAATGTTATGATATCATTTAATTATTATGAAAAGAATTTAACAAAGAGAGGTCTAACGATATATGGCAAATGTTGTCCATAAACTAACAACAACTGAGATTCAATCATTAATGTCTAAAATTAAATTTAATACATCCCAATTACCCCAGGGTATGAAAGCACGAGCAAAACATAATAATGCTGTGATCAATATTTACAATTCTGGAAAAGTGATGTTTCAAGGAAAAAATGCTGAAATAGTTGCACAACAATTGCTACCTGACAAAAGTAGTTCAACTTCAACTTCTTCAACATCTAAAAACACAACTTCTTCGATTAAATATAATCAATATAACTGCATTGGTAGTGATGAAGCTGGTAGCGGTGACTATTTTGGTCCTCTCACAGTATGTGCTGCATATGTCACAAAGGATCACGTCAAAATATTGAAAGAATTGGGTGTAGATGATTCTAAAAAGTTAACCGACGCTAAAATCGTCGAACTTGCCGAACAACTTGTGACATTCATTCCACATTCGCTGCTCACACTTGATAACGTTAAATATAATGAGCGCCAACGTGCAGGTTGGTCACAGGTGAAAATGAAAGCAGTCTTACATAATCAAGCAATCGCTAATGTTGTTCAAAAAATTGATACGCATGCTTTAGATTATATTGTGATTGATCAATTTGCTGAACGTGGTGTTTATCAACGTTATGCCTTGTCCGATTTACCTTTCCCAAATAAAACAAAGTTTGAAACGAAGGGTGAATCTAAGTCATTAGCTATCGCAGCTGCGAGTATTATCTCTAGATATGCATTTGTTAAACATATGGATCAAATGTCTAAATCAATAAAAATGGATGTACCTAAAGGTGCTAGCAATAAAGTCGATTTATTCGCTGCAAAACTCATTGAAAAATTAGGTATCGAACAACTCGACGTTATTTCAAAACAACATTTTAAAAATAGAGAAAAAGCACAAACTTTAGTGAATAAAAAATATCAATAAATTTATGTATATTAAAACGGCAAGTTCTATTTGTACAAACATTAGAACTTGCCGTTTCTTTTTATATTTAATTATCTAATTGTAGCACCTTTTGCTTTTAATGCTTCGATGATTTGATCATGTACTTTCGTTACACGTTCATCTGTTAAAGTATTCTCAGTATCTAAATAATACAATCTAATAGCAACTGATTTTTTACCTTCATCTAAATGCTCACCTTCATAAACATCAAATACAAGTGTATCTTGAAGAATATCAGCACCGCGTTGATGAATCGTATTTGTTAATTCAGAAGCAGGTACATCATGTTCAACTTCTAATGCAATATCACGAGATACACCAGGATATTTAGGTATTGGTTGATAATTGATATAGCCTACTGATACATTCATCATTTCTCCATAGTTCAATTCAAAGACATATGTGCGTTTTAAATCATTATCATTAGCTACTGTAGGATGCAATTCTCCAATGAAACCAATATCTTTACCATTTAAAGATACCATCGCAGTTCTTCCAGGATGTAAACCATCGATTTCAGTAGCACGATATTCAAAATTTAAGTTGAGTTTTTGTGCTACACGGTCAATGACACCTTTAGCTAAGTAAAAGTCAACAGCTTCTTTTTTACCTTGCCACTGATTTACAACATATTCACCTGTCATAATACCACTTAAATATTCTACTTCATCAGGCAATTGACCTTCACCATTACCGAAGAATACACGACCAATTTCGTATAATTTAACATCTTGATTTTTACGTGCAACATTATACGCAGCCGCTTCGATTAAATGTGGTAATAAACTTTGTCGTAAAGTTGAATGTGCTTCGCTCATTGGCATTAATAATTCTATAGTCGGTCTATCTTGTAATGCAAAGTCTTTCGCATGTGATTTTGACACGAGTGAATACGTGATCGCTTGGTTTAAACCTGCACCTTCAATGGTTTCTTTAACTGTTCTTGTTTTATGTTGACGATCTGTTAGTGCACCATTCGTAACATCTTCAAATACTGGTAACGTTGATGGAATTTCATCGTAACCATATATACGGGCAACTTCTTCAATCAAATCTTCTTTGATAGAAATATCTTTACGTCTTGATGGTACATAAACAGTAAGCTCATCTTGTTGAGTTTCAGTTTCAAACCCTAATTGTTCAAAGATATTTTTAATTTCTTCAGTAGATAAGTTAAATCCTATTGTACGATTAATTTTATCTGTTGTAATTTGAATCGGTGTAATGAAAGCTCCTAAATCTCCTTCAGCTACACGATCTTTAAGTACACGACCTGACGCATAAGTTTCTAATAAATAACAAGCGCGATCCACTGCTTCGTTGACAAATTCTGTAGCAATACCTTTTTCAAATCGACTTGATGCTTCACTACGTAAATTCAAACGTCTTGATGTATGACGAATTGATGCTGAATCAAATATAGCACCTTCTATAACTACATTTGTCGTTTTGTCGCTAACCTCTGAAAAGTCACCGCCCATCACACCACCAAGTGCAATTGGAGATTGTCCGTTTGTTATAACTATATCTGACTCAAGTAATGTTCTTTCTTGATCATCTAAAGTTGTCATCGTTTCATTTTGATGTGCTTGGCGAACTTCAATATGATTTGAACCAATTTGATCTTGGTCAAACATGTGTAACGGTTGTCCATATTCTAATAGTACATAGTTAGAAATATCAACGACATTATTGATTGGTCGGATACCTGCTTTCATTAAACGTGCTTGCATCCATATTGGCGATGGTGCAATAGTGACATTTTTAACGATTCTAGCACTATAGTATGGAACTTTATCACTATTTTTTACTGTCACTTGCAATTCGTCCATTGCAGAGTTAGTCTCTTCATTACTATTTGTTTCTGGTTTAGTCATTTTTGTGTCGTATAGTGCTGCAACTTCATAAGCAGTACCTACCATGCTTAGCGCGTCTGCACGGTTTGGTGTTAAATCAAATTCCATAATTTGATCATTTAAATACAATGCGTCCAATGCATTTGTACCCGGTGTCATTGCTTCTGGGAATACGAAAATACCATTTTCAAACGCTTTAGGCACAACATTACTTGAAATACCAATTTCCTGTAATGAACAAATCATACCTTCAGAGCGTTCCCCACGTAATTTAGCACGTTTAATTTTAATGCCACCTGGTAATCTGCCACCCACTTTAGCAACAATGACATATTGTCCTTCATCAACATTTGGTGCCCCACAAACAATTTGTACAGGTGCTTCCTCACCAATATCAACTTGGCAAATATTTAATTTGTCAGCATCAGGGTGAGATGCTTTAGATATAATATGGCCTACTACTAAGTTTTTAATATTTTTTGTTAAATCAACTAAATCATCTACCTCGATACCAGTACGTGTAATACGTTCAGCTAAATCTTGAACATTTTGTTCAACGTCAACATAATCTTTTAACCATTCATTTGAAATTAACATTACGCTTCACCTCTATCTTCTACAGCCTTAAATTGATCTAAGAATCGCACATCGTTTGTATAGAAGTGTCGAATATCTTCAATACCGTACTTCAACATAGCGATACGGTCAGGTCCCATACCAAACGCGAATCCAGAGTATTCATTAGCATCAAACCCTGCCATTGTTAATACGTTAGGGTGCACCATTCCTGCACCTAAAATTTCAATCCAGCCTGTATGTTTACATACATTACAACCTTGCCCTTTACATTTAAAACATGATACATCAACTTCTACAGATGGTTCAGTGAATGGGAAGTAACTTGGACGTAAACGAATTTCTCTATCTGCACCGAACAATTCTTTAGCTAATAATTCTAATGTACCTTTTAAATCACTCATCTTAATATTTTTATCTACAACTAAACCTTCAATTTGTGTAAATTGATGACTATGCGTCGCATCATCTGAGTCACGACGGTATACTTTACCTGGACAAATGATTTTCACTGGACCTTGTCCATTACGTTGTTCCATAGTACGTGCTTGTACTGGAGACGTATGCGTTCTCATTAAAGTCTCTTCCGTGATATAAAAACTATCTTGCATATCACGTGCGGGATGTGATTTAGGTAAGTTTAATGCCTCAAAATTATAATGATCTTGTTCAACTTCATAACCATCAACAATTTCGTAACCTAGACCTAGGAATAAATCTTCTATCTCTTCAATCGTACGTGTTAATGGATGTTTAGAGCCGATTTCTATTTGGCGACTAGGTAATGTCACATCGATTGTTTCTTCAGCAAGTTGTTGATTTAACTTTTCATTGGCTAAAATCGTTTGTCTTTCATCTAATTCTTGTTGAATCGTTTGTCTTAATTCATTTACCTTTTGTCCGTATGCTGGTTTTTCTTCATTTGGTAAGTCTTTCATATTTTTCATTAAACCACTTACTGAACCTTTTTTACCTAAATATTTTACTTTGACATCTTGTAATGCTTTTTCATCATTTGCAGCATTAATATCAACTAACGCTTGTTGTTTTAATTCACTCATATGATCATTTTGAGTCATTTTAACTTCCTCCTTAGTGCCAATAGATATTTTAAATTAAGACATTTATTAATATCCCAGTCTGCTTTCTCTTATTTTATTTCATTAAATAAAAAAGACTCTCGCCCGATAACTGGGACGAAAGCCTTCCGTGGTACCACCCAAATTTATGCTTATGCATACACTTGTATACGTTGCTAACGAAGACGTACTCCGACTTAAATCTCTTTAAGTAGCCAAAAAGATGAAAAAAACTAATCAAAGTTGGAATAACTTTCAGTCACGATTATTCTCCCTTATACAACTTTATACATTAATTTAAGTCTTTTTATAGGCTAATGATTCACTTTTATATCAGTTAATATTTATTGTTATGAATTCATCATTCATTATAGACGATTTAGATATATAGGGTCAACCTACAATCGCGCCATAGCACATTATGAAAATCAGATTTATCATTTAATGTCTATAAATTACCCTTTGAGTTGATATAACAAGATACTCCCCGCAATGGCTACATTTAAGCTTTCAGCTTGTCCATATATTGGAATCGTTATATTTTGCGTAGTATGTTCTAATAGTGCAGGCTCTACACCTTCACCTTCATTGCCAAGAATCAATGCAAATGTCTCTTGTGCTTCAACCTCTTTAAAACTTACTGCGTTATCTAATGCAGTGCCATAAACAGGACCATTAAAGGTATTAATGTATGACTGTAATGATTCTGATATAACTGGAATATGAAATACACTACCTTGACTAGCACGTAACACTTTATCTTGATAAGGATCTGCTGTTCCCTTTTCCATTACAATCAGGTCAATACCTGCAGCATCTGCTGTACGAATTAAAGTACCCAGATTACCTGGATCTTGTATTCTATCAATTAATAAAACCTGTTTCGCAGTCGTTATATCATAGTCCGGTTTCTTAATGACAGCAAAAAAACCTTGAGGTGTTACTGTTCCAGATAATGATTCAGCTACCTTTAAATTGATTTCAAATGTTTCATTGGCATATTCAATTAAGTCACTATCAGTTCTACTTGGATCAACAACGAATAATTGTTCAATTACTAACCCGCTTTGATAAGCTTCTTCAATTAAATGTACACCTTCTATAAGCGCTAATCCTGTTTTATCTCGATCTTTCTTTTTCTTTAATTTATTCGCATTTTTAATTTTATTATTCTGTGCCGATGTAATTTGTTCCATATATCTAATCTCCAATATGATGATTTCTTATTCAATTTAATTGTATATGATTGAGCTACTTTTTTAAATAAAGAAAGTGAGTCCATGATTTGTTTATGTTATTTACTGTAAAAGCAACTAAAGTATTTTATCCTGTTAAATATATGATAATAAATAAAAAATATCCTAATTGAAATGACTATTCCAATTAGGATATTTATTGATATCTAAAATTATTTAGATACGATTTCTTCACCATTGTAAGAACCACAGTTTTTACAAACACGGTGAGATAATTTGTATTCGCCACAACTTGGGCATTCAGTCATACCAGGTACTGAAATTTTGAAATGAGTACGACGTTTGTTTTTTCTTGTTTTAGACGTTCTTCTTTTAGGTACTGCCATGATTTATCCTCCTTAAAATTAAACACATCATTAAATGATATCAGTTTATTTAACAATATTATATCATTAATTAAACTGCTATTGGTCTTTATCGTATAATTGTTGTAATTTCTGAAGCCTTGGATCAACTTGCTTTCTGTCTGAATCATCATCTTCTTGGTCTTGAACAAGTTCCTCGAATTCATCTTCATCAATCACTTCCCAACCATTGCCTTCAGTTAACATTTGATTGCTATTGTCTGAATATGCTCTCATCGGTTTCTCGATAATGACAAAATCTTCAACAATATCTTTAATGTTAATCATACCGTCAGTCGCTGAATGATAATGCTCATCCTGCTCTTCTTCGTCGGTATAATAATCACTGCCTTCTAAATCAAACACTTCGGAAGTTTCGACATCTAGCGATACTTCAACAGGTACTAATGTACGTGCACACGGCATCGTATAAGTACCAGTGATATGCATATCTGCAATAACTTCGTTTGATTTAACAGTTAATTGACCTTCAACATTGATTTCAGAAAGATCGATAAGATCTAATGATTCTTTTAAATGTTCAAAATTCACCGTTTGATTAAACTCAAATGGTTTACCTTGATATTTTCTTAATTGTGTTATTGACCATTTCATATGGCTTCACCTCTAACAAGCACAAAATTTATTTTAACTTTCTCAGTATAATATGTCAAGATTTTTTCTTAACATACGTACTTCTGTTACAATACTAATAATGAATTCTGAAAGGACGAATTGCAAATGAAAAGTGTTGGCATTATATCTGAATATAATCCATTCCATAACGGGCATTTATACCATGCACAACAATCCAAATTACTATCTCAAACAGATGTATCCATTGCCTTCATGAGTGGCAACTTTGTCATGCGAGGCGAACCCGCTTTATTTAATAAATTCATTCGTACACAAATGGCCCTATCAGCTGTTGATTTAGTAGTTGAACTTCCTACCATTGCTAGCCTTTCATCGGGTGATTATTTTGGTGAAATGGCAATTAAATTGGCTGATTATTTAGATGTCAATACCATCTCATTTGGAAGTGAACATGGAAATATTAATGCCTTAAAAGAAGCAGCGCAACAGGTTCTTGATTTGGAAAATAGTGATGCCTTTAAATCAAAATTAAAAGAAGGTAAAAGTTATCCTAGAATCATTAACGAATTAATCCAACATCAATCTACGAATGATATTTTACAATCACCTAATAATATTCTAAGTATTGGATATTTAAAAGGGATTCAGCAATTCGCACCTCAAATAGAAGCTATCACTATTCATCGCGATACTGCACAACATCGTGAGCAAACGATTCAACATCAACAATTTGCTAGCGGATCATCCATACGCCAATCTATCATTCACCATCACTCTGACTGGGAAAATGTTGTACCAGGAGCAATTAAATCATTATATCATTCACAATTCACAACTGTAGAGCACGCCTTTCCCTATATAAAATATCAATTGTTAACACAACGTACGTCAACACTTAAAACTATATACACTATGAGTGAAGGATTGGAAAATCGATTAATCTCTATGATTAAGGATGCACACTCATTTAAAGATTTATTAACTAAAGTCAAAACGAAACGATACACTTATACGCATATCCAGCGTATATTAATGAACATTTTACTTAACATTCAACAAACTGATGTTAACCATAATATCTATGCCGCTAGAATATTAGGTATGAATGACAATGGTCGAGCATATTTAAAATACCTGAAACATCAGTTCCCAGAACGTCATTTTATTACAAATATCAATCAATCATCTTCCGCTTACTTTCCAATTGAAATTAAAGCAACTCATATTTATAATCTTATGACCGAACAATCTGATGATGATTTCAACACACCAGTTATCAAATCTTAAAAAATGTACTGTTACATAATGTGATTCGCATTATATAACAGTACATTTTTTATTATATATGATATTTTTCTTTTAAGGCTTTTGCTACATTGGGTGGCACAAATTCTGAAATATCAGCTTTATATGCTGCTACTTCTTTAACTATACTCGAACTAATAAATGAATAATTCGTACTAGTCATCATATACATGGTTTCGATATCACTGTTTAACTTTTTATTCATAGATGTTAATCGTAGTTCATATTCAAAATCACTTACCGCTCTCAAACCTCGGATAATTGTTTTTGCACCTACTTGCTTACAAAAATCTACTAACAAACCATTATAATGGTGGACTTCCACATTAGATAAATGTGCTACTGAACCCCTAATTAAATCCATACGTTCTTCTAAATTGAAAGTGCCACCCTTGCTACTATTTTTTAAAACACAAACATGTATTTCGTCAAAACGATCTGCACTTCTTTCTATAATATCTAAATGACCATATGTAATTGGATCGAAACTCCCGGGAATGACTGCTTTCGTCTTATTCATATTATTCTCCTTTTTCTAATAACAAAGTATCTGTCAAACCATAATGATATCTTTTTATTTCTTTAAACGGTGCGCTTTGAATATGTTCATCATTACTAAACTCACAAATGATAATACCATTTTCTTTTAGTAAATTAAACTCTGCAATGCTTTTTAATGCTTCATCAATCAAACCTTTTTTATATGGTGGATCTAGAAAAATGTAATCGAATTGTATGTCTCTTTTAGCTAATGCTTTCAAAGCTCGGTCTGCATTATTTTTATAGACTTCTGATTGTGACATCAAATCGAGTTGTTTAAGATTTGATTTGATTACTTTAACTGCTTTAAAGTTTTGATCTACGAAAATGACCTTCTCCATACCCCAAGATAAGGCTTCAATACCAAGGGCACCACTACCGGCAAACAAATCTAAACCAAGACCTGATACTTCATGTAAACTATTGAAGATGCCTTCTTTGACCTTATCCATAGTTGGTCTAGTATTACGACCTTCTAAACTTTCTAACGCTTTACTTTTATGTATTCCTGCTATCACACGCATTCCATTCACACTTCCATTTCACTATGTAATTTAATATAATTTGACTTAAAAGGAGACTGATTTAACATATGAAACAATCATTTATTGTCTTGGGCGAAGGTTTAACAGATTTGTTTGAATTTACTACACTGATCGACTATAACCATTCACGCATTGATAAAATTATTTATTTTCATTCACCACAAACTGAGAAACAATTATCATCTGTCGCTATTGTCATGCAACCAACCGAAGGTAATTATTTTCAAGCATTGTACATGATGATGAATGCAGTAAAATATCCTTATCCTGATAGCAATAAAAAGTTTGAAATGATTAACAACAAGGCCGAAGCCTATGATATTCCAGTTTTAGGCATAGACGTTCAACCACCTGAAGCATTTCATGACAATGACTTATATTTTAATTATTTAATTAGTGTGCTAAGACTTCAACGATGGATTCCACCGTTACAATAAAATACGTCATCTAAAACACGAGTTATAGAACTTCGTGTTTTTCTTTTTCATAGATTTTCTTTAAAAATCGATAAGGTGATCCATCGATATGTCTTACATACTTTAATTTCATTAATTTATTTACAACATCATCCGCTTCATTCTCATTAACATACATAATGACGTATTTACGTTGTCTATTAGAATGAACGATGTGCCCATATTTTCTAATTTGTCTCTCGTGTTTAATGTGTTTTAAGTAAACGACGAGGCTTACTCTAGGAACTAAGTTCATCTCTCTTCACTCCATTTGATATACAGTTTTTATCATATCATGAGTTTAAATTTTATGAAATAACAATCACTTTCTAATATAAACTAGAGAATGGCATTTGGAAACACATTTAATTCGCCAAATATCTTGTCATTTATTTGATTGTTAACACATTCTATTTCAATACGCACTTCATTTTCCATATGTAACTGATATCTGTTAATATTACTTTAATAACTTAAGGAGGATATTAAATGGTTAAACTAAATAAGTGGTTAGTTAATGGCTCATTAGCAGCGGCAAGTATAATAGGAAGTGTGCTTTATGTTAATCAAAATAAAAAGCCACGTGAAATTAATGCAATCCCTCTATTCTTTTCAGGTGTAGCACCATATCTGTTTGCTCATAGAGGTGGTATGGCCGTAAGACCTGAACAAACTAAATTAGCATTCGATAATGCGGTTCAATATGGTGTGGATGGTTTTGAAACGGATGTACGATTAACCAAAGATAAAGCACTCATTGTTTTCCATGATGCAACGGTAGATCGTACTACGAATGGATCAGGTAAAGTATGCGAACACACGCTTGCTGAATTAAGAAAACTAGATGCCGGTTATTATTTTACAGATATTAATCGTCAATACCCATATCGTGGACATTCAGACGCAAAAATTCTTACGTTTGAAGAGTTATTAGAACTTTACCCAGAAATGTACATCAATGTAGATTTGAAAGATCATCCTGATAGCTATGAAGGTGCCATAGCTCCTGGAGTACTTTATGATCAAATTTCTAAACATCAAGCAGAACATCGTGTATTAGTCACAAGTTTTCACAAAGAACAAATAGAACGCTTTGACCAATTAAGTAAAGGTACAGTTGCAATTGGTGCAAGTCAAAGTGAAGTTACTGAAGCTTTCATTAAGTTCAATACCTTTAGAGGTAACACTTATCATCCTAAAGCGAATACATTCCAAATGCCTACCGAATTTAAAGGTATCCGACTTACATCTGCAAGATTTATTAAATGGTTAACACTATTAAACATCGTACCAGGATATTATGGGATCAATAGCATTGACTTAATGACAGACCTATATCAAAAAGGTGCGCATACCCTTGTAACTGATCGTCCTGATTTAGCTCAACAATTTAAAGAAACATTAAAATAATAAATGGCAAGGTCTAAAGTTTACCTTAGACCTTGCCATTTATCTTTCTATAGTGAGCAATTACATGATCCTCCGGAGGCACATCCATGTGCAGTTGTTTGGAAAAATGGATTACCCGTCTCAATTTTCACATTATCTGATACTGCTAATGCAATTTTACTAATTACTTCATCAATTAAATTTTGTAATTCCACTTCTTTAGATTTATAGTCCATGACCACAGGCAACATTTCATACGCGCGTTTACGTTGACGTGTTTCCATCATAATGGTTTTATAATCCGGGTGATATCTACCAAAGCGCATGACATCATCATACTTATCTTTAGACTTTAAGAACGCAGAGTATAATAAGTGTGCTTCATCATCCTGATTTAATAATTCCTTTGCTTCGATATAGTCATGATATATTTCAGAATCTACTATCATATCAGACAATGCTTCGATATCGTCTAAAATAGACAATGTTTCTTCATTTATCATTTGTCATTTTCCCCTCACTTATTTTTCTAAGAAAATTAATGAATAATAATCTTTCATCACTTCTCCACCCATCTCATCATACTTGGTATTTAACATTCTTGAGCGATGAATATCCGAATTCATCCAACTATGAATTAATGTTGGAACGTCATCAAAGTTATAACCCACATTCTGACTTGTAGAAGTATAACTAATATCTCGTTCATCTAATTGTTGTTTCAATGCATTTTCAGTGAATTCAACTGAATCATAGCCGCTCTTTGTCGCATCAAATAAATTAAAAGAGGCAATATGTGCAATATCGTTATTTACTTTTAATGGTTTTAACCCTTTTAATTTTCTCATCTCATTTGTCACTTCATACAGTGTCATTAATTGATTCGTATTTTGTTCATATGGTAAATCCTTATGTTTACTATTAGATGAAGATTGAGATTCATTTGTTTTATACGGTTGTAGAGATGCTAATGTATCTTTATCTAAAAAGCGAATCGCCATAATTTTATTAGTTTGTTGATCAGAATACACTTGAGCATACACATTACCATATTTAATTAATGTTTGTGTTTTTAAATCCTCATCAGACAACTCAAACTCATAAACCTTACCTTTAGATTTAATGGTTGGTTCTGGGTTAATACTTGTATTTTCGTAGATTTTAGAATTTTGTTCACCAATATGCAGTGGGCTTACATTTACATCCTTGCCAGTTGCATATACAGATTTAATATGATCGTCTTTAACACTTACAATGTAATATTGATCTTTCTTTTTAAAAACATAATTTTTATAACCATCTCTAAAAGGATAAGTACGACTAGCTTGTCCATACTTTTTAGTAAGTTGATTGATATCTTTTCCAATCCAGGTACCTACACCTTTTTTAGGCTTTGGATTTTCAATATCTTTATTTGTATTTTTAAACTGTTCAGTTCGCTCAGTTTTATGATTTTTATTAGGATTTTCTAAAACATCAAACTTTAAACGTGGTGAGTAAAATAAATAGATTAGAAAAGAAACTAAAAAGACAACACCTAATATGCGTATTACTAATTTTTTCATCTTTCACCCACCTTAATAGAATTATTATCATTGTACATAAATATATATTTCATAATCAAGATAAGTCTATTTTCATCATGAATTTCATTATAAATACTTTCACCTAAATATGTTTGTAATATGAATTAAAGACATAAGAATATTAAAAAACTGATAAAACTTTCAATCAAGTTTTATCAGTTCACTTAAATTATAAACCTAAAGTCGCTTTAATTAATGATGTTGTTTCGCCGCCTGGATATAAGATGTATAAAAGTAAATATATTGCCACACCAGTAATAGCTGTAAAGAACCAAATAATTGAAGCAATAGGTCCAATTTTTCTATGAATATTAAATTTATCTTTGAAGGCCGTAAAAATTTGTATTAAGCCTAATACCCCACCAATTGTTGCTAGGTTAATATGGAATACTAAGAAAATCGTATAGTAAATTTTAATACTATCTGGACCACCAAATGCAGTATTTCCTATAAAGATTGTACGACTAGCATAAATAATAAAGAATGTAGCTGCGAAAATAGCTGCCCATAGCATTACTTTTTTATGCTTATCAATTTGTTTTTTCCAAATAAGTCTCCAACCAATTGCCACTAATATCGCACTAATAACAATGCATGAGGTACTTAACGTTGGTAATATAGGTACGTTCATATGTTTCATCCTTACTTAATTTTATATTTATATCATTTTAATAAGTGATACGACTACAACTAGTACAAAGAAAACGACTAAATAGTTTAACGAATAGATAAACATAGTGGTTGCCCATTTAGTTTGATTAGTATTACGTTTGAATGATGTAAAACCGAGTGCCATCCAACCTAAATTTAATAATGTAGCTAATACTATAAATGTAGTACCTAAATTAGATAACATGAATGGAATTGGTAATAATAATACTAACCAAATGAACATGCTTATACGTGTTCTATTGAATCCTTTGACAGATGGTAACATTGGAATATTTGCTAATGAATATTCATCACTACGTTTAATAGCTAAAGCATAGAAATGAATAGGTTGCCAACAAAATACTACCAAAAATAATGCTATTGCTGCAACACTGATAGAACCATCAATAGCTACCCAACCAATTAATGGTGGTACAGCACCTGGGAAACTACCTACAACAGTATTCCAAGTTGTGTGTCGTTTAGACCAAATCGAATAATAAGAAACGTATCCTACGATACCAATTAATCCTAATACGCCTGATGGAATATTGAGTAAAAATAAACATGCCTCACCTACTAACATCATACCAAAGCTTAAAATTAATAAGTGTTTATTTGAAATTCTATCATTTACAGTGGGTCTATTTTGTTTACTAGGCATGATTTGATCAATATCTTGATCATAATAGTTATTTAGTGCACATGCACCGCCCATAATCAATGTAGAACCTATAATCATTAATAAAATTTGAGGTATAGACGATAGGAAGGAATGGTTTGTCATTACAACAGCCAACCAAGCCCCGGCAAATGCAGGAATCAAATTCCCTTGAACAAGGCCCATCTTAATAATCTGTTGTAATTCTTTAAATGTCACACGGCCCGTATCTTGTGACAACGTTTGTTCTCTGTTCATAATTCCCCTCCTTGAACTTTTTCATATAATATAATGATATAGCAAATAGTTATAAAAGACTAGGTTTTAAAAAATTAAATTGTGACACTTTAACGACATTCTAAATAGTTGATTTTGTATAGCATTTAAAAATGGTATCATTAATATAATGTAGAAGAAAAATATATACGTTAATTTAAAGGAATGATCTAACATGAAATACGTGATTAGACGGAGTACTTTAATTTAATGATGGGGTGTTTATCATTGTTTAGAAAAGAAAACCTTAAATGGTTAAGTGTCTTAGCAACAATTATCATGACATTTGTACAATTAGGTGGTGCACTCGTCACTAAAACTGGTTCCGAAGATGGTTGTGGTTCCTCTTGGCCATTATGTAATGGTGCATTTCTACCACAGAATTTACCTATACAAACCATTATCGAATTGAGTCACAGAGCTGTATCAGCATTGTCACTTATCGTGGTATTGTGGCTAGTGATTACTGCATGGAAACATATCGGATATATCAAAGAGATCAAACCATTATCTATCATAAGTGTTGGCTTTTTATTACTGCAAGCTTTAGTAGGGGCTGCAGCGGTTATTTGGCAACAAAACGATTATGTTTTAGCGCTACATTTTGGTATATCTCTTGTAAGTTTCTCTTCTGTATTCTTAATAACACTTATTGTTTTCTCAATTGATCAAAAGTATGAAGCTGATGAGGTAATCATTAAAAAGCCATTACGTACATTGACTTGGTTAATGGCGATTATTGTTTATCTTACAATCTACACTGGTGCATTAGTAAGACATACTGATTCTAGTTTAGCTTATGGTGCATGGCCAGTACCTTTTGAGGATATTGTCCCACACAACGTACATGATTGGGTACAGTTCGCACATAGAGGTATGGCATTGGTTACTTTCATGTGGATTATGTTCACATTTATTCATGCCGTGAAAAATTATGCTGATAATCGTACCATCAAATATGGTTACACAGCTGCATTTATTTTAGTTATTTTACAAGTTGTCACTGGTGCATTATCAGTCATTACAAATGTTAATTTGTTTATTGCTTTACTTCATGCTTTATTTATTACTTATTTATTTGGTATGATTGCATACTTCATTTTATTAATGTTAAGAACAACAAGAAGCTCAAAAAACAAATCATAATTCAAAGCCCAAACATTCATCTTAATGATTGAATGTTTGGGCTTTTTAATTAGTTCGCTTCTTTTTCAATTTCTATTAATAAATCACCTGTTGCAATCGCATCACCACTAGATACAGTGACACGTTTAATTACACCATCAAATGGCGCTTGAACAGTTGTTTCCATTTTCATTGCTTCAGTGATAAGTAGCGCTTGATTTGCCTTTACTTTATCTCCAACTGCTACTTTCACTTCAGTCACAGAGCCAGGCATTTGCGCACCTATATGACTAGGATTAGTTTTATCTGCTTTTGGTTTTACATTTACATTCGCTTTAACATTTTCATCTTTGATATATATACGTCTTGCTTGACCATTCATTGAGAAATAAATGATTCTTTGACCATTTTCATCTGGTTCACTAATCGTTTCTAACTTAATGATTAATCGTTTACCTGTATCAATTTCTATTTCAACAGTTTCTCCATTTCTCATTCCAAACAAGAATGTAGGTGTATCTAATAATGATAAGTCACCAAATTGCTCTTTCGTTGTAATAAATTGTTTGTATACTTTTGGATATAATACGTAACTAATAATGTCTTGTTCTGTCACTTCAGTGTTTTGTAATGAAACTAATTTCTGTTTTACTTCCTCAAAATCAACAGGTTCTAAATATTCTCCAAGTCTATTTTCTAACGCTGTTTGTCCTTTTAAAATCACTTTTTGAAGTTGTGCATTAAATCCATTTACAGGTTGACCAATTTCACCTTTAAAGAATGAAACGACAGATTCTGGGAAATCTAATTTATGTCCTTGATTAATGACATCCTCTTCGTTCAAATCATTTTGAACCATAAATAGTGCCATATCTCCGACTACTTTCGAAGATGGTGTTACTTTGACAATATCACCAAATAAGAAATTCACACGACGATACATATCTTTAACTTCATCGAAGCGTTCTCCTAAACCAAGGCTTTTAGCTTGTTGACTTAAATTCGAATATTGTCCGCCTGGCATTTCATGTTGGTAAATTTCTGTATTTGGAGTTTTGATATCACTTTCAAAATCAACATAATAAGGGCGCACTGTTGACCAGTAATGACTTATTTCTTCTAACCCATTTATATCTGCTCTCAATTGACGTGGGAAGCCGTTTAAAGCATAGTATAATGAATTGGCACTAGGTTGACTTGTTAAACCACTCATTGATGCTACAGCCGTATCGATGATATCTACACCTGCATCAATCGCTTGCATATACGTTAATAAACCATTGCCACTTGTATCATGAGTATGAAGATGTATCGGCATATCAACTGCTGCACGTAAATGTCCAATAAGTTCATAGGCTGCTTTCGGTTTTAATAAGCCGGCCATATCTTTAATGGCTAAAATATGGAATCCTTCTTTTTCTAATTCTTTTGCTAATTTCACATAGTAGTCCAATGTATATATATTAGATCTTTCAGGATTTAAGATATCTCCTGTATAACAAATAGTACCTTCTGAAATCTTTCCTGCTTCTTGAACTGCTTCGTTCGCCACTTTCATTTGATCTACCCAGTTTAATGAGTCAAAAATTCTGAATACATCAACACCTGCTTCTGCACTTTCTTTCACAAATTTTTGTATAACATTATCTGGATAATTTTTATAACCCACGGCATTTGAAGCACGTAATAACATCTGAAATAGCACATTAGGTATTGCTTGACGCAATCTTTCAAGTCGTTCCCACGGATTTTCTTTTAAGAAGTTATATGCTACATCAAACGTTGCACCGCCCCACATTTCAAGTGAAAAATTATCTTTAAATACTTCTGCTGTTTTAGAAGCAATATTCAACATATCTTTAGTACGTACACGTGTGGCTAATAAAGATTGATGAGCATCTCTAAATGTTGTATCTGTCATTAAAACATCTTCTTGTTCGCGTACCCAATTTGCCACACCTTTAGGGCCTTGTTGATCTAATAACTGTTTCGTACCTGAAAACGTAGCTATTTTCTTTTGTGATACTTTAGGAATAGATGCAGCTTCATAAAGCGGTTTAGGTCGTTGTTCAACATTAGGGAACCCATTAATAGTTACATTACCTATGTATTCTAATGTTTTCGTACCTCTATCTAAAGTTGGTTCTATATTAAATAATTCAGGTGTCTCTTCTATAAATTTAGTTGTATAATCGCCACTTCTAAATTGTTCATTTCTCATCACATTGATTAAAAATGGTATATTCGTTTTCACACCTCGAATACGCATTTCTCTTAATGAACGTTCCATCTTTTCTTCAGCTTGTTTGAATGACATAGCATGTGTCGATAGTTTTACTAATAATGAATCATAATATGGCGAAATCTCTGCACCTTGGAAACCATCGCCAGCATCTAAACGGACTCCAAATCCACCACTAGAACGATATGCAATAATTGTGCCAGAGTCAGGCATAAAATCATTGAGTGGATCTTCAGTAGTAATACGACACTGGATCGCATAACCTAATGTTTGAATATCTTTTTGCTTTGGCATACCTATTTCTTCACTAAATAATTCTGCACCATCAGCAACTAATATTTGCGTTTTAACAATATCAATACCTGTAATCATCTCTGTGATTGTGTGTTCCACTTGTACACGTGGATTGACTTCTATAAAGAAGAATTCATTACCTGATACTAAAAATTCGACTGTTCCTGCGTTTACATATTTGATATGAGACATTAATTGAAGCGCAGCGTCACATATTTTCTTTCTTAAAGTTTCAGGTAATCCGACAGACGGTGCTACTTCGACTACCTTTTGATGACGACGTTGAACAGAACAATCTCTCTCATAAAGATGTACTAGATTACCATAGTCATCTCCTATAACTTGTACTTCAATATGTTTAGGGTTATCAATGTAACGTTCTATATATATTTCACTATTACCAAATGATTTTTCTGCTTCAGATTTAGCACGATGGAATGCATCTTCAAGCTCACTTTCTTCGTGAACGATACGCATACCTTTACCGCCACCACCACTGGTAGCTTTAATCATCAATGGATAACCTGCTTCGTTAGCGAAAGATTGTGCAGCCTCATAGCTTTCCATAGGTCCATCTGTGCCTGGTATAACTGGTAAGTTAGCTTTAAGTGCAGTAGCTCTAGCTTTAACTTTATCTCCAAACATATCCAAATGTTCTAGATGTGGTCCAATAAATTTGATGCCCTCTTCTGCACATCTGCGCGCAAAATGTTCATTTTCACTTAAAAATCCATAACCTGGGTGGATCGCATCTACATTTGCTCTTTTAGCTACATCAATAATGCGTTCAATATTCAAGTAACTTTCAGCTGGTCCTAAATCACTACCAACTAAGTAGGACTCATCAGCTTTATATCTATGTAACGATGATTTATCTTCTTTAGAGTATATGGCTACTGTATTAATATTTAATTCTGCAGCAGCTCTAAAAATTCTGATAGCGATTTCCCCACGATTGGCTACTAATAACTTTTTAATATGTTTCAAAAGTGATCACACCCCTGTTAAATTTTCGGAATTTTCTTACTAATCTGATACTAAGATTTTATCTTATATAGATTGCTTTTTCTATAGTTATTGCATATTAGTCATAATTCTTTAATTTATATGTCACATAAGATAAATATTCTTATTGTGCAGCTAACTCTAGTTATAAAATTCATATAAACTTATCATAAACAATAACTTTATATTATCATTGCATCAATCATATTTCCAGTTAAATCTTGTATGTTTAATAAATATTTATAATAAAAAAAGCTAATCTCTATAACTTTAGAAAATTCAATATAATGAATTTTCTAAAGCGAGATTAGCTAAATACTTATTGATATCGTCGTTTAATATCGACTTTATGTTGTTTGGCCCTTTTTTCATCCATTTTGATTTGTTTAGCGGTAATGAGCAATAAGCCCATTGCTATACTTAAACTAATCATAGCAGACCCACCAAAACTTATAAATGGTAATGGTACCCCTGTTAATGGAATCGTTGCTGAAATACCACCTAAGTTAACAAATGTTTGACTTCCTATATAACTGGCGATACCAACACAAACTAATTTGTAAAAATATGAGTTTGTTTTATTCGCAAGTTGGAAAGCTCTATAAACAATGAAAAATTCAAGCAAAATGACAAACAAGCCGCCTACTAAACCTAACTCTTCACAGATTACCGCAAAAATAAAGTCAGTATGTGGTTCGGGTAAATAGCCTAATTTCATAATACTATTACCTAAGCCTCGGCCAAATAGACCGCCATTACCTATTGCCATCAGTGAATTCGATATGTGATAACCTGTTCCGGATTCAGCACTAAACGGATTAGTTAATGTACTAAATCTTGCTTCTAGGTAGCTTGGTAATAAGCCTGCAATAAGAACTAATACAGAAATCAAAATCCCTGCAATTGCTACCATAACACCGTATTTCAAAACATTGTGTACACCGATTCCAGCATAAAACATGATTGAAAAGAATATAATTAATATTAATAGTGTTTGTCCTACGTCCTTTTGTAAAAAGACTAATGCGACACAACTAGCAACTAAAATAATAGGTGCTGAAATTAATTTAATTTTATTACGCACTGCCGGCATTTTCTTTTCTATCATAAATGGCAAATATAATATAATAGCAATTTTAAGTAATTCTGATGCTTGTAAGTTCATAAATCCTAAGTTGATCCAACTTTTTGAACCGTTAATATTTTTACCAATGACTAGCGTAATTAATAGTAAAACAAATATACCTATCATCATCCATTTTTGGACATTGGGTTGTTTCAAGATCTTTACATTCATGATAAATGCCATAAAAAAGACAATAGCAAAGCTCATAATGACGTATAGCAACTGTCTTGTGTAGAAATATGTTCCCGATACTTCAGCGCCACCTGTTAAAGTACCTTTTGTAGCAGCAACCATACTGGCACTATAAACCATAACTAGACCAATTAAACATAGGATGACGTATGTGACCAACAATGGATAATCGATAAATTTAGATGTTTTTCCAATATATCGCATTATATTTTTAAAATTTTTCATATACTTGTACATCCAATTCGAATTTTTTGAGAGTTGATTTTAAGAGTCCCGAAATAAATAATCACTAACTCTAAAACCTATCTTTTTTATTATAAACTTCCTATGTATCACAAAACAAATATAAACTTAACGATTATTCAAAAAAGATAAAATGACTGAGAAAATATCAATTATGATACTATCTCAGCCACCATTTATACAATGTGCAAGTTGCGATTTCACATTTTATTTCAACATGAAAGTGTTGTCATAAATGTATTAAGTGAATACTAGTAACATTAATAACACTATATCAACACATCAAATTTATATAAAAATTAAACGTTTGTAAATGCTTCGTGTAGTTTTGAAAGTTCTTTTTCAAGTCTTAACATTAGATTTTTGCCATCTTCTTTCTCAACTAGCCCGAGTTGTACAGCAAAATCTACTTCTTTTTGAAGACCGAACATTTGTGTATCTAAAACTTCTTCATATAGTGGACAAGAAGGTACTGTTAAATTGTCCATTTGAACTTTAATAAGATGTAATATTCTATCTGCATCTTTGTTCAGTTGGTCATAAGCCACATTATTTAGTTTCGACTGATTAGCCATGACACGCACTCCCCCTATCATTTCATTAAATATCTTCAATATATAAAATTCTATCTTACTGAATGTTAAAAAGCAAGTATCTTTAAATTAAGTATAACGTATTTTATGATAAAATAATATAAGATAAAAATTTAGGGAGTGGGCAAGATGATTCAAATAAAAGGTGCGGTAAATTTCCCCATCACATTAGATAGTACAACATGGATTTTCGATGATAGAAAGGTTAGCATCGAAGACTTAGAACAAGGCGTGTTCGATGGTACTAAACCAATTCAATTCGAGGATAATCGCGAGTGGAATCGTGCTATCTTAGAAGGTCAAACAAATCCACCAACATTAAATTCTGAAATTAAATACAAAAAGCGTTCTGTACTAGAAGGTTCATTTGTAATTAATATGACACCCTTCTTTAAAACTGCAGAACCACAATCAAATGCAACTGCTATTAAATTATTTAATGATGAAGATTCTATTGAAGTGCCATTAGATTTATTACCATATTTATTCTTCCAATTTGCTAAAGATGGTAAACGTCTATATGACGATAACTCTGTGGATAGTTTTGTATATGATACTGAAAAAGGTTATAGCTATGAATTTAAGTATGTAAAATATATTGAGGTGATTTAATTGGTTCCAGTCAAATGTATCATTTGTGATACTACAGTACATATTGATGAAAACACTGTAGAAGCAAAACGACTTCGAAATAATCCTATTCGCACATTTATGTGTGATGATTGTAAAAGTCGTCTAGATACACCTAAACAGCCTCAACCATTTGCAACAAATAATCATAAAAAATAAAATGACTAATTAACTAGCGTATGATTGTAGCGTCTTTATATAAGAAGTTGTAATCATACGTTTTTTATATGAGCACATAGTTTATTCTAATTAATTTATGATGTACTTGTTTAATATTAAAAAAAGAAAACCACTTGAGAATTGAATACAATCAATAATCAAGTGGTTTGTAAATAGTGAAATAGACGATAATTATTCTTCGTCAGACATCATTTGTTTAACACGTTTAGCTTCTTTTTCACGTACTGATTTGTTTAATAATTTCTTTCTTAAACGAATACTTTCAGGTGTTACCTCTACTAATTCATCATCATTGATAAATTGTAACGCTTCTTCAAGTGTTAGTACTCGAGGACGGTTCATAGTTTGTGTTTGGTCTTTCGTAGCAGAACGTACGTTAGTTTGGTGTTTTGTTTTAGTGATATTAACTGTTAAGTCATTTTCACGGTTATGTTCACCAACAATCATACCTTCATAAACTTCAGTACCTGGCTCCATGAAGTTAACGCCTCTGTCTTCTAAACCTAAAATCGCATACGTACTAGCAGAACCTTGATCCATTGAAATTAATGCACCATTTCTTCTGCCACCGATTTTAGCTTTAATACGAGGTCTGAATTCTTCAAATGTATGGTTGATAATACCATAACCACGTGTCATTGACATAAATTCTGTAGTATAACCAATCATTCCACGTGCTGGTACCATAAAGATAAGACGAGTAAGACCATTATCAGTCGTCATCATATCTAACATTTCACCTTTACGTGCACCTAAAGATTCAATAACAGCACCAGAATTTTCTTGAGGTACTTCACATTGTACTCTTTCAAATGGTTCACACATAACGCCATCAATTTCTCTAATGATAACTTGTGGTTTAGATACTTGAAGCTCATAACCTTCACGACGCATATTTTCAATTAAAATTGATAAATGTAATTCACCACGTCCAGCAACTACCCAAGCATCTGGTGAATCTGTTGGTGTAACTTTTAATGATACGTCTGTTTCAAGTTGTTGATCTAAACGTTCTTGAATTTGACGTGCTGTTACAAAATCACCTTCACGTCCTGCAAACGGTGAATTATTAACTCTAAATGTCATTTCAAGTGTTGGTTCATCAATACGTAATACTGGTAACGCATCTTGATGATCATGTGGTGTAACTGTTTCACCTACGTTGATATCTTCCATACCAGAAACCGCAATTAAGTCCCCTGCTTGTGCTTCTTCAATTTCTTCACGTTTTAATCCGAAGTAACCAAATATTTTTGTTACACGGAAATTTTTAACGCTACCATCTAATTTGATCAGTGATACATTATCTCCTACACGCATTTTACCTCTGAAAACACGTCCTACACCGATACGTCCAACATAGTCATTATAATCTAATAACGCTACTTGGAATTGTAATGGTTCATCACTATTATCAACTGGTGCTGGTACGTAATCGATAATAGTTTCATATAATGATTGCATGTTTTCATCTTGTTGTTCTGAATTTAAACTTGCAGTTCCATTAACAGCTGAAGCATATACAACAGGGAAATCAAGTTGTTCATCGTTAGCTTCTAATTCGATAAATAAATCTAATACTTCATCAACTACACCTTCTGGTCTTGCAGATGGTTTATCAATTTTATTTACTACTACCACTGGTTTTAAATTTTGTTCTAATGCTTTTTTAAGTACGAAACGTGTTTGAGGCATAGTACCTTCATACGCATCGACAACTAATACAACACCATCAACCATTTTCATGATACGTTCTACTTCGCCACCAAAGTCGGCATGTCCTGGTGTATCTAAGATATTAATTCGTGTACCTTTATAGTCAACCGCAGTATTTTTCGCAAGAATCGTAATACCACGTTCTCTTTCTAAGTCATTAGAGTCCATAGCACGATCGTCAACATGTTCGTTCTCTCTAAAAATTCCTGATTGCTTTAATAATTCATCTACTAACGTCGTTTTACCATGGTCAACGTGCGCAATAATTGCTATATTACGTACATCTTCTCTTATATTCGTCATATTATAAATTTCCTTTCTTAAGTAAACTCCCACTTTTAATTACAACTTTTTTATTATATCATAGATTAGAGAAAAAATAAGTAAAAGGTGGGGTATGGGATGCAACAAAAAAAATCTAAAGGCATTTTCTGGATATTCTCAATTTTAGCTTTAATCTTTTTATTGCTATTTAGCTTTAGTATTGGTGCAGCAAATGTTCCAATGATGATTTTAACATTTATATTACTCGTTGCAACATTTGGCGTCGGTTTCACAGTGAAAAAGAAATATCGCGAAAATGACTGGTTATAGATGATATAACCCAATATCAATAAAATAAAACTTTATTTAAAATCAAGTGTTAGTTGCATTTTATTATAAGATTCATTGATTAAAATGGCTGTCTCATGGTTAGTCAAACGAATATTAATCAACATGATTAAACATTTGAGACATATCCATTTAAAATCTTGGCATCATCGAACCATAACTACTTTCTCCTTTTGTGGGAAGTATTCTTACAAATATGTTTATTTAAATTTTAAATAAAAAGACAAAGCCTGGAACGTAATACGAAGTCCCATGCTTTGTCTTTTATTATATTAATTACCAAAACGTTTTTTATGATGTGTTCTTACAAGTATCTTCATGATCTTTTAAGTATTTCTTCATTATTTCATCGTGTAATGAATGATTGGCCATGACAATAGAATTGGGGTGAGTAATAGATAACGTTTCTCCAAGTAAATTCGTTCCTTTTCCACCGACTTCATTGAGTATCATTAACCCACCAGCATAATCCCATGGTTGTAGTCTTGGCGTCAGATAGGCATCTAATTGTCCTTTAGCTACACTCACAATTTCCAATGCTGCACTGCCATAAGCTCTTGCACTACGTGCATCATTCACTATTGGTGCAAAAATGGGCCCCATAATAGGTTTAGTTAGCCAATTGGGGTTAATGCCAATAATACTTGTTTTTAAATGCGTGTCATTTAAAGGTTCTAAAGCATGATTATTTTCAAATGCACCTTCCCCTACTTTGGTATGATATAAAATATCTCTCATCACATCGTATACAAAGCCAGCATATGGTTGACCATCGTGGTAAATACCAATTGAAATAGCGAAGTTTTCTTGTTGATGAACAAAGTTTAACGTGCCATCTATCGGATCAACTACCCAAACGATTCCAGACGTATCAATCAAGTCATGACCATGACCCTCTTCACCAATCACTTTATGCTCTGGATAATTTTGATGTATCATATCATAAATATAATCTTCAGTTGCTTTATCTACATTTGTTACTAAGTCATTAGGATTAGATTTAGTTTCAATATTTAATTCATCTTTCATCATCAAGCGTACTTTATTACCCGCTTCTAATACTAACCCCTTTGCAAAATCGTAAAGTGCCATGGTATCATCTCC
Source organism: Staphylococcus sp. KUGN1 (assembly GCF_045984185.1). NCBI lineage: Bacteria > Bacillati > Bacillota > Bacilli > Caryophanales > Staphylococcaceae > Staphylococcus > Staphylococcus sp. KUGN1. The sequence continues at coordinate 498,159 of NZ_JBJQIL010000001.1, read as the reverse complement.
TATTTATCTCTATTATACATGATTATGGTCTTGATTTTATATTTATAGGCTCCCCTATTTTTAACAATTTATGCATTCTTTTGAAACTGCAATTTAGAATTTTAATGCTTTGTTATGCTACAATAATTTTAATCATTATCCTAGGAGGCAAATCATGACTAAATACACATTTTCACCTAAAAATTTTGAAGCCTTTGATGTGGATGGCCTAGATGCTAGAATGGAAGCACTCAATGAGCATGTTAGACCGCAATTGCATCAATTAGGAGAGTATTTCACTGAATACTTTACAACTCAAACAGGTGAAACATTTTATCCTCACGTGGCAAAACATGCTAGAAGAAGTGTCAATCCACCTAAAGATACGTGGGTTGCATTTGCTCTAAATAAACGCGGCTACAAAATGTTACCTCATTTCCAAATCGGCTTATTTAGAGACCAATTATTTATAATGTTTGGTGTCATGCACGAAGCAAAAGATAAGGCTGAACGAGTTAAAATATTTGATAAACATTTTGATACGTTAAGAAACCTACCGTCAGATTATAGCATTTGTCTTGATCATATGAAGTCTGAAAAGACGCTTATCAAAGACTGTACTGATGTGCAATTACACGAAGCCATTGATCGTGTCAAAAATGTTAAAAAAGGTGAATTCTTCGTAGCTAGATCTATTACACCAGATGACCAAAGGTTAAAAACTGATAAAGCTTTTATTCAATTTGTTGAAGAAACATTTGATCAATTCTTAAAATTCTATTCTGCTTAAGTCAAAAGAGTTTCACGATATTTGAACCTGCGACATTCACTCATGTCCAGGTTTTTTGTTTCGTAAAATATTTTTAGGTTGACCTAAAAATAACATTAGGTTAATATATCAATATATTTTAAGTTAGAGGTGATTTTTGTTTATGAATAAGCAATCAGTCGACCAAGAACATCAAAAAAGCTTAGACGAAATTAATAATACGATTGATTTTGACTATAAAAGTAATTCAAGTCAAAAACTTTTGGCTTTCTTAGGACCTGGATTATTAGTCGCTGTGGGATATATGGATCCAGGTAACTGGATAACTTCTATGCAAGGTGGCGCACAATTTGGATATACCCTCCTATTTGTAATACTAATTTCTAGTTTAGCTGCAATGTTATTACAAAGTATGACAGTAAGATTGGGAATTGCTACGGGTAAAGATTTAGCTCAAATGACGCGACATTTTTTATCTAAACCCATCGCGATTATTTTCTGGATAATCGCAGAATTAGCTATCATTGCTATAGATATTGCCGAAGTTATTGGTAGTGCAATTTCACTTAATTTACTATTTAATATTCCATTGATAGTTGGCGCTTTAATTACAGTATGTGATGTATTTTTATTATTATTTATTATGAAATTTGGATTTAGAAAAATAGAAGCCATAGTAGGTACACTTATATTTACAGTTTTAGCCATTTTCACCTTTGAAGTTTATATTTCTTCACCTAATATATTGAATTTATTAAATGGCTTTGTACCACATACTGAAATCATTACGAATCAAGGTATCTTATATATTGCTTTAGGTATCGTAGGGGCAACTATTATGCCACACAATCTATATTTACATTCTTCTATTGTTCAATCTCGGAAATATGATAGAAATAACAATGAAGATAAAGCACAAGCCATTAAATATGCAACGATTGACTCCAACATCCAATTATCCGTTGCATTTGTAGTTAATTGCTTGCTATTAACACTGGGGGCAGCACTTTTCTTCGGTACTAACACTGATGAATTAGGTGGATTTTATGATTTATACCACGCTTTAAAAACACAACCATTATTAGGTGCAACATTAGGTGGTGTCATGAGTACCTTATTTGCAGTTGCTTTACTTGCTTCAGGACAAAACTCAACAATTACAGGGACATTAGCAGGTCAGATTTTAATGGAAGGTTTCTTGAGATTACGTATACCTAATTGGCTCCGTCGTCTCATCACACGTTCTTTAGCTGTTATTCCCGTTATTATATGCTTAATCATCTTTAATGGTAATGCCGCCAAAATTGAACAATTATTAGTATTCTCACAAGTATTTTTAAGTATAGCGTTACCTTTTAGTTTAATACCACTGCAATTAGCAACTAGTAATAAAAAGTTAATGGGACCATTTATTAATAAAACATGGGTTAATATTATTTCATGGTCACTTATCATTATTTTAAGTATCTTGAATGTCTACCTCATTATCCAGACGTTCCAAGAATTGTAAAATCATAACTTTAATAAAAACCGGTTGAATGCCTTAGCATTTCAACCGGTTTTTGATATATCATGATACTTGTATAAATTTATTAATAGGTATATGGTTTGTCCTTTTGTTGATGTTCTTTTAATTCTTTTTCAGGATCCCACTCATCTTTCTTATAAATATCCTCTTGATGATTATTTACAGCATGGTCAGTTTTAGGTCTCTGTTGATTAGATTTTGTTAATAGCATAATACCTGCAATGAACCATAAAATCATAGCTATGATATTCGTTGCCATAATACCAACCACTGCTGCAGCAATTAATAAACTGGCTCCCAATTTATGTCTGCCTTTTACTGTTAATGCACCAACAATACCTAAAATAGTAGAAAATGCAAGCACACCCATAGATAAGGCGATCGAAGCAGTAAGCATCTCCATCGACATTTCTTGATTTCCGCCCATCATTTGATTAACCATTTCCTTATTTTGAGATGCACCACTTCCTGATTTCATCGCAAAATAACCTATGATTACAAATAGTAAATATAAACTACTTAAACCATTTGCTATCCATGCTAATATCAATTCAGTTTTTCTTTTCATTACAGTACCTCCTTTAACTCTTACATTAATCATACTAAAAACTATCTTTACATGCTATTCAATATCATAAAAATCTATTTATAACAAAAAATACCAAAAGTGAATGTTAATTATCACTTTTGGTATTGTAATTAATTATTTTTGATTGTCATTTTCGTCAATTTTTTGATGATCTTGTTTCACTTGATCTCTCATATCTTTTTCCGTATCACCAAACATTTGACGACGTTCTTCATAGTTCATTCTTCTTTGACTAACCGCACTCGGTTGATTCTTACGTTTTTCTTTCATACGTTGATTATATGCTTTACGCTTTTCTTTCTTCTTAGCACGAATTTCAGCTTTTTCTCGTTTGCGTTGCGCTTTAAGCTCTTTAGGATCAACTTGAGGTTCTTCATTATATTGATTAGATGACTCTACATCATCTTGCTCATGATATACATCTTGATTATTTGTAGAAGCCTTATCTGAAGATGACTTTTTATTATATTTTGCTTGACGTGATAATATTGTCGGTTCTTCATCGTGCTCACTATCATCTGAACGATATTCACTTTCTACAGCACGTTTAGGGAACTGTTCATATTTATCATCATATGATTCTTGTTCGTTTTGTATTTGATCTGTTGAACCTGTTGTTGTGTCAAATGCTTGTTCTTTACGCTCCATGCTACGACGTGATGGACGTCTACGCTGTTGTGGCTCTTCAACTGGTTCACTTTCAGTTTCATTATGATGCGCATGAGCTTCTTGTTCTGGCATTTCCTCATATGGTTGATAACCATATCCACCATTATAATAGCTCGGTACTGTTTCAACCTTATTCTTTCTAACAAACATCATAATAGCAATGATGAAGAATAAAATTGGAATAATTAATGTTACTACAAGTAATACTAAAGGTATCGTGATGATTGCAGATAACAAGAATAAGAAACCAGATAGAATTCTAATGTTCATAGAAATTAAAGCTAAAAATGAAATCAATAAACAAACGATGAAATACACTATAATAGCCCAAACACCATTTTGTAACCATATCACAAATTGTGTAGTACTTAAGCTATTATTTGCTAATACTTGTTGAATAAGATCATTATTATTTAATGTATTCTCTAAGTTAGCAATAGATGTATCATTACTAAATGACACTAAAGCTATAAACATCGTGACTATTGTCAAAATTAATAAGAATACCCAACTAAGCCACCCTAAAACCTTTTCTGTTAGTCGACTGACTGGACGTTTAATTTGAGTATATTGCTCTCCTGTCATTCGTTACAACTCCTTACTTTACTTATCAAGTTATTATATCGAATATAACAAAAAATAACTACCATTTTCATTTTACTTTAACGACATTTTAAAATTTAAAAAACTTTCGTTATAATCACTTAAAGTATCTTGACCTAAATCTTGATATACTTCCAATCTTTGTTGTTCTTTTTTAGTTGGATAAAATCGATGATCGTTTCTAATATCTTTTGGTAACATCTTTCTTGCTTCTTTATTTGGTGTAGCATAACCTACCCATTCAGTATTCTGCTTATTATTTTTTTCATCTAGAAGAAAATTCATAAAGCGATATGCGCCTTCTTTATTTTGTGCCGTTTTAGGTATTACCATATTATCAAACCATAAATTTGATCCTTCTTTTGGAATAACATAATTGTATTTGTCACCTTCTTGAACTAATGGTGCTGCGACTCCACTCCATACAACTGCTATACTTCCTTCGTTTTGTTCAAGCATCATTGTGATTTCATCACCTACAACTCCTCTGACTTGTGGCGCTAAATGATGTAAATCAGATTCCGCTTTTTTGATATGTTGTGGATTTTTATCATTCAAACTATATCCTAATTTATTAAGTCCCAAACCTATTATTTCTCGAGCACCATCAACTAATAATACTTCATTTTTATATTTAGATTTATACAAGTCTTGCCAACTATTAAATGACTCATTAGGGTACTTATCTTTATTATATAATATTCCAACTGTTCCAAAGAAATATGGCAATGAATATTGATTATGTCGGTCATATGGCATATTCATATAATCTGAATCTAAATTTTTAATATTAGGGATTTTCTTATGATCTAATGGTTCTAATAAATGTGCACGTTTTAATTTTTGCACTGTATATTCGCTTGGAAAAGCGACATCATAATGTGTGCCTCCATTACGAATTTTAGCTTCCATAGCTTCATTCGAATCAAATGTTTCATAAACCACTTGGATACCTGTTTCTTTTTCAAACTTTTTAATGAGGCTTGGGTCAATATATTCTCCCCAATTATAGACATAAATTTTTTGATTAGTGTCTGTATTTTCTTTCGATTTAAACCATTGACTTATACCTAAACATAAAACACCGACAATAATTGACACCAAAATCAATTGTAAAAATCGTTTCATGTATTGACACCTCGTTTCGGATGCTTTTTACGTTGAACGAGGTGTTGAATTGCATAGTAACCAATAACACCTACCACGATTACACCGAATAAAATTGTTGAAATTGCATTAATTTCCATGCTTATACCTTTTCTAGCCATTGCATAAACTTCTACGGATAATACACTGAATCCATTACCTGTTACGAAGAAACTCACTGTAAAATCATCTAGTGAATAAGTTAATGCCATAAAGAAACCACCGATGATCGCTGGCATAATATTCGGTATAACCACACTACTTAATAATTGCGATTCTGTAGCACCTAAGTCTCTAGCAGCATTCAACATGCTATCATTCATTTCATATAATTGTGGCAATACAACAATAACAACAATTGGAATACAAAATGCGATATGAGATGCTAACACTGTCCAAAATCCAAGGCCTAATCCTGTAAAATGACCAATTGCAGTAAACATAATTAAAAATGATGCACCAATAACAACATCTGAAGATACCATAAGCACATTATTGAGCGTTAATAACGTGACTTTAAACTGTTTATGTCTCAAATGATATATTGCAATCGCACCAAATGTTCCAATCAATGTAGAAATTGCTGCTGCTATTAATGCGACGGCAACAGTATTAAATATGACTGACATTAATTTATCATTTTGGAATAAGGTTTGATAATGTTCTAGTGTGAAATGTTCAAAATTAACCATATTACCTGCTGAATTAAACGAATATACCATTAAAAATAATATAGGTATATATAATACAGCTATTAATATACCTATATATAGCTTGCCATACCATTTCACACGACTCACCCTTTCCTATGATTAGATTTTGATTTTGTCATAATTAAAATAAATGCCATAAAAATGATTAGGAATAACGCTATTGTTGAACCCATACCATAATTTTGAATAGTTAAGAATTGTTCTTCGATAGCTGTACCAATATTGATTACTTTATTACCAGCGATTAAACGCGTAATCATGAATAGTGATAATGCAGGTATAAAGGTCACTTGAACACCAGTCATAACGCCTTCCCTCGTTAGTGGCACAATCACTTTACCAAATGTTGTCAGAGGATTAGCGCCTAAATCACTTGATGCTTGTAGTAAATTATTAGGGATTGCTTTCATACTATTAAAGATTGGTAATATCATAAATGGTATATAGATATAACTTGATACTACTATGAATGCGCCTGCTGTAAATAACATATTAATTGGAGATAGATTAAAGATGTTAAATAATTGATTGATTAATCCATCATGACTTAACAAACCAATAAATGCATATGTTTTTAATAATAAGTTAATCCATGTAGGAATAATCATAATCATCAATAGTAAATTCTGATATTTAGATTGAGCGATATAATAAGCTGCTGGATAACTTATCAATAACGTGACAAGCGTAATAATCACAGCAAATAAGATAGAATCAGCAAACATTTTTAAATAACTCAATGTAAAAATATTTTCATAGTTAGTTAAGCTAAAATGACCTTGATTATCTAAAAAAGAATAATAAACAAGCAATACTACTGGAATAATTATGAATAGTACCATCCAAATCAAGTATGGAATGAGCAATAAACGATTAGTATTACGCATTTTCAACATCCTCATAACTTTCAATTCGTTTATCAAACTCTTCTTCTGTTTCACCTGGTACCATGATGTGAATTGCTTCTGGCTCAAAGTATAAGCCAACTTCACTACCTACTTCAGCTTTACGTGTTGATTGGATAACCCATTCATATCCCTTTCGATCAACCACACAAATTTCGTAATGTACACCTCTAAAGAGCATAGAATCTACTTTTACTTGGAACAAACCTTTATCTGCTTCAATCAATGAAATATCTTCAGGACGAATCACAACTTCTACTTTTTTATTTGCAGGTATCCCCATATCTACACAATCAAAATCTTGACCATAAATATTTACAACATAATCTTCTACCATTCGACTTTCTACAATATTAGATTCTCCAATAAAATCAGCTACGAAACGGTTGACTGGCTCGTCATAAATATCGTTTGGTGTTCCAAATTGTTGAATTTTACCATCTTTCATAACAAAAATATAATCACTTAAAGCTAGTGCTTCTTCTTGATCATGTGTAACAAAAATAAATGTAATTCCTAAACGTGATTGTAATTCTCTTAGTTCATATTGCATTTCAGTTCTTAATTTTAAATCTAAAGCTGAGAGAGACTCATCTAGTAATAGAATTTCTGGTTCATTAACAATGGCTCTAGCGATAGCTACACGCTGTTTTTGACCACCACTCATGCCATTAATATTACGGTCTTCATAACCTGATAGCTTAACAAGTCGAAGTGCTTCTTCTACCTTTGCTTTAATAGCGTTTTTACTCATTTTCTTTAATTTCAAACCGTAGGCGATGTTCTCGAACACATTAAGATGAGGAAACAAGGCATAATCTTGGAAAACGGTATTTACTTTACGTTTGTTTGGGGGTAATTTTCCAATTGGCTTATTTTGATAAATCACTTCTCCTTGGTCAGGATACTCAAAGCCGGCAATTAATTTTAAAATGGTTGTTTTACCACAACCTGAAGGTCCTAATAATGTATAAAAATGACCTGATTCTATGTCTATATCAATTTCATTTAATATTTGAACGTCATCATATCCTTTGCTTACGCCTTTAAACGATAATAATGGTGCCAATATTCACAACTCCTTATAAATATGATGCTGTTGCAACAATTAATATTTTCACTTCCTGCTTTCCTTCATTAAAAAGACGATGATCATCATTTGCTTTAAAGTAAAACACATCTTCTTTACTGGCATGATAACAAACATTACCTAATTGCAATGTCACTTGTCCTTGTAAACAATAAACGAATGTATCCGATTCTGAAGGGTTAAATGTTTTATACGATGCACCTGGTTTCAATGTTAAAAGTAGTGGTTCCATCTCAAATTCATTAGATTTAGTAACTAGCCAATTTAGAATATAGCCTCTATCGTATTCATCATAGATGACTTGCTCTTCTTTTTTATAAATGACTTTTTGTTGTTCTGTTTCTTTAAAGAAATCACTAGCCGATGTTCCTAGAACCTCTAAGATATTTAGAAATGTTTCCATACTAGGCGATGCATTTTGACTTTCAATCTGGGATATGTATCCTTTAGATAGATCTGTTCTTTCTGCCAATTCCTCTTGTGTTAAATTTTTAATTTTTCTCAGATTTTTTAATTTATATCCTATTTCCATAATGAAACCACCTAAAAAGAGCTATATTAAGTTTACTTTTATCAAACATTTTGTTTAACGCTTAATAAAAATACCAAAATATAGCTCTACAATCAATACTTTTTATTGTTTTAAGACAAACATTTTATATTCATAACATTTTGCTTTTTGTTTAGTCAGTTTTACTTAAGATTTTGCAGAAAAAACTTGTTGATCAGGGTTCTTATTTACCTCTTGGACTACCTTATAGCTATTATAACCACTACTTTTTTCAAATTCTTTAAAAAGTTGCTTCTCTTCAGCTTTACCAGGCACAATTTGTTTGAAATTTTGATAAGCTTTTTTAACTGCTTCACCTTTAACTGATGATTCATAATAGTTCTCAATTTTATTAAAGAAATGAATGACATCCATCATTTCGTCATTTGTCCAATCTAAATCTAATGGGTATTGATATTCCAAGTTGATTCACTCCTATAGTTTAATTAGATTACAGAATTAGTGTATCTGAGATGATTTAAACTGACAAATCGTTTATCAATGATAAGCCCATATAGACTAATATTCATAAGTGAGTATCATTAACTTTATTGTAATAAAACAACAAAAAAACTGGCAACAAGTACTGTTGCCAGTTTAATTTAACGTCATGTTAAATTACATAGTATGGATTGGGTAGCCAATTGCTTTTTCAGCTGCTTCCATAGACATTTCACCTAAAGTTGGGTGAGCATGTACAGTTAATGCAATATCTTCAGCATTCATACCTGATTCGATTGCTAAACCTAATTCAGAAATAATATCTGAAGCGCCAGTACCTACTACTTGAGCACCAATTAATGTGTCATCTTCTTTAAGTGTAATTAATTTAACGAAACCGTTTGTATCATCTAATGATAATGCACGGCCGTTAGCTGCATAAGGGAATTTAGAAGCTTTAATTGATAAACCTTCTTCTTTCGCTTGAGCTTCAGTATAACCTACTTGAGCTAATTCTGGTTCAGTGAAGCATACTGCAGGCATACCAATGTAATCAACTTCTGCTGCTTGTCCATCAATAGCTTCTGCAGCTACTTTTGCTTCATAGCTTGCTTTATGAGCAAGAGGTAATCCTGGAACGATATCACCAATTGCATAGATATTATTGATTGAAGTACGGCTTTGTTTATCAACTTCGATTAATCCGCGTTCACCAAATTTAAGACCTAATTCTTCTAAGCCTAATTCATCAGTATTTGGACGACGACCTACAGTTACTAATACATAATCCGCTTCGATAGTTTGCTCTTCACCTTTAGCTTCATAAGTAACTTTTACGCCATTTTCAGTTTCTTCAGCTGATTTAGCCATTGCTTCAGTAACGATTTCGATACCTTTTTCTTTCATGCCTTTTTTAACTGGTTGAGTCATTTGTTTCTCAAAGCCACCTAAGATATCTTTAGCACCTTCAAGAATAGTCACTTCAGAACCAAAGTTAGCAAATGCAGTACCAAGTTCTGAACCGATATAACCGCCACCAACTACTACTAATTTACCAGGTACTTCTTGTAAGTTTAATGCACCTGTTGAATCGATAACACGGTTACCAAATTCAAAATTAGGAATTTCAATTGGTCTAGAACCAGTTGCAATAATTGCATTTTTGAAATTGTAAGTTTGAGCACTCTTTTCGTCCATTACGCGTAAGCTATTGTTATCAACAAAGTAAGCTTCGCCTTTAACGATTTCAACTTTATTACCTTTTAATAATCCTTCAACCCCACCAGTTAATTTATTAACAACTGATGATTTGAACTCTTGAACTTTTTCATAGTTTAAAGAAACACTTTCAGCAATTACCCCTAAGTTTTCTGAATGTTGTGCTTCAACAAAACGATGAGATGCGTGTAATAAAGCTTTTGAAGGAATACAACCAACGTTTAAGCAAACGCCACCTAAATTACCTTTCTCAACGATTGTTACTTTTTGTCCAAGTTGCGCTGCACGAATTGCTGCAACATAACCTCCAGGACCTGCTCCGATTACAATAGTATCTGTTTCAATTGGGAAATCTCCAACTACCATCTTTTTACCCCTCCATTAATAATAATTCTGGATTATTTAATAAACGCTTGATGTGATTCATAGCATTTTGTCCAGTTGCACCATCAATTTGTCTGTGGTCAAAGCTTAATGATAATGCAAGAACTGGAGCAGCTACAATTTCTCCATCTTTAACAATCGGTTTTTGAGCGATACGCCCAATTCCTAAGATAGCTACTTCTGGGTGATTAATAACTGGAGTGAACCATTGTCCACCAGCTGAACCGATATTACTGATTGTACATGTTGCACCTTTCATTTCATCAGATGTTAATTTACCATCACGTGCTTTTACAGCAAGTTCGTTAATTTCATCTGAGATTTGGAAGATTGATTTACGATCTGCATGTTTAACAACAGGCACTAATAAACCTCTGTCTGTATCTGCAGCGATACCAATGTTCCAATAGTGTTTGTGTACAATCTCTCCAGCTTCTTCATTAAATGATGTATTAAGTGCTGGATATTTTTTAAGTGCAGAAACAAGTGCTTTCACTACATATGGTAAGAAAGTAAGTTTTGTACCTTGTTCAGCTGCGATTTCTTTGAATTTCTTACGGTGATCCCATAATTGTTGAACATCAATTTCATCCATTAATGTAACATGTGGTGCTGTGTGTTTAGAATTAACCATTGCTTTGGCAATTGCTTTACGCATAGCTGGGATTTTTTCAGTTGTTTCTGGGAAGTCGCCTTCTGGTACTGATGATTGAGTTGCTGCTGTAGTTGTAGTCTCTTCAGAAGTACTTGCTGCACTTTCATTAGATGTTGCTTGAGTAGCGCCACCGTTTAAGTGTGCGTCAATATCTTCTTTTATGATTCGACCATTTTTACCAGAACCAGCAACTGCTTTAATATTCACGCCATTGTCACGTGCATATTTACGTACTGAAGGCATTGCTTTAATTGTTCTATTTTCATCAACTTCAGCATCTTGAGTGTTTGCTGCAGGTTGACTTTCTTGTGATGAAGCACTTTCTTCTTTTGCTGCTTCTTCTTTTGGTTCTTCACTTGATGAATCATCACTGTGATTACCTTTGAATTGCATTTCTTCAGCATCTGGTGCATCAATTTTAACAATAATGTCACCGACAACTGCTACTGTACCCTCATCTACTAATACTTCTTCAACTGTACCACTTACTGGTGAAGGGATTTCTACAACAGATTTGTCATTTTGGACTTCTGCTAAGACATCATCTTCTTCAATTGTATCTCCAGCTTTTACAAACCATTTTACAATTTCACCTTCGTGGATACCTTCCCCGATGTCGGGTAATCTAAATTCAAATGCCACGGTCTTTTTCCTCCTAAGATTTTCTTAATAAAGAAATCACTTTTTAATTTAAACTTTATTTAAAGATTAAAACTCTAAAGTTGCTTTTGCTTTTTCTACAATATCATTTTTGTTTGGTAACCAAACATTTTCAGCTTGAGTAAATGGATATACTGTATCTGCTGCTGCTACACGTGCAATAGGTGCTTCTAATGAAAGAATTGTACGTTCAGCTAATTCAGCTGCAACTTGTGCACCAACACCTGCTTGACGTTGAGCTTCTTGAACGACTACAGCTCTGTTCGTTTTTTCAACTGAAGCAACTAATGTATCGATATCAATTGGTTGAACTGTACGTAAATCAATCACTTCAACTGAATAACCTTCTTTTTCTAATTCTTCAGCTGCTTTTAATGATTCTTGTACCATTGCACCGTATGCGATTAAAGTAATGTCATTACCCTCTTTTTTCACATTAGCTTTTCCAATATCAATTGTGTATTCTTCTTCAGGAACTTCTTCTCTGAATGAACGATATAATTTCATATGCTCTAAATATACAACTGGATCATTACTTCTAATTGAAGAAATTAATAATCCTTTAGCATCATATGGGCCTGATGGGATAACCACTTTCAAACCAGGAGATTGAGCTAAAATACCTTCTAAATTATCTGCGTGCAATTCTGGTGTATGCACACCGCCACCAAATGGGCTACGAATAGTTACAGGTGCAGTTTTAGAACCACCTGAACGGAAACGAGTACGTGCAATTTGTCCAGCTACTGAGTCAAATACTTCAAATACGAATCCTAAGAATTGGATTTCCATTACAGGACGGAAACCTTCAACAGCTAAACCTAAAGCTAAGCCACCAATTCCTGATTCTGCAAGTGGTGTATCGAATACACGATCTTCACCAAATTCTTTTTGTAAACCTTCAGTAACACGGAATACACCGCCGTTAACACCAACGTCTTCACCGAAAACTAAAACGTCTTCGTCATTTTTAAGTTCAGTTTTAAGCGCATCATTAATCGCTTGAACCATTGTCATTTGTGCCATGGCTTACTTCGACTCCTTCTCTTTGTAAATTTCATATTGTTCTTCTAAATTTTGAGGCATTTCTTCATACATAATTTCCATTAGAGAAGTAACAGTTTGTTTTTCTGTTTTGTCGGCCTCTTTAATAGCTGCTTTGATGTCTGATTTAGCACGTTCAATAACTTCATTTTCTTTGTCTTCATTCCAAAGACCTTTATTTTCTAAGAATTTTCTGAAACGAACTAATGGATCTTTTTTCTCCCATTCTGCGTCTTCATCTGAAGTTCTGTAACGTGTAGGGTCGTCACCAGCCATAGTATGTGGTCCGTAACGATATGTCATTGTTTCGATTAATGTTGGGCCTTCACCTGCAACTGCACGTTCACGAGCTTCTTTAGTAGCTTGATATACTGCTAATGCATCCATACCATCAACTTGGATACCAGGGATACCAACAGCAATTGCTTTTTGAGCTAATGAAGTTGCTGCAGTTTGTTTACTACGTGGTGTTGAAATCGCGTAGTTGTTATTTTGAATAACAAAAATTGCTGGTGCTTTATATGCTGAAGCAAAGTTAATACCTTCATAGAAGTCACCTTGAGATGAACCACCATCACCAGTATAAGTAATTGCAACTGCATTTTTGCCTCGTTTTTTAAGACCAAACGCAACACCTGCTGTTTGAACATACTGTGCACCGATAATGATTTGTGGACTCAGTGCATTCACACCCTCAGGGAATTGGTTACCTTTAAAGTGGCCTCTTGAGAATAAGAATGCTTCAGTTAAAGGTAAACCATGCCAAATAATTTGTGGCACATCACGATAACCAGGAAGAATAAAATCTTCTTTTTCTAACGCATATTGAGATGCTAATTGTGATGCTTCTTGTCCAGCTGTTGGTGCATAGAAACCTAAACGACCTTGTCTATTTAAAGAAATAGAGCGTTGATCAAGAATACGTGTCCATACCATTCTTTCCATTAATTCTACTAATTCTTCATCTGTTAAATCAGGTACTAAGTCTTCATTTACAACGTTGCCATCTACGTCTAAAATTTGAACCATTTCAAATTTCGACTGTGTGTCATTTAGTACTTTTACTGCATCGAATTGGGCTTGTAACTTAGGAGCCATTCAATTCACCATACCTTTCCCATATATAAATAGAAATTCATTTTATCCATAACAATTGTATCACAAATAAATAAGCCTGTTAAACGATTTCATAAAGTTCTGTTTCATAAAAAAAGATACAGACACAAGAACTGTACTACTACATTCTTCACATCTGTATCAGTCAAGGAATTATTTTAATTGATCTACATCTTGCTTTTCCTTATTTACCTTATTCATCGCTTTTGAATACGCTTTAAACTTCTTGTTCATGTCTTTATATGCATTGCCTAATTCTTTTGATTTTTCATCTACTTGGTCTTGTGTTGCACCATCTTTATTGATGAAACTAAACAGTGATTTTTCTTTTCCAAGCGCTTTTTTGTAAGCCTTTGCATAATCGCTATGTGATTTATATTTATCTTTAATTGCTTTATCTAATTCTTCAACTTCTTTTTTCTTATCTTTATTATCGATATTATCGATATGTGATTCTGCCTTTTTAAATTCTTTTTCAGAATCGTCTAACGCCTTTTCTTCTTTCTTAAATTCCTTTTCACGTTTTTCTACATTTTCAACAATGTCATCCGCTGCTTTTTCTCTTGTTTGTTGGTCTTTCTCGTTAGCCTTTTTAAATAACTTTTGTTTTTCTTCTTCTAATTTATTAATTTTTTTACTCACATTTGCAACTGGTTTCTCTTTATCAAAAGCATTTTGGACTTGTTCATCATATGCTTTAATTTCTTTTTTATCTGTTGTACATCCAGCTAATAACACTGCCGATGTTGCAACAACCGCTATTGTTTTGTTTAATTTCATTTCTGTATCCTCCTCAAAGTTGTACGCTTGTTATCATAAATAAATCTCTCTCATAAATCAATGAAATTGGATAAGCGTCTGATCTCTGTTTAATTACTAATCATTAGAGGTTGAGACATAAAGTTTTTGTGCTTCTGGGAAACCGATTAACGGCGTCCCAAAAGCAGGATTATCGGCAGAAGGGAACCAACATAGAGAAATTGGTATTCCAATTTCTGCAAATAATGCAAGTTGGGCAAACGCTCACGATCCGACAAAATTTGGAAAACCATTCAAATGAACAAACTCAACTATTGAGTTTGTAAGAACTACTAACCTATGAATAAGGAAGTAGTTCTTTATCATCGTTCGGTTCTGCTCAAATCCTAAACGCTTTTGTCCCGACCTCTTATAATTCACACATATATCAGGTTGACGTATCTTTCTATTCAATTTTTAATGTCACTTTCTAAACACATAATATGTCATGTGTATTCTTATTTTAACTTTTATTTTCATTTTCTACTAATAATCTAATTTACTTCAATGTACTTCTACCTATTATATTTGGTATATTTGTAGTTAAGGAAGGTGTCAGACATGATAACAATGAAAGATATAATAAGAGATGGTCATCCTACACTTCGTGAAAAAGCTCAAGAATTAAGTTTTCCTTTATCAAATGAAGATAAAGAAACATTAAAAGCTATGCGAGAGTTTTTAATCAATAGTCAAGATGACGACATCGCTAAAAAATATGGTTTACGCTCAGGTGTAGGTTTAGCTGCACCACAAATTAATGTATCAAAAAGAATGATTGCCGTGTATTTACCAGATGACGGAAATGGAAAATCTTATGATTACATGCTAGTTAATCCAAAAGTGATGAGTTACAGTGTTCAAGAAGCCTATTTACCAACTGGTGAAGGTTGTCTAAGTGTAGACGAAAATATCCCAGGTTTAGTTCATCGTCATAATAGAGTTACAATTAAAGCTCAAGATATCGATGGTAATGACGTTAAATTACGTTTAAAAGGCTATCCTGCTATCATTTTCCAACACGAAATTGATCATTTAAATGGTATTATGTTCTATGATCATATTGATGATGCTAATCCATTAGCACCGCATCCAGATGCAGTAGAAGCATAATTTGATTTAAGAGTCTAGGACATAAATCCCAAAAATAATAGCACAAAGATGATTTGAAATTGCAAATCACCTTTGTGCTTCTTTTTATATTCAATACTTCGTTTTGTATGACTTCGCTATGCCCAACTTGCATCACTTGTAGAAACTGATTAAATCAGTTTCTTTGTGTTGGGTCCCTACCTAGGGTGCCGTCTCAGCCTCGGTCTTCGACTGGCACTGCTCCCTCAGGAGTCTCGTCAACAATACTACGTATTAATGTGTTATTTTACATTAAAATACAAAAAAATATGGCCCTTTCGTATAATTTAATAAATACCAATAAACTAAATCAACGAGGTGCCTTATGTATAAAGATTATAACATGTCTCAACTTACACTACCAATGGAAATTTCAATCCTTATCCCTAAAAACGATATTTCCCGATATGTAAATGAAATCGTTGAAACCCTCCCAGATGATGAATTCAATCACCATCGTGGTGTTACATCAACGTGTAAATAATTTCGATACTGCGACTAAAGTTAAATATTGTTTTTCTCTATTCTAAATACAGATTAAAAGTTCTTACTATTATATGTGTCTGTTCGCTCACTTAATGATAAAACTGCTTTATTTCTTTTAGTACATCATGTAAAATATACATTAACTGAAATCTTAGTGAATTAATCCTATTTTTCAAAATTTGAACGACATGATTTCCCTGGAAAACATACTCGGCAGTGAAATTAAATAATTATAGTTATATATTTATTTAGATTAGCTAGTATGTCTATTATTAAATTTAAATACACATACTTTTATTGAAGAACAATATCAAAGACAAAATCTGATTTCTATCTTTAATAACCCGAGCTATCAACCACGGGACTTGAATAAATATTAAAAACAATCCTTAGGAGGAATTATATCAATGGCAGTATTTAAAGTATTCTATCAACATAATAAAGATGAAGTAATCGTGCGTGAAAATACGCAAACGATTTATGTTGAAGCACAAACTGAAGAACAAGTAAGACGTTATTTAAAAGACCGTAATTTTAATATCGAATTTATCACTAAATTAGAGGGCGCACATTTAGATTACGAAAAAGAACATTCAGATCATTTTAATGTGGAGAATGCTGAATAATGAAGCAATTACATCAAAATGAAGTAGGTGTATATGCACTTGGTGGTTTAGGTGAAGTAGGTAAAAACACATATGCTATCGAGTACAAAAATGAAATCGTGATTATTGATGCAGGGATTAAATTCCCAGATGATAATCTACTAGGAATTGATTATGTAATTCCTGATTACACTTACTTAGAACAGAACCAAGATAAAATCGTTGGTCTGTTTATCACTCATGGACACGAAGATCATATAGGTGGTGTGCCCTTCCTATTAAAGCAAATTAATGTACCTATTTACGGTGGTCCATTAGCTTTAGGTTTGATTAGAAACAAATTAGAAGAACATAATTTATTACGTACCGCTCAATTAAACGAAATTAATGAGGATAGTGTGATTAAATCCAAACACTTTGAAATATCATTCTATCTAACAACACACAGTATCCCTGAAGCCTATGGTGTTATTGTCGATACACCTGAAGGTAAAATTGTTCATACTGGTGACTTTAAATTTGATTTCACACCTGTAGGTGAACCAGCAAATATTGCAAAAATGGCTAAATTAGGTGAAGAAGGCGTACTTTGTCTGCTTTCTGATTCTACAAATGCATTAGTTCCGGACTTTACGCTTAGTGAACGAGAAGTAGGACAAAATGTTGATAAAATTTTCCGTAATTGTAAAGGTCGTATCATTTTCGCGACATTTGCTTCGAATATCTATCGTGTTCAACAAGCTGTTGAAGCAGCAGTTAAGCATAATAGAAAAATTGTTACATTTGGTCGTTCAATGGAAAATAATATTAAAATAGGTATGGAGCTCGGATACATTAAAGCCCCACCAGAAACATTTGTAGAACCTGGAAAAATCAATAATATCCCTAAACATGAATTACTTATTTTATGTACTGGTTCTCAAGGTGAACCAATGGCAGCATTATCTCGTATCGCTAATGGTACACATAAACAAATCAAGATTATCCCAGAAGATACTGTCGTATTTAGTTCATCACCTATTCCAGGTAATACTAAGAGTATAAATCGTACAATTAACGCTTTATATAAAGCTGGTGCAGATGTTATTCATAGTAAAATTTCTAACATCCATACTTCTGGACATGGATCACAAGGCGATCAACAATTGATGTTACGTTTAATCCAACCTAAATACTTCTTACCTATTCATGGTGAGTATCGTATGCTCAAAGCACATGGTGAAACTGGTGTTGATTGTGGCGTTGACGAAGATAACGTCTTTATCTTCGATATCGGAGATGTACTTGCTTTAACTCATGATTCAGCACGTAAAGCAGGTAGAATTCCATCAGGTAATGTACTTGTTGATGGTAGTGGTATTGGTGATATCGGTAATGTTGTTATTAGAGACCGTAAATTATTATCTGAAGAAGGCCTAGTTATTGTTGTTGTAAGCATTGACTTCAACACAAACACATTACTTTCTGGTCCTGATATCATTTCACGTGGCTTTGTGTACATGCGTGAATCTGGTCAACTAATTTATGATGCTCAACGTCGTATTAAAACTGATGTTATTTCTAAATTAAACCAAAATAAAGACATTCAATGGCATCAAATTAAATCATCAATTATTGAAACTTTACAACCATACTTATTTGAAAAAACAGCTCGTAGACCAATGATCTTACCTGTCATTATGAAAGTTAATGAAGATAAAAAGAAATAATATTAAAATATCCCATAAGCAACTATCATTCTAATGATATGGCTTATGGGATTTCTTTATAAAAAAAGGTTTAGCCAAGATCATTGACTAAACCTTTTTTTATTTAGCTATATTCTTTTCAAATCGACCTAAGTCATTATCATGACCAATCATGATTAGGATATCACCAATTTCAATATTTAAATTTGGATCTGGTGACACAATAAACTGCTTACCTCTTTTAATCGCAATAATATTAATGCCATATTGCGCACGAATATCTAAATCAATAATTGTTTGGCCAGTCATTTTTTCAGTAGCTTTTAATTCAACAATAGAGTGTTCATCTGCTAATTCTAGATAATCGAGCACACTCGCACTAGCCACATTGTGTGCAATACGACGGCCCATATCACGTTCTGGATGGACAACCGTATCCGCACCTATTTTATTTAATATTTTAGCATGATAATCATTTTGTGCTTTGGCAGTTACCTTTTTAACACCTAATTCTTTTAAAATAAGTGTTGTTAATGTACTAGATTGAATATTTTCACCGATAGCAACAATAACATGGTCAAAGTTTCTTATTCCCAAACTTTTCATGACTGCTTCATCAGTAGTATCCGCTACTACAGCATGCGTCGCAATATCACTATATTCATTAACTCTGTTCTCATCACTATCAATGGCCATAACATCCATATCTAAGGCGTTAAGCTCTCTAACAATACTGCCACCAAAGCGTCCTAAACCAATTACTACGTATTCCTTTTCCATATAGTCCTCCGCTTATTACACATTTAAATAACAACGATCAAATCAACTTTTTTCAAATAAATATATAGTAAAAGCTGATGCAAAATCGAAATGATGATTTGTTCTACTATAGTTGATTATTTTTTTCCTTCTACATAATCTTTATCGAAAACAAATAGTCTCAATAATAATAGTAACGATGGAACTAATAAAAGTAAACCTAAAATAAATGCAATAACCAATGCTAGACCCATTTCATCATTTACATGAGAACTAGAAATTTTTACGAATGGATGTAATAAATATGGTAATTTACTGATACCATATCCAAAGAAAGCAAATAACATTTGCAATATCACCATTATAAATGCTAAACCATGATTTCTTTTAAAAATAGTTAGTGCGCCTGCAACTAGGAAAAAGATAAAACTTATCACGAACATCCACCAATAGTTAAAGACAGCATTATTAAAATGCTCTGAGTTTTGTACTCTTAGTGATAAAAAGACAAACAAGGAAATAATAATCATTGGTGGTCCCCAAAATATATGCCATTGTCTCATTAAATGATATGCCGATTGGTCCTTTGCTTTATTAGCATAAAATGTAAGGAATCCAGAAGAGATATATAACACTGAGATAATTGCCAAGAAAACAACAGCCCATGCAAAAGGACTTAGTAATAGTTGAACCCAGTCTAAATCAACATGATTCCCTACCTCTTTAATATAGCCACCTTCTGAAATTGTTAATGCGGTTGCTAATGCAGCTGGAATAAGTAAACCAGTTAACCCATATAGAAAAATCCATGGTAATTTTGTATCTTGTCCATAATTCTCAAAGGCATAGAAACTGTTTCTTATTGAAATAAGAATCGTACCAATTGAACCTGGTACAAGTAAAACCGTTCCTAAATATTTAACGGAATCAGGGAAGAATCCAATAAATCCAACAAAGAAAAAGACAAAGAAGACATTCGTAACTTCCCATACTGGACTAAGATATCTTTCAATAAGATGATTGATTTTCTTTTCTTCACCAGTAAGTTTAGAATGTAATGCGAAGAATCCAGCACCAAAATCAATTGAGGCTACGATTATATAACAAAATAAAAATATCCATAAGACTGTAATACCTATATATGAATATATCATTTGTTATCACCTCTTTCTTTGAGCACTTGATTGACATCATTGATTGCAGGTTTGTTTCTAAACATTCTGAGTAACACATATGCAGATGTAACGATGAGTACAAGATATAATAAACCAAATAAAATCGTCACTAATGTAATACCACCAGCTTGAGTCGCTGCTTGAGATACTCTTAAGTATCCTCTTACAATCCATGGTTGGCGTCCCATTTCCGTTAAGAACCAACCAAATTCAATTGCTAACATAGACGCTGGACCAGTAAGTAATATGCTATATAAAACTACCTTATGTGTAGTTAAGTGTCGTAACTTCTTAATTAATAAAATCAACATAAAAATTCCTGAAATCACAAAACAGAATACGCCCATTGAAACCATTAAGTCAAAGAAATAATGAACAATTAATGGTGGCAATTCATTTTTAGGAAAATCGTTAAGTCCTTTTACTGTCGTCTTCAAACTATTATCAGCTAAGAAACTTAACATTCCTGGGATTTCTATTGCGCCTGATACTTCATTCGTCTTTTCGTTTAAAACACCAAAAAATACTAAATTAGCTTGAGATTGTGTGTCAAAATGCCATTCATATGCAGCCAATTTTTCTGGTTGTACTTTATGTAAAAACTTAGCTGACATATCTCCCGCTAACATCGATAACAATGTTGAAATAAACCCAACAATCATCGTCATTTTTAATGCTTTTAAATGATATCTTTTATCTTCTGGATGCGTCTGTTTTAGCAATTTAAATGCAGCAATTGCCGCAAGAATAAACGCCATTGTCATGCCAGCTGTTGCAACAACATGGAAGGACCTTACGATAAATGATGAGTTAAACATTGCTTCTAATGGTTGAACATTAACCATACGCCCGTTTTTCATTTCAAAACCAGCTGGTGTATTCATAAACGAGTTAACTGACGTTATGAAAAATGCTGAGAATGATCCACCTATAATTACAGGTAAGCCTATAACAAAATGAATCCATTTATTTTTAAATCTTTCCCAAGTATAAAGATAAATACTAAGAAAAATAGCTTCAAAAAAGAATGCGAATGTTTCCATAAATAGAGGTAATGCAATTACATGACCGCCCATTTTCATAAATGTTGGCCAAACAAGCGATAATTGCAAACCAATAATTGTTCCCGTCACTACACCGACAGCAACTGTAATGGTATATCCTTTCGACCATCGTTTCGCTAATGCAATATAATGTGCATCGTTGTTTCGTATACCAAGAAATTCAGCGATAACAAACATTAATGGCATACCTACACCAATCGTTGCAAATATGATATGAACGGCTAAGGTCATACCTGTAAGTAATCGACTCATTTCAACTGAATCCATATATAATCACCTTGTATTTATATTTTTTAGTAATTTCACAATGCTTAAAATTATAAATCCTTATCATGATGAACTAAATGTTTTTGCTTGAATTTTTGACATAAATTTTTTATAGAGACACATAATGTTCACACCATTGATATTTTATAAAATTAAATATAAGATAGAATAATATAAATTAACATATAGAAAGGAAGACCAAAGTGTCACATATTACGATATATACACAAGATGATTGTCCACCTTGTACGTTTGTAAAAAATCATCTTCAAGCAAATCATGTAGATTATACAGAAAAAAATATAAAGAATAATCAATATCGAGTAGAAATGATGGATTATGATGCATTTGCGACGCCATTTATCTTATTGAACGATGAACCTATGTATCAAGTTGATATGGATAAAATTAATCAAGCTTTTGACATTCAATAAGTACTTAGCAATTAAAAGATACTAATGATATAAAAGAACCAACTAAAGCAATTTAAATTGCTCAAGTTGGTTCTTTTGATTATTATTTTGAAATGTTATTAACTAATTCCATAACTTCCTCTTGTGTTGCACAATGAATAGCACGGTTCGCTAATTCTGACATTTCATTTTTACTTAAACCATTAATTTGTCTTCTAGCTTTAAGAATAGATGTTGGACTCATTGAGAATTCATCTAGACCTAAACCTAATAATAATGGTACTGCAGTAGCATCTCCTGCCATTTCACCACACATACCAGTCCATTTACCTTCTTTGTGAGAAGCTTCAATGACTTGTTTTACTAAGCGTAAAATTGAAGGATTGTATGGTTGATATAGATAAGATACGCGTTCTGACATACGGTCAGCTGCTAATGTGTATTGGATTAAGTCATTTGTACCAATACTAAAGAAATCTACTTCTTTAGCAAAGACATCAGCTAATGCTGCAGTAGCTGGAATTTCAACCATGATACCTAACTCAATATCTTCCGAAACGTCATAACCTTCGTTTTGAAGATTCTCTTTTTCTTCTAATAACATTGCTTTAGCATCGCGGAATTCCTTGATAGTAGCTACCATTGGGAACATGATATTTAATTTACCGTAAACAGAAGCACGTAATAACGCACGTAATTGTGGTCTGAAAATATCAGGTTGCGCTAAGCAAAGACGAATCGCTCTATAACCTAAGAATGGATTCATTTCTTCTGGTAAATCTAAGTATGGTAATTCTTTGTCGCCACCGATATCCAATGTACGAACAACAACACGTTTACCATCCATAGTCTCTAATACTTTTTTGTATGCTTCGAATTGTTCTTCTTCAGTAGGCAATTGATCTCTACCCATGTATAAGAACTCAGTACGATATAAGCCAATACCTTGCGCACCATTTTCAATTACACCAGGTAAATCATTTGGTGTACCAATATTAGCTGCTAACTCTGCGTGAACACCATCAACAGTTACTGTATCAGCATCACGTAATTTTTGTAATTCTTGTTTATCTTCAAAGAAACGTTCACGTTTATTTTGATAAGCGATAACTTCATCTTCTGTAGGATCGATAATAACATCACCAGTTAAACCATCAACGATAATCATATCGCCTTGTTTAACTTCTTTAGTGATTGATTTAGTACCAACTACAGCTGCGATTTCTAATGAACGACTCATAATCGCAGAGTGACTTGTTCTACCACCAATATTCGTTACAAACCCTTGAACGAATTCTTTATTTAACTGTGCAGTATCAGAAGGTGTTAAGTCATTACCAATAATAACAACACTTTCATCAATCATACTTGGGTTTGGTAATTCAACCCCAAGAATATGTGCTAACACACGTTTAGATACATCTCTAATGTCTGCTGCACGTTCTTTCATGTATTCATTATCCATTGATTCAAATATAGTAATGAATTGAGTTGTAACCTCATTTAATGCTGTAGCAGCATTAACATGGTCGTTTTTAATTTTATCTTGAATTGGTTGAATTAATTCTGGATCATCTAAAACAAGTAAATGCGCATCAAAAATGGCAGCTTTATCAGCGCCTAATTGAACTTCTGCATTATTTCTTATTTTAGTTAATTCAATTTTAGATGCTTCGATAGCGTTATTGAATTTGCTAGTTTCACCTTCAACATCAGTGATTGTTTCACTGCTGTCGAAAGATAAATCTGGCTCAACTATTAAGTAAGCTTTAGCGATTGCTACACCATCAGATGCAGCAATACCATTAATTAATTTAGACATATTACTTAGTTAAACCTTCTTTTGATAAGACATCACTGATAGATTCGATTGCATCTGCCTCATCGCTACCGTCAGCATAAATTGTAATTTCAGCATCTTTACCTACACCTAAACTCATAACACCCATGATTGATTTTAAGTTTACTTTTTTACCGTTATATTCTAATTGAATATCTGAATCAAATTTTGAAGCTGTTTGTACCAACATTGTAGCTGGGCGAGCGTGGATTCCTGTTTCGTCGATAATTACATATGATTTTTGTTCCATAATTTATTTCTCCTTCTATAAGTTAGAATCTTCAATATACTTACAATCTAACATAAATTTTTATACCTTAACTTTACCAAAACCAATAGTTAAATTCAATTTGTTTAAAACCGGTTTCAGTATATTTCTACAATTTTTTAACAAATTATATCCCTTAAAGTAACTCTTTGATGACTTTTTCACATTTTTCAATATGATCTTGACCTAATTTTTTCATAAAGTAATAACTAATTGATGCTGAAACTGCTTGTCCTACAAATGGGAACCATTTAGTTTGTTTAGCTGCAGTTCGTTTCGCTACATCTTTAATCACTACTTTCATAAGTGCATTGGTTAATTTTTTACCAATAAATTGACTACCTTGAATGGCTGCTGCAGACATGATTCGTTCTCTAACATCATCACTCAATGAATTGACTTGTTTATGATCTAGTCCATAAATTTTATTGACATCACTAATGATATCTCTCATTAATTTTATATCAACACCAAAGTCCAATCCAGGAATTGGTACTACACTCATTCCTGATGATAATAAAGATTTCTTTTTAACGAGATTTTCTGCTTGTGCACGTCTTTGTTGTAACTCATTTTGAGTCACAGGTAAATTACTTTTTTCTTTGATTTCTTCAATATTTAATACTTTATTACCAACTGTATTTGTAACTCTATTCGTCATTTTATTTCTAATGCTCATCTAATTCACACTCCCATGAATCTTATTTCAATAAGACTCTATACCCAGAATACAACTATTTAATGCTCAATATTAACAAAAATTGCTTTCAAATATTTTGAAGGTTTGTAATGTGGATGTGTTTTAAAATCTTTAGGTAATCCCATCACTTCTTTGATTTCATAATCAACTTCAGCTTCTTCTAGTGTTGTTTTAATAACATTTTTAAACGCTTTTAAAGAAAAGACACTCGAATTGGTACATAATAATAATGTCCCTTTTGGTGCTAATACTTCTAAGGCGCCATTAATTAATTTGTCGTAATCTTTTTGTACTGAAAATGTTTTCTTTTTATTTCGTGCAAAGCTTGGTGGATCAATGACAATTGTGTCATATTGATGCCCGTGTCGATTTGCATAATTATAAAAATCAAATGTATCCATGACATAAATATATTGTGATTTAGGATCAATGGCATTAAGCCCAAAATTCTCTTCGGTTAGTCCTCTTGAACGATTAGCTAAATCTACACTTGTCGTTGTTTTAGCCTTAGTTGCTGATACGACAGAAAAAGCGCCTGTATAGCTGAACACATTTAAAAGATGACGCCCCTCTGAAAATTGATCACGTAATTTCTTTCTTACTTCTTTTTGGTCTAAGAAGATACCTGTCATTAAGCCGTCATCTAAATCCACATTATAAAACGTAAAGTTCTCTTCAATTACAATTGGAAATGTTTGTTGTTCTCCCTCAACAAACCCACCTGTGTATTCAGTATCTTTAAAACGCATTTTTTCGTATATAGACTGATATTCAAAAACAATTTTGATAGCTTCTAAAATATGGTACCTAAATTTATAAATACCTTTCGAATACCATTGAATTAATAAATGGCCATCATAGTTGTCGATAGTTAAGCCGCCAACACCATCACCTTCAGCATTGAACAATCTAAAAGCATTCGTACCATCTATGTGATAGTAATATTCTCGTTCTGCTAAAGCTTTTTCAAATAATCGTTTAAAAAACGATGTGTTAATATCTTCGGACGGATCATAACTTAACACCCAACCTAAACCTTTATGCTGTCTACCTACATAAGCCGTTGCTATATATTGTTCTTTTCCATCGACTAATTTGAATAAATCACCTTCTTTTAGATGATCTTGGGCATAAATATCTTCTTCATCAATTAATGGATATTGAATTTGATATTTTGATTCTTTACCTCTATTTAAAGTTGCAATCTTCATTTATTACACTAACCTCTCTTTTATACATTTAATTTCTTCAACCGTCATATTGCTATGCTGATTCGTAAATGCATTTTACATTATATATAATTACTAATTGAATGATTCATTTATTATTTTAACAAAGAATGCTAGGATGTCCTATTTTCTAACAAAAAAGAGTGGGCTTACAATTCGATCGATTAAAGAAGGAATTGTAACCCACCCCATAACACGTGTGATTTGTTTAAATTAATTTGTTAAATGTTTTTTAATTATTCTTTTGGTTTATCTCTTAACTGTAATGAATAAGCAACAATCATTGCTAGTAACATAAGCAATAAAGTTGGCGTAATAAATACAGATAATAATAATCCGTGAACCATAATATTAATGAATTCAGTTAATAATTTAAAGAATAAGATACTTCCCATAAATAATTGTAAGAAGTAAAATTTACCTCTTAAGAAATAAGTAAGTGTTGTAGCAATATAAACTATGATAATAAATAAAAGTAACAATAATGTTACCCATTCTATCACATATTGCGTTTGTGATAATTCCCATTCTCCAGATAAGAACAATGCGTTTCTGTTGTTAAATTCTAAAAATGTAAAGAAGAAAATAACTACACCACAGAAAATTTCAACATACATTGGTTTTATCCATTTTGGTTTTCTCATCCAATGTGGAATATCATCTTCTTGGATATCAACAATTTTTTTTACTTTTTCTTTAAATTTATCCCTTTTAACTCTAATTTTTTCTAAATCAACACTTCTTCTTGTTTTACGTGCATATTCTGTTGTCTTATCTTGTAGTTGTTTTAAGTGAACTTTAGTTTGATTCGAGACATTACCTTTACTTGTTCTTGATAATTCAGGTTCTTCTTCACCTAATTCTTGTTTCGTAAGCGGTAGCGCACGTCTTAAGAACAAGAAGTTCCAAATTGACATTTGTCCTAATAACCACATAATAATAAAGAATGTATTAACACTTAAGATGTCAATAGATTCAATTTCATTAGCATCTATACGACCATGTAATGCAATTTGCGTAATAAGGTAACTGATACCATATGATACGATAATCCACATATAATGACTCTTTCGATTATCACTATTCAATTCATCTTTATATACAATATAACCGATATGTATGATGAACGGAATAATAAATACGATACCAAAGAACCCATATACTTGCATCATAAGAACTAGAGTAATTAAGAAATACATTATCCCTATGACTAAGAAGAAAATTGAAATATCATAATCATACTTAATTGTTCTAAATAACGTATGACCTAGTAACATTACAAAGATACCAAATAATATAATAATTATGGCACTTACAATTGGGAAACTCCCGATAAATCTACTCATCACTTTAATTATTTCAGCGAAAAATGCGTTCAGGAATTCCCATATATTATACACATGTGTATTTACCTTCTTATCTCCATTTAATTGTTTAATAAGCGGTAAGTTAATTAATATAATGAGTCCTGTGAAAAGTGAAACGATACCGATGATATAACTAAATATAATCTCGGTGTGTTTCTTAAGAAAAGACATACTATTCACCTCAAAAGTTATTATATATGAAGAACTTATTCTTGTCTTTAATAAATCATTAAATACGTCTATAGACCTAGAAAAGTTTATTATTAGCATAACTGGGTAAAAGGTGTATGTAAACAATAAAACACAATTAGGGGTGGATTTATTATGAGTAACGAAGAATTTGCAAAAAAATCAGCTGAAAAAGCCAAAAAAGCAGAAGAGAAATTAAAAGAGCAAAAGGAAGAAAAAACAAATGATACAGAACAAACTAAAAAAGATATTGATGACGCATTAAATTAATTACTAATTGACTATTTAACCATTAGATCATCCAATATTCTATAATAACGATGAATTTGGGACATAAATACAAAAAAATAATAGCACAAAGATGATTTGAAATTTTAAATCATCTTTGTGCTATTTTATATTTAATACTACGTATTGACTGACTTAGAGTTTTCATAAGCACACATCATATAAAAATATTAATTTATTATATATTTTATTAACTTGACAATCCACATGAAAAATCATACATTAAAGACAAATTAAAATAATAAACGCACTAGGGGTGTTTTGAACTGAGATGAGGTTAACCCTCAAACCCTTTGAACCTGATCTAGCTAGATACTAGCGTAGGAAAGTGTAATTAACAAAGATGATAATCGTATGTTGAATCATATTCTTATGTTTTACGCACAACTTTCCTAGAGATGGTTGTGCGTTTTTTTAGGAGGATGTTTTTATGTCAAAAGGTTTAAAGCTTTCTGAGATATTAGTAACAGTACTTATCTCTCTCATTTTTGCCATTATTTATAACTTATGGTGGCTATTTTATAATGTTGCACAAGTCGCTGGTTTACACCTTGAACAATTAACATATGGTGTATGGTTTATGGCTGCGATTGTTTGTTATTTAATTATTCCTAAGCCAGGTATCGCCTTACTTGCTGAGTTTGCTGCAGGTGCCGGTGAAACAATTGTGATGGGTAAATTTGATATACCTACAATCATCTATGCCCTACTACAAGGTTTAGCTTGTGAGATTGTCTTTGCTATATTCAAATACCAGTCTCGTTCAGTCATGGTAGCTATGCTTGCGGGATTAGTGACTGCACTTATTTCATTCCCAGTCGACTATTTTTATGGTTATTTAAATGAAGTTGCTGGATGGAACTTAATTTTATTCATTGTTTTCCGTGCGATTAGTGGTATTATCATTGCTGGTTTATTATCTTATTTATTGGTTAAAGCATTGGATCAAACTGGTATAACTAAAGTATTCAGACCCGCTTCTAAAGATGATTACGATACATTATAAGGGGACTTAAAAGTGTTGAAAGTTACAAATTTACGTTTGAAATATCCTAATGGATATCGAAAAATTTTTGATAATCTAAATATAGAAATTAAAGATAAAGAAAAAGTACTTTTACTAGGACCGTCCGGTTCTGGTAAAAGTACACTTTTAAATGTATTAAGTGGTATTGTACCCAATTTAATAGAATTACCTATGAAATATGACGAATTGCAAATCAATCAGCATAATGGGGTTATCTTCCAAGATCCGGATTCACAATTTTGTATGCCTAAAGTTTATGAAGAACTTGCCTTTGTTTTAGAGAATAGAGAAGTGCCAAGACAAGATATGGATGAAGCCATCAGCCAAGCATTAGCATCAGTAAATTTAAATGTAAACGAAAATACACAAATCAATCAATTAAGTGGCGGTATGAAGCAAAAATTAGCTATAGTTGAAACCATATTACAACAAGCAGATACGCTATTTTTAGATGAACCCACTGCAATGTTAGATGTTAATGCGACATCAGATTTATGGCAACGTTTAATCAAGCTCTGGAAAGACCAAACAGTACTTATAGTCGAACATAAGGTCGAACATATTTGGCAACATGTGGATAGAGTTTTATTAATGAACTATGAAGGACAAATTATTGCTGATGATACGCCAAATCATATTTTAAAGCATTATGAACATTTACTTAGTGAATACGGCGTGTGGCATCCAAATGCATGGCATTACGCTCCTAAGCCAAAATATATGGCTCCCTCATCTGAAGCGCCATTATTTAAATTTGAAAATGGTGCTGTTATTCGTAATAAGAAAGATTTATTCAAAGTGGATCAATTAGCTATTCATTCAGGTGAGTGGATCACGATAACTGGTCAAAATGGTACTGGTAAAACCTCATTATTAGAATCCATATTACAATTAATCAAATATAAAGGCGTAATGACATTTCAAGGTCAGGAATTGCGTAAAATTAAAGATGCTGCAAAGCACATATATCTTGTGTATCAGAATCCAGAACTTCAATTTATCACTAACTCTGTCTATGATGAAATATTGATTCATTTTAACCATTTAGATTCATCTATTGCAGAATCTAAAACCCTCGACTTATTAGATTTACTAGACTTAACCAATGTTAAAAATCAACATCCTTACGAATTATCAATGGGTCAAAAACGTAGGTTAAGTGTAGCAACGGCATTAAGTTCAAATGCAGATATCATCCTTTTAGATGAACCAACATTTGGTTTGGATAGCCACAATACATTTCAATTAATAAAACTATTTCAAGAGAGAGTATCTAAGGGGCAAAGTATCATTATGGTTACACATGATCCAGAGATTATTAAACGCTATCCAACACGTCAATGGATAATTGAAAACCAATATTTAACAGAAATCAAAGGTGATCAACATGTTTGAACATTGGAAAATTAGACACACCTTTATGGATGACGTCAATATTATCACTAAACTCGTTTTAGGCGTTTTACTATTTTTCTTTATTATTTTTATTCATAATTTTGACTTTATGATTTACATCGTTTGTCTCATGTTTATCTTTTTACTTATGTTTAACGGAACGCAATTTAAAATTACTGGTGCTTTTATACTAGCAACCACGTTCTTTGCTCTATTGTCATCACTATTCATGATTTTATACGGTGATGGTGACCACATTTTATTTAAATTTGGAATCATTCAAATTAGTACGGAAAGTATCGTCAGAGGTATTCACCTTTCTCTTCGTACAATTACAGTGTCGATGTTTGGTATTCTTATAGCATTAACGTCACAAGTAGTCATGATTTTTTATAGTCTAATGCAACATTTAAAAGTAAAGCCTAAAGTTGCCTATGCCTTTATGGCCGCAATTAGAATGATACCGTTAATCATCAGTTCTTTAATTCAATTACGTCGTTCTTTAAAAATGAGATATCAAATGATAAACAAATCTAATTATAGAGGTTTCAAAAGACTTAAACATTTAATTATTCCGTTATTAAGTCAAAACATACGACGTGCACATCAACTATCTGTTGCAATGGAGTCTAAAGGTTTTAAAGATGGTCCTAGAACGTATTATTATCACGCACCATTCTCATACAAAGATATTATATTGATTATATGTTTATTAATTATTATCGGACTTTCTTATTATTTATCATCTATCTTGCCAATAACTGGTATCCATGATGTTCGAATAGGTAGATTAGAATAAAGTATTTTATCCATTCATTCCATATATAAATAAAAAATCCTGGGACAAAAATAATGTCTCAGGATTTAATCATATAATTATAGTAGTTGACTGTAGGCGCATTCTTTTTCTCATAGAAATTAGAACGACTTACACATGTATATCAACTTATATATTCAGATAAACTATAGGAATATACATGAGCTAAAGTCCATAATTACAACCGTCTAAGTAATGAATTGTAAAGATGCTCTAATATAAAATTTTTACAATTATAGTCAACCTTGTTGAAACAAGACAAGGAAATAAATTTTAGTAACATGTTATTTCTGTCCTGTTCTCTTTAATTATTCTTTTATTTCAATGCTTTATTTCCGATGTCTGTTCTATAAAACAAGTGATTGCTCTTTATCTTTTTAACACGTTTATAGGCAGCGGCTTGCGCTTCTTTTATATTTTGCCCTTCACCTATAGCTAATAGGACGCGTCCACCACTGTTAACAAACTGGTCATTATCCTTCTTCAAACCACTTACAAAGTAATTTGAGTCTAGTTCAAATCCACTAACTTGATGCCCTTTTTCGTAATTACCTGGATAGCCTTTAGAAGCCAACATGACACCAACCACTGATTCATCCTTCCATTCAAAATGAATCGGCTCATCATTATCAAGTGCAACAATATGATGCATTAAATCGCTATTCATTCTTGTCAATAACACTTGTGCTTCTGGATCACCAAATCTTGCATTAAACTCTATGACTTTCGGCCCTTCTTGAGTCAAAATAGCACCGATGTATAATAGTCCAAAGAAATGGTGGCCTTCTTTAGCCATTGCATCTGCAATCGGTTGAGCAATCTCCTCATTTGTTCTAGCAATTATATCATTACTAATATGAGGTACTGGACAATATGCACCCATACCACCTGTATTTGGCCCTTTATCGTAATCATAAGCACGTTTATGATCTTGAGCAATACAATCAAATGGAACAGCTCTCTTACCATTAACAAATGTCATTAAAGAGAATTCTTCACCTTCTAAAAATTCTTCAAATACAATTGTTCCTGATTTTTCTTCAAACATTTGTTGAACTGCTTCTTTAGCTTCATCTCTTTTTGTAGCAATCACTACACCTTTACCTGCAGCTAAACCATCTTTTTTAATAACGATTGGCAAGTCACATGTTTCAACGAAAACTAATGCCTCTTCCTTATTATTAATTTCCTTATATTGTGCAGTAGGAATATCATATTTAGCCATTATTCTTTTAGCAAATGCCTTTGAGCCTTCAATTTGTGCTGCATCGCGATTAGGGCCAAATACTTTAATTTGATGGTTTCTTAATAAATCAGGTAAACCATCTATCAATGGTTGTTCAGGTCCAATTACAACCCATTCTATTTGATGATTAGTGACAAAGTCTAAGATAGCTTCGTGATCATTTTCTTTAATATTAGTATGGATTTGTGCCACATTAACCATTGCTTCATTGCCTGGTATCACATGAACTTGGTCTACTATTGATGATTGACTTAATTTATAGGCTAATACATGTTCACGTCCACCTGCACCAATAACGAGTACTTTCATGACTTTTCTCCCTTCAACATCTTATGATTAGTGTTTAAAATGTCGCATTCCTGTCATTACCATTGTAATGCCATATTTATTTGCCATATCGATAGAATCTTGATCCTTAATTGATCCACCAGGTTGAATAATTGCTTTAATACCATTTTGAGCAGCTAATTCTACAGTGTCATCCATTGGGAAAAAGCCATCTGATACTAATGCAACATTATCATTAATTTCAATTGCTCTTTCCAATGCAATTTTGGCTGAACCTACGCGATTCATTTGACCAGCACCAATACCTACTGTTTGTTTAGCGTTACTTAATATTACTGCATTACTCTTAACGGCACCTACCACTTTCCAACCTAACAACATTGCTTCCCATTGCGCTTCAGTTGGTTGTACTTCTGTAGCAACAGTCATTTCATCACGACTTACTTCAAAGTTATCTTTATCCTGTACTAAATAGCCACCAGATACTGACACAAATTCTTGTTCTCTATTATCAATTGTTGTATCTATTTCTAATAGTCGAATATTTTTCTTTTTCGTTAAAATATCTAAAGCCTCTTTCGTAAATTGAGGTGCGATAACGACTTCTAAAAAGATAGAATGTAGTGTTTCAGCTAACGTCGCTGTCACTGGTCGATTTAATGCAATAATTCCACCAAAAATGGATTGATTATCTGCATCAAAAGCATTTTGGAAAGCCTCTTCAATTGTATTTCCAATTCCTACACCACATGGATTCATATGTTTTACGGCAATCGTAGTTGGCTCTTCAAATTTTTTAACTAATGAAAGTGCTGCATCAGCATCTTTAATATTATTGAAGCTAAGTTGCTTACCATGTAATTGTTTAGCTCCAGCAATTGTATGTTTAGCATCAGTTGTTCTTACAAAGTAAGCAGATTGTTGTGGGTTCTCACCATAGCGTAAGGTTTCTTTATTCCCTTTAAAGAAATTCACAATAGCTTCATCATATTGAGTTGTATGTTCAAATACTTTAATCATAAGTGATTTGCGGTATTCTTCGTCTAATTGGTCATTTTTTATTCTACTAATCACTTCATTATAATCAGCAGGGTGTACAACGGTTGTCACATGTTTAAAATTCTTGGCAGCTGCTCTTAACATTGTCGGACCACCAATATCAATATTTTCAATCGCATCCATTTCTGTAACATCTGGATTTTCTACTGTTTTTTGGAATGGATATAAATTAACGACTACTAAATCTATTAAATCAATGTGTTGTTCTTTTAATTCATCCAAATGTTCTGATTTATCTCTATCTGCTAAAATCCCACCATGTACTGCTGGATGTAAAGTTTTAACACGTCCATCCATAATTTCATGAAATTGTGTTAATTCAGATACAGATTTCACTTCAACTTGTGCCTCTTCTAAAATACGTTTCGTTCCACCTGTTGAATAAAGCTCATAACCTAATTCCTTTAAAGATGTCGCAAATTCTACAATACCGTTTTTATTTGAAACACTTAAAATTGCTCTTTTCATTGTTCGCTATACTCCTCTATCGAATGATTTTCGCAATAACGCTTGGATATAATTGGTACTCTAATTGTTTGACTCTCTCTTCTAACATTTCAATAGTATCGTCCGTTTTGATATCACATTGTCTTTGTTCAATAATTTCTCCCGTATCCATACCACTATCAACATAATGTACCGTTGATCCTGTTATTGAATCCCCGCTACGAAATGCTTGTCCAATTGCGTCTATCCCCTTATATTTCGGCAATAATGATGGATGAATGTTTAATATTTTATGAGGATAAGCTGTTAAAATATCCTCCCCAATTAATCTCATATAACCGGCCAATACAATCCACTGAACCCCTTCTGCAGAAAGTAAAGATAATAAATGTTGTTCATAATGAGATTTTGATTCAAAATGTTTTGGTTCATTGATATGTACTGGTATACCAAGTTGTTCTGCTCTATTAACACAATAAGCATCATGATGATCTGTATAAAGTGCAGTAATATCAATGTCCTCTAAATGTCCTTGTTGAACATGTCGTGCGATGTTTTCAAAGTTACTTCCAGAACCTGATGCAAAGATTGCTACTTTGACCACGTTTGTACCCCCTGAATACGAATCGGTTTATGGCTATCTTCTACAATTCGACCGATTTCATAGGCATTCACATTCTGTTGTTTTAATATTTCTAATGTCTGAGTTTTATCGTGTTCATCGACAATAACAGTAAAACCAATGCCCATGTTAAATATGTTATACATTTCATCTGTACTAATATTACCCTGTTCCTGCAACCAATCGAATATTGCTGGTGTCGGAAACGCATTTGCATCTATGTCTGCAGATAATCCGTCTGGTAAAGAACGAGGAATATTTTCATAAAATCCACCACCAGTAATATGGTTCATAGCTTTTATTGACACATGTTTTTTTAATTCTAATATTGGTTTTACATATAATTGGGTTGGTGCTAAAAATGTCTCTAAATAAGTATGTTGCTCAAATGTATCGTTAAGGTTTATACCTGACTTTTTAATGAGTTGTCTAACTAGACTGTATCCATTGGAATGAATGCCGTTAGATACTAAACCTATAATGATTTGACCAGGTTTCACGTCTGAACCATCAATATATTCATCTTTCTCAACAGCGCCAACTGCAAAGCCGGCCAAATCATATTCACCTTCATGATACATTTCACCCATTTCGGCAGTTTCACCACCGATTAAAGCTGTATTAGTTTCTTCACAAGCATCACTGATACCTTTAACGATTTGTTCAATGATTTCAGGAACTACTTTATGCGTTGCAATATAATCTAAAAAGTAAAGTGGCTCTGCACCTGTAGTTAAAATATCATTCACACACATGGCCACCGCATCTATACCTATTGAATCATGCTTAGCGTGGTCAATTGCTAATTTCAATTTGGTACCTACACCATCAGTACCTGAAACTAATACTGGGGCTTTCATATTGAGTTGAGATAAATCAAATGTGGCACCAAAGCCACCTAAACCACCGATAACTTCCTTACGCATCGTACGTTTAACATGACTAGACATTCTTTCTACCGCTTCATAACCTGCATGGATATCTACACCTGATTGTTCGTATGCTTTAGACATTTATATTTCCCTCACTATCAAAATAATGTTTATTTTCATTAATATATGCTTTTTGACGATCACTTAAATGCTTTTTATAATTCTCTTCGTAATCAAACAATCCAGCTGGATAATCTCCAGTGAAGCTCTCAACACACAAACCACTATATGGTGCATCATAATCTAAACCAATCGATTCAATTAATCCATCTACGCTAAGATACGCAAGCGAATCAGCACCTATATATTCACAAATTTCTTCAGGTGATTTACTCGCTGATATTAATTCAGCAGTTGTTGATACATCAATACCATAGAAACTTGGGAACATAAATTCTGGTGATGCAATTCTAACGTGGACTTCATTGGCTCCTGAATCTTTCAACATTTTCACAATTCGTTTAGATGTTGTTCCTCTAACTATAGAATCATCGACTAGGATAATATTCTGACCTTCAACAATATCTTTGACCGCTGACAATTTAACACGTACACCCTGTTCACGAAGTTGTTGTGTCGGTTGAATAAATGTTCTCGCTACGTATTGATTTTTAACAAGACCCATTTCATAAGGTAATCCTATCTCTTCGGCATAACCGCTTGCTGCTGATAACGACGAATTAGGCACACCAATAACCATGTCAGCTTCTACTGGACTTTCTTGTGCTAAACGTTTACCAAAGGCTTTACGAACTGCATGAACATTTTTTCCGGCAATCGTAGAATCTGGTCTGGCAAAATAGATATATTCCATGGCTGAAATTGCAGTATTCGTATGTCTTGTATATGATTTAACTTGGACACCATCATCGTTAATAATGACATATTCACCAGCATGAATATCTTGTACAAACTCTGCTCCCAAAACATCAATAGCGCACGTTTCACTAGCTAGAATATAAGTGTTATCTTGCATTTTACCGACTACTAAAGGTCTAATAGCATTAGGATCAACTGCACCATATAATGCATCTTTAGTTAACACTGCGAATGTGAATCCACCTTTAATTTGACGTAAACTTTCTTTTAAAGCTTCTTCAAATGTAGGTGCTTTACTTCTACGAATTAAATGCATAATCACTTCAGTATCAGATGACGAATGGAAAATCGCACCATGTTTTTCAAGATTTTGTCTTAAAGATTGCGCATTAATCAGATTTCCATTATGGCAAATCGCAACACTCATATCATAAAAGTGATATAAGAAAGGTTGAATATTTTCTATACCTTTGTTACCAGAAGTAGCGTATCTCACATGTCCAATTGCATTATGATAATCCTTTAATCTCGATAATTGATCATCTTTAATAGCCTCAGTAAGTAAACCAAGTCCTCTTTCACCTACTAATTTTTCATGATTGGCAGCTACTATTCCTGCACCTTCTTGACCTCTATGTTGTAAACTATGCAATCCCATATACGTTAATTGAGCAGCATCTGGATGATTCCAAATGCCAAAAACACCACATTCCTCATTTAGTCCTGAGTAGTTAAACATTGGCTAATAGCTCCTTCCCAAACATCTTTGATATCTGCTACATTTTTGATAATCGTTGTTTGGTTATTTGACACTTTGAACTGACTACCACTATTAAATTGACCAATTTCAATAGCATTTTCAATGTTTAGTGATTCATTTTCTTTAACAGAAATGATATATCTACCTTGAGATTCGCTAAATAACTGAGCATTAGAAACATCTATATTAGCCTCTAATCCTAAATTATAATGAGCACTCATTTTTGCTAGTGTAATTAATAAACCACCTTTTCCGACTGTTTGAACATGTGATGCAGCACCGCTTCTAATAGCTGATTTCACCGCTTCGCCTTTTGCAACTTCATCACTTAAATCAATTGATTCAAATTCATGATTCACTGTGCCATATAATAATTTTTCTAATTGGCTACCGCCGAAGTCATCTCTTGTATCACCAACGAGATATAATGTTTCTCCAGACTGTGGTTTAAAATTAGCTAAATAATTAACATCATCAATTAACCCAACCATACCAACTACCGGCGTCGGGAAGATAGATGTACCTCTTGTTTCGTTGTATAACGATACATTACCTGATACAACAGGCGTTTTTAATACATCACAAGCTTCTGCCATTCCTTTTGTAGAATCAATTAATTGTTGGTAAATTTCTTTTTTCTCTGGAGATCCATAATTCAAACAATCTGTCATTGCTAGTGGCGTCGCACCCACAGCAATCAAATTGCGATACGCTTCTGCTACTACCATTTTTCCGCCTTCATAAGGTTGATTAAATACATATCGTGCTTCACCATCAATCGTTGAAGCAATCGCTTTATTCGTGCCTTCAACTCTTACCACTGATGCCTGTAATCCTGGTTTAATAATCGTATTTGCACCAACTTGTTGATCATATTGCTCATATAAATAATGTTTTGATGCAATCGTTGGGTGTTGTAATAACTGGTCAAATACATTCTCAGTATCTATATGACTATAGTCATTTTTAGATGTATTGTACGCTTTCTCTTCACCTTCAAGAACATATACTGGTGCTTCGTCTGATAAGGGTTGTACTGGAATATCTGCAAACACTTCATCTTCGTATGTTAATACAAAGCGATTTGTATCAGTCACTTCTCCAATGACTGCACTATCTAATTCATGTTTTTCAAATAAATCTAAAAACTTTTGTTCTGTTCCCTTTTCGACAACAAGTAACATTCTTTCTTGAGTTTCAGATAGCATCATTTCATATGGTGAGATACCTGGTTCTCTTGTTGGAACTTGGTCTAATCTTAAGTGGAGACCACTGCCACCTTTAGCCGCCATTTCTGAAGAAGAAGAAGTTAATCCTGCCGCTCCCATATCTTGAATTCCGACTAATTCATCAAATGTTATAGCTTCTAATGTTGCTTCCATTAATTTCTTACCAACAAACGGGTCACCAATTTGGACAGATGGTCGTTTGCTTTCACTTTCTTCAGTTAATTCTTCAGATGCAAACGTTGCTCCGTGAATACCATCTCTACCTGTTTTTAAACTTACATAAATAACAGAATTACCTACACCTTTAGCTGTCCCTTTTTGTACCATGTCATGATCAATAATGCCGACACACATAGCATTAACAAGAGGATTACCATCATAGCGGTCATCAAACTCGATTTCACCAGCAGTTGTTGGAATACCAATACAGTTACCATAGCCACCGATACCACTAACTACGCCTTTAAGCAGTCTCTGATTTTGCTTGTTTGATAACTCACCAAAGCGTAAGCTATTTAATAAATTAATAGGACGTGCTCCAATAGAAACAATATCTCTAATGATTCCTCCTACACCTGTAGCAGCACCTTGATAAGGTTCAATAGCTGAAGGATGGTTATGTGATTCCACTTTAAAAACGACTGCTTGGTTGTCACCAATATCTACAACACCTGCACCTTCTCCAGGTCCCATTAATACATGTTCACCAGTAGTAGGAAACTGTTTTAAAAATGGCTTTGAATGTTTGTAAGAACAGTGTTCACTCCACATTACTGAAAAGATACCTGTTTCAGTAAAATTGGGTTCTCTGCCTAAGATCTCACATACTTTAGCGTATTCTTTATCGCTCAATCCCATATCTTGATATAGTTTTTCTAACTTAATTTCTTCAACACTTGGTTCGATAAATTTAGACATTTTGTTCCCTCCAACTATTCACCATAGCCTCAAATAATTTAATACCGCTATCAGTACCTAATAATGATTCCATTGCTCTTTCAGGATGTGGCATCATACCGCAAACATTGCCTGCTTTATTAACAATACCTGCTATATCAGCGTATGACCCATTAGGATTGTCAGTGTATTTCAAAATAATTTGATTGTTAGTAATCAAATCGTTATAAATGTCTTCATTACAGTAGTAATGTCCTTCTCCGTGTGCTACTGGATAAACAACTAATTCATTTTCTTCATATAAATTAGTGAATGGCGTTTGATTATTTACAATACGTAAAGATTCATTACGACTGACAAATAAATGTGAATCATTATGAAGTAATGCACCTGGTAGTAAACCGATTTCTGTTAAAATTTGAAATCCATTACATACACCTAGCACTGGTTTACCTTCATTCGCTAATCTTTTCACTTCATTGATAACTGGTGCGACACTTGCCATAGCACCTGATCTTAAATAATCTCCAAATGAGAACCCTCCAGGAATAAGTACACCATCAAACCCTGCTAATGTTGTCGTTCTATAATCAACATATTCTGCTTCAACACCTGATTTGATTGCTGCATTATACATATCTCTATCACAATTTGAACCAGGAAATACAAGAACAGCAAATTTCATGTTATGCATTCTCCTTTTCATCAATCACTTTATAGCTATATTCTTCAATCACTGTGTTAGCAAATAGCTTTTCACTTAATGTTGTAATAATATTATCAACCGCTTCATCCGTAGCTTCATCAACAGTCATGTATAATACCTTTCCTACACGAATATCATTAACTTGTTTATATCCTAAATCATGAACTGCACGATTTAATGCTTGACCTTGTGTATCTAATACTTGGGGTTGTAAAGTGACATGTAATTCAATTGTTTTCATTATTTTAAATCCTCCAATTTATTTAAAAATGATTGATATGTTTCAATTAATGAGCCTGTATCATTTCGATAGACATCTTTATCGAAATTCGTATCTGAGTGTTTATCCCATATTCTGCATGTGTCTGGTGAAATTTCATCAGCTAATAAAATATTTCCTTCATCTGTAATACCAAATTCAATTTTAAAATCTACAAGTCTTAATTCCATTTCGTCCATAAGTTGAATAAGAACTTTGTTAATATCGAGTGCCATTGATTTTAATGTTGAAATTTGATCATCATAAGCGATGTGTAATAACTTAATATGGTCTTCTGTAATCAATGGATCGTTTAACTCATCATTTTTATAGAAAAATTCAACCAATGGCGCATCAAATTGATATCCTTTTTCAAATCCAAGTCTTTGTGTAATAGAACCTGCTGCAATATTTCTAACTACCACTTCTAATGGAATAATTTTCACTGATTCTACTAATTGTTCAGTATCCGATAATTGTTTGATAAAATGGCTTTTCAAACCATTATTTTCTAAGTATTCAAAGATAATGGAAGTAATACGATTATTTAGTTTTCCTTTGCCAGACATGGCATCCTTTTTAGCACCATTGCCAGCAGTCACTTCATCTTTGTATTCAACACGTAACTCATTGGGTTTATCCGTTGTATATATTCTTTTAGCTTTACCTTCATAAAGTAATGACATTTATTGGTCTCTCCCTTCAAAACGCTTCAACATGTCCTTTTCAGTGTCATCGATTTGGTTCGTTAATATAGTCATGTGCCCCATTTTTCTATTTGGTTTACGCTCAGATTTACCGTAAATATGGACATGCCATTCAGGATGTTCTCCAAATTCATCTTCTAATAAATCTAAATCCTTACCTAATAAATTCATCATGAAAGCAGGTTTTAGTATCTCTATCTTGTCAGGCAACGTTTGACCAGTGACAGCTAAAATATGAGTATCAAATTGTGAATAATCACATGACTCAATGGAATAATGTCCAGAATTATGAGGTCGTGGTGCAATTTCATTTACATACAATTGGTCTTTATCATCTATGAAAAATTCAACTGTAAAAGTTCCTACAAAATGGACAGATTTTATAATTTTTTCAACTTCTCGTTTTGCATTCTCTGTTTGATTACATCTTGCTGGGACTACTGTTTTAAATAAAATTTGATTTCTATGTTCGTTTTCTTGTAGTGGGAAGTATGTGATTTGTTGATGATTACCAATGGTCACAGTAAGTGACACTTCTTTATTTATATTTAAAAATTGTTCTGCGACACATTCTTGATTTGATACGAGTCTAACTGCTTCTTCGATATCTTCATCAGATTGAACTAATATTTGACCTTTGCCGTCATAACCACCGAAACGTGTTTTAACAATGAATGGATAACCAAGTGTGTTAATTGCCTTTGATAAATCATCTTTTTGTTTGATTGAGGTATAAGGAACAATTTGTGTCCCTGCTTGTTCTAATGTTTGTTTTTCAGTTAAACGATCTTGAAGTAATTGTAT
Organism: Staphylococcus sp. KUGN1; assembly: GCF_045984185.1. NCBI lineage: Bacteria > Bacillati > Bacillota > Bacilli > Caryophanales > Staphylococcaceae > Staphylococcus > Staphylococcus sp. KUGN1. Next base: position 455,819 of record NZ_JBJQIL010000001.1, on the reverse strand, counting down.
GGCTTGATAGCCTTGAGGAATATTATATTTTTCGGTTAACACCTTAAGTTGCTCTGCTGATATATTTTCAAATTCATAAGTGATGACATCCGAACTTTCACCTAATTGTTGAAGTGCACGTTCGTCATCATAATTCGCTTCTATAAATTCATGTGCCACATATCGACATGGACAATCAGAACTTGGATCTAAAACAATCACTTTATATCCCATTTTTTGTGCTGATTGTGCCATCATCTTACCTAATTGACCACCACCAATAATGCCTATGGTTGCGCCAAATGATAGTTTATTGAAGTTCATTTTGCATTTCCTCCACTTTTTGTACCAATGTTTTTTCATAATTTTCCAAATTTTTACGAACTGATGAATGACTAATACCTAATATTCTTGCAGCTAGTATACCGGCATTTTTGGCACCTGCTTTACCAATAGCTGTCGTCGCGACTGGAATTCCGCCTGGCATCTGAACAATTGACAACAGTGAATCCATCCCTTTTAAACTTTTAGATTCAATAGGTACACCAATAACAGGTAATGTAGTCATCGATGCCACCATCCCCGGTAAATGTGCTGCACCACCGGCTCCAGCTATGATTAAATCATAACCGTTGTTACATGCATGACTCGCAAAATCTACCATTAAATGAGGCGTACGATGCGCTGAAACGACTTTCTTTTCATACGGAATTTCAAATTGTTCAAGCATTGTGCAACTTTCACTCATAATTTCCCAATCGGAAGAACTACCCATAATGACTGCTACTTTCAAGATGTACACCCTTTCAAAACTTTGGATTTATTTGTCAGTAAGTTGTATATTACAGATATAGCATAACAATCATCAAATGCTTTTTCAATCAAAAATCGAACTTTAATTTGAAATTTTAATTAAATTTACGTCTTTTAGCTATTAAATTGTGTAAATTTAATGTTAAAGTTAAGTTATTGAAAAATTAGGAGGAGATATTGTGGTAGCAAAATTATTAGATGGTAAACAAATCGCTAAAGATTATCGTCAAGGTTTAAAAGATCAAGTTGAAGTACTTAAATCTAAAGGATATACACCAAAATTATCAGTCATATTAGTCGGTAACGATGGTGCTAGCCAAAGCTATGTTAGGTCTAAAAAGAAAGCTGCAGAAAAAATTGGTATGATTTCTGAAATCGTTCATTTAAGCGAAGATACTTCTGAAGAAGATGTTTTATCAGAATTAGAACGTTTAAATAATGATGATTCTGTCAGTGGTATCCTAGTTCAAGTACCTCTTCCAAAACAAGTTAGTGAACAAAAAGTATTAGAAGCTATTAATCCAGAAAAAGATGTAGACGGCTTCCATCCAAGTAATATTGGTAAATTATATATTGATGAACAAACTTTTGTACCTTGTACACCACTAGGTATCATGGAAATTTTAAAGCATGCTGATATTGATATCGAAGGTAAAAACGCTGTGGTTATTGGTAGAAGTCATATCGTAGGTCAACCTGTATCCAAACTTTTACTGCAACAAAATGCAACTGTCACAATACTACATTCAAGATCGAAAGACATGGCGCGTTTCGTTAAAGAAGCCGATATCGTTGTCAGCGCAGTCGGCAAACCTGAATTAGTTACTAAAGAAATGGTTAAAGAAGGCGCGGTTATTATTGATGTAGGTAATACACCTGATGAAAATGGTAAATTAAAAGGAGATGTCGCATTTGACGAAGTGAAAGAAGTCGCAAGTGCTATTACACCTGTACCAGGTGGCGTTGGTCCTTTAACAATTACAATGGTACTGAATAATACTTTACTAGCAGAGAAAATGCGTCGAGGTATTGAATAACCGTATAAATAAAAATAGCAGGAGGCCATGACCTCCTGCTATTTTTATATTATATTCAATTCTAATTATACCGCTACACTTAATTTAGGTATAAATGTTTCGTAATGAATTTTAGATTCATCAACATTTAATTCTTTTAAAGATTTAATCATTGATTGAATAAATGATTTTCCACCACAAACATAGATTTCCGTATCATCATCAATCCACTGTTTTAATTGCTCTCTACCAATATAACCGTTTTTATTTTTATCATGTAAGTCATATGTTGCTTGTGCATTCTTATTAGCAATAGAAGTTAATAATGATGAGAATGGTGCATCATTCGTGTCATTTGTCACTTGTATAAATCGAGCTTCACCATTGTCATTTACTACTTCATTAAACATAGATACGAGTGGCGTTACACCTATACCAGATCCTAAGAACAATTGTTTATTACTCTTTTCAACAACATGGAATGGTCCTACAGGTGCTGTTAAATTAATGTTATCTCCTTCTTGATATTCATCGTGTAAAATTGTAGATACTTCACCTTCATGTTCTGTAGTGACATCTCTTTTCACTGCGAATGTAAGATGGTTTTGATCACCTTTTACAATTGAATAATGTCTTTTAGCTCTGTATGGCATTTTTTCACTACCCACATCAACGGTAATATATTGACCAGGTACAAACTGACTTAAATCATATTCATTTGAAGATACTGTGAAAGCCTTAATATCAGAAGATACTTGTTCTATTGTTTCAACTTTAAATGGTTGGAAACCATCCCATAACATTTCTGTGTATATATCCTTTTCAACAGAGATGAAAATATCTGCAATTTCTTGGTATGCTTTCTTCCATGTTTTGATAATTTCATGGTCATCATCTAATCCAACAACATCTTTGATTGCTGCAATTAAGTTTTCACCAACGATATCATACCCTGCTGGTGGTACTTGTAAAGCGCAATGTTTATACGCGATTTCTTTAACTACAGGTAGGATAGCTTCAAGATGATCAATATTAACCGCCGCAGCTAACACAGATTGTGCTAACGCAGTAGATTGTAATCCTCGCTGTTGATTCGTTTGATTAAACATGTTTTTTAGTTCAGGATGTTGTTTGAACATGCGTGCATAAAAATTCGAAGTGATTTCTACCCCTTTATCTTGTAATACAGGTACTGTTTCTTTAACTACGTCTTTTTCTCTTTCACTTAACATTATTTCCACTCCCAGATAACTCGTATTTAAAACCAAAACTTTTTTACATTGTCATTCTATACCTTATATATATATTGAATCAAAGAAATGTAAAATTGTTCACATAACGTTCAATTTACATAATTTTAATTATTTATTTCTTATTATATGTTTTAAAAATCTAATTAATCAGGTATATTAAGACTATAGTATGATGTACTATTCTGAAAATTAACGTATGATATACATAAATCGTAGTTGACTAACATTCGGAGGTTACTTTATGAATAAACTAATTCAGTCACTATCAGCAATCGGAGTATCTGCTACTTTAGTCACACCTAATCTAAATGCCGAAGCGACAACTAATTCAGAACCTCAATTAAGAGGCGTGAATGACATCATCATCGAAAAAGGTGAAGATTATAACCTACTTCAAGGCATTAGCGCTTATGATAAAGAAGATGGTGATTTAACACATAAAATCAAAATTGATGGCGATGTTGATACTACTAAATCAGGTACATATGAGGTTAAGTACAAAGTCACAGATTCAGACGGTGCTCAAAAAACTTCAATTAGAAATATTAAAGTCAAATAATATTTTATATTTAGTTGAGATTAAATTCTCAACTTTTTTTATTTTCTGAATTTCTTCAAAATATCTATCTTGAAAATCATAATTTATTGCAATTTCACAAATTTATCCCTTTTCACAAAATGTACACACAATTTTAACAAATCTTACAATCCCCGTCATATCTCAAATTTTTTTAAATTTTTTGCTTATATCAATAATTTTTTTCTTTTAGGTACTTGTAAATATTGCGTAATAAACTAAAATTAATGGTAAGCCCTACATTTGTAGTATTAGGAGGTCAAAAAAGTGTCAAAATTTAAGTCTTTGCTTCTAATGGTCGGAACACTAATTTTACTTAGTGGTTGTTCGAACATTGAAGTTTTCAATGCAAAAGGGCCAGTAGCAAGTAGTCAGAAGTTCTTGATCATCTATTCAATTATCTTCATGCTTGTTATTGTTGTCGTTGTTCTTGCCATGTTCGCATTCTTTATTTTTAAGTATAGCTACAATAAGAATGATGAATCAGGTAAGATGCACCACAATTCTTTAATTGAAACAATTTGGTTTGTGGTACCTATCATTATCGTTATTGCTTTAGCAATTCCAACTGTTAAAACATTATACGATTATGAAAAACCACCAGAAAAAGACAAAGACCCACTTGTGGTTTACGCAGTCAGCGCTGGTTACAAATGGTTCTTTGCCTACCCAGATCAACACATCGAAACTGTTAATACTTTAACAATTCCTAAAGATCGACCAGTTGTATTCAAGTTACAATCTATGGATACAATGACAAGTTTCTGGATCCCACAATTAGGTGGTCAGAAATATGCCATGACTGGTATGACTATGAATTGGACATTAACAGCAGATCAAACAGGTACTTTCAGAGGTAGAAACTCAAACTTCAACGGTGAAGGTTTCTCACGTCAAACATTTGATGTTCACTCTGTAAGCCAAAGTGATTTCAACAAATGGGTGAAAAAAGCTAAAAGTAAGAAAACGTTAGATCAAGATACATTTGATAAACAAATCTTACCAAGCACACCTAACAAAGAATTAACGTTTAATGGTACTCATATGGCGTTCGTTGACCCTGCAGCTGATCCTGAGTATATCTTCCACGCATACAAACGTTATAATTACGTTCAAAAAGATCCTAACTTCATCGACGAAAAAGATCTTTATAAAGATGTTAAAGATAAACCAGTGAAACCAGCACGTAAGGTTACTATTTCAAACGCTAACTACAAACGTCATGGTATGACACCAATGATTCTTGGCAACAATGAAAAATACGACAATGAATTCAAGAAGAAAGAAAAACACAATGCTAAGGAAATGGAAAAAATTTCCAAAGAAGCAAAAGACGATAGTCCGTCTAAAAAAGATGATCATGGAGGTGGACATTAATGAATTTTCCATGGGATCAATTAATCGTTAAAGGTAACTGGATGATTACAATGGCACAAATTGGTGCGCCATTCTTAGTTATCGGCCTTATAGCGGTAATTACGTATTTCAAATTATGGAAATATCTTTATAAAGAATGGTTCACATCCGTAGACCATAAAAAAATCGGTGTTATGTATTTAATCTGTGCCGTATTAATGTTCGTCCGTGGTGGTATTGACGCGTTACTTATTCGTACGCAATTAACAATTCCAGATAACAAATTCTTGGAATCAAATCACTACAATGAAATTTTCAGTACGCACGGCGTTATCATGATTATATTCATGGCTATGCCATTTATCTTTGGTTTATGGAATATTGTTGTTCCATTACAAATTGGCGCACGTGATGTTGCCTTCCCTGTAATGAACAACGTAAGTTTCTGGCTATTCTTTGCTGGTATGATTTTATTCAACCTATCATTTATCATAGGTGGATCACCAGCTGCTGGTTGGACAAACTATGCACCACTTGCTGGTGAATTTAGTCCAGGTCCAGGTGTTAACTACTATCTAGTTGCAATTCAAATCTCCGGTTTAGGTACTTTAATGACCGGTATCAACTTCTTTGTAACAATCTTAAGATGTAAAACACCTACAATGAAGTTTATGCAAATGCCAATGTTTACTGTAACAACTTTTATTACTACATTAATCGTTATTTTAGCTTTCCCTGTATTAACAGTGGCTTTAGCTTTAATGACAGTAGATAGAATTTTTGGAACAGCATTCTTTACAGTAGCAGATGGCGGTATGCCTATGTTATGGGCGAACTTCTTCTGGGTATGGGGGCACCCTGAAGTATATATCGTTATCTTACCTGCATTTGGTATTTACTCTGAAATTATTCCAACATTTGCGCGTAAACGCTTGTTCGGTCATCAAAGCATGGTCTGGGCAACTGCTGGTATCGCGTTCTTAAGTTTCTTAGTTTGGGTTCACCATTTCTTCACAATGGGTAATGGTGCATTAATCAACTCATTCTTCTCAATTTCAACAATGTTAATCGGTGTACCTACCGGAGTTAAGCTATTCAACTGGCTATTAACATTGTATAAAGGTCGAATTACTTTCGAGTCACCGATGTTATTCTCATTAGCATTCATCCCTAACTTCCTATTAGGTGGGGTTACTGGTGTAATGTTAGCGATGGCATCAGCTGACTATCAATATCACAACACTTATTTCTTAGTAGCTCACTTCCACTATACATTGGTTACTGGTGTAGTATTTGCCTGCTTAGCTGGTTTAATCTTCTGGTATCCAAAAATGATGGGCTACAAATTAAACGAAACGTTAAACAAATGGTGCTTCTGGTTCTTCATGATCGGATTTAACGTTTGTTTCTTACCACAATTCATCCTTGGATTAGATGGTATGCCACGTCGTTTATACACTTATATGCCTTCTGATGGTTGGTTCTTATTGAACTTCATTTCAACTATCGGTGCTTTATTAATGGCAGTCGGTTTCTTATTCTTAGTGGTAAGTATTGTATACAGTCACATCAAAGCACCACGTGAAGCTACTGGTGATAACTGGGATGGCCTTGGTCGTACATTAGAGTGGACTACTGCTTCAGCAATTCCACCTAAATACAACTTTGCTGTCACTCCAGATTGGAATGACTATGATACATTCGTAGATATGAAGGAACATGGTCGTCATTACTTAGACAACCATAATTACAAAGATATTCATATGCCAAATGACACTCCAGTTGGTTTCTGGATGGGTATCTTCTTCACAATTGGTGGTTTCTTCTTAATCTTTGAAACAATCATTCCAGCGATCATCTGCTTAGCAGGTATCTTTGGTACAATGATTTGGAGAAGTTTCCAAATCGACCACGGTTATCATATCCCTGCTTCTGAAGTAGCTGAAACTGAGGCACGTTTAAGAGAAGCACGAATTAAAGAAAGGGAGGCTGTAAGTCATGAGTCATGATACTAATACAATCGATTCACGTACGCATGAAGGCGAATTAAATAAACTTGGCTTTTGGATTTTCCTTACAGCCGAATTCGCGTTATTCGGTACCCTATTCGCAACGTTATTAACTTTGCAACACGGTGGCGATTACGCTGGCAAGATGACTACAGAATTATTTGAATTACCATTAGTTTTAATAATGACATTTGCGTTATTATTAAGTTCATACACTTGTGGTATTGCAATTTACTATATGCGTAAAGAAAAACAAAACTTAATGATGTTTTGGATGATTCTTACTGTACTACTAGGGCTTGTTTTCGTAGGTTTCGAAATCTACGAATTCGCACACTACGCAACTGAAGGTGTTAACCCTACTATCGGTTCCTTCTGGTCTAGTTTCTTTATTCTATTAGGAACACACGGTTGTCACGTATCAGTTGGTATTGTTTGGATTATTTGCTTATTAATTCAAATTGCTACTCGTGGTTTGGATTCATATAATGCTCCAAAATTATTTATAGTAAGTTTATACTGGCACTTCTTAGATGTTGTTTGGATCTTCATCTTCACTGCCGTATATATGATAGGGATGGTGTATAGCGGATGAATACAATCGTAAAACATACAGTAGGATTTATTGCTTCTATCGTATTAACGCTTTTAGCAGTTTTCGTAACTCTATACACATCAATGACTTTCCAAGCAAAAGTAACTATTATTTTTGGATTTGCATTTATCCAAGCTGCACTTCAATTATTAATGTTCATGCATTTAACTGAAGGTAAAGATGGACGAGTTCAATTATTCAAAGTTATCTTTGCAATTATCATAACTCTAATTACTGTTATCGGAACATATTGGGTTATGCAAGGTGGTCACTCACACCACTTATAAAAAGTATAAAAATCATACTTTTAGACCTGTTAGCATTTGCTAGCAGGTCTTTTTTACGTCAAAATATAGTTATCTAATATTATTAAGGAGCAGATAGACATGACAATCCCATTAATTATAGATACCGATCCGGGCATTGATGATGCTGCAGCGATTAGCTTAGCACTCAATCATCCTCAATTAGATGTAAAAATGATTACAACTGTAAATGGTAATGTAAATATTGATAAAACTACTGCTAACGCTTTAAAATTAAAACAATTTTTCAATAGCAGTGTTCCTGTTTTTAAAGGCGCATCAAGTCCATTAATTTCAAATCCTGTTGATGCAGCTGAAGTTCATGGGGAATCCGGTATGGATGGCTATGATTTTAAATCTCCTACAGATGAAACAATTTCACCTATGAACGCTATCGAAGCCATGAAAAATGTATTAAAGGAAAGCACTTCCCCCATTACTATTGTTGCTATTGGACCATTAACAAATATTGCGCTTCTACTTGCTACCTATCCAGAAATCAAATCAAAGATTAAGCAAATTGTAATTATGGGTGGTAGTAGCGGCAGAGGTAACGTTACACCTCTTGCAGAATTTAATATGTATTGTGATCCTGAAGCAGCTAATATTGTTTTTAATTCTCAACTTCCATTGGTTATGGTTGGATTAGATTTAGCACGTCAAGCCATGTTTTCTCATGAATTTATAAAAAAAATAAAAATAATGAATCAGACCGGTGATATGTTATTTCAACTATTCCAACATTATCGAACTGAAAATATTCATGAAGGTATCAAATTATATGATGTATTCACTATTTTATATTTAATCGATGCTGACCTATTTAATGTATTTGATGCTAACGTTCAAATAGAATTACAAGGTATACTTACTAAAGGGGCAACTGTTGTAGACTTTGATCCAATAGAACCCAACTGTCAGGTTGTTCATTCCCCTATTTCAAAGCATTACCAACAAGCTTTTTTACAAGCACTTGCTCACTGTAAATAAATTAATACAAAAACGCACATGTTGTCTGTCTCATAGACAACATGTGCGTTTATATTTTTATCATTCAACTTATTTCACTTGAATTCCAGGAACATTATATTGCTTTTTCTGATGAAGCATATCATAGAATACATGTTTCATTTTATTCTCATTAGTTTCATCAGCTGTTTCACCTTCTACAGTTAAGTTACTTGCTAATATCACGATATATTTGTCATTGTAATAAACTGTAAATTTCTGTCCGAAGAATACACCATTCACTCGGTTTATTGTCGGCATAACATAAAAACCGTATCGGTATTCCTTAGGATATTGTTTTGTATCAAATTCGTGAAGTAGTGGATTCGTCACATCCGCATCAAATATTTTATAGTGTTGTAAAGCAAGTATTAATTGTCCCATATCATGAGGTGCCATATATAAGTTACCAGCACCATAATACTGATCAAGAATTTTAGGATGCATTAAAGAGAATTTATTATGAATGATTTTATAACCCCTAGCCATATACTTTTGATATACTTTCTCATCAAAGAAAGCACTATGTTTTAATTTATATGGATTAGCCAACCTATTATAATAATTTTCAACATAAGGCTTATGCGTTACTTTTTCAATCACTTTTGCAAGCACTAAATAATTTCCATCATTATATTGATGCTTATGATAAAACTTATCATCAATACCTTTTTGTTGAATTGATTTAACAGCCTGGTCTAAGTTTTTAATATTTGTAGATGCTTCATATTTATGTAAACCACTCTCATGTAGCATCAAATCTTTTAATGTTATCTCCTTACTAGTTTTAAACCAAGGTAAGTATTTTGTCACAGGATCATTGATATTAACCTTATTTTCAACTTCAAGTTGTTTTAATATCAATCCAGTTGTAAATTTTTGAGAAGATCCGATTAAATACATCGTATTAGCTGAATTTTTTTCACCATTTTCAAAATTTTTAAATCCATACCCTTTATCTAATTTAACTTTCCCATTTTCGAATACTGTTGCAGTACCATTAAAGTTAGTTTCTTTCAAATAATTATCAATATCTTTATAGACAGGATTTTTCTTATCCATCACATTTTTAAGTTTTTTAGGTGCCTTTTCATGTTTATCTTTTTTCAATATGTATGTTTCGTTATCATTTTTCTGAAATATGCGGCTATCCGTTTGTAAGTATTCGCTCCACTTTCTTCCAAATATAATCATTAATATAATAAGTATTACTAATACTATTATAAAAAATATAATTTTAGTCTTATTTAGTTTCATGTTATTATTTGCCTCACATGTTAATATCAATACTTTTCGTCAGTATAAAATCTTGATATTATGACATTCATTTTTTATATCCATAATACGCCTAGAAAAATATTTTAATTAATCTTTTATTATTTTTTCTTTCTCGAATACAGAAGTAACACAACACTACCTTATTTAATGTTCAATTTACTTATACCATCCTCCTTTAAACAAGTAAATCTACTTTAATATAAATACACACTTATCTAGTAAATGAAAATATGGTCGATTCACATGGTAAACCTTTTATACACTATGCATAATTATAACGTATATCCCTTTTTAAATCACTTTAAATTAAATAATACCTCTTTAAAAAATTATTTCCATTGTACTTTAGTACCATAAAGGTAAAATAAACATCAAAAATTAATTAAAGCCACAAATCAGCTTTCATAGTATTTATTTAATATACATGATTTGTCACTTCTATTTTATTTATCTGTAAACAACTAATAACTATTGATTAAAAATAAAATCATAGCAAATTTATTAGGTGTAAATATGCAACAATTTATACATATGCAACATAATTTTTCTTGAAACTCTTAAAAGCATCACCTATATATAACATAATGATTCAAACATTGGTTATAGGTTAATCAATTTCAGTACTTTTCTATAATTTCACAATAAATATGATTCTCTATTCACATTTAATACGTGGAATCATTTATAATATGATATGTAAATTAAATTTTAAGAATGTAAATATTTTTGCATATGTATGTGTTGTAATTTTAACAATAAAGTAATACAATTTAAGGCTATAGTGTGGAAAATAATTAACACCGATACCAAGAAACAACATAACTTTTAATGAAACAAAAAAATAAGTTTATACTATTTAGGAGCAACAAATATGAATAAATTTTTTAAATTCTTTTTAATTCTACTAACCTTCGCTCTTATTGCAATCCCTGTTGTTTTTGCTAATAATCTTTTCAAATCATCGGAGAAAGCATTTGAATCTTCTCAAGATAAAAGTAATGCTGATCGACAATCTAACTTAAGAAGTTCAAAAATCGACCCTGAAAAAGATCCAATCTCTATCTTATTCTTAGGTATCGATGATAATGAAGGCCGTGAAAAAAATGGTCAGAGTTTAGAACATTCAAGATCAGATGCAATGATTCTGTCAACTTTTAATCAAGATAAACATCAAATCAGAATGTTAAGCATACCTCGTGATACGATTAGTTATATCCCTAAAGTAGGCTATTATGACAAAATAACTCATGCACACGCATATGGTGGTCCTATTGCTGCTATGGATTCAGTAGAGGCCACAATGAATGTACCAGTCGATTATTATGCACGTGTTAATATGAAGGCGTTCGTTCAAGCTGTTGATGAGCTCGGTGGTATATATTATGATGTACCTTATAATTTGAATGAACCAAATAGTGATGATACGGGAAGAATTAAAATAAAAAAAGGCTACCAAAAATTAAATGGTGATGAAGCTTTAGCTGTTGCTAGAACACGCCACCATGATTCGGATTTAAAACGTGGTCAACGTCAAATGGACTTAATTAAAATCTTATTCCAAAAAGCCCAAACGTTAGATTCATTTGATAAGTTAGACGAAGTCATTAGTATTGTCGGAAAAAATGCGAAACATAATTTAACTAAATCTGAAATTAAATCATTAGCTAAAATGTATTTATCTGATAGTGTAGAGATGAAGAAATCACAACTAGAAGGTAAAGACGATATGTTAGAAAATATTTATTATTACAATCCTAGCATTAAAAGTATTCAAAAATATTCAAATATCTTGCGCTCTGATTTAGGGTTATCTAAAATTACAGATAAAGATGACTTCTTAAATGAAAGAGTCATTGATCATTATGGTTCATTAGTTCCATTAACTAAATTAGATGATTCGTTATTAAGAAAAGCTCAAAATGATACAACAAATAAAAAGCATAAAAAAGATAACAGTAATGATGCGAATCAACAATCAGATAGTAGTAATGATCAATCCCAAAGCAACGATATGGATGCACAGCAATCAGATATGAATGCACAACAACCAAATGACACAGTTAATAATCAAAACAATCAACAACAGTCCCAACAGGGTCAAGAAATTGATACAACTGCTTATTAATCCAATTATATAATGATAGGAAAGGAGTTGCTAAGATGTCACGAAAAACATACGAAAAGATTGCCAACATCAATGGTATGTTTAATGTTTTAGAACAACAAATTATCCATAGTAAAGACATGGCTTTATTTAGAAATGAATTTTTCTATGTGAATCATGAACATAGAGAAAATTATGAAGCGCTACTTATTTATTATAAAGAAAGTAATCATAATCCTGTTGTAGATGGGGCTTGTTACATCGTAGCTCTTCCAGAGATTTTTAATAAGGTAGATATTTTCGAATCAGAACTGCCATTTTCTTGGGTATATGATGAAAATGGTATTACCGAAGAAATGAAAAGTATTAGCGTTCCTTTACAATATTTAATTGCCGCGGCACTTGAAGTAACGGATGTAACACTATTTAAACCGTCTGGGTTTACAATGGGAATGAACAATTGGAATATAGCTCAAATGAGAATATTTTGGCAATATACCGCAATTATTAGAAAAGAAGCTTTATAAAATCATAGATTACTTTAGGGAAGAAGACATCGAATTAATTGTCTCCTTCCCTATTTTATATCCAAAGGAGTTTGAATATGTTTAATAAAGTGACGAATGAACAAATGTTAGAAGATTGTTTTAAAATTAGAAAAGAAGTTTTTGTAAAAGAACAGCATGTTGCCGAAGATCATGAGATAGATGAATTTGAAGAAGTGGCAATACATATTATTGGTTATGTGGATGATTCTCAACCAATTGCAACTGCACGCATACGACTCTTAGATGAATATATAGGTAAAGTTGAACGCGTAGCAATTCTAAAAGAATATAGAGGCTTAGGGTTAGGTTTAAAACTATTAACTTTTATTGAAACGATAGCTCGTGAACATCATCTTACCCGTTTGACAATGCATGCACAATATTATGCTACCCCTTTTTATGAAAAGTTAGGTTATATCACTTCTGGACGACCTTTTTATGAAGAAAATATTAAGCATATCGTTATGAATAAAAATATGATTACTTGATAACTTATCTTCACTATATCTTTTGTAATATTTCATTAAACTCAAATTAATAATTTCTATGAAATTACTTGCGTACCATCAATGTTTAAAGCCCTTACATCCCTACTATGGCAAATTTTTATAGGTTAAAATTCTATTACAAATCTGTTAAAAGACGTACACACTCCTTTTCTCATACTATAATTAATACAAATTCAAAAGATACAAGGAGTAATTATATAATGACGAAAATATTCAATTGCAAATTACCGTCAATGGTTGCAGTAACTTTATTGGGAACAGCATTTACGGCTCACCATGCAGATGCAGCAGAAACAGCACAAGATCAAACAAAAAATAAAAATGTACTGGATGACCAAGCAACACTAAAACAAGCTAACAATGCCAAACAAGAAGTGAGTAATCCTACACAAAATATTTCTGGTACTCAAACTTATCAAGATCCAACTAAAGTCAAACCAGTAAAAACTACTTCTACAGAAAATAATGATGCATCAATTAATCAACAGAAGACTGAAAATGCTTCTACTAATGAAAATACAAATGTAAAAGCTCAAACTACTGATGCGTCTAATCAAAATAATAATCAAATCATAGAAAATTCAACTGTTGAGGAAACTCAGAAACAAGAAGAATCAAATCAAGCCCTTGATAACAATGAAAAACAACAATCTTCACAACAAAATTCAACTGAAGAAAGCAAACAAGAGGTTGCTCAACAAAATGCTAAACAAGAGACTCAAACAGCACAAGAAGAAACATCTGAGACTACAACTCAGAACCAAGCTCAACAACAAACTAATACAACTAATCAAAATGCTAAACAAACCGTTAAGGATAATGGTGGCTACAGATTAGATGATGATGAAGATGACGTAGACGATGAAGCTAATTCAGTTGAACCATCACAAAAGACACAAGCAACTCAACAATCTAAAGAAAATGTTGCTACATCTTCTAATACTAAAACACAGTCAGCAACACCTAATGCTAACGAGTTAAAAGCTAATAACGTGGTAAATGAATCTGCTAAGGTTTCATCTACTCAGTCTAATGACAATGCTACTAAAGAAAATGCTAAACAAGTCACTACATTCAATTCAGTAGCTAAACCAAGAATGATGTATGCAACTGCTAATAGAGCAACTTCATCATTACCAAAGTATCAACCACAAGTGAAATCTTCAATTAATGATTATATTCGTAAAAAGAACTTTAAAGCACCACAAATCGAAGAAGATTATTCATCATACTTCCCTAAATATGGCTATAGAAATGGTGTAGGCCGTCCAGAAGGTATTGTGGTTCACGATACAGCAAATGAGAATTCTACAATTACTGGCGAAATCAACTACATGAAAAATAATTACAACTCAGCTTTCGTACATGCATTTGTAGATGGTAACCGAATTATTGAAACTGCACCTACTGACTATTTATCATGGGGTGCTGGTCCAAATGCGAATAACCGTTTTATCAACGTTGAAATCGTACATACACACGACTATGATTCATTTGCACGTTCAATGAACAATTACGCTGATTATGCAGCCACTCAATTACAGTACTATGGCTTAAAACCAAATAGTGCAGAAAACGACGGTAGTGGTACTGTATGGACTCACGCAGCAATTAGTAGATGGTTAGGTGGAACAGACCATGCTGATCCACACGGTTACTTACAACAACATAATTATAGTTACAACGAATTATATGATTTAATTAATGAAAAATATAAAATTAAAATGGGCCAAGTTGCACCTTGGGGTACAACAACTACTACAAAACCATCTACTGGTGGTACAACTACGAAGCCTTCTACAGGTGGTTCAACAACAAAACCATCAACAAATGATAAATTAACAGTTGCTGCTAATAGCGGTATGGCTCAAATTAAACCAACTAATAATGGTTTATATACAACTGTTTATGATAAAAAAGGTCATTCAACTAACCAAGCTCAAAAGACATTGTCTGTAACAAAAACAGCAACATTAGGTAATAATAAATTCTACCTTGTACAAGATTATAATACTGGTGAAAAATTTGGTTGGGTTAAACAAGGTGATGTTGTTTATAACACTGCTAAATCACCTGTTAAAGTAAATCAATCTTACAATGTCAAACCTGGTACCAAAGCTTATACAGTGCCTTGGGGTACTGATAAACAAGTTGCAGGTACTGTATCTGGTAAAGGTAACCAAACTTTTAAAGCTACAAAACAACAACAAATTGATAAAGCTATTTACTTATATGGTTCTGTTAATGGTGTAAATGGATGGATTAGTAAAAGTTTCTTAACAACACCATCAACATCTAATACAACTAAACCAACTACACCTTCTAAACCTGCAACTAACAGTCAATTAACGGTTGCTGCTAATAATGGTGTAGCACAGATTAAGACATCAAACAGTGGTGTTTATACAACTGTTTATGATAAAACAGGTAAATCAACTGACCAAGTTCAAAAAACATTAGCAGTTTCAAAAACAGCTACTTTAGGTAATGATAAATTCTACCTTGTACAAGATTATAATACAGGTAAAAAATACGGATGGGTTAAACAAAGTGATGTTACTTACAATACAGCTAAGTCCCCTATTTCTGTAAATAAATCTTATAATGTTAAACCTGGTACAAAAGCTTATACAGTCCCTTGGGGTACATTTAAACAAGAAGCTGGTACAGTATCTGGTAAAGGTAACCAAACCTTTAAAGCTACAAAGCAACAACAAATCGATAAATCAACTTACTTATATGGTACTGTCAATGGTATATCTGGTTGGATTAGCAAATATTATTTAACTGAGCCTACTGCTACAAGAACAGCACTTGCACAACCTAAAATGGCTATAAAGTCAAATGATACAACTAATAATGAAGCAGCTAAAGCTCAATCACCAACTAATGTGAATACAACACAAGCTACTAAACAAATTGGTCAAGTGAAAGCTAATAATACTGGTATCCGTAGTTCTGTATACGATAAAACTGCTAAGAGTGGTACTAAATATGCTGACCGTACCTTCACTATTTCTAAACAAAGAACCGAAGGCGATCAAACATACGTATTATTGCAAAATACAGCTTCAAATACACCTTTAGGCTGGGTTAATATCAATGATGTTGACGTTCAGAACTTAGGTAATGAAGCAAAATTAACAGGTCAATATAAAGTTAATAATAATAACAATGGCCTTTATTCAATAGCTTGGGGTACTAAAAATCAACAATTATTACCTGCTAGCCAATTAGCAAATCAAACATTTAATGCTTCAAAAGCAGTATATGTTGGTAAAGAAAAATATTTATATGGTACTGTAAATAATCGTACTGGTTGGATTGCTGCTAAAGATTTAGAACAAGCAAACTCAAATAATCCAGCTACACCTTATAACTATACTTTCGTTATCAAAAATAACAATGGTCACTATTACGACGAACCAAGTGCTAAAAATGGCTATTCTTTAAAAACATATTTTGAGAAACCATTTGTAGTCATTAAACAAAAACAACAAAATGGTGTGACTTGGTATTATGGTAAACTTACTAATGGTAAATACGTATGGATTAAAGAAAGTGATCTAACAAAAGAATTAGTTAAATATTCAAATACAGGTCGTACATTAAATCAAATGGCGTCGATTCAAAATAACTTAAGTTATGGCCCACAGGTACAAAGAACACCTGGTGTATGGTCAAATGCGACATTTAGTGAAACTAAAAATGCCATGGATTCAAATAAACTTGCTAAAGATCCAGTTTCTAAATATCAATTTTTACGTTTAGATCAACCACAATATTTATCTGAAGCTACTTTAAATAAATTACTTAAAGGTAAGGGCGTTCTTGAAAATCAAGGTGCTGCATTTAGTCAAGCTGCTAAGCAATATGGACTAAATGAAATTTATTTAATTTCACATGCCTTATTAGAAACAGGAAATGGCCAATCTCAATTAGCTAAAGGTGCTAATATAACAAATGGTGCAGTTAATACACGTTCTGCAACTAAATATCACAATGTATTCGGTATCGCTGCCTATGACTATAATGCTTTAGGTGAAGGTGTGAAATTTGCTAAAGCATCTGGTTGGGATTCTGTTTCAAAAGCTATTATTGGTGGCGCTAAATTTATTGGCAATTCTTATGTGAAAGCAGGACAAAATACGTTATATAAAATGCGTTGGAATCCAGAAAATCCTGGTACACACCAATATGCAACAGATATTAATTGGGCAGATTCAAATGCACAAGTATTAAAAGGTTTATATGATCAAATTGGTGAAGTTGGTAAATTCTTCGATATTCCAAAATTCAAAGCTTAATTTAATACAAAATAACGGGTTAAATCCCTGATAAAAAGCCAGTAGATGAATTCATCTACTGGCTTATATATATTTAAATATTAAAAGAAATCACCCTACCCATTGTAAGATGATCTCTATTACAACAACATTGACTCCACGGTTATGATTAAATATAACTATGACGACTATTCAACTTATTTAATAGCTGGTTTAAATTCTCAATCTCACTATCTGATAAACATTGGCAACGGGCTTCTATTAACTCACAACGCGCTGTATTGATCTGTTTAATAAGTGCACGTGCTTCATCAGTAAGTACAAGTTCTTTACATCTTAAATCTTCATGTGATTGATGACTTGTAATATAACCTTTCAATACAAGTTTCTTAATCCATCTTGAAACAATAGATTGTTCTCTACTCACTTTCATCGTTAAATCATATTGAGATAAACGATCATAATTGTACAATATACGTAGTAATTCTAATTGTTCTGATGTAATGTCTGTTCTTTGTCCAAAGCGTCGGTTAACTATATTTAAATCGTTGTTAGTAAGTGTGATAAGTTTTTCAAGTTGTTTATACATGCTGTTCTACTCCACTTTATTTAGTTGATAATATTATATGCTTTTTTTATAAGATATACAATAGAATTTTATACTACGGACAAAATCGTTGCATAATTGTCATAAAATATAATAAATTAAGTACAGTCAAACATGAAAAAAGGAGACATTTATATGCCTTCCATCAAGGAAAGGGATTATTTCTTTGATAATGCCCGAGCAATACTCATATTTTTAGTGGTGCTAGGACACCTATTGCAACCTTACACTTCTGAAGATAAATACTTATCTGCATTATATCTTGTTATTTATAGTTTCCATATGCCGACATTTTTATTTATTTCAGGATATTTTGCGAAAAATTTGGATAAACCCTATTATCTAGAACATATTGCTAAAAAATTATTATTACCTTACTTTATATTTTTCGCATTTTACTCAGTTTATTATTTCTTAACTGGTAAAAGTGATAGTTTACAATTGGACCCTTTCAATCCAGTCTTTGCATTGTGGTTCTTACTAACATTATTTTTCTTTCACGTTGTATTAGTGATCGTTAGAAGATATAATCCTATGATTGTGTTAGGAACATCTTTACTTGTTTCAATCTTTGCTGGATTCTCTGCTAATATTGATGAATATATGAGTATTTCTCGTACGATTGTATTTTTCCCTATTTTTTATTTAGGTCATTTATTTACTAAACAACAAAGTATGATAATTAGAAGTAAAAAATGGGTACCTATTTCTATTGTTGTATTTGTCCTTTATTTTATTGGGTATCTTATACATCCTATAAATGCAGATTGGTTGTTAGGCAGTTCACCCTATACGTCACTTGAACATAATGCTGAAGATGTATATAGTCCTCTTAAACGTTTATTACTCTATGCTGTAATACTAACTTCGATGTTTGCATTTTTAAATTTAACATCACAAAAGTTACGCTTTTACACTTATATAGGTAGTCGAACAATGTATGTGTATTTATTACATGGTTTAATTATCGGTATTATTCGTGGATTCGGACTATACCCATTCAAGTCTCCCGTTTCCATAATGACGTATTTGTTTTTAATAATAACATCAGGTGTTATTGTATATCTTTTATCCAATCGCTTAATATGTAAATGGACTAATCCAATTATTAACTTGAAGCCCCCTTCTAAATTCAAAGGGTAAAAATCACTATAAAATTTTTGTTTTCATACCAAAATGTAGTACTAAAAAATATGTTATGATAGTAATAATTTGAAAGAATTATATGACTATTCAAACAATTACAGTACTATATTTTGGTATTTTTTAGAGGAGTTAAGATAAATGAAATTACAATTGAACGAGCAATCTAAATTTTTAAGAGCGCCTAGTATTCGTCAATTTTCTAATCGTATGCAACACATTGATGATTGTATTAATCTAACCATTGGGCAACCTGATTTTTCTATGCCTGATGTTGTTAAAAAAGCTTATATCAAAGCTATCGAAGACAATAAAACTACATATTCTCATAATAAAGGGTTACCTGAAACCAGAGAGGCAATCAGACAGTACTTTAACAATAAATATGGCTTTAACTATAACGTAGATGAAATCATCGTTACCAACGGGGCTAGTGAAGCATTAGATACCGCATTAAGAAGTATCATCAATCCAGGTGATGAAATATTAATTCCTGGACCAACTTATGCTGGTTACATTCCTTTAATACAAACTTTAGGGGGTAAACCTGTATTTATTGATACATCTGCTTCTGCGTTTAAAATCACACCCGAGTTAATCAAGCAACATATTTCTGATCAAACTAAAGCGATTTTGCTTAATTATCCAACTAATCCTACAGGTGTCACCCTATCCAAGTCTGAAGTTGAAGTTATTGCAAAAACTTTATCTGATTATGAGATATTTATTATTAGTGATGAAATTTATGCTGAAAATACCTTTAATGGTCAACATACTTCATTTGCTGAATTTGACATTATTAGAGATCAATTACTACTTATAGGTGGCTTAAGTAAATCACACTCTGCTACGGGCATTCGTATAGGTTTCCTAATGGGACCAGAATATTTAATTGAAAAGTTAACATTCATGCATGCTTATAACTGTATTTGTGCTAATGTTCCTGCCCAACACGCGTGTATCGCTGCATTAACTGAAGGCTTAGAAGCACCACAACATATGAACAAAGCATATATAGAACGTCGAGATTACTTAATCACTACATTAAAATCATTAGGATTTGAATTGAATGCTAAACCCGAAGGTGCCTTTTACATTTTCCCAAGTATAAAAAATTACACAGAAGATGATTTTAACTTTTGTGTCGATGTTTTAGAAAAAGCGCACGTCGCTATGGTACCTGGTTCATCTTTCACAGATATCGGTAAAGGCCATGTTCGTATTTCTTACGCTTACGATATGACTTTACTTAAAGAGGGCATGCAACGTTTAGAAACGTATTTAAAAACGTATTACCCTAATCAATTTGCTTAATAAATAAAAAACCACTTGTAGTTATAAAGCGATGCATCCATCATCGCTTTATAACAAACAAGTGGTTTTATTATGAGATTCTATGGGAATTTAGGGAATTGGTCAAAGTCTGGGTCACGTTTTTCTTTAAATGCGTCACGACCTTCTTTAGCTTCATCAGTTGTATAATAAAGTAAAGTCGCATCGCCTGCCATTTGTTGTAAACCAGCTAAACCATCTGTATCTGCATTCATTGCAGCTTTTAAGAAACGTAAAGCAGTTGGTGAATGTTTCATAATATCTTGACACCAAGCAACTGTTTCATCTTCTACTTTGTCTAATGGTACCACTGTATTAACTAAGCCCATGTCTAATGCTTCTTGTGCATTATATTGGCGACATAAGTACCATATTTCTCTTGCTTTTTTGTGTCCAACGATTCTAGCTAAATAGCCTGAACCATAACCAGCATCAAATGAACCTACTTTTGGACCTGTTTGACCAAAAATCGCATTGTCTGCTGCAATAGTTAAATCACATACAACATTTAATACGTTACCGCCACCGATAGCATAACCACGAACCATTGCTATAACTGGTTTAGGAATAACACGAATTAAACGTTGTAAATCTAAAACATTTAAACGAGGGATTTCGTCTTCGCCAACGTAACCACCATGTCCACGTTTCTTCTGATCTCCACCTGAACAGAATGCTTTATCTCCTTCTCCAGTTAAGATAATCACTGAAACATTTTGATCATCACGTGCACGTGAAAATGCATCAATCATTTCAGCCACTGTCTTAGGTGTGAATGCATTACGTACTTCAGGACGATTAATAGTTACCTTTGCAATACCTTCGAAAAATTCATATTTAATTTCATCATATTCTCTAAGTGTTTTCCACTGTCTAGTCATTTTGCTCCTCCTTTAAAAAACCTAATATCATTGTATCAAATTCCGTGCTATCTTCCACATGAATTGTATGCCCAACATTAGAAACTATTGTTTTTCTGCTATTAACAATTGAGTCTTTCAATTTTTGTGCAATTTTTACAAACTTCGCGTCTAGCTCTCCTGCCATAATATATGTTGAAATATCGATTTGTGATAGTAATGACCATAGATTAGGCATCTGTCCTGTACCATAATCTCGTAATGCTTTTGCTAAACGATGAGGATCTTGACTCATTCTATTATTCCGAATTTGCTTTTTAACTGATTTTTCTAAGTCATATTGTGATTGGAACAATGGTAATCGTTCCCAATCATTGACAAATATTTCTAAACCAGCTATTTCTAATACTTTCGCTCTTGCAGCATCTACTTGTTGTCTCTCAATTCGATCTTCTTCACTTTGAATACCTGGTGATGTGCTTTCTAATATTAAACCTGCAAGTTCAATAGAACCATGCAACGCATAATATAAAGCTACTCTACCTCCCATTGAATAACCAAATAAATATAGCTGATATTGTTGATATTCAGATAAAACTTGATTTAATGCTTGATTGATATAATCAAAGCTCCATTCTATATCCATAGAAGTTTCATCTTTTCCGTGACCTGGTAAATCAATGACTAATACGTTAGTTTGTTCTGTTAGCTTATCAATATGATTATCGAAGGTTCTGCCATCGCTAATAAATCCGTGTAACATAACTAACAATTGCTTGGAAGATGATTTTGATTGATAAAAATTATGATATAACATTAATCATTTCACTCAATTTCTTATATAAAATTTGATGTTGTTGTAAATTATCTTCTCTATCGGTGATGACTTCATAAACATTCGAACCTAATTTAGATAACGATTCAAATTTAAAATCAGTTAAATGATCAAATCGCTTAAAATTATAATCATATAACAATGCCGCATGTTCAAAATCTAAGCCAGTTGGTGTTCCGAATAATCTCTCGAAATATTCTGCTGCTGATGCTTTTTGCGGTAAATATGAAAAGATACCACCACCATCGTTATTTAATAAAACTATGTTTAAATGTATGTCATTAATTTTAGACATAAGTAAGCCGTTCATATCATGATAAAAGGCTAAATCACCAATGAGTAACGTAACATTTTTATGTACTGCCATACCTAATGCCGTAGAAACAACACCATCAATACCATTCGCGCCACGATTAGCATAAATTTCCGCTTCATTATCAAATAGTAAATTATCGATATCTCTAATAGGCATACTATTACTTACAAACAAAGCATCTTCATTAGTTAATTTAGAAAGCAATGTGCCGACATAGGCCGCTTCATCAGTGGCATGTTGTAGAAAATCATTGATTTCAATTCGAGATTGTTTTTCTAATGATTGCCATTGTTGTAACCATGCTTTTCTGTCTATTGTTCTTTCTTCCATTAGTGATCTGAAAAAGTCATTAGCCGATATTTCGTATGACACATCTGGCGGTACAGGGAAAACATCAATTTTATCATTATTTTGTACTAAAATTTGAAATGCTGTAGTCGTTTTTAGCCATTGATTTAACTTTTTAGAAATAACCGGTTTACCAACTCTGATTACGAAATCAACATCCCAATCCATACCTGCTCGATATAATAAATCATAGGTTGTAATGACATTAGGATGATTATGTCGTCTTAACTGGCTTAATGGGTCTGCCAACACAGGTATATCGAAAACCGTTGAATAAGTTAGAATTTGATCTACTTCTTGATGTTGCATATCTCCAACAATGATTAGACCTTTAGGCTTTTCAATTTTATCCTTAATAGGATCAACATGTACCATTTTTTGATAATGAGGTAATGTTTTTGTTTCTGATTTCAATAGATCTTTTCTATCTAAATTAGGTGTTAATGGTTCTCTAAATGGCATATTAAAATGTATCGGCCCTTTATGTGGTCCATAAAGATACTGACTTGCGATTTGCATTTGATAATGTATCGTATCTAGCATATTGGTTGTGCCATCAGCAATTGGCATATCAAATTGGAAATTGACATAATTACTGAACATATTTACTTGATTAATTGCTTGTGGTGCACCTACACTTCTTAGTTCGTGCGGTCGATCACTCGTTAATACAATGAGTGGTATTCGACTAATTTGACTTTCTGCAATTGCTGGAGTGTAATTAGCCGCTGCTGTACCAGATGTACATAAAATAGCGACGGGTCTTTGACTACCTTTGATTAAACCTAATGCAAAAAATGCTGCACTACGTTCATCCGGATGAATCCACGTTTTAATATTTGGGTGTGCTTCTAACGCAATAGCTAATGGCGTCGAACGTGACCCCGGGCTAATAACAACTTCTCTCACACCATAAGCATATAGTTCTGATGCAAATGTAAAGACTTGTGTCGTTAAAGCTTCATTTTTATTACTCATGTTTATCTACTCCTAAAGCATTCATCATTGGTGAAAATTTCACTGCTGTTTCAGCAATCTCACTATCTGGATCAGAATCTTTAACTATGCCACATCCAGCAAATAGTGTTGCTTGATCACCTTTTATCAACATAGATCGAATTGCTACGATAAACTCACAATCATCATAGACATCTATATATCCTACCGGTGAACCGTATAAACCACGTGTGCCAAATTCTTTTTGTTCTATAAATTCTAGTGCTTCATCTTTAGGATAACCACCTAACGCTGGTGTAGGATGCATTCGATCAATTAACCCAATATAAGACTGTTCTTTTAAATTACCTTCTATTTTTGTAAATAGATGATACAAATGGTCATTTTTTAAAATGTTTGGTGTTTCATTGTAGTATACATCTTCAACATAGGGTTGAATGTCATTCAATATACTCTCAACTACAATTTGATGTTCGTTTAAATTCTTTTTATCGTTTAGAAAAGCTTGTATGTTTGCTTCATCTTCTTGTTCATTTTGAGAACGTTTAATCGTACCTGCTACTGCTTTGGTTGAAAGCACTTGATTTTCAACCTTTAATAATTGTTCAGGTGTTTGTGAGAAGAACACAGATTCATTAGATTCAAGTAAGAAGATATAACTGTTTTTTTCATTCTTTAATGCTCTAGTTAAAATATATGGAATGCTAATCTTTTTATCAAATTTTATTAATCTTCTACGTGCAAGTACAATTTTCTTAGAATAGTCAATATGATCAATCGCTTCTTGTACTAAATCTCGCCATTCATCTAAATAGATATCCTCCATACGTGTAACATTTCCCAGGTGATCATCTTCTGTATCAACATTGGCTTGTTCCAAATCATTTACTAATGACTTGAATGTCTCCATATCAAATGTACTTTTTTCAGTTGTATAAGTTACAAATGTTCGTTCGTTTTCTATAGAAATCAATACCTCAGGTAACACAAAATGATTTAAACCATATGCTCGCCATTCATCATCAGACTTATGTTTTGAAAATTGGAACCCACCACACAAACGTAAATGATGTTTCTCATAATCTGGATGAATTAATTCTATATCTTTTTTTAACGTTTCCCATTCTTTAAAGATAGACTGTTTATTTTCGAAATCATTTTCAAATTTTCGAATCGCATGATAACCGAAATATGAAGACTGATTGTCATTTAATCGCAAATAAAAACGATCACCTGCTTGCGATTCAGTTATATGAAATAACTTACTTGGATCTAACTGTTTTTCTATCTCTACTTCAACGGAGACCCAATCCTTAGAACTTCCATATAGCTTGTCGACAATCTCATCTTCTCTTACGTTAACAGTCATTCATCTCACTTCTTTCTTCTATATTTACTCATTAGTATATTGTATCATTTTTCAATACCAATTTTGGTGTGAATTGCTTAATAATCACATGCAATTTTTCACGTGAATTGACCTTTATTCATAATTACTTTAAAATATTAATGTTAAAACTAAAAAAATTAAGAGGTTATAAAAAATGTCAGATCAATATCAACAATATTCAACGGTTAAAAAGTATTGGCAATTGATGAGACCTCATACCTTAACTGCCGCAGTTGTGCCAGTACTAGTTGGTACAGCGTCAGCTAAATTATTCCTACTTGGTAGTGAAGATCATCTTAAATTTAGTTTATTCTTAGCCATGTTAATTGCTTGCTTATTAATCCAAGCAGCTACAAACATGTTTAATGAATACTATGATTTTAAAAAAGGCTTAGATGATCATACTTCTGTAGGTATCGGTGGTGCAATTGTGCGAAACGGTATGAGTCCTAAACTTGTGATGAATATCGCAATTGCTTTTTATATTATCGCAGCTTTACTGGGTATATTCCTAGCTTTCCATAGTTCATTTTGGATTATTCCAATAGGCGTTGTTTGTATGGCAATTGGTTATTTATATACTGGTGGACCAATGCCAATTTCATGGACGCCATTTGGCGAATTATTCTCAGGCGTATTTATGGGTATGATTATCATCTTATTAGCCTTTTTCATTCAAACAGGTAATGTTCAAGGACTAATCATTTGGTTAAGTATCCCTATCGTCATAACGATTGGCCTTATAAATATGGCTAACAACATTAGAGACCGCGTCAAAGATAAAGCTAGTGGACGTAAAACACTACCTATTTTACTTGGTAAACGCGCCTCAGTTATCTTTATGGCAATAATGTATATCGTTGCATATGCGCTTGTAGTATTTACAGCCTTATTTAAATCTGGTGGATCATTATTCTATTTATTAGTTTTATTGTCATTCCCAATGCCAATTAAAGCTGTAAGAAGATTTAACAAAAATGATACACCTGCAACAATGATGCCTGCCATGGCTGCTACAGGTAAAACAAATACTATTTTCGGTTTATTATATGCATTAGGCATTTATATTAGTGCGTTGTTAGGTGCAATTTAATGACATTTAATTACTCGGCAATGATAATCATTCATTGTCGAGTTTTTTATTGCTTAATCATATGTCTATATAAATGACCGTAAAGATCTATATCACTCACAGTTTTAAACCCTAATTTTTCATATAATCCTAACGCTTTTTCATTATCATAATCACAATTTAAGCTCCATTTTTTCTCAGGGTACATCTCATGGAGATAAGTCATTAGTTGTGTAGCTATACCTTGTCCTCGATACTCGGGAAACGTAGCGACAGTTTCAATATACACCTCATCGTCCGCTGCTTCTTTCACTGGTAAAGGCGTCCCATATTTACGGATATCTTCATCAATCGGTAACTTTAACCAATTTTCCTCATAATCAAGTTCATGTTTACCATCATAAGCAATAACACATCCTGCAACTTTGCCATCCACTTCATAAACCCAAACATTTTTATAATAACTTCGATATTCAACATTCACAACACTTAGCTCTAGTATGTTCATCATTCTTTCTTTACTAATTTCATTAACTATATCTAATTCCATATCTTCCCAAATCATATAACATAATTCAGCGATATGCTTATTATCACTTGGATGCGCTTGTCTAATCATCATATATCCTTCCTCAAAGTATGTCTTAATTTCATTATATAGAATCTACGATATAATATAAATCAAAGGACCTACCTCATATAGATTTTAAAAATTTCGGTGGTAGAATTGAATTATTAGAAGGACTATCTAAAATAGATTTATAAGTTTGTCATGTACTTAAATCTTTAAACGATACATTTTATCTTTAGGAGGCAATCATAATGAGAGTTAATAAAGTCATTTATATATTAGTAGCTATTTTTTTAGGCGGTATTGGTGTTCATAAGTTTTATGCTGACAAAGTTGGACAAGGTATTTTACATCTTGCCTTCTTTTGGACTGGTATTCCAAGTATTGTGGCTATTATTCATGCTGTTATTGTCGCTTTTACTAAAAAGGCTGACAAAGATGGCTACATTGTTTTTGAATAATAATATTTATCCTATTCTAACGATTTATCTTCCATTCACTTTTAAAACATAAAAAACTGGGTATATTATATCTATCAAGTAAAAGCAAAAGGGAGACATAACCATGATGAACATTATTAAACGTGTAGTAAGATCGCTTATAACAGGTTACATTGTTAAAATTATCCGTGATTTGATTTCAGGTAAATCAAACGGTAAAAAATAAAGAACGCTTTATCAAAATTATCGCTCGTCAATGTATTTATTACTATTGATGGGCTTTTTTATATAAATGGTCATTTAATAAAGACAAAACCTTCCATTCGTTATATAATAAGATAAATTTTATAAGTATTATAATTTTTATTAGAAATTTAAAGTCTTTTATTCTTAATTACTTATGAAATTTACTTTTTTATTTTATAACAATCTGGAGGTCAGTCTATCAATGAGATTTGGAATTTTATTAATTAGATGGATGTTAGCGACATCTTTTTTAGTACATGGTACTTTAAAATTTGTAGACCTAGAAGGTACGATACATTTTCTAGGTTCATTAGGTTTACCCCCACTACTTGCTATTTTAATGTCAATTGGTGAAGTTGTTGGAGGTATCTTCTTGATATTTGGGATTTTAACACCGTATGTTAATGTTTTCTATATTTGTGTGATGTTAGGTTCCATATTCACCTTAAAGTTAACCCGAGGATACGTTAGTGGTTATGAGTTCGAAGTAATTCATATCGTAATGAATGTAGCAGTGATGAGCAGTTATAGTTGGAAAAAGTGGATACAATTTTACTAATCATTTTATTTAATATTAACAGACTTTTGTAAGTATCTTATCACTTTAGGAATACAGCTTGAGTATTGCATTGATATTATAATAATAAACACCATGATTTTAAATCAGCCCTATGGTTAGATTCTAATTTCATGGTGTTTTTATACTATGATATTCAATTATCGCCTAGCCTCATAGTTGGCTTGCTACTATGTTCAATGTATTTCGTTTTAAAGGTCTCACGCACTAAAGAATCTTAACTCTTCGTAGTACATGTTATAAATAAATAAGTTCAACTCTTAATAAGTCAAAAAAATAAGCCTAGAATGGATTAAAACCATTCTAGGCTTATTTATAGTAACGAAGGGACTATCCATTCGCATTAAATAAAGTGTGTTGACCATATATTGACCAAAATATATTAAACAAACTTAAACGGATTTTTAACAAAATAAAAAAGAACGTTGATTTAACAACGTTCTAACGAGTTTAAGGTAATCAGAATTAAACTGATTTATACTATAAAACGGAAACGGAGGGATTCGAACCCTCGCGCCGCTCTCGCGACCTACACCCTTAGCAGGGGCGCCTCTTCAGCCAACTTGAGTACGTTTCCATGGCTCCACAGGTAGGACTCGAACCTACGACCGATCGGTTAACAGCCGATAGCTCTACCACTGAGCTACTGTGGAATAATTAAATTGCAGTGCTTTCTCTATCAAGCACAAATATTATTATATCAATTTTACGTAATTTATCAAGAGATAACTTAAAAAAATATACGGAACATTTACACTATATTAATATAACGTTCCGCATATTTTAAATTTCATCATAATTTATTTATCTACAAATAGCGAATAACGTGATAATGCTTCAAAAATGTTTAGTGAGGATTTTTCATAATCGATAGGTTTATCGGGGTCATTAGATTTCATACGGGATTGTTTATCTACCATATAATAAAAGAAGATTGCGTTCGTATACTGATGCCATAAACTGTGGAATGATACATTTAGGGTAATGGTTTCATTGTTTGCAAATATGATTTTACATTTACGATGTTTTAATTCTTTAATAGACTCAACATAATGCATGTTAATCCATAAATTTTCTTCTTGTCGATCTGAATGAGTAGGAAAAAAGTAAGTTGGGAATAAAGGAGTTAATAAAATTGGGGGTTTACTAGAGATACCTGTAATTCGATTGGTTTCAGCCTTTTTACTTAAATAATTGTTGCCATAAAATTTACATGACCTCTCAATAATCTTCTGAACTTTAAATGGACTTTGTAGGACTGTCTTATCAAACCGAATAATTTCTGAACCATTTGGTTGATTTTGATCATCATAATTAGGCCTAATCACCATGTCTCCCTTTCTAATTACGTATATATTCTGAGTTGTCATTGGGAAAACCTCGCTTTATTAAGTTTTATTATCAATTCTATTTTATAGAACCAATAATATGTTTTTTATTTTATAAGAAAAATGTCAAAAGTCAAGTTATTCTTAAAGTGTAATATGGTACATTTTTTCGCATAAAATGTCAGAATATTCATTGATTTCAAAATTTAAAAAATGTATAATATTTATATATTAAATTCAAACGAAAGGTCGAGATCCCTATGAATCATAATACAAATGTGAAACATACGACACTTGAAGAATTTGTAACTACGGTTAATGATTTAGGCGTTGAACTAGTCATTGATGAAGCACTTAGAGAAGTTAGAAAAAAAGAATTGAAATTACTAATTGATGAAGCTTTAGTAAATAAAGATGAGAAAGCATTCAATGAGTACACGACAGAATATAAAAATTTGGAGGCATTTCTCAGTGAATAATTTAGATTCGAGTCATTCAAAATAAGGTCTATTCCCTACTAAAAAGTTAGAGAATAGACCTTTTAATTTATTAGACATTAAGACATTAATCTTAATATTTCATTTTTATCTATATCACCAAAATAATAATATAAGTTATAATTTGCCAATGCTTCTTCTAAATGGTTAAAGTCATGAAGGCACCCTTCTAAGGCATGTTCTAAATCACTAATATCCCCTTCACCAAAGAAATCACCGAAGATTTTTGCATGTTCAATTTTACCTTTTTTCACATCAAATTTGACTTGAATAAATCCTTTCTCGAATTTTTCTTCTCGTTCAAAATTATATTTTGGATTTTTACCATAATTCCAGTCCCAAGTACGGTATTTTTCATTACTTAATTTCTCGATATTTTTCCAATCTTCATCAGTTAATACATACTCTTCAACTTGTTGTTCACCAAATATTGATTTTAAAATGATTTGTTTAAATTGGTCAATATCTATAGACTCTGTTAAAAATTCTTCAATATTAGCCACACGTTTTCTAACAGATTTAACACCTTTTGATTTAATTTTAGCTGGATTAACTTTCAATGCATTTTGAACTTCATCAAGTTCACTGTTTAGCATTAATGTTCCGTGACTAAACATTCTATCTTTAACTTTAACCATTGCATTTCCTGAAATTTTAGCAGCACCAACTTGAATATCGTTTCGTCCTGTCATTTCTGCGTCTACGCCCAATGATTGTAAAGCTTGAACGATAGGTTCTGTAAACTTCTTAAAGTTATGGAAGCTATTACCATCATCATCTGTAATAAAACTAAAGTTTAAATTACCTGTATCATGATAAACTGCACCACCGCCAGAGATTCTACGTACAACATCTATACCTTTTTCATCAACATATGATTTATTGACCTCTTCAATCGTGTTCTGATTTTTACCAACAATAATGGAAGGTCTATTTACATAAAATAAAAAATAACTTTCTTCTGACGGCAGATTTTTTAATACATATTCTTCCATAGCTAAGTTAAGTGTTGGATCAGTTATATCATTATTACTAACAAATTTCATAACAAACGCTCCTTATAGATTCTCTATATATGCCCTTACTTTATTTATGCACAATTTACATTTAAAATTCCAATTATTTACTCAATAATGACAAAATTTTCATAATTTATGCATTAATTCTAAGCGTTTTTAGTGTTATTAGTTTATTTGTAGTGTTTTTTTTAGTACAATATAGTCTAGCTATGAATTAAGGGAGGACTCGAAATGACTGTTGCAGAAGTAGGTAATATCGTAGAATTTTATGATGGTTTAAGAGGCCGAGTTGAAAAAATAAATGATAACTCAGTTATTGTAGACTTAACAATAATGGAAAACTTTAACTCACTAGACTTACCTGAAAAAACGGTTATTAATCATAAACGTTATAAAATTGTTGAACAAGAAGGTTAGTTGTAATGAAAAAAGTTTCGAAAGCTTTATTATGGTTTATAATTAGTTTCATAGTTTTTCATGCCATTTTATTTGTTATGTGGGGTGAACATCAAGAATATTGGTATTTGTATACTGGAATTATGCTAATAGCTGGTATTAGTTATGTATTTTATCAACGTGATATACATTCTAAACGGTTATTAACATCCATAGGTATTGGGATTATTGCCAGTATTATTTTAATCATTATTCAATTGATCTTATCACTCATGACGTCTGAACTAACTTATGCTTCATTAATAAAAGAATTAGCCAAAACTGGTGTACACTGGAAATGGCAAATGTTAGTAACATTAGCATTCGTTATACCGTGTCATGAATTATATATGCGCACTGTTTTACAAAATGAGTTAAATAAGTACAATTTGCCGAATTGGTTATCTATCTTAATCACTGCAATTTGTTCAAGCTCTCTATTTATATATTTAGATAATTGGTGGATAGTACTGTTTATTTTTATAACTCAATTACTACTGTCAATTAGTTATGAATATACAAGACGTATTGCTACAACATCTATTGCACAAATTGTTGCTATTATTCTTTTATTAATTTTTCACGGATAATTTTTAGAATATTAAATGATTAGAAAATAAATATTTAAAGTATAAGTTTAGAGCTCCAAACCATGTGTCCTTACATGATTTAGAGCTCTATTTATTTTTTAAAGTAATTATTTCGACACATACGTTAATTAATATGAAGGTGAAATGATATCGAATTACTTAATCACTTTAAAATTATTTATTAATTCAATTGAATAGTGCTTATCTGATAAATTTTTGGCAATTAGTGTACTCATTGTACTTTCACTAGTTTGATGAATAATAGCATCTTTTAAATATGCTTGATAGTTTCTATAACAATAATCAGTCATATTTATTCTATATAATCCATTTAAATCAATACCATCTAAAGTTACCCGGTTAAATGGTGCTTGATTCATGTCAATGGTATAGTTAAATCCTTGCCAAAATGTACATAACGTTTCATCAATCAGTGTAGATTTTAAAGTGTCTGATTCAAATTCAAGATATGAATATGAAAATTCTAATATATCTTTAATACATTGCCCTTTAATTGTTAAATCAACAGGTTTATCTGGATATGGGTACGCATCATATAAAACTCTATTCGTTATGACGCCGTCTAGTCCTTCTTCACCATTTCGTGGTATATGTACACAACTAATTTGATAATTATAGGCTAATCTAATGCTATCATGTAATAATTGAGCAAAAGGATGTGGTTGTCCAACTAACTCTGCTAAATCTTTAACTGGTGCGTTTATTTCAGTTTCGTTTATCTCTTCGCCTGCCCAATGTTCAACTGCTTTTCGATCATAATACGTGACATTAAGTAAATCTTCATCTTCATCATAATTATTCAAATCAATGACTTCAGGTAAAATTTCCTCAACCTCATAGGTATTAGTTCTTTTTTTAAATCTAATTTTCACATGCACGAGTTCTTCTGCATTTTGTCCAGCTTGTACATAAACTGTTCCATGATCTTGACCAACTAAAGTTTGATGCTGATGTGCTGTAATGATGAGATCTATAACCCCTAATTCCTCCATCAATACTTCAGCTTCATTGACATTTACCTCGTGTTTCTTATTAGATTTGCTAATTTTGTCTAATCCACCATGATATATCACTATTAAAAAATCTGGTTCTTCGATTTCATGTATATATCTAATCCATCTTTTAGCTGATAATAATGTTTTTTCAATACTCACATCTTCTTCCATCTCTGCATATTCATTTTTCATAAGGCCATCAGCTGTTAATCCTACTATTGCAATTTTTAAATTATCAAAATGTTGAATAGAATATGGTGTTGAAAAGTATGGTTCTTTCGTTTTGATATATTCTATATTAGCCGATAACCATGGAAATCTAGATAATGCAACAGAACGCGTTAAAAATGACAATCCAAATTTAAATTCGTTAGGGCTAATACCACTAGCATCATATTGCATGGCATTCATTAACTTTATCATTGGATGGCGCTTATATGGTGCAACAATAGCATAATAAAATGCTGCTAATGACCCTGCCAAACTACCGCCACTATCTAATAAGATTACATTTTGATTATTGTCTCTTACTTGTTTAACAAAAGTTCCGGCACGATATATATTTGAGCCATAATCTCCGTTTAAAAAATGACTATGCATATCAGAAGTTGCTATGACATCTACATCGATATTCTCATTTCTCTCCATCTCAACACACCTCTCATTATGGTTAGTTTAACATGTATTTTTGTTTAAGTGATATCTCTTTGGATAGATAACTTATTTTATCAACAATAATACAAAAGACATTTTAAGTATAAACTGTCTTTGATACTTAAAATGTCTTTAATTAAATTTATCCAATTTGTATACGTTCTTTAGGGTAGCTGAATTTTTTAGGCTCTTTTCTTCCAGCTATCATTATAATAAAGGAAATTAAACCTACACGTCCTATAAACATTAATATCATTAATACAATTTTTGTAATATTGCTTACATCATCTGTTACACCTAGTGTTAAACCACATGTACCAAACGCCGACATAACTTCAAAGAAAACTTGTAAAAACGATAGTTTTCCTTGCTCTGCTACAGATATAATAATCATGCTTGTGAAGGTCAAAATGGAAGCCATGGTAAATACCATAAATGATCGTTGTATATCCATAATATGAATTTCTCTATTGAATACTTTAATTGAAATTTTATCTGCAGAATTACTAAAATTAATGACAAATAAAATTAAAATAGCGAAAGTAGTAGTACGGATACCACCACCTACTGAACTAGGAGATGAACCTATAAACATCAAAATGCTCATAATGATATTTGTTGCATCACTAAAGTGAGATACATCAATGGTTTGTAATCCTGCACTCCTAGTTGTAGCTGATTGAAACAGCGAATAAAACAACGACTGATGCCAACTCATCCCTTTGAATGCATGGTTATGTTCAAGTAAGAAAATAATGATAACACCAAAAACAAATAAGAATAAATATGTTGATGTTGTAATTTTCGTAAATAATGAAAATCTAAAATTTGTTACTCTATTTTTAATGTAGGCTTTGACTTCAAGCAACACTGGAAAGCCAATAGAACCTAAAACGATTAGGAACATTACAATCGTTTGCACAAAATAATCTTTTGCATATGGGACAAGTGAATCACCTGTGATATCGAGACCGCCATTAGTTGTGGCTGATATAGAAACAAATATCCCCTGCATAATAGCATATTTTAAATCGGGATTATCTCTATAAAAATAAAATGCAAGTAAAAGTGCACCTATAAATTCAATTACAAATATGGTTCTAACTATTTCTAAGATTAATTTTACAGTCCCACTCATTGTATCTTTATTGTTATCAAGCATAATTAGCTGGCGTTCACGAATACCTATATGTTTACCTAATACGACCCACAATAATGTTCCAATGGCCATCACACCGATACCGCCAATATTTAAAATGACTAGTATAATAATTTGACCAAACGTAGAATACGTATCAACAATACTAATTGGTGTTAATCCCGTAACGCTTATTCCAGATACTGCTACAAATAATGTATCTATTGGATTAACGTCGACTCCAGATTTGTGTACATATGGTAGATTTAACAACAAGAACGCGACAACAATTGCTGCTAAATAGTATAGAACTATCCCTTGTTGAGGACTGGATCTTTTTAATAGTTGGCCAAATATCGACATTCATTTCACCTCAACATTATTTTAGTTTTATATCTATATTAATGACTTTTCCATCTCTATACACTTTAGCTTTTAATGTACTTTTGTCTTCTCTATGATTAAATATAATTTGTCTATATCTTAAATTATCTTCAATTCTTTTCCCATCTAATTCTACTATGACATCATCTTTTTTCAACCCTGATTTATCGCCAGGGGCATTAGGCTTTACTTCACCAACTATAATACCATTTTTAACACTATCGGGTAATTTGATTGATTGGCGTTCGTCATCATCAATATCTGCTACATTTTTAATTTTGATTCCAGTATTAGGATATTCAATTTTACCTTCTTTCTCTAAATGAGCAGCTATTTTTTGAGCATCATTAATTGGTATTGCAAATCCCATACCTTCCACATTATCCATATCAATCTTCAGAGAAACAATACCTATCAGTTTACCATCTCTATCTACAACTGCACCACCTGAATTACCAGGATTCACAGGAGCATTAATTTGGAAGGCTTTCATTAGTACATCATAGCTATCGTCTTTATCAATATCTACTGGTACATGCCTATCTAAACCAGAGACTATACCATCAGATACACTTTCTTTG
Organism: Staphylococcus sp. KUGN1; assembly: GCF_045984185.1. Classification (NCBI taxonomy): domain Bacteria; kingdom Bacillati; phylum Bacillota; class Bacilli; order Caryophanales; family Staphylococcaceae; genus Staphylococcus; species Staphylococcus sp. KUGN1. Next base: position 419,847 of record NZ_JBJQIL010000001.1, on the reverse strand, counting down.
AAGTCAACACCTAATGGATTACCCACTACAATAATAGGTTCTCCTAAAACAAGATGATTAGAATTACCAGTAGTGATGGCTTTTACAGAATCATCTGCACTTTTAGCTTTAATGACTGCTATATCAGACCATTTATCGGTACCAATCACTTTTCCTTGAACCGACTTATTATTACCAAATGTTATCTTTTGTTTATCCTTATTACCAACTACGTGAGCATTTGTCATAATAAAAAGAGAGTCGCCCACTTTTTTGTAGACGACACCTGAACCAATTTCATTATCTGCTTTAGATGTATTATTTGGAACTGAAGTATTTTTTGTCCCTTCGTTCTCTACTGTTACTACAGATTTTACTGTACTATTCGCACTTTTCATTGTGTCAGTATAATGTTTATTCGTAGGTGTTAAAGCACTGTCATTTGTATGGTCATTTTTATTAACATTAGTAAAAATAGCGTTAAGTATAATAATTAATAATATCACGCCTATAATAATCGCTATTTTAGGCCAATGTTCCTTAAAGAATGACTTGATAATATCTAGATAATCCGTTTTATTTTCTACTTTATTTTGAGTTGAAGATGCATTATCTTTCTTTGTTTCAAATTGATTTTGTTTAGCACTTTGCTTGCTATGATGCTGATGTTTCTTTTCAGTATCAAAATCACGATTTTCAACAGAAGTTGATTGTTTATTTAACTTCTTACTAGATTCTGTTTTATTGTTTTTCTTTTCACTTTCAATTTCACTACCGTTATTTAGGTGATTTTCTTGAGATGCTTTTGATGCTAATCTATCACTTTGATGCTCCCCATAAGTAGATTTTTCATGATCTTCTTGTTTGCTATCATTTGATGATTGATTTTTACGATTTTGCGTTCGTTTAAGTTGTTGTTCCTCAGGTAATGTTAATTTCGACTTATCATTTTCTTGATCTTGTTGCGTTTTATTCGTTTTATCATTTTGATTTGATACTTGATTTTGTTGTTGTTGGATTTCTTCTTTAGTTAGCTTTTCTATTCTTGCTTTTCTTAAGTTATCTTTAACCCTTTCTTCATTAACTTTAGCTTGGTATTCTTCTTTTTTAGCTTGAATTCTTTCTTTTTGTCTTTGTTTTTCTACTCTTTCTTCTCTTTCTTCATTATGAAAAAATTCACGACGTTGACGTCGATAGCTTTTACGAGGAATTACTTGTTTTTTATTTTTATCCACTAGATAGCCACTCCTATCATTTCAATCAATTACTTTTATTATGACATACTCAATGGGTTTAAGGTAACATTTTTCACTGCGATATGTATAACCTCAATAAATAGTATTATGTATATATAAATTTTATTATTTTATTATTAAAACTGCAATGTTTAACAAATATTAAATAAGACTTCGTATTAATATACGAAGCCTTAGATTATTATTTCTTTTTCTTTTTATTACTTACAGCTGATGTTAACCAACCGATAACAACTAGTAATATTAGGACTGCCCAGAAAATAGATTGCCATAAAACTGTATGTGGGAATTCTTCTGGTAAGATACCTACGTCTTTATGTGCTAATACTAATACGACTAATTTAATTCCGACCCAACCTACAATCGCGAAAGCTGCGCCTTCTAAACCAGGATATTTATTTAATAATTCAACAAACCATGTTGCTGCGAAACGCATTAAAATAACGCCTATCATTCCGCCTAAAAACATCACTGAGAATTGACCTAAATCCATGCCACCAAAATGTATACCTACTTTTGGTAAAGTCACAGCGATTGCTAATGCTGCTAACATGGAATCAATAGCAAATGCAATGTCTGCGAATTCTACTTTAAATACAGTACCCCAGAATGCTTTGGGACCAACTTTCTTTTCTTGACCTTCTTCGTCAAAGTGATGGTCATCTCCAACATTTTCCTGATTCTTGTCATCTTTCTTATGGAAGAATTCCCATAAATTTTTAATTGACATATAGATTAAATATACAGCTCCTGCTGCTTGAATAAACCAGAAATTAGCAATAATACTAATTAAGAATAATGCTAAAAATCTAAATATAAATGCGCCTAATAAACCATAAAATAGTGCTTTCTTTCTTTGCTCAGGTGGTAAATGCTTTACCATAACTGCCATTACTATTGCATTATCGGCAGCTAAAAGACCCTCTAAAAATACTAAGACTAGTAATACCCATGCATAGGATAACAACAAACTCGGATCCATAGTGGACAACTCCTTTAAATTTTATACAAATAAAGAGACCTATGCTAAATAATAGCAAAGGTCTCACTTAGCAAATATTATTGCCCACTTTACCGGAAGTGAATACTTCGTAATGACGATAAAGCGTAAAATCACTTAAATCATTTAAGTGACCATCAAGTTACTCCCCTCTGACATGAGTGTCATAGGTATTTATTTGTGAATATAAATATTATACAGGTTAATTGCTATAATGACAATTTATTATTTAATAACATCATCATTACATTTAAAGCGATACCCATATATATAGAGAGACAAACATTTTACAATAAACTATATAATTTAATGTCTGGGAATTTTTCTTCAAACCAACGTGTCGCAAATTCATTTTCAAATAAAAATACATAATTATCATAACGATCGTGTACAAGTATCGAACGAGATGTATTCATATTATCTTTAATATCTTCCTCGTTTTCAATCCATCTTGCAATTTTACGGCCTACTGGTTCCATCACTACATCTACGTTGTATTCATTGTTCATTCGATGTTCAAAAACTTCAAATTGTAGCTGTCCAACTGCACCTAAAATAATTTGATTCGTGTGCAATGTTTTATAGTATTGAATCGCACCCTCTTGTACTAATTGCTCAATGCCTTTATGAAAATGCTTTTGTTTCATAACATTTTTCGCAGATACTTTCATAAATATTTCAGGTGTAAATTGTGGTAAATCTTGGAAACTAAAGTTTTGTTTCCCACCAACTAATGTGTCTCCAATTTGATAATTTCCTGTATCATATAAACCTATAATATCTCCTGCGACTGCATGATTAACTGTTTCTTTATCATCCGCCATAAATGATGTTGATCGTGTAATCTTTTGTTTTTTGCTCGTACGTTGTAAGGTTACATCCATACCACGTTCAAATGCACCGCTGACTACTCTCATAAATGCAATTCTATCTCTATGTTTCGGGTCCATGTTTGCTTGAATTTTAAATATAAATCCTGAAAAGTCAGTATCAAAAGGACTTACTTCAACATCTTCTTTAGTTTGACGAGCATTTGGCATTGGTGCATGATCGACATAAGCATTTAAAAAGTTTTGAACTCCGAAATTAGCTAATGCTGATCCGAAGAATACTGGTGTCAATTCACCATTTAATAATGCTTCGTTATCAAAATTTTCTCCTGCTTCTTCTACTAACATTAATTCTTCAATCGCTTGTTCGAATGCACTATCATTTTTAATCGCATGATCTTCTTCTAGTTCATAATCGTCATTTAGGTGTAAGATATTTTCTTCATCTCTAAACGGTTCAATAGATTTAGATTTTCTATCAATAATACCAAAGAAGTTTTGACCCATACCTACTGGCCAATTCATTGGATAAGTATCAATATTTAATGTTTCTTCAATTTCATCCAATAATTCAAATGGTTCCTTACCAACACGGTCTAACTTGTTAATAAAGGTAAAGATAGGAATACCTCGCATCTTACAAACTTTAAATAATTTGAGTGTTTGGGGCTCAATACCTTTCGCACAGTCAATTACCATCACAGCACTATCTACTGCCATTAAAGTACGATACGTATCTTCTGAAAAGTCTTCGTGACCTGGTGTATCTAAAATATTAATCTTATAATCATCATAATCAAATTGCATTACAGAACTCGTTACTGAAATACCACGTTCTTGTTCTACTTTCATCCAGTCACTTGTAGCGAACTTACCTGTTTTCTTACCTTTAACAGTACCTGCTTCACGAATAGCACCACTGAAGAATAGTAGTTTTTCAGTTAAGGTTGTTTTCCCAGCATCCGGATGGGATATAATAGCAAAAGTCTTTCTTGACTCTACTTCTTCCTTTATATTCATTAATCATTCTCCTTTAATATTGTTTCAAACCAATTGGTTACAACATTTGCTAATTTTTGAGCTTCTTCTTCACCATTAAATGTGAAAAATTGCATCAATAACGTATCGTTTATTTCTGACCTAGTTAAATCAAGGGCGACTTCAACTGACCAAAATTGATCAGGTATAGCAATAAGCATTGTATCATTCAATCTTTGAAAATATACTTGAAATGCGTATGTTCCTTCTGTATATTCTCTAATCTTCAACAGGCCCACCGCCAAATTTTTTATAAGCCGCTTCTAAACCAATTAAGTCATCACGGTGTGGTACCTTTACATGCCCAGGCATAATTTGATAAGGTTCTCTACCTTTTGAAGCTAATACTACAGTATCACCAGGTTCTGCCACATCAATGGCATGTTTAATACCTTCTGCTCTATCTTCAAATTCAACATAATTTGAGTGAGTGGCACCCTTAGCTAATTCAGCTGTAAGCATTTTAGGATCATCATTGGCAGGATTATCAGGCGTGAAAATAACGTAATCAGCACGACAAGCTATGCTACCCATTTCAGGCGTTTTAGTCATGTCTCTTTCACCAGCCATTCCTACTAAGAAGATAAGTTTTTGTTTCACAAATGGTTTAACTGCATCAATGAGTTTATTCATTCCATCTGCAGTATGTGCATAATCTATAATTAAATCTATTGGCAAATTAGGGTCTAATACTTCTAAACGTCCCTCTACTGGTTCAAGCGATTTGACCGCTTCAATGATGTCTTCAAATGTCGCACCTTTACTCCAAACCGCTATCATAGCTGCCATAATGTTTGAAATATTGAATTTACCTACATATGGACTTTCAACTTGATAACTACCAAATGGTGTGTCAAATTCAAATTTAACACCTTGTAAAGATTCTTCTACATTAATTGCTTTAAACTGTGCATCATGATCTATACCATATGTAAACACCTCATACGGCGTAACAGAAGCTAGATACTCTGAAAAATCGTCATCATTATTTAATACTACATATTTTTCTTTAGCGAGGTCCTCTCCTAATTGACTAAATAATAGTGATTTAGCATGTCCATATGCTTCCATTGTTCCATGAAAATCTAAATGATCTTGCGTTAAATTAGAAAAAATCGCAACATCAAATTCCACGCCTCTTAATCGACCTAATGATAAACCATGACTAGATACTTCCATTGTCATTGCTTCAGCGCCTTCATCAACAGCTTCTTTGATTTTTTTAGTTAGAGATACTGTTTCTGGTGTTGTATTCGCACCTTTTGTTTTTGTTTCATTAATTTGAAAACCATTCGTTCCTAAATAAGCACTACTTTTATTTAATTTTCTATAAATTAAATGAATCATTGTTGCTATAGATGTTTTACCATTTGTTCCTGTTACACCATATGTAACTAATTGATGACTTGGAAAGTCAAATAATTCATGTGCTAATAAGCTCGCTACTCTTAAAGTGTCAGGTACAATAATTTGAGTAACTTCACCTTTTAAGTCTTGCTCTCTATTGACTACAATGATACTACATCCTTGATCTACTACATTTTGACAAAACTTATGGCTATCAACTGTATAACCTTTTGATGCGACAAAAATACTGCCTTCTTTAGCTGTTCTTGAGTCTGTAGTGATATCTACTACTTCTTTATCTAATGTTCCTATAACTTGTTTTACTCGAATTTTTTCGAACAATACACTCGCATTCAAAATGAATCGCTCCTTTTTTTACAATAAGTCTATTATACACGTTTTGATGACTATGATAAATTTATTCTTTCTATTTAACTGTATTAAATATTGGTTATTCTAAAACAACAAAAACTAACTTATTTCAAGCCAATTTCTTATATCATCATTTTGATTTTTCTTACATATATTAAATGAGGTTATACCTCTTGTAAGCCCACGAAAGATAATCATTTAGCTCATTCAAAGCTATGAAAATGTAAATTTATACCCCATTTATTAATTTACTATTAAATAAAACTAAAATTCTTGTTATTTGATAGGTTTTAATAATACATACTTGTTAAACCATGCTAACATTATAAATAGATTATCAACCTTATTTAAAGTAATTATAAAGATAATACATCACTTGTATTAAGTTCTTTCAAATTTATTTTTAAGTTAGTTGTGGTATAATGCATAAATACAAATTTTCGGGCAGTGTCTAATTACCCTTTTAAATTGTAATTAAGACTAAATTGCTACAAATCAATGGTATTTCATGTACATGTAATCACGATATTCCTTTTATAATGTATTAAAATACGTTACACTTATTATAAATTTTAAAAATTAACGGAGGGTGGCTTTTAATGGTTACTCAAAATAAAAAGATATTGATTATTACTGGTTCTTTCGGTAACGGTCATATGCAAGTTACTCAAAGCATCGTAAACCAATTAAATGAAATGAATTTGGACCATTTAAGTGTGATTCAACACGACTTATTTATGGAAGCGCATCCTATTTTAACTTCTATATGTAAAAAATGGTATATCAATAGCTTTAGATATTTCAGAAATATGTATAAAAACTTTTATTATAGCCGCCCTGATCAACTAGATAAATGTTTTTATAAATATTACGGTCTAAATAAATTGATTAATATACTCATTAATGAGAAACCGGATTTAATTTTATTAACATTCCCTACACCAGTCATGTCTGTTTTAACAGAACAATTTAATATCAATATTCCAGTAGCTACAGTGATGACTGATTATAGAATGCATAAAAACTGGATTACTCCTGAATCAGATCGCTATTATGTAGCAACTAAAGATACCAAAAATGATTTTATAGAAGTAGGCGTACCAGCCTCACAAATTAAAGTCACGGGAATCCCGATTTCAGATAAATTCGAAGAACATATTGATCAAAGAGCTTGGTTAAGTAAACATCACTTAGATCCTGATAGACCTACAATATTAATGTCTGCAGGTGCTTTTGGTGTTTCAAAAGGGTTCGACCAAATGATTAATGAAATCTTAGAGAAAAGTAAACATTCACAAGTTGTTATGATTTGTGGCCGTAGCAAAGAATTAAAACGTTCTTTACAAGCTCAATTCAAAGATCATCCTGATGTTCTCATTCTAGGTTTCACAAAACATATGAATGAATGGATGGCATCAAGTCAATTAATGGTTACAAAACCTGGTGGTATTACAATTTCAGAGGGACTTACTCGTTGTATTCCAATGATTTTCTTAAATCCAGCTCCTGGACAAGAATTAGAAAATGCTAATTATTTTGAGGATATGGAATTTGGTAAAATTGCCAATACACCAGATGAAGCTATAGATATCGTTACACATCTTACAAATAATGAATCAATAATAAATAAAATGACTTCAAACATGAAAGAATCTAAAATTGAGTATGCCACTCAAAAGTTATGCAAAGATCTATTAGAACTATTAGGCCATTCTTCGCAACCAGAAGAGATTTATGGAAAGGTGCCTTTATATGCAAGATTCTTCGTTAAATAACTATTCTAATAATAAAAATTTTATTATAATGCTAGTCATTTTATTTCTTATGGAATTTGCGAGAGGTATGTACATATTAAGTTATATAAACTACCTACCTACTGTCACTTCAATTGCAGTTGCAGTGACATCATTAGCATTTTCTATTCATTTTATTGCAGATGCAGCAACAAATTTTGTGATAGGTTTTTTATTAAAGAAGTTTGGTGCTAAGCTAGTATTAACTTCTGGGTTTTTATTAGCATTTCTAAGTTTATTCTTAGTCATTTGGTTTCCATCATCACCAATTGTCATCATTATTAGTGCTATCATGCTAGGTATAGCCGTTAGCCCTATTTGGGTTATTATGTTATCAAGCGTTCAAGAAGATAAACGTGGTAAACAAATGGGCTATGTATATTTTGCATGGTTGTTAGGTTTATTAGTTGGTTGGGTCGTAATGAACTTCTTAATTAAAATACATCCATTACATTTTGTATTTATGATGTCTTTAGTAGTATTAATCGCATGGGTATTATACTACTTCGTTAATATTCAATTGACTAATTACAATACTAAACCTGTTAAAGAACAATTATTACAGATTGTAAATGTAACTAAACGACACATTGTTTTATTCCCTGGTATATTACTCCAAGGTGCTGCGATTTCAGCATTAATACCTATTCTGCCTACATACGCTACAAAAATTGTACATGTATCAACGATTGAATATACAATCGCAATCATGATTGGTGGAATTGGTTGTGCTGTTTCAATGCTATTTCTTTCAAAAATAATTGATAAAAATAGTAAAGGATTTATGTATAGTATTATATTCGGTGGGTTCATCTTATACACACTTATGATATTTGGATTATCTCTAATCACTAATATATATATTGTGTGGGGTATCGCGCTATTCATTGGTCTCATGTACGGCATCTTATTACCGGCATGGAACACATTTATGGCTGGACATATTAATCCAAAAGAACAAGAAGAAACTTGGGGTGTATTTAATAGTGTTCAAGGCTTTGGTTCTATGATTGGTCCTTTATTAGGGGGCTTAATTACACAGTTTACTAATAATTTAAATAATACATTCTATTTTTCTGCACTTATTTTCTTAGTTTTAGCATTATTCTATGGCTATTACTTTATAAATAGAAAACGAGCTAAGTAATTAAAAATGGAGTGAGATAAAGATCTATGTACCATAGATTCCACTATCTCACTCCATTTTTTTATAACTATTTTTTTATTTCTAATTTAATTTAAATGTATCGATAACATTCCATTTGTCTTCTTCAGTGCTAAATTGTAGTAATGATAATTCTTCGATTGTCTCTTTATGATCTACCCCTGCTAACTCTACTTGACCATAAATATCTTCAAATTCTTGGCTTGAAAGACCTTGAGCAATTGTAAAATGAGGTACAAATTGATGTTCGGCCTTACCATAGAAATCATCTGTATTAAAACGATCGAAAATTTCTTCAAGTTCGTCATTCTTAGCAACTTTAAAGTAAATGACATTATTTACTGGTTTAAAGCTAGATGCTTTAGTTGCATGAATATCAATTGATGAAATACCTTTAATTCGAGTTTCAATTTCTTTTTTAACTGAATCTAAATCCGCATCATTAACTTCAAATTGAGATTTCACTGTAATATGTGGCATAATTTGTGCATAATGTGTATCATAACGCTTACGATATGCATTTACCTCTTCTTGAAATGACTTTGATGGGATTAAAGCTAATCCTAAAATCATTTGAATTCCTCCTTTGTTTAACCTATTTCCATTATATCAAAATTCTATGAAAACCGTTACTTTAAACTTAAAATTATTTTTTCTATTTTAAACAATATACATAATAATATTTGTACGTTATTAATTTGAATAACGATTGAACATGATGAATTATGAGTATGATTTACTCTGGTAACTCTTCATCTAAAAAGTATTTTAAAATATCCCCTAACAACGGTTTCCATGATTTCCAATTATGTCCCCCATCAAATTCTTGATAGTGATAACGAATATCAAATTGATTAATGAGTGCATTCAACTCACGATTAGGAGTTAAAAAATTAGCACGTTTGCCATTCGTTGGTAATTTAAAGTCTTCCTCTTCTAAACCAATTCCATGCCAAATAGAAAGTTGTGATTTCGTGTCACATCTCTCAACTTTTTCTTTAACCACTTCATCGTATTGTGGACTTAGCATTGCAACTTGGCTAAATATTGTTGGATACGTTAATGCTGTAAGTAATGCTATACTTCCAGCTAAACTATCACCCATTAAAAGTCGAGCGTTACCCACTTTGTATGTTGGGAAAGTTGCATCTATAAACGGTAATAGTTCTTTACCAACTGCTTGAACTGTTAAATGTGATCGACTACCTTTTGGATGAAACTCCTCACGACGTTTTTCTACATCTTCATAATGAAAACCTACAATAATCGCTCTTTGAATTTCATTATCTTTACGTAGTTTTTCATATTCTCGTTGAATTCTTCCAAACCTTAAAAAGTCTAAACCATCGAAGCATATAATCACTTGGTATTTAAATAAATCAGTATATTCTTCAGGTAAGTAAATAGAAATAGTAACATCTCTTTCTAATATGTCACTATACAATATATGTTTGTTAATTTTACCTGGTTTAAATTCAGACATGCTAAAACGCCCCCTAGTAGTATTATTTATATTGTACCAAGAGACGTTATATTTTTAAATTATGTGCGTTATGAACTTTGATTAAAACTGCAAAATGAAATCTACTGCTATGTTTATTTGTTCTATTTATTCCAATACTGATTAATAATTAATAAGTATATTCTTTCATCTTGAAAATGATAAACTCATTATTTATTTTTCAATCTTTCTGGATATGTTTTCAACCAGAATATTGCATTAGGTATTTTCTTCGCATCAGGCTTATAAACAGCATAGTAGCCAGAACCCAATTGTGCCTTTTGTTGTTCATAGTCTTTAAGTGCTTCTAACGCAGGCTTATGCAATATCCATATTGCTATAATATTCAACCATGCCATTAATCCAACACCTAAATCCCCTAATGCCCATGCGACATCAGCTGTTTTAATTGAACCATAAAAAGTTGCAAATAATAAAGCTAACCTTGCTATGATAAAGAAGATATGTGTAGTCCTCTTACTTTGATGTCTTGTTAAATAAGCTACATTGGTTTCTGCAATATAGTAATATGCCAATATCGTCGTAAAAGCAAAGAAGAATAAAGCAATGGCAATAAAGTATGAACCAATACCAGAAAAATGTGGATCAAAATGGTAGCCGCTACCATGGAAAGCTTTATCTATACCTGCTTGAGCATACATTGCAGTACCTGAATAATCTTTACTGCCATCTGCATTTTCTACAAATATTCCTCCATCTTTGATTAAATGTGGAGTGCCATTTGCATTAGTCTCTCCATCAGTTACGTTATATGTACCTGAAAGTAAAATGATGAGCGCTGTCGCTGTACATACAAATAAGGTATCTACATAAACTGAGAATGATTGAACAAGTCCTTGTTTAGTTGGATGAGAAACTTCTGCAGCTGATGCGGCGTGCGGTCCTGTACCTTGTCCTGCTTCATTAGAATACAAACCTCTTTTTACACCTATCTCAATCATGGCTCCGACAATCCCACCAAATGCTGACTGTAACCCAAACGCAGATTTGAAAATTAGTGCAAATAAAGCTGGAACATGTTGAATATTTATAATAATGATTACAATGGCCATTAATATATATATTACCGCCATAAACGGTACAACTGCTGTAGCAACATTAGCAATTGAACGTAGTCCACCAAAAATAATTAACGCTAAAATAACGACAACGATAATAGCCACTATCCAATTTGGAACATTAAAAGCATTGTGCATAGAGCTAGCAATTGCATTCGATTGAACACCAGGTAAGAGTAATCCTACTGAAATTACTGTAACAATCGCAAATATTAAACCATATATCTTTCCAAATTTTCCACCTATCCCATATTCAATATAGTATGCTGGTCCTCCACGATATTCTCCCTTATCTTCACGTTTGAAAATTTGCCCTAAAGTAGATTCGATAAATGCACTACTAGCACCTAGAAAGGCACTAATCCACATCCAAAATACAGCGCCTGGCCCTCCAATAAATATAGCAGTCGAGACACCTACAATGTTACCTGTCCCAACACGTCCTGCTAACGACATAGCTATAGCTTGAAAGCTTGTGATACCACTTGGTGACTTTTCCCCTTGGAACATTAAACGTATCATCTCTTTAAAATGTCTCACTTGAAAAAAACGCATTCTCAAACTAAATAAAATCCCTGTTAACAATAATCCGTATACTAATGGTTTACTCCAGACGAGATCATTTAAAAATGTAACGATTTTTTCAATCATCGTATACCCCCTTAATTATTATCGATTAAAAAAATTATACAATGTACATATACACTTTACAATATATTTTCAGAATTTTCATTAAATAATATGTATTTTTAACTTACTCAATATGTCACTTTATCGAATCATGACTCTTTTGTAGCTTTTCAATTTGAGATATACTATATAAGACTATAAAAAATGAAAATTTTCAGGAGGATCTATATATGTTAAATAAAGTTTGGTTTAGAACCGGCATAGCTTTAATTATGTTGTTCATACTCATCAAACTATTTATGCAAGTGCATGAAGTATTTACACCAGTTGTAACTATCATCGGTTCTGTTTTTCTTCCTTTTTTAATTAGTGGGTTCTTATTCTACATATGTTTACCATTTCAAACATTATTAGAAAAATGGGGATTCCCAAGATGGGCAAGTATTTTAACTATATTTGTAGTATTAATTGCAATTATCGCTATTGTTGTAGCCTTTATTGCACCTATCATTATTTCAAATATTAATAACTTAATTAAACAAACACCTGCCCTACAAAAAGAAACTGAGCGTTTAATCAATTTCTCACTAACACAAATTGATAAATTACCTAGTGATGTCACACATCGAATAAATAACATGGTTAAATCAATGGGAGATGGCGTCACAGATGTATTATCTAACTCAATTTCATATATTACATCATTAATTTCTACCATTTTCTTATTAATAATGGTACCGTTCTTCCTTATTTACATGTTGAAAGATCATGAAAAATTTATTCCTGCTGTAGCTAAATTTTTCAAAGGTGAACGTAAAGTATTTGTCGTAGATTTATTAAAAGACTTAAACTATACGTTAAAATCTTACATTCAAGGTCAAGTAACAGTTAGTGTTATTTTAGGTATCATCTTGTATATTGGTTATACAATAATCGGCTTACCTTATACACCGTTACTTGTTTTATTCGCTGGTGTTGCTAACTTAATACCATTCTTAGGTCCATGGCTTTCTTTCACGCCAGCAGCTATTTTAGGTATTATCGATGGACCTTCAACGTTCATTTGGGTATGTGTCATTACATTGATTGCTCAACAATTGGAAGGTAATGTCATCACGCCAAATGTAATGGGTAAATCACTTAGCATGCATCCATTAACAATTATTGTGGTTATATTAGCTGCAGGTGATTTAGGTGGTTTCACACTTATTTTAATTGCTGTACCTTTATATGCAGTGTTAAAAACAGTTATTAGCAATATCTTTAAATATCGTCAACGTATTATTGATAAAGCAAATAGCAATGTCAAAGATTAATAAAATTTGTCTTATCAATATTTACAAAGCAAAAAGACCAAGTGATTCTTTCATCAATCACTTGGTCTTTTATTATGTTATAAGTAATATACTTTTGTAGTTAATAACTCAATTATTTAATTGCGTGGAATCCACCATCTACATGAATATTTTCACCTGTCACACCACTTGATAGGTCGCTTAATAAGTATGCAGCAGTTTTACCTACTTCTTCTTGATCGACATTACGTCTTAATGGTGAACGTTCTTCAATTTCTTTAAGTATAGTATTGAATCCACCCACACCTTTTGCACTTAGTGTACGAATAGGTCCTGCTGAAATAGCATTCACACGGATATTGTCTTCACCTAAGTCAAGCGCTAAATATTTAACATTAGCTTCTAAACTTGCTTTTGCAACACCCATAACATTATAGTTTTGTACTGCAAATTCGCCACCTAAATAAGTAGTTGCAACTATACTACCACCTTCAGGCATTAATTTTTTAGCTTCATGTGCAACAATGGTTAAAGAATATGAACTAATATCTTGTGCTAATAAGAAACCGTCTCTAGAAGTTTCAGAGAAACGTCCTCTTAAATCTTCCATGTTTGCAAATGCGATTGAGTGGTAAACACCGTCGATATTACCTACTTCTTCACCAATTTTAGCAAATCCATTGATAACATCTTCATCACTTTGAACATCAATTTGATATAAACGTGCTTCAGGTTGATTTAATTGATCTAATAATTTTTCTAATTCTTTACGGCTACGTTCTTTACGATATGTAAATACTAATTTTGCACCTAATTGGTCCAATACTTTTGCAACACCAAAACCAATACTACGTTTATTAGCAATTCCCATAATGACGTAAGTTTTATTTTCTAGATTTAACATGCAAATAACTCCTTTAAATTAGATATATAATAGTTGATTTCAAACGTTTCCTTCTTTATTCACTCATCATATTCTAACACTTTTAGTACCAGATAATAAAGCATTTTAGATTTGTCTAACTCCTATCACCCATTTAGACTTTCTTCTTCAATAGCAAATCGCCTGCAAGTATTACTTATACTTACAGACGATTTGTATAATAGCTTAATAATAAAATTCTAATTCTTGTTTTAATTCGTCAACATATTCTTTTGATCCTGTAACAATCAATCTATCTTTGTAGCGTAATTGTGTGTCACCGTGCGGAACGATAGAGTCATTATTACGGACAATTCTCACGAAGATTATATCTCCACCGAATGGGAAGTTTCGTAATTGCATATTTTCATATTGATGATTCAACATTTGAATCTCATACAATGATGTTTCTACATTACTTAATAGGTTAAGCATATTAGGTGTTTCTATTAAACCTTTAAGTAAAATCTTATTACTTAAGTAGTTACTGAAAATTTCAATACCTAATGATTTCATTTCCATATCTTCATTGGTACTTTCTAATCTACAAATAACACGTTCAACACCATGTTCTTTCGCCATTAAGGCTACTTTTCTATTTATTTCATCATCATTTGTCGCACAAACAACAATATCACGATCGAATAGACCTAATCTTTCTAGTATCTCTTGCTCATAATCCGCAATTTCAATCATTGTAATTTCATCGGATAACTTGCGACTATCACTTAAATCTTTACGATAATAAAGTGAAATATCATACAGTTGTGATGTTAAGTTCTGAGCAATTGGAATAGTGAGTTGATTTTTACCAATTAAACTCACTTCGATACGACGATTCATTTCATTTGGTACAGGGAATAATTTTTTAAAGATGACTGGTACAAATACACATGTAATGACTGCACTTAATATCAGTAATCCTGATGTCTCAGGCGAAATTGTCTTAAGCTGCTCCGCAATTTTGGCAGCTGCAATCACAAGCGATAATGTTGAAGTTAATAAAAATCCAGAGGCAATCGTTGTTTTTAAATCGAACCAACGTTTGATAATGAATACTGGAATTAACTTAGATGCGATAAATGCTAAGATTAATATAGGAATAATAATCAGTAGCGATGGTTCTTTAACAAGTGACGGAATATTTAAATCGACACCAACCATAATGAAGAAAATTGGAATAAAGAATCCATAACCAAATGAATCTAACTTTTCAACCATTTCTTCATCAGGATTTAATAATGATACAACAACACCTGCTAAGAATGCTCCGAGTATGTATTCTGCACCTACGCCTTCAGCCAAAGCTACAAGCAATATAATAAGGGCAAAGACAGCACGAATACCAATTTGGGTTGTACCACCCATTAACTTTTGTAAAAATGACATGCGCTTGAATAATACACCGATAACATAAAATACAATAGTGAATACAACTAATATGCCAGTAAGCCATATAGTGCTACCACCATGGCCGTTCATTGCACCATATATGGTTAATAATATCATTGTAACTAAATCGGCTAATACCGCTACTAGAAGGATAAATTGTCCAATCGTAGTTCTCATAATGTTCATTTCTTTTAATGTCGGTACTACAACACCTAAAGAAATCGTTGAAATGATGATAACCATTAATAATACATCATCGATTAAACCGAACCATTTAAATGTAAAGGCTAAAATGATTGATACAATCATAATTAACCCGAAAACTAACATAGCTAGATTTAAATGACCAGGCACTTTCTTTTCTTCTTTACTTTCACCTTGTCGTGGTCGTGCATCCTTTTTAAATGCATTAAAATCAATTTCCAAACCACTTAAAAACATTAAAAAGATAAAGCCTAATGTTGATAGAATATTAAGCATAGAATCTTTGGTTACTAGATTTAAAAATGAATTACCAATGATAATTCCCATTAAGATTTCAGCGACGACTACTGGCAAAAAGTTGATATTCAACCTATTAACAATAATAGGTGTTAAAAATGCAGCAACGACTACAATCACAAGTGATAAGAACTCCATTCGTTCCTCCTTAAGTTAAATAAGACATAAATGATGTTGCTAAGCCGAAATAAATTAACATACTGACAATATCATTAATTGTTGTAATAAATGGACCACTTGCTACTGCTGGGTCAATTTTTAATTTATTCATAAGTAATGGAATCATTGATCCTACCAATGTTCCAACTGTCATAGCACAAGTCAAACTACCACCTACGATGACTGCTAATAATGGTTGTCGATAGATTGAAATAATAATAATAATTAAAATAATTGAGCACACAATTCCAGACAACAATCCGCTTCCTGCTTCTCTTAAAGCTACTTTAAACTTACTTTGTTCATCAATATCTCCAGTTGAGATATTACGCACAGAAACGGCTAATGATTGTGTACCAGAATTACCTGACATCCCGCTAATAATAGGAATGAATGCTGCTAATAAGGCAACCTTAGATAATGTATCCTCAAAACTACCTAGAATAGTCGCTGTTATCATACCTAAGAATGTTAAAATGATTAACCACGGTAAGCGTTTCGTCGCTGTTTTGATGACTGAGTCATTCGTAGAGTCAATATCAGAAACCCCGGCTAAACGAGAGTAGTCTTCACTAGCTTCTTCGTCCATTACATCTAAAATGTCATCGATTGTAATGATTCCTAGTAAGTGATTTTGATAATCTACTACTGGTACCGCAATAAAATCATAGTCTCTCATTGTTTGTGCAACGTCTTCTTGGTCTGTTGCAACATCAACGCTAATAACACGTTCGCTCATGACATCTTCAATATAAGCATCGTTTTCAGCAGTGATTAGGTCCCTTAATGATAGAACACCAACTAATTGATCATCTTCATTTACCGCAAAAATGACATATATGGTTTCTGCATTAGGCGCTTGTTCTTTAACATGCATCAATGCTTCTTTCACGGGTGTTGTTGATTTTAAAGAAAGATATTCCGTCGTCATAATACCGCCGGCAGTATCTTCTTCATAATGTAACAATGCTTTGATTTCATTTGCATCTTCGTTATTCATTAATGTGAGTAAACTAGCAACTTTCGGTTTGGATAATTCGTTTAAAATATCTACCGCATTATCGTAAGACATCTCTTCTAAAATATGACTAGCATAGTTCGCATTGATATTATCGAATAGCTCCTCATATTCTTCATCATCTATATCTAAATGGTCGAAGAAATCAGCAACTTCACTAGGAGATAAGAATTCAAATATCTTTTGTCGCTTTTCTTCATCGGTATCTTCAAAGTACTCACTTTGTTCGTAATTATGCATTGATAAAAATTCTTCTCTAAATGCATCAATGTCGCCATCTTGTAATAATCGATCTAATAAATCTTTATCATACACGTTTTCGTTCACATGTTCTTTCTCTTTTAATTCTGTGTCGTTAGACAAATTAAACACCTCCAAAACAATTTTTTATATTAAGTCATACCATTGATTGAGTTGTTTATGATCAATTTCGATATGTATCATTTTTTTATTAACTGGATGTTCAAAACAAAGTTTTGAACAATGTAAGCATTGCCCTTCTATTTTACCATGTTTTCCGCCGTACAATGTATCACCTATTAAAGGATGACCTATATATTGAAAATGCACTCTAATCTGATGTGTTCGACCCGTACACAGTTGCACTTCGCAACAACTTACATTCTCTTTTTGTTTTATAGTACGATACAATGTTTTGGCATATTTACCGTTTTCTGATACTTGCCTTTCTATAATACTTGCTTCATTTCTAGCAATGGGTGCTTCAATCACGCCACTTGGTTCAGTAATACCGTGTGCCAAACACGTATAAACCTTATCCATATTAGTTTTTGAAAATAAATGGTGGATATAACCATATTTCGCGAAAAGTACAATCCCAGTAGTATTTCGATCTAAACGGGTTACGATGTGGGGATTGGTATGTTCACCTTTATGTTGTAAATAACCCAATACTTGTTCAACTAAGCTTTCATGTGGATGTTCACGTGAAGGTGCACAGTTTTGTCTATTGGGTTTAGATACAATAATGATATAGTCGTCTTCGAATAATATATCTAGTGGTTTCAAGTATGGTATTAAATTGGCACTAGGTATTTCTAACGGTAGTTGAACAACAAGCTGATCGCCTAAGTTCAATTGATACCTCACTGTGACAGGCCTCTGATTGACAAGTAAAGCGCCATTAGTTTTAATGGCGCTAATTGTTTTCTTAGAAAAGTCATGTCGTTGTAAAAATGATTTAAGCGTTTCTTGCTGTGCAATCGTATATCTAAAAATCATACTTCATCATCACTTGAAATAAATGAATCGTGTACCCTCTTCCAGAATGGGAATGGTCTAAAGCGTGCAAATCTTACCTTTTCATTTGCTACTCTATATTGGATTGCATTTACATTCTTATGCTTAATACTCACATGATCAATCGTAGTTCGTATTGTATCGTGATTGACAGGTGTTATCAAACAAGTATGATGTTTAGGAAGTACTAATGGTGAACCCACTGTTCTAAACACACGATTGTTGATTGAAGCAATCTCTGCAATTTGCATTGCTTCTAAAGATGGATGGATTAATGCACCACCTAAAGCCTTATTATAAGCTGTTGACCCAGATGGCGTAGATATACAAAGTCCATCTCCTCTAAAACGCTCAAAATGTTTACCGCGAATATTAACATCCACAACTAATGTTGATCCATTTTCAGTTTTCATTGTAGCTTCATTCAATGCTAAATACCTTGTTTCATAACCATTATTATTATATCGAACAATGATTTCTAATAATGGATATTCAATAACTTGAAATTCTGAATTATTGATTTCAATTATTAATTTTTCGACTTCATGAGGTAACCAGTCAGCATAAAACCCTAAATGTCCGGTGTGAACACCAACAAATGCCACTTTCGACAACATATGACTATATTGATGAAATGCTTGTAGTAAAGTGCCATCCCCACCGACTGAAATGACTATTTCTGGGTTTTCATTATCTTCAACCATCTGAAAATCTTTCATATAGTTAATCATTTTATGCTTTAACGCATTGGACTTAGAATCACCTTTAGTTAGGATTGTATAACGCATGTTTACACCTCATTAGTCATTTTCATGTTTTTTCGCACGTTTTTGAGTATAATACTTCTGTGCTTCTTGAATTTCATCTTTTATCTCGGACATTTCTTCGTCTAATAAGTAAGCCGCTTCTGCCGCTCTTTCTAAACGATGCTGTATCTCATCTGGATAATCTCCATCATATTTATAACGCAATGTATGTTCTATGGTTGACCAGAAATTCATAGCCAATGTTCTAATCTGAATTTCAGCTAGAATAGATTTCTGTCCATTTAATGTTTCAATAGGATATTCAATAATCACATGATATGAACGATAGCCACTTGGTTTGGTATTGCGAATATAGTCTCTTTCTTCAACAACACTAAAATCCTTACGTTGACGTAATATATTAACTACGACATCTATATCATCAACAAATTGGCACATAATTCTGAGTCCAGCTATGTCATACATTTCTTCTCTTAATCTATCAAATGGAATTTCCCTTTTGTTTGCTTTATCTATAATACTTGAAATAGGTTTAACGCGGCCTGTTACGAATTCAATGGGAGAACTGTGTTCACTAATCTCATATTGTTTACGTAATCCTTTTAATTTTACTTTTAATTCATTAACAGCCTGTTTGTAGGGTGTTAAAAATTGATCCCACTGGTTCATATTACTTCACTCCGCTTCATTCTAGTTCAAAAGTTTTTTCAACAGCAGAAACAAACTCCTTACCATAGTTATTATTGCCTTCAATATTGTCTAATATGTAATCTAATTCCTCTTGGAAATGTTTAAGTTCTAACTCATCGTTTACAATGAGTTTCTTCCCTTTGTTTTCATGTAACATCGACCATGTTTCTTCTACAAAGATTAAATACGAATAGGATTGACCATCATCTAAGATGTATGCAAATCCATAATTATCACTATCAACAAGCATTTGTCCTACTTCTTCTAATCCTTCAATCGAATCTTCTGAATAACAGTAAATTGTATCGTCTTTCACTTTGATTTCATTTATATATATACGCATGCTTGCCCCTCCTTATTCCATATTAGTTTAACATAATTTATGCTTACATCACACGTATGTAGCCGAATATTGTCACATTATTATATGTATTTGAATTTTTTTAGATATATTATTATTCTAATTTCAATTTTAAATAATGTTTGTCTTTTCAAAACATTGTCTTACTTTAAAACAAGAGCCAATTCAGTCATACTAATAGTAAATCAAACAATGATGCAGAGGAGTTACAATGAATGGCAACTAATAATGAAATTGAATTTAAACAAATACTTAGTGAATCAACATATAATAATATTAAAGATCAATATTTCAAGGATAAATCACCTTTCAAACAGATCAATTACTATATAGATACTGCCGATTTCAAACTCAAAGATCACTATTCTGCTTTAAGAATTCGAGTCAAAGACAATACTTATGAGATGACGCTCAAAGTACCTGCAGAGGTAGGTTTAACGGAATACAATTTTAATGTCCCTCTTGAACCTGAAATTGACAAAATGGTTTATCACAATCAATTGCCTGTCGAGATTAGACAAATTTTAGTGGATGACTTTGATGTTCAAGATGGTACATTAGTGATATTAGGCGCTTTAACTACATATAGAATGGAGACACCTTATCAAAATGAACTTCTTGTGTTAGACAAAAGTGAATATCTCGGCACTGAAGATTACGAGCTAGAATTCGAAGTACATGATTATGAAGAGGGTTTACAAAAGTTTTATGACTTACTGAAATCATTTCAAATGACCCACGAGAAGCCTTTAAACAAAGTCCAACGTTTCTTTAATAGAAAAGCTAATTTAGCGTAACAACAACAACGGAAGCTATAATGCAAATTACTTTCAAATGTAAAAATTCATGTTATATTAGATATATATTAATGAAATACGGTGATATTATGCCTAAAACACCATATGACATCATTGGGCAAGATGCACTATATCAAATGATTGATCATTTTTATCAATTAGTAGAAAAAGACGATAGAATTAATCATTTATTCCCTGGTGATTTTATAGAAACGAGTAGAAAACAAAAACAATTTTTAACTCAGTTTTTAGGAGGCCCTGATTTATATACACAGGAACATGGACATCCCATGTTGAAAAGACGACATATGGAATTTACGATTACTGAATATGAGCGCGATGCTTGGTTAGAAAATATGTCTATAGCAATTAATCATGCTAACTTCCCTGCTGGGGTTGGTGACTATTTATTTGAAAGATTGCGACTAACAGCTAATCATATGGTGAATTCCGAAAAATAATTGTAGGTGAAAAGACATGGCTGAAGAGTTAAGAGTAATGGAGAATAAGAGTCGTGAAGATGCAAATACTGATCTATCACCTGTATGCAAAATAGAAATTTACTCTTTTTTCGATCCTTTTAGTAAAGATTGTTTCAAAATATCGGCAATCTTATCAAAACTAAGAATTGAATATAATCAATATATACGTGTTAGACATATTCTTAATCCTTCATTAAAAGTTTTAACAAAATGCCAAGCACAAAGCACCTCTGATTTCGATAATATTGCACTCGCATACAAAGCGGCCGAATTACAAGGCCGTTTAAGAGCAGAACGATTTATACATTTAATGCAAAATGAAATTATACCTAAGCGCGATATTATCACCGAAGAAATGATATGTGATTGTGTAAAAAATGCTGGAATTGATTATGATGTGTTTAAAGAAGACTTACAGAAAAGTAAACTAACAGAAAGTTTAAAAGTTGACTTGCATATAGCACGTGAAATGGAAATAGAACAGTCTCCATCCCTCGTATTCTTCAGTGAAGACGTGCATGAAGAAGGGTTAAAAGTTGAAGGGCTTTATCCATATCACATATACACATACATCATCAATGAACTTATGGGAACGCCAATCGAAAAGAGTTTGCCACCGAAGTTAGAAACATATATACAACAGAAGCAACTTGTGACAATGGAAGAGTTACTCACAATATATGAGTGGCCTGAAAAATTATTAAATAAAGAATTGAAAAAACTCATGCTTCAACAGAAAGTGGAAAAATTAAATTATCCAGACGGCAAGTTTTGGAAATCTAAAATGCCTAAATGTTGAAATCCTATCTTGGCTCTATCAATATTTAAAAATCAGCGCAACAGATTATTTGATATCTGTTGCGCTGATTTTTTGTTTATTCATAATTTGAATAATTTATGTATATTGCCTACTACCTATTTTAAGACAAATAAAAAAACGCCGTGTCTGATTACACGACGCTAAACAAAGGGGATGGGAGAAATTTTTCACTTCAAACAAAGGGGTATGTTTGTTATGTGATTAATTTCATGTTCATAATATAACACGACGTATAGCCCATTTCAACCTTTGAGTTTGATTAAATTTAAATTGTCACAATCTGTTCATAATGTAAGCGAATTCAAGCATATTAAGCTTTCATAAGTTTTTCAAAAGCATCTAATTT
Source organism: Staphylococcus sp. KUGN1 (assembly GCF_045984185.1). Lineage (NCBI taxonomy): Bacteria > Bacillati > Bacillota > Bacilli > Caryophanales > Staphylococcaceae > Staphylococcus > Staphylococcus sp. KUGN1. Next base: position 397,047 of record NZ_JBJQIL010000001.1, on the reverse strand, counting down.
CTGTTCAAATACTTCACAAGCTTGCTCAATTGGTTCAGGTGATGTCATATCTACACCTGCATTTTTTAAGATTTCAATTGGATAATTTGAGCTACCTTTTTTCAAGAATTCATTTATATATCTTTCAACAGCTGGTTGTCCCTCTGTTAAGATTTGGTGACTTAAACTTTGTGCAGCACTATAACCTGTTGCGTATTGATATACATAATAATTCATATAGAAGTGAGGAATTCGTGACCATTCTTTACTAATGTCTTCATCTGTTTCAACCGCATCACCAAAATATTGTTTATTCAGTTTGGCATACTCTTCATTCATACGAGTTGGAGTTAATGGTTCCCCTGCTTCTTCTATTTGATGAATTTTATGTTCAAATTCTGCAAACATGGTTTGACGGAATAATGTCGCTCTAAAGCGTTCGAGTTCTTGATTCAATAATAATAAACGTTTGTCGTCATCTAAATGTTTATCCATATAATCGCTTAATAAAGCTTCATTACATGTAGATGCTACTTCAGCTACAAATATTGTATAGTCACTTAGATTGGATGGTTGATTTTGACGACTGAAATAACTATGTGCTGAATGACCAAATTCATGAACTAAAGTATATAAATCTGAAACTGTATCTGACCAATTTAATAAGATGAATGGATTTGTTAAATGTGCACCAGATGAATATCCACCAGATCGTTTACCTTTGTTTTCATAAACATCAACCCAGCGATTATCCAATCCTTCTTTAACCACATTTAAATACTCTTCGCCCATTGGTTCAAGTGCTTTTAACATCCATGATTTAGCTTCTTCATAAGGCATTTCAAATTTAACGTCTTTCACTAATGGTGTATATAAATCATACATTTTTAAGTCATCGATGCCTAACAACTCTTGTCTTAAACGCGTATATCTATGAAGTAAAGGTAAATATTTGTGAACAGTTTTCACTAGATTATCATAGACTTCTTCTGGAATATGATTATTACTCAAAGCTTTTTCACGAGCAGATTTATAGTGATGTGTACGCGCGTTAAATACATTTTTCTTCACTTCACCTGCTAATGTCGCGCCTAACGTATTGTTATGAGAACCATAAGCTTTATATACATTTCTAAATGCAGATTCTCTTAAAACACGATCATCTGATTCTAGATATTTTATAAACGTACCTTGCGTTAATGGATGTGCTTTACCATCTTTATCTATAGCATCTTCAAATTCTAAATCTGCATTACTGAACATACCGTATACATTTGAAGGCGTAGATAATGCATCTTGAGCTTCAGTTAATAACTTTTCAGTATCAGCATCTAAAATATGTGGACGCTTTTCATTGATAAGTTGTAAATCAAATTCGTATTGTTTTAGTTTATCGTTTGATTGAATAAACGTTTGAATTGTCTTTTCATCAAGTTGTAAAATTTCTGGTACTAAGAAGCTCCATGCTGAACTAAATTTAATAATTAATTGATGTGCACGTGCTTCCATTCCTGTGTATTGATCATTGGCAGTATCTTGGTCTTGTTTTAAATGGGCATAGACATATACCTTTTCTAATTTGGTGCCTATTTCATCTTCTAATGCTAATGCTTGATATAAAGTATCTGCACTATCTCCTAGGTGACCTTTAAATTGTTCTTCTTTACCAATGTCACTTTCTACATCTTTAAAAGCTTCTTCAAATGCATCATCACTCGGGAATATTGTTGTTAAATCCCATGTATATTCAGGATATTTACGTTCCTGTTCTTCTCTAGATAATTGTTGACTCATCATGTAAACCTCCTCGAAATAATCAATAACTTAATTTTCTCATTTTAACGGATAATTTGCACGTCATTACAATTCGATTTTCGAGCATTTTGGTACTGTTCTATTATTTTATTTAACAGAATTGATTGGCTGTAATGGTGATTTGCAAAATGTCGTAACTTAATCACAGTATCTATGTTCTGACACGTCAATTCGTCACGTAGTTCTAAAAGTCGAAATTGTAGTTGCCATTCAATTGGATGTGTTTTGATAAAGATTTGTAATGGGATAATGATACCAAACTGTTGAATGACATGTTTGTCATTAGGTCGCAATTGATACATAGCACTTAAAGTGGGTTCTAATACCGAATTCTTACGACGACAGTATTGTATATATCGAGTTATCAAGCTTTCATCTAACTTATAATATGCCATATTGTTATGTCTTTTTTCCGTCAGTATTGTTGCCACATCTTCAACAATGGTCCTTGTTGCACGAAATTGTCTCCCTCCAATATTTTGGATATTTGAATATCTAATTAATTGGCAACACTTTTCTTGCCATGTGTACAAAGACCTATGAATCGCATTTATAAAACTGGTTTGCTGGTTATTTAATGTTAATTTACCGTTTCTGTATTTGATATCTTCGATAATCCAAACTGGTCTAAGTCCGACACTCATTAGCCCTACGGTACGCTTTTGAATTTCAGACAAAGGAATGGAAGAAAATTGTACTTCAATCGCAAATGATGAATTAACTACGATGTCAGGGAACTGTTGTATATTTTCATAATATGGTTCAATTTCAACATTATAGTTCACCCTTTTAAACATTGCGGCAATTTTGTATTTAGTTTGATAATGTAATGCACTTTCCCCTTTTGAACGCCATATCTTACATGGATCCATATGCGCAAAATGCGCTATTACTTTCGCCCCATTTTTTAAAATTACTTTCGTTCTACAATGTGGACAGTAATAGTTCCTATTCTTTATTGCTTGTTTTGCTAACACATATTCATGATTTTCATTGATAGCTACTAACATCAGTTCACCTCATATATTTCAACGAAGCAAACCCTCAATTTACTTGTGTCAATTATCGTTTCCTTAAATATAAAAAAACGAGACATCAACATGTCTCGTTTAAATCACTCTATTATCATTATTCAACTGCATCAGTAAAGTAACGACGCACTTGTGAAGTAACGTCATGGCTCATAATAATCTTACCATAATCATTTAAATATACTTCTGTTTTATCAGTTGGGTATGCAAATTCTAATAATTGACTATAACTATCATTAATTGTCTCTTGATCGACCGTGTCATCAAAATGAATAGCATAGTAATATTGTGAGTCAACCATATAAAGTAAATCTTCAAACTCATCAGCACTTTGATTATTGTGATATGCATAATTAATGACTTGTTCTAAATCCTCAAATTTTACAATCACTGTACGAATATTCGCTTGTTTGCGTTGTCTTTGAGATTGTTCTTGTTGCGCTTTCTTTTGTTGATTACGTTGTTCAAATATATTTTCGATATTATCTTCGCTTTCAAGTGTTTGAGCTAAAAGTTCATTTACTTGGTCATCAAATTGATCAAAATTACCATCTTCGGCCATATTCATGGCGTCTTCATTTTTAGACTTAGAAATAGTCACTTCCACACCTTTTTCAAAGGCATGTACTTGAATCCATAATGGTCCTTCAACGACAAAATCTTCTTCTTCATTAATTTCATCCATCATTGACCAGAAGAATTCTTCACCGCGTTTGCGGTTAGTCCATAAATCTTCACGACTAAAACCACGTGCTTCTATGTCGCTATATGTTATAAACAATTTAACTGTTGTATCATCAACGCGTTCTATTCTCATATCATCTCACTCCTTACAGTCGATGAATAGTAACCATATTGTATTAGAACGTGACTCAAATTACAATCTATTTGTTTGATTAAATTTAACTATTCTTAAGATGGCTTCTTATATTAACATATTCCCTATTTTAATGCTAAAAAACAGCGTATTTATTCTCGATTTACTTTTTAAAGCATACACAAAAGACAACACCATTTAACAATAGTGTTGTCTTAATATCTTTTAGTAAAGTGATAAAATCACATAGTTATTAAAGTAATTAGTCAACCAAACGTTGAGCTTCTTGTAATTGGAACGTACGGACTTTTCTTGGTAAGAAACGTCTGATTTCATCCTCGTTATAACCTACTTGTAAACGTTTATCATCTAAAATGATTGGGCGACGTAATAAACCTGGGTTATCTTGAATAATTGAATATAAATCTTGTAATGGTAAAGAATCAATATCAACATTCAATTTTTGGTATGTTTTAGAACGAGTTGAAATAATTTCATCAGTTCCGTCTTCAGTCATTTTTAATATTAATTTAATTTCATCGATTGTTAAATGTTCAGAAAAAATGTTACGCTCCGTATATGGAATGTCATGTTCTTGTAACCATGCTTTCGCTTTACGGCAAGATGTGCAACTTGGTGAAGTAAATAATGTTACCATACATCTCACTCTCCTATAAATGGATTCATTCATTAATTTTAAATTAGTTATAGATTAAAGAAATGATTATTATTTGCTTTCTTAACCTTACAATATATATTATAACCATCTAACATTAAAATTAAATGAGAAAATCCTAATTTTTCTGAGAAATCTTGAAATTATTCAAAATTATCTCACAAATTATTTAATACTTAGATATACATTCATTTTAACACAACTTACAATTTAAAGAAATACTGTTATAATGAGAGATAAATAATATTTGAGAAAGTAGGCATCTAATATGGAAACATTATTTTCAGGCATTCAACCAAGCGGTATACCAACAATTGGTAACTATATAGGTGCATTAAAACAATTTGAAGAAATACAAAATGATTATGATTGTTTCTTCTGTATTGTTGATCAACATGCAATCACTGTACCTCAAGACCGTTTGAAATTACGAAAACAAATTAGACAACTCGCAGCAATATATCTAGCCTCAGGTATTGATCCTGACAAATCTACCCTATTCATTCAATCTGAAGTACCTGCACATGTTCAAGCAGGATGGATGCTCACTACAATAGCTTCAATTGGTGAATTAGAACGTATGACACAATTTAAAGATAAAGCTCAAAAACGAACTGATGGCGTCCCAGCTGGATTACTTACTTATCCACCATTAATGGCAGCTGATATAGTGATTTATAATACTAATATTGTTCCTGTTGGTGAAGATCAAAAACAACATATGGAATTGACACGTAATTTGGTAGATAGATTTAATAGTCGTTATAATGACGTATTAATTAAACCAAAAATTCGTATGCCAAAAGTGGGTGGTCGTGTGATGAGTTTACAAGACCCTACTAAAAAAATGAGTAAAAGTGATGATAATCAAAAGAACTTCATTTCATTATTAGACGAACCAAATGTAGCAGCTAAAAAAATTAAAAGTGCAGTCACTGATTCAGATGGTATTATTAAGTTTGACCGTGATAATAAACCAGGCGTTTCTAATTTACTTTCAATCTATTCTGGTTTAACTAACGAACCTATTAAAGAAATTGAAGCGAAATATGATGGTGAAGGTTACGGAAAATTCAAAGGTGATTTAGCAGAAATAGTTAAATCATTCCTAGTTGACTTCCAAGAAAAATACGACGCATTTTATAACTCTGATGAACTAGATGATATTTTAGATAAAGGTAGAGAAAAGGCACATCAAGCCTCATTTAAAACATTGAAAAAAATGGAAAAAGCTATGGGTCTTGGCCGTAAAAGATAATCGATTCACCATACGAAAAAGCACTGAGGTTGTCATTCCTCAGTGCTTTTTTATTATATTATTTTTTCTTTTTACCAGTTTCTCTATCAATCGATTTATCGATATACACATCTTTTAATGAATAATTTGGTCCAACTTTATGATAATAAAAGTTTTGAACCTGTGGGTTTATTAGATGTGCTTCTCCTTTTTGATAGATAGGCGCAACAGGGGCTTCTTTTAATAAAAGTTCTTCAGCTTGTTTCATTGCTAAATTTCTTTCATTAGGTTTCTGTAACAAGCTTCCTTTAGCTTGTTTTACTAGACTATCATATTTCTTGTTACCCCAATTAGTGTTATTTTGCGCATTACCTGTTTGCATAATTTCTAAATAAGCTGTTGGATCCGGATAATCAGCAGACCAACCGCCAAGTGAAGCTTGATAATTTTCTGTAAGTTCTAAATTAACACGTTGCTTAAACGGTAATTGTTTTATTTTTAATGTTACTCCAGGTAGATTTGATTCTACTTGAGATTTTATATATTCTGCAGATATCTTAGCATCAGGTGTATCTTCAGTATTCATTGAAAAAGTTACTTTCTTTTTTCCTAATTCTTTTTGTGCTTTTTCCCAATGTTCTTTAGCTGCTTTAGAATCAAAGTTTAGTGGTGATTTAATTTGATTTGTATAATCTTTTCCGTCTGGAGATTTAGCTACTCCTTTAGCAGTATAAGTAGAAGACGGTATCGAACCATTATTTTTTACTGAATCTACATATCCTTTTTTATTTATAGAATTGGCGATAGCAAGTCTTAAATTCTTATTTTTGAAATCTGGAAATTCTTTTTGATTCATCTTTATAAAAAATGTTCCTGAAGTTAAACGATACCTTAAACCTTTATTATGTTTATATTTATCTACCTGATCTGCAGTAATACTAGTATCATCAACTGATTTAGTGTCATAGAGTGAAGCGCCGGCTTGTTGGTCTTTTAATACTTTATAATTAACTTTATCTAATTTAACATTTTTTTGATCCCAATACTTTGTATTTTTAGTTAGACGAATTTTATCTTCTGGTTTCCACTCATCTACTTTGAATGGTCCATTATATACTGCTTTTTCTGCATTCGTTCCATATTTATTTCCATACCTCTTTGCTACTTTTTCATTTTGTGGAGCAAAAGTATTTAAGGCTAATAATTGATTAATATATGGAATAGGCTTTTCTAAATCTATTTTCAAAGTATATTTATCTATTGCTTTAATTCCTAAATCTTTAACCGGTTTTTTACCTGTATTTATTTTTTCTGCATTTTTTATATCATTCATGATATAAGCAAATTCTGATCCAGTTTTAGGATTAACTACTTTTCTCCAAGCGAATACAAAGTCATTTGCAGTTACTGGGTCACCGTTACTCCATTTTGCATTATCCCTTAATTTAATAGTTAATGTTTTTCCATTATTAGATTTTTTAGGAAATTCTTTTGCTACACCAAGTTTTGCTTTATCTCCTCTTCCCAATACATATAACCCTTCAAAAGCTTGTGCGGTTACTTCAAAAGATTTCTCTTCAGTAATTAGACCAGTATCTAATGAAGTTATATCTTGACTCAAAACTAATCTCATAACTTGACCTTCATCTGAATATAAACTTTTACTGTTACTGCAACCTGATAAGGTGCTTAATGAAATGATAAAAATTGCAATCAATGTTATCCATTTTCTCATACGTATCCCCCTCCCTTTGATTATCCAGCAGTATTAACTTGCTGTTTTAATTTTTCTGCTTCTTCTTCAGTTGTAAAGACAAAGTGTTCTGGTCGAATCTCGTGCAATCGTCTGTTTTGATCATCTGTTTTGTCTGCTTCATATGTAATACGTTTTCTTTGTCTTTCAACATCTGGATCAGGTTGAGGAATCGCTGATAACAATGATTTCGTATAGTCATGTAAAGGATGATTATATATATCATCTGCAGGTCCGAGTTCAACAATTTTTCCAAAATGCATCACAGCTATTCTGTCTGAAATATATTTAACCATTGATAAATCATGTGCAATAAATAAGAACGTAATCCCTTTTTCTCTTTGTAGTCGTAACATTATATTGACGACTTGTGCTTGTATGGAAACGTCTAATGCTGAAATCGGCTCATCAGCAATAATAAATTCTGGTTCTACTGCTAATGCTCGTGCTATACCAATACGTTGACGTTGTCCACCTGAAAATTCATGAGGATAACGGTTCGCATGTTCTTTACTTAAGCCTACTGTTTCTAATGCATCATATACACGCTTTTTACGATTTCGTTTATCAGTAGCTAAATGATGAATATCTATACCTTCTCCAACAATGTCCATGACTTTTAGACGTGGGTTTAAAGACGCATAGGGATCTTGAAAGATCATTTGAATCTTCTTATTGAATTTCAACATATCTTGGCGTTTACGAATATTATGTATATCCGTACCATCATAAATAATTTCTCCACTAGTAATATCATTTAATTTAATGATAGCTTTACCTGTAGTTGATTTACCACAACCTGATTCTCCAACTAAACCTAAAGTTTCACCTTTATAAATATCAAACGAAATATCTTCAATTGCTCTAACTTCGTTCTTTTTACCTTGGTTAAAATATTGCTTTAAATGTTTTACTTCTAATAATTTCGTTTTTTGTTTAATCATTAAACGCCACCCTCTCTACTTTGATGGGTTGTGCATAACGGTTAGGTAAAGTTTTTGAGCGTTTTTGAACCGCTAATGGTGGTTCAACTTTAGGCGCTCTTTCATCTAACAACCACGACTTAACAAAATGTGTAGGTGATACTTTAAACCATGGTGCTTCTTCTTTAAAATCAATATCTAATGCATACTGACTTCGTCTAGCAAATGCATCTCCAACTGGTGGATGTAATAAATCTGGTGGTGTCCCTGGAATCGCAATTAAATCTGTATCATTACTTGTTGTTAAATCCGGCATTGATGATAATAATCCCCAAGTATAAGGGTGTTTAGGACCATAGAAGATTTCATCAACATTACCTGTTTCAATCATTTGCCCACCATACATAACGGCTACTCTATCAGCAATATTTGCTACAACACCTAGATCATGTGTAATAAAAATAATTGAAGTATTAATTTTCTGTTGAAGTTCCTTCATCAAATCTAATATTTGCGCTTGCATTGTTACATCAAGTGCTGTCGTCGGTTCGTCAGCGATTAATACTTTGGGTTCACATGCCAGTGCTGTTGCGATAACAATTCTTTGTCTTTGACCACCTGAAAATTGATGTGGGTATGCTTTAAAACGCTTTTCAGCATTTGGCAATCCAACTAGATTTAAAATTTCTAATGCGCGTTGTTTAGCTTCAGATTTACTTAGATTTTTATGTTTAATTAATGGTTCCATAACTTGTTTGCCAATTTGCATCGTTGGGTTTAAAGAGGTCATTGGATCTTGGAATATCATTGAGATATCTCTACCGCGCAATTTGATTAATTCTTTTTCACTTTTATTTGCCAAATTTTCCCCTAAAAAGTTAATTTCTCCCTGTTTAATTCGACCAGCATCCCCTTGGAATAGCTTCGTGATTGCTTTAGTCGTAACGGATTTGCCAGAACCTGATTCTCCAACAATTGCCAATGTTTCCCCTTTATTCAGGTAAAAGTCTACACCTCGGACAGCTTGAACTTCACCTGCAGAAATATCAAACGAAACATGCAAGTCATTGACTTCTAAAATTCTCTCTGCCATATACATGCCCCTCCTTTATTTACGCATCTTCGGATCGAATGCATCACGTAATCCATCACTAAATAGATAGAAGAATAAAATTAATAAACTTAAAATGATTGCTGGTATAAATAATTCGTGCGGGTGAATTAATAACATTGCACGTCCATCATTGACGAGTGATCCTAATGATGTTTGTGGTGCTGGTACACCAATACCAATAAAGCTTAAAAACGCTTCGAAGAAAATAGCACTTGGTACAGTAAACATAGATGTAACAACAATTGCACCTAATGTATTAGGCAAAATATGTTTGAATATAAGTTTGAATTTAGATGCCCCTAAAGTTTGAGAAGCAAGTACAAACTCTTGGTTCTTTAATTTTAAGAATTCACCTCTAACAACACGACTCATACCTAACCAACCTGTGATGGACATCGCTAAAATAATAGTCCAAATCGAAGGTTCAAAGATCAATACAAAGAGAATAACGACGATTAGATTAGGAATCGACGCAATAACTTCTAGGATTCTTTGCATGACATTATCAATTCGACCACCAAAGAAGCCTGATATAGCACCATAAGTCACACCAATAAAGATATCTAATATTGCTGCAACAATACCAATGAATAATGAAATTTGTGTTCCTTTCCATGTTCTTGTCCACAAATCGCGACCTAATTGATCTGTCCCAAACCAATAATTTTCATTAGCATGTGCTTCTTTATAGGCATCTTTGCCATCTGTTCCCTTACCATCAAATGGTAAAAATGACACTTTATCTAATACTGGTATTTTCGCTGGTAAATTTCGATGTTCAACATTTTGTTCTGCATAATCTCTGTTATTCATTAGAGGTCCAATAAAGGCGAATAACACAATTAAAATCAGTCCAATCATACCAACAACAGCTAGTTTATTACTTTTTAATTGCGCCCACGCATCTTGCCAGAAGTTTTTACTTTCACGTTGTAACTCTGGCTCTTGATTTAAATCTAATTCTCTTAATACAAAATCCGTAGAAACTGCCCCTTCAGAGGTATGTGACATTGCTGCATTTGAGTAATCTTTATCCATTCTTTTATCTGTCATTACTTTTTACCTCCTTGAACACGAATTCTAGGATCGATAATGCCGTATAAGATATCTACGATAAAAATAGATACGATAAATAATGTACTAAATAAAATCGTTGTCGCCATGATGACTGAGAAATCGTTTGTAGTAATCGAACGTACGAATTGATCCCCTAATCCAGGTACTCCGAAGATATTCTCAATGGTAAGTGTCCCAGTTAAAATACCTGCTAACATCGGAACTAATATCGTAATGATGGGTATCAAAGCGTTTCTTAACGCATGACCGAATAATACTCTCATCGTTGAATTACCTTTTGCTCGTGCTAATAAAATATAATCTGAACTTAGTACTTCAATCATCTCAGCTCGTATGTATCGGGCAACTGTTGCTAATACTACTGCAGATAAAGCGAGTGAAGGTAACACTGCTGTAGAAAATCCTTCCCAACCTGCAACTGGGAACCATCTTAAACGTACTGCAAACACATATTGTAATAATACAGCTAATACGAAAGATGGTACTGACACTGCAACAACTGAAATCACAGTCGTCGTGTAATCCACCCATGTATTTTGTTTTGTAGCTGCAGCAATTCCTAAAATGAGTCCAACGATAATACCAATAATCATTGCCGTTAATCCCATTTCAAATGATGGTATTAATCTTGGCTTAATCAATTCCCAAACCGGTTGATTATGATATTGGAATGAATAACCAAAATCGCCTGTCACAACATTTTTTAGATAGTGTACGTACTGTACTGCGACAGGGTCATTCAACCCATATTTCTCATTTAATATCGCTTTTTGATCAGCATTTAATTTTGCATCATTGAATGGTGATCCTGGCATCATTTTCATCAAGAAAAATGTGATTGTAATAATGATGAATAATGATAAAAACATATAACCTAATCTTTTAAGGATGTATTTTCCCATCTAATCCCCCCATTTATTTTTCACAATTGACAATCCCTTCAAAATATTCAGAATACTTTATTAGTATTATATCTGTAACTTACATGTAAAATCAATATAGTTTTGCGTTAATGCAATAAAGCAAGCAATTTATAAAATAGAATTTTTTTGTTTTCAGAATAAGTTGATTCATGTAAACTAAAACCAATACGATACGGAGTGATGTTATTGAAATTAATTAAATCTTATCTCTATCCATTACTAATAACTCTATTCATTTCTTTTATTTTTTGGCTATGGACCAAACATACATGGGTCGAGTACATCAATGTCTTATTTTATGTTTCATTAGTGATTTTCATCATATTGTTTATTATTTTATTAGTTCAAGAAGGTATCTTCGATGTAACAAGCTATGGATTTAGACGTTTAAAATATCAACTTTCCTCTAATTCAAGAAAACGTAGTATGGAAGATGATAGCTTTTTAAATCCTCAACACGTCAAAAAAGAACACTACATGATTTCCTCATGGGTGTTCCCTAACCTGCTTATACATTTCGTTTTAGTTTTAATCACAATAATTATTTCATTCAATATGTAAAAAAGCGCAAGTGCGATGTAATTCACACTTGCGCTTTATATTTATTAATCTTCAAATTTTTTGAATATCAATACTGCATTATGTCCGCCGAATCCTAAACTATTACTCATTGCATGTGTAATGTCTAAGTCTTGCGCTTCATTCGGAACATAATCTATATCACATTCTGGGTCTGGTGTTTCAGCGTGAATCGTTGGTGCAATTTTAGAATCTCTAATTGAAAGTGCAGAGAAGATTGCCTCAATACCACCAGTAGCACCTAATAAATGACCAGTCATTGATTTAGTAGAACTTACTTTTAAATTATTGACTGCATCGCCAAATGTATTCTTAATGGCTTGTACTTCATATAAATCACCTACTGGTGTACTTGTACCGTGCGCATTTAAATATTGAATATCTTTTGCTTCAATACCTGCATCATCTAATGCAGCTTGCATTGCTCTAGAACCACCTTCACCTTCTGGTGCTGGTGCAGTAATATGATAAGCATCGCCTGTTGTACCGTACCCAACAATTTCAGCATAAATTTTGGCACCACGTGCTTTTGCAGATTCTAGTGATTCTACTACCACAATACCTGCACCTTCACCCATAACAAATCCATCTCTACCTTCTTGGAATGGACGACATGCCGTTTCTTTGTCATTATTTGTAGATAATGCACGACTTGCACTAAATCCTGCAATAGCCATATGAGAAATTGGTGCTTCAGTACCACCAGTAATCATTGCATCTGCATCACCACGTTGGATAATCTTAAATGCTTCACCAATTGAGTTAGTACCTGTTGCACATGCTGTAACAGTTGAACCACTTGGTCCTTTAGCACCTAAATCAATAGATACTTGGCCTGTAGCCATATCAGGAATTAACATTGGTACAAAGAATGGGCTGACACGTCTTGGTCCACGTTCTACCAATTGTGTATGCGCCGTTTCAAATGTTTCCATACCACCAATACCAGAACCAATCCACACACCAATACGGTTAGCATTAGCTTTGATATCTAATTGAGAATCTTTGACCGCTTCTCTAGCCGCTACAACAGCATATTGAGTAAATCTATCCATACGGCGTGCTTCTTTTTTATCGATGTGGTCTTCGATATTAAAATCTTTTAATTCACCAGCAAGATGCACATTATAATTTTCAGTATCAATTCGTGTGATAGTATCGATACCATTAACTCCTTTTAATGCATTCTGCCATGTTGTTTCAGCATCGTTACCGATTGGAGATAAGGCTCCGATACCTGTAATAACAACTCTATTATTTTCACTCATTAGTTATCCTCCTATTTTCCCCATTTGATAACGATTGCGCCCCAAGTCAGGCCTCCGCCGAAACCTACTAAGACAAGAGTATCGTCATCTTTAATTTTACCGTTTTCTAGCTCTTGATTGATACTTAATGGTATTGATGCAGCAGATGTATTGCCGTATTTATTTACAGATACGCTCATTTTTTCTGGTTCAATACCTAAGCGTAAACGAGCTGATTCCATAATTCTTATATTAGCTTGATGAGGAACAAATAAATCGATATCATCAGAAGTTAAACCTGCTTTTTCAACAACGCGTGTTGACGCATCGCCCATAATTCTAACTGCAAATTTAAATACTTCTCGTCCATTCATTTTTAATTTACCAGTTTCTTTATCTAAATATAAGTATTTGCCACCGCTTCCATCAGATCCCATTTCGTAACTAATAATACCACGACCTTCTGATACTTCGCCAATGACAACTGCGCCAGCACCGTCACCGAATAAAACTGCCGTAGATCGATCTGTTAAGTCAGTGATCTTAGATAATTTATCAGCACCGACAACTAAAATATTATGATAATCTCCAGATTGAATATATTGTTTAGCTGTAATCATTGAATACATAAATCCAGAACATGCTGCAAGTTGATCCATTGTAGGCACTTTACCTGTACCTAAACGTTCTTGTAATATATTCGCTACACTTGGAAATGGCATATCTCCAGTAGCTGTCGCCACAATAATCATATCTATATCTTCTGGTTGAATACCAGCATCTTTAATTGCTTTAACACTTGCTTCATAAGCTAAATCTGAAGTATCTTGATCTTCATTTGCCCAATGTCTTTCTTTGATTCCTGTCATTTTAGAAATCCATTCATCTGACGTTTCTAAAAATTGTTCAAAATAGGCATTGTCTACTATATTTTCTGGAGCATAAGCTCCGAAACCTTTAATACCCACATCCATGGTTGTACACCTTCTTAATAAATTTTTAATACCAGGTATTAATTTAACATATTACTGTTTTTAAACTCAAGCATATCACTTTTATTTATCATTTAAATGATAAACAAAATAAAGTACTGATTCTATTATGATAACCTATATTTGCATTTGTTTAATACAAATCAAATCATATCTCTGAAATTAATGATTATTTTAATAATGATATCATATATCGTTAATGTGATTATATATCTTACTACATTCTGATTCGCTCTATACAAACATGTATTTTTCTATTAAAATAAAGGTATATATTATATTGGAGGTCACATACAATGAAATACCTCATGACATTTATTTGGGCATTAGTCTTATTACAAATGGTCAATTTCGTATTGAATAGTTTAAATGGTGGCGGTGCGTTAAACGTCGTATCTCCAATCATCATGGCTGTTATCTTTACTGTAGCAGTTGCTATCTTAGCTGCTACAATAAGTCCAAAAAGTACGTCAGAACAATACGAATAATAAAAATTAAACAAATGGTCATCTCTTGTAATAGTCGAGACATTTGTTATTAATTACAAAAAATGCTGGTAGCGCACTTTAATATAGTCGCTACCAGCTTTGTTTTGTTTATCTTCCAATACAAACAAAACAACAGGCTAGAATTGCTCTTCTAGCCTGTTGTTCTTTATGAATTAACACGATTATTCTGGTTTAGTCACGTCAAATGTTAATTCGTTATCATTATTAAGATCTACATTTATTTTAGTACCTTCTGGTAAGTTTTCTTTAATCATCATACGAGCTAATGGTGTCTCAATTTGTCTTTGTACAAATCGTTTCAATGGACGTGCACCAAATTGAGGTTCATAAGCTTCTTCACCTAACCATTTTTTCGCTTCGTCAGTTACTTCAATGGAAATTCTTTGATCAACTAATCTCATATTCAATTGACCTAATATTTTATCGACAATCATACTCATATCGTTTACTGATAATGGTTTGAATAACACAATATCATCCATACGGTTTAAAATTTCAGGTTTGAAGTAAGCATGTAAACTATCCATGACTGCTTTTTCAGTTGATTCACTAATATCTCCTGTTTCTGAAACTTGTTCTAATAGTACTTGTGAACCGATATTACTAGTCATGATAATAATTGTATTTTTAAAGTCCACGCTTCTACCTTTAGAATCAGTCAATCGACCTTCATCTAATATTTGAAGTAATACGTTGAACACATCGCTATGTGCTTTCTCTACTTCATCAAGTAAGATAACTGAGTAAGGATTACGTCTTACTGCTTCAGTTAATTGACCACCTTCATCATGGCCTACATAGCCTGGAGGGGCACCAATTAATCTAGACACTGCATGTTTCTCCATGTACTCACTCATGTCAATGCGTATCATATGTTTTTCAGAGTCGAATAGTGATGCTGCTAATGATTTAGCTAATTCTGTTTTACCTACACCTGTAGGTCCTAAGAATAGGAAACTACCGATAGGTCTATTCGGATCTTTAATACCTGCTCTTGCACGTACAACTGCGTCTGATACTAAGTCTACAGCTTTATCTTGTCCAACCACACGTTTATGAAGAATGTCACCTAAGTGAAGTAATTTTTCTCTTTCTGTTTCAACTAATTTAGAAACTGGTATACCAGTCCATTGACTAACGATATCACCAATTTCTTCATCAGATACAATTTCACGAATCATTCTATCATTATCTTCGCCTTGTTCATCTTGGAAAACATCTTCTAATTCTTTTAATTCTTTTTCTAATTGAGGTATTTTACCATATTGTAATTCTGCTGCTTTTTCAAGATTATTATTAGTTTGTGCATCTTCTAATGCTTTTCTACTTTCATCTAATTCTGCTCGTTTTTCTTGTAGTTTCGCAATTTTTTCTTTTTCTTGTTCTACACGTGATTGTAATGACGCTTGTTTTTCTTTTTCATTTGAAAGTTCTTCTTGAAGTTCTTCTAAACGTTGTTTACTAGCATTGTCAGATTCATTTTTCAATGCACTTTCTTCAATTTCTAATTGCATTACACGTCGGTTCACTTGGTCTAATTCAGTCGGATTTGATCCCATTTCCGTACGAATCGTTGCACATGCTTGGTCAACCAAGTCAATAGCCTTATCTGGTAAGAATCTATCAGTAATATATCTGTCGGAAAGTTCTGCTGCTGCAACTAATGCACGGTCTTGAATACGTACACCATGATACACTTCATAGCGTTCTTTTAAACCACGTAGAATGGATATTGTGTCTTCTACATCTGGTTCACTGACACCCACTTTTTGGAAACGACGTTCTAAAGCTGAATCTTTTTCAATATATTCTCTATATTCATTTAATGTTGTAGCACCAATACAATGTAATTCACCACGTGCTAACATTGGTTTTAACATATTTCCTGCATCCATTGCGCCATCCGTTTTACCAGCGCCTACTAACATATGAATTTCATCTATAAATAATATAATTCTACCATCAGATTCCTTAACTTCTTTAAGTACTGCTTTTAAGCGCTCTTCGAATTCACCTCTAAATTTGGCACCTGCAACTAATGCACTTAAATCAAGTTCGAAAATGGTTTTATCTAATAATGATTCAGGTACGTCCTTTTTAACAATACGTTGTGCTAATCCTTCAACAATCGCCGTTTTACCAACACCTGGTTCACCAATCAATACAGGATTATTTTTTGTTTTACGACTTAATATACGTATTGTATTACGAATTTCTTCATCACGGCCAATGACCGGATCCATTTTACCTTGACATACTTCTTCTACTAAGTCACGTCCATATTTTTCTAATGCTTCATAATTTACTTCTGGGTTCTGACTAGTCACATGATTTCCCCCTCTTATTTTATTTATTATTTCTTTAACCACTTCAGTTTTATTACCTATAAAGTTTTGTGTAGTTTGATCAATATCCATTGCTGCACGAAGCACATGCTCCATTGAAATAAATTCATCATCATATTCGTTCATATATGTTTCAGATTTATTCATCAATTCATTCGCTTTTGCACTTATATATTGACCATACTGTACATTATCTCCTTGTACAGTTGGATAAGCTTTTAATTTATTATCATAAGCTTTTTCTAGTTCTTCTACATCAATATTTGCACGTTCTAGAACACTCTTAATTAAACTTTCACTTTCATTTAATGTCGCTTTTAAAATTGCTTCAATTTCGATATTTTGTAATTCAAATTCTTTACTATACTCAATGGCTCTTTGTAATGAACCTTGTATAGCATATGTCATTTTATTGATATCCAATTGTATTCACCTCTATCATTTTAGAGTCGGTCAAAGGTAAAAAATTTTCGATTTGACTTTGACTTTCTTTGACCTTAACTACATTATAGTCCCCTTCTAATAAATTATCAACAACTTAAGCTTGTTTTTTGTAATATTTTTTAGGTTTATTTTTAATATCAAATGTGATGAATCAAACCTTTTATTATTCTATTTCCCAATAATTCAAACAACAAACAAAGTATTAATAACTTCATTTAACCGCATCAAACGGTTTTGTTAAATGATACAAAATAACCCGAGATATCTAGTATCTCGGGTTTTTATTATGAATTTATTCACCATTCAATATATTTTAGTAAAATCATACACGTATGATTAGTTTGATTTATTAATTTGTTGGATGATTATTTCTTTTTAATCTTACTTAAAATTTCATTTGTTAAGGCTTCTACACCACTATGTTCTAAATGTATGCCATCTGGCGCAAAGTACTCTGTATGTCCTTCTGACCTTTTGTACCAATCGATTAATGTTACATTACTTTTTTCATTAGCTGCATCTGCCATAAGTTTATTGACATGATCCTCATAACCTCTTGGCACTCTGGTATTGACTAAATATACTTGCGCATCTCCAAATTTATTAATTAAATCATCAAGTTGCTTTTTATTAAAATCTCCATTAGTACCTAATTCTAAAATAACTTGGTCTGATTTTTTATTGTATTGTTTATAATTGGCTTCAACTAGTGGAATTGCTTGGTATAAGTTACGACCAACCTTACCATCAATTTTAGCTTTAGGTACTCTATCTTTAAAGTTTTCACCTATATCTACCATTACCGAATCTCCGATTAGCAATGGACTAATATCAGTATAAACATCTGTATCTCTATTACTTTTTTGGCCAATTTTATCTATTGGAATCATTCTTATTAAATATTTATTTTCTAAATCAGTATTGAATGAATTGGATTTTTGATCGATTTTATCTTTACCTAAACCATCAAAGGCACCACCCATAATAAATGCAAACGGAATGATGCATATTATAATTGCAATTGTTCTTATAAGCGCAGGTTTGTATTTACGTTTCAATGTGAATGCCTTTAAACCTTCTTTTCTAAATGGTGTTTCGATATATCTATATGAAGCTTCAGCGCATAACACTGTTAAAATAATATCCACAATGTAAACATAAAACGGAATTTGACCAGCAATAAAATGACTATGTACAAAACTTATAATAGGGAAATGCCATAAATATAAACTATATGAACGTTTACCGATATAAACAAACAATGGATTGCCTAATAACTTTGATACTAGTGTAGATGGATGAACAACACTTGCTATAATCAACAAAGTCATAGTAGAAATAATATAAAAACCGCCATCATATATCCAGTCGCTTTCATCTTGAACTGTAAAGAACAGCAAGATCAAAAAGGCCAGTCCAATGAATCCCACGCCATCAATTGCTCGTTGTAAAACTTTAGGTGGTTCGGCTTTAAGTTTAAATGGCGGCCATAAGAAAGCTAAAATCACACCTAATAATAATGTTTGGAGTCTCGTATCAGTTCCAAAATACACTCTTGAATGATTAAGATGAGGTTGTGAAATCACAATCATTAGCATGAGTGATAATAATGAAATAATCCAAAAAATCAATGTAATATTTCGATATTTCTTTATAGTTAGCAATAGTGTAATTAAAACAACAGGGAAAAATAAATAAAATTGTTCCTCTATCGCTAACGACCATAGATGTTTTAATGGCATAAACGAGAACTGTTCAAAGTAGTTGACATCTTTAGCTATATACCACCAATTTGAAACATAGAATATAGCTGCTATAATATCATGTTTCACTCTAACTATATCTTCAGATTTGAATAGTAAAGTTGCTATTCCTACTACTAAAAGTAACGCTAATACTGCTGGTACCAGTCGTTTTAAACGACGTAACCAGAAATTCTTTAAATTAATAATGCCAGTTTCTTCATACTCTTTTAATAATAAACTTGTTATTAGATAACCTGAAATAACAAAAAATGTGTCAACGCCCAAAAAGCCGCCTGTCAACCATTGCTTGTTTAGATGGTAAATGATAATACCGATAACGGCTATCGCTCTTAATCCATCCAAACCAGGCATATATCTTAATCGCTTACCCCTAGTTTTAGTTCTTTTATATTCTTTTTCCATATTTCACTTTCTTCCCCATAGAATCATTTCGAATTTCGTTTAAGACATCTTACTAATTAATATGATTAATCAATACATCAATGTCATTCGAGTCTTAAGTTAAAAGAGATATGTATGTCTTATAAAATGTCTAAATCATCATTTTCAAAACAGATTAACTTTAATAGTCAGTAGAGTTGGACTAAGGTTACTCTACTGACAATTTATTCACAACTTAAATTTATTGTGTTCTAGTTACAATCAGTCTTAAATATTGTAATACAACCGTAATATAAATTCAATTTAAATACTAAATGAATACTATATTTTTATTGACGATTTGTTTTTCTGATAATTTTCCAAAGAATTTTTTTATATTTAGGAATAATACGTCAGAGTTTGACTTATATATGCATGGTCATACGCTTCAAAAATAAAAAAGAATGGCACATAGTATCCTATACACAATTCGTGCATTAAACTACATGACCATTCTTATTCTTTGTCATAAAGATTATCCAACGCCTAGTGCAATTTTTGCGTATCTAGACATCATGTCTTTATTCCATGGTGGACTCCATACAATGTTTACTTCAGTATCTTGAATTTCTGGAATCTCTGCTAAAACAGTTTTAATTTGTTCGATAATTTGCGGTCCTAAAGGACAACCCATAGAAGTTAATGTCATCTCAACAGTACAAAGTCCTTCATCATCCACATCAACTTTATATACTAAACCTAAATTAACAATATCAATGCCTAATTCAGGGTCGATTACCATTTCTAGAGCCCCTAGGATACTATCTTTTAACGCCTCTTCCATTAGTATCACCTCTCTATATTTATCTTTATACTAATATATCAAATATCCGACAAAACGCCAATAAAATGCTATGATACTACTACAATATATTACAACGACATAAGGAGATAGTTATGCAACCTTATTTAATTTGCTTAGACTTAGATGGAACTTTACTAAATGATAATAAAGAAATTTCTAATTATACGAAACAAGTGTTAACTGAATTACAACAACGCGGTCACTCCATTATGATAGCAACTGGACGCCCATACCGAGCGAGCCAAATTTATTATCATGAGTTAAATATGGATACACCAGTTGTGAACTTTAATGGTGCCTATGTACATCACCCTAAATCTGATGAATTCAAAACAATACATGAAGTATTAGACATTGATATGTCAAAAAATATCATCGAAAAGTTACAACAATTTCAAGTGACTAATATCATTGCAGAAGTTAAAGATTATGTTTTTATCAATAATCATGATCCTCGTTTGTTTGAAGGTTTCTCTATGGGGAATCCTAGAATCCAAACTGGTAACTTACTTGAACAACTTAATGAAGCACCTACATCACTGTTAGTAGAAGCTGAAGAAAGTAAAATCCCAGAAATAAAAGATAAATTGACTCATTTTTATGCTGAAAATATAGAACATCGTCGTTGGGGCGCACCTTTCCCAGTGATAGAAATCGTTAAACGTGGTATTAATAAAGCGCGTGGTATTGAACAAGTCAGACAGTTTTTAAATATTGATCCACAACATATTATTGCTTTCGGTGACGAAGATAATGATATTGAAATGATTAAATATGCACAACATGGTATTGCTATGGATAATGGTTTACAAGAACTAAAGGATATAGCTGATGAAACTACATTTAGTAACAACAATGATGGTATTGGTAGATATTTAAATGACTTCTTTAATTTAAATATCCGATATTATTCATAGATCAGGATGTTAAATCAATCTGAGAAGGTCACATAGTCCTATCTCAGAATTTTTATGATATAGGGAGGTTGTCAAATGAGTAAAATTGTTGTAGTAGGTGCTGTTGCAGGTGGTGCAACTTGTGCAAGCCAAATTAGACGTTTAGATCAAAGTAGTGAGATTACTGTATTTGAAAAAGATAGAGATATGAGCTTTGCAAATTGTGCTTTACCATATTATTTAAGCGATACAATCACTGAAAGAGAAAAAGTTTTAGCGTATACACCTGAAGCCTTTTATGACAAAAAGCATATTAATGTAAAAACATATCATGAAGTCATAGCTATTAATGATACGCGTCAAACTGTTACTGTAAAAAATAGAACAACTGACGAAACATTTGAAGAACCTTATGATTATTTAATACTTAGTCCTGGTTGCAGTGCCAATCGACTTAACTTTAATACTGACATGGCCTTTACTTTAAGGAATTTAGAAGATACTGATGCAATTAATGAATATATTGATACTCATGACGTTCATAAAGCACTTATTGTAGGTGCCGGTTATATTTCGCTTGAAGTGCTTGAAAATTTATATCAACGTGGGTTAGATATCACACTTATTCATCGCTCCGAACAAGTCAATAAATTAATGGATCAAGATATGAATCAACCTATCTTTGATGAACTAGAAGAAAAACATATTGAGTATCGTTTAAATGAAGAAATCACTGATATCAATGGTCATGACGTTTCATTCAAATCTGGTAAAAAAGAACAATTTGATATCATCATTGAAGGTATCGGTACAAAACCTAATTCTGAATTTATTAAGTCATCTAATATCCAAATTGATGACAAGGGCTTTATACCGGTTAATGATTATTTCCAAACTAATATTCATAATATCTATGCATTAGGCGATGTCATCACATCCCATTACAGACACGTGAACTTAAAAGCTAATGTACCTCTCGCTTGGGGCGCTCATCGTGCTGCCAGTGTAATCGCAGAACAACTTGTTGGAAAAAGCAATATTAAATTTAAAGGATATCTTGGCGCAAATATTGTAAAATTCTTTAATTATACATTTGCTAGTGTTGGCGTCAAACCTGATGAGTTATCTCACTTTAATTATAAAATGGTTGAAACGAATCAAGGTGCACATGCAGGTTATTACCCAGGTAATACACCCGTACATTTAAGAGTTTATTATGATGAAGATACAAGAGTAATCATACGTGCAGCTGCAGTTGGTCAAGAAGGCGTAGATAAACGAATTGATGTTTTATCAATGGCGATGCAAAATAATATGACAGTTGATGAATTAACAGAATTCGAAGTTGCCTACGCTCCACCATATAGTCATCCCAAAGATTTAATCAATATGATTGGTTACAAAGCACAATAAATAAAGTAAAAGAGGTCGAGACAAAAGCCCAAAAACTTTATGTCTCAACCTCCTATATTTTACATAAACATGGTTTATGACTTATTATCATAAACCGAACATCTTACTGATTGGTCCCCATGGAAGAATAATACCGATTGCGATAGTTACGATAATTAATGCAATCGTCATCCAGAATAATTTATCACTATTTTCATGTTTCTTTCTCTTAGCAATTGAAACTTCCATCAATGCTAATACGCCTAAGCCACAAAGCATTTTCAATGTAAGTAACATATGATTGCCACCTTCACCTTGGCTTGCTGCTGCGAATTCTTTAATTAATTCCCAGAATCCAGAAATAAGCGCCAATACCATAAATAATCTTAGCAACATTTGTAAAGGTTTAAAATATGGTGATGCTCCTTGTACTTTTGAAATATTTAAGTATGTTGCAAAAAATAAAATGATTGCTAATACCCAACTTAAAATATGAACATGTAACAAGACAATGTCCCCCCACTAATTTATTTACTTTAATTATCATAACATAAAAGTAGTAGCTATCATTGAAGTTTAATACCTTCAAGATAGCTACTTTGTTATTTAACATTATACAATTCCATCAATTATTTTGAAATATATGTTGTTAAAGTACCGATATTATCAATTGTTACTTTTACTTCGTCGCCTGGTTGTAAAAATTGAGGTGGTTGCATACCTGCACCCACTCCAGCTGGTGTACCAGTAGCAATAATGTCTCCTGGATGTAAAGCAACGTATTTAGAAATTTCTTCAATTAACTCGTCAATTTTTAAAATCATTTCACCAGAATTACCATCTTGACGGATTTCATTATTAACTTTAGTTACAATGTTAACATTTTCAGGAGTAGGAAGTTCATCCTTCGTAACGATATATGGTCCCATTGGGCAACCGCCAGTTAAACTTTTAGATAAAAATGCTTGGTCATGATTATTTTGTGCATTACGGTCTGTAATATCATTAATAATTGTATAACCATAAACATAGTCTAATGCTAGCGCTTTAGGGATTTTTTCTCCAGACTTACCAATGACAATACCTAATTCACCTTCATAGTCTAATTGATCTGTAATATCTTTATGATTAGGAATTGTGGCACTATCACCTGTTAATGATGACGCAGCTTTAGTAAATACGTATAAACGTTGTACTTCATGGTTCAATTCACTCGCATGGTCTTCATAGTTACGACCGAAAGCAATAACGTTATTCGGTGGTGTAACTGGAGGTAAAAACTCAATATCATTAAATGAAATTTTATAATCTTCAGCTTTACCGCTATCTTCTGCAGCAACAACTGCTTTACGTACTTGTTCTTGGAAATCTAACGTTTGGTTTTGTTGTAACCCTGCTAATAATGTTTTTGGATGAAAATCACTTTCCGCAAAATCAGCAAATACTAATGTTAAATCCCAAACAGCATCTTCACGTTTAACTTTAACACCGTATGAAGTTCTGTCATTATGCTTGAATGATAAAAATTTCATTCATAATCAACTCCTCATCTATATCTTAATACATATTATAACTATAATGACCACGAAATAACAAATATATAAGTAAGAAAATTAAGAAAGTTTCTACAGATTAATGATGATATTGCATTTGGATAGTCTTAAATCATTCATGGTTATCAATTTCTAACATGCCAAATTTAAAGAAATATAGATAACCTTTAACTTTGGTTTGAAGAATCGTTTCTAATGTGTTGCGATAATATTTCATCTGAATTTGATATTTATCTTTCAATTGTTGTCCAATTTCTTCATCTGTTAATCCTCTTCGACGATTAAAGGCATCTGTCTTATAATCTACAAAGTAATATTGACCTTCACTCACATAAATCAAGTCAATCATACCTTGAATAATCGATACACCTTCATCAACTAACTCTAACTGATCCACTTTAGCTTGATTGACTACAAATGGCAGTTCTCGGAAAACGCGATCAGCACATGCAATATTCATGTATAAATCACTTTGTATAAATGTCATAATCTCATTAAATCTTATATCCTCATTAGCGTCTGATTCGATAATATTTCTTTCAACTAAAAGATCTATATATTCGTCTAACTCGGTTTCAGTTAATCTATCTTTTTTAAATGGCAAGTGCTGCATGACTGTGTGCATCAATGTTCCCACTTCATTCGCCTTACGTTTACCTTGTTGACTTAAAAACTTAGGTCTTTCGTATGTTGATACACCAATACGGTATTGACGCACTCGATCATAATTTGTACCACTTTCCTCTGTTTCTAATTGACGCTTCAATTCAGATACAGACTGCTTTGATGGTTTTTCAATATCCTTTTGATATGGATATTCAAATGTAAGTTTTTCTTTAATTTTAGCTTTGATGTCATCATTACCGCTTTGATAACGTTCAATATCTTCCACAGTTCTTATTTCACTTTCTGAAACTACGGTCTCTGTAGAAATATCTTCGAAGTTATCTACATATAAAT
The DNA here is from genome assembly GCF_045984185.1 of Staphylococcus sp. KUGN1. NCBI lineage: Bacteria > Bacillati > Bacillota > Bacilli > Caryophanales > Staphylococcaceae > Staphylococcus > Staphylococcus sp. KUGN1. Next base: position 371,794 of record NZ_JBJQIL010000001.1, on the reverse strand, counting down.
TCACTCTCGGTTTAACATTACTATCTAATTGTTCAATGTCTGATTCAAACTTTTGATCATTCGTAATACTTGAAGATTGATATTTAGCTAAAATACTATAAATCATAGTAAATGGTGTTGATGCAGTTAAACGTTCATTAACAGCAAGATGATTTCCTGAAATTGGTAACCTTTCTAATTTGCCCAACTCTTTTTCATCTTTTACTCTTCCTATTAGAATTAACTGCTCTTTGGCACGTGTTAATGCAACGTAAATTAAACGCATTTCCTCAGAAATCATTTCCTTCTCGTTAATTGCCTTGTAAGCAACTGAAGATAATGAAGGATACGCAATATCTTCATTAACATCGAAATAATCCATACCCAAACCATATTTCTGATTCAATACAACTTGTCTACTCAGATCATTTTTATTAAATCGTTTAGATAGTCCTGAATAAATGACAAATGGGAATTCCAATCCTTTACTACTATGAATGGTCATCATTCTAACCACATTATCATTCGGACCTACGATATTTTCTTCACCGAAATCCTTACCTCTATCAATCAACTCATCGATAAATCTAATGAATTGGTATAATCCTCGGAAACTTGAATTCTCAAATTCAATTGCTTTATTAAACAAGCCATAAAGATTTGCACGACGTCCTCTGCCACCTATGAGTCCACTAAAATATTGAATCACATAATGGTCGTTATAGAATTTATCAATTAATTGATAGACAGGGTAACGTTGACTATAATCTTGATAATGTTGAATATCAGCTAAAAATCGTTTTAACTTAGTTACTAATTTTTTATTAGCCATATCATTTTTTATATATTGTTGAATCGATTGATAAAAATAATCATCATTCGGACTAAATACGCGAATATTAGCTAATTCATCTTCTGTAAATTGATAAATCACTGAACGCATTAACCCGACTAAATAAATATCTTGTAATGGATTATCAACTGTGCGAAGAAACGATAATATTAAACGTACTTCTGTTTGTTCAAAATATCCTTCCCTACTATTGACATGGAAAGGGATATCATTATCTTTAAATGCTTGTTGTAAATTACGTGCTTGGCCATAACTTCGTTCTAGAATAACGATATCTTTATACGTCGCTGGTCGATACGTATTTGTTTTCATATCATAGACTTTTCGATGTTCTAAAATATCTTTTACTTGTTCAACGATATAATTGGCTTCTTGCTCAGTACCCGTTAATTTACTATTTTCAGAGCTAGCTTCTACTAATGTACGTAATTCTACATTATGATCTACTTCATCAAATGGTGCGCCATAATACAATTGTGCAGCATCATCGTAAGTGATTTCACCTACTGCTTCATCCATCATATGCCTAAATAAATAATTAGTAGTAGATAATACTTCTTTACGTGAACGGAAATTTTGCGATAAATCAATACGCATTCCTGCATTCTGTCCATCCACATTAAATCGATTATATTTTTCAATAAATAAGCTAGGATCTGCTTGTCTAAATTTATAAATGGATTGCTTTACGTCACCAACCATGAATAAATTACCATTCGACTCATCTCCCGTTTTAATACAAGATAAGATTTTCTCTTGTACACGGTTCGTGTCTTGATACTCATCCACTAAAATTTCAGAAAAATGTTGACGATACATGTCAGCGATGGCTGAAGGTGTACCATCTTCATTGGTTAAAATTTGAAGTGCAAAATGTTCGTAATCTGCAAAATCTAATACATTTCGACTTCGCTTATGCTTACTAAAATCATGGATGACATCTTTCACAATTTCTGAAAGATAGCGCACACGCGGTGCAAGTAATTGCATATCGCGTTTTAAATCTTCTGGAGTTCTTGAAAAATAATCGTTTTTTACTTTATTAATCAGGTCTTTATATTTATCATATGAGGCTTTTGCATCTTCTAGAGCGTCGAGCATCATCGCATTTTCTTCTTTTATTTTAGCGCTAATACTTGGGAATCGACTTACAAATTGATGATGAACAAGTACATCAACCTGTAATTGATCGTTATGATATAAATCACGTATAAATCGACGTTCTTGTTCAATAACTTCTAATTGTTTCTCAACACCTTCCATCATTGAAAATAATTCATAACTTTTTTCAAGTGACTCATGACCAGCATTAATAAAAATCATTGCTAAATCGTTTAATAATTTTAATAAATCATCTTGCTGTCTTTCATCATCGTATGGTGCAGAGAGTTGATTTAACCATTGGAATGGATCAGGATTAGCAATACTAAAGAAATATAACTGTTTAATTATGTTTCTAAATTGTGTATCGCTACGATCATTGGATAATTGCTCTGTTAAATCAATGAAATCAGGATTTAACTTATCATAGTGTTGTTCTAAAACCTCATCGATCGTTTGTTCTAAAAGTAAAATATTTTCCGCTTCACTACTCGTTCTAAAATTCGGATCGATATCTAATACATCATAATGTTGTTGAATTAGTTTTAAACAAAAGCTATGCAATGTGGATATTTGTGCTTGATGTATTTTGATACGTTGATTTTTTAAATGTTCGTTATTGGGATCTTCTATGGATGCCTGTTGAATACGTTGATCCACACGATGCTTCATCTCTCTAGCACTTAAATTCGTAAATGTTACAACTAATAAACGGTCAACATCAATTTCATCTCTTAAAATTCGTTGAATAATTCTCTCTACAAGAACAGCTGTCTTTCCTGATCCTGCAGCAGCCGCTACTAACGTATCTTGACCTTTTGCATAAATACTACGCCATTGTGCATCTGTCCAAATAACATCTTTAGGTTTTGTAGGTATCATTCATCTTCACCTCCATTTTCTTCCATTTGTTGTATTACTTCTTTTGGATTAATCGATTCATCAACTGTGCGATATCGTTTACTATCAATCATACCATCCACATGACATACTGATTGATAACTACAAAATTGGCACGGCAATGTTTGTTTATATTTAAGTGGTGATACTTCTGTGTGACCATCCATAATATGTGTTGCTGTATCAATAAAGTTATTTTTATTATGTTCTATAAATTTATAAATGGTTTTTTCATCCGCAACTTGACTACCAGCTTTACTAATAGCACCTTTAGCCGTTAAACCAACTGGTACTATATCGGATTTAAACTTAGGTTCTAATCGAATATCTAATGCATCTAAAACATCTTCATCACTATTAACTAATCCACTCATTTTAAATGATTTAATATAGTCTTTTTCTATTTTGTCTTGATCAATTTCCGACCAGTTTTTCAATTTTAATCTTGGCTCGTGAACATGGAAATATAGCAATCCTCCAGGTTTAACTATATCTGTTAATCCTAATCTATCTTGATTTTGAAGCACAATATCCATATATGTCATCATTTGCATTTGTAAGCCATAATACACTTTCGTTAAATCAAGCGTAGCACTACTTTCTGACGATTTATAATCGATAATATTAACATAGCTTTGATTGTCTTTAGTATACGTATCAATACGGTCAATTTGACCTCTGATATTAATGGGTACACCTTGTTTAGTTGTTAATGATTGTGCAATTAACTCATCATCAGATTTAGGCTTTTTACGGAAACCTGTTTCAAATTGTTGTGGTTTGAATTTTGTATAATCGCCTTGATATTTTAATGCATTGAGTGTCGTCTCAACAATGGCACCTATTCTTCGTGATAAGTAGCGGTAATATGCAGATGAATTCAGTAAATTAAATTGCACTTTAGGTAGAATAGTTTCTAATGCTTCAGTAGTTAATGACTTGATTTTCTTTTGATCTAAATGTTTAAAATCGCCATTGATCCGATCTGAAATGTATTTCAATACAGAATGGAAGATATCACCTAAATCAAAGTTCTGTAATTCATATTTTGTACGTTCATTGAGTCGTAAGCCATGTGAAGCGTAGTGTTTAAATGGACATTGTTGATATCCTTCGAATCTCGATACACTTGCATTGATTGTTTTACCATATAAGTCTTGCGCCAGTGTTTCACTAAGTTGTGTTGTCTCATTATCATAAGTTAAAGACGTAATTAAGTAATCTAGGTCCTTATTTAAATGCTCGTCATCTCTCATAACTTGGAATGCATCTATCCATGTATCTGCTACAATTTCTTCGTCTAACCACGCTCTAAGTGATTCAAACAAATTAATTTTAGTCTGATGTACATGTTCAATTAACGACATAGGTTGCGCTTGATGCATCTGATGGAGATTTATCGCATTCAAGTCTTGATAAATATCTTTAATTTGAGCTAAAAATGGACTCATTTCTTTTTCATCACCAGATGCCCCCATTAAACTATATGAAAATGTCACTTTAGATGTTGCACGGCTCATCGCGATATAACACACAAATGCTTCATCCATTTGTAGAATATCTGACGTAGGGCTTAATTCAATTTGGGCATTTTCTTCAAATAATTTCTTTTCATCGTCACTAATTAAACTAGAGGAAGAAATGGGTTGTGGCATTGAACCATCATTCATACCTACTAGGAAGATATGCTTTTTATTATCTACTTTTGCTAAATCCATGGTACCAATACTTACTTGATCTAGTGTTTGTGGAATCATAACAAATTCTAATTGTTCTAATCCTATATCAAACACTTCCAAGAAACGGGATAATGACATATTTTCGGTCTCAAAGACGGTCACTAGGTCATCTAAAATTTGTATTAATCCGTTCCAAATTTGATCAATTTCTTCAGCTTGTTCATGATAGCCATCATTATCTAGCATATCTCTCTCAGTCATCAAATGATTCGGCAATTCAAAATACTCCATACTCTCATAAAATGCCGTCGCAAAATCACGTACTGTTTCGCCTTCATTCATGGCTTGTTCAAAGTATAAAATTTTATCGATGACATCTGTTTTTAATTTAACTACCTGTTCGAATGTGTCTCTTTCTTCTTGAGTCAGTTGATGTTCTTTACGTCCCATTTTTCTAAAGTTTTCAATATTAAATATCTCATCATCTAACCATTTTTTGCCATATATTCCTCGTTCTATCGCAAAGTTTTCCAATAAATCTATAAGATGGGTGCTATTTTTAAATTGGTCTGTGAGTACATTTGTTTTTAACAAACGCATCATTGCATTGATATGCCAATTAGATTGTATGACTTCGATTAATGAACGAATCATTTCCATAATAGGATGATGTGTCATTGAACGCTTTGTATCGATATTAAATGGAATTTGATATAAAGGTAATATAGATTCAAATAAATCCGCATAAGACGCATCTCTATAGAGGATCGCAATGTCTTGAAAACGTAATTGATTATCACGTGTGTCTTTAAGTATTTGACGTGCGATTTCATTTATTTCTTCTCTCATACTTGATGATTCGAAGATATCGATAAATCCCTCTGATTTCTGTGGCGTGATTTGTAATGCATCAAATTGTGACTCCAATGATTTTAAGTCATTATTTTCAAAGCGATAAATATCTGTAAAGATATTTTTATTTAATTGAATATGCAAATTTTGTGCTATATCTTCGAGATGAGTAAGTACTGCTGAGGGTTTTCTAAATAAACTGAAAGCATCTTGATTGCCATCAGTAGTGAGTAATACTGTTACCTTCTTAGCATGCTTTACCAATGCTTGTATCATTTCATATTCTAATGTTGAAAAGTTGTGGAAGCCATCTATGTATATTTCTGACCGTTTCAACCACTCAGATTGATCCATTTGTTTGATAAATTGACGTAATGAGTCCTCTACTGTAATAAATTGTCCGTGCATTCTCGATTCAAATTGCTTAAATATTAAAGAAATATCTTCTAATTTATGTTTTGTTCTTGTTTGAACATGATGTGTATTTAAAAATTCATCTATATGTTCTGGTAAAACAGAGTACTTTTTAAAATCTTGAATCTGCTCTGCTAACTTTTCACTAAATCCAAAATATTTAGCTTGCGAACGATATAATTTCATATCATCTTGATATTGTTGTACTAGATGATAAATCATCATTTCTGTCGCAGCCTTAGAAAGTCGCTGTTCCGTAAAGCCTCCAACTTCTTGGAATACTCTATGACTTAATCTTTCAAAGTGAAGTACTTCGGTTCTTAAGCTACCATTCAATGCTTCGTCATTGACAAATGCTTGTTCAAATTGAAATGTACTTTGTGTTGGAGCGATTAAAATAATTGGATCTCCAAGTGGGTCACGTTTCATTTTATCTTTAATTTCGTTAACCATCGTTGTGGATTTACCAGTCCCAGCTCTACCTATATATGCATTTAATTCCATTACAGCCTTCACTCCTTTGACAACATTTTAACACGGGAGTGGTAAAGAAATCTCTAAAATTAATATTGAGATTTCGTCGTAACCCCAACTTGCATTGCTTGTAGAATTTCTTTTTGAAATTCTCTATATCTGGGGCCCCACTCCTCTACAAGGTTGACTAGAACTAAGATTAATAGAATATTGATTTTAGTTCAGTCAACTACTGCCAAGTCACTCAATATTATATGTAACATTTTTATAAATTATTGTTCCTAATAGCTTTCACTATTAGGTAAGTCATACTAATTTGCTTTGCAAAAGTATGACTTTATGCGCACTAGCTTTAGCTAGGGTGATCCTTTAATTTAAATTAATATTGAGATTTCGTCGTAACCATAGCTTTCATTGTTTGTAGAATTTCTTTTTGAAATTCTCTATGTTTGGGTCCCTGCTCCCCGGCAAGATATGTAAAACAAAAAAGCGGTAGACGTCATCACAACATCTACCGCTTCAAATCATATTAATTTTTAGTATTATCTGGATTAAAGTTAAATTTAAATTCATTTAATGGCCAGAATCTGAATGATACTTTACCAACAATTTGATCTTTATCGATTAAGCCGAAAGAACGACTATCTTTACTTACTTCACGATTATCACCTAGAACTAAGTATTTATCTTTAGGTATAACATTAGATTTAGAATTTGCATTAGCTAAATCTTTCACTTGGAAAGTACCTGTAATATATTCAACTTGCTTACGCTTCTCATTATAATTTAAATATGGTTCGTCTTGTTTCTTACCATTAATGTATAATTGGTCTTTTTTATATTGTACTTTATCACCAGGTACCCCAATCACACGTTTTACGTAGTCATCTTTCTTGTTAGCATGGAAAACGATGACATTCCCTTTTTTCACATCACCTATTTTATATCCCATAATATTTACAACTACACGTTCACCGTCTTTTAATGTTGGGTCCATTGAATCACCTTTAATTGTATACGGTTGACCAACAAAATCTTTAATAAACCAAACCAGTGCTACTGCCACTACTATGGCAATAACCCACTCCATAATTTCTTTTTTCAAATTAGACACCTCTTATATTCATTTAAAATCTGTCGTAAATGCTTCAAACGGATAATATTTAATACTTATATCTCCAATAATATTCTTTTTATCAATTAAACCATAGCGTCTAGAGTCTGATTGATTATGATCATTATCATTTAACACAAAATAATGTTTAGGGGAAATGATATCGCCATCAGAATATTTCATATCTCTTAATGAAAAGTTTTTTAATTGTCTATTTTTCGCAAATTTATCTTTAACTTCTCTATCATCACGATAAATTTTATTATTTCTTATTTCAATAGATTGACCTGGTTCGCCTATAATCCTACCAAAATGCGTATGTCCGTCAATGTTGTACATAATAATATCACCAGTATCCAATAAATTGAATGTCACTTTTATTTTATTAACAATTAACCTATCACCTTTAACTAAAGTAGGTGACATATTGTCATCTGTGACAATAGCTCCTCTAATTAGGAATGTTTGGATAAACAGTACAATAATAATCGCAAATATTAAGGAAATCAAATATTTAATAACAGTTTTCACTTTTTCACTCCTTAGTAGAGCCCATAAAATGCTTTTCTACTCTTTTACTGATAAACCAAAGTATGATGAAAAAAAGTATAGTCACAATTGCTCTTATCGGATTAGTGAAAATAGTCGTTACTTCTCGTCCCATTATCCCTAATACAGTGATAGAAATCAATTTAGATAAAGTTAGTACAATAAAATAATACTTTATCTTAATATGTGAAAGGCTTGCTACGACATTAATCAAGGTATTTGGTGTAAATGGAAAGCATAATAATATAAATAATGGTATTAAACCTTGTCTATCAATAAAACTAATTAATCGTTGTACAGATCGCTTAGTTTTAAATTGCTTCATCTTATTTGTGTTGACTAATCGCTTGAATATTAAAAACATAGTAAAAGTACCGGAAACAATACCTAGCCAACAAATGATAATACCTACGATTGCACCATATGTATGCATTATTAATATGACATATAACGTTAGTGGTAATATTGGAATAATCGCACGAAAATAAATGAGCACAAAACCTGGAATATATCCAAATTGCCGAAATAAATCAAACCACTCTTCTAACTGTTCAAACGACAAAATCCCAAATCCTTTCTTCGGTAAACATTACTATATTTATTATAGTTGTAATTATAGCTTTTTGAAACAACTATCTTTTTTGAATTTAATAAATACATCTTAAGACCTAGATTATTCTCAATATCAATATAAATACCGATGAAACTTAATATGTTCCATCGGTATGATTTCAATTATATTTTAATATTTAAAATTAATCATGTTTGCTTTGCAATTGATACCTTATAATCTTGCTTCAAGGTCTTTCTTCATATCTTCAAATCCTGGTTTACCAAGTAAAGCAAACATATTTTGTTTATATGCTTCTACACCAGGTTGATTGAATGGATTGACACCTAATTGATAGCCGCTCATAGCACAAGCAAGTTCGAAGAAGTAAACGACATAACCAAATGTTTCTTCATCTAATTGTGGAATGTTAACAACGATATTTGGAACGCCACCATCAGTATGTGCTAATAATGTACCTTCAAACGCTTTTGTATTAACTTCATCAATTGTTTTACCAGCAAGATAATTTAATCCATCTAAATCGTCACTATCTTCTTCAATAGTAAGATCATGTTTTGGATGATTCACTTTTACAACTGTTTCAAATAAGAAACGACGACCTTCTTGTACGTATTGTCCTAATGAATGTAAATCAGTTGTGTAGTTAGCACTTGAAGGATAAATACCTTTAAAGTCTTTACCTTCTGATTCACCGAATAATTGTTTCCACCATTCATTGAAATATTGCATTGAAGGTTCATAGTTAATAAGCATTTCAGTTGTATAACCTTTGCTATACAGAAGGTTACGGATTGTTGCATATTGATAAGCAATATTTTCATCTAATTTGTCAGAAGATAATTCTTTACGTGCTTTTGCTGCACCAATCATCATTGCTTCAATATTAATACCTGCAGCTGCGATTGGTAATAAACCTACAGCAGTTAAAACTGAATAGCGACCACCAACATCATCAGGTACTACAAATGTTTCATAGCCTTCATTCGTAGCTAATTGTTTCAATGCACCTTTTTGCTTATCAGTTGTAGCAAAGATACGTTTTTTAGCTTCTTCTTTACCATATTTATTCTCAACTAATTGTTTGAATAAACGGAATGCAACTGCTGGTTCTGTAGTTGTACCAGATTTAGAAATAACATTTACAGAAAAATCTTTGTCAGCTAAATAATCTACTAACTCTTTTGTATAGCTTGAAGATAAATGATTACCTACAAACACAATTTCAGGATAGTCATTATTTGTTCTGAATGAAGATGTTAGCATTTCAATAGCAGCACGTGCACCAAGGTATGAACCACCAATACCAATAACAACTAACACGTCAGAATTTGCTTTAATACGTTTAGAAGCTTCTACAATTCTTGAAAACTCTTCTTTATCATAATCAACAGGAAGGTCTACCCAACCCAAGAAATCATTTCCTGCACCAGTTCCTTCATGTATCGTTTTGTGTAATGTCTTCACGATATCTTTTTGTTGTTCTAATTCATGTTCTCCAAAAAATTCTAAAGTCTTACCATAATCTAATTGAATATGAGTCATCTAAAAAGCCTCCTAAGTTTTACTACTTTAATTCTACTAAGTTTGTATATGCTATTCAATTCACAAGTCTCTATTTTATATTCAAAAAGTGAATTTTCAGTGTCATCTTCTTAAATCATCAAAACACCACCCTCCCTTTATACAATTTTCTAAAAATTATTAATTAATCAAAATACCTACAAATCAACCATTACATGTATTTCGGTTCTAAAAAGTTATACCTAAAATGTATATTTATGTAGTTTTATGGTTTATTTTTCATCAAGAATTTGCTATGATGAATTTATATTAAAATTCTGAAAATAATTTGAGGTGTAAATATGAAAGAGAAAATCGTTTTAGCATATTCCGGAGGATTAGATACAAGCGTTGCAGTACAATGGTTAATTGACAAAGGATACGATGTAGTCGCTTGTTGTTTAGATGTAGGAGAAGGTAAAGATTTAGACCTTGTTCATGACAAAGCATTAAAAATGGGTGCTGTAGAATGTCACATCATTGATGCAACAAAAGAATTTAGTGATGATTATGTTAGCTATGCTATTAAAGGGAATTTAATGTATGAAAATGCATATCCATTAGTATCAGCATTATCTCGTCCCCTAATCTCTAAAAAGTTAGTTGAAATTGCTGAAAAAACAAATTCAGTAGGTATTGCTCACGGATGTACAGGTAAAGGTAATGACCAAGTACGTTTCGAAGTTGCTATTAAAGCCCTTAATCCTAACTTAAAAGCATTTTCACCAGTAAGAGAATGGGCATGGAGTCGTGAAGAAGAAATTGATTATGCTATCAAACATAATATTCCAGTTTCTATTAACTATGATTCACCTTATTCCATCGATCAAAATTTATGGGGTAGAGCTAACGAATGCGGTATTTTAGAAGATCCATATGCTGCTCCCCCTGAAGATGCCTTCGATTTAACGAATGCATTAGAAGATACACCTGATGAAGCTGATGAAATTATCCTTTCATTTAAAAATGGTGTACCTGTTCAAGTTGATGGTAAAGATTACAATTTAGATGACTTAATCCTTTATTTAAATGAATTAGCTGGTAAACATGGTATTGGTAGAATTGACCATGTTGAAAATAGATTAGTAGGTATTAAATCAAGAGAAATCTATGAAACACCAGGTGCGGAAGTCATCTTAAAAGCACATAATGCATTAGAAACAATTACGCTTACTAAAGACGTGGCACACTTCAAACCAGTCATTGAAAAGCAATTTTCTGAACAAGTGTACAATGGTTTATGGTTCTCACCATTGACTGATAGCCTTAAACAATTTATAGACAGTACACAACAATATGTTGAAGGTGACGTAAGAGTTAAATTATTCAAAGGCAATGCGATTGTAAACGGCAGAAAATCACCATATACACTATATGATGAAAAACTTGCGACTTATACTAAAGAAGATGCCTTTAATCAAGAAGCTGCAGTAGGATTTATCGATATTTATGGTTTACCAACACAAGTCAATGCTATGTTACATGGAGGCTATAGTAATGAGTAATAAAGCTTGGGGAGGCAGATTTGAAGCACAACCAGAAGAATGGGTTGATGAATTTAATGCTTCAATTGATTTCGATCAAAATCTAATCGATCAAGATGTACAAGGCAGTATTGCACATGCTACAATGCTCGCTAATCAAAATATTATTAGTCAAGATGAAGCCCATACAATTATCGAAGGGCTAAAAGCAATACAAAAAGACGTACATCAAAATAAAATCGAATTCAAAGCGTCATTAGAAGATATTCATTTAAATATTGAACATGAACTGATTCAACGTGTTGGTGAAGCTGGGGGTAAACTTCACACAGGAAGAAGTAGAAATGACCAAGTAGCTACAGATATGCATTTATATACTAAAGAAGAAGTAACTGGCATTATTGAATTAATTAAATCATTACAACAAACAATACTGACAATTGCTAACCAACATGTCGACACGATTATGCCAGGTTATACGCACTTGCAACGTGCACAGCCTATTTCATTTGCACATCACATTATGACTTACTTTTGGATGTTAGAACGTGATAAATCACGTTTCCAAGATAGTATGAAAAGAATCGATATCTCCCCTCTTGGTGCAGCAGCATTAAGTGGGACAACACATCCTATTGATCGTCATGAAACACAAGAATTACTCAATTTTAGTGCAGTTTATGAAAATAGTTTGGACGCAGTAAGTGACCGTGACTATATTGTTGAAACTTTGCATAATATCTCATTAACTATGGTTCATTTATCAAGATTTTCTGAAGAAATTATCTTTTGGTCTACAGATGAAGCTAAATTCATTACTTTATCTGATGCCTTTTCTACAGGGTCATCCATCATGCCTCAAAAGAAAAATCCTGATATGGCTGAATTGATTAGAGGTAAAGTTGGACGTACCACAGGACATTTAATGAGTATGTTAGTAACACTCAAAGGATTACCATTAGCTTATAACAAGGATATGCAAGAAGATAAAGAAGGCTTATTTGATGCGATTCATACCATTAAAGGTTCATTAAAAATATTTGAAGGTATGCTAGATACTATGACGGTAAATACCAACCGTTTAAATGAAACAGTTACTAAAGATTTTTCAAATGCTACTGAATTAGCAGATTATCTAGTAAGTAAGAACGTTCCATTTAGAACAGCACATGAAATTGTTGGAAAAATCGTCTTAGATTGTATTAATAAAGGTATTTATTTACTTGATATACCTTTAGAAGATTATCAATCACATCATGAAAGTATCGAAGCTGATATTTATGACTTTTTAAAGCCTGAAAATTGTTTAAAACGTCGTAAAAGTTATGGTTCAACAGGTCAAGATGCTGTTAAACACCAATTATCAGTTGCACAACAATTAATGAATTCATAATATATTTAGCAAGGAGAGACAAATTGTCTCTCCTTGTTTTTCTCTCCAATCCTCTCCTCTTCCAACATAAAAACTAAAACAACTGTTTTAAATTATAATTATATTGCCTGTCAACTTATAGTATAATAATCAAGTATTCAAAAATTATTAGAAAGGGCAATCTATGTTTAAACATCCCAAAACTACTTTATTTTTATTATTTTTTATATTTTTGTCTTTCATTGGTCTGTTTATTTATACTTACTTCCAAAACACTCGTGTTAAATCTGAACAGTTCAATAACAAAGCCAGTCAACATTCAAAATGGCATACCAATCCCACACAAGAAACATTTGTAACAATTGCACTTAGAGGCGCGAGTGGTTATGCGCCTGAACATACACTTAATGCCTATGATAAAAGTCATCATGATATTGGCGCCTCATACATTGAGATTGATTTACAAAGAACAAAAGACGGCCAACTCATAGCGATGCATGATGATTCAGTTGATCGAACTACTAATGGTCATGGCAAAATCAAAGATTTAACGCTAGCACAAATTAAAGAACTAAACGCTGGTGAATGGTTTAATCAATTACATCCTGAAAAGGCTAAACCAGAATATCAAAATGCCAAAGTACCAACCTTAGATGAAATACTGTCAAGATATGGTAAACATGCAAATTATTACATCGAAACAAAATCACCTAATGTTTATCCAGGTATGGAAGATCAACTTTTACAAACACTTCAAAAACATGATTTATTAAATAAAACCTCTTTAAAAAATGGTCATGTTATGATTCAATCCTTTTCTGAAGATAGTCTGTTAAAAATCCATCATCAAAATAAGTCTATTCCGTTAGTTAGATTATTAAAAAAACACCAATTACAACAATTGACAGATAAAGACTTAAAATATATTCGCAAATATGCAACAGGCATTAGCCCAGAATATACTGACTTAAATGAATCTAACACTGTTCATTTAAAAGATTTAGGTTTTATCGTACATCCTTTTACTGTAGATAAAAGTGCTGATATGAAACGATTAAATCGTTATGGTGTCGACGGTGTCTTCACCAACTATGCAGATAAATATAAACGTATTTCACATTAAGATAAATGCATATCATAAAGCATAACTACTCAATATTTTTAAAACTTCAACAATGTAAATGGTTTGTTAATTATTAATATATTTTGAAATGAATATTAAGTTCTTTATAGTTGTTTAATTATTCAGTAAATTCTATTTCTCATATTTAAAAATATTGCCATGATTGTAGTAACACTCAAATTGAAAGGATGTTATTACTTTGAAATTAAATAAATGGGTATCTGTTGGAGTTGCAACAATCACTTTATCTATGCTAAGTGTCAGTACACCAGCACTTGCAAGCGGAGATGGTCAATCAACACAAACCTCAGATTCAACTGAAAATCAAACACAAACTCAAACATCTAATCATACTAATCAAAGTCATTCGCAATGGCAGAAAAACTTAACTGGTGAAGCTCACACGACAATTGCTCATAGAGGTGCAAGTGGTTATGCTCCTGAGCATACATTTAATGCCTATGATAAAAGTCATAAAGAATTAGGAGCGTCATACATAGAAATTGATTTACAAAGAACGAAAGATGGTCATCTCGTTGCCATGCATGATGAAACCGTTGATCGTACTACTAATGGACATGGACAAGTTAAAGATTATACATTAGCAGAGTTAAAGAAACTCGATGCTGGTAGTTGGTTTAACAAACAACATCCTGACCTTGCTAAATCAGAATATAACAATGCAAAGGTCCCTACTTTGGATGAAATTTTAAGTCGTTACGGTAAAAACGCTAATTATTATATCGAAACAAAATCTCCTGATGTTTATCCAGGTATGGAAAATCAATTAATTCAAAGTTTAAACAAACATGGTATGTTGACTGATCAATCACTTAAAAATGGTCATGTCATTGTTCAATCTTTTTCTGAACCTAGTCTACAAAAAATGAAACAATTAAATCCTAATATTCCTTTAATTCGTTTATTAGATAAAGGCGAGTTACCTTTCCAAAGTGAAGCAGATTTAAAACGTATTAAGTTTTATGCAGTTGGTGTAGGGCCTGAATATACAGATTTAAATGAAGAAAATACTAAGCATTTAAAAGATTTAGGATTCCTAATACATCCATTTACTGTTAATGAAGAAGCAGATATGCAACGTTTGAATGACTATGGCATTGATGGTGTATTTACCAACTATGCAGATAAATACAAAAATTTAAACCAAAAATAGCAATACTTATAAATCATTGTGTATACTAACGTTAGATTCATACTTTTAACTTAAGGGTTGTGAAAACATGGCAACATCTGAAAATATACTCAATCGATTTATGCAATACATGAATGAAGATCATATTACGACTCGTAAAATGATGGGAGAATATATCATATACTATGATAAATGTGTAGTTGGTGGATTATACGATAACCGATTATTGATTAAAACGACACCTTCTTCGTCAGAAATATTGAATGATTGTGAATTGGTTGTGCCCTATCCAAATGCCAAACCAATGGTTCACTATCTAAATATTGAAGACAGTGAAACTATTTTAAAAGTCTTGCAACAAGTTAAAAATGATTTAAATTAAACAAAAAACATTCACTCAACAATTTCTGAGTGAATGTTTTTATTTTATATGAAAGTGGGTTTAACCGATATTAATAAAGGCTATTATGCCCATCCACGATATCTAGCTGCTTCTGCTGTACGTTTGATACCAACAATATAGGCTGCTAAACGCATATCGATCTTTCTGTTTTGTGATAATTCATAAATTGTATCGAAAGCAGTAATTAATTTTTCGCGTAATTTTTCATTAACTTCTTCTTCAGTCCAATAGTAACCTTGATTGTTTTGAACCCATTCGAAGTATGAAACTGTTACACCACCTGCACTAGCTAAAACATCTGGCACTAATAAGATGCCACGTTCAGTTAAAATACGTGTCGCTTCAGGTGTAGTTGGTCCGTTTGCAGCTTCAACCACGATACTTGCTTTAATATCATTAGCATTTTCTTCAGTAATTTGGTTTGAAATCGCTGCTGGAACTAAGATATCACAGTCTAATTCGAATAATTCTTTATTTGAGATTGTCTCTTCAAATAAGTTTGTTACAGTTCCGAAGCTATCTCTTCTGTCTAATAAATAGTCAATATCTAAACCGTTAGGGTCATGTAAAGCACCGTAAGCATCTGAAATACCAACTACTTTCGCACCTAAATCATATAAGAATTTAGCTAAGAAACTACCTGCGTTACCAAAACCTTGGATAACCACTTTAGCATCTTTAAGATCCATGCCTTTACGTTTAGCTGCTTGTTCAATTGCAATAACAACGCCTAGTGCAGTTGAACGGTCACGTCCTTGTGATCCACCAAGTACAATAGGTTTACCAGTGATAAATCCTGGAGAATTGAATTTATCTAGTGCACTGTATTCATCCATCATCCAAGCCATGATTTGTGAGTTAGTGAATACGTCTGGTGCTGGAATATCTTTGTTTGGTCCTACGAATTGTGAAATCGCTCTAACATACCCACGAGATAAACGTTCAACTTCATGAATACTCATTTGACGAGGGTCACACACGATACCACCTTTACCACCGCCGTATGGTAAATTAACAATTCCGCATTTTAATGTCATCCACATTGATAATGCTTTAACTTCTTCTTCGTCAACATCTGGGTGGAAACGCACTCCCCCTTTAGTTGGACCTACTGCATCATTATGCTGTGCACGATAACCAGTGAATGTTTGAACTGTACCATCATCCATACGCACTGGAATACGTACTTGTAAAAATCTTAGTGGTTCTTTGATTAGATCGTACATACCATCATCAAAGCCCAATTTATGCAAAGCTTCTTTAATAATTCCTTGAGTAGAAGTCACTAAATTATTATTCTCAGTCATGATCCTTTTCGCCTCTTTTTAACTAATGATTTCGCTTTCATTTATTATTGTAACACAACTTTATCCTTTTTAAAGGGGTTGCAAAATGATTGTTACAACTTTTTGAACTTATTTAAAAACTTGTTTAATTTTTTCAATTGCAAGGTCTAATTCTTCTTTAGTAATAACAAGTGGTGGTGCAAATCGAATAACTGTATCATGTGTCTCTTTACATAATAAACCTAATTCTTTTAATGATTCACAGTATGGTCTTGCATTCTCAGTTAATTCAATTCCGATGAATAAGCCACGGCCACGTACTTCTTTAATTGAAGGATGTTCGATTTTTTGTAATTCAGATTTGAAGTATTCACCTAATTCTAATGAACGGCCAGGTAAGTCTTCATCTACAATGACATCTAAAGCAGCTAGTGACACGGCACAAGCTAATGGATTACCGCCAAATGTAGAACCATGTGAACCTGGTGTAAATACATCTAAAACTTCTTTATCAGCTAAGACAACGGAAATTGGCAGTACGCCACCGCCAAGCGCTTTACCTAAAATGTATACATCTGGTTTAACATTATCCCAGTCTGTGGCAAATAGCTTACCTGAACGGCCTAACCCAGCTTGGATTTCGTCTGCTATAAATAAGATATTATGCTCATCACATAATTCTCTGATTGCTTTTAAATAACCTTCCGGTGGCACATTGATACCAGCTTCGCCTTGAATAGGTTCTACTAAAATTGCTGCAGTATTATCAGTGATTGCTGCTTTTAATTTTTCTACGTCACCAAAATCAATTTTACGGAAACCATCTAATAATGGACCATATCCTCTTTGATATTCTGCTTCAGACGATAATGACACGGGTGCCATTGTACGACCATGGAAGTTACCATTGAATGCAATGATTTCTGCTTTATTTGGTTCAATACCTTTCACATCATAAGCCCAACGTCGTGCTGCTTTTAATGCTGTTTCAACAGCTTCTGCACCAGTATTCATTGGTAATGCTTTATCTTTACCTGATAATTCACAAATTTTCTTGTACCATTCACCTAAATTATCACTGTGGAAAGCACGTGATACTAATGTTACTTTCTCTGCTTGATCTTTAAGTGCCTGAATAATTTTAGGATGTCTATGTCCTTGGTTTACTGCTGAATATGCAGATAGCATATCCATATATTTATTACCTTCCGGATCAGTTACCCATACACCTTCTGCTTCGGCAATGACGATTGGAAGCGGTACATAGTTATGTGCTCCATAGTGATTTGTTAATTCAATAATTTGTTCTGACTTAGTCATAATATCTCCCCTTTGTTTAATAAATACTAAAGCTAGTTACCAATATCATAACTGATTTCCAGTGGCTCTCAAACAGATTACATTAATATATTTCTAAATAGTCTCATTTTATTAAAGTTGTAATTTTTCTATCTCTTATTTCAACATGTATTACTTAAATTTTTATATTTTTGAAAGCCCTTACAAATATAATGACACATGCCCGCTATGTTGTACAAGTAAAAGTTTAAAAATTCGTCATAATATATCTTTTATTGTTTCTAAAACCTTATAGTGACACCTTTTATTGATTTTACAATATACCAAAAATTCTATAAAAGTGTATAAAAAAAGCTAGAAATAATCATTGGTAAATGATCTTTTCTAGCTTTAAATATATTATTGATCTTTTCTAGGTAAAGGATAAAAACCATTATTAAATTGTTGCCATAATTTAGGTGGTAATTCATGATTATCTTCACGTTCTGGATCAAAATAGCTTATAATTTCAGATTCTCTACCTTCTTTAATTTTCCCTACAAAATCATAATCAAGTAGAATCTCACGTCCTAAAGCTACTAATTCTACGCCAACATCTTCAACTGCATTTAAAGCATCATCAGCAGTAAATACTGATCCAATACCGATTAATGGCATACGTCCATTAATCCATTTATGAATAAGTTCTAATCTATTTTGTCCTTCATACTGTCCATCACGTGTTTTAGAATAAATATCCATAATTGATACATGAATATAATCTATGTCTTTTTTAGTAATTGCATTAACTAATTCTTCAGTAATATCCATTGTAATACCTGGTGATTCCGCTTCTTCTGGTGACAAACGATATCCAACAATGAAATCATCAGATGCATAATCTTTTTTCGCTTTAAGCACTTCATCAATGACAGCCATTGGGAATTTCAAATTCTCAGCCCATATATCGTTTCTTCTATTGTAGTAAGGTGAAACAAATTGGTGGATTAAATAATGGTTAGCTCCATGAATTTCAACACCATCAAACCCAGCCTGTATAACACGTCGTGTTGCTTCACCGAAATCTTTAATCGTTTGTTCAATTTCTTCTGATGTCATTTCTCTTGCATCGTGTTCTTGTTTTTGGCCGAAACTTTTTAATGAAATTGGGCTTGGAGCAGCTACATCACCATCGGGCGTCAATTCAGGTAATGCTTGAGCCCCACCATGATGAATTTGAACTAATGCTTTAGCACCATTTTTCTTCATCGCTTGTGCAAGTTTTTTAAGACCTTCTATGTCTGCATCGTGAGCTACTGAAGGCTGTCCAGGAAATGCCTTACCAAGATTGTTCACATTACTCGCTGCATTAATCGCTAATCCGACATCTTTCGCACGCTTTTCAATATATGTTAATTCAACATCTGAAATTGTGCCATCGTCATTAGATGAAATGTGTGTTAAAGGCGCTAAAACGAACTTATTTTTTAATTCAACGCCATTTGGCAATGTCACACTTTCAAATAATGAATTATATTTACTATTCATAACTCTACCTCCAGATTAATAATAATGGAGACTATAACATGAAAAGATTTTATGCTCTATTTATTTGCTTATAGATTTTTTATATGAATCATCATCAAACAATCAAAGGGCTCTTTAGAGACTGAAGCTATACTTGTTCAACTTTCTCAAAATAAAAACGATAATATCCATCACAAAATAGATACTATCGTTTATATCATCCCTATATTCTTAGTATAAATATAACGAATATAATTACGTCACTTTAATCTTGACGTATAGTACGTTTAGACCGTTTGATCCAGACCGGTAAGCGTTCTTCAAGTGTTTGAAACCCATACTTTTCTGTTTCTTTTATTTCATCTAGCACCGACTGTTTTTCTTTTTTACGTTCATAATTTTTAAAGTAATCATTATCTTTTAAAGACAAGTTGAGTTTACCTTCTTCATCAATTGATAAAATCTTAGCTTTGACGACTTGTCCTTCAGATAGAAATTTCTTCAAGTTATGGACATAATCATCCATGATTTCAGAAATATGGATAAGTCCTTCAGTATGGTCAGGGGCCTCAACAAATGCGCCATACGGTTGAATACCAGTCACACGTACCTTAATATGTTGACCTTCTTTGTAGTGATTATTCAACTTGATAACCCCTTATTTCGTTTTTCTTAACACTATTATCATAGCATAAAACAAATTAAGGGACTAACTATAACGTTGAATTTTTTGAATTATTTTGAAATAGATCCTATGGAACTTTATTCATTCCCATAATGATAATAATAAAATGTCTGATAAAAATGTTGTGCCCCTCTATGTTATATAACATTAAAAAACTTCACGTTCAAAGTATGACTTTACTTGAGCGTGAAGTTTCTAATCTTTTTTAAATTGAAATTATCCTAAAATCATGTTTACGAATCGTTAAATACAAACAGTCACCTTATTCAGTAACATCGATAGATTCGATAACTACATCATGTACAGGTTTATCTTGAGGTCCTACTTTCGTATTCGCAATGTCTTCTAATGTTGTTTCACCTTCAACCATTTGACCAAATACAGTATGTTTTTGATCTAACCAAGGCGTACCTCCATTTTCACCATACGCTTTAACGATTGGTTCTGGCCAACCACCATCAGCTAATTGACTTAGCATATTTTGTGGTACTTCTTTCATTTGAACGATAAAAAATTGTGAACCGTTTGTATTCGGACCAGCATTAGCCATAGATAATGCACCATATAAATTAAACGCTTCTAACGAAAACTCATCTTCGAATGCACCACCATAAATGCTTTCGCCACCCATTCCAGTTGCAGTCGGGTCGCCGCCTTGTACCATAAAATCATTGATTACGCGGTGGAAAGTTACCCCATCATAGTAACCATTTTTAGCATGTGTAACAAAGTTTTCAACTGTTTTAGGTGCAATATTAGGGAATAACTTAAATGTCATGTCTCCTTTATTAGTATGCATTACAACTTTAATTTCATCTTCTTGTATCTCTTTATTTAACTGAGGATAGTTCGTCATTAAAATTCTCCATTCATGTTATGATATACGTATATATTAACACATTTGAAAGGAAGTAATATAGCATGTTATATCGATTTTCTCATAAGACAGGAAGCTACGGAGTTTCAATTAAAGAAGATACTGGTGACGACGTTTTAGTTCAAGTTGAACAAGTGATCAAACATCCTAAACAAGGTGATTTACACAATCCTAATGAATCGACAGGTGTATTTTTCCATGAGCGTAAAGCATTAAGCCATTATGAAAAAAGATATGCTAAGCGTTCACAATTACGTGACTTTAATGTCGAAAAAATGTCATATGAAGATTCTCTTCAACAAGCTATTTCAAATTTAGAGTCACAATTAAAAGAAAAAAATGACGCACATGCAAAGCGTTCATTACAAAATTTAGAACAACTTAAAGATGATTATACTATTCAATACAAACAAAATTTTCATTAAAAATTGGCGTGTTTCTTCTTATTTAACAGTGGATAGAAATTCAGTAATTTCAAGCGTTCAGTCGTTTTTCAGAATGATATGATTCATGTATAATGAATATCATAAACATTTTTAAAGGAGGACAATTTAATGAGTTTGTTACATATTGCGGTTCTATTACCGTTAATATTTGCACTCATTATTCCAATCCTATATCGCTTCTTCAAAAGAATTCACATAGGTTGGTTTGTATTACCTGTCCCCGTCGTCTTATTTATATATTTCTTATCCTTTATTACGACTACTTCGTCAGGTAATACCGTAATGAAAACTTTTAAGTGGATGCCACATATCGGTATGAATTTCAACCTTTATGTTGATGGATTAGGGTTGTTATTCAGCTTACTGATTACTGGTGTCGGCAGTTTAGTTGTCTTATACTCCATTGGTTATTTAAGCCAATCAGAACAATTAGGGAATTTTTACTGTTATTTATTACTTTTCATGGGTGCAATGTTAGGCGTTGTTCTTTCAGATAACCTTATTATTTTATACTTATTCTGGGAGTTAACTTCGTTCTCAAGTTTTTTACTTATATCATTTTGGAGAGAGAAACAGGCTTCCATTTATGGTGCTCAAAAATCTTTAATCATCACAGTTTTTGGAGGACTTAGCCTTTTAGGTGGCATCATTTTACTTTCTGTAGCGTCAGATTCATTTAGTTTACATTATATTATTCAACACGTTGCAGAAATACAAAACAGTCCTTTCTTTATCCTGGCTATGATATTTATTTTAATTGGTGCCTTTACTAAATCAGCTCAAGTACCTTTTTACATATGGTTACCAGATGCAATGGAAGCACCAACACCTGTTAGTGCCTATTTACATTCGGCAACAATGGTTAAAGCTGGTTTATATTTAATTGCAAGAATGACGCCCATTTTTGCTGTATCACAAGGTTGGATTTGGACAGTTACACTAGTTGGATTAATCACTTTATTTTGGGCATCTTTAAATGCAACAAAACAACAAGATTTAAAAGGTATACTAGCCTTTTCAACTGTGTCACAACTCGGAATGATCATGTCTATGTTAGGTATGGGTGCAGTTAGCTATCATTTTGAAGGTCAAGATAGTCAACTTTATATAGCTGCCTTTACTGCAGCTGCATTTCATTTAATTAATCATGCTACGTTTAAAGGTTCGTTATTCATGATAACTGGTGCAGTCGACCATAGTACCGGAACGCGTGATATTAAGAAATTAGGTGGTTTATTAACTATTATGCCTATATCGTTCACGATTACCGTTATTACTTCATTAAGTATGGCAGGCGTCCCACCTTTTAATGGCTTTTTATCTAAAGAGAAATTCTTAGAATCCGTCATTGAATTAACACACGCGCATGTGATGAGTCTAAATACATTAGGCCTCATCTTCCCAATACTTGCCATTGTCGGAAGTATTTTTACTTTTGTCTATTCAATTAAATTTATTATGCATATATTCTTTGGAGAATATAAACCTAATCAATTACCAAAACGAGCTCATGAAGCATCTATATTAATGCTTATTTCACCATCAATATTAGCTATATTAGTTATTATATTTGGTCTATTCCCTGGAGTATTGACACAATCGATTATTGAACCAGCGACAACATCAATGAGTCAAACAACTCAAGCAAGTGCCGAGTTTCACTTATTCCACGGTATAACACCGGCATTTATTACAACTATTGGTATCTACATCATTGGTATTTTACTCATCATAACGTTTGCTTATTGGATTAAATTATTACAGTCACAACCTAACCAACTTACACTTAATTACTGGTACGATCGAACTGGTAAAATAATGCCAACGTATTCTAAAAATATGACAAATAGCTATGTCACTGAATCTTCTCGAAATAATCTCGTGATTATCTTCGGTTTATTAATTTTATTAACTACAGTAATTTTATTAAGCGTTCCATTCACAATTAATTTCAAAGATGTCAGTCGCATTAGAATATTTGAAGTAGGCATCATTGTTTTACTTGTCATTGCTTCGTTCTTAATTGTCTTTGCTAAATCTCGTTTATTTAGCATTATTATGTTAAGCGCTGTCGGTTATTCTGTTTCAGTGTTGTTTATATTCTTTAAAGCACCTGACTTAGCATTAACACAATTTGTTGTAGAATCCATTTCTACCGCATTATTTTTACTATGTTTCTATTTCTTACCTAATCTTAACCGTTACAACGAAACACGATCATTTAAAGTCACAAATGCTTTAATTTCAGCTGGTGTTGGTCTTGTTGTGACGATTTTAGGATTAATTGCGTATGGCAATAGACACTTCGAATCAATCACTCATTATTATCAAGATCATGTTTACGATCTTGCTTCAGGTAAAAATATGGTTAATGTTATTTTAGTAGATTTCCGTGGCATGGATACTTTATTCGAATCATCCGTATTAGGTATCGCAGGTTTAGGTATTTATACAATGATTAAATTACGTATGAAACATCAACATCGTTCAGAAACAAGTGAGGTGAAACGTCATGAACAGACAGAAAAATGATTTAATGTTCCAATATACAGCAGTCATCATTTTCTTCATGGTTATGATGTTCGGCTTTTCACTATTTCTAGCAGGTCACTATACACCAGGTGGCGGTTTCGTTGGAGGTTTATTATTCTCAAGCGCTTTGGTTGTTATTGCCATTGCATTTGATATAAAGACAATGAGACGTATTTTTCCAATTGATTTTAAAATATTAATTGGTATCGGATTATTATTTTGCGTTGGTACTCCAATGGCAAGTTGGTTCATGTCCAACAACTTTTTTACACATGTCACATTTGACATACCTATTCCATTGCTAGCGCCCATGCATATGACTACCGCTGTATTCTTTGATTTCGGTGTCTTATGTGCCGTAGTTGGAACTGTAATGACTATTATTTTATCGATTGGAGAGAACGAATAGTGGAAATTATTATGATATTTGTTAGTGGTATCCTCACAGCAATTAGCGTCTATCTCGTTTTGTCTAAGAGTTTGATACGGATCATTATGGGGACTACGCTACTAACACACGCAGCAAATTTATTTTTAATAACTATGGGCGGATTAAAACATGGCAAAGCACCTATTTATGAAAAAGGCACGCAAAGTTATGTTGATCCAATCCCACAAGCACTTATATTAACAGCCATCGTTATCGCTTTTGCTACTACTGCTTTCTTTTTAGTTTTAGCATTTAGAACTTATAAAGAACTTGGTACAGATAACGTTGAAAGTATGAAAGGAGTTCCAGAAGATGTCAGAGAGTAATATGTTAGCTCTTACTTTAGTTGTACCAATTCTGACGGCAATATTACTCGTTTTCATTGGAAAAAGACCGCATATCAAACGTTATGTCGCATTAGTAGGTACAATCATTACATTAATAATTGCAATACTTAATTTAAAAAATGTCTTACAAGATGGACCTATTAAATTAGAATTAGGTTCATGGAAAGCACCCTATAGTATCGTTTTTGTATTAGATATTTTTAGTGCATTATTGATTATTACGAGTATTATCATTACTGCACTCATCATATTATATTCTTATCGATCTATTGGTGTTGAAAGAGAAACGTTTTATTATTATTTCTCTATTATGTTTATGCTTATTGGTATCATCGGTGCATTTACAACAGGTGATATTTTCAACTTATTCGTATTCTTCGAAGTATTCTTAATGTCATCCTACTGTTTATTAGTTATTGGTACGACAAAGATTCAATTACAAGAAACGATTAAGTATATATTAGTCAATGTTGTATCATCATCATTCTTTGTCATGGGTGTAGCGATTCTATACTCTGTCGTGGGCACTTTAAACTTAGCGCATATTAGTCAACGTTTGAATGATTTATCAGCACATGAAAGTGGCTTAGTAAACATTGTATTTATATTATTTATATTTGTCTTTGCTACAAAAGCTGGTGTCTTCCCTATGTATATTTGGCTACCAGGCGCTTATTATGCGCCACCTTTCGCTATTATTGCATTCTTCGGTGCGTTATTAACAAAGGTCGGCGTCTATGCAATTGCTAGAACTTTAAGCTTGTTCTTTAACAATACAGTAAGTTTTTCTCACTATGTCATTTTATTCCTAGCTATCATGACGATTATATTCGGTTGCGTTGGTGCAATAGCATACTATGATACAAAGAAAATCATTCTATACAATATTATGATTGCTGTTGGCGTTATATTGGTTGGCGTAGCTATGATGAATGAAGCAGGTATGATAGGTGCTATTTATTACACTATCCATGATATGTTAGTAAAAGCATCTCTATTCTTACTCATCGGGGTCATGTATAAAATCACTAAAACTACCGATTTACGTTTATTTGGTGGTTTAATTAAACAATACCCAGTGCTAGGTTGGACATTCTTCATTGCTGCATTAAGTTTAGCCGGAATCCCACCTTTAAGTGGTTTTTACGGAAAGCTATATATTGTGCAAGCTACATTTGAAAAAAGCTTCTATATCACTGGTATCGTTGTCTTATTATCAAGTTTAGTTGTTTTATACTCAGTCATAAGAATTTTCTTAAAAGGATTCTTCGGAGAACCTAAAGGATATGACGTCACAAATAAAGCTAATACATTAGGTATGACTACCGTATCTATCGTAGCTGTGGTTATTACTGTGATATTCGGTTTATCAGCAGATGTGCTATACCCTATTATTAAAGAAGGCGCAACAACATTCTACGATCCAACTGTTTACATCAATAGCGTATTGGGGGGTAAATCATAATGGCAGTCCAAATTGTTATTAATTTATTAGTCTCAATCATATGGTTACTTATCTCTGATAGTTACACACTTAATAACTTTGTATTAGGCTATCTATTTGGTCTCATTTTAGTTTACCTACTCCACCGTGTGATGCCAGGTAAATTTTATCTCATACGTATTTATAGAATGATTAAATTAGTTTTCATTTTCTTACTAGAATTAATTAAAGCGAATTTAGATGTGTTGAAAATTATTTTAAAACCACATATTTCAAATAAACCTGGGTTCTTTGTCTATCACACAGACTTGAAGACGGATTGGCAAATCGTGTTACTGTCTAACCTGATCACACTAACGCCAGGTACTGTCGTCCTTGGAATTAGTGATGATCGTACAAAAATTTATATCCATGCCATTGACTTTAGTACTACTGAAGAAGAAACTGAAGGTATTAAATCTTCACTTGAAAAAGTAGTTAGAGAGGTGGGCGAACAATAATGATTACCAAAACATTAATAATTATTGCTTTAGTCATTGTCGTATTATCTATGTTAGCAATGTTAGTTAGAGTTATTTTAGGCCCATCTCTAGCCGACAGAGTTGTTGCATTAGATGCAATGGGATTACAATTGATGGCAGTTATTGCCCTTTTTAGTATTTTAATGGATATCAAATATATGATTGTTGTTATCCTACTAGTAGGTATTTTAGCCTTTTTAGGCACAGCTGTATTTTCAAAATTCATGGATAAAGGTAAGGTGATTGAACATGATCGAAACCATCATCATTAGTATTTCAATTATCTTAATTATGATTGGTGCACTTATTAGTGCGGTAGCAGCTATTGGTTTATTGAGGCTTGAAGACGTTTATTCACGTGCACATGCTGCAGGAAAAGCGTCTACTTTAGGTGCTATGAGTTTATTATTTGGGGCCTTTTTATACTTTATTGTTAAAGATGGTTATACAAATATGCAGTTAATTATAGGCATCATATTTGTACTAATCACTGGTCCACTTTCAAGCCATATGATTATGAAAGCAGCCTATAATATTAAAACACCCTACAGTAAAAATACTAAACAAGATGAAATCAAAGACGATTTAAAAGATAAAAAATTATAGAAATAAACAGCCAATCGGGATGTTATACATCAACCGTTTGGCTGTTTTATATTAATATGACATATTTGAATTGCAAATAATTTTAATGGGTGTCGTTATTAACAACATCAATTTCAAATCCTAAATCCTCTAACATCTCGTAATCCATTTGATTAGGCTGTCCACCAGTAATTAAATAATCTCCAACAAATATTGAATTAGCAGCTTGTAATGCTAAAGGTTGTAATGATCTTAAATTCACTTCTCGTCCACCTGCTATTCTTATTTCTTTAGTAGGATTAATTAATCTAAACATCGCAATAATTCGTAAACACTTTATTGGATTTAACTCATCCATATCTCCAAATTTAGTACCTTTAATCGGGTGTAAAAAATTAATAGGTATACTATCAGCATCAATCTTTTTTAATGCTAATGCCATATCAATGATATCCTCATTTGATTCTCCCATACCACATATTACACCTGAACAAGGTGATATATGATGTTGTTTCATAATCTCAACTGTATTAACACGATCTTTATACGTATGTGTAGTCACTACATTATCATGGTATCGTGCACTGGTATTAATATTATGATTATAACGATCGACACCTGCTTTTTTTAACCTTGCAGCTTGTTTTTCATTTGTTAATCCTAGGCACGCACAAATTCTTAATTGAGGATGAATACTTTTAATTTCCTCAACTGTATCGCAAACATGTGCAACCTCTTTATCACTTGGACCACGGCCACTCATCACAATACAATACGTTCCAATTTGATGTTCTCGTGCTACATTGGCACCATCTTTAATCTGTTCTTTATCAACTAAACTATATCTCTGTTTTTGCTTCATTTCTCTAGATTGACCACAATAGCCACAATCTTCAGGACAAATACCACTTTTAGCATTTAATATCATATTTAATTTTACACGTTTACCATAATAATGCTTTCTAATGTTATACGCTTCATGTAATAAATCCAATGTATCGATATGTTCATCTTCAAATATATGCATCCACGCTTCTTTAGAAAAATGCTCATTGTTTAAAATTCGTACTGATAATGTCATCAGAAATCCTCCTCTTCTTAAAAAGTAATCACTCACCATATATAGTCATTGACTTAACTTAGTATAATGTAAACTTAATCAAAATAAAAGTTTACATTATAAGCGTGATTCATCCTTTCAATATAAAAATTGTATTCATGTCACAAATATGCTACAATTTTACAAATCGAAACAATTACGTTTTAAAAAATAAGAAAGAGTTGATAGTATGCAATGGACAATTATTGGTGGTGGCATTCAAGGAACAACCATAGCTTTAAAATTAAGACAAGCTGGTTTAGACGCTAAGGATTTAACAATCATTGATCCCTATCGTACATTATGTGAACAATTTAATAGTTATACACATCGTATTAGTATGCCTTTTTTAAGATCACCTTTTGTACACCATATACATCCAAAACCATTTCATTTAAAACAATACGCTAAATTAAATCAGTATACAGGGGCTACTTATGGGCCATATAAGCGTCCTCAACGCGATATGTTCATGCATCATACACATGAACTCATCCATCAATATCGTTTGAATGAAAGTCATATACAAGGAGCCGTAAGGCATATACATCGAGATAATCATCAACAATGGCAATTAGAATTAAATGATGGTCGAATATTGTCAACACAGTATTTAATCATTGCACACGGTTGCAATCATCGTGCCTATATCCCAGCTATGTATCATGATCAACCAGATATTCAACATATTTTTGATGAAGAAGAATCACAAATTAAAGAAAAACAAACATCTCATGTTGTAGGTAGTGGTATATCTGCTGCACATTTAGCCCTAAAATTAGTCAATAATGATGACAGTAAAACAGTACATTTATGGCTTAATAAAGATATTGAAATTCATGACTTTGACGCGGATCCAGGATGGTTAGGTCCCAAAAATATGAATGCATTCCTAAATATCGAATCTTCTGAAGAAAGAATGCGTATTATTCAAACAGAACGTCATAAAGGATCGATGCCTCATGAGTTATATCTGCGCTTAAAGAAAAAAATGAGCCAAGGTCGTTTAATCATTCATAAAAATGAGATTGAAGATATTAAAAATCATCATATCATTACTTCAAATGGCAAGATGTATTATGATCATATCTTATTGGCTACAGGATTTGAAAATACTGTCATGTCACAACCTATGATTCAAGATTTAGTTTTACATTTCAATGCCCCTATCGCACAATGTGGTTTCCCAGACATTACGCATGAACTAGAATGGCTACCACATTTATTTGTAGCTGGAGGTTTAGCTGATTTAGAACTAGGACCTTTTGGTAGAAACATTATGGGAGGCAGAGAAGCATCCGAAAGAATATACCAAGCGTTTATTCGCCTACAAAAACAACTCGCATCATAACATAATAAAAGCTACCGCTTCACAACGAAACGGTAGCTTTTATTTATTTCAATGGCTTAATAGCCATTGTTCCTCGCATTATACTAATTAATTGATTATTGTCATCTTTAATTTCAATATGCCATACCTGTGTTGATTTGCCTTGATGAATAATAGTAGCAATCGCAATCACTTTACCTTCTTTAACTGAATGAATATGATTAGCATTCATCTCTAAACCTAATGGAATATATTTAGACGTATCAATTAAGTTTGCTGCACCTAATGAGCATGCAGTTTCACCTAATGCTAAACTTGCGCCACCATGTAGATAACCAAACGGTTGTTTCACTTTATCTGTTACAGGCATTGAAATGACAACTTTACCTTCTTCTTCAATTTCAACATTCATTTCAAATGTTTCTAATAAATTGGTCAACCTAACACTCCTCTTTTTATACTATAATACCATGGCCCCAATCGTACCAAAAATAATTAATGGGATATTATAGAATAAAAAGTTTGGAATACAAGTATCTCTAATATGATCATGTTGACCGTCCATATTTAATCCTGCTGTAGGCCCTAATGTAGAATCACTTGCAGGTGATCCAGAATCACCTAACGCACTTGCTGTACCGATTAACGCTATTAATGCCATTGTATCTAAACCAATAGATGCACCAAATGGAATAAACAATGAAGCGATAATTGGTATTGTTGCAAATGAAGAACCTATACCTAACGTCACGATCAATCCGATAATATACATCACTACTATACTAATTAATTTGTGGTCTCCAGTAATACTAGTTAAACTTTTAACCAAATTATCAATATCACCAGTTGCGTTCATAACACCAGCAAAGCCATTGGCAGTTAAAATAACCACACCAATATATGCCATGATTTTAATACCATCTACAAATTGCTCATCTAATTCATACCAACTATATGCACGTGATACAAAGAAGACAAGTACACCTGCTAAAGCACCAAAAATCATTGATTCTGTTAATGTTTGAACAATAAATGTTGCTAAAATGGCAATCACAGTCACAACTAAAATATATGGTTTTAGTTCTGTAACTGTTGCTCTATCATTAATATTTCTCTCTTCATATTTTCTAGGCTTACGATAGACGATAAGTCCTAAAATTAAGCCTACAATATAGCCCATTGAAGGAATAAGCATCGCTTTCCAAATCATATTAAATTCGATAGGATGGTGCGCTTTTTGGAACCCACTTTGAATAATTTGTTGGAATATTTGACCAAAACCATACGGTAATAACACATACGGCCAACATAATCCAAATCCAATAACTAAACCAATCAAGCGTCTATCCATATTTAAATCATTGAATAAACTTAATAATGGCGGAATTACTATTGGAATAAACGCAATATGTACAGGTATTAAGTTCTGACTCATAATACTCATTGCTAAAAGTGCAACAATTATAATCACTTTCACTCTGATTCTTGAAAGTCGACTGTTTTCAGAGTGAATGGCTTTAATAATTTTACCAACTAAGTAATCAGTAATACCACTATAGGAAATTAAAGCGGCAAAGCCACCTAATAACGCATAACTCAGTGCTACTTCGGCCCCATCAACAATATTCTTACCAAATATGTTAATGACTTTTTCAAGGCTCATGCCAGATAGCATACCACCTACTAAAGCACTAATGAATAAACTAATCACAACGTTCAACCTACATAAACATAAAATAATCATTAAAATAACAGCAATCACTACTGCATTAATCATACGCAAAACCATCCTTTACTACTCTATCGAACTAAAGTATTTATGGATAATATCATAGCAACTCAATTTTATAAAGTCAATACGAAATTGAAATCTAGTTTAAATAACCCTTTCAAAAAATATAAAAGGAAGCGCTAAGGCGCTTCCTTAAATAACTATAA
Source organism: Staphylococcus sp. KUGN1 (assembly GCF_045984185.1). Lineage (NCBI taxonomy): Bacteria > Bacillati > Bacillota > Bacilli > Caryophanales > Staphylococcaceae > Staphylococcus > Staphylococcus sp. KUGN1. The sequence goes on along the minus strand of NZ_JBJQIL010000001.1, from coordinate 339,885 downwards.
TGATTTTAACCATTCAACAATCGTTGGAATCATATATCCTGTTGGACCTTTCGGACCTTTATGTGATGGTTTATTTATCGTTGCTGGACCAGCTATATCAAAGTGCAGATGAGGTACTGAGCCACTAAAATGACTGATAAATGAAGCGGCAAATAAAGCTTTCCCTTGTCCATTTGTGTGATTGACTAAGTCTGCGACATCACTATTTTTAATTAACTGTCTTTCTGTTTTTGTAATAGGTAATTCAAACACTTGTTCATCAACGGTTTTAGAGATACTTAAAATCGCTTTTAATTGCTCACTGGCATTAGTTTCAAACGCGGCAGCCTTATCTTCACCTAGAGCCACAATTGCAGCACCTGTTAATGTAGCAAAATCTAAAATAACTTGAGGTTGAAATTGAGTTGCATATGCAACAGCATCACCTAATACTAAACGACCTTCAGCATCTGTATTGAGTACTTCAACTGTTTCACCACTTAATGCGGTATAAACGTCATCTGGTTTCATTGCCTTGTCATTAATCATATTTTCAGCAGAAGCTATGATACCTATAATATTAATTGGTAACGCTAATTGATGAGCAACCTCAATCATGGCAACAACATTTGCAGCGCCACACATATCAAATTTCATCGTTTGCATTCCTATTTTACTTTTAATACTGTAGCCACCTGAGTCATAGGTAATACCTTTTCCAACTAGGACAATTGGCTTCTCATCAGTACGACTACCATCATATTGCATCGTAATCACTCTAGGTTCATGGATAGAGCCTTTTCCTACCGCATGTATCAATCCAAATCCTTCTGATTGTATTTTCTGACCATCTTTAATATCTACTTCTACAGATGAATCTTTAAAGTGTTGTACGACAAGCTCAGCAAAATATTGAGGTGTTAATAGATTAGGGGGAATTTGACTTAATTCACGCGCTAAATTAATTGATTCACCTACCGTTTTGCCTTCTTGTATTTTAGTTTCAATTTTCTCAAGGTCACAGTCAACATTTACGTGTAAATCAGGTTGATAAGGTGCACGCTTATCAGATTTATAATTGTCAAACTGATAAATAGCTTGTTCACTTTGCAAACCTAGCGTTTTAGTCACTACATCGTCTTCAATATGTGGACTTAAAAATGAGTTTAGTAACAATTCTGCTTCTGTGATATGTTCTTGTTTTAAAAACTGAAACACATTTCCCCAAATGATTAAATAATCCGCATAAGTTAATTCTTTAATATTTCCTAATCCAACAGTTATAAGACGTTTAGGTTGTTGTTGAATATAAATCATTGATGTCGTTATCTTTCCAGTTGCACCTTGTATAATATGATTTTTCTTTAAAACTTTTAAATCATTCATTAATGATTGTTCGTGATACACGATATCATTTAATTGATTCATATGTTCAGGAATACCAATAATTAATGTATGTATGTCATCTAGATTAGTAGAATTAATTTGGATATTCATCATACAGCCTCCTTTTGATATTTAATTTAAATCAACTATTATGATAAGTAGTTATTTTTAAAGTCACTCTTTCAATAGTTGTAAATGATCTTATTTATATTTAAGCATACAAAAAAGCCTCCAAACTTTTAAGTAAGGAGGCTTCATATATCATAAAAAGTTAGAATTTACCTTTTTTGAATGCAAGACCTACGCCACCGATTTTGAATACAGCACGAGTGTCGATAACTTTCTTCATGAATGCAGCTTTTTTACCAGTAATATCTTTACCGTAAACAATACCTACACCGTCATGAGATCCTAATGAACATACTGTACCACGATCAACATATTCAAATTCTTCTTTAGCTTCGCCATTTAAGATATGTTTGATGTTTTTAGCAACATGTTCACCTTGTTGCATTGCGATTTGAGCTGTTGTTGGTAATGGACGTTCTTCACCTGCTGGGATGAATGCAGAAACATCACCGATAACAAAGATATCATCATGACCTGCAATTGTAAGGTCTTGATTAGTCACAATACGGCCACGTTTAACACCTTCAAATGATTCTTCCATTAAGTGGCTACCACGTACACCTGCAGTCCATACTGATGTACCTGCTTCTAATTGTTGTTTTTCACCATTTACTTCTACTACGAAACCTTTTTCGTTACAAGCAACGATTGGTGTAGCAATTTTAAATTCTACGCCACGGTTTTCTAAGTAGTTTACAGCATGGTTAACTAAGTCATCTGAGAACATTGGTAACATTTTAGGTGCTGCTTCAACACAAGTGATTTTCACTTTGTTTTGGTCAATACCATATTTGCTACATAATTCAGGAATTCGATCAGTTAATTCACCTAAGAATTCGATACCAGTGAATCCAGCACCACCAACTAAGATAGATAAATCTTTGTCGTCTTTCTCTTTAGAAGCTGCATAATTAGCGAATTTATCTTCGATATGACGAGATAATTGACGCGTAGTTAAAACATTTTCAATTTGGAAAGCGTGATCTTTCATTCCGTCAATACCAAATGTTTCACTCACAAATCCTAATGCTACAACTAAGATATCAAAATCATAGATGCCTTTGTCAGTTTCTACTTTTTTAGCATTGCGGTCGATTTTAGTAACTTCTGCAGTTACGAAGTTAACTTTGTCTTTTTTCAATACACTTTCAACTGGGTATAATAAATCTTCATAATTGATTGTACCTGCTGAAGCTTCATGTAACCAAGTTGCTTCGTAATGATAATCATTTTTGTTAATTAGAGTGATTTCCGCTTCTTCTGCAGAAAGTTCTTTTTGTAATTTAGTAACAGTTTGTAAACCTGCATAACCCGCACCTAAAACTAATACTTTTTTACGTTCTTGAGCCATTGTTTTCACCTAAGCTTTCATAATATTTTAACTCCAGTGTAACATACTTAAAAATACACGACCTTTTTAATTAAGCCTTGCATTATAACCACGTCAACACAGTAATTATTACGTCTTTTTTCTTTAAGCTATATCTCGTGAAGTTCACAGAAAAGACAATATTTAATCCAAGTTTAATTCTATAGCTTTTACACAATATTTTCAAGCGACAATAGTCCACATTGTGAAAAATTTAATTTATTAAATTAAAACCGTCATCTCGCCTAGCAATCTTCTGGATTACCTGCAACCTTAGCAGTTCTAAATGAACTACCGCAGCCACATGAAGCAATGGCATTTGGATTATCGATTTGGAAGCCACCACCCATTAGTGATTGTTTGAAATCAATTGTTGTCCCGTTTAATACTGGGGCATCATGTTTATCTACCAATACTTTCAAACCGAAGAATTCTAATACTTCATCGTTTTCACCTGGTTCAGCTTCTGCTGACATACCATAAGTCAATCCTGTGCATCCACCACCATTGACTTTGATTTTAAGATAACCATCAGGCATATCATTACTTTCTAACATGTCTTTTACTTCATAAGCTGCCGCTTCAGTTAAAATAACTGTTTGCATTGTCATAACCTCCTATAATAAATTCGTAAAATCATTTTCTTCTATATGTTTATATATATTATTTAACAAATCGTCCGGTGTATCTCCTTCAACAATATCACCATCAACCAGTGCATACAAGCCGTTGGAGCATATACCACAATTTTGTAAGCATCCATATTCTAAAACATCTACATCAGGATCATTTTCTAACTTTTCATAAACCACATCTCCACCCTTAGCCATATTGGAAATGCAGAATTCAACTAACGGAAACATACGACACCCTCTCTATTATAATAGTTATAATATTATAACAAACCACACGTTATTATGACTATTATTGAGCTTAAAATGTCGGAAATAGAAAAAATTACTAATAAAACAATATATTTAATTTAATTCGATATATATTTGTAGTCAATTTGAAAAACCGATATAATAATCATATAAATACATAGTCATATAAGATAAGATGGTTAAATTTTTGTTCATTTCCATCATTTTTTTGGGCAAAAATGCTCAATATGACATTAGTCTAAAGGGCAATATCAATATTAATGCTCTTATTTATAACATGATTTTTTAGGATAAAGGGGTATACTAAAATGAAAAACATTGTTTTATTAGGCGGGGGTTACGGTAATATGCGCATCATGGCTCGTATATTGCCTAATGCGTTACCAGAAGGATATAGGTTGACTTTAATTGACCGTATGCCATTCCATGGTTTAAAACCAGAATTTTATGCATTAGCTGCTGGTACAAAATCAGATAAAGATGTACGTATGTCTTTTCCAAATGATGCAAATATCAATACAGTTTATGGGGAAATCAATGATATTAATTTAGATGAGCAAATCATCTCTGTAGGTAATTCAAAAATAGATTATGATGAGCTAGTCATTGGTTTAGGTTGCGAAGATAAGTATCATAATGTACCTGGTGCAGATACACATACACATAGTATTCAAACCCTTTCGAAGGCACGCGATACTTTTCATAGTATTAGTGAACTACCTAAAGGCGCTAAAGTTGCTATCGTTGGTGCTGGACTGAGTGGCATTGAATTAGCTAGTGAATTACGTGAAAGTCGTGCAGATTTAGAAATATTATTATATGATCGTGGTCCACGAATTTTACGCAATTTCCCAGAAAAACTTAGTAATTATATTTCAAAATGGTTCTCTAAACACGATGTTACTGTAGTACCCAACTCAGTCATCGATAAAGTCGAACCAGGAAAGATATATAATAATGGTGTTCCTGAAGATGTCGATTTAGTCGTTTGGACGGCTGGTATACAACCAGTTGAAGTAGTTAGAAATTTACCTATAGATATTAATAACAACGGCCGTGTCATTTTAAACCAGTATCACCAAATTCCTACTTATCCAAATGTTTACGTTGTAGGTGACTGTGCAGACTTACCACATGCGCCTAGTGCTCAATTAGCTGAATTACAAGGCGAACAAATCGCTGACGTAATGAAAAAGCAATGGAATAACGAACCATTACCTGAAAAAATGCCAGAACTTAAAGTTCAAGGTTTCTTAGGCTCTCTAGGTGATAAACAAGGATTTGCTTATATTATGGATCGAACTGTTACCGGACGTCTCGCTTCTATCTTAAAATCAGGTGTCCTTTGGTTATATAAATATCATAACGGTTAAAATAAATAAAAGGGGCAATGAAATCATTTTAATTGGTTTCACTGCCCCTATTTTTAATACTCTATATTAACTTTCTGTTTTTAAAATTTTTGATCTACAAACTGCGTAATCTGCTTAGTTTGAATATAACCATCTGCTACATATTCATCATTCATTGTAATCAAAGGATAAAACAACTCATCTTCTTGAATACGTTCAATAAATTGTTGATCGTGATCTGTTAGATTTTCGGTATCCTTTTCAATATCAATATAAGTAAACTCAAAATGATGGTGTGGAAATTTTCGTTTTAACAATGGTTGTAACCAATCAAATGTATCTTTTGATGTCGGTGCATTCACACAACTTGCACATACTACATCTGCCCCATAAACAACAACACTCACTTTAGTCATTGAAATCCCTCGTTTTGATTTATAGATTTTTCTTACTTAATCTATTATAATGTACTAATAATGATAATGAAATAATTTACTTGAAAGGAGACATATCTCATGCCTACTGAGAATGCGACAATGTTTGATCAAGTAGCTGAAGTAATTGAACGTTTACGTCCATTTTTATTACGTGATGGTGGCGACTGTACGTTAGTTGATGTTGAAGACGGCATCGTAAAATTACAATTACATGGTGCTTGTGGTACTTGCCCAAGCTCAACAATAACATTAAAAGCTGGTATTGAACGTGCGTTACACGAAGAAGTACCTGGCGTTATCGAAGTTGAACAAGTATTCTAATGTTTTTCGTTAGTGTAATATAAAGATATAATTTAAAATAATTGATTTCGTTTTATCCCATCTCTGGACGATTAATCCATTGATGGGTGTTTTTTGTTTGTTTACAATTTCCGTTAATTTCAATGTAACGTTTAATCTTCATAACAGCATTGAAATAATTCAATAATAGCTTTCAAATTAACATCTAGATATTTATCTTTATGCTTTATGAGATAAAAATTTCGAAAGACGTCTAACTTGATAGCAGCTAATATATTATTATGTTCTTCATCTAATACAGATTTAGATATAACTGTAAATCCTTTACCAGCCTTCACCATATCAACGATTACTTGATTACTATTAATTTCCACTAAATATGGATGTAATGATAAGTTAGTTAAACCGATTTCTTGGTAAATTCTTGTACCTGACCCTTGTTCTCGAACAAAACATATTTGTTTCGCATCAAAGCCTACTTTTTGATTGTAAATTAAGACCATTTCATCTTGCGATATACATGCTAAATCAATGGTATTATCTTGGATTTCTCTCTCTACAATTCCAATGTCTACAACATTATGTTTAACGTTATCTAAGACCGTATCTGAATTAGTTAAATATGCATTTACATGTAATTCTGGATATTGGTTGGCAATTTCTATTAATTTTTGTGATAAATATTGCTCACCATACGTATAACTACTACCTATAGATAGTACACCCGCTACATCTTTCTTATCATTTTTTAAATTTTGCCAAAGTTCCCGCTCTATATTTTCTCGTTGCAGTGCATATTTTAAAATCTTCTCACCATCTGATGTTAAACGAATCGATGGCCTAGTAAATTCAAAAATTTTAACATTATACTTAGTTTCAAGTCGTTTGATATCACGACTTATTGATGGCTGTGATGTGTACAGATGCGCAGCTGCTTTTGTAAAATTTGCTGTTTTTACTACTTCTATTAATACTTTATATGGATCCATGGATATTCCCCTTAATAAAATATATATATTCATCATATCACTTTTGTTATGTATACTATATCAAATATTTATTTAACGTTATAACAGTACAATGCTAAACTTTCTCTTATAGGAGGAACGTCACATGATTCAACTCAAGCATAAATATTTTTTCATAGGTATGTTATTTACATTTGGTATTGCAATGTTAAGTCTGGCATTATCTAAATTACCTATACTTAACCATGTCGGTGGACTATCTATTGCGATACTTATTGCAATTTTATATCGTCACTTCAAAGGATATCCTGAACAATACAAAGTTGGTATTACATTTTCTTCTAAGCGACTATTGAAAATCGCTATCGTCTTTTACGGTCTCAAGTTGAATATCGATGAAATTTTAGGACGTAGCGGTCCACTATTATTGATGGATGCCTGTATTATCATTTTTAGCATTGTTATGACATATGCCTTAAGTCGTTTGTTTAAAACAGATACGTCAATAACAACTCTATTAGGTGTGGGGACTGGTATTTGTGGGGCGGCAGCTATTGCGGCTATTGCACCTGTCATAAAGTCTAGAGATAAAGATATAGCAATCAGTGTTGGTATTATCGCATTAGTCGGTACTGTCTTTTCATTATTTTATACATTAATCTATTCAATTCTTCAAATGTCACCTATTCATTTTGGTATATGGTCAGGAACCAGTTTGCACGAAATTGCACAGGTTGTATTAGCAGGTAATTATGCAGGCATTGATTCATTAAAAATTGCATTATTAGCTAAATTAGGACGTGTATTTTTATTAATACCTGTGATTATCATTTTTATATTATGTGTTAAATATAAAAATAAAGACAGTGAACAATCACATCGTATCGATTTCCCTTATTTTTTAATTGGCTTTATTGCAATGGCTTTAATTAATACATATATTTCACTTCCACCTGCTTTATTAAAAGTACTAGAAATCATGACCAATATCTTTTTACTAATGGCGATGGTAGCACTTGGATTAAATGTTTCTTTTAAAGATTTAAAATCTAGAGCTTTAAAACCCTTACTCGTTATTATTATTGTATCTATTTGTTTATCGATCCTAAGTTACTTTATCACTCAAACCATATTCTAAAAAAAACGCCTTTCAAGCTTTATATGATGATGTTTATCATCATTGATACTTGAAAGGCGTTTATTATTATTTGTTATCTTCTTGATGCTTTTGTTTATCTTTATGATCTACTTTAGGTTGTTTGTCATCATTCATATGTTTAGCAATTTGTTGGTCAACGTAGACCCAACCTTTCCATCCTATATGAACGGCATCACTAATCACATATTTTTCATAGTCTTTATCTGTCATATCATATATTTTACCGCCATTACCAACGACAGTAGAATGAATTTTTTTATAGACTGCTTGACGTCTATCACTATCAATACCAATATGATCATACCATTTACCATTCGAAGGAATGCTTACATACTGTACATCTGCACCAGCTTTATTCATTGTTTGAACGAGTAATTTTAAGTCTTGGAACTCAGGAGAATTAACGTTAAATTCATAATCACGCTTAACTTTACGTTTATTTCCTTTAATTAATTTCCAATATGGATCTCTAATATGATATTGATTAGATTTTGTATTATCTTTACCAATTTCTTCTGCTTTATTTCTCATTTGACTCCATGATGCTTTTTCATCTGTGGCAGGATCAACATGAGACAATGGTGGTTTAGTGAAAGAGAATAATGATTTAATTGCTTCAATCTTAATTAATTGATTCTCTTTAAATGCTGAAATGTAATTTCCAGATACATTATTCGGATCTTTCGCAACTTGTTTTAAATAATCCTTATTATGGACATGAGGGAATTGTAACAAACGTTTAGCGAAACGTTGTTTCAAATCTTCTGGCATATCCTTTTGATTAAACATTTGGTTAATTTGGGTTTGTGACATACGTGCGTCAAAGTTTTGGTTAGTTAATCCATGATTCGTAAACCATTGGGGAGAGATAATAAAAGTTAATTTTTTACCTTTTAAATTATCATATTGAGACGCAAGTTCCACCGCATTAATCAAATCCGTTGATCCACCAGTACCTAATAAAAATACATTTTTGTCTGAGTGATGCTTATTCAAGGCAATTGCTGGATTGAATGGATCATCTTTACCTAATTCACTAGAACCATAAATTGGATAGTATTTATCTGATTTATAAAGTTGATTTTGAATGAGCGTGCCTTTTAATACTTGATCTGTTAATGAAATTCTATTATTAGCAAGCGTTTTATCAGTTATCAATCCTGTAAACAATTGCGCTGGTAACAGGACAAATATGATGAAAATAACGCCGCTAATTAGAATTGGTAAAAAAGGTTTTAATTTCATCGTAGTTCTTCTAATGCTTCCACAATTTTATTTGGTGTAGCCCACTCATCACGGTCAAAGTCCATAATTGATACTTCGATATCTAATTTATTTTGAATTTCTAATAATAAACCTACAGTTTGGAAAGAATCAATGATACCTTCTTCGAAAATTTCTACATCAGGATTCTCTTTGACGATATCATTTTCTGCGACCTCTGCTAATAAATCTAATACTTGATCTCTAAATTCCATAATTAATTACTCCTTTATTAAATAAATTTACCTGAGAAAATTAAAAAGCCAAACGCAACAAAATGGAAAGTAATCACTACACTTAATGCTGTAGTCCATTTATTTTGCCAACGTGGTGGATGTTTTTTTCTCCATTTTTCATAATAACCATAACCTATAAATAATGCTGCATGGTATAAACCGTATACAATATAGTAAACTTCTAAACCGTGCCAAATCCCCATAATAAAGAAGTTAAGGAAGAATGCAATATTTGACATTGCTAATTGGCTCTTAAACATCTTTTTACGAGACATATAGAATAAAGATCTCATATATATACAATCTCTAAACCAGAATGATAATGTCATATGCCATCTATTCCAGAAATCTTTAATATTTTTAGATTGGAATGGTTTATTAAAGTTAGGTGGTGTTTTAATTCCGTATAAATAACTAAGCGCTATAGCAAATAAACTATAACCTGCAAAGTCAAAGAATAGATAAAAACTATATGCATACATATATAACCACATATGTGTGAATCCATGTAAATTCATTTGTAATGGATTTATCGCATATACTTGAATGAAATAGGCAATAATATATTTATATAAAAAGCCTATCATAATCATGTGGATCGCTTTTAACACTAATTCTCTGTATTCTCCACCAGATGGAACCTTTTTATCATCTTTAACAAATCGTTTATATCTGTCAATTGGTCCAGAAGAAATAGTTGGGAAGAATGATATAAATTGGATTAATTTCCCTACTTTAATTTCTTTAATAGACCCATCACGTATTTCCATAATCAATTGAACACTTTTGAATGTCACATAAGATATTCCAAGGAATCCTACAAATTCAATTAATTTGCTTTCATGGAAATGAATTTGGTGACCACCTAGCCAAGTACTTTGTAACACTTTAACTAATGCTAAAGGTAATATAGACAGAATCATGATAGTTACAAATTTGGCAAATGTGTTATTTTTCTGTCTAGATTTATAATAAAACATGATTAAGGCAACTTGCCAAATGATATATATGATAAAACTTATTAACTGTACGCTTAAGTACTTTTGTCCAAATAAATTGTGCTTATCTGAAGAAAAGATAAATACAATCATAAATGCCGTACTAATACCGTTATATATATAGCTTCGCTTACCTAAAAAGCCAAGAATTATAACAGGAATAAGTACAATAAATGATATTAAGAAGAATGTAAATGTGCCATAAGGTATCATCCGTTAACTACCTCAGCAATCTTTTTACGATCAAGTTTACCATTAGATGTTAATGGTAATTGCTCCATCCAAACAAACTTTCTCGGAATCATGTACTCTGGTAAGCGTGATTTCAGTTCGTCTTTAATAGCTTTAGTCATTTGTCTGTCATCTTCAACTTCTTGTGTTGATACGACCGCACCAATCAAATGAATGACTTTATCATTTTTATATACTGGTACTACTATGGCTTCGCGTATTAAGTCAGAATCACGTAATTGCGACTCTATTTCTTCTAATTCCATACGATAACCATTTAATTTAATTTGGAAGTCGATTCGACCTTGTATAAACCATAAGCCGTTTTCTTCTTTAGCTTTATCACCTGTATGATAAGTTCTTACTCTATCTTCAAAATTAAACACAGCAGCTGTTTTTTCTTCGTTTTTCAAATATCCAACACTGACGCTTTGACCTTGAATAACTAATTCACCATCTTCAGTTGTCGTCAATTTAGTACCTGGTCTAGAAACACCTACTGGAAGTGGATTATATTGTTCTAGTACCTCTGGTGTAATTTGTATACTAGTCACTGCAACTGTCGCTTCTGTAGGTCCATACGTATTATAAATCGTACCATTAGGGAATCGATCTACTAACGCTTTAGCAGTTCTATGTCCTAAAATTTCTCCGCAGAAGAAGAAGTGATTCAAGCTACCATATTGTTCTTCATTTAAAGTCGGTAATAATAAACACATTTCAATAAATGATGGTGTAGAAACCCAAATATTAATTGGTGTCGCTTGTAACATATCATTTAATAATTTAGGTTTATTAATCATATCTTTATCAACTAAGTTTAATGTACCTCCTGAAACTAAACATGGATAAATAGCCATTACAGATAAATCAAATGAAAACGGTGCTTGATTTAACCACTCTTGACCATTCCCAGATTGATTCAATGAATCCATCCATTCCGCAAATTCAACTAAACTTGCATATTCAATTTGTACACCTTTAGGTTCTCCTGTAGAACCTGATGTGAAGATTGTATATACAACATCATTAGCCTTCATTTGGCTATCAAATATTACAGGGTCTTGTGAATTCTCAACGTTTTCAATTGTGATAACTTGAGCGCTTTGTTGTTCCAAAGTGTAATCAGTAGTATTAAAGATATATTCAGGTTGTACTTTATCGATAATCATCTTCACACGTTCTTCTGGCACTGACGTATCGATAGGTACATATCCACATCCTGCTTTAATTGCACCAATCATTCCTACAATCATAAATGGCGACATATGTCCAAATAAAATCATAGGTTGTTGACTACCTTGAAGTTGATGTGCAAGCTTACTAGAAAATTCATCTAGTTCTTTATAAGTGATTTCTTCAGTCGTATGTCTTACTGCAATTGCGTCTGGTTGTTCTTTACTCAATTGACTGAGAATATTAATAATATCTGTCATAGTTTTCTCCCTCATTAAAATTCATTATAAATGAAGTTATTCTGTGTATCTCCGCTTCCATAAATTAAATATAGTGCTATAAATATTGCTAAATATAACAATGTTAAAAGGTACGGTTTCATTGCTAGGTAATACTTATTCGTAGGTTCCTTACCTTTGGACTTCATTTGGCACCTCTCCTAAAATTTAAATATCTTTATTTAAAGCTATAAATGATTCATAGTCTCTTTAAACAAATCCGATATATAATTAATAATTTATATTTTATTTTTATAATTCATTATACTCATTCTTCGAGTGAAATTCAAAACAAATTTTAAACATTAAAACCACTATCTGCTTAATCCAATGTCTTGATATCTATCTTATGCATGAGTATTTATTTAGTGAATATTATTATTCTAAATCTTAAGCGTGAATTAAACAATTACAGATCATATAACAAAATTGTTAGATTAGCCATTATTCAATCAAAAAGCTTGTTTACTTTTCTATCTAAGTAAACAAGCTTTTATATATTATTTAACTTGATACAGGTGTTATGGCTGGTTCATTATTAAGAACTGCTTTAATATTATCAACACACAATTGCACCATACGATCTCGCGTATATTCTGAGGCACTTCCTATATGAGGAACAATCACTACATTAGGCATTTTAAGTAGTGGGTGCTCTACATCAATCGGCTCTTGCTCCAACACATCTAGTCCACATGCCAAAATTTGTCCAGTATTCAATGCATGTACTAAATCATTTTCGTTCACAATTGCACCTCTACCGATATTGATAAAAATGGCATCTGTTTTCATCTTTGCAAAAGCTTCGGCATTGAATTTGTATTTAGTTTCGTCCGTCAAGGGCGCAGTACAAACAACAAAATCACTGTTCTCTAATAGTTCTTCAAATGATACAAATGACGCGTTGTAATCACGTTCTGCATCTTCATGTCTGGAACGATTATGATAAAGAATGTTAGTGTCGAACCCTTTTAATCGTTTGGCAAATGCTTTTCCAATGTCACCCATTCCGAATATACCAATTGTTGATCCATAGACATCTTTTCCTGACAATAAATATGGCCCCCAACTCTTCCACTGACCATCTTGAACATATTTTTCTGCTTCAACAATTCGACGTGCAGTTGCCAACATTAAAGTAAAACCTAATTCAGCAGTTGTCTCGGTAAGTACTTCCGGTGTGTTAGTAACTATGATACCTTTTTGTTTAGCTATATTAACGTCAATATTATCATATCCTACTGCCATGTTTGCGATTACTTTTAGATGTGATGCATTTGCAAGACATGTTTCGTCTATTGTTTCACTTAATGTGATAAAACATGCTATAGCATCTTGTACTTCCGCTAAAAATTTATCTCTAGGCATGGGTATCAAAGACTCATTCCAAACGACTACCTCTGCGATGTCTTCTAATTGTGATATGAATTTTTGAGGGATTTGACGTGTTACAATAATTTTATTCAATTTACAATCTCCTCTCACCTTCATAAATTTATTTTTCTAATTCGGTAATGGCTTCATTTAAATCTTTGAATGAATGCGTTGGTGGTACATCTTTTGTTTGAATTTCTTCAAATGTTGTTACACCTGTTTGTACATGTATCGTATCAATACCAACATTAATGCCTGACATAATATCAGTATCATATAAATCTCCAACCATTGCCACATCTTGTTTATCAAGTTGTAGTATATCTAATGATTTTTCCATAATGATTGTTTCCGGTTTACCGATAAATTGTGGTTGAACCCCAGTAGATACTGTCACAACACTTGTTATCGCTCCATTACCAGGTAAAAAACCACGCTCTTTTGGTATTGAGACATCTGGATTTGTTGAAATAAATGTTGCACCGTTTCTGACTGCTAGTGTTGCAATCGCAAGTTTTTCATACGTTACATTTTCATCTAAACCTATGACCACATAATCTACATTTTCATCATCTTTAACTTCAAGTCCAGCTTCAGTAAGCGCAGTATGTAGACCTTCTCCACCTAACATATAAACAGAAGCACCTGGTGATTTTTCTGAGATATAATCTGCAGTTGCTAATGCAGATGTAACCACTTCATTAGCTGATGCATCAATGTTCATTTCATGTAGTTTTGCTGCGACCTGTTCAGGTGTTTTTGTTGAGTTGTTTGTTACATATAAATGAGGAATTTGATGTTGATTTAAATAATCAATAAATTGACTTGCACCATCAATTTCATCCGTACCTTTATACATCGTTCCATCTAAATCAATTAAATATGCCTTGTAATGCTTCACGCTTAATTCTCTCCTTTACCAAATGCAGTAATTGGAACATTTTCATTATTTAGAAATTGCACAACCTCATTAATAAATTGTTTATAATATGGTAATGCATGGTCAAATAACGGTTCAATTTCCTTAGTATCTAGTTGAATGTAGTTGTGTGCAAATTGCTTTCTAACATCAACAGTTTGATTAATATGCTCTTGTGTCTCTTTTGAAATGACGTTTTCCAATTCTAAAATATCGATAACATCTTTATAATTACCTGGATCTCTTAAAATGAATCCATCAATAATCATATTGCCAATATCGACTGAAGATTCGATTAACATTTGTGCAATTCTTTCAAATGCATATTGATTTGTTTTATTTGTTTCATAATCATTTGTTAATTGTTGTAAGTAATTTAGTTTTTCTGATAGTTTATCTTTATCTACAAAATACATTCCTTAGTCACCTCTTATTATCTTAATCATATCACAACTTTGCAGTACACTTCATTTGTCGTTATACTAACTTTAGTAAATTTCGTATTAAAGGGGTCATAAAAATGATTGATATGTATTTATATGATGATGAAGAACAAAGCCAAGTTCAATTCGTTGGCTTTGTTGGAGAACATAGTCGATACGACTTAATGTTAGTACAAACAGATCGTCATTATGGAAAAACACTTGTCTTAAATATGCAAACTAATAAATTTGGTATCATAGGTTCAGATGATATTGAAGAGGAAGGTTATATCGCTCATATTCTTGGGGTATCAGCTGAAGAAGGCGATGAAATCATTGAATATCTAAATGAGGTTATTCAATAAAAGTAAATCTCCCTCTGTTTACGCTAGCGTTTACAGAGGGAGATTTACTTTTATTGAATATTGTTAATTTATTGTTTTATTTTTCAGTATCTTGGATTGTAGGTTGTATTTTAACATCATGCAATTTATCTTCTTGATCTATAATTGCTGGATCATCTATTTGTTGTTTCACTTCATTTTTAGATAAATGCTTTACTACAAAATAAGGACACCCAAAATTACAATATTCTAATAAGTAGTCCTGAATACTTGAGAAGCGTTTACTGATTTCAGCTTTTTTGTTTGTATCTTTATAGAATCCTTTTAAACGTAATTGATCGTATCCAAAGTCTCCTACGACATAATCATATTTATCTAATATATCTGAATATCTGTTGGCAAATATTTCTTCATCGAAACATGCTCTATAATCTTCTATTAATTCAAAATATTGTTGTTCTACTTTTATCATTTTTTCACCTAATCCACTTTTCGAATGATTATGTCTCTATTTTAACAATTTTAGCCTTTAATATACAATTTTACTCACTTTCGTATACTACATAAATAATCTAAAAAACAAGAACCACTTCATTTATTCTCATAAAGAAAGTGGTTCTATCAAAACATTCAACTTCATTTAATGAATGTCATTACTATGATTAGCTATTTAATTGTTCTTCACCTTGACGTTGTCTTTCTTTTGCAGCTTCATTAACTTGTTCGTCTGCATGATAAGAACTACGTACTAATGGTCCTGCTTGACAATGCTTAAATCCTTTTTCCATTGCTACTTTTCTCATTTTACCAAATTCTAATGGTGTGTAATATTTCTCAACTTTTAAATGTTTACGTGATGGTTGTAAATATTGGCCTATAGTTAAAATATCTACATCATTAGCACGTAAATCATCCATTGTTTCATAAATTTCTTCCATTGTTTCCCCTAAGCCAACCATTAAACTTGATTTTGTAGGAATATCTGGTTGTAATTCTTTAGAACGACGTAAGAATTCTAACGTACGATCATATGTTGCACGAGCACGAACTCTAGGTGTTAGACGACGAACTGTTTCGATATTGTGGTTTAAGATATCTGGTTTAGATGCCATTAAAGTTTCTAACGCGTCGTAGTCACCACCCATGTCTGACGGTAAAATCTCGATTGTAGTGAATGGGTTTCTTGCTCTAACTTTTCTTACTGTTTCAGCATAAACATTTGAACCCGCATCACGTAAATCATCACGAGCTACAGCAGTAATAACAACATGTTTTAAGTTCATTAATTCTACTGATTCTGCAACACGTTCTGGTTCATTTAAATCTAACTCATTAGGCAAACCAGTTTTAACGGCACAGAAACGACAAGCACGTGTACATACAGCTCCTAAAATCATAAATGTAGCTGTACGTCTTTCTCCCCAACACTCATGTATATTTGGACACTTTGCTTCTTCGCAAACAGTGTGTAAATTCTTTTCGCGCATCATTTTCTTAAGGCCAGTATAGTTTTCGTTCGTGTTTAGCTTTATTTTCAACCAATCTGGTTTTCGTAGTATTTCCTCATTTTTTGTAGCCATAACAACGCATACCCTCCTGTTTAATCTCTCTCTTTATTATTATAACGAAATTAACAGTAAATTAAAATCTAATCTATTGTTATTTTAAAATTCCAGTAACTTTTGTTTAAATATATCTCGTAAAAATTCGGGCATTATATATTCTGTTGGAAGTCCTTTCAACGATGGGAAATATCTACCAAATGTATACATATCTACTGTTCCTAAAATATAATGTTCATCATTTTGTATTTCTTTTCCATCTATAAAATAACGTCCCTCTGATTCAATAAAACCTAATCGATATAAAATATATCCCCCAAAAATATCTCCACGGAATCCAAGGCCTTGAGCATGTTCGTGCATATACTCTTGCTTTTGACTTTTAACAATGACTTCTTTAAGTTCTTCGCCTGTCAATTTTACTCTTACAACATTGATGGGATGAGGTAACATGCGATGAATATCAAATTCCGTTATTTCATCCGCTTCAATGCCTTTTACAATTAAACCTGCATTTATAATTGTACAATCTGCATTTGTGAATTCATAGACACTTTCTGCTAATAAATACGACGTTTTTGTGATTACATCTGTTTTATTATCTAACTTAAGCGGGTGATTCACAACTGGCGTACGCATCATCGCCTTTCCTTCCTCATCAAAGTTGGTTTGAACTTCTGGTAACGTTTCTAACGGATGTAAGCACGCAGTCTTCCGAGTTATGCTTTTATTTTCAATTGTTAAGTTCACTTCTCCTAAGTAATGTCCATACTTCCCAGCTGCTGCCATTAAGACTCCATTATTCATTTGGCCATGATCAAAATGGTGATGTGTATGACTACCAAGAATTAAATCAATTTCCGGAATTTCTTGGCATAATTTTTCATCAAAAAATACACCTACATGACTCATTACAATTAGTACATCATATTGTCCATCGTTTGCTTTAATTTCATCTTTGATGGATTCGAGTGGATTTGTAACAATCCAATCCAAAGCTCTATAAAATGGTGTAAATGGTGCTGTTGCCGCTACAAATAATATACGTACACCATCTATTTCTTTTATATATGATGATGCTATACGGTTAGGCAGACGTCCCTCTTCATCAAATACGTTAGCACAAATCACTTCAAATTGTGCATTTGTATATAAATTTTGTAATGCCTCATGCGAAATTGTCATACCTTCGTTATTACCTATTGTTGCAATATCACATTTAGCTTCATTTAATAATTCTATATTTTTCTTTCCTAGGGTTGCTTGTGTAATCGGTGCTGATAAATCAACATGATCACCTATATCCAAATATAGTGAGGGATGTTGAAGTTTTGAGCGATGTTCTGTCATATATGATTGAATACGTGCATATTCGTTGAGATGACTATGAATATCATTAGTATGGTATATAGTTAACTTCAAAATACTTCCCCCTTTTTAAAATGATTTTATAAGGTCATATATAATGTAACATGTATCGTTAAAACGAATAGATTATATGTACTTTTAACTTTTAAATAATAGATTTAATAATTAAATATGCACCTATTAGCAACATTACAGTACGTAACAACATGACGACTGTGTCAGACTTAATCGAATGATTGACTTTAACACCAATTTTAGCGCCTATATAACTAGAAATAATAAGAACAATTGAATAATCCCAAGCTACATGACCTTGTATGATATGTCCAATTGAACTCATCACACTTGAAAAGAAAATCATCATCATACTTGTTCCAACTGCTACATGCGGTGGAAATCTAAATACAATTAACATTAACGGCGTCATTAATGCACCTCCACCAATACCAAACAATCCTGTAAGAATACCGATCAATAAAGTAGCAACAAAAGCAACGAATGGTGGTACGCTATAATGATATGTCTTACCTTCTGCATCTATATATGTTTTTTCGTATTGAGGTTTATTAAATATTTTAAATGGTTTAATTTTATGTCTTACCATTAACAATATGGCTACAAAAATCATAAATATCCCAAAATAGAGATTAAATGACTTTAATGTTAAATATTGACTTAAAAAAGACCCAATTAATGACCCTGGTAATAATCCAAATAAGAAAATAGAGCCATTTTTTATATCAACTTGTTTCGTCTTTAAATAGCCTAATGAGGATGACAACCCAGTCACAATGAGAATGACAGACGATGTCCCTATTGCGATTTGAGTCGTAATACCATGTAATATACTATGATCGACTCCAAGATAGACTAATGTAGGTACAATAATGATGCCTCCGCCAATACCTACTATTGAACCTATAATCGCTGACAATCCACCAATGATAATTAATAATAAAATCGTTAATAACATTTACTTTCGCCTCTTAGAATAATTTTAGTTGTTGTGGTGCTAGTCCTTCATAGTCAATACCGAGAATATTTTGATATGTTTTAGCATTTTGAGCTGCATGACCACCAGAATTATTATTAAAAACAACGTATACTTGTTTAGCTTTTTGTTCTAAAATTTTAACTTTTTGTGCTAAATCCAGTAATTCTGTTTCATTATAATTGTATAAATATCTTACATCTCGCCATTCTTGATCTGTCATATCTTTTTTTGTCCAACCATGTACGTTTCGTCCATGATATCTAACAAAAGCGATATCACTGGTTATTCTATTTACAAGTGGGATACTTGCATCTTTGACTTGTGGTTCATCTACAACTGCATGAATAATTTGATGTTCAGTTAAAAAGGACAATGTTTCCTCTTTAAATTGATCATTAAACCAAGACTGATGTCTGAATTCAACACACATTGGATAGTCTTGCAGTTGTTGTTTAACATATAAAATATACTTGATATTTTGACTAGAACAATCAAACCATGGTGGAAATTGTACCAGTACCATAGCTAGTTTATGACTTTCTTGTAATGGTGCCAACATTTCTTTAAATGCATCAAATAGTTCTTGGCGTGTATCTGAAAAATCTCTAAAATCTGCATGTAGTGTCAAAGCTTGATGTATTTTAACTACAAATTGAAACCTTTCTGGTGTCTCACTTATCCACTTCTTGATATTTCGTTCTGGTTGAATCGCATAGTATGATGCATCAAGTTCTACAATAGGAAAATGACTTGCATATGTTTTTAATTTATCTGATTTTCTAGCTAGATCTTCATATAATGTATCATGATCTCCCCAACCAGTTAGACCTATATTTATCATTTATATCACCAAATTAATGATACCACATAATAAAACGACGATTCACTTTATCTATTTCAAATTCACAGATTCTTATTAATCTATAGGCACCTACAGATAATGCATCAAATAATAAAAACGCTCCCTTAATTATTTAAGAGAGCGTTTGATTTAACAATTATAAATTGGACATATCACTGATACGACTGACCATACGTTCTATTAAGTTTGCTGCATTTTGCTTTTCAGCTAATCTTGGTGATTGACCACTCCATATATGAGTTAGTTCACTATCACCTTGTTGTACTGCAGCCTTTCTAATTTGAGTAGTTAACTGGTTTTGAATCGGGTAATCTGGTATAACTCCTTGATATTCGCTCATTTCTTTAACGAATTGATTATTAATGCCACGAGCATTTTTACCACTAAAAACATTAGTGACCACTGTATCAGTCTCTTTACTTTTTAATATAGTGTCTTTAAGTAACTCGTTTGCTCCACTTTCATGAGAAGTTAAGAATGCAGTTCCCATTTGCACACCTTGTGCTCCTAACATTAGACTGGCAAGTAAACCTCTTTCATCCATAATACCACCAGCTGCGACAACAGGTATAGATACATGATCGACCACTTGAGGTACTAAAGACATTGTGCCAACCATTGGTTCTACATTATGACTAATTTGTAAAAATGACCCTCTATGTCCACCTGCTTCACTTCCTTGAGCTACAACAATATCTATTCCTGCTTTTTCATTTTCTATAGCTTCTTCTACTGTTGTTGCTGTACCAATTAATATCACTTGATGTTCTTTTAACTTTTCAATAGTTAATGCATCAGGAATACCGAATGTAAAACTACAGATTGGTACATTATACTTAATAATCATATTTATAGCTTCTTTAAATTTTTGAGTTTCATCTATGTTAATCACTGGTTCCTCTAAATGAAAAGCTCTCCTATACGGTTTTAACCATGCATTCATATGTTCGACCTGTTGTGGATTTGCTGTAGCATTTTGATGAGGTTCAAATAAATTGACCCCAAAAGGTTGAGTGGTCTTTTCTTTAACTGCTTTAATTTCACTTTCCAACTGATCGATACTAAAATATCCAGCTCCTATTGTACCAAGTCCACCTTTTTCGCTGACAGTAGCAACTAAAGATGCAGTAGTACTGCCGGCCATACCTGCTTGAATAATTGGATATTGAATGCCTAATAGACGTGTTAACTTATTGTCATTCCACATATTACTCACCTTTTCTATTTGTTACGCTTCGTTTTATTGAGATAGGTTTGATTTTCTAATTTTTCTTCTTCTTCTTTATCTAATTCATCTTCAATTTCCATTCCTAGCAGCTCTTCAATTAAATCTTCATGTGACACGATTGCATCTGTTCCACCAAATTCGTCTAGTACGATTGCTAAATGTTTTCTAGATATCGTCATTTTTCTAAGTACCCATTCAGCCCTATTATGTTCATTTACGAATAATGGTTCTGATGAGAAATTAGTTATTGATTCGTATTTTTTCTTACTCCATGCTAACAGATATTTAGAATGGAATACACCTATGACATGATCTATATCTTCATCATAAATTGGATAACGGGTATATGGTTCTTTCATAACGGTGTCATATGCTTCATCAAATGAAATATCTTTTGGAAATGCTACAACATTAATACGCGGAGTTGTATCTACATCTTTTATTTTAAGGTTTTCGAAATCTAATACACCTTTTAATCGATTTTGTTCTGTCTCATTAAATGCACCTTCACGTCCTGCCACAATCAACATTGTACGTATTTCTTCTTTAGTATACTGATTATCATCAGCTCTATCTTTTGATAATGATTTACTAATTTTACTTGTTATAGTATTCAACAATTTTGTAATTGGCTTAAGAATAATAACTAATGTGCGAATGATTGGATAAACAATACGTGATGTTTTATCAGGATTTGCTGCTGCGATTGCTTTGGGTATCACTTCAGATACTAATACAATGAATATAATCATGATGACTAGCACAGCTAATACATTAAATTGCATTTTTATAGCAAGAATGGTACCAAACACTGGCAATATAATATTACTTATATTTTTTATGATTAATATAGTTGTTATAAACTCACTTGGTTTATCTAATAATTGGGAAAGTTTTTGTGACCTTTTATCACCATTTTTCGCTTCAGTCTGAAATTTACTTTTATTTGCTGCCGTTAACGCTGTTTCACTAAGTGATAAATAGAATGATACGATTAATAAGAATATGATAGCTATAATCATGAGGCATACTCCTTATTCATACAAATTTTCTTTAATAATAATTAAAACATTCCCTTGAATAAGTTTTTTAAACTATTCAGTCCATAGCGTGAACTTATAAAGTATTTTACTTGAAATACCCAAATAAAAAAACTAGCCAACGGATCATAAAATCCATTGGCTAGCAATGACTGAGATTGATATCTCAAATTATATCAAACGATGTTCATCTATAAGTTACAATTAACCAATAGATCCTTCCATTTCGAATTTGATTAATCTATTCATTTCTACCGCATATTCCATTGGTAATTCTTTTGTAAATGGTTCAATGAAGCCCATAACAATCATTTCAGTCGCTTCTTCTTCAGAGATACCACGACTCATTAAATAGAATAATTGTTCTTCTGATACTTTAGAAACTTTAGCTTCGTGTTCTAATGAAATATTATCGTTAAATACCTCATTATATGGAATTGTATCTGAAGTTGATTCATTATCTAAAATTAATGTGTCACATTCGATATTTGAACGCGCACCTTTCGCTTTTCGTCCAAAATGAACAATACCACGATAGATAACTTTACCACCATTTTTAGAAATTGATTTAGAAACAATAGTAGAAGACGTATTTGGTGCTTTATGAATCATTTTTGCACCTGCGTCTTGAACTTGTCCTTTACCTGCAAATGCAATTGATAATGTGCTACCTTTTGCACCTTCACCAAGTAATACACAGTTAGGGTATTTCATCGTCAATTTAGAACCTAAGTTACCGTCAACCCATTCCATATTACCATTCTCATGAACAAATGTACGTTTAGTAACTAAGTTATAAACATTATTTGCCCAGTTTTGAATTGTAGTATAACGTACGTGTGCATCTTTATGAACAATAATTTCAACTACTGCTGAGTGTAGAGAGCTTGTTGTATAAACAGGTGCAGTACAACCTTCTACATAGTTTACTGAAGCACCTTCATCAGCAATGATTAATGTACGTTCAAATTGTCCCATGTTTTCAGAGTTAATACGGAAATAAGCTTGCAATGGTGTATCTAATTTAACGTTTTTAGGTACGTAAATAAATGATCCACCTGACCAAACAGCTGAATTTAATGCCGCGAATTTGTTGTCAGCTGCTGGAATAACTGTTGCAAAATACTCACGGAATAAATCTTCGTTTTCACGTAATGCACTATCAGTGTCTTTGAAGATGATACCTTTTTCTTCTAATTCTTTTTCCATGTTGTGATAAACAACTTCGGATTCATATTGAGCAGATACACCTGCTAAATATTTTTGTTCAGCTTCAGGAATACCTAATTTATCAAATGTACGTTTGATTTCTTCAGGTACTTCATCCCATGAACGTTCAGTATGTTCTGATGGTTTTACGTAGTAAGTAATGTCATCAAAGTCTAATTCTGATAAGTCGCCACCCCATTGAGGCATTGGCATTTTATAGAATAATTTTAAAGCTTTCAAACGGAAATCAAGCATCCATTCAGGTTCATCTTTCATTTTTGAAATTTCTCTAACTATATTTTCAGTTAGACCTCGTTCTGATCTGAAAATGGAAACATCTTCGTCGTGGAAACCATATTTGTAATCCCCAACATCAGGTGCTTTTTTAGCCATTTCAATCACTCCTTATATATATTTAAACGTCATGTGCGAGATTTTTAATTACAAGTATTAAATTGTTATCATATTATAACAACGATTAAGGAAAGTAAAAAGCCAACATGAATGATAATATTCATTATCTAGTTTATGTTTACCCGTTATGTCAGATAGAAACATCTCCAGTTTTATTCTTCTGTAGTTCCTTCTGATTTACCTTCTTTTTCAACTGTCCCTTTTTCGAGCGCTTTCCAAGCTAAAGTGGCACACTTAATACGTGCAGGGAATTGAGAAACACCTTGTAATGCTTCAATGTCTCCCATTTCTTCAGTAATTTCGTAGTCTTCACCTAGCATCATTTTCGTGAATTCTTGACTCATTTGCATTGCTTCAGCTAATGTATGACCTTTTACCGCTTCAGTCATCATTGAAGCACTAGACATAGAGATTGAACAACCTTCACCTTCAAATTTAGCATCATTAATAACGCCATCTTCTATATCAAAGGTAAGTCGAATACGGTCACCACATGTTGGATTATTCATATCAACAGTCATCGAGCCATTGTCTAATACGCCCTTGTTTCTAGGATTTTTATAATGATCCATAATTACAGATCGATAAAGTTGATCTAAATTATTAAAATTCATAAGAGAAAAACTCCTTCGTTTGTTTCAATGCATATACAAATTGGTCGATGTCTTGCTTATTATTGTATACATAAAAGCTTGCTCTGGCAGTTGAAGAAACGCCTAACCATTTCATTAATGGTTGCGCACAATGGTGTCCTGCTCTTACCGCAACACCTTCTGTATCAACAGCAGTTGCAACATCATGCGGATGAATATCAGCTAAATTAAATGTAATGACACCTGCACGTCTATCTTTAGGCGGGCCATAAATGTCTAAACCTTCAATTTCTGATAGTTGTTCGTATGCATACTCTGTTAATTCTTTTTCATGTTGATGGATAGCTTCGAATCCTAATTTTTCAATGTAACGTATGGCTTCGGCTAAACCAATTGCTTGTGCAATTAAAGGTGTTCCTGCTTCGAATTTAGTTGGTAAGTCTGCCCACGTAGCATCATACTTACTTACAAAATCAATCATATCGCCACCAAATTCAACAGGTTCCATGTCTTTAAGTAGATCGCGCTTACCATATAACACACCGATACCTGTAGGTCCTAACATTTTATGACCACTAAAACTATAAAAGTCTGCATCAATATCTTGCATATCTAATGCCATATGTGGCGCTGCTTGTGCACCATCAACACTAATGATAGCACCATGTTGGTGTGCAATTTCTGCTATCGTTTTTACATCATTAATTGTCCCTAATACATTAGAAACATGCGCGATAGCAACAATCTTAGTTTTATCATTAATTGTTGCTTTAATGTCATCGATATTGAGTTCACCTTGATCAGTCATTGGGATGAACTTTAATGATGCCTTTTTACGTTTGGCAAGTTGTTGCCATGGCACGATATTAGCGTGATGCTCCATTTCAGTAACTACAATTTCATCACCTTCTTCAACATGAGCATCACCATAGCTATGCGCAACAATGTTAATAGACGCTGTTGTACCTCGTGTAAAGATGATTTCCTCAAAATATTTTGCATTAATGAAACGTCTTACTGTTTCACGAGCACTTTCATATCCATCTGTAGCTAACGAACCTAATGTATGAACACCTCTGTGTACATTAGAGTTATAGCGCTTATAATAATCATCTAATACATTTAATACTTGAACTGGTGTTTGGCTTGTCGCAGTTGAATCAAGATAAGCTAAACGTTTGCCATTAACTTGTTGCTCTAAAATTGGAAAATCTTTAATAACTTCATTAACGTCAAATGATTGTTCGGCCACTTTATTCACGACCTTTCTTTAATTAAAAATCTCTTATTTGTATGTTTACTTAGATACTTTAAGCTCAATAACTTCTCTTAATTGACGTTTTACGTCTTCAATTGGCAATTCTCTAACAACTGGGTCTAAGAATCCATGGATAACTAAGCGTTCAGCTTCTCTTCTAGAAATACCACGGCTCATTAAGTAGTATAGTTGTTCTGGATCTACACGACCTACAGATGCTGCGTGTCCTGCTTCTACATCATCTTCATCAATTAATAAAATTGGGTTAGCATCTCCTCGTGCATTTTCAGAAAGCATTAATACACGTGATTCTTGGTTAGCAATTGATTTAGTACCACCATGTTTGATGTAGCCAATACCGTTAAATACAGAAGATGCATTTTCTTTCATTACACCATGTTTTAAGATATAGCCATCTGTCTCTTTACCATATTGGACAATTTTAGAAGTTAAATTGATTTTTTGATCGCCAGTACCGACTACAACTGATTTAAGTTCACTTGTTGAACGATCACCCATTAAGTTAGTTGTATTATCAATAATTTGGCTTCCTTCATTCATTAATCCTAAAGCCCAATTAATTGATGCATCCGCTTCAGTAGTACCTCTTCTAATAATATGTCCAGTAAATCCTTTATCTAAATAGTCTACTGAACCATATGTGATATTAGAATTTGCACCTGCGATAACTTCAGAAACGATATTAATTTGATTTCCTTCACCGCTTGCATTTGATAAATAGTTTTCGACATAAGTTACTTCTGCACTTTGCTCAGTAACTATGATGACATGATTATAAAAACTTGTACTTTCATCATCATGTAACACAACATATTGTACCGGATGCTCAACGACTACATTCTTAGGTACGTATACGAATACGCCACCATTCACTAAAGCAGTGTGTAAAGCCGTTAAACGATGTTCATCAACATTTACAGCATCTGTCATATAATATTTTTGAACTAAATCACTATGATTAACAAGTGCTTCTGATAAACCTTCAATAATGACACCATCATTTTTAGCTTGTTCAGAAACTTGTGTATACGCTAAATCATTATTATGTTGAATAACTAAGTTTTCAGTATTTTCAACATCGATAATCTTCTTAACTGATTCAGGTAATTCTTCTAAACTTTGATATACACTACCTTCAGTGTGATGTTGTTTAAAACTATCAAAGTCCCATTTTCTTAATTTTGTTTTATCAGGTTTTGGCATTTCTAAAGTTTCTGTTAATTTCAACGCTTTTTTACGTAATTCTGTCATCCAAGAAGGTTCATTGTGCGCTTTTGAATAATCAACAAGTTGTTCTTCAGAAATGTTCAAAGTTTCAGTTGTCATAACTCTTATCCTCCCACTTGATGAAATAGTATTAATAAGTCAATGTTCAGTTTCATCATTTATACGAACATCTCAACGAGCTTACAATCGATGTATCAATATCGATTATTCAGCTGCACCAAATTCTTCTTTAACCCATTCGTAACCTTCTTCTTCAAGGCGTTTCGCTAACTCTGGTCCACCAGATTTAACTACTTTACCTCCATACATAACATGTACTTTGTCTGGTGTAATATAATTTAATAAACGTTGATAGTGAGTAATCATTAATGCACCGAAATCTTCTCCACGCATTTGATTAATACCTTTAGATACTACTTTTAACGCATCGATATCTAAACCTGAGTCAATTTCATCTAAAATTGCAAATTTAGGTTCTAACATCATCAATTGTAGGATTTCATTACGTTTTTTCTCTCCGCCTGAGAAACCTTCATTTAGATAACGTTGTGCCATATCTTGGTCAATATCTAAGAAATCCATTTCTTTATCCAATTTTTTAATAAATTGCATTAAGTTGATTTCTTGTCCTTCTTCACGTTTAGCATTGATTGCTGAACGCATGAAATCAGCGTTAGTAACACCTGTAATTTCAGAAGGATATTGCATTGCTAAGAATAATCCTGCTTTAGCTCTTTCATCAACTTCTAATTCTAAAATGTTAACACCATCAAGTAACACTTCACCTTGTGTTACCTCATAGCTTGGATGACCCATAATTGCAGATGATAACGTTGATTTACCAGTACCATTTGGTCCCATAATGGCATGAATTTCCCCAGTATTAATTGTTAAATTAACACCTTTTAAAATTTCTTTATCGTCAATAGACACGTGTAGGTCTTTAATTTCTAATGTTGATGACATTTATATTCCCTCCATAAAATATAAAGTTTTCTTAACTAGTTTATAATAATTTTAATCTGTAGTCAAAAAGCCTTTGGAATTTTCAATCCTGTTCATTATAACGTACTTACAGGAGAATATAAACTTTTTAAAACCGTAAATTAGAGTTATTCTTTTCAAAAAACGATTTTCATCTATTGTTTTTAGTTATTTCAAATGATAACGAAATATGCATCTTTCTCAATAGACACTTTTTAGACAAATAGTTGTTTTATTTAACCCAAACCAATGAATTATGTTATTATACACTTTAACCTTTTAGGGTTAAGAAAGGAGACATTAATGAAAAACTTTAAATGGATTAATGTATTAAAAGGTTTTGGTATGGGTACGAGTGATTTAGTACCTGGTGTTAGTGGTGGTACTATAGCACTTTTACTTGGCATTTATGATGGTTTTATTAGTTCCATCAGTGGCTTATTTTCTAGAAGATTTTGGCCTAGTTTGAAATTTTTATTACCTATTATAATAGGAATGCTTTTAGCAATCGGTATATTAAGTAATCTATTTAACTATTTACTTAGTACACATGAAATTCCAACGATGTTCTTTTTTACTGGTTTAATCATCGGTATCATTCCTTACCTTCTTAAAGTGTCACGTTTTAAATCTACTTTCAAAGCAAAGCATTACATTGTAGTTTTGGTTGGCATCGCAATATTAGTGATTATGACTTTACTTAATGGTGGAGACAAGCACACAGGAGAAACATTATCTTTATCTACTAGTCTTATTATTAAATATTATATTGCAGGTATATGCGCTTCTAGTGCAATGCTCTTACCAGGAATCTCTGGTTCATTTATGTTACTTATATTTGGTGCTTATGGTACTGTAATGTTTGCTATATCTGAATTAGTTAAATTTAATTTCAACGCTTTACCCATACTTTTAATTGTAGGTTTAGGTATCCTAACTGGATTCTTAGTTTCAAGTAAATTAATCCAATACTTGTTACATCATCATACAACCATGACATTTGCATTAATTATAGGCTTCGTTATTGGATCTATATTTGCCGTTTATCCAGGTTTACCTCATTCCGCTTTGACATGGATCATTTCAATTGTCACTTTAATTATTGGCTTTATCGTTAGCTATGTCTTAGGACAAATAACTGCTAAAAATGAAGAACAAATATAAAAAGAAAGGCTCTCAAACACTTTGGTGTATGAGAGCCTTTTGATTATTTAATAATTATTCTTTGTTACCTTTTACTTTGTCGATAACGTTATTTACTGCTTCTTTAACTTTACCAGAAGCTTTATCTTCTTTACCTTCTTTTTCAAGGTTTTCATTATCAGTTACGTTACCTACAGTTTCTTTTACATTACCTTTTGCTTGTTCGAATTTATCTTCAGCCATGATGAATTCCTCCTAGAATTTATTTTGTAAGTTATTATGATTAATTTATACCACTATTCGTACTATATAAACATTTATTATCAAAAAATTTATATTAATTGAGTGTTTATTATGAAAATAATGCCTTTTTCATTATGTTATGCTTGCAAGAAAGGAGTGGTTTAATGTTAGTATTGATCATTCATTTATTAGCAACTTTATTAATATTAATATCTTTAATTTTAATTATTAAAAATCAATTCACTAAGCCTAATCATAATTCCATGTTACCTTCTGTACTTCTACTCATTGCTTCATTAATATTGTTATTTTATAACATATTAAAATGAGCTATTGGATAACTATGGATTGAATCAACATTTAAATATACAAAAATCCTCAAGCATTTTCGTCTTGAGGATTTTACTGTTTCAATCATTATTCTGCTGGCACAACGGCACCATCATATTTTTTATTAATGTAGTCTTTAATTTCTTTTGAACGTAAAACTTTCATTAATTCTTTAATTTTCTTATCATCTTTATGTCCATCTTTAACTGCGATTAAGTTAGCATATGGATTATCTTTAGCTTTTTCATATGCGATTGAATCTTTTTTAGGATTTAATTTTTGATCAATAGCATAGTTTGAGTTAATAATCACTGCATCTGCATCTTGTTTTTGATAGATTTTAGGCAAGAATTCTGCTGATTGTTTGTTATTAAATTTGATATCTTTTTTATTTTCAGTGATGTCACTGAATTTTGCATCTTCAATTTTAACACCTTTTTTAATTTTAATTAATCCTTCATCCACGAAGAATTTAAGGAAACGACCTTGTTCTGCAGGGTTGTTAGATACGTATACTGTTGCGCCTTTAGGTAAATCTTTTAAACTTTTGTATTTTTTAGAGTAAACTGCCATTGGTTCTAATTCTACGTCACCAGCTGACTCAATTTTGTATCCTTTTTCTTTACTTTCAGTTTTTAAGTAAGGTGTGTGTTGGAAGAAGTTGGCATCTAATTCACCTTTATCTAATAATTTGTTAGGCGTTGTATAGTCATTGATTGTTTGAATATCTAATTTATAACCTTTTTTCTCTAATAATGGTTTGGCTTTTTCTAGAATTTCTGCGTGTGGTGCAGGTGAAGCTCCGACTTTAATCGTCTTGTCATCATCCTTACCTCCACATGCTGCTAATGCTACGGTTAAAGATAGTAATAATAAAATACCTAAAATTTTCTTCATTGATTTATCCCCTTTTCTTTAGCGTTTATCAATTTTATTTGTAACCCAATCACCAATAAATTGGATGATGAATACAATAATTAAGATGAAAACTGTTGAAACTAAAATAACGTCATTTTGATTTCGAGTGAAACCAGTTAAGTATGCTAAGTTACCTAAACCACCCGCACCAATAACGCCGGCAATTGCTGTAGATCCTACTAATGCAATTGCTGTTACTGTCAAGCCTGATACTAACGCCGGCATTGCTTCAGGTAGTAATACTTTTCTTACTACAGTCCAAGTATTAGCACCCATAGACCATGCTGCTTCAATTACCCCTTTATCTATTTCTTTGAAAGCAATTTCTACTAATCTAGCATAGAATGGCGCTGCACCTATGATTAAGGCAGGCAATGCACCTGTTGGACCACTTATTGTACCTAATACAACA
Source organism: Staphylococcus sp. KUGN1 (assembly GCF_045984185.1). Taxonomy (NCBI): domain Bacteria; kingdom Bacillati; phylum Bacillota; class Bacilli; order Caryophanales; family Staphylococcaceae; genus Staphylococcus; species Staphylococcus sp. KUGN1. The sequence goes on along the minus strand of NZ_JBJQIL010000001.1, from coordinate 308,875 downwards.
CTTGTAAATGGTATTAATAAAAGGATTAAAATGATGAACGGTATCGCTCTAAATAAGTTCACTATAAATGAAACAATTGAATAAAAAATTCTTGCAACTTTCGAATGACTCTTAGCTGATAAAAATAATAAAACACCTAAAATCAATCCAAATATAAAAGCAAATATTGTTGATACAACAGTCATATAAAGTGTTTCAACAATGGCTTGCCAAACTTCTGGCCATTGGACGTTTGGCATTGTAATCATTTCTTGGAGTATTTCTCCAACTGACTTACCCATGTCTTAACACCTCCACATTCACATGTTTCTCATGAAGATTATTTTTGAAATCTTCAAAATTTTCAGAACTTATAAAAGGTATATGGACGACTAAAAATCCTAACGTACCATTTCTTGTATTCTTAATGTCAGCTTCCAAAATGTTGACTTCAATCTGATGTGTTTTCGTAATGTACGATATAATCGGTTGAGTTGTATTTTCACCGTTAAAGTTTAATCGAACTATGTATGCATTGTTATCTAATGGTTCTAATGCATCTAATGACTCTTCAAAATCCTCATTTAAATCATCTTTTACAAATCGTCGTGTTACCTCGTGTTGTGGATTTTCAAATACCTGGCTTACTTGACCTTGTTCTATCACTCGTCCGTTTTCCATAACTGCAACTTCATCACATATTCGGCGAATGACTTGCATTTCATGCGTGATTAACACGATTGTTAAATTTTGTTGCTCACGTATTTTTAATAATAAGTCTAATATTTCATCTGTAGTTTGAGGATCAAGTGCACTCGTTGCTTCATCACAAAGCAATACTGTCGGATCATTGGCTAATGCTCTAGCAATACCCACTCTTTGTTTTTGTCCACCAGACAACTCAGATGGATATGCATTTTCTCGACCTTTCAACCCTACAAGTTCTATTAATTCATTGGCCTTACGTTTAGCTTCTCCTCTACATAAGCCTGCAATTTCTAGTGGGAATGTAATATTTTTAAGAACTGTTCTCGACCATAGTAAATTAAAATGTTGGAAAATCATACTTACTTTTTGGCGTTTCTTACGTAAATCTGACTTCGATAATTGACTTATATTATCTCCATCAATAATAACTTCTCCAGAAGTGGGTGCTTCTAAATTATTAAACATTCTAATTAAAGTACTCTTACCTGCTCCAGAAAAACCAATCACCCCAAAAATGGAACCGGATTGAATGTTTAAATCAACGTGATCTACAGCGAGTACGTCTTTATTTTTCGTATGATATCGTTTCACGATTTGTTTTAACTCAATCACGTTAATGCCTCCTTGTTTATAACTAATACAAATTAAAAAATGCTTCCTCAAAACTTTAGACTGTTTGAGAAAGCATTTTAAAATATCTTTCTCTCATCTTCTAAAGTTTACCTTTATGTGAATTGGCACCATTTCTATATAAGACGGTTGCCGGGCTTCGTAGGGCACATCCCTCCACCTCTCTCGATAAGAGTGTTTGCATGATTTAATTTTATTTAATCCTACCATCACGGTAGAGATTCGTCAATAATTATTTTAAATTTTCTAACAAATAAGGAACAGACCTAAATGCATACAACCTTTTCACTTCTTTATCCTTATTCATTAACATTAATACTGGTACTGACATAATTTGATGTGTTTCACTAAATTTCGGATGAAAGTTCATATCGATTTTCTTAACGGGGAGTTTCAAGATTTCATTTGCTATATCCAACATTCTTTCAGACACTTTACACGTCCCACATGTTGGCGTATACCCGAAAATAAGATGTTTTTCTTCTCCAAAATTTTCTGTCACATCGTCTATTTCTATAGATTTACTCATTCACTAAAACTAACCTTTCAGTTTTTAAATTAGGTATAAGGGATTTCTCTTTCTTGCAATTAAATCCATGTTTGGTAAGTACATGTGCTAAATAATTTTTAGGACAGTTTGCCACTTCGCAAAATGTTTTATCTACAAAAATATGTTCAGACTCACTTAAATATCGTTTGAACCATTTTCTAATTCGATCCCCTTCGTCATCTGAATCAGCTAAGACGAAAACTTGTTTACCATAAAGTGATTCTATCATATCATCGATCTTATCTATACTCATAGTACCATGCGTACAGATAATACTTACCGGTTCTGCGATGACTTGCTGCACTCTTTTTTTATCAGATTTACCTTCAACAATGATTACTTTGTTCACAATAGTCATAAGTATTCACCCTTTAAAAATCGAAAATTAACTATCACTATTCATTTCCACGAGGATTCTGCTTATAAAACATATACTGCAAAAACTTAAAATGAATTAACCATTTTATTACACTGTTAATATCATTTTTACAAATGTCATAAATGTTTTTTAATCTAAGTTCATCAAATTGTATGTACTCTTGCTTATATATATTCCTTGCATTCGGGTCGCCTTTGCTTTCGCAATGGCATAAGTGTTTTCAAAATCTAAAGATTTAAAAAACACTAAAAAAACTCCTTGATACGAGATCGAGGAGTTTACTAATATTATTCGCCAATCATTTCTGAATATTGATCTGCTGATAATAATTCGTCAATTTGGCTTTCGTCGCTAATTTCTACTTTAACCATCCATGCTTTTTCATATGGTGATTCGTTTACAAATTCAGGACTATCTTCTAATTCTTCATTAACTTCAACTACTTTACCAGTAATTGGTGCATATAATTCAGATACAGTTTTTACAGATTCAACACTACCGAAAGTGTCGCCTTCGTTTAATTCATCATCAGTTTCAGGTAATTCAACGAATACGATATCACCTAACTCATTTTGAGCATATTCAGTAATACCAATTGTCGCTACATTTCCTTCAACTTTAACCCATTCGTGTTCTTTAGAGTATTTAAATTCGTTTGGTACTGCCACGATAAATCCCCTCCTAATTTTAAGTACATTTTAATGATGCCATACCCGCAATTATCAATCAACTATTATCTAAAAATTTTAAACCTTAAAATATTCGGGTTTAAAAATGTAAATTGCTATTTTTATAACTTTATTAAAATGAAAGTTCACTTTTTATAATTTGAAACAATCTACTTTTATAACCAAGTATTTTTATATTCTTCTTCTTTAAAGCCTAATGTAATCTTATCACCTAATATAGCTAACGGACGTTTCACTAACATGCCATCTGAAGCAAGTAATTCAAAACGTTCTTCGTCTGATAAGTCATTTAATTTATTTTTTAAATCTAATTCACGATATTTGGCACCGTGCGTATTAAATAATTTTTTAGTATCTACACCAGTTTTATCTACTATTTCTTTAAATTCATTTTTCGTAGGTGTATGTTGAACGATATCAATAGGTTCATAACTTACACCGTATTCATCTAAAAATTTAGCTGCTTTTTTGCAAGTTGTACAATTAGCATATTGGTAAAATTTAATCATCGATTTGCCTCCTTTATCTCTTAAATCCAATATATCATGTTATTTTAGAAAACGCTCTACTTTTTAAGCTTATTTTTTTATTTAAGTATTTCCATCCGTTATAATAAATTTACTAAACTTTTTCAAAGGAGCTTTTATAAATGGAAAGTATTAAAACAACTGAACAATTTAACAACACTGTCCAAAACGATCAACCTGTCATCGTCAAATTCGAAGCAGGCTGGTGCCCTGATTGTAAAGCAATGGATATGTGGATAGACCCTATCGTTGAAAAATATAAAGATTATGAATGGTATACTGTTAATCGTGATGAATTAGAAGATGTAACTGCTGAAAATGATGTTATGGGTATTCCAAGTATTTTAGTATTTAAAAATGGTGAAAAGTTAGCTCATTTACACTCAGCAAACGCTAAATCACCTGAACAAGTAGAATCATTCTTAGACGAAACATTCAATAAATAATATACAAAAATGGTCGAGACACTAATTAAGTATCATAAGTAACCACTTTATGGTTTATGACTTAGTTATGGTCTCGACCTTATTTGATTATAGCTCTATATAATCACTTTAATACTCTGAGATTAAATCTCTATTCTTACGTTTAGCTTTTGTCATTGGTTCTTCTAAATCGGTAAGATATAAGAATCCTGCTAAAATTTCATCATCTTCAATATTTAATGCTTTACGTATTTTAGGTTCAAAAATATATGCAGGCGATTTCCAACATGTACCGATACCCGCTTCATAAAGTAATAACATTAAATTTTGGGCAAATGCACCGAATGCAAAGTAATTTTCTCTATTTTGACGTTGTCTTGGATCAGCTTTCATAATCAACAACAACATACCGCCTAATTTCGTCACTTTATCATAATGATCTGCTCGCTTTTCAGGACTATCTGGGAAAGCAAAGCGTGTAATATCTTCACTCATATTTCCTAATCTATCTTTAGCAACATGTACAACTCGCCAAGGTTCTCTCATACCATGGTTAGGAGCATCGGTAGCTTTTTCTATAGCTTCATATAAAGCATTATCATCGATAGTCATATCGTGTTTAAACTTCTTGACGCTTCTTCTATTTGATATTGCATCTTGTAGTTCCAATCATATCGCTCCTTCTTCGTTCATTGATAATCTTTATCAATTATAAAATATATTTAGGCTTTGTTCAAATTGTCTACTTACTTATTATAGAAATCTATTTGTTTTTTCAATTCTTCTATGTGAATTTGTCCTGGAGCTTGCGGTTCATTTAAACAACCATAGGATACAGTACCACCAAATACGCCCTGTGCCGTGCGACTAACTATGCCAATATCAGACATTGCTATGCCAATAATATGTTGATTTAAAGCATCAGCAGAGTCTTTGACCGCTTCTAATAGATGTAATACATCTTTTTCGTCATTTGGCATGACAGCCACTTTTAAATAGTCTGCTTCAAATTGATGCATTTTATAATAAGTGAATTTTAATTCTTCTAATGACGGTGTTTCATTAAAATTATGATGTGATAGTACCACTTGAATGCCTTTTTGATGTGCCTTATTTATGAATGATAAATAAGTATTTTTATCTTTTTTGTCATCCCATTCAATGTCTAACATCTCATATCCTGATTCATTAATAAGCTTTTGAATCACATTTTGATATTCCATTTCATTCACATGACCCTTACCTCCTTGGGAATTAGATCTATATGTGATTAATACTTTAAATTCAAATGGCAATTCCTTTAACTCATTGATAACTTGTTTAACTCCTGTAACATCAGTCCATTGATCTATCCTTAATTCAATAATATCAATACTATCTTGATAGAACTCTAAATCTTTAAACAAATCACTTATCGTTGCATCTTCAGGCGCAATCGTTACGGCTATATCTACCTTGCTCATATCAATCCCTCATTTCATTCAATACATCATTTATTTTTTATTATTTTAAACCAAATCATATCAAACCGCCATAAAGCGCGATTGCTTAGTACATCTTAGAAAAAGATTTATATATGATTGAGATAAATATTTGCGGGTATAAAAATAATATATACAAAATATAGGAGGTAATCATATATGGCAGTTCAATATGAAACTAAAGCAACAAACGTTGGTGGACGTAAAGGACACGTTCAAACTGATGATAATGCGATAAATGTAGATGTATTACCACCTCAACAAGCAGATGGTAAAGCAACAAATCCTGAGCAACTATTTGCTGCAGGTTATGCATCATGCTTTAATGGTGCTTTTGATTTAATCTTAAAACAAAACAAAGTACGTGATGCAGAACCAGAAGTAACTCTTACAGTAAGATTAGAAGATGATCCAGACGCTGAAAGTCCAAAATTAAGCGTAGATATTGATGCAAAAGTGAAGAATGTATTATCTCAAGAAGATGCAGAAAAATATCTTCAAGACGCACATGACTTTTGCCCATATTCTAAAGCAACACGCGGTAATATCGATGTTAATTTAAATGTTAAAGTAGAAGACTAAATAAAAATAGCGTTTAAAAGATTGAATACGAAAGGCACGTTCTTAGTTGAACGTGCCTATTTTTATATTAACTCTTTAAGTAATTTCCCCCATCCTACCAATAATTTTGGTATACTGAATATATAATATATGCAAACAAGTAATTAAATAATTATTTTATCAAAGTTGTTAAAAGTGTTTTTGGCTGTTTTTAAATTATTATTGAAAGTTTTTATTAAATATTTTATTATGTAATTAATTAGCCACTTCAAATTAATCAACCCTTTGAATCAGGAGGTCACTATGAACAACATACGTACATTAACCCTAGATGATTTAGCATCATATAAAACACTTTTATCAGGGGAACACCACACATATTCATGGGATCGCTATTATTTGGATCACGTATCCGACGATGCTTTGACAAAAATTTTATCTTCAGAAACTAGTCATATCAATGTTTTTGGTGCTTTTGGAGATGATGTTCTAGTTGCAACTGCAACATTGAGACAAAGTAAATATGTAGGCAAACAACACAAAGCAATCATCTTAAATAACTTTGTAAAAGATAATGACGAAGTAATTAACAGAGAATTAATCAATTATATTATTCATTATGCGGATCAAAAGAACTTAGAAACGATACTTACATCCGTTACTTCTAGTAACATCAGTGCTAAAGTATTTTTTAGTTCTCTAGGATTTGAAAATCTTGGTTTTGAGAAAAATGCTAGTAAAATTGGTGACGAATACTTTGATGAACATTGGTTATCTTATGATTTGAGAAATAGCTAATATTTGCGTTTGATTAAAAAGTATAAATGAACAATGCACACACTATTCATTTAAATATTTAAAACAGATTCACGCTATAAGATACATTTAAAGCTCAACATTGCCAAAATTGCAACGTCGAGCTTATTTTTATATAGTAGGATCGATCAATTCAATAAAATTAAATTGTCCATCTTGATATTCAAATTTTAAAATATGACAATTTCCTATGTCATACGAACTGCCCTCTTCATAACCCAAGCACTTTCTAATGAAAAGTCCTATAGTGCTACCGTGACTTACAGCTAACGTTGTTTTACCACTATGATGTTCCATAATATCAGTTAGCGTATCTGTCATACGTTGTTCTACTTGTAAACGTGACTCTCCACCGAAAGGAACTACATAATCTCCATAAAGCGTTTTAGGCTGTTTGATTTTCTTAAGTAATTCAATACTCTCTCCCTCAAATACACCAAAATGCCATTCTTTTAAACCTTTTAACCGAACTTATTTTTGTTGATGGTTAGGTACAGCATTCTCAAGTGTATCACACGCTCTTTCCTGAAAAGATGTAAATAAGTCATCAAATTCAATCTTATTATTCTTAAAATAACGAGCAGCGGCTTGAGCTTGTTCAATTCCACGGTCTGTTAAGGGGGAATCACTTGCCCCTTGAATTTTACCTTTTAAATTAAAAACTGTTTGACCATGTCTCATTAAATATAAAATCTTTGTCAATTTTCACACCTCTACTAAACTACTATTCACAATTCATTCGATTACAACGAGTTGTTTATCTAATACCATTAAATCACTACTAAAGCCGTTAGTAAATCAACAATATATTGATAAATTAACTGTTTAATAGGGTTTGGCTAACCATAAAAAGGGTATAACTTAACACTAGATTTACATTTGTTAAAGGAGTGTTAAATAAAATGGAGTCTCATGATTACAATTATGTGAACCCGCAAAATGTATCACTTGATTGGGAATGTTTTATTGTTAGTAAGAGTGATATGTTATTAGACGGCGTACCAAATGAGCTCATTAACACCTGGTTAGATAACGACATCATAAAGCCGTTTAGTATCAAAAATAATGATATTAATTTTAAAACGAAAGACGTTTGGCATGCTTTAAACCAACAAAATTGGTATTACTTAAGTTAGTTGATATAAACTAATCGCTCTATTGGTGCTTTCAATAAGTTGAGGGTCCTTATAATTAGATAACACATACGATCGAATAACATACTTATTTTTCTCATCTTTTGGGAATTTGTGATCTTTATTAATATAGTTAGCTAAACTTCCAAATGGTGTATCATCATTAATAAAACCTATAATAAAATCATAAAATGTCATATCACTTACCCCCTTATCTTAATCTATAGCTGATTTGTATTTAATCTTATCAGAAAACTCGAGATTGTAAATGTGCAAAATTCAATTTTGCACATTTTTTATTAATTTTTAATATTTCTTCAATTAATTTCTCATTTTTTATTCACATTTAATCGATAGTTATATCATTTCTATATTTACCAAATCTCAATTAATGATATGATAAGAATAAGAGTTTTAAAATCAAAGATGCATTTTCCAGAGGTGAAGCACCTATGAAACGATACATTTTACATGCAATCAATATCATTTTAACGATATTACTTATTATTTTTAATGTGATTATTACTTATAATACAAACCTAGACGAAACCTTATGGTTAGTGCCTGGATTAATTGTATGCGGTTTGATTATGATGATTAGCTTTACTATTGCTATTACCATTAAGGACTTATTAAGTGAAGTTCTTTTCTTTATTAATATTATTCTTACACTGTATTACATTTATCCAATTTTTTATGATTTTCTTTAAAGAGATAGGAGGTTAAAAAATGAGCTTGCATTTTACAATTCTCTTTTGGCTTTCAGTTATATTTATCATAGCTGGCGCAATCATTCTAGCTATCATGCTTAAAACTAAAAAAGAATCTAAGAAGGAATCTTATCTTGGTTTCACCATTGTATTCTTCATTTTTGGATTAGCAATGTTGATTTATACATTGTTATTCGGACTCTAGTCCTGAAAAAATACGTTCAGTTGCCTTGTAGCTGAACGTTTTATTTTAATACTATATTAATTTTTATGTATTTTACATTTATAAAGGAGCCTTTAATCATTGTATAAAAAGTTCGTATACATATTAATTTTTACTATAATCCTCAATATATGCTTGACCTTATCACCTTTGCATAGCAATATTGCTAATGCCGAAGATACTTCTATGTCCAAATCAAAACAAGACTTCCAACTGCAACCTGGAGATATCATTATAACTAAAGGTCCTGTCTTATTCGGCTTTTTTGGTCATTCAAGCATTGCCATTGATCATGATACCGTATTGCAAATTGAAGGCCCTGGTGACAAACCTATCACTGAATCATTTGAATCATTTAAATCAAGATTTGGTGAAGGTAAAGATGACTGGATTAAAATATATCGTTGCGCTAAGCCTGGTGCCGGTATAAAAGCTGCTCAATGGACTAAAGATAACTACGAAAATACTGATCATAGATATTTAGTAACATTAAATCTTAAAAGTAAACATTTCACTTACTGCACAAAAATTATCTACCAAGCCTATAAAGAAGGTGTAAGACAAAATGCAGTAACCGACCACGGTATGTATATCATTTCACCTTATGCACTTAAAGATAACTTTACAGACGAATACCATTTAAAATTAGTGAAAACATATTAAAACGCCCTACTCTATTTAAGTCATTTTACAAATGATGAGTAAGGCGTTTTTTTCATGCGATTAGACTTCTTTAAAATAATTAACAAACTGGTCATTTTTTTCTAATAAATCAAGATAAGATATCGCCCCAAATGGAATAATTCTTGTGCAATTCTTCATAGGATAAATAATGACCTCATGTTCATAATCAACGTGGATATCGTTTTCTAAAATGACACGTTTATTCCCAAATACTACCGCAACTGCTTTGAAACCATCGTCATTTAAATATCGTCTTAATAATTCTTTATCCATATCATCACATCCCTTTAACTACATATTACCACGTTAACATTAAGAAATTGTTAATATTTAGCGTTATTTTACATTAACTAAATAAAAAGAATATTATAGTGGACGCCTTGATATAATTGAAGTTATTATTATTTCGTATTTTTAGGTTTTGAGAAATATTTTAATTAATATAATTAATATGTAGTTGTAGTCAAATTACTTGTTAAACGTATTAAAAAATTGATATGATTTATAAATCAAAAATTGATTATTAAGGAGAGAGTATGAAAAGGAACACGAGTCTTTATACTAAATTGTACTATTTATCAATCATATTAATAGTCATCGCAATCTTGATTGTGGCTTTAATATTTTATAATACACGAAAAAACATGAATCAATCGAATTTAGATCGATACAATAATTTTCAAGAACTTAAAACAAATACCAAAGAGCATAAGGACTGGAGAATTGTCACAAAAGAGCGTAAACATCACGATATTTTAGTCACTGCCATACATGGTGGCGGTATTGAACCAGGGACAACAGAACTTGCGCGCCGTATTTCTAATGTAGGTCACTATGATTTCTATTCATTTGAAGGGTTACGTAAGAAAAATAATGATCAACTTCACATTACATCTACGAATTATGATGAACCTAAATTACATCAAATGTTAAAAACTGCTGAGCAAACTGTTTCAATACATGGTTTTTCAGGGGATGACCCTATCGTTTTTGTTGGTGGTAAAGATAAAAAAATGGCCAAATCTATAGCCAAATCACTTCGACATAAAGGATTTACTGTTAAAGAAAGCCCAAATGAGATTGATGCCAAATCGTCTAAAAACTTTGTCAATGAGAATGAAAATGACTCAGGTGTGCAATTAGAATTAACCACAAAACAAAGAGAACAGTTTTTCAAAAATCATAAGCTAAGTAGAAAAGTTCGTTCTAATCCTGATAATTATACAAAAACGTTCTATAAATTTGCGAATGCCGTTCAAGATGGTGTCAAAAAAGCAAAAGAGTCATAATTTTGTCAGTAATTGAATGCGTAATTCGTTTTGTAAGTTGAAAATATAGGGTAAAAGATATTTAGTGTAATATTGGGGAGGAAAATAATATGGACGAACTAACTAAAGAACAAAAATATACCATCGCAAAATTTTATAAATTATACATGGAACGTTCTAATGATGGACAAACTGAACAAGAAGCCAATCATTTTAAGGATTCTATAACGACTCAAGATGATTATTTTTGTGATCGAAATTACGATGACTTTGTTGAAAATTTAAAAGTTCTAATTGAACACGGTTATATTGATGGTCAAATTGAAGATAACCAAATCAACGATATCAAAATGACAACAAAAGCATTTACTGATATTGAAAAAAGTTTTGGCTAATACAATTCATCTATCATTAAGTCAATATATGTTCGATTTGTTTGGAAATGAATTTCTCTATAGGAGGTATAAAGAACGTGGCAGAATGGAAAATTAACAATCATTCAAAAAGACAATTTGCAATCCAACGAAATGACAATGAAATTTCTATTGTTGAACCACAAAATAACGGAAGTTTTAAAATACTAGCTGAAATCGACACACATAATCAAATTACCCATGTACATGATCCCCTACTATATGTGTCAGCTGATACTCATAATGCAGAATTAAATATCTTTGATCATTCATAAGTGTTGTCTAAATATAGAAAACAAAAATTTAATAGCACACATTGAACAATACACAATATTTTTGATTTCACATCTTTTCTAATACTCATATCATTTTCAAATTTAAATCTTTTGTAATTTTAAGTTCCATTCAACTATATAAAATATATAACTTGAAGTTTAATTTTCCTTTTCTAATTATCAATATAATAAAGTGGTAAAAGGCTTATATTTATGGTAATCTAAATTTGTTAAACTTTGTGAGTGTTTAACATTACTTCTTGTTAGCGTCAACTTAACTTTAATTTTCGTCATTATTAAAGTTATCGTTGGCGTTTTTTTTAATTATAATAAAATACTTTGAATTATCATTACATTTCTTTATACAAATTAATAAAAATATTCACAATTTTAAAAAAAGAAAAAGATGTAAAATAACAATAATATGTAGTAAACTTAAGATAATTAAGAATCTTAGGAGGATTATATGAAAAAATTATTTTGGTTGGTTCTATGTAGTTTTTTAGTTTTAGGTGCATGTAGTCAAAGTGATCATGATTCAAAACAAGATGAAAAGAAATCAACACAAAAAGATAAAAAAGACTCTAAGAGTAGTAATGATGATACAGTCAAAAAAGTGAAGGATAGTGCTAAAAAGAAAGACAATCCTAAATCTCAAGATGACAAAGGAAATAAAGAACGCGTAGATGGTGATAAAGCAAATTAATCATCGTACTTAAAAATCTCAGCTTAGATGTTAACTACATTTAAGCTGTTTTTTCAAACACTTAAGCAAAATCCAACAAAATTGTACTTAATTGTATTAAACTCTATTTAATATCAATTTTGTACTTTAATAGATAGCCAATTGTTATTTTTGCGCAAACCATGTTGTAACATCTTTATGATAGTAATCCTTATTCATATACATAACTGAGGAAAGGATGTGATTAACATGAGAGACACAAAATTTAGCCAGGAAGAACTAGAAACAATTCAACGTTTCTATAATTCAAGAAGACGTACAGTTTGCTGTTCAAATCCTAAACTTACATTTTCAGAAGATGTGTTCTTTATTCCTACAGCAGCAAATCAATCTAACGGCATCGAAGCTTTCGCTACGTATTGCGAAAACTGTGGACAAACTAAAATTTTTAATCTTAATGTTATGCATAACGCAAAATTTTAAATTAAAATCTATTAAGTATTAACATTGATTGATAGTTTTTTGTTTTATATATTATATTTATACTAAACACTCCTAATTTCATTAATGAACTGGGAGTGTTTTTCATATTTAAATAATTCTAATTAAATAATGGCATAAAAAAAGCAACCATAACGGTTGCTTTGAAAATGTTATTACATTTTTACGACATTAGCTGCTTGTTCTCCACGATCGCCTTCAACGATGTCGAATTCAACTTTTTGTCCTTCTTCTAATGATTTGTATCCTTCTTCAGCGATTGCTGAGAAATGTACGAATACGTCGCTTCCATCTTCTCTTTCGATGAAACCAAAACCTTTTTCTGAATTAAACCATTTAACTGTACCGTTATTCATATAGAATACCTCCGCGTGCTTTTGCACTAAATATTTGTAACAAATTTCATTGAATCAAAAGGAGTGTATTCTTATAAATAACTCTCAATTAACTTCACGTACTTGATTACTTAATTACAACTATACGCTTATTTTGAGAAAAGTAAAGCCTTTTTAGTAAATTCTTTTAAATTTATTTTATTTTCAAAAATTGTGAACTGCTATTTGTATTAAAATCAGCTTTAAATTAATCTAATACATAGAATTTATAAATGTGATTTATTTTATATGCAAAATAGTTTCTAAGTAAGATTTCTTCTAATACAAAGAGAGGATTTGATTACTTTGCATTGAACATTTCGTTTAATATATTAATACCTTGGTCATATACTGATTCCATTTCATATACATATGGGTGAATATCATCCATATTTACATTTTCACTAATTAAGCATTCCCTAGCTAATAAATAAAACGTTCTCATAGGAGCAATAAATTCAATATTTAAATTAATATAATCATCATGAATATGACAATAAAAACTGAGATTGACTAATAAATGATCCACCTCATTCAATAAAATCATTTTTTCATCATTGACATTGCACGACGAATTTTTAAGTAAGATTTCATATAAATTCGTAAGTTTCAAATAAAGATTTGTCATATTTCCCTTTAAAAAGCGGAACTCTTTATTTTTATCCATTAGATTTCCACCTACTCATTTATTGTCATGTTTTTATAATTCTGAGCAAAGATTTTTAATATCTATGCTTCTTCGTATTGTTTAAAATATGCTTCATCTAAATGATTGAGATGGATATTCTCTATTTGCAATGTGACATGTCTTAATCCATATTTATCTTTCAGTAATTTAGAAACTTTATTTATTGTTTCATATGGAGACTTAATATATTCATCACTAAGTACAACATGCGCACTTAAAGAACTATGATTGGTTGTAATGCTCCATAAATGGAATTCATGAACATCAATGACACCTTCTACTGATCTCATATCTTCAATAATGATATCTGTGTTGAAACCGTCAGGCACACGTTCCATTAATACTTTCCATGCATTTTTAATAATTTTAAATCCACCATTAAATATAATTAATGAAATAATAAGACTAATAATCGGGTCAATCATATTCCATCCCGTTAAATAAATGAGTACTACTGCTACAATGACACCTACAGAGTTTAATAAATCACCAAAAAAGTGCCATAATGCGCTTTGTATATTAATATTATCTTCTTTTCTTAAAGACGCTACTAAAATCAATGTCAAAACAACATTAACGACTAACCCTAAAATAGCTATGACAACCATAAGACCACTTTCTACAGGTCTTGGATGAATAATTCTCATAATCCCCTCATACATAATACCTAGTGAAATTACTATAAGAGCCAAACCATTTAAAAAGGCCACTATAATTTCTAATCTCATAAAACCGTAAGTATAATTCTTAGTAGGTGCTTTACTTGCAAAATATATTGCTACCATGGAAAGTGCTAAAGCAAGCACATCACTCAACATATGAAATGAATCTGATAACAATGCAAGCGAATTAGATACGATCCCTCCTACAAATTCTACTATTGTAAAAAAGAGCGTGATAATTAAAGATAACCATAATGTTGTCTTAGAACTATTTTGAAATTTACGATGTTCAACATGATGAAAATATTTTGTTTGATTATTCATAGATAGTCTCCTTCGATAGAAACACAACAATCTTATCCAGTTTCTTAAGTAATATTTTAATCATTATTTTTTTCCTTCTTATTTTGGCTAAAGAGGTTGAGTATGATAAACACAAATACTGGGAAGAAGATAATGAAAAAGGTCATATCAATTCTCCTTTTGTTAGAATGCAACTCATTAAAATTATTTATTTCATTCTTTCAACTTTATAGTACCAATTGTTCTATATCAATTCAAAATTACACGAATAACTTTATAGTTTCTATTTATATATCAGATAAAATTGTCTTATATAACAAATTAGTGTCTATACAATCTATTGTCATTTTAAAATTGATAAAAAGTAATTTAAGTTATCAACCTTTATAACTAAAAGTGATTACTAAAAACCCTGTCATAACAGTATTATTAATATATATGTAAATTACAAATAAAGGAGCTATGTTGAATGGAAGAAAACTATAATGAAGAACAGCAAAGAAAACAATGGGAACAATTCCAAGAGTTTCAAAGACAACAGGAAAAGCAAAAGTATGCAAAGTCTAAATCTAAGAAACCATGGATTTGGGTTGGTGTAGGTTGTCTCGTTTTCTTTATTTTAATTATTATTGGCATTGTTGCATTAACCTTTGGTATGAATGGTGGATTCAAACATCATGCTACCGGTACAAAAAATTATAAAATCGGTGATACCATTAAAAACGGTGATTTAGAAGTTAAAGTTAAATCAATTGAAAATACTAAAGCCGTTGGTCCTTCAATTGCACCTACTAATGCGAAAGATACATTTGTTGTCGCAGATGTTTCAATTAAGAATAAGGGAGACAAAGCATTAACAATCGATAGTCAAATGTTTAAATTAAAATCTGGAGATAAATCATTTGAAGCAGATGCCACTGGTTCAGTATCTGCTAACCAAAGTGATGACGGAAGTATCACTAATTCATTTTTCTTAGAACAAATTAATCCTGACAGTACTGCTGAAGGAAAAGTTGTCTTCGATGTTTCTGAAAAAGTTGCTAATACTAAAGATAAAAAACTAGAAATCACATCTAGCTTATTCAGTGCTAAAAGTATAACTGTAGATCTGTCTGATGCTAAAACATCTACAAAAGATAACAAAGATGATGATACTAATAACAACGAAAGTGATTCATCTGCCACATCAGGTTCAGCGGATGACACTTCATCAAGTAATACCGGTAATTCAACTTCATCATCTGCATCACCTTCATCAAACACTGGCAGTCATCAAGACGCTAGTAGTAGTTCGTCAAAAGCAACACCATCTAAAGAAGATTCATCATCTTCAGCACCGAAAGAAAGTGAACCTCAAGAGTCAAAATCAGCTGTACCAAATAGTGAAAACACACCAAAATCATCTAATGACGTTACATCAAATAGCGCGCCTTCAAGTGCACCTAGTGACAGTAGTTCAGAGTCAGAATAAAATATTAACATCGTGATCACATTAAAAGATAAATACGTACCAAATCAATGCCACTCATTTTCGGGGTGGCATTTTTATATTTTGAAATATTGCCCTGATATGATATCACTTTAAATTTGATATCGCTATACGTTAGAATGACACCACAATGTTATTAACACATTGTAGCCAAATAATATAAATGAAGGAGATTGAGACATGAAGAAACCCTTTTTTATTTTATTATCAAGTTGTTTAATTTTAGGCGCTTGTGGCAACCAAGATTCTGAACAAAAAGATGAACATAAAAAAACTGAACATAAAAAATCAAATGACTCAAAAAAAGACAAAGAGAACTCTAAAAATAAGCGATCTAATGACCCTAAGAAAGATAATATCAAAGATTACGACGAAGAAAAGAAAGATTCAAAAAAAGATAAGGATAAAAAGAAAGATAAAACTAAAAAGCAATCTTCATCTCAAAGCAAGCCTAAGCAAAATAAACAGACACCTACTCAAAATAACGGGCAAAATGCACAACAAGGAAGTCAATCCCAACAGTCTAATGGTCAAAATCAACAACAATCACAATATCAGCAACCACAACAATCTAATGGCCAAAATCAACAACAATCGCAATCTCAACAACCGCAACAATCCACTGGACAGAATATACAACAATCACAATCTAGTGGTCAGAACACAATGCCCGCTTCAAATTAACTTTGGTTAAAACATAGTAATCCGAACTAACTATATAATATTGAAACTATGATTCAAGTCCCGCTTTCCTAACATGTTAGGAGCGGGATTTTTAATTTTTCTAAAATATAAATAATAGTATAAAAATAACCCACAATTCTAAGCATTGCAGGTTGAGTCGTACACTCTAATTCTATTTTTTTATCAATAAATCTTTAATCCTTTAATGATTTTAAACCGCTTTTTATATCTCTGAATAAATCGCTAGATCCTAACAAATTAGAAATCGTTGTCATGATAAAAGCTATTATTTTACCTATCAAATCCATACATATGACCTCCATAGGCTTTTAATAATATTTACCACGAAATAATAGTAATGTAACATAAAACAATCCTATTCTAATTTAAAACGAAATTACATAACATTATGCAATATTAAATAAGGTGTCCTTTCATTTTCAAAGGACACCTTATTTTTTACTTTTTACCAAAGCTTCGAATATTTCTTATTACTTTACTTACCCGACGCCACCACAAATTATGTCTTTCTTTCACCTTACTTAAAGTAATCATATCTTCCTCTAAGATAACAAAATCAAGATTTGCATTTTCTTTCATATGAACAGGATTGGTACTTCTTGGAAGTGGTAAAACACCAATTTGCAAGTCATATCGAATAGATAATTGTGGTACAGATACGCCATATTTATCAGCAACGCGTTTAACAACCGGATCGTTTATCAGTTTGCCTGTGGCATTAGGTGAATAAGCCATAATCAAAATATCATGCTTTTCACAGTATTCCATAATATCCCTAGGTGTAAGTCCAATATGTACTTCAACTTGATTAACTGCAGGTTTAATCTTCCCGTTCTTCAGAATATTTTCTAAGTCTGCTATTTCAAAGTTAGAAACACCAATAGAACGAATCTTACCTTCTTCTACCGCTTCTTCCATTGCTTTCCATACTGCAAGATTTTCATCAAAATATGGCTTAGGACTACCTACAAGAAGTTCTCTCCAAGGTTTCGGCGAATGAATTAATACTTGATCAATTACTCCAATATCCAATCTTTCAATAGAATTCTCAATACAAGCTTTAGCGCCTTCATAGGTTTTTACCTCTGGCGGAATCTTTGTAGTGACAAAAATATCTTCTCTTGGAATACTAGATTCACGAATTGCCTTACCTACACCTTCTTCATTTTCATAATGAATAGCAGTATCAATATGACGATAGCCTATTTCAAGTGCCTCTTTCACTGCTAATATCACATTTTCATTAGAAATTTGCCATGTTCCAAAAGCAATTTTTGGCACTTCTAATTGGTTATTTAGTGTATATTTTTCTTGTAATACCATAAATATCTTCCTCCTTGATTTGTCTCGTTTCATTTCTGTATTTTCTTTGTATTAATGCTATATTTCAATGTCGCATTGATAGAGAGAAAGAATCTGTCACTAATTTTTCAACTAAATGGTATTCTTCATTTCACCAAACAACTGATTTATAACTACTGTATCCCACCTATTAAATAACGTAGTGCCTCCATTGCCTCTTCTTTATCCATCTGATTTTTGCGAATAAAACTCCAGTCCAAAATCATATGAATGGTGTTGGCATAATGTTCTGACATCTGATCATATGATAATTGATACTTTTTAGAAGGTGGACAAGTTACTAGAATAGTATAAATCTGTTGCCTAATATATTTTCTTAACGATTCAGCAAATCGGCCATCATTAGTATTATGTGTCATAATTTTTTCAATATTATCTCTGTATCCATTTAAATAGTCGTAACAACGCTCAAATAGTATATAAGGTCTTTTTTCTGGCGTAAGTGAATCATAATTGTCAACGACCATATCACTAGCTATTCTTTGCCAACAATAATTTAAAAGATCATTAATATCATCAATATAATTATAAAAGGTTGCTCTTGGATAGTTGGCTTTCTCACACAACTCATTAATAGTAATTTTCTCCAATGGTTTAGTTTTCAATGTCCAAAAGAGTATTTTAGCAAATTCTTTTAATGTTCGTTCTGCAAACTTAGTCATCTTTTTATTTGTATCGTATTTCATTTATTCAAGTACTTCCCTTTTTATAATCGTCTGATATCTATTTGTATGATACCGTCTACCATATAGTAATACAAGCACCATATTGTTGAATTCGTCTATCCTTTTGCAGATTTTAAAATATGTCTATCTATGTGTTTTCATAAAAATTTTCTACAAAACAATAAAAAAGCTACCATTGAAGGTAACTTTTCAATAATAATATAAGTTCTATTTTAAATATGATAAATATATTGCTATTACCACTAATACTAATGCAATTGCACCATGTCCAAACATATTAATTTTAATTTGCGTTTTATTCAAACTCTGTCCCCTATTCATACGCTTATAATTTAATTGATATAAAAATGTCCAAAACGTTGCATATATTAATATAAATAATAATCCTAAAATTATTGCCACATATATACTAATAATAATCATCCTTCATATTATGATGTGATATTACATTCAATAAACAATATAAGAGCTCACCTATTTTGCTTGGCGTTAATAATAATAGACGCTATTCCTAAACAAAATAAATAGAAAACCATCAAATAAATAGCCATATTATCCGTCTCGATATAAAATTTAAACAGAATAAATGATAATAACGCGACTATGAAATAAACAGGAATAAAAGATTTTTTCCAAAATAATGAATCTTTCATAAAATCCCCCTCTTATACATAGTATTAATTTTCAGATGAATCACCCATTAATTGATATATAACATATACCACAACCACAATAATCGTAAGCAAGTCAAACGAATGTATAAATGCATCGCCAAATGAATGATCTAACCAAAAGAAACGAATTAAGAATAACAAAATTGATTGAAATAAAATAGCAAAGAAAATATTAATTATGGATTTAGCTAATATAAAATTATAAACAATATATATCATTCCTAATATGGTAACAGTCCACATTAATATATGAGGTAGCATCTAATCATCCTTTAATAAGCGTTATAACAAAGTCATAATAATGAATTATTTAGCTCAATGCTATACGAATTCAATTATTTTTATTAAATTGAGCATGAATATAAATTAATAAAATACCAATCAATATAAACATCAAATGTCCTATTACACTAAAAATTTTAGATTGGTTCAGATTTAATAAATGGAAAATAATTGGTTGCAATATGATTAATAATAATAGGTACAAACCTAATTTAATTGAAGTAAAATACTTTGCCATATTAGCACCCTCTTTTATTAAAACATTAACAAACTTTAGTTGTTCCGTCATCAAAGTGATGAAGTTAAATTATTCAATGATATTTTTAATATTTCATAACCATTAATATAAATGGTCCCTTTATAACACTTATGTATTAGAATTGGACACTTAAGAAATCCACAACAACTCTATATGAAATACTCTAAACTGAAAATATAGTCCAATTATTAGATAAAACTATATATTTAGGAGTGAATAATCGTGTTCGAAAATAAAGATGATATTACATTACTTTATCAAGCTATTTCAGAACTAGCTGAAATCATAGGTCATCATCCCTACAACACAAAATCAATTAGTCTTTTATGTTTGGATTTAGGTATAACACTCGAAGAATATCAAAAAGTACTGATAGCATTCTTAAAATTAGCACATAGTAAAAATACAGAAGAAATGGAAATAAATGATTTTAAAAAGATATTAATTCAGTATATTGAAAAATATGATGACCTTACAGATTCTCAAACATTACGATTTATTGAAGGCTATGCACGTAACTATATTCCCGAACTACTGCCATACGCTGAGAAACTTTATCATGAAATACGCGTATAACTAAATGAAGTTGATTGGTGCAATACACTATTTGTGAATCAAATCAAAAAAGCTCACAACCACATGGGTTGCAGGCTATATAATGGAGACGGCGAGAGTTCATTAATACATTTATCTATTCTTATAGAAATCGCTATAGGTATTGTCATAGCAAAGTTTAAGTTGTCTGCTTAGTTGTGTGTAAAATGTCAAAATTGAAAAAACACAAGAAATTTGGGGCAAAGAATAGCATTATCTTTATATCAAATTTACAGTTCTGAATATAATTTATTAATATAATCAATTAATGACTGTTCGTTCCTAAAGTATACGTTACTTATATATTTATTAAGGTCGTTAATACATTTTATATTCAGTAAGAAAAGAAGAGCAGTCATCAGACTGCTCTATTTTTATTTATTTTATGATACTATTTATTAATTCAACATATAACTCACTATTTTTATAACCCTCTAATATATCATTTACTTGTCTCATTGGAATTTCTGGTACTTCTCTAATGTTTTCCAATTTTGTTTTGAATTGTTTTTTTGTTACTTGCTCTTTATTAGTAGCCAATTGGAACAAGTAAGAATCTAACATATTAATTTCTTTATATGAATACATATATCTTAATAACATTAAATCTCTAGTTTTTAAGTTTGGCGCTAGTTCTTCTTGTAATTGTTCTATTGATTGTTTCATTAATAACAATCTTGTTTCTAATTCTTCATTATTCATTTTATCACACTCTTTTTATATTAATGCTTGACCAACTTGAGAAACCCAAAATCCTATGCTTCTTACAGTAGAATCTTTAATACCGGTTCCCATCAAAGCTTGCGAAACTTGTCCTTGTACATTTCCCCATGTAGCTTCTTCTTGTTTTAATACATTATTCAATACAGGATTTACATATTTATCCCATCTTTTTTCCAATGATTTTCCGGCACGAGGACTGATTTCTTTTACACCATTAAACACAGCTTTTTTATTTTTAATCATAGCTTTTATGACTTTTTTAACAGCGTAAGATCCACCAACTCTTTCAGATGTGCCTTCTTTTAAATTAGATGGTAAGTTATCAATAGTTTTTTGGCTAGTTCTTTCTGGATTTTTAAAAAATTCATCTAATATTTTATCATCTGTATTTGATTTTTCAGTAATTTGCTTAATATTTGTATTATCGTTATTTTGGGTAGTATCTTGCACACTTGCTATAGGTGTCGCAGTTGAAAGGAATAAAGCGCTCATTATCAATGTTCCAAGTATTTTACTCATTTACAATATTAAAATTCATTTGCTTTATATTTACTCCCAATCACAAAATTATATTCCCATAATCAACATAGCATTCTAAACAATAAATTCAAGTTTGGATAATTAAAGTTTTTGTAAATTGAAATTTACTGTCGGAGTTTAATGCAAAATCAACACTTAAACATTATAAAGATACACTTTCACATTCTTATTAACCCGAATTTTATATTCAAGTAATATAAATTAAAGGAGGAATAACATTGTTAAAATTGTAATTATTTTCTTATTTATTATTTCTCTTTATTCTGTAGATCTTTCTTTTAAATTACATTAATAATAGATCAAACTAGAGCTTTTACAAAAATGAAAATAATTTAAGGAATAAATACAAATAATATGACAGGTAATATTATTTTAAAGAGAAATATACTAAAAAGATTAATCTCTATTCAAATATGGTGATGAAGAATCATTTATACATAAATTAATTAGAATACATACTAAATTAGAAAAGCTACCAATCACGGTAGCTTTTCTAATATTTCCTCATATATCTGTTTTACTCTTTCACTACTTAATTTAAATATTTTTACAACTCTTTTAAATCACTATCATTCTTTTCATCGTCTTGACCAATGCTATCAATAAAAACTGGTGTCGCCATATTCATATCTATTTTATCAGTAAAGATACTAAGATAACGCCCAAGTAGGTCACGGGCTTTCAAACGACTACTCGCTTTTATAGGTACCTCAACTAATTCCACATGTTCGTTATATACGAGGTTCATGTGTCCTGTGTCGGGGTTCTTTTCAAATGAACTTTTCTTAACTACAACTTCTTTCACTTCAGTTTCCTCACTCACTGCTGAACGTGATAGCAAGTATAGTGTTTCTTTCGCAGTTAAAATGGTATCGTCTATAATCTCATCTTTCTTGCTTTGAATATAGTCTTTTACTTTCTCATTGCGCAGTACTTTACTATCTGTTACGTGTATACTATTTGAGCTATAACCGGCATTTATAGCGCTTTGAGTGCATTTCTACTCATTCTTAAAACTCTCTTTTCTACTTGTTTATTCGTCCTAATAATCACTTCGTCTCTCAATACATATATTTAAGTCCCTTATTTTAGCTTCATCGAATATTTACTACTAACCACATTACATACAATAAAAGCCCACAACCACATGGGTTGCAGGCTATATAATGGAGACGGCGGGATTTGAACCCGCGTCCAGGGGTCCTGATACATATCTTTCTACGTGTGTAGTTTATCATTGAGTTTCGCATAATGAGAGGTGATAAACAACCAACATTATGCTAGTTTGATTGGTTTTCATCTAAACAGACTTCAAACGGCAGTGTTTAGCATATCCTACTTAGGTTGAATCGCGTTAACAGCACATAGGAGATGCTGTTAGGCGATGCAGAGTGCTATTACGCAGCTACTGCGAAATTATTGTTTGATTTGCCAGTTATTATAAACTGAGTGTGTTAGTGACGGAGACAACCCTCCGACACGCTTAATAAGCTCTGGGGACCCCTGTCGAATCCATAAACGTCCCCGTAATAAAATGTACTTTGTAGAAATCAAACAGGCCGTTAACAATAATATTATCATTGTCACTCAAACTTGATAAACAATGTCTAAGTCACCTAACATATAATATTCTTACTTGACCACTTTTCTAACAAAGCACTTATTAATATATCAAATGTAGCCCGTGTAAGCAATAGTATTGCTTAATAACGGGCTTTTACTGCGCGATCCATATCACGTTTGACTGCTTTTTCTTTTAAAGCTTGTCGTTTGTCATATTTTTTCTTACCGCGAGCAATACCTAATAATACTTTGCATTGACCATGCTTTAAGTACAATTTTAGCGGAATAATAGAATATCCAATTTCTCGTGTGCGGTCACCTAATTTAATAATTTCTCTTTTATGAAGGAGCAATTTACGTGATCGTAATGGATCATGGTTAAATCGGTTACCTTCTTCATATGGTGCTATATGCATATTATTTAAATAGATTTCACCGCGTTTTACTTGGGCATAGCTATCTTTAAGATTGGCACTACCTCTACGTATAGATTTAATTTCTGTACCTTGTAACACAATCCCCGCTTCAATCGTATCTTCTATATTATAATCATGTCTTGCTTTACGGTTTTCAGCTAATGTGCCTGGTGATTTTTTCTTAGCCATTCTGTCTCACCTCTTTGCTGCTTATTTTTTCTTTTTACGTGATTTTTTCTTAACGCTTTTATCTTTATAGAATGGTTTATGCTTCGTGTTGCCTTTTTTATCTTGTTGGCGTGCATTTTTACCTTTACGTTGTTTACGCTTATTTTTGCCATTTCCTTTATCATCAGATTTTGATTTATCTAATGATTTACCACGTGTTTTTGTTTGAATGGTCTTACCACGTGCTGGTCGTTGGCTTCTATCATTCTTAGGTAATGGCATTCCGACGATTTGGAAGTCAATCATGCGTTCGTCCACATCGACATGTGTCACTTTGACTTTGACAGCATCACCGATACGGAAAACTTTGGCTTGGCGTTCACCAATTAATGCCATTTGGCGTTCATCAAATTGATAATAATCATCAGTCATATTTGAAATATGAACCATACCTTCAATGGTATTTGGTAATTCAATGAACATACCAAAATTAGCTACAGAACTAATGATACCTTCGAATTCGTCACCAATGTGTTGAATCATATATTCAGCTTTCTTCAACTCATCTGTATCACGTTCTGCTTCAATCGCACGACGTTCCCGTTGAGATGTGTGTTCAACAAGTTCTGGTAGTTTATCTTCCCATTTATGTTGTTCCTTTTTATCCATTGAATGTTCAATAAGGTATTTACGAATTAAACGGTGCACCGTTAAATCTGGGTAACGACGTATAGGTGATGTGAAATGTGTGTAATATTCTGCAGATAGACCAAAGTGTCCTAAGTTCACATCATCATAATGCGCTTGTTGCATTGAACGTAACATCATGGTTGAGATAACCATTTGTTCTGGTCGTCCTTCAACTTCTTCTTGAATATTTTGAAGCGTTGTCGGATGAATATCTTCACCTGTCCCTTTAATCATAATGCCAAAGTTCGTAATAAAGTCAAAGAACTGTCTCAAGCGTTCTGATTTAGGTTGTTCGTGGACACGATAGATAAATGGTACTTCTAGTTTATTAAAGTGTTCAGCTACGGTTTCATTAGCCGCTAACATGAATGACTCAATTAAACGTTCACCTTCACCACGTTCACGCACTTGTACATCTGTTGGGATACCATCTTCATTAACAAGCACTTTCGCTTCGTTAATGTCGAAATCAATTTCACCACGACGTTTTCTCATATTTACTAAACGGTTAGATAAATCTTGTGCCAAGTCAAGCATTGGTGTGACTTCACTATATTGACGACGCACATCTGGATTTTGTTCAGTAATAATTTGGTTAACCGCATCATAAGTCATTCTGTAGTTAGAATGGATGACACTATCAAAAATGTCATGGTTCACTACTTCACCACGTGCATTGATTTCCATACGACAGCTTAACGTTAAACGATCAACTTTAGGATTTAATGAGCAAATACCGTTACTTAATCTATGTGGAATCATTGGAATAACTCTGTCTACTAAGTACACACTTGTAGCTCTGTCATAAGCTTCTTTATCTAAAGCTGAATCTTCAGTTACATAATAACTTACATCTGCAATACTTACCGTTAATTCCGTATTACCATTTTTTAATTTTTTAACGCTAATGGCGTCATCTAAGTCTTTAGCATCTGCGCCATCAATTGTAATGGTTAATTCGTCTCTTAAATCATGACGTCCTTCGATTTCAGAAGGCTCAATTTCATCAGGAACATCTTCAGCTTCTTTAAGTACATTATCTGGGAATTCTATTTCAATACCATGTTGATAAATGATAGATAAAATATCTACACCAGGATCGTTTTTATGGCCTAGTATTGCTGAAATGTGGCCTTCCGGGTTATCTGTACCATCAGCATATTTAGTGATTTGCACTAATACCTTATGACCATCTACTGCACCTAAGCTTTGACCCTTAGGAATAAAGATATCCTGCATAATACGTTTATCATCTGGAATGACAAAGCCGAAATGTTTCGCTTCACTATAAGTACCTACTACTTGAGTGACAGAATGTTTTTCGATGGATTTGACTTCCCCTTCTGTCTTGCCTTTAAAGTCGCCTCTACCTTTGTGAACTTCTACGATGACGGTATCTCCATCTAAGGCTCTATTGATTTTTGTGGGCGGGATGAAGATGTCATCTACACCCTCTTCTTCTGGTCTTAAGAACGCAAATCCTTTTTTATTCTGACTTAACGTTCCTCTTACTAATTTCGAGTTTGACTTACTAGATTGCTTTCGTTGATATCTATCTGTCTTCGTACGTTCAATCAAACCAGTTTGTTCTAGTTCAACAAGCACCTTTATTAAATCTCTGAATGAGTCGGCACTATTTAAATCTAACGCATCTTGAAAATCTGATACTGACATGGGTTCGTAGTCAGGTTGTTTAATCATTTCTTCGATGGATTGTTTTAAATTCATTATGCCCCTCCTTTCTAATTATCTTGTTTATTTTTATTCTGACCAATCTAATGATTCTAAAAATGCGTATATATCCTCAAAGACTTGTTCTTTTTCTTTATCGATTGTAATTACATGTCCTGAGTTCGCATACCATTTAATATCTTTATCATCAGATTCTACAGTTTCATATATATAATTTGCTGATTGAGGATCAATCATTTTGTCTTGTTCTGCTTGTACAACTAATATTGGGTCCATCACTTCATCTACTTGATCTTTAACGCCTTTCATTGTAGCACTTAATTCTTCAAGTGTTTCAGTTGGATGGAAATGTTCCATTTCTTGATCAATGGTCGCTTGATCTTTACCCTCATATTTCTTGAAATTTCTAGCATATTCTAAAAATCCGTCGTAAATTGTGCTCGATGACTTATCATCCATAGGAGCGCACATAGTTATAATACCCTTAACATCTCTGTTTAAGCTTAATTTTAAAGCAAAAACGCCACCTAATGATAATCCCGCAACTGCGATTTCATCATATCCTTGATCAACTAAATATTGATAGCCATCTAAGACATCTTTAAACCATACGTATGGACTTGATTTTAATATCTCTTCAGGTGGTGCAGCATGGCCCTCATATTGTGGCGCATAAGATGTATATCCCTTTTTCTGTAAGAAACGGCCTAATTGTCTTACATCTGAAGAATTACCTGTAAATCCATGTAATAACAATACTGCACGCTTGCCCTCTTCGAAAAAGAAAGGTTTAGGTAGTTTAATTTGCATGATGTTCATCCCTCTTCCAAAAGTATTCATAAACCATTTTTATATCAAACGACTTCCCTTTATTAGTCAATATCTCTATCATTCATTTTCTCTTTATTATAAATAAAAAAGCCCGACATGAACATCGTCGGACCTTATAAACCAAGATAACTTATGCCAATCATAAGTAAAAAGAATATTACAGATAAAATTATTGTTAATCTATGCAAGAATAAATCGACGCCACGTTGTTTTTGTTTACCAAACAACTGTTCTGCGCCGCCACTGATAGCACCTGAAAGTCCATTACTTTTTCCTTCTTGGAGTAATACAACAGTCACTAATGCAATACAATCTATAATTAATAATACGACGAAAAATGTATGCATAAAAATTGTCCTCCATTCATTATATACGAATCGAATTATAACACATATTCGTATTGTTTATCAATCTTCTATCGATTGAACGTACTTTTACGCTTAATTGATACGACTAACATATATGCTGCTAAAATAAGTGAACCAATCACTACAATTAAAATAGGTAATATGGCGATCATACTTTTAACATCTAGTATCGCTTGTACAACCATGTATAAATTGACGAGTGTAAAGAAAGCATTCGAAATATATACTGCAAACATAAACCACCATAAATAAGGATGGCGATTCCAATATGCAATGACACCTGATAAATATGCTAATAAATACATGACACCGTCAAATCTGAAACTGTTTAATACTTGATTCACTGAATTAGTCGTTGTCTTTTGACCTGCTAGTGATAACAATGTTTTAACTGTTGTAGCATCTAACACGATAAAATTATGAATGATTAACAATATGAAAAATATAAGTGAACTGATAGCTATTACATTACCTGTAACGACTTCTCTTTTTGTTGTTTCAGCCATTATCGTTCTCCTTTTACAATTGAATACTTACATTATTATACCAGTTTGTATATATAAGTTAAATCATACTTATTGATGCACTTATAAATGATCAACTACAATGACATATTAAAAACCCGTTACAGCCTCAACTCTGTAACGGGTTATGTTTCTAGGATGCACATCCTAGACTTTTAGCGTGAACTCAATAATTTTAAATATAAAACAACACTTATTTATCTAAATTGTAGAATGATTTAATACCATCAAATTTAGCAGTTTCGTATAATTCATCTTCAATACGTAATAATTGATTGTATTTAGCGATACGGTCAGTTCTTGATAATGAACCAGTTTTGATTTGACCAGCGTTTGTAGCAACAGCGATATCAGAAATTGTTGTATCTTCTGTTTCACCTGAACGGTGAGAAACTACTGCTGTGTAACCAGCTTTTTGAGCCATTTCGATCGCATCGAATGTTTCAGTTAAAGTACCGATTTGGTTAACTTTGATTAAGATTGAGTTACCAATACCTTGTTCGATACCTTTAGATAAGATTTCAGTGTTAGTTACGAATAAATCGTCGCCAACTAATTGTACTTTATCACCGATACGTTCTGTAAGTTGTTTCCAACCTTCCCAGTCGTTTTCGTCCATACCATCTTCAATAGTGATGATTGGGTATTTGTTGATTAATTGTTCTAAGTAGTCAACTTGTTCAGCTGCACTACGTTTAGCACCATGTTCACCTTCGAATTTAGTGTAATCATAAACACCATTTTCGTAGAATTCTGATGAAGCACAGTCAAATCCTAAGAATACTTCTTCACCTGGTTTGTAACCAGCTGCTTCGATAGCTTGGATAATTGTTTCTACAGCATCTTCTGTACCTTCAAATTTAGGAGCGAAACCACCTTCGTCACCTACTGCAGTTTCTAATCCACGTTTACTTAAAATTGATTTTAAGTTATGGAAGATTTCAGCGCCCCAACGTAATGATTCTTTGAATGATTCAGCACCTACTGGTAAAATCATGAACTCTTGGAATGCGATTGGTGCATCTGAGTGAGAACCACCGTTAACGATGTTCATCATTGGAACTGGTAATTGTTTACCGTTAAATCCACCTAAGTATTTGTATAAAGGTTGACCTAATAAGTCAGCTGCTGCTCTAGCTACGGCGATTGATACACCTAAAATAGCGTTAGCACCTAATTTACCTTTATTTGAAGTACCGTCTAATTGAATCATCATTTTGTCGATAGATACTTGATCTAATACTGAGAATTCACCTTCAACGATTTCTGGTGCGATGATTTCATTTACGTTTTCAACAGCTTTAGTAACACCTTTACCTAAGTAACGTGATTTGTCACCGTCACGTAATTCTACTGCTTCGTGTTCACCTGTAGAAGCACCTGATGGTACTAATGCACGGCCGAATGCGCCACTTTCAGTTAATACTTCTACCTCAACTGTTGGGTTACCACGTGAGTCTAAGACTTCGCGAGCGTAAACATCTGTAATAATTGGCATGTTTAATTTCTCCTTTAAATATATGATTTAAAGCTATTATAGCTTTATTTATTTAATTAATAAAATGATAATACATGTTGTTAACGAAAAGTTAACAAACAAGGGAACTTAATCCCTTATTTGAAACATATTTTCTATAAATTAATGATTAATTAAAGATTCACCTGTCATATCTTCAGGTTGTTGAACATTTAATAAATCTAATAATGTTGGAGCTAAGTCGCCTAAACGACCAGTTTCTCTTAAAGTTACGCCTTCTTTTGTAACAATAACTGGAACTGGGTTAGTTGTATGTGTAGTCATTGGTTGGTCATCATCTGTTAAGACTTGGTCAGAGTTACCATGGTCTGCAGTGATAATCGCATGTCCACCCATGTCGATAATTTTATCTACAACTTCACCTAAACATTCATCAACAGCTTCGATAGCTTTGATTGTTGGCTCTAACATACCACTGTGACCTACCATGTCTGGATTAGCAAAGTTTAACAAGATTAAATCTAAGTCGCCTTTGTCTAATTCTTCTAATAAGGCATCTTTTACTTCGTATGCACTCATTTCTGGTTTTAAGTCGTAAGTTGCAACTTTAGGTGAATCGATTAAACGTCTACGTTCACCTTCAAATTCAGCATTACGACCACCACTCATGAAGTAAGTAACATGAGGGAATTTTTCAGTCTCAGCAATACGTAATTGTGTAAGATTATTATCTTGAGCAACTTCACCAATTGTATTTTTAAGATCTACTTTTTCAAATACAACTTCAGCATCAACGTCATCGTTGTATTTAGTAAATGTAGCATAGAATAAGTCATTAACTCGTTCTACTTTGAAACCTTCAAATGCTTTATTAGTGAATACTTCTGATAATTGTGCAGCTCTGTCTGGACGGAAGTTATAGAAAATAACTGCATCTCCGTCATTAACGCCATCATTTTGTCCTTCAACGATAAATGGTTCAACAAACTCATCTGTTAAATCTTTATCATAGTTCGCTTCTACACCTTCTTTAGCAGTAGCGAATGTAGGACCTTCAAAATTACGAATTGCGTTGTAAGCTTTTTCTTCACGATCCCAACGTTTATCACGGTCCATTGCATAATAACGTCCAGATACTGAAGCGAATTGGCCTACACCTAATTCTTTGAATTTAGCTTCTGTTTCTTCGATATATTTAATTGCAGATTTTTGATCAACGTCACGTCCATCTAAAAATGCATGTACATATACTTTCTCAACACCTTGCTTTTTAGCTAATTCTAAAATCGCAAATAAGTGTTTATAATGACTGTGAACACCGCCATCTGATAGTAAACCGAATACATGTAATGCTGAATTGTTGTCTTTTACATGTTTTACTGCGTTATTTAACACATCATTTTCGAAGAAATCTCCGTCTTCGATTGATTTGTTAATACGAGTTAAACTTTGATAAACAATACGTCCAGCACCAATATTCATGTGTCCTACTTCAGAGTTACCCATTTGGCCTTCAGGAAGACCAACATCTAATCCACTAGCTTCAATTTGAGTAGTT
This sequence comes from Staphylococcus sp. KUGN1, assembly GCF_045984185.1. Lineage (NCBI taxonomy): Bacteria > Bacillati > Bacillota > Bacilli > Caryophanales > Staphylococcaceae > Staphylococcus > Staphylococcus sp. KUGN1. The sequence continues at coordinate 277,610 of NZ_JBJQIL010000001.1, read as the reverse complement.
GGATATTTATTGTAGTAACGATCAAAATTAGGTTTGTTTGCTAATTTTACAGCGTTACCGTGTTCACTTTCACGATTTGCAAAACCATCTAAAATGATTAAGGCAGTTGGTTGTTTTGCCATAATTATTTTGCACCTTCTAACAATTGTTCAAAATCTTCTACTTTTAATGAAGCGCCGCCTACTAATGCGCCGTCGATATCTGATTGAGCCATATATTCTTTGATGTTGTTAGGTTTAACACTACCACCATATTGAATACGAGTTGCATCAGCTACATCTTGGCTTGATAAGTCTGCAATTGTTTTACGAACATGTGCACACATTTCATTAGCATCTTCAGATGTAGATGATTTACCAGTACCGATAGCCCAAATTGGTTCATATGCAATCACAACTTGTTTAAGTTGCTCATTTGATAAACCTTCAACAGCTTTCTTAACTTGGTTACCTACAACTTCATTAGCTTTTCCACTTTCACGTTCTTCATCTGATTCACCTACACAAATGATTGGTGTCATGCCGTGATTGAAGATAGCGTGCGCTTTTTTATTAACTTCTTCGTCTGTTTCGTGGAATAAGTCACGACGTTCAGAGTGTCCGATGACAACATATTTCACGCCTAAATCAGCTAATGCTACTGGAGAAGTTTCTCCTGTGAAAGCACCATTATCTTCAAAATATGCATTTTGAGCACCGATTTGTAAGCCTTTAGCTTTACCATCTTTAACTGCTGTGATTAATGCATCTAATTGAATTGTTGGTGCACAAATTACTGATTCAACTTCTTTAGGATCAGGTAATGTTGATAATTCATTAACGAAATCTTTAGCTTCTTGAACTGTTTTGTTCATTTTCCAGTTACCTGCGATAATTGGTGTTCTCATTCAATACACTCCTTAATATTTTAATGTTTATTGGTATACTATATATCTTTCAACATTCGTTTTCCCGAATATACCTGAGAAAAACACAACATTTTATAGATATTATTTATTGTTGATTGCTTTAATACCAGGTAGTTCTTTACCTTCTAGGTATTCTAATGATGCACCGCCACCAGTAGAAATGTGAGTGAAGTTATCTTCGAATCCTAGTGAGATTGCTGCTGCTGCAGAATCACCACCACCGATAATTGTCACGGCATCTTTTAAGTTAGCGATTGACTCACATACACCGATAGTACCTTGAGCAAAGTTACTAAATTCGAATACACCCATAGGTCCATTCCATACTACTGTATGCGCACCTTGTAATTCTTTGTTAAATAATTCAACAGTTTTAGGACCAACATCCATTGCTTCTTGGTCTTTAGGAATATCATCAATTGATACTTCAGTGATTTCTGCATCATTTGAGAATTCTTTTGCTACTTTAGCGTCAACAGGTAATACAATTTGGTCTCCATTGCTTTCTAGTAATTCTTTAGCAAAGTCAATTTTGTCTTCTTCTAATAAAGATAATCCAATTTCTTTACCTTGTGCTTTAAGGAATGTATAAGCCATTCCACCACCGATAAGGATTTTATCAGCAATGTTTAATAAGTTTTTGATTACGCCGATTTTATCAGAAACTTTAGCACCACCAAGGATTGCTACCACTGGTTTGTGTGGATCATTTACTACGCCGCCAATGAATTTAATTTCTTTTTCCATTAAGAAACCAGCTGCAGTTTCTAAATGAGTAGAAATCCCTACGTTAGAGGCATGTTCACGGTGAGCAGTACCGAATGCATCGTTTACAAATACGTCACCTAATGAAGCCCAATATTTACCTAATTCTGGGTCATTTTTAGATTCTTTCTTACCATCTAAATCTTCAAAACGTGTATTTTGTACTAATAATACATCGCCAGCTTTAAGATCTTTGATTGCAGATTCTAATTTTTCACCACGAGTTTCAGGTACAAATACTACGTCTTTATCTAACTTTTTAGATAAGTCATCTGCAACAGGTTTTAATGTTAATGATTCTTTGTCGCTTTCTTCTTTTACTTTACCTAAGTGTGAGAATAAGACAACTTTACCACCTTGTTCGATGATGTATTTGATTGTTGGTAATGCTTGTACAATACGGTTATCATTTGTGATTTCACCGTCTTTTAAAGGTACGTTGAAGTCCGCACGAACTAATACCGTTTTGTCTTTAAGTTCTAAATCAGAAACAATTTTTTTAGCCATTTTCATTTCCTCCTTTAATTAGGAAAATATATATTAAAAAATAAGCGGAGAAGCGTTTGTGCTCCCCGCTTACTCATAAGCTTTATTATAAAATTTAACAGTTAAGAGCACTAGTTAAATTAACTATGCTTTAATTATTTAGATAACTCAGCTAATTTGTTTAAAGTACGTACTAATTGAGCAGTGTATGACATTTCATTGTCGTACCAAGCAGCAACTTTAACTAATTGACGACCACCAACAGCCATTACACGAGTTTGAGTTGCATCGAATAATGAACCGTAAGTCATACCAACTACGTCAGAAGATACGATTTCGTCTTCAGTGTAACCGAATGATTCGTCAGAAGCTTGTTTCATTGCTTCGTTAACTTGTTCAACTGTTACGTCTTTTTCTAATACTACTGTTAATTCAGTTAATGAACCAGTTGCAACTGGAACACGTTGTGCACCACCGTCTAATTTTCCGTCGATTTCAGGAATTACTTTACCGATTGCTTTAGCAGCACCAGTTGAGTTAGGGATGATGTTTTCTGCTGCAGCACGAGCACGACGTTTGTCGCCTTTTCTGTGTGGAGCATCTTGAGTATTTTGGTCACCAGTGTATGCGTGGATAGTTGTCATTAAACCTTCAACTAAACCGAACTCATCACTTAACACTTTAGCTACTGGAGCTAATGAGTTAGTAGTACATGATGCACCTGATACTACTGTTTCAGAACCATCTAATTCATCGTGGTTAGTGTTGTAAACGATTGTTTTTAAGTCACCAGTTGCTGGAGCTGAGATTAATACTTTTTTAGCACCTGCATCAACGTGAGCTTGTGCTTTATCTTTGTCAGTATAGAAACCAGTACATTCTAATACTACGTCGATATCTAAGTCTTTCCAAGGTAATTTGCTTGCATCTGGTTCATCGAATGATTTAACTTCTTTACCGTTAACGCGGAATCCACCGTCGATAACTTCTACTTCACCAGTGAAGCGACCTTGCATAGTGTCATATTTTAATAAGTGTGCTAACATATCGTCATCAGTTAAGTCGTTTACTGCAACTACTTCTAAACCTTCTACGTCTTGAATTCTTCTAAATGCTAAACGACCAATTCTACCAAAACCATTAATTGCTACTTTTACTGCCATTATAATGGCCTCCTTTAATAATGATATTTAAAAAGCTTTGAACTTTTTATTCCTAATTTAATATTACTTTCGCCGCAGCTTCATCAGTGATTAACACTGTATTGTCAGGGGCAATTGATAAGTAAGCTTTAATTGCTTCACCTTTAGATTGACCGCCTGCTACTGCATAGATAAAGTCTTTGGACTCAAGATCTTCTAATTGTAATCCGATTGTCTTTACTTTGTGGACGATATGACCTTGAGCATCAAAGTAATAACCAAATGCTTCACCCACGGCTTGGTGATGTTGAAGCTTATCAATCACATCTTTATGTGACTGTCGTCGATGCGCCATCTTCAGCGCATCACCAATACCATGTATCGTTACATTCGCTTGTTTAATTTTATCCAATGTATGACTGACTGAAGGTTCTAACATTAATGTATTATATGTAGACTCACTTACGTTATCAGGTACATATAATGTTGTGTAATAACCACCTGCTTGTTGTGCCATACTTGATGCAATCGTATTGGCTTGATATACCATATTTTCACCAAGTCCACCACGAGCAGGTACGAAGAACACATTAAATGGTAATAAATGAATAGATTCACTTACATAAGCCATTGTTGAACCACCAGTTACTGACACAATTGCGTCTTCGTATAAACTACTTTCTAATAACTGGCCAGCCTGTCTGCCCATTTCTCTTTTAACTGATTGTTTCTCGTCTGAATCACCAGGGACAACATGAACTTCTTTTATGTTGTACTTCTCTTTAATGGCATTAGCCATTTTATGATCATCTGAATAATGATTAAAGTAATCATTTAATTGATTGATTACCTCTTTACCCTTTTCAGTGATTTCCATTCCTGTTGATTTAACTTTGATTAGTTCTTGTTTTTTTAACAAATCTGTTTCAGAACGTAGAACTCTTTCCGTCAAATCCATATGTTCACTTAAACTACGTCGTCCAACTGGCTCATTTTGAGAAATAGTAGCTAAGATTGAAAAACGACGATACATCTTTTCGACCAAATCTGGAATAAGTTGCTGTTGAATTTCGATCAAATCTTTCACTACTCTTTCCTCCTTGTATGTTTCTAAAGGATGAGTCAATATTGCTTGAATCATAGAGGATTGACGTTTGAAGTCCCATGTGGGACAAAATCTAACCTCTTTACAATTGCAATAGTACTATTATGCGAATTAAAATGCAAGTAAATCCGCTCAAAATTTTCCAAATATTGTGTAAAGCGATTTCATTTACTTTAGGTACAGTTACGTGAATTAAATCACTTATTCAAGGTATTTTAAGCTTTTTATCAACTTTTAGTTGCACACGACTCAGTTGATAAATATTGTGCTACACATTGATAATATTACCCTTTATGTTACGAGTTAACCATATCACTATAAAGCAATTATTCTTTTATAATATTGTGCTTTTCATTTATAATCCAAATAAGGACAACTCTTTTTGAAAGAAGGTTTAATTTATATTGAGTACAGACGACGAAAATAAAATAGAAGTTATCGATCCAACTGACCCGCGTTATAAAGATGATGAACATTTTCATCAAAATCGCTATGACGATAACAAGTCCAGTAACCAAATTTATACATATGGATGTACACACACGGGGTGTGGATGTTCTATTGGTTGCTCTACATTGATGCTCATTTCCCTTATTATCACAATGTTTATTTATTGGTTATTTTAATGCACATTACTGTAATAATTTTTTAAATATAGAAAATGCCGATAAGGTCAGTACATTAACTTGCGAATCGCAATTGTACGAAATACCTTATCGGCCTTTTAATACTTATTCATCAGATTTATTGTTAGATGAACTATTTTGACTTTGTGAACTTTGTCTATTATTTGATTGTTGTGATGCACTGCGTTGTGTATTATTGTTTGAGTTATTCTGCGTTGATTGTTGTGCACTTGGCTTTTCTTGGGTACTTGGTTTTTGTTGTGTGCTTGGTTTCTCTTGAGTACTTGGCTTTTGTTGTGTGCTTGGTTTTTCTTGAGTACTTGGCTTTTCTTGGGTACTTGGCTTTTCTTGGGTACTTGGTTTTTCTTGCGTGCTTGGTTTCTCTTGCTTGCTTGGTTTTTCTTTAGTTGGTGCTTCCTTAGTTTTATTATCTACTTTTGGTTTTTGTTGTGTCTTAGGCTGTTGTGATTTTGGTTGTTGAGTAGAAGGTTGTTGCTGTGTTGTTGGTTGCTGTGTTGTTGGTTGTTGTCTTGTCTGTTGTTGTGATGGTTGTTGTTGTGTATTTTGCTTTTCATCAGACTTTTTGTCAGATGATTTTTCTTTTTTCTCTTTGTCGTCTTTGTCTTTTTTATCTTTTTGTTCTTGCTTCGTCTCATTATTTAATCGTTCATTAGCTTTCTTTGAATGATCTACAAATGAAAATATAGCAAATGTTAAGCCACCCAGTAGCAATAATACGATAATGATACTAATTATTTTCGCGATGCCACTCATACCTTTTTTACCTTGATTGTCGTACTCATTAAAATCTTGCTTTGACATATTCTCCCTCACTTTAAACATGGAATATCATATATAATAAATTTATATCTTAAGTTGTCGTTATGTTTTATTCATCAAAAATTTATATTTAGGATTTCAATAGGATTAGCAAATTACTATTTACATAATCTTATCTCATTTATGATAACATCATAATGAAGAAGAAACATCTATTTTAAACTTTTTTAATATAAATTTAATAGGAACGGTTTGTGATAATAATGAAAAAATTGTTTGAAGAACATTTAGAGACTAATACCAATGATGACCACAAAATTACAATAAAAAAGATGTTGATAACTAATGATCAACATCAAAATAAATCACCCATTTTAAGCAATAGCTGCTATTATGCCTTCATTTTATTGGCACTGTTCACTTTCATTTGGTTTTTTCATTAAAATTAAAGTTTATTAATTAAATGATTATTTCTATTATAAATATGCACACAATTTTTTATTAAGTTTATTTCTGTAAAAAGATGTAAAAATCATTTAGAATAATAATAAAGAGAGAAAAAAGACCCATACGTTGCTCGCATGGGCCCACTACTAAAGGGAGTCAAAATTTACCTTCGCTAGTATATTATGGGGTATACTCATACTAATTAAGAGATGTTTAATTAATTTCCGAAGGTACAAATCAATTATAACTTAACAAAAAATTTTTTAAATACGAATCTAAAAAAGTATTTGACATATTGTTGGCTAAAAATTGGATAAATTTTGAATAATAATAATCACTACTAACTATTAACTAAGTTAGAATTTTTTATTGAGGTGAGATAATGAAACAATATTTAATAACTGGTGGAACTGGCATGGTAGGTTCTCATTTAGTGAGTGAAATTAAGAAATCAAATGCTCATATTACTATTTTGACTCGACATGATGAACAATCAAACGATGCTCGGGTTTCATATGTGAATTGGTCTAAAGATGGCTGGGAAAGTAAAGTGCCTGATATCGATATCGTTATCAATCTAGCTGGTGCAACACTCAACCAACGTTGGACAAAAGACTATAAACAAACATTAATGTTAAGCAGAATTCAATCTACACAGGCCCTTTTTGAATTATTTAAAAAAAGAGAAAAGAAGCCAGAAGTATTATTTAATGCTAGTGCTATGGGATATTACCCTCCTAATTATCACCATAGTTATACAGAACTTTTTAAAACATTACCGTTTGACTTTTTATCAGATATTGTTTATCAATGGGAAAGATTTGCTAAGCAATTCGAAGCACTAGGAACAAGAGTCGTTTTAGGTCGCTTTGGAATGATCTTATCTAATGATGGTGGCGCTTTACAAACTATGAAATTACCTTATCAATTTTATGTTGGTGGTAAATTAGGATCTGGTTTCCAGTGGTATTCATGGATTCACATTGATGATTTAACACGTGCAATATTATTTACAATCGGTAATGACAAAGCCAAAGGACCTTTTAACTTAACTGCACCAATACCTGAACGTCAAAATTTATTCGGTTATACGTTAGCTCGTGCAATGCATAAGCCACATGAAACATGGGTTCCAAGCTTTGCGATGAGACTAGTACTTGGTGAAATGTCTACCGTTGTTTTAGATACGCAAAAGGTATTACCAAATAAACTCGAAGCACTAGGATTTAATTTCATGTATAATAATCTTAAAAATGCACTAGATGATTTAATCAGAAATTAAATTAAGAGGTACAACAGCAATGGAAAACAATCAAAATGACAAACTCACATACATTTTAATGATCATAGCAGGCTTAATCTGTATTTTGAACGGTGTCTTAGTATTTGATCAAACAGTAATTATGATATTACTCTCCATCCTATTTATTATTGTAGGACTCATAATGTCGTTTATTTCAATTAATGGATTGAGACATAAGTTAAAATAGTTAACGCCATACAAATCTATATAAGTAAAAAAGAAGTCAGGACCTTAAATGATGGTCCTGACTTCTTTTTATTGAACTTCGATTATTATATCTAATTAAATAGAAATATTATTGTTTACCTTCTGGTTCCATAACTTCATCAACTAAGCCGTATGCTTTAGCTTCTTCAGCTGTTAAGAAATTGTCACGATCAGTATCTTGTTGAATTTTTTCAATAGATTGACCTGTTCTTTCAGCTAAAATACGATTTAATTTTTCACGAGTTTTTAAGATATGGTTGGCAGCAATCTCGATTTCAGTTGCTTGACCTTGTGCACCACCTAAAGGTTGGTGAATCATTACTTCAGCGTTTGGTAAAGCATAACGTTTACCTTTTGCACCTGATGCTAATAAGAATGAACCCATTGACGCAGCCATACCAATACAAATTGTTTGAACATCTGGTTTGATATGTTGAATTGTATCATAGATAGCAAAGCCAGCAGTCACGCTTCCCCCTGGTGAATTGATATATAAGTAAATATCTTTTTCAGAGTCTTGGGCTTGTAAGAATAATAATTGAGATACAATTGAGTTAGCAACGTTATCATCAATTTGAGAACCTAACATAATAATACGGTCTTTTAATAATCGTGAATAAATGTCATACGCACGTTCCCCACGATTTGTTGTTTCGATAACTGTAGGAATTAAATTCATCTATATTTCCTCCTTGTAATAACTGTTACTTCACATTTTAACCTAAAAGTCAAAAATGGTCAAAAATAAAGTTCTTTTAGTTTAATTGCTAATTGACGTTAAGTGAATTACTTTTGTACACTAGAAATAACTATTTTTGATTGTACTGATTTTATATCGTTTAGTACAGAAATAAGCTTTATCTATTTTCCCCTTGTAGTGTAATGGATAACACATAAGATTCCGGTTCTTAGAATAGGGGTTCGATTCCCTTCGAGGGGGCTCAGTAGCCATTAAAACGTTGTTTTAATGGCGTTTCTTTTGCTTAATGGGGAAAAAACAGGGAAACGTTATTTATATTTTGAATAAAAAGTTTTCAGATTTGCAAAGTAAGTACTTTTAATTCTGTAAAAATCTGAGTTTTTCTCTTTTTCTCCATCATCTTGGCGACTATTTAAATCTTCAATACAAAATATTAATTCTGATATTAACTCATACACATCATCTAGTTCAGTGATATCATCATCACTTAGATAATAATAACTTTCGCTCATTTTAAACTCGCTTATTTTATTCAGTGATATATTTATTCTATTTATATAGGTATCTCTTACTCTGCTATATATTACTTCTTCAAATGTAAACATTCCACCTGCATCAAAAGGTCGTGCATTATCAAGAGCTATTTTAGTTTGTTTTAACAACTCATTTTTTAGCGCTTTTGCTCTCTTTTTATTAATTTCAATTTTATTATTTTCACTTAATCTAATGGTTTTCATGGTATAACGCCCAGATATAGCCGCACCTAAAAATGCACCACCAAACGTTGAAAATATACCAACAAAACTAATGGCAATGGAATAACCCGTAATACTATGATTAGGATCCACAGAGCTAATAATGTAACCAACTGTGAACACAAACGTCATTATTGCAAGAACAACAATAAAGGTTATAAACAACAATAAAGGTTATAAACAAAATATGTTTCAACTCAAATTTATTTTGCATTATCTGTCACCTCATGTTTTTCTTACCATAATACCACATATAAATTTAGTACCTACTACTAAGTTATGGTATAATTAAACTATGTTGAAAGTTACTCAACATTTGGGGATTCATGAATCTCAGATAGTCTTAAATCATAGTATAATAAAATGACGCTATTCATACTATGTTTATTTTTAATTTCACATTCAACGTTTAAGCCACCATATACTATATATGATGGCTTTTTGTTATGCTTGTTTTTAATATATAAATTAGTAAGTATCTTAAATGTATTTGTCATAGTGAACATTTCGTTCAGTAAGCTATATACTAGTGTCATGGATCACGATTTCAATGACCATTTTAGTAATCATTAAACCATTAATTAAATTTATCATCACTTAAATATAAATAAGCTATAACACCTATAGGAACACCCAATAATGGTGTCGTAAAGATACTAGCTATGAATATGTATAATATTAGCATCCAAATTTCATCAGATTCCCATTTTTTATTTAGTAAATATTCCCACATTTCTTTTATACTCACGCAATAACCACCTTTATTATATTTAATTAATAATGTACTCAATAATACATATATCACAATATCAATATAAATAAAATAGCTACCCAATACAGATATTAAGTACTATTTATACATATACCGATTCTCAGATTTACACAAGACGTTTCTCAGAAGTAATTCCAAAGATAGTAAAAGTAAAAGTTATATATACACTTATGTATATGAAACAGACACTTGGGGAAATTACACCAATTTTAAAACGATTACTATAGACTAAAGTTGTAAGTGCTAGATTAAAAATTTGATTAAAAGAGTAGATAAGCTATGAAGTTAAGTAAGAGTATAGGATCATTAGTTTTAAGTGCGGTTTTATTAACGTCTATTTCCCCTTTAGCAAGTGCAGAAGAACAAGTTCAAACGCAAAATAGTAATGTTCAACAATCTCAAGATAACAAGTCAAATCAACAAACTAATGAAAACAAAAAAAATGTACAAACCTATGTAGGCGGGACATATCTTACTAAAAAACTATTAAGGGTATATTAAGTAATAAAGGTAAATTAGTAGGTGCAGTTAAAACTGTTACTGGCAATCAAAAAGCAGCAAATGCTGTTTCAAAAAATTTCGACGCAATTGATTCAGAACTACGCCCTTTGTTAAAATTATCTGAAGTCCCAGCTAACTCAGTTGCTGATGCAGTGTATAGAGGATTAGTAGATGCTGGTATTGACAAAGACCTCGTTGGTCAAGTTAAAGTTGCAGTAAAAGAAGGTATTAATTTACTAGTTTAGGAGTGAAAATAATGTTTGAAAATAAAGATGATATAAGGTTACTATATCAAGCAGTTTCAGAACTAGCAGAAATCGTAGGACATCATCCTTACAATACAAAATCAATAAGTCTTTTATGTTTAGACTTAGGTATCCCTCTAGATGAATATGAAAAAGTATTTATGGCATTTACAAGGTTGTCTAATAACAAAAACACTGATGATATGAACATTGAAGAATTTAAATCAATATTAATTGAAAATGTAACTAAATATGACGAAATAACTGACTCTCAAGCTTTAAGATTTATAGAAGGCTACGCTAGAAATTATATACCTGAATTATTACCATATGCAGAAAAGTTATATCTTGATTTAAGAGTATAAAAATAAGAGCTTAGCATTGTGATGTGCAACCCAAAAGTTGGACTACAAATCTAACTTTATGGAGTGCATATCATTAAATTGTTGATCCTTATTTTGTTGAAATTTACTCATCATTAGAAAAACATTATACAAAAATAAATTTGAATTATATCTTTAAATAGCTCTATCACTTATTTATTCTGAGAATTTCTCTTTCATTCAAATTATAAATCACGCTTATCTATGTATTCTCTAATATCAATAACGAAATTATTAACCATTTGATAAACGTCATCTAAAAATTCAAACACTTCTCTATTATTGTATTCAAAATAAATTTCTTCTTTATATGAATAGTCTTTAACTTTGCTAAAATCAATCTTCCTACTATTCGGCATAATCAAAGTATCAACATTGTCTTCATGCCCAGATATACTCACATCTTTAATAATCACACCTTTTTGTTCAGTGTAACCTATTCCCTTTGTTATATTTTTGAATTGAACATTTATCATTGAATGTTTTTCATTATTCTGCATTTTATTGAATTCATTATATGTTTCAGTGTAAAATAAAGAATCAAAAATTTCTCTACCTCTATTGTCATTAACACCAAATCTTTCATTTAGCAGATTGTAAAACGTTTCGATACTTTTCATTTCTTTTTTATTTGGAATATATGGTTTTTTGTTTTTACTCACATTATTATGTTTTTTTACGCGTTGTATAGAATATTCCATTACCGATTTATATACGTTCAGTAATAAGTTAATCATTATCTGATCATTTAAATCTAATTCTTCTTTTTTCTTTAAATTTTCTATGTGATATAAACAAAAATTTAATTTTTGAATACTTTGCTCATATAAATCTAATTCTTTTAATTTTTTCATAAAACTACCTCTTTTTTTAGGTAACTATCTTTTATAGTATTGATTAGTATTAAATCTTTATCATCCAATTCATATATAACTCTATTTTCTAGTTCTAATATTCTATAAATTTTGTAATTTGATAATATATTGGTTATAAGATTTTGATTCTCACTAACACACATTACATTGGTCTTAGAATTTTCATAATCTTCTATATGCTCAAACAGTATATACGTTTTATCTCCCTCCTTTTAAAATTATTTTTACACTTATGAATTAAATTATAACACTTTGGCAAATACAATTAATCTTTATATACCATTATTTAAAATGATTCTTAAGGAGGTGTATATGATGAATGTATTGATAGAAGATATTAAAAAATCTCAGTGGTGTATGGTAACAATGATTATTACATCTATTTCATTTATCTTTCTAAAATTAATGGCCAATGAATTTATTAAACAGTTTGGTAATGATGTAAATATTCGAAATTTAGGTAAAGATGGTTACTTAAGTGGCACATTAATAATTTTATTAATAGCTTTAATAACTGCTATTTTTTCAATTTTAACTGCTTATCTAGGCTTTAGGTCACTCCAATACGATTTCAATATCACTTCGTTAGTTTGTATTGCATTATCAATAACTTTGTTAATGCTGACGTTTTTCATTAGTGAGATACCATTCTTAAAAACAATTATCCTCGTACTAATTATAGGCTTTGCCATTATAACTATATTAAATGATAATTAACAAAAAGCTACCAATTACGGTAGCTTTTCTAAGAGTCCATCATATATTTGTCTAATGCGTTCACGACTTAAATCAAATATTTCCCCTATATTTTCGTATGAATGCCCCTCGCTAATTAACCAGTACACATAATACTCTTTATCTGATGCGATTGTTTCTATCAAAGTATCTAGTTCATTAAAGTATATTGTGTCGTCTATATGATCATTCTCTATTTCTTCATCTTGATTTATATTAAAGAAATCATCAATGTTAGTCACTACAATATCTTTATCGATATCATTTTTATGTTGATAGTTTTCAGAAATATTTTCACACTTTGTTTATCATATTTTTTCATACCCAACCTATCTCATTTGCTAATTGTTTAATAATGATTCTACGCCCTTTATTGAAGTCATTCATACTTAAATTTAGTGCTGGTGCTATTACTTCATCAAGTTGTTCACCTTTCCACCAAGATAACTCTATAATTTGCTGATATAATATTGAACATTCGTTAAAGACCGAAGTTATACCTCTAGTAAGATGATATAAATTGTGATGGTATAGATCATTCTCAACGATTGATAATAATCCATCATTTTATGATAATTTTTAAAGTGTTTCGATAAAATCACGTAATCATCATTCTTCATGGCATCGCTAACACCTTTCTATTGGTAGATAATTCTTCTTTAACTTGTTCTAAATGCTCATCAAATGCCTTTTGGTATAATTCTGAACGTTCATTTTGTCTTTCTTTACGTTTTTGACTCTCAACTTGATAGATATCTTTCTTCAAGCGTTCGATAACATTTTGATTTCTTACTTTACCACTGATTAACATATATTTAATCACATCTTGTTGTTCGTTCTGACTATAATTCTTGATGATATTTTTGAGTAAATTTAACCTGTCGTGTGCTGTTTTTGAATTATATTGAAGTTTCGCTTTCTCATCAATGATACAAATACCATCATATCTTTCTCATTGGTAATCACATGACTCATATTTAAATGATATAGGCTATCTATTTGTGATTTCATAGCTTTAATCTTTCTATTAATCACTTTGGGATTATAATCCATTAAAAATTCAATTTCTGTGATTTTATCATTACTTTCGAAGTCAGAGACCAAATAATCACACCTTTTTCAATGGATTTGACGCTTAAAATGATTAAAAAAAGGGATAAACTGAGTTACCCCCTTTCATGAAAAATTTATCCCCGTTGCAAACGAAGGCCCCCCGCCGGTACCCGTCAAAAATAATATTTGACCCAAAAGGTAGGGGGGAATAAATTTTATTGTATAAATTATTTATTTAATATTAATGATTCGTAATAACTCTGGCACAATTTTGATATCAAACACATAGTTCAATGCAAATTGGTACACGCCTCTTAATGCTTGTTTCTTTTTATTGTACATAATAGGCTCATATTTAGCATATATAGCATGCCCAAAGTCTCCTATAAAGATATCTTGCGCATCATCTGTAACTACTACGTGAGATACATTAAATAGCTTAGTTAAATCACCTGCAAGTCCACCTAATCCCATCTGTGCTAACTCTTTGATGAGTTTATCATGATGTTCTGTGTTCATTATGATAGATACATTACGTCTAAATGTTTGTGGTATATCTTTTATCGTTTATTAAATACCATCATACATTGTAGTGTTACTTACTTCTTTAATGCCTTGATTATATAGTGATAAGTCTTGGTTATCTTTATCAATCAATCCACTCGCATTGTTCTTATCTAAGAGTAATGTTGTTTCATATGTGACACACTCATTAATAAAGATCTCTTTAAGTAGGTCGAGCCATGCACTACACTGTCTGATACTTCTGTATATATGTGTCCCTCGCGTCTATAAAAGTATTTGCTACTACCATTAAGTGATAGCTCAATACCATTAGTAGCTAACTTATCTTTAATGTATGTTAGTGATGGTATAGATTCAACATGTTCATCATCTGTAATAGTAATCACATCACGTAATGTTTGAGGTAGCTCAGTATTAACTAATAACTCTTTAAATACTTCTATACGTGCAGTCGGTAACTCTTGAATATTAAAGTTATTCTCATTACTAACTAATTGCTTTGTTAATATACCTACTCAACTAATTACTTTATAGTTAAATGTTTAGGTCATAAATCTGCGAAAATCACTTATGAGATTTATGGGAATTTATTAGAAGAATCATATGAAGAAGAAAACACGAAAACAATAAAATTAATGAATGATTTATAAAAACACTGCCTTAAAATAGAGTAATGATTTAATTAGTTTATAGAGAAAATGATTGGCAAAAGTATGTAAAATACAAATAGATAAAATTACTGATTTAATAGCATTTTAAAAATGAGCCAAACACTATTTTAATTAAAAATCATCCCTTCGAGGGGGCTCATATATGTTAAATACAAAGACTGCTTATGCAGTGAATCAAATTAACAGAAGAAAGCCATGATCTCCAAATTTAGAATACATGATTACACAATGTGTTCTATCAATGAGACATGGCTTTTAGTTTTATCACTTCAGTATGATATATTTTTCCGGATTACATTCCACTAGGATAGTGAGTCTTTTATAGTTCAATCTTCTCACCGTTTCGGATTTTATCTGCTAATTCGTTTAATTTTCTTAAACGATGATTCATACCTGATTTAGAAATAGGCCCTGTGGAAATCATTTCCCCTAATTCTTTTAAAGAAATTTCTTGATGTTCAACTCTTAATTTCGCGACTTCACGCAAACGATCTGGCAAATTGTCTAAACCAATTTCTTGGTCAATTAATTGAATACTTTCAACTTGTTTCATAGCTGCACTCACAGTTTTATTTAAATTTGCTGTTTCACAATTTACTAATCGATTAACTGAATTTCTCATATCACGTACAATTCGGACGTCTTCAAATTTGAGCAGTGCTTGATATCCACCAATTAAACTTAAAAAGTCAGATATTTTTTCCGCTTCTTTCAAATACACGATACTACCTTTTTTTCTTTCAAGATGTTTGGCATTTAATTCGTAACTATTCATCAATTTAGTTAATCCTTCAGAATGATTCTCAAATTGAGAAAAAATTTCTAAATGATATGAAGATGTTTCAGGGTTATTTACAGAACCCCCTGCTAAAAATGCGCCACGCAAGTAACTACGTTTCATTTCATCATCTTGAATCATCTCTGGATCAATTTCATGTGTAAATACACCTTCTTTTAAAATACCTAATTCGTCAAGAATCTCTCTAGCTTTCATCTTTGTACGACAAATGTATATATTATTTTTCTTCAATTTCATTTTTTTACGTACTAATATTTCTACTTCAACATTAAAGATACGCTTAATCAACGAATAGATTCTTCTAGCAGTTGTGGCATTTTCAGTTTGAACGTTTATCACAAACTGTTGATTGGACAGACTAAGTGCCCCATTCATACGAATTAATGCACTGAGCTCTGCTTTCGCATTAGCTTCATCTACATCTATACGAGTTAATTCATTTTTCATATCTGATGCAAAGCTCATAGAACACTCATTCCTTCCTATCATTGTCTACATGATTTATTCGCAATGACTTTTTTCTAAATAAATCTCATCTAAATTATTTTTCATACTGAATTAACTGACTCAACTTTGTTCTAATATATACTCATCATGACTACTGCTAACGTTTGCTGTTAGGATCAAATTGAATTGTACTAATTAATTCAAGTGCGACTTCATATATCAAAGTAGATAATACTTTGGTATTGTGTCTTACTAAGTGTTCGTCTGATATTTCAACTAGATTAGATGCCGTAATCACTTTAATACCGTCCTGTTTTAATTCATCAACGTTAACAGCAACGGGTTCTGAATGCTTTTCTCTGTATTTTTGTAAAACATTGTCATTAAATTGATCCGTACAACAAATGACGTAATCGACAAATGATTTTCCTGCTTGTCGATGTAATGCATTAATATGTTCTTTCACATCATAACCATCTGTTTCACCTGGCTGTGTCATTACGTTAGACACATATAGTTTAGGTGCAGAAGAATTTAATAATGCCTCTGATATACCTTTCACACATAAGTTAGAGATGACACTCGTATACAACGAACCTGGACCTAAAACAATTAAGTCTGCTTCTTCTAACGCTTCCACTGCTTCTTCCATAGGTTCAACATCATCCGGTTCTAAAAAGACTTTGTCTATCTTTTTTTGCATCTTAGGAATTTTAGATTCACCGTAAACAATGTCTCCATCCTCCATAATGGCATTTAATTGCACACTTGAATTGGTTGATGGAATCACTTTACCTTTAATATTTAATACTTTACTTAATTCTTTAATTGCATTTCCAAAATCATTCGTAATATTGGTCATACCAGCTATTAATAAATTACCTAATGAATGTCCACTGATTTGATTTTCTTCAAATCGATATTGAAATAATTGAGTTAACACTGATTCCGAGTCACTAAGCGCTGCAATAACGTTTCTAATATCACCAGGAGCTGGGATATCCATTTCATTTCGAATTTTACCTGTACTACCACCATCATCTGCGACCGTTACAATAGCGGTAATATCAATTGGAAATTCTCTTAAACCTCTTGCTAATACTGATAAACCAGTTCCCCCGCCGATTAATACTACTTTCATTCTTCTCATTAGTGCTCGCCACTTTCAATATGTGCATCTCTGTGATGAACATAAACGTTATAATCAAAAACCTCATTTAGATATTCACCTAAACGTTTACTTAAAGCTACTGAACGATGTTGGCCACCAGTACATCCAATAGCTATGACTAATTGAGATTTACCTTCTTTCTTGTAACCTGGAATCATGAATTTTAATAAATCAGTTAGTTTATCAAAGAATATTTCAGTTTCTCTCCATTTCATTACATAGGTATACACTTCTTCGTTTAATCCAGTTAATGGACGTAACTCTTCTACATAATAAGGATTGGGTAAAAATCGAACATCAAATACTAAGTCAGCATCCATTTGAATACCATGTTTAAATCCAAAGCTCGTCACATTAATCGTAAATGTTTCAAAATCGTCATTCTCATAATAATTAACTATGCGTTCTTTTAATGCTTTAGGTTTAAGTTGGCTCGTATCAATCACATAATTGGCGATACTTCTAATTTGTGAAAGTTGTCCACGTTCTTCATTAATGGCTTCAATTAATGAACGTTGTCCCTTTTCATTTAATGGATGCGCACGTCGTGATTCTTTATATCTTGAAATTAACTTTTCTGTTGTTGCTTCTAAAAACATGACATCTACGATAACATCATTTC
The DNA here is from genome assembly GCF_045984185.1 of Staphylococcus sp. KUGN1. Classification (NCBI taxonomy): domain Bacteria; kingdom Bacillati; phylum Bacillota; class Bacilli; order Caryophanales; family Staphylococcaceae; genus Staphylococcus; species Staphylococcus sp. KUGN1. The sequence continues at coordinate 259,588 of NZ_JBJQIL010000001.1, read as the reverse complement.
TACTTTTGATTAAATCTATTTCTTTCACAAGTGATTTAAATAATTCTTTACCTCTTAAATCTATAGCAATTGCCACTTTTTGTAATGAAGGATTACCTTGCTCCATTAATTCAACAAATTTAGGCAATAATACAGGTGGTAAATTATCTACACAAAAATAGCCTATATCTTCTAAACTTTGAATGACTAGAGATTTACCAGCACCTGACAAACCAGTTACTACTAATAGTTCACTCTTTCCCATTTCTTTTTCAGAATTCATCATTTCATTGGTCACCGCCAGTTATTTTGAAATTTATACATTAATAGCTTCATCATACCACACTCAAATTCACAAAGGAACGTTCCTAAGACTTAGAAAAAGCTAGAACAACAAATGGATTATTGGCATTATAATCCTCCCATTGCTCTAGCTTAAATTACTGTTGTGATAAATGGTATTTAATTTATGCTTCTAATTTATCTTTAATAGCTTCTATATAATCTGCTGCACTTTGAGCTGCGATACTACCGTCGCCTGTTGCAGTAACAATTTGACGTAACCCTTTATCTCTTACGTCACCAGCAGCATAAATACCTGGTACGTTAGTACTCATATCTGCTTCAGTTACAATATAACCATTTTCATTTGTAATACCTAAATCAGTAAATGGTGCTGTTAGTGGTTTCATACCGATATAAATGAATACACCATCTGCATCATAAGTGACTTCAGAACCATCTTTAGTTGATTCCAAAGTAACAGATCCTACTTTGCCGTCTTTGTCATTGATTGTTTTTAAAGTATGACTCCAAATAAAATCAATTTTATCATTTTTAAATGCACGGTCTTGTAAAATACTTTGTGCACGTAATTGATCTCTTCTATGAACAATAGTAACTTTATCAGCAAATTTTGTTAAGAATGTACCTTCTTCAACAGCTGAGTCACCGCCACCAATAACAAATAAACGTTTGTTTTTAAAGAATGCACCGTCACATACAGCACAATAACTTACACCACGTCCACCTAATTCTTGTTCTCCTGGTACGCCGATTTTTTTATATTCAGCTCCAGTTGAAATAATCACTGCGTGTGCTGTAATTTCTTTGTTTCCTAAGTTAACGACTTTATAGTCGCCTTTATCTTCGATTGATTTAATATCACCATATTGATACGTAGCACCAAATTTTTTCGCATGTTCAAACATTTTAGTAGATAAGTCTGGTCCAGTAATCATTTCGAATCCTGGGAAATTCTCTACCTCTTCTGTATTTGCCATTTGGCCACCTGGCATACCACGTTCAATCATAACTGTGTTTAAATTGGCACGTGAAGCATAAACTGCAGCCGTCATACCAGCAGGGCCTGCACCTATAATTGCTACATCAAAATCTACTTCAGTCATTTACTTGCCCTCCTACTAAATAATCATTAAACGCATTATATATCAAAATAAGTATTTCATAAATTTATATGCTCAACATATAAGTTATCGTTTTATCTAGTTTGTAATGACTAATATCAAACCATTCTTTAATTTGCTTCTTAGTCAACTTCTGATTTGTTTGTTGGTAATACAAATATAAATACGCACCTATATATTTTTCTACTTCAGTTAAATCTGCTTGATCAGCAATAATTGATTCAGCTTGATCTATCCATTGAACAAATAATGATGTATCATTTCGAAATTGGTCGAATTGATACAGTTTTAGCATACCACGATGAATGAAGTCCAATTTATTCAAGGTTAAACCTTGAACTAAATATGTTAAATATAATTTTTCATAATCATTTAATGTTTCTAAAACAGCCCATATATCTTCTGTTATCAATATTTCTTTACCATTCAATTGATTTAATAGGAAGATTCCATACAATCTATAGTGACTATCATCATCCATTAATAATGGTAAAATTCGTTGATCAAATACATGTTTGCTTTCCTCTATAACCCAAGGTGGAAATCCTACATCCACTTTAGAAATTTGCAACAGTTTATTCCAAAATTGGATACTCTCATCTTTATTTCCTAGGTAATAGTAATTGTAACTTAAAGCATTGAACATTTGTATCGAAGCAAATTTACCTTTTTTATACAGTGGAAGCAGTAACTTCTGTGAGGCATGATATTGTTTCAAATAACTTAATACAATGCCTAGTTTAAAGCTTTCATCATCATTCATTGGTACAACTTTACTTAATATATTCAAGTAACGTTTATACTTGTCTTTTTCATTTGTATTATAAAGTAATAACGTATAATGACAAAGTGCATGCACATCTGTATTATCTTCATTTAATAGTTCCTCAAACATGTCTTTAGCTATATCATATTTACTTAAATATAAATAACACATCGCTAATAAATTTTTAATAACACGATGATTTTGTATAGTTTCGTCTTGATTTAATATATATGATTTTGCTTGTTCTAAACGACCTTGTGAAAATAAAAATTGGAACAATAATTGAACAGCAAAAAGTTGTGCCTCTACTTCAATTTGATGCTCATTAGAATACGAAACATCAAACGTTTCTTCTAATTCATCACGAAAATCTTGATCGTCTGTGATTAATACATAATTAATACCAAACAAGAATGCCTTGTTTGGTTCATTTAATTCAATGTTCAACTGACTCAATTCATAAAAACTATCAGCCACGTGTCTATCATTAATAATATTTTCATAGAATAAATGTTCTGCACGACTACCAAAACCTAGTTTAACTAAACATTGAGCGTAGTTTAATTGAATATCAAAATCTTCAGGTGACAATTCTAGCACTTTACTATAATAATCAGCTGCTTTTTTAAAATCTTGTTGCTTCCACTTTTGAGCTGCCATTTTGCGATAAAACGGTTCATCAAAAGCCATTGAAATAATTTTATTATTTTTATCTGCCAAAGATTGTCACCTCCATATTCATTGTATTTGTATAGGATTTCCAAATGCGACCGAATTACTCGGTACATCTTTAGATACAACTGTTCCTGCACCAATTTTTACATGATCTCCAATAGTGACACCTGGAAGTATAGTGACATTGGCACCAATTAATGTATGACTGCCAATCGTTACCTTTCCAATGTTAAATTCGTCTACTAAAATTTCATGCGTTAATATTGTAGTATTATAACCAATCACACTATTATTGCCAACTGTTATTAGCTCTGGATAAAACAAATCTGGTACTACTTTAAATGCGAATACAGAATGATTTCTAATATCCATACCTAATAATTGACGATACATATGACTTTTGAATTTTAAGTTTGGCATGTACCGACAAATCTCGATAATAATCGTTTGCCTTAATACTTTAGGAAATTTGACTAATCGATAAATATGCCATAACGGATTCATATTAGTGGCTTGATATCCACGGTGAGGCTTTAATTTTCTCATATTTGAATTACACCTTCTGCTTAGGCCAACTTAATGGGCCAGCATTTTTGTATGTGGGTGGTTGATATTTGAAACGTCTATATAACATTAATGCCACACTGATAATAATTAAAATCACAGATACTAACTGAGCCACTCTAATATGACTTGTTAACATTAAGCTATCTGTCCTAAGCCCTTCTACAAAGAAACGGCCGATCGAATACCAAATTAAGTATAAGAAAAATGTTTCGCCTAATTTCATGTGTTTTCTAATTGTAACTAAAATAATAAATCCTAAAACGTCCCACACTGATTCATATAAAAATGTTGGGTGATAATAATGACCATCAATATACATATTATCAATAATGAATTGAGGTAAGTGCAACTGTTCTAAGAATGATTTAGATACCATACCACCATGCGCCTCATGATTCATAAAGTTACCCCAACGTCCTATGCCTTGTGCCAAAATAATACTTGGTGCAACAATATCTCCAATTTGAAATGGATTTAAATTTTTTATTTTACAAACTATAATACCAGTGATAAAACCACCTATTAATCCACCATGAATGGCTATACCACCATGCCAAATTTTTGGTATTTCACCTGGATTTTGCATGTAGTAGGGCCATTGGAAGATAACGAAATAAATACGTGCCACTATGAAACCAAATATTGCACAGTAGAAGATAACATCTACAAGTGTATCCTTATGTAACCCTATTCTCTTTAATGCTTCTTGTGCTACAAAATAACCTAATAAAATGCCGCAAGCAATAATAATGCCGTACCATCTTATTTGTAGTGGGCCCAAATGAAATGCAATAGGATCAATATAACTTAACGTTAAATTCATCATCTAACTACTCCTCACCTTTATGACTGTTACGAACAATTTCATCATTCAAGCGTTCACTAAATTCTTCTGCTGTATTGATACCCATGATATTTAAACGATAGTTCATTGCGGCAACTTCAATGATCACTGCAACATTTCGTCCAGGTCTAACTGGAATAGTCTTTTTAGTTATTTCTGTATCTAAGATACGTAATGTTTCTTCATTGAGACCCACACGGTCATACAATTTTTCTTTATTCCAATTCTCCAAATTAATATTCAAGCGAATTTGCTTCTCAGTTAAGATTGAACCAGCACCGAATAATGTCATTACATTAATAATACCTAGACCTCGAATCTCTAATAAATGTTCAATCAGTTTTGGAGGTTTACCAATTAATTCATCTTTTGTAATTTCTCTAATTTCAACGTTGTCATCTGCAACAAGTCTGTGTCCTCTTTTAACTAGTTCTAAAGCTGTTTCACTTTTACCAATACCTGAATCACCTGTGATGAGTACACCCACACCATAAACATCAACAAGTACACCATGTAATGATGTTGTCTTTGCTAATTCATGTTCTAAAAATGTTGTTAAACGACTCATAAGGCTTGTCGTTGCGTCTTTAGCAACAATGAGTGGCGTGTTAAGTTCTTTTGCAGCTTCAACAAGTTCATTAGGTGGTTCTAAGCCTCGTGTTACAATAATTGCAGGAGTGTCTGGTCGACATAACTTTCTCATTCTTCCTTGTCGCTCGTCATCCGGTAATAAGTTGTAAAAAGATAACTCAGTCGTTCCTAGTAATTGAATTCGATCTGAAGCATAATGTGAGAAATATCCAGCCATCTCTAAACCAGGGCGAGAGATATCTGTATTCTTAATCGGTTTATTTAATCCTTCTTCACCGGCTATTAATTCTAAATTTAATACTTCAACTAATCTTTCAGTTGTTAACATGCGTTCACCTCTATATTGAATTGTTACTACAAATTCACTTTCTTTAATCATATCAAAAATCAAACTACTATCTATATTAAAAAGTTATATTAACTCAATGTTTAGAAAATAGTCATGATTGATTAACGTAAAAACCGTTAAATCTCTGACATTTTTTTGCTTACACGTCAGTAATAACGTATTGATATTTCATTTGAATATGTATTGAATGAAAAAATAATTTAAAAAAGATGATTCCAGTATACTCTGAAATCATCTTAATATAAATTATAACATCATTCTTTTATGATTCATCTTCATTTCTATCTCTTTCTAAAACTGTTTTCAAATATTGACCTGTATATGAACCTTCGACATTGGCAATATCTTCAGGTGTTCCTGTAGCAACAATGGTACCGCCACCATCGCCACCTTCTGGCCCTAAATCTATAATGTGATCAGCTGTTTTGATAACATCTAAATTATGTTCGATAATGACAACTGTGTCACCATTTTCGACAAGTCGGTTTAAAACTTTTAATAATCGACTAATGTCATCAACATGTAAACCTGTTGTTGGTTCATCAAGAATATAAATAGAACGTCCTGTTGATCGTTTGTGTAATTCAGAAGCCAGTTTTACACGTTGTGCTTCACCACCCGATAAGGTAGTAGCTTGTTGTCCTAAAGTAACATAACCTAATCCGACATCTACCAATGTTTGTAGTTTACGTTTAATCTTAGGTATATTTTCAAAGAAATGAGTCGCATCTTCTGCTGTCATTTCTAATACATCAGCGATATTTTTTCCTTTATATGTGACTTCTAATGTTTCTCTGTTATAACGTTTTCCATCACAAACTTCACAAGGAACGTAAACGTCAGGTAAGAAATGCATTTCTATTTTGATGATGCCATCACCTTTACAAGCTTCACAACGACCGCCTTTAACGTTAAAACTGAAACGCCCTTTTTGATAACCTCGAATCTTAGCTTCATTGGTTTGTGCAAACACATCACGTATATCATCAAACACGCCTGTATAAGTAGCTGGATTTGAACGTGGTGTTCTACCAATTGGTGATTGGTCAATATCTATAATTTTATCTAATTGGTCAATACCTTTAATTGAATCATAGTCTCCTGGCTTAACTTTAGATTTATTGATTTTTTGTGCAAGAGATTTATATAATACTTCATTTACTAATGAACTTTTACCAGAACCTGAAACACCCGTCACTACAGTCATAAGTGAGAGTGGAATATCTACATCAACGTTTTTCAAGTTATTACTTTTAGCGCCCTTGATGCTAATTTTTTTATTAGTCGCTTCACGTCTGTGCTCTGGCACATCAATTTTCTTTTTACCACTTAAATATTGCCCTGTCAGGGAATTCTTATTTTTCATTACTTGTTTAGGCGTACCTTGAGCGACAATTTCACCGCCATGGTTACCCGCACCAGGTCCGACGTCTACTAAATAATCAGCTGCGCGCATAGTATCATCGTCATGTTCTACAACAATAAGTGTATTGCCTAAATCTCTCATCTCTTTAAGTGTATTAATCAAGCGATCATTATCACGTTGATGTAAACCTATAGATGGTTCATCAAGTACATAGAGCACACCAGTGAGACGAGAACCAATTTGTGTCGCTAAACGAATACGTTGCGCTTCACCACCAGATAACGTACCAGATGCACGGTTTAATGTCAGGTATTCTAGCCCAACATTATATAAGAATGTTAGACGAGAAATGATTTCCTTAAGAATTTGATTGGCAATCGCTTGGTCTTGTTCTGAAAGTTCGATATTTTGATAATAATTTAAAGCTTCTTTAATTGAGTATTCAACAACTTCACCAATATTTAATCCTGCCACATAAACTGAAAGAGCTTCTTTACTTAAACGTTGTCCATGACATGTCTCACATGGTAATTCAGTCATATATCGACTCATCATCTCTCTCGTATACTCTGATGGCGATTCATGATAGCGACGATTGATATTATTAACTACACCTTCAAATACCATTTTACGTTTTCTTTGTCCACCGCCAAATCGCTGATTAAATGTAAATTCAATTTCCTTATCTCCTGAGCCGTGCATTAATATATTCTTTTGTCTGTCAGTTAGTTTTTTATATGGTTTATCCATATTAATTTTATAAACTTCACAAACACGTTTTAATAACGTTGGATAGAAATCTGAACTTGTAGGTTCCCATGGTTCAATTGCACCTTCATTAAGTGTCTTATTTGGATCCGGAATAACTAAGTCCATATCAACTGTTAATCGTTGTCCTAAACCATCACAAGTTGGACACGCACCAAAAGGACTATTGAAACTAAACATACGTGGCTCTAACTCACCTATGGAAAATCCACAAATTGGACATGCGTGATTTTCGGAGAATTTTAATTCTTCTCCATCGATAATATCAACTGTTAAACTTCCTTCGGCAAGTTCAAGTGCTGTTTCGATTGAATCAGCTAGTCTTGTTTCAATGCCTTCTTTAACAACTAATCGATCAACAACGACTTCAATAGTATGATTTTTATTCTTATCTAATTCTGGTACTTCATTCACATCGACAATCTCACCATCAACTCGCAAACGTACATATCCTTTTTTACTTATATCTTCAATCAATTTTTCATGACTACCTTTACGGTGCGAGATAACTGGTGCTAATAGTTGAATTTTAGTTCTAGTTTCTAATTCTAAGATTCTATCTACCATTTGTTGAACAGTTTGCGATTCTATCTCTATGTGATGATTAGGGCAGTATGGTTTACCTACACGTGCATATAACAACCTAATATAGTCATATATTTCAGTCACTGTAGCTACTGTAGAACGTGGGTTCTTACTTGTTGTTTTTTGATCAATTGAAATCGCTGGTGATAAGCCTTCAATTGTGTCAACATCCGGTTTATCCATTTGACCTAAAAATTGACGTGCATAAGCACTTAATGATTCTACATATCTTCTTTGACCTTCGGCATAAATGGTATCAAAAGCTAAAGAGGATTTACCTGAACCAGAAAGTCCTGTCATCACTATCAACTTGTCTTTAGGTAATTCTATATCAACACCTTTTAAATTATGTGCTCTTGCACCTTTCACTACTATGGATGGTTCTCTCATTTAAATGTCACCCTTCTGATTTTAATTCGAATAACATATCTCTTAATTCTGTTGCTCTCTCAAAGTCTAAATCTTTAGCTGCTTTTTTCATTTCTTTTTCTATATTTTCTATCGTTTTTTGACGTTCTTTTTTCGTCATTTTCTTAGGTACTTCTGTTTGTTTATTTTCATTTGTATCATCACTTTCGACAGTAGCACTGATAACATCATGAATTTTCTTATTGATGGTTTTAGGTGTAATACCGTATTTCTCATTATGAGCCGTTTGAATATCACGTCGTCTTTGCGTTTCATCAATGGCGTATCTCATTGAATCTGTAATCTTATCTGCGTACATAATAACTTCACCACGATCATTACGCGCTGCACGCCCAATGGTTTGAATTAAGGAACGATTGGAACGTAAAAATCCTTCTTTATCTGCATCTAAGATAACAACTAATGAAACTTCGGGAATATCTATCCCCTCTCTTAATAAGTTAATACCAACAATTGCATCATACGTACCCATACGTAAGTCTCTTATGATTTCAATTCTCTCGAGTGTTTTGATTTCGGAATGAAGATAATTGACTTTTATTCCTGCTTCTTTCATATATGTTGTTAAATCTTCACTCATTTTTTTAGTTAATGTGGTAACAAGTACCCTTTCATTTTTATCAATTCTATCTTGAATTTCACTTAACAAGTCGTCAATTTGATTTTCTGTAGGGCGTACATCAATTTTCGGATCTAACAATCCAGTTGGTCGAATAATTTGCTCTACCATTTCGTCTGTATGTTCTATTTCATAAGGTCCTGGTGTTGCAGATACATAGACTAATTGATTCGTTTTTTCTTCAAACTCTTCAAATTTTAATGGTCTATTGTCTAACGCGCTAGGCAATCTGAATCCATGATCAACTAAAACTTGCTTACGTGCTCTATCACCGTTATACATCCCTCTCACTTGAGGTAGTGTTACGTGTGATTCATCAATCATGATTAACCAGTCATCTCCAAAGTAATCAAGCAATGTATACGGCGTAGAACCTAAAGGTCTTAACGTTAAATGTACGGAGTAGTTTTCAATACCTGAACAGAATCCCATCTCACGCATCATTTCCAAATCATAATTAGTTCGTTGTTCTAACCTCTGTGCTTCTAAAAGTTTATTTTCATCTCTTAATTCTTTTAAACGTTCTTCTAATTCTTTTTCTATTCGTTCAATCGCAACTTTCATCTTTTCTTCACGCGTAACGAAGTGGGAGGCTGGGAAAATTGCAAAATGTTCACGTTCTCTTATAACTTCGCCAGTTAAATAGTTCACTTCTCTAATACGATCGACTTCATCACCAAAAAATTCTACTCGAATACACATTTCTTCTCTAGAAGCAGGGAATATTTCGACTACATCGCCTCGTACTCTAAAGGTACCACGTTGAAAGTCTATATCATTTCTTGTATATTGCACATCAACTAGTTTTCTTAATAATTCGCTACGTTCCATTTCCATGCCCACACGCACACTGACAACTAAATCTTTATATTCTTCTGGATTACCCAAACCATAAATACAACTCACACTCGCTATGATAATAACATCATCTCTCTCAAACAAAGCGCTTGTTGCTGAGTGTCTTAATTGGTCAATTTCATCATTAATAGACGCATCTTTTTCAATAAATGTATCTGTCGATGGTACATAAGCTTCTGGTTGATAGTAATCATAGTAACTCACGAAATATTCCACCCTATTTTCTGGGAAGAATTCTTTGAATTCACTATATAATTGTCCAGCCAATGTTTTGTTATGTGCAATAATCAATGTTGGTTTACCTATTTGTTGTATAACATTACTCATTGTAAATGTTTTACCTGTTCCAGTTGCACCAAGTAGTGTTTGATGTCGCTTTCCTTCTTTAACACCTTTAACAATTTTCTTTATTGCTTCAGGTTGATCACCTTGAGGATCGAACTCTGAATTTAATTTGAATGGATAATGTTCAACCATTACTACATACGCCTCCTGTATTGTTTACAACTCAACTTTTATTACTCAAGATTATTGAAATCATTTTATTCTAAAGATTATCACCGTTTAATACATTATTTATTAATTACTTTCCCTAGTTAACCTATTGTCATACATCATTTTGATGATATCGTTAACGTAAATATTAGCACTGAATTTATTTTCTATTTTAACAAATCTCGAATAAAAAATACAAACATTTGTTCGCTAACATTTTTATATTATAAGATAAATAAAAAACAAACATAGCTTAGCAAACTATGCTTGTTCTTATAGACTTTTTATCAATCAAGTTGTATATTAATCAAGTTTTATTCTTCTCCTTATGGAATTCTAGTTGATCTATGATTAAATAACCCGCTAATAGCGATACAACATCAATAAATATAATCCATTCACTATGAAAAAAGCCTTTATATATTGAGGTTGCGATTAATATTAATGTAACAGAGGTACCAATCCATTTATTTTTAGTCACTACACTAAAAAGCACAATTAAAATACAAGGAAAAAAGGCAGCACATGCATACCAAATCATTTATTTCACCTGTTTCTTTTATTTAGTATTGTCATCGTAGTTTCTCGTAATTCTGTTCTAGGAATGAAGTTTTCTGTTAGCATTTCAGGAATTACATTATCAATAAAATCATGAACAGAAGCTAAATGATCAAATTGCATAATTGTTTCTAAACTCATTTCATATATTTCAAAAAACAAAGGTTCTGGGTTACGTTTTTGTATTTCACCAAATGTTTCATAAAGTAAATCGATTTTATCTGCTACAGCAAGTATTTGCCCCTCTAACGAATCATCTTTACCTTCTTGTAACCTTTGTCTGTATATGTCACGATATTGTTCAGGGATTTCTTCCTTAATAAAATTCTCTACCATTTCTTCTTCAACTTGTGAAAAAAGCATTTTCAATTCTCTACTTGCGTACTTTACTGGCGTTTTAATATCACCTGTAAACACCTCTGCAAAGTCGTGGTTTAGTGCTTTTTCGTATAAGCTCTTCCAGTCTATAACATTTCCATTATATTCTTCAACAGTACCAAGATATTGAGCAATTTTAGTTACTTTGAACGAGTGTGCAGCAACATTATGCTCAAAATATTTGAATTTACCAGGCAACCTAATAAGCTTTTCCATATCAGAGAGTCTTTTATAATATTGATGTATGCCCATTCCGTGATGCCTCCTTCTCATTTAATCATAGATGATACTTAGTTTCATTATACCAATCATCATCATGATTAAAAGCAATATCTTAATGTTGATTTCAACTTAATCGATTATATGCAAATGAATTAATATAAAAATAAGCAGCAACGTAATCATGTCAATTACGTTACTGCAATATCAAACTTTAATACGTATTCAAATTTAATGAATATAGTTGTAGCTACCTGGATTTGTAATTGTTCTGTAAGATTTCACATTAAATCCACCGTTCCAGTTCATCTCAGATACTGTAACAGTACCATTACTGTTTACACTCTCAACTACGCCTACATGACCATAGCCACCTGAACCATTTGTACCAGGGTTAGATTGGAAAACAGCACCTGCAACTGGAATATTATTCACTGTGAAACCAGCATTTCTAGCATTTACTGCCCAACTACCAGCATCTCCCCATAAACTTCCAATAGGTTTCCCTAACTCTGCACGACGATTGAATGCATAATATGTGCAGTTTCCATAATTATATAAATTACCTGAATGACTTACAGAATACAAGCTAGCATCAGTGTCATTACGATAGGATTGATTCGTTGTAGCAGATACTTGTGGTGTTGATTCACTTCTAACATCTATATATTGTTGACTTGTAGTTGATGTTGGTTCTCCAACATAGTAATTGCTTGTATTATAAGTTGTATTATTAACTTGATATTGTGTTTCATAAGGAGAAACAATAATGATGTCACCTGGGAAAATTAAAGGTGTAACCCCAGGATTAAGGTTATATAATTCTTCTAAAGTAATATTATGATTTAAAGCGATTTGATATAAAGTGTCACCAGGTTTGACGATATATTGACTAGCATTCTCAGTTCCAACTGATGCTATGTTTTCAGATGTATTCACATTAGGTACAGCAGTTTCTTCTTGAGCATCTGCAACATTGCCGAATGCGATACACGCTGCTACTGATGATAATGATAATAATAACGTCTTCTTCATTAAATATGTCATTCCTTTGTTGTATATTCTAATTTGTTGAATTTAATATAACACAACATTATTTTAAAATGCTTAATGTTAAATTGATGTAATATAATATTTATACACTATCATTTCAAGTATCATCATACATATCACCATGAACACATATATATCAACTAATTCAGAGTGATTCATTGTTAGTTTGACTTTGTCATAATTATCACGTGAGTAATATTACAAGAGATGTTTTACATAGATTCTGTCTTTTTTTAAATTTAAAAAATAATACATTCTTCTATTTATTTAAATAGCAGTACTTTTCAACTAATAACAGACAGAGCTTAAGATCATTAAATGTCTCAAGCTCTGCTTCATTTATTCATTCATTTATTTATCCATTTGGTGTCTTAAATATGCTTCAATAAACGGACCAATGTCACCATCCATTACTGCATCCACTTTACCTGTTTCCTCATTTGTTCTATGATCTTTGACCATTGAATAAGGATGGAATACGTAAGACCTAATTTGACTTCCCCAACCTATTTCCTTCTGCTCACCACGTATTTCTGCCATTTCACGCTCTTGTTCTTCTAATTTAAGTTGGTACAATTTAGATTTCAACATTTTCATTGCAGCTTCACGGTTTTTAATTTGTGAACGTTCATTTTGGTTATTAACTACAATACCTGTAGGATGGTGGGTAATTCTAATTGCTGATTCCGTTTTATTGATATGTTGTCCGCCAGCACCAGATGCTCTGAAGGTATCAACTGTGATGTCATCAGAATTGATTTCTATTTCAATCTCATCATTATCAAAATCAGGAATAACATCACAAGAAGCAAATGATGTATGACGACGGCCAGATGAATCAAATGGTGAAATTCGAACTAAACGATGCACACCTTTTTCTGCTTTTAAATAACCATATGCGTTATGCCCTTTGATTAATAGTGTCACACTTTTAACACCCGCTTCATCACCTGGTAAGTAATCAACTGTTTCAACTTTAAAGCCGCTTTGTTCGCAATAACGTTGATACATTCTTAATAGCATACTTACCCAATCCTGTGATTCAGTACCACCTGCACCAGGATGTAATTCTAAAATTGCATTATTAGCATCATATGGTCCATCTAATAATAATTGTAATTCAAAGTAATCAATCTCTGCTTTAAATTCGACAACATTATTTTCTAACTCTTGCTTCATATCTTCGTCAAATTCTTCTTGTAACAATTCAACTGTTGCAGACATGTCTTCCACAGATTCTTCTAATTCATAAAAACCATTTACCATTGATTTTAAAGCATTATTTTTATCAATAATATCTTGGGCTCTATTTTGATCATCCCAAAAATTGGGCTCTGTCATCATTTCTTCATACTCTCGGATGTTAGTCTCTTTATTTTCTAAGTCAAAGAGACCCCCTAATTTGATTTAAATTGTCTTTATACGCATCTATATTTCTTTTAATTTCTGATAATTCCATAATGTCTCTCCTATTTCGTTTGGTAATCTATGATCTTTATTTCAATATGATTTATTTTATCAAATTCTTAAATATCACTACACCACATTCATCATATTATACGCTTATATTCTATCATATATAACCTGAATTACAGTATAAGAATACGAATTATGTTAAAGACTCATAACTTAATCATCGATATTAACTCATTTTCTCAATCAATGAAATAAACACTAAAAAAGCCCAAGACAACATTGTCTCAGGCTTCAACTACATAATACTTATTAACATACAACTATGCTTGTCCATGACAGTTTTTATATTTCTTACCACTTCCGCAAGGACAAGGATCATTACGACCGATGTCTTCACCTTTAACAATCGGTTGTGGTTTTACTTTTTCTTTACCATCTTCGGCTGAAACATGTTTTGCTTCACCGAAATCTGTTGTTTTTTCACGTTCAATATCATCTTCAACTTGTACCACTGATTTTAATATGAACTTACAAGTATCTTCTTCGATATTTTGCATCATCATATCAAATAACTCGTGACCTTCATTTTGATAATCACGTAATGGGTTTTGTTGTGCATATGAACGTAAATGGATACCCTGACGTAACTGATCCATTGTATCAATGTGATCTGTCCAATGACTGTCAATAGAACGTAATAAAATCATTCTCTCGAATTCATTCATTTGATCGCCAAGCGTTTCTTTTTGTTTAGCATAAGCTTTTTCAATTTTAGACCATACTACTTCAAAGATATCTTCTGAATCTTTGCCTTTGATTTCTGATTCTTTTAATTCGCCTTCTTGTAAGAAGACATCATTAATGTAGTTGATGAATGGTTGGTAATCTAAGTTATCATCCTCTTCATTGATATGATAGTTGATTCCACGTTGTAATGTTGAACGTAACATGGCATCTACAACTTGTGAACTATCATCGTTATCAATGATTTCGTTACGTTCACTATAGATAATCTCACGTTGTTTACGTAGTACTTCGTCATATTCTAAGATACGTTTACGGGCATCAAAGTTGTTACCTTCAACGCGTTTTTGTGCTGATTCTACTGCTCTTGAAACCATTTTAGATTCAATTGGTGTAGAATCATCCATTCCTAATCGGCCCATCATTTTTTGTAATCTCTCTGAACCGAAGCGAACCATTAATTCATCTTGTAATGATAAATAGAAACGACTGTCACCATTGTCTCCTTGACGACCAGAACGACCACGTAATTGGTCATCAATTCGGCGTGATTCATGACGTTCTGTACCAATAACGGCTAAACCACCAATTTCTTCTACGCCTTCACCTAATTTGATATCCGTACCACGACCAGCCATGTTTGTCGCAATGGTAACCGATCCTTTTTGACCAGCATTTGCGACTATTTCCGCTTCACGTTCATGGTTTTTAGCATTTAATACATCATGTCTTACGCCACGTTTTTTTAATAAATTAGAAATATATTCAGATGTTTCTACAGCAACTGTACCCAATAATACAGGTTGACCTTTTTTATGCTTTTCAACTACATCTTCAACAACGGCATCGAATTTCCCTTTTTGACTAATGTAAATTAAGTCAGATTTGTCAACACGTTGTACAGGTTTATTAGTCGGAATTTGAGTTACTGTCATATTATAAATATTACGGAACTCTTCTTCTTCTGTTTTAGCAGTACCTGTCATACCTGCCAACTTATTGTACATTCTGAAGTAGTTTTGGAATGTGATTGACGCCATAGTTTTAGATTCATTTTGAATTTGTACGCCTTCTTTAGCTTCAATCGCTTGGTGTAAACCTTCAGAGAAACGTCTTCCCGGCATTGTACGACCAGTAAATTGGTCAACTATAAGTACTTCGCCATCAACAACCATGTAGTCAACATCTCGTTGTAATGTTACATGTGCTCTTAATGCTGTATTAATATGACTAATAATTTCTACGTTTTGAACGTCATAAAGATTATCAATCTTAAACATACGCTCAGCTTTATCTGCACCTTGTTCTGTTAAGTTTACAGATTTCGTCTTTTCATCATATTTATAATCATCATCTAATTTGAGCATTTTAGCGAAAACATTAGCTTGTGTATAAAGAGATGTAGATTTTTCTGCTTCACCTGAAATAATAAGTGGTGTTCTTGCTTCATCAATTAAAATAGAGTCAACCTCATCAATAATAGCAAAATGCAGTGGTCTCATAACACGCTCTTCTGCATAGTTCACCATGTTATCTCTCAAATAGTCGAATCCTAGTTCGTTATTCGTGCTATATGTGATATCTTGTGCATATGCTTCACGTTTTTCTGTTGTGGTTTTACTATTTAAATTAAGTCCTACAGATAAACCTAGAAATTCGTATAGCTCTGCCATTTCTTCACTTTGAACGCTAGATAAATATTCATTGACTGTAATAACGTGAACGCCTCGCCCTGCTAACGCATTTAAATATGTAGGCATTGTCGCTGTTAACGTTTTACCTTCACCTGTTCTCATTTCAGCAATATCGCCATGATGAATTGCGATACCACCCATTACTTGTACTTTATATGGAATCATATTAAAAACACGTTTAGAACCTTCACGTACGAGTGCATACGCTTCAGGTAAAATTTTATCTAAATAATCATTTTGTTTTTTAACATCTTCAATTTCAGCAAGTTCTTCTTGAAATTTCTTAGTTTTATTTCGAATTTCTTCATCAGTTAAAAGTGCTGTTTCTTCCTCTAATGCGAGTACTTTATCAGCTAACTTACCTAATTTTTTCGTTTCTTTTTTATTGCCGTCAACAATTTTTGATAAAAATCCCATTCTGTTCGCTCCTTTAGCTAAAAACTGCTTGGCTTTCAACAATTAATCTTACCATTTATACCTTTAGAATCATACTTAAATACTCATTAGTATACTTTATTCCCTTTGTCCGTAACATAAACATATTGGCAAACATAGCTTACATACTTTATGCTATTTCACATGGTAATTCAATCAAAATGCCTTTATGTCTTTTCAATCGATAACATAAATAAATCTAATGAATTGTCAACAAGTTAATTCTAACATGATACAATGTATTATTTCTCGTCTCAAATAAATAAACTTCGCATAAATTGCGAAATTTATTATACAGTACTTCGTTTCTGTTATTTTCAATTAAGATTAGCACAGTATAATGCTTGCGTCTACGAATTCAACATCCACACATCATTCGTATTAAGTCTTTTTACTAAAATCATTATGATTAATTTTTTTCAATATCGTATCTAAAAAAGGGAGCAAGATGAAGTATTCATATACGAATAACAATCATCTCACTCCCAATGTAACACTATTTAATTATTAAACTGAATTAATTTCATACCTATATTTAAGGTTCACATTGACCCTTATTGTTCAGTTGTTTCAATTAGACCATATTTACCATCTTTACGACGATAAACGATACTAGTACCGTCAGTTTCACGGTCTGTAAAGATAAAGAAGTCATGTCCTAAAAGATTCATTTGTAGCACTGCTTCTTCAGAATCCATAGGTTTTAAACTGAATTGTTTAGAACGGATAATTTCGATATCATTATCATTATTTTCTTCAGCACCGCTAATTTCTTCTGGTGGCGCTTCTTGAACTTCTGCTACAAATACTTCTTGATCGCCACGATCACGGTGCTTACGATTTACACGTGTTTTATACTTTCTAACTTGACGTTCAAGTTTATTAGTAATTAAATCAACACCTGCATATAAATCATCATGTCTTTCTTCTGCTCTTAAAGTTACATCTTTAAGCGGAATTGTCACTTCAACTTTTGTAGTTGAATTTGAATAAGTTTTAACTTTAACGTGGGCAACCGCATTCGGTACATTGTTAAAGTAACGTTCTAACTTACCAATTTTTTCCTCAATATAGTTGCGAATTGCATCTGTGATAGTGAGGTTATCTCCATGAATTTCAAATCTAATCATAGTAATCTCTCCTTTAACCTCTTATATTGGTAATGCTTAATTATATTTTACCACGTCACCCTCATCTTGCAAACGCAAACACATTGAATTTTCTGACATTTAATGTAGATAATTTACACATTGCGCGGTTAATCGTTAACCCTGTTGTATAAATATCATCTACAAGTAATATTTCTTTACCATCCAACTCAACATTGTTTCTTATAAAGAAGGGATTGGTCTCTTTAAGACGGTTAATTTTATTTAACTCTGCTTGTTTCGGTCTTAATTGTGTACCTAGTACATTTACATAGGCAATACCCT
Source organism: Staphylococcus sp. KUGN1 (assembly GCF_045984185.1). Taxonomy (NCBI): domain Bacteria; kingdom Bacillati; phylum Bacillota; class Bacilli; order Caryophanales; family Staphylococcaceae; genus Staphylococcus; species Staphylococcus sp. KUGN1. The sequence goes on along the minus strand of NZ_JBJQIL010000001.1, from coordinate 241,340 downwards.
TCATCTTTAATACTTCTTCAACTGGATTAAATGTCCTTTCAATATTACGTTCATCTGGCGATGGTATTGGAATTACATAATCAAACTTACCTTCTGGTAAATTGATGATCGCGGCAAGAACCTTACATAAATAATGATCTTTCAAAAATTTATATTGATGCATCGTTCCTTTCATAATACCATCATAATTAAAATTACATTTTAATCGATATTGAATGTTAAATCGTTCATTCAAAAATTGACAGTCTTCACAAATATGTTCACCTTTAGTCATTAATTTCAAACACTTTTTACAACGCTTTAATGCATCATTAATCTTTACTTGATTCCATTTTTCAAAGCAAGTCTCACATATAACACAAGGTTTTCTATAAAAATTAATAATAGTTAATTGTTCATTGATCGGATTTAAACATTGTAGGCATTGTTCCATTATATGTCTAACCATCCTTTTTGTTTCGCAAGTTGATTCATTTTTTTAATATCTTTTCTAGCTAACATCATTGATAACGACACACCATTATGATAATAAACCACATTCCCGTTTGGGGCTTGCTTCTTTCTACCCACTCGACCTGCGATCTGTATTAATGCCGCTTTAGAAAACTGGTCAGCTTCAATAACTACGACATCCAACTTTTCCATAGTAAAACCTCGTTCAAGAATGGTAGTGGTAAAAACAACCATATGATTGCCTGTCCTTAAAGATTGCACTTTCTCAAAGCGCTGTTCATCTTCACTGTGAATATATATTAAATTAGGTATTTGAGATTGATATGTCTTAAAAGCTTTAATCATATGATCAATATGATTAAAAAACACTAAGGTATAACGTTGATGCTGTATTTGTTTGGATAAGAAATTCAACAATTTAAATTGAACCTGTTTGGGTTTAAACTTTAAATATTGAAAGATAGGTACGGGGAGTGGTTGTCGGTGAAATCGTGCTGGCAATTTTATCACATTATCTTTACTTATCGTTGATAATAATTTCTGTGGTGGTGTAGCTGTCATATAAATAGGACATGCGTTCTGTTTGGAAGATGATTGAATGACCTTAAATAAGTCGTCATCCATAGATAAGGGAAATGCGTCTACTTCATCAATGATGATCGTATCAAAGTGATTTTTATATCGGTATAGTTGATGAATTGTTGAAGTGATAAAATGTCCATCGAATTGTTGTTGACTACTTTGATGTATGACATCTATATCTTCGTGAATAAATGCATTTTTAATCCGTTGACTAATTTCTACTACAACGTCAACACGTGGGGATACAATCGCAATATTGTCTCCCTGATTTCTAGCAAACTTAATGCCTTCGAAAATCATTTCAGTTTTCCAGCTCCAGTAACAGCGTATAACAATAATTTTCTTCGTTCCATAATGGCTTTTACAATTTGTTGAGAGGCATAGCTTTGTTGGTCTGAAAGCTCAAATTCCAGATGATATTCACATGGCGTAACCTTTTGATGACTCTTTATGATTCTATAATCAGTCAAATGATCCATACGACCAAGTTGTATACATTTCCTACAATATACTATGTCCTTATTTATAAAATCTGAATAATAGCGATGAAAATATTTAGCATCGTCTGTTTCACATTGAACACAATGCCATCGGTTATTTTTAAATACGACCCCTTTAGTAACAAGCGCCACTTGTTCCGAAGTGATATTCGTTTCCGAATGTATTAACTTACCATAATGTAATATTGATGTTCCCTCCAATAAAAAAAAGACATACCGAATTGTCATTTAACAATTCCATATGTCCTCTCAATCTTCTAATTAAGTCTAATTTGGCGTGCTGTATATCCTAAACCTAACCCACCAGATCCTAAGTGTGCGGCAATAACTGGTCCAAATTCAGAATATGCTACTTGATAATGTGAAGGTGCATTCGCTTTGACAGATTCTAATAACGCTTTTCCATCATCAGTTTTATCACCATTAATCACATAAATGGTCACATCATCATAATCTTTGACTTGATTTAAGACTTTGTCTTCTAATGCTTTGAGTGCTCTCTTCTTAGTACGTACTTTTTCTTCCGGTACAATTTTACCGTCATCAAACTTAAGTACAGGTTTCATTTTTAGCAAAGTACCTACCCAAGCTTGTGCGCCTGTAATACGGCCGCTTTTTTGTAAATTTTTTAAGTCATCTACAATTAAATAAGCACCTGTATGTTCTCTCATATCAGTTAACTCTGCTATGATATCATCTGGTTTATAACCTTGTTCTACCATTTCTATTGCACGTAATACGTAACAACCTTCCATCATAGCCGCAAGCTTACTATCAAATGCATAGACGTTAATGCCTTCAACTAATTCTCCAGCTTGCTTCCCAGATTGATAACTCCCACTAATTCCACTAGATAAGAATACAACTATCACATCTGTGTAACCATCTTCTCTTAATTTTTCATATCTTTGAATCCATTCACCTACAGCCGGTTGACTAGTCGTAGGTATCGTTGCTGAAGAAGCCATTTTATTGTAAAAATGGTCAATATCAACATTTACATCTTCAGTATAGCTTACACCATCATCAAAAGTTACACTTAACGGTGCAACTGGGATATCATATTTATCAATTAAATCTTGTGATAGATAGCTAGTAGAATCAGTCATTACAGCAATCTTCATAGTAGTCCTCCTCAATTATACTCATAGTAATAATACAATATTTTATTAAAAAAGAAAATCTTAATTAAACAATTTATTTTAAGTATTTACAGCGTGTATAATACTAGTATGAAAACAGAGCGAAGATGAAGGTGAAAAAATGACAAAACCAATCATTACTATTAAAGAAGAACATACTATTGAAAATACGATCAATAAATCTCGTTTTATTTCACATATTAAACCTGTAGCTTCAGAAGATGAAGCAAAGGCATTCATTAATGAGATTAAAGCACAACATAAAGATGCAACACACAACTGTTCTGCATATACTATAGGGCCAGAAATGAATATTCAAAAAGCAAATGACGATGGCGAACCAAGTGGTACGGCTGGTGTACCTATGTTGGAGATATTAAAAAAATTAGATCTACATGATGTGTGTGTGGTTGTAACACGCTATTTTGGTGGCATCAAATTAGGCGGCGGCGGACTCATACGAGCATATAGTGGTGCAGTACGTGATGTCATTTATGATATCGGCCGTGTTGAATTAAGAGCCGCTATTCCAACCACTGTTACCTTGAATTATGATCAAACCGGTAAATTTGAATATGAATTAGGTTCTACTAGCTTTATGCTTAGAAATCAATTCTATACTGACAAAGTTAGCTACCAAATTGATGTCGTTGAAACTGAGTATGATGATTTTATCGCCTTTTTAAATAAAACGACAGCTGGCAATTATGAGCTAAATACTGAAGATATTAAAATGTTACCCTTTGATATTACAACAGATTAAAAAGAAGCTATCTAAAGACAGAGTCTCAATTCCGATTAAGTTGAGACTCTGTCTTAGATAGCTTTTGTAATATTTAGTGATTATCTTCCTCTTCATATTGATGTTGAGGATGTGGAGGATCACCTTTTTTAGTAATGAGATTTAAGATAGGTCTATAATTATCATCTATTAATCCTGTGAATTCAACAATGAGTTCAATCGTTAAAATAATTAAAATGAACATCATTAAGGCACCTAGAGGTTGAGATAGATACAGAATAATACTAGATAGACTGAATAAGATAGCAATGGAATATATGAGTAATACGGTTTGTCTATGTGTATAGCCTAGTTCTAACAACTTATGGTGCAAGTGAGATTTATCCGCTTGCATAATATGTTGCCCTTTTTTCATTCGTCGAATCATTGCAAAAATAGTATCAATAAATGGTACCGCTAAAATAACGATTGGGAAAAATAAAGCAATAAATGTAATGTTTTTAAAACCTAACAATGAAACAAATCCAATAATAAAACCAATCATTAAAGCACCGCTATCACCAAGAAATATTTTAGCTGGGTGTGAGTTATAGAATAAGAATCCTAATAAAGATCCAATTAACACACAACAAATCATAATAATAAAGATATTCGCCTGTAAGATAGCGATAAATGCAATCGTCATTAATGCTATCGCAGATACACCAGATGCTAAGCCATCTAATCCATCAATTAAATTAATAGCATTAGTAATAGCCACAATCCAAATCACTGTAATTGGAATACTTAAAATTCCAAAATGTATCGTTGGACCCATTGGTAATGAAATAAAATCAATCGTGATGCCATAAAATGCTACCACTAAAGCAGCGACGATTTGCCCAGCTAATTTGATATAAGGTTTAAGATCAAATATATCATCGATTAAACCAACGGCATACATCAAAATTGCTCCGATAACTAATGGCTTCACTTCTCTTTCAATAGGATGACCTAACCACATTCCAATTAAAAATGAGAATAAAATAACTGTGCCACCCATGACTGAAATCGGCTTTGTATGTACCTTACGAAAGTTGGGTTTATCTACTAAATTTAATTTTTTAGACATCGCAATAATAATGGGTGTTATTATTAAACTGACTATCATAGTAAATGCAATGAGTAATAATGTATACATCAGTTCACCTTCATCAAAATTAAGTTAGTTTCTATCATTAAGGGTAAGTTTTAAGAAATCCAACCATTTTTCTTCCTATATTTATAGTTAATAATTAAATTTGAGTCGGTTATTTTGTATGATCTTCCTCTTTAATAACGACTTCTATCAATCTTGTATTTTATCGTAATAACATCAGTTGCTATCATCTTTCCTTATTATTAAATCAACTGTATAATTAGAGTTAATCTAAAAAAGACATCCCAAATTTATAACAACATTCATTCTTCATATATTTCTACATCGATATTAATACTCTCACATGACGAAACTATTTTTTTCATCATATCACTTAAGTTAACATTTTAACATTAATCACTATTTTATGTGATAAATTTTTTAGTCTAACTAATGACAAATTGTAAGTTTTCACTTACAATAGCTAATGGTCAATAAAGGAGTCGGTAAAACTATGTTTGAAGCAATTATATATAATATTTCAGTCATGGTTGCAGGCATATATTTATTTCACAGACTGCAATACTCTGAAAATAAAAGAATGGTTTTTTCTAAAGGATATGTCACTGTTTTAATGACACTTGTTGCACTTTTATTAGCAGCATATCCCATTCCCTTCCGTTTAGAATACTTAGTTCATTTAACGTTTGTACCTTTATTATTCTTAGGGCGTTATACTAACATGGTTTACACATTGGCTTCTGCTATCGTCGTATCATTAGTTGACGTACTTATTTTTAACAACTCAATCATATACGGTATCACTTTAGTCGTTATTGCGGGTGTTGTCAGTGCAGTAGGCCCATTTTTAAAACAAAATGACATTATATCGTTGCTTATATTAAATTCAATCAGTATTATCATTTTATTTATACTTGCATTAGTGAGTCCAATTTATGATTTGATTGAAATTGCAATTTTAATTCCTGTGTCATTCATTATCACAATTGCCTCTGCAATTACATTTGTAGATATATGGCATTTCTTCTCACTCGTTAATCGCTATGAAAATGAAGATAAATATGATTATTTAACTGGTCTTGGGAATGTAAAAGAATTCGATAGACATTTGAATCAAATATCTAAATATACTGAGACACATCATGAAAGCTTAGGCTTGTTACTGATTGACATTGATGGTTTTAAAGATGTAAATGATACATATACGCACCAAGCAGGAGATGCTGTATTAAAACAAATGTCTCAACTACTTAAAAATTACGTCCCTAAACAATTCCTTATTTTTAGAAATGGTGGCGAAGAATTCTCTGTCGTGATTAATGATTATACGTTGGATCAAAGCGTCAAACTTGCCGAAAATATTCGACAAGGTGTAGAGAAGTCATCCTTCCACCTACCTAATAAGGAAGTCATTAAACTTTCAGTATCTATAGGTGTCGGATATTTAACACAAGATGATCGCAAATCACAAAGACGCGTCTTTAAGGATGCTGATGATATGGTTCATGTGGCTAAAAGTGAAGGTAGAAATAAAGTCATGTTCAATCCTATTATTAAACTATAATCAAATATTGGATACAGAATCAGAGGTAGAGGCAAAAAGATTTGTCATTTCGTTAATTTATTTATCGAAGTATGAATCTTTCATGTCTCTTCCTCTTTTATTTTATAAACACATTTCTTATTCATCACAGTCACAATATGATTAGATTTAATATAGATGTTAACTAGTGTTATCACCTACTTCCTTCATTACATAATCTTTTCAATATGCCGTACTCTATTGAAAGTTGTTAGCTCAAGATGTAAACTTCAATTATTCATATCATTAAATTAATTAGGAGGTGGTTATTCATGTCAGATTCAATCACTATCATCGATGAGAATAAAGTGATTGATGTCGTGTTGATTGCTGGTAGGATTTTACTAGAAGCTGGTGCTGAAACTTATCGTGTTGAAGATACCATGAATAGAATTGCGCATAGCTATGGCTTGCATGATACATATAGTTTCGTAACTTCAACCGCTATTATCTTTTCACTTAATGATCGTACGAGTACCAGATTAATTCGTATTAGAGAACGTACGACTGATTTAGAAAAAATAGCATTAACCAATAGTTTATCTCGTAAAATTTCTAGCAATCAACTTACTATCGATGAAGCAAAATCTGAATTAATCCACCTTAGAAGTGCATCGTTGCAATATTCATTTTTAATGAATTTATTTGCAGCAGCGATCGCATGTGGTTTTTTCCTATTTATGTTTGGTGGCGTTGCATCAGATTGTTGGATCGCCATACTTGCTGGAGGATCAGCTTTTCTAACGTTTAGCCTTGTTCAACGATATATTCAAATTAAATTTTTCTCAGAATTTGTAGCTGCTGCAGTAGTAATCACTATTGCTGCTGCCTGTTCGAAACTTGGATTGGCAACAAATCAGAACATTATTACTATTGCGAGCGTAATGCCTCTTGTTCCTGGTATTTTAATTACCAATGCTATACGAGATTTACTAGCTGGAGAGTTATTAGCAGGTATGTCTAGAGGAGTTGAAGCAGCGTTAACTGCATTTGCAATTGGTGCTGGCGTTGCTATTGTATTACTAATTTTTTAAGAGAGGCTGTTCATATTGTTATTTTATTTATTTCACTTCACAATAAGTTTCATTTCCACAGTCCTTTTCTCCATCATATTTAACGCACCTCGTCGATTATTGTTAGCTTGTGGATTTGTCGGTGCAGTTGCGTGGACAATTTATCAATTTACTGTTGATATGCAATTTGGAAAAGTTGGCGCTACATTTTTAGGTAGTTTAATTTTAGGCTTACTCAGTCATACAATGAGTAGACGCTATAAGCGACCTGTTATTATCTTTATCGTACCTGGAATCATTCCACTTGTACCAGGTGGTGCTGCGTATGAGGCAACACGCTTTTTAGTTTCAAATAATTACACTAGTGCTGTAAATACCTTTTTAGAGGTAACCTTGATATCAGGTGCGATTTCTTTTGGTATCCTCGTGGCAGAAATCATCTATTATCTCTACACACGTATCAAGCAGTATTATGGTAAAATTAAAGGTAAATCATATAGAAAATCTTATAATATGAATAATCGAGTTTAAGGGGATGTCTAACATGAAAGAACAAATTATCGATAGATTAACGAGATACGTCAAAATAGATACACAATCAGATCCAAATTCAAGTACGACACCATCTACGACAAAACAATGGGATTTATTAAACCTATTGGAAAGTGAGCTTAAAGCATTAGGACTTGAAACAGATATGGATAGCAATGGTTACCTTTTTGCTACATTAGAAAGTAATGTGGAATACGACGTGCCAACGGTTGGTTTCTTAGCTCATGTTGATACATCACCTGATTTTAATGCTACTAATGTTAATCCACAAATTATTGAAAAATATGACGGTAACCCGCTAAAGTTAGGTACGACAGACAGAATTCTAGATCCTAAAGTCTTTCCTGAACTTAAACAAGTCATTGGTGACACATTAATGATTACTGATGGTACTTCTTTGCTAGGTGCTGACGATAAAGCAGGCGTAGTAGAGATTATGGAAGGTCTTAATTATTTACTTCAACACCCAGAAATTAAACATGGTAAAATCCGTGTAGGCTTTACGCCAGACGAAGAAATTGGAAGAGGGCCTCATCAATTTGATGTTGAACGTTTCAATGCTGATTTCGCTTATACTATGGATGGTAGCCAATTAGGAGAGTTACAATTTGAAAGCTTTAATGCTGCTGCAGCAAAAGTGACATGTCACGGTGTTAATGTGCATCCTGGATCAGCTAAAAATGCGATGATTAATGCGATTTCACTTGGCCAACAATTTAATAGTTTATTACCGCCAAGTGAAGTTCCAGAACGTACAGAGGGTTATGAAGGATTTTATCATTTAATGAATTTTGAGGGTAATGTTGAAAAAGCTACATTACAATATATTATTCGAGACCATGATAAAAAACAATTTGATCTACGTAAAAAGCGTTTCATGGAAATACGTGATGATATCAACTCACACTTCGAAGACTATCCAGTCAAAGTGGACGTTGAAGACCAATACTATAATATGGCTGAAAAGATCAAACCACATCAACATATTATAGATATCCCTACAAAAGTATTTAATCGTTTAGGTATCGAGCCTAATACGGAACCTATTCGTGGTGGTACTGATGGATCACAACTCTCATTTATGGGATTACCTACACCTAATATCTTTACTGGTTGTGGCAATTTCCATGGTCCGTTTGAGTATGCTTCCATCGATGTTATGGCAAAGGCCGTACAAGTTATGGTCGGTATCGCAGAAGAAGTTGCAAAATCAAATCAATAATATATCAACACCCCTAATTGTCTAGTCTAATACACTTAGGGGTGTTGTTTTTATCATTTCTATAATTATTTATTCACATCGAATTGTGTTTTCAATAATTTTAATGCTTGAACTGTATAATGTCTGATTTGTAGACCCATTTTAAAGTCTGTGTATGATTCAGGCATTTCTATAAATGTATTGAACATAGCCGTTACGCCCTTACCTTCAAACAAATCAAATTTATCATCTGTAGCACAAATTGCAATAGATGTCTTATGATGTTTTTCTGTTAAATCAGCAATACGTAATGTAGTCGTTTCTAATAATTGGTCACGTTCATTTAAACCTTCACCAAATATAATTAAATCTGCTTGTTGAACTAAATCTTCCAGGTGTGTAATTTGGTCTACAAGTTCATGACTTGTTAAAATTTCCGCTTGATATAAACCATTTAAAACTGCAGCAATTCCGCCACCAGCACCACCACGTTCGATAGGACCAATCGTTACTCGTAATTCACTTTTAAATAATTCACTAAAGTACCAAACTAAATTGTCAATTTCTGCTGCTTCATTTTGTGTCATCCCTAGCATTGGATACATTTGCATAATCTCACTTTGTTTACCATATAAGCGACTTGAAAAATCTGACATCACTTGAATATTTGCTTCAGCTAGCTTCGGATGGATACCAGAAAAATCTAGACGTCGAATATATTTAATGACATGCGCACCCTTAGTCACATCAACTAAATTTGCCTCATCATCATAGAACTTAGCGCCTAATGCTTGAAGCATTCCTGCACCACCATCAAAGCTACCGATGCCACCAAGCGAGATAATAATGTGTTTGGCATCATTATCTAACGCAGCATTTAAAATTTCACCTAAACCAAAACTCGTTCTTTCTTGAATTGGTTTTTGACCATTTAAAAATAAATTACCCTCAATAATTGTCATACCGCTATCTGTTTGACCATAAATCGCTTCTACATCATTCATGTCAGCATCGTGAGCCGCAACTCGATATTTACTCCCAGATTGCCATAAAAAGACTGAATCCATTAATTCATGTCGTCCATTAAATAGTGGAACTTGAACGATATCAGCCTTTTCAATTTGACTAGCAACCGCTTCTTCGACATATCTGTTTGCTTGATAGCTTGAAATAATACCATTAAATTCGTCCATGGCTACTAAAACTTTCATTGTCTTAACCACCTTGTTTTTATATAATATTGTGCTTTCAATACAATTTAACTTATATTATTAATCTTACATTTATAACATATTCATTAATCTATTTGTGTTGTACACTAACATATTATACATGTGAATGTGCATGATTTCATGATAAACACTATCATAATCTTTATTAAACTATGAGTAATATGAATATTGGTCTATTATATACTATTCTCAATTAAAGCATAAACGATTAACTTACCTTTTTACAATCGCAATTAAAAAGCCATCTTATTACTCTATCCGTAATAAAATGGCTTCCATCATTTGAGCGAACATCAATGAAGTAATATAACTTTGATGTTCTTTATTCATTTGTTAGTGATTCATTATTCTTCTGCTTGCGCTAATGACGAAACATTGATGTCACTGTGTGACGCATTCCATTTCATTTCACCATCTATAAAGTAAAATGCCTGTGGTGATTCATGTTTGACATTTGTCTTTTCAGCAATGTAGTCCGATAATTTGCGCTCCTGTTGTACTATTAAATAGTAACCGTCCATATCGCGTTCATATAAAAATTTATTAAACTGATCATACGCATTTGCAGAAATTGGACAAGTTTCGCTATGTTTTAAAACAAAAACATATTTATTTTCTTCTAACACTTGTTCAAACTGGTCAATCGAACTCAGCTTTATAGCCATTCTATTCACCTCTAAAAGTATTTATCACATTTTCTGAGCATATGCGTGATATTCATATCCCAAAAATTATATCAGTGGGTACAATTATACACATTTTACTTAGCAATGTTAACCATGGTTATTTAATTTATTTAATTCTAATCAAAATTAATCGCTTTTTTGTTTAACCTTTTTTAATTCCGAATTAAATGCCTTATCTTTCCTATCTATGTCTTTACCCTCTTTTGGTAACTTTTCGACATTAATTTTAGAAATTTTTTCACCAACTTCTATGGTATCAATACGAGTGTCATAATAATTTTGTAAACTATAGTACATCTCAATCGCATTTTTACGTGCATCATTCACATTTTTATCTGATATATTCGTTTGATTGATGTCTTTAATTTGTTTTTCAATTAATGGAGAAATATAATTTTTGATTGCTTTTTTCGCTGATTTAGCATTGCTTGATGATGTATCTAGATGTTTTTGAGCCGTTTCCTTTAAATCTTTATTATTACTTTCCAGTTTTGAAGTTAATTGATCTGCGTCTTCTTGGTTCGAAGCATTTTTGATTTTCTTTTCAACTTGCGAACGATTTTTTTCAAATAACTTTGTGTAATCTAAAATATCTTCATTATCTTTGATTGAATCATTACACAAATCCACAAATTCTTTTACATCATATATCGATTTTTTCTTTGTTTTGACTGTTTTAAGGTATTTTGCTTTTAATACTTTTACATCGTGCGTTTCTGCTGGTAATTGTTTCGCTGATTTTTCATAATCTTTAAATGCAGGTATTAATTGCTCATTTATGTCATCTTGAAGTTTGATAAATTCTTTTCTGTTTTTATCAGTTGTATCTGTCTTACTTAAGTGATCCAATTCTTTTAGATTGATTTCATCCATCACTTTTTCAAGCTTGTCTTGTTTTTGATTAACTTCATCTAATTTACTTTCAAAGTGACTTAAATCTGAATCGGTTTTATTACTACATGCTGTTAAGGCAACGATAAGTAAAAATATCATTGGGATAAGTACTATTTTTTTCATATTTGCACCCCTTACCATTGAACATTATACAAAAACGTATTTATTAAGAAAATGAATTATGTTATAGTATCTCAGACTTTATACCTTATTAATTCAACACAAAGGAGAAAAACCATGTACGGTCATGTTCAACCTCTTATTAAATATCAAAATAATGACTATTTCGACACGCTATATCAAGAAACGCGTACGTTATTATTTAATTTGCTAGATTCACCTGTTAAATTTACGCAACATATTGGTGGAACTCGACATTTCAATTATGATACAGAACCTATCCTTGACATACTTATTGGCGTAGATAATTTACATGATATTACGGCTTTAGACGAAAAACGATTAAATTACGCTGGATTTTATCGTTTACACCATTCATATAAAAAGAAAGTCATGATGGCTAAGTTTAATAATCTTAAAGATTTAAAGCAAGAAGTTCGCTTACATATCATTCAATTAGATACACCGTTATTTGAGCAATATCAAAAAGTTGATGAGTTATTAAGTCATCATAAGAAGATTGCTAACCAATTTGCGACTAAAAAGGAGAAACTATTGCATCATATTGATACGATAAGACAATATGAAAATCAAAAACAAACTATTTTTGAAAACATTTATAAACAGTATGGTCATAACACATAAATATGTAAAAGAAAGCTTATTAAATTGATGTAGCAGTCAATATCTATTTCCCAAACGCAAAATTAAATAAATTATGCATTTTAATTATATAACATATATTTAGAATTAAAAGAACTATGCATTATATACAACGAGAATCAATTATCTTAGCGTTAAATATCTTCATATTTCGCAAATAACAACTAAAATTGATATAATAAAAATATTAGTATTGATCAAAGAAAGGACGTACGGATAGTGAATAAAAACGACATTTTAAAAGGTTTGCAAGAAATTATTCCAAACGACATTATTGAAGTAGATGAACCCCTAAAAAAATATACTTATACTGAAACTGGTGGTAAAGCAGATTTTTACTTATCACCTACTAAAAATGAAGAGGTACAAGCCATTGTAAAATATGCAAACCAACATAATATTCCTGTCACATATCTAGGAAACGGTTCGAATATTATTATCCGTGAAGGCGGTATTAGAGGTATCGTATTAAGCTTGTTATCACTTAAACATATCGAAGTATCAGATGATGCCATTATTGCTGGTAGTGGTGCGGCTATTATTGATGTCTCACGTGTTGCAAGAGATTATGCACTTACGGGATTAGAATTTGCATGTGGTATTCCTGGTTCAATCGGTGGCGCCGTTTTCATGAATGCAGGTGCTTATGGTGGCGAAGTTAAAGACTGTATTGATTATGCGTTATGCGTTAATGAAGATGGAGATTTAATTAAATTAACAACACAAGAATTAGAATTAGATTATAGAAATAGTATTGTACAGAAAAAACATCTCGTAGTGTTAGAGGCAGCTTTCACACTAGAACCAGGAAACTTAAAAGAAATACAAGCGAAAATGGATGATTTAACTGAACGTCGTGAATCAAAGCAACCACTTGAGTACCCTTCATGTGGTAGTGTTTTCCAAAGACCACCAGGTCACTTTGCTGGTAAATTAATCCAAGATTCTGATCTACAAGGCCATCGTATTGGCGGTGTAGAAGTTTCTACTAAACACGCTGGATTTATGGTCAATGTAGATAATGGTACTGCGACAGACTATGAAGATTTAATCCATTACGTGCAGCAAACAGTTAAAGATAAATTTGATGTAGAATTAAACACTGAAGTACGAATCATTGGCGAACATCCTGACACTGAATAAAGATTAATATCGGAGGTTTGTTTCAATGACTAAGGTCTATGGTTCAATGATTGATAATGAAACAAGATGTATACATTATCACTCTTTTTTAGATATTATTGCTATTAAATTCAAATGTTGTGATAAATACTATCCTTGTTATCAATGTCATAATGAACACGAAGCACACCCTATTCAACGTTGGAGTGAAGATGAATTCGACCAACAAGCCATTATGTGTGGTGTTTGTAAACATCAGATGACAATTAACGATTACATGATGGTCGAATCTTGCCCCAGATGTCAATCCCACTTCAATCATAGATGTAAATTTCATTACCATCTATATTTTGAAATTTAATATATAAAGCAAAAGCGCTAAAAGCATATTATTTAATGCCTTTAGCGCTTTCTTATATTATTTTACTACTTTTTCTAATTCATCAATTTGTTTCATTGTTGTAGTTGTTGAACCAGATGAGAAATACCAAAGTTTAGGGTCAAGTTCATAAATTTTATGTTCTTTTACAGCTTTAACATTTTTTAATACTTTATTGTTTAATGTCTTCTTAGCTGTTGCATTATTTGCTACAACCTGTCCTCTATCCATAGCTAAAATCACATCAGGATTATTTTTGTTAATATATTCATTATTAACATTTTGACCATGCGGACCTTTACTTACATCTTTATCAACTGGTTTAAAGCCTAGTGTATCAAATACCAATCCACCAAATCGTGAACCTGGGCCGAATGTAGATAACTCACCTTCATTTACTAATAAGTACATCACTTTCTTATCAAATTTAGATGTTTTGTTTTTCATTGTATCTACTTTTTTATCTAATTGTTTAGTTAAATCTTTCGCTTTATCTTCCTTGTCGTAGATTTTACCTAATTTTTCAGTGTTATCCTTCATAGAGTTGATAACATCTTTATTATCCGCACCCATATATACAATTTTTGCTTTTGGTGCAGCTTTTTTAAATTCATCTAAATTTTTCTGATTAGCTGTTCTACCTGAAATAAAAATCACTTCTGGTTTGGCTTTAGCTACTTTATCGAAATTAACTTGTTTTAAGTTACCAGAGTTTATATATTTATCTGATTTAAAATCTTCTAAGAAATCTGGTAGAGATTTTCCGCCTTCACCTTTTGGTAATGCTTTAACTTTACTTGAAAGTCCCATTTCTTTCATATCATTTAATACACCATAATCTAAAACGACAGCATTTTTGGGGTTTTTAGGAACTTCGACCGTCTCTTTAACCTTCTTAGCATCACTGCCATCTTTTTCCTTTCCTTGTGCTTCATAGTTATTTTCTATTTTAACAGTATCTTTCGAATCACTTTTCTTCGATTTCGAATTTGATTGACTATTATTAGATTGATTACCACATGCTGCTAATATAAATACTAAAGATATTATTAAGACTAAAATTGATTTTTTCATTATGTAGTAACTCCTTTTGTAATTTTTCACGATTGGCTGAGTAACATGTTCTTCTTTATTAATTATTTACTCACTATAAGCATCACTCCCTTAGTGGTTTAAATGTTCACTTTATGAAAGAATTTGTTCATCGTAATACAGACATATGCGTTGTCCATTAACCCATTCTACTTTGACATCCATTTCATATAATTCTCTTAATACCTCAGTTTGTAAAACGTCTTCATTTTTTCCAGCACGTACTAATTCACCATGTTTTAATGCAATAATATGATCTGAATAACATGACGCAAAATTAATATCATGTAATACAATAACGATTGTTTTATCTAATTGCTGTGCTAATGTACGCAATGTCTGCATAATTTGAACGGAATGTTTCATATCTAAATTATTTAATGGCTCATCTAACAAAATGTACTCAGTATTTTGTGCAATTGTCATAGCGATATATGCTCTCTGACGCTGACCACCGGACAAAGTTTTAATATTCCTATCTTTAATGTCGTTTAACTGTAATAAATCTAAGGCATATTTAACTTGCTCTTTATCTTCTTTTTTAAGATGACCCTTACAATAAGGAAATCTGCCAAAATTCACTAATTGCTCTACAGTAATATTCATATCTGTGTGATTAGTTTGTTTTAGTATTGAAATTTTCTGAGCAAGTTCATCCGTCCTATAAAAAGACATTTCTTTATCTTCAATTTTGACTGTGCCACTATCGATACTCATTAATTTTGTAATTGCAGATAGCAAAGTACTTTTTCCTGCACCATTAGGCCCTATCAAAGAGGTAATCTTCCCCTTTTCGATATTGACATTGATATCTTTTAATATGGACTTCTTTTGAATTGATTTATTTAAATTTTGAATTTGGATCAATTTGCATTTCTCCCTTTAACTAATAAGTAAATAAAGTAACTTCCACCTATGAGGTCAATGATGATACTTACTTCTGTAGTAGCTTCGAAAAGATGTTCAACAACCCATTGAGCAATAAATAAACATATCCAACTGAAACATATTGTAGCGGGTAAAATATATTTATGTTCATAAGTTTTCATAAATTCATGAGCTAAATTGACAGTAAGTAATCCTAAAAATGTAATCGGCCCAACTAATGCCGTTGAAATAGATACTAAAATAGCGACAAGAATAAGCATTAATCTTGTTACATTTTCATAATTAACACCTAAATTGATAGCTTGTGCTTTTCCTAGTAATAACACATCTAAATAGGGTATCAGCACTATAGTTATACCTATTAAAATGATTAATAAAATAGCTGAAAATCCGACAAGTTTAGAATTAGAAGCATCAAAGTTAGCAAACATGGTATTTTGAACCGCTAAAAATGACTCTGGATCCATAATTAATTGGATAAAACCAGTAATACTTCTAAAAAATGTGCCTAATATTACACCAATCAATAAAATGAAATAGACCGAAAAATGACCTACTTTAAATAAAACTTGAAACAGAATTAAAGCAAATAACACCATTGTCACTAACGTAATTAAAAAATTGATATACACGTTATTAACGATTGTCGATTGAGTACCTAATAAAAAAACAGGTAATATTTTGACGAATAAATAGACTGAATCTAAACCAATAATAGAAGGTGTTAGTAAGCGATTTGTTGTTATCGCTTGAAAAATGACAACTGACGTGCCAATAGCGCCACCTACTAATATAATTAAGATAAATTTTCTTAAACGACTTTGAATTTGATAATCAAATATTTCGAAATCAATACCTAAAATTAAGTATAAAGTCGCTATAATTATTGTGATTACCCCTAATAAAAAAAGCTTTTTATTAACATTAGTTAGCATAATTCTCCCTACCTTTCATCATTAAGATAAGGAATATAATCGTTCCAAAAACACCAATAGTTAGACCTATGTTAATTTCATAAGGATAAACAATTAAGCGTCCTACAATATCTGAAATAAGCACAAATATAGAACCTAACATCATCGTATGAGGTAAGGCATGTTTTAAATGGTCCCCTCGATATATTGAAATAATATTAGGAACAATGAGTCCGAGAAATGGTAATGTTCCAACAGTAACGACTACAAGTGCAGTGATTGTTGCAGTTATAAACAATGCGATATTAATGATTTTTTCATAATTCACACCTAAGTTATGGCTAAAATCTTTGCCCATACCAGCAATCGTAAAATGATTTGCAAATATATATGTAATTAATAAGAACGGTATACTTTGATATAGAACTTCATAACGACCACTTGTAATAATAGCAAAATTTCCATTTAGCCAATTTCCAATACTTTGTACTGCATTAGTTCTCAATGCGATAAATGTAGTAAAACTTGAAACAATACCTCCAAGCATAATACCTAATAACGGTATAAAGATGACTTCTTTCACTCTAATCAGTTGTACTAATTTCACGAAGAAATAAGTACCACCGACGCTACAAATAACTGCAAATATTAATTTAATAAGTATGTGACCTTTAGGGAATAAAATAAGTGATAAAAGAATACCCAACTTAGCCCACTCCATTGTGCCAGCTGTTGTTGGACTCACAAATTTATTTTGCATCATTTGTTGCATGATTAAACCTGCTATTGCCAACGTACTACCTGATATGAGAATACTAACTGTTCGAGGAATACGACTCGATAAAATGATATTTAATTGATCATCGGTAAGGTGGAAAATATCGGAGATTGATATTTGGCTAACACCGATAAATAGAGAGAGAATCGTAAGCACGACGAGAAAGATGAGTAAAACATATCCCTTTAATAAAAACTTCATAACACTTTCTCCTTGAATAGTTATCCTTGGTAACGATTGTACGATAATGATAATCGTTATCAATTAAAATGTTACAGAATTTCCTTGTCATTTTCAATAGGTTATCTATAAATATTGTTATAAATTAGATTATTTTTATGTTTTTAGTTCATTGCACATAAAAAAAGCCCTAATTTTACTTTCATTGTGCGTACACAAGTATAGTAAAATTAGAGCTAAATCTATTTTATTTTTCATCATCAAATATGAAATCTTCATCTCGTAATGCTTCAACATTTAAAGCTAGTGTATAACCATCACCTTTTACAGAGAAGAAATCATGGTTTTTAGTTGTTGTATCTAAAGCATTTTCAATAATTGGATTGAATTCACGTTCTTCAAAATATGGTTCAAATCCAAGATTTGATAATGCTTTATTTCCGTTGTATTTAACGTAATTAAGCACATCTTCAGCTAAGCCAATATCATCATATAGAAGATGCGTATATGATACTTCATTATCATAAAGTTCTTTTAACAATTTGTACATTTCTTGATCTGCACGTTGTTTTTCACTTTCAGAAAGCTCATTTCTTAAACTTTGTGCATCTAGACCTGTAAACACACCATGTATCGATTCATCTAATAAGATTTTACGAATAATTTCACCAGATGTTGTCATTTTACCTTGACCAGCTAGATAAAGCGGATAATAGAATCCAGAGTAGAATAAGAATGTTTCTAAGAAAACACTTGATACTCTAGCAATATATTGGTCAAAAATTGAGGCTTCTTTCCCCCACAATTTATGGTAGTTTTCGATGATTTTGTCTGATTTGTATTTTAAATGTGGCTCTTCAATTACCCAAGTATCTAATAAATAGTTCGTTTCACTAGATGGTAATAATGTAGTGAAAATATGAGAATAACTTTTAGCATGAATTTGTTCCATCATTGCCATAAACGAATAAACGGCTTTTTTTCTTAAATCAGTTGTGTGAAGCATGATTAATGGCATTCCATCATCTGCTTGATGCGTGTCTAACCCTGTTAAACCAGCTAATGCCTTTTTAAATGTATTTTTTTCGGCTTCAGATAATGTTTTCCAACTTGCAATATCTTTTGATACTTTAAATTCTGTTTCTACCCACATTTGAGAGATATTTTGACGCCAAAACATATTTGTCATATCTTCTTGGGTATTCCAATTGACGGCCTTCATGAATAATAATCCTCCTATCCTTTAATTAAGATGATAGATAGCCATAGATAATCAATTAAACTACCAAAATCCTTATTAAGGTTATGTATTTCAAGGTTAGAACATCTACGTTGCATACTTTGAGAAATACTAAATATGCTCTCTAAAGTCAACGTGTAGTCCCAACCTTTTTAAATCTTAATATTCTATAATCCACTTCAATAATAATACTTACTATTTAATGTATCACGTTTATTTATCGTATTAAATTGCACAACTTGTACATTCTTCTACACTTAATAATTTATTACGTGTGTAATATAAAGATTTTAAACCTTTATGATGTGCATATACATATAATCGAGAAAGTTCACGTGTAGAAATTTCTGAATTAACATATAAAATAGTTGAAATACCTTGATCAACATGTGTTTGAATAGTTGATACTAAATCAATTAATTTCATTTGATCTGTATTAAATGCTGATTTGTAATACCACATTGTTTCAGGTGATAAGAATGGCATTGGATAAAATGTTTCAGCATTACCATAAGTACGTCGCTCGATTTGATCAACGATAGGCATTACTGAGCTTGTTGCATTTTGCACATATGAAATACTTTGTGTTGGTGCAATTGCTAAGCGATAAGCATGATATAGACCGTATTGCTCTACATCTTTTTGTAATGCTTTCCAATCTTCTGCTGTAGGAATTTCAAAACCTTTGAATAATTCGCGTACTTTTTCAAATTGTGGTTCAAATTCTTGTGAAGTATAGAACTCGAAATATTTTCCATTTGCATAATCTGATTTATCAAAATCAAGATATTTTTCTCCACGTTCTTTTGCAATTTGCATTGAACGCTCAATTGAATAATAGTTCATCATCATGAAGAAGATGTTAGCGAAATCTTTAGCTTCTTCTGACTCATAACCAATTTTATTTTTAGCTAGGTAACCATGTAAATTCATTACACCAAGTCCTACAGAATGTAACTCACTATTAGCTTTTTTAACGCCAGGTGCGTTTTGAATATTCGCTTCATCACTAACAACTGTTAATGCGTCCATACCAGTATGAACCGAATCTCTAAATTTTTGGGATTCCATGACATTCACAATATTTAATGAACCTAAGTTACATGAAATATCTCGTTTAATTTCATCTTCTGTACCATAATCATTAATAATAGATGTTTCTTGTAATTGGAAAATTTCAGTACATAAATTACTCATTTTAATTTGACCAATATCTGAATTAGCATGTACTTTGTTCGCATTATCTTTGAACATCAAATATGGATAACCAGATTGTAATTGCGTTTGAGCAATTGTATTTAACATTTCACGTGCATCTTTTTTCTTTTTCTCTACGTTAGGGTTTGCAACCATGTCATCATAATATTTTTCTAAATCAATATCATCTAAAGTCACACCATACTCTTGTTTTACAGTGTGTGGCGCAAACATGTAGAAGTCTTTACCTTCTTTTGCTAGGTCGAAGAATTTAGAAGGCACGATTAAGCCTGTAGAGATAGTTGATAAACGTAAATCTTCATCTGCATTTACTTTTTTAGTATCTAAAAACTCTTCAACATCATAGTGGAAGATGTTTAAATATACAGCACCTGCGCCAGGTCTTTGACCTAATTGATCTGCATAACTAAATCCACCTTCGAGTGACTTAGCAACAGGTAATACACCTTTGGCTACACCTTTTATACCTTTAATTGCTTCACCACGTGCACGTAATTTAGATAAATTAATTGCAACGCCACCGCCAATTTTACTTAATTGTTTCGCGGTTGAATCAATAAAGTTGATAGAATTCAAGCTATCATCCACTTCTAATAAGAAGCAAGAAACTAATTCTCCACGTCTTGCTCTACCCGCATTTAAAAATGTAGGTGTTGCAGGTTGATAACGTTGTTCTACCATAGCTGAAATAAATTGTTTAGCTTGATCTTTGTCTCCATTAGCTAAGTACATTGAAACAATGGCAACGTGTTGATTATAATCTTCTAAATATTGTTGTTTATCATTCGTTTTAAGTGCATAGTCTTTGTAAAATTTACTTGCAGACATGTAACTAGCAAATTGGAAGTTAATTGACTTCGCATATTCTGTGATTTCTACTAAGTCTGAATCACTGTATTTTTCAAAAACATTGAAATAGAAGTTATTGTCTACAAGATAGTGTAAACGTTCAATTTCGCTATCGAAATAAATCGTTTTGTCGTGGATTTCTTCCAAATATACTTTGAGCGCTTCTTGGTCTTTTTCTAAATAAAAAAAACCATTATCTTTTCGTTTTGTAACTTCATTATTTAATTCAATGTGATTGTACTTCTTCTCGTCCATAGTTTTCATTAAAATTACCCACCTTGTTTTTAAATTCGATAACGTCTTTATTAGTGCCTTGCACTTCAAACTTCATTAACAACGGTACATTATAGTCTTCAGAAATAGAGCGCCCTGCTTTAGCAAAATTTTGACCCCAGTTTCTATTACCACTGGCAGCTACCGCTCTGAGATATGAATGATTAACATCTAGAAATGATTGTACTTGTTGTGGTACTTCGCCAAAGCCTATTGTTCCAGTAACTAAAATATATGGTTCATTAATAGGATCCGTACAATTTTCTGATGTAATTTCCATTACATTTTCGATTTCAGCACGTTTAATAAATCTGCGTACATTACCTGAAAATGAGAAATATACTACTTTCATTGGATCGCCTTCTTTCACCAATCTTTAAACAATTAAAAAAGAAGTTCTCCTATCATGACAGGAAAGCTTCCTACAAAATATAGTGTTGTAGAATGAAATGAGTCACTAAAAGAAAAGTTTATAAAAATTATATGACCTTATCTTGATATTAGATTTTATTTTGAACCACAAGATATTGTGGTTGATTAGAAATGTAGATCTATATAGTATAAGTAAACATTTTGTGCGGAAACACTGTAAACGAGAGATTATTCTATAATTACTAGTGTCATTTTGCATTTAAATTAAGATTATTCCATTTATTAGTATCAGCTACAGACACAATATATTGTGTCTGTTTATCAATATCGATACTATATTCTGTGTTTCATTATACATAATACCTAAACTTATTTAAAGTTAAAGTTTTATGTCAAATGTTCGTCTTTTCTTCTGAACATGCACCACTACACCTTTAGTCTTACACAAATAAAAATAAAAAAATTTTTCAGTTAAAATTACTTGCTTTTTATAAAAAATTATACATTAAGCTTAAGGTCTTGATTCTAGCTCAACCCTGTCAAAATAAAGGATACAATCAATGAAGAATCAAAATTAAACTGCAATCGTTTTCAGTTATATGCAATCATTTTAATTCTCACAAATGATTTGAAACTAGATTATGACTCTTCCTTAACAGAACGTACGTTCGTATTATGATTATATATTTCACCCACTGTTTTTTCAAGTCTTTTATGCATATCGACATCATTTATGCTACTATAATAACGTTAAACTTTTATGAATGAGGCGATAGTATTGAATCCTAAAATCAAAGGTATAATTGCAATACTAATATCTGCGATAGGCTTTAGTTTTATGTCTGTCTTCTTCAGATTATCAGGCGATTTACCTGTATTTCAAAAGTCTCTAGCAAGAAATTTAGTTGCAATGTTCATACCATTATTCTTCATATTTAAATATAAACAACCAATGTTTGGTAAATTAAGTAGCCAACCATTACTTATCTCAAGGTCAACACTCGGTTTAATAGGTGTATTGCTTAATATATATGCACTTGATCATATGGTATTGAGTGACGCTGATACATTAATGAAATTAAACCCCTTCTGGACTATATTATTATGTTTTATCTTTTTACATGAAAAAGTACGAAAATATCAAATTTCAGCAATGATCGTTGCAATACTCGGTATGTTACTTATTGTAAAACCAGAATTTTCTTCTTCGTTTATACCAGCATTAATTGGACTACTTTCAGGTATATTTGCTGCATCAGCATATACTTGTGTCCGTGCTTTAAGTACTAGAGAAGCACCCTACACCATTGTATTTTATTTTTCACTATTCTCAGTAATTGTACTTATCCCATTTTCAATCTTTACATTTGAACCAATGAGTAAATTACAATTATTATATTTATTCGGCGCAGGTTTATCAGCTGCAGTGGGCCAAATTGGAATCACACTAGCCTATAGTTTCGCAGCAGCAAAAGATATATCTATTTTCACTTATGCTTCAATTATATTTACAGCAATATTCGGCTTCATATTATTTGGTGAAACACCTGATTTATTATCAACAATCGGATATGTTGTCATTATAAGTGCAAGTTACTATATGTTCGAAAAAGCACGTCGCGAATCAAATCAACAACAACAAAATTAATCATATGATAAGGAGTGATTCATTTGGCACAAGGACGTCAAAATGATGAATTACAAGATATAACATTACTAGGAAACCAAAATAACACATATAACTTTGATTACAGACCAGATGTTTTAGAAACATTTGATAATAAACACCAAGGTAGAGATTACTTTGTAAAGTTTAATTGTCCAGAATTCACATCACTATGCCCTATTACAGGACAACCAGATTTCGCAACAATATACATTTCATACATTCCTAACATTAAAATGGTTGAATCTAAATCTTTAAAATTATACTTATTTAGCTTTAGAAACCATGGTGACTTCCATGAGGATTGTATGAATATCATTATGAATGATTTAATTGAATTAATGGATCCTCATTACATTGAAGTATGGGGTAAATTCACTCCACGTGGTGGTATTTCCATCGATCCATATACAAATTATGGTCGCCCTAATTCAAAATATGAAAAAATGGCAGAACATAGAATGATGAATCATGATATGTATCCTGAAAATGTAGACAATCGCTAATCTTTTAGCGAATATTAAAAATTAACTTTAGTACATTGAAAACATCTTACAAAGATAATTTCAAATTGTACTAAAGTTTTTTTGTTTAATTTTCAAAAAACTCTTGCACTTTATTAAGTTAAAGCGTATTTTTATATATATTAGTACTATAGTTTATTAAATTAATGAGTCTCAATTTTATATGAACATTTCATATAATTAATTCGAAGGAATTGACAGAATTTTCTTATTTATAATTTTTAGAATATTATTGCAACTTTTTAATTTCAATAGTACAATTTTTAAAAACCAATATAACGTTAGTGTTAAGGGAACAGAAAGGTTGGGATGATTATATGAAAGCAAATAATTCCCATGAACAAGCAGTTCAAGAAATACCACAAACAGGGTTTTTTGGACATCCAAGAGGTTTAGGTGTTTTATTCTTCGTAGAATTTTGGGAGAGATTTAGTTATTACGGCATGCGTGCGATGTTACTATTCTATATGTACTACGCTATTGCAGATCATGGATTAGGCATCGATAAAACAACGGCAATGTCAATCATGTCAGTATATGGAGCATTAATATACATGTCATGTATTCCAGGTGGTTGGATTGCTGACCGAATTACAGGTACAAGAGGTGCCACATTAATTGGTGCCGTTCTCATCATTATTGGACATATTTGTCTAAGTTTACCATTCGCAATGGTAGGTTTATTTGCGTCAATGTTCTTTATTATTATCGGATCTGGGATGATGAAACCCAATATATCTAATATAGTTGGTAGATTATATACTAAAGATGATACACGAATGGATGCAGGTTTCGTTATCTTCTACATGTCAGTTAACTTTGGTGCATTAATTTCACCTATCATTCTGCAACAATTCTTAAATGTCAAAAACTTCCATGGCGGATTCTTAATTGCAGCTATTGGTATGGCATTAGGCTTAGTTTGGTACGTATTATTCAACCGTAAAAATTTAGGTCGTGTTGGTATGACACCAACAAACCCACTATCACCTGCTGAGAAGAAAAAATATGGGGCAATTATTAGTGGTATTGTAGCAATTATTATTGTTGTACTCATCGTTACATACTTAACGAATACATTATCTTTCAACTTAGTAAGTAATACTGTTTTAGTACTTGGTATCGTATTACCAATTTCATACTTTACAATAATGATTAGAAGTAAAGATGTTACAGATGTAGAACGTTCAAGAGTTAAAGCCTTTATTCCATTATTTATTCTGGGAATGGTGTTCTGGGCAATTCAAGAACAAGGTTCTAACGTACTTAACATTTATGGTATTGAACATTCAGATATGAAATTAAACTTATTAGGATGGAAAACCAACTTCGGTGAAACGATTTTCCAATCTATTAACCCACTTTTCATCTTATTATTTGCACCTGTTGTTTCATTAATTTGGCAAAAATTAGGTAAACGCCAACCAAGTTTACCTATCAAATTTGTGATTGGTGCTGGTTTGGCTGGTATCTCTTATATCTTAATAGGATTAATCGGTACCATTTATGGAAGTGCTCATTTCTCAGTTAACTGGGTTATACTTTCATACATCATTTGTGTTGTAGGTGAATTGTGTTTATCACCTACTGGTAACAGTGCTGCAGTTAAATTAGCACCAAAAGCATTCAATGCTCAAATGATGAGTTTATGGTTGTTAACTAATGCATCAGCTCAAGCATTTAACGGTACATTAGTTAAATTAATCGATCCTTTAGGTCAAACGAATTACTTTATTTTCTTAGGTACTACAGTCATCGTCATTACATTAGTCATTCTAGCCTTCTCACCAAAAATTGTGAAAGCAATGAGAGGCATTAGATAATAGATTAGAATACAAGCAGTAAGTCGAAATGATTCGGCTTACTGCTTTTTTAGTTTATAATAAAAATCACTATAAAATTTCATTGATTACCTATAAAAATGGGTATTGAAATATATTAAACAAGAACTTAAGGAAAGTAGGTATAGACGATGACAAAAAAATATAATCATGGTGTGTTATTCTATCATGAACACAGTGGCTTAAAAGATATCTACCAAGGTCTAGGTGAAGTGACAAAGTCTCTAAGTTCTATGTGTAAACACTTTTCCATTCAATTAAGTGAGAATGAAGGGGATATCAAAGGCTATTGCGAATCTATTAAAAATGGACAGTATGGCAACGACATAGATGTGTTATTTATTTTAGGTGGCGATGGTACAGTGAATGAACTGATTAATGGTGTAATGGAGAATGACTTAGATTTACCTATTGGCATTATTCCCGGCGGCACATTCAATGACTTTACTAAAACATTAAACCTAAATCCAAATCATACATTAGCTAGTCAGCAATTATTATCATCACATATACAAACATATGATGTAATGAAAATTAATGATATGTATGCACTTAATTTCGTTGGATTAGGGTTAATTGTACAAAATGCTGAAAATGTACAAGATGGTTCTAAAGACATCTTTGGTAAATTAAGCTATATTGGTTCTACTGTTAAAACATTAATGGATCCTAGCAAGTTCGACTTCACATTAACGATTGATGGTGAAGAGAAAACAGGTAATACCTCAATGATATTAATTGCAAACGGACCTAATATTGGTGGCAGCAGAATTCCTTTAACAGATTTATCTCCACAGGATGGTCAATTGAACACCTTTATCTTTGATGATCAAAGTTTCAGCATTCTTAATGATATCTTTAAAAAGCGTGATAGCATGAATTGGAATGAAATCACACAAGGTATTGATCATGTCTCAGGTAAACAAATTAAGCTAACTACTGACCCTAATATGAAAATTGATATTGATGGTGAAATTGCTTTAGAGACACCTATAAATGTCGAAGTGTTACCTGATGCCATCAAATTACTCACCTTCCCTGATCAAAATAATAACCAATGATAACAATGCACTAACTCGCAAAAAATAGGAGCTTGGCCACTCATCCATATGATCATCTTTGGATAAGGGCTAGCTCCTATTTTTATTTATCATTTAAAAATAATGCTTCTACATCTTTCCAACCATTTACACGCTTATAATCATGATGATTCATATTATGAACTGCAGTATACATAATAGATTCACCTTCGAAAATAGCAAGTTGACGTGGGTTATCATCAATTAAATAGTCCGCGTTAATAATATTTTTACGACCACAAAAAACAAAATGTTGTGGATCTAAAAATGGAAAATGTTCTAATAACCATTCATATTTATCATGAAATGATGTCGGAACATCCATTGCAGCTGTTGCTATATAAACATCATAATGTTCATTTAACTTTTCTACGACTTCTTGTGCGTTTGGCATAACCTTTAAATGTCTAAAGAATCCTGGCTCTCTAAGTATTTCAGTAACTAATCCGTCATGTTCTGGAATAACATGCTTTAATTTTTGTCCATTTAGTGATTCTACTGTGATTCCTAAATTAGCTCTTTCATTAACACCATCAATGATAGCGCCGAGTGTATCAGCGAGTACTTCATCCATATCTATAGCAATTTTCTTACGAGACATTAAATCTACTCCTCAAATGTAATGTATTCCTAAAGTATAGCAAAAGGACGATTCAGACAAAAGATATAACTCACCTAATATATTACTTTAAAATTTAAATTGTTGTAATACGTCAATCATCTTATCATTTTGTTCTGGGAATCCTACAGTAATTCTTACACCAGTAGGAAATGGTCGTGTAATACAGCCTACTTTTAAGAGTGCTTCATAAAGTGCTTTACTTTTATCTGTTTGTACAAATACAAAGTTAGTTTGACTTGGTAAGAAATGTTTACTTTGAGGTATTTGATAAAATTTTGCACGTTCCTCTGCATTTTTAGCAGTGATCTGTTTTAAGTAGTCTTGATCTTCTAATGCAGCTACTGCGGCATATTCAGATAATCGTGTAACATTGAATGGGGGTCTAATGATATTCCATTTTTCAATTGCTTCATTAGTGGCAACCACATAACCTACACGTAATCCTGCTAATCCATATGCTTTTGAAAAAGTTCTTAGTAAAAATGCATTATCAAATGTTTCCTGTAACTTTAAGGTATCAGGATAATCGTCTGCAGTAACAAATTCAAAGTATGCTTCATCAATGAGTACGGGCACATGGCTTGGTACACGTTCTAAAAATCCTTTAAGGTCATCATGATTAAAATATGTTCCAGTAGGGTTATTAGGATTACATAACCACACTAGAGAAGTATTGTCATCAACTTCATTTAAAATACCTTCTAAATCAAATCCACCATTCTTTAATGGCACTTGAATAACCTGAGCAGACTCAACAATAGCATTATGATAATACTGTCCGAATGTTGCTTCACTCGTTACGATTTTGTCCCCTGGCGTTAATACTGCTCTTGAAATCATTAAAATGACTTCATCTAAACCTGCACCAAATAAAATTCGAGATGCATCCACACCTAAATGTTGACTTATCGCCTCTCTAAGTAGTGGTGACCCTGTTTCAGGATAATAATATAACTCATCTAAATGGTTTGATATTGCTTCTTTAGCTTTAGGAGAAGGACCATATAAGTTCTCATTGGATGCTAATTTATATAACTCTTCCTCAATTCCATATGCTTCTTTAAGTGCTCTAGGTGATAAACCAGGTTGATATGCAGATAATTGTTCGAGTTGTTTTTTCATAATAATTGTTGCCCCTCAAATTGACAGAAATTTCAAAAACTTAATATTAATTATAAACACTTACTATTACATAAATCAATCCATCTTCCAATCAAATGTGATATATAAAATATAAAGATTCAAAAAAGCCTCAATGAGAATGGAACAATTAAATATATTCCATACGCATTAAGGCTATGTCTATCAAATTATTTTATTTTAATAGACCTTCTTTTTCTAAATAATCTTTAGCCACTTGATAAGGGTCTTGTTTCTTTACTGTCACTTTATAATTCATTTCTTGCATGTCTTCATCTGAAATCTTACCAGCTAACTTATTAAGTGGTTTCTTCACTTCTGGATGATCTTTGATGAATTTTTCTTTAAACATTGGTGCACCTTGATAAGGCGGAAATACATGCTTGTCATCCTTTAATACTACCATGTCATATTGCTTTAATTCTGCATCTGTAGAATATGCATCAATTAAATTAATATCTCCTTTTTCAACTGCAGTATAGCGAAGTTTAGGTTCCATGGTTTTGGCATTTGAAATATTTAGACCATAAGCCTTTTTAACAGCTTTAAATCCATCTGGTCGATCATTAAATTCCAATGTAAAACCTGGTTTCAATTTATCTTCTACTTTAGATAAGTCACCAATGGTTTTAATGTGGTTTTTCTTAGCAAAATCACGTTTAACTGCTAATGCATAAGTATTATTATATTTCATTGGCTTTAACATTGTCATTTTATATTTTTTCTCTAAACTTTGTTTTGCTTGTTGATATACTCTAGGTTCTTGTTTAGATTTTAAATCTTCTTTTGTTAATTCTCCTAAAACTGTACCTGTAAATTCTAAATAACCATCGATATCGTCAGATTTGAGTGCATTAAATAAGAAAGCAGTCTTACCCATTCCATCTTTGACTTCAACAGTATCATCGGTATCTTGCTCAATTAAAATTTTATACATATTTGTAATGACCGATGGTTCTGAACCTAATTTACCTGCTAGTGTAATTTTATCACCTTTTTGGGCAAATAATGGGACGATAATAGCAATCATAATAACTACTATCATTGTTCCTAATACAATTAATAACTTTTTGTACGATAATTTCTCCATAAATCTTAGTATAATATCAAATAATATGGCTAATAACGCTGCTGGAATCGCACCAATTAAAATTAATGATGCATCATTACGATCAATACCTAATAATATTAAATCTCCAAGGCCTCCTGCACCAATTAATGCTGCTAAAGTTGCAGTACCAATTATGAGCACCATAGCAGTTCTAATACCTGCCATAATCACAGGCATAGCTATAGGTAATTCTACTTTTGTTAAACGACGTATTGGTTTCATACCAATACCCTTTGCCGCTTCTATTAGTGATGGATCAACCTCTTTCACACCCGTATATGTATTACGTAATATTGGCAATAATGCATATACAACTAATGCAATGATGGCTGGCAAACGTCCTATACCAAATAATGGAATCATTAACCCAAGTAATGCTAATGAAGGAATGGTTTGCAATATTGCCGCAATATTCATGACAATTTCAGATGTTTTCTTCGTTTTAGTTAATAAAATACCGAGTGGTACTGCAATGATTGTTGCTATTAATAAAGCAATAAATGATATTTGTATATGTTCTATGATTGTTGAGAGTAACTGTCCCTTACGTTCTACTAGCGTTTGCCAAAATTCATGCATGGGTGTTATCCCCCTTTACGCCTGACAAATATTTAAATATATCTTCTCTTTTAATTAATGTTTTATGCTGTGAAGGTTCATCAATCATAACGATAGCATCGTGCTTGATGAATGTTTGATAAATATCATCTAAATATTGTTCATTACTGATTTCTGGATAATTTTCCTTAGCTGCATCCTCATCCAATTGACGTTCAATATTCAAATCTTTCAGCATCACTTTAGATTCAGATTGTTGCAAATGACTACCCATAAACTGTTTCACAAAATCACTTTGTGGCTGTTGCTGAAAACCTAAAGGTGTATCAATTTGTTCGACATGTCCTTCATTCAATAAGCAAATTCGATCTCCCAACTTCATCGCTTCTTGAATATCATGTGTCACAAATACAATGGTCTTTTGAATCTTTGTTTGTAACTCAATCAAATCATCTTGCAGCTTTTCTCTACTTATTGGGTCTAATGCACTAAATGGTTCATCCATAATAATGACAGGTGGGTCTGCAGCTAACGCACGTACTACACCAACTCGTTGTCGTTGTCCTCCAGATAGTTCTTCTGGCAATCTATTTTTATATATCTCAGGATCCAGTCCAACCATCTCTAATAATTCATTTACTCTTAAATCAATATCTTTATCTTTCCATTTCTTCATTTGTGGCACTTGTGCTATATTTTCTTTAATCGTCATATGAGGAAATAGCGCGATTTGTTGTAGTACATACCCAATATCCCATCTCATTTCATAAACAGGATAGTCACTGATTGGTTTATCCTTAAAATAAATATATCCCTCACTTAATGGTATTAATCGATTTATCATTTTTAACGTTGTCGTTTTCCCACAACCTGAAGGTCCTATTAATACGAAAAACTCTCCTTCTTTGATATTAAAACTAACATCATCCACTGCAACGTGATTGCCATAGCGTTTCGTCACATTTTTAAATTCAATCACAATTTCACCTTCATTCACTCTAATCAAATAGACATTTTCATCTACTATACCCTGTTTTATATTCTAATCACAAATTAAATCTTTGGATTTTTTATTTTCATACATAATCTTCTTTCAAAAGATGAAATGGATACCATTTTCAAAGTAAAAAACCCGATGTAACGCACATTCATCATGTGACATACATCGAGTTCATATTTCTTAATTATTTGCATGCGGCTATCATTTAAATACTTGTCTTATATGACTGTATTCTTTCTAGGAATTGTGGGCAATAATGTTTTAATTTATAACTCCCCACACCATCAATATTGATCATATCCTGTTTAGATTCTGGTTTTCGTTTAGCAAATTCTTCTAATGTGTAATCAGAGAAAATACTTACTGGTGCGATACCTAACTTATCACTTAATTGTTTTCTCACTTTAACCAATTCGCTAAATAAAGCCCTATCTACACCTTCTACGGTATTAATAAATACTTTTTCTTTTGATTTTTGTTTAAATGGCGTAGTAAATACTTTTGTATCATCATTTAACAATTTTTTCACTGACTTATCACATATAAGTATTTCATCATTTTCATTTAAAAAGCCTTTGAACCTTAGTTCATCAATTAAATGACTTAATTCAGATGTGGTATATGATTTCATAATACCGTGAGTAGTTAATTGATCGTAATCATTATATTTAATGTAATCTGTTGTTTCACCGCGTAACACTTGAATAATCACGCTATAACTTTCTTGTTGTCTCATTCTTGCGACACAGCTAATAATCATCTTAGCTTCTCTCGTCATATCATAAGTTTTATTCTCTTGAATACAATTACTACATTGTTTACATTCTTCTAATTTTTCATTTGGTTCAAAATAATGCACAATCGTTGCTTCAAGACACTTCTTTGTTTTGGTATATTGGAGCATTTTAGTTAGCTTTTCGCCCATCTTCTCTTTATAATCATCATCTGCTTGAGATACTGATATAAAATATTCGTGAAGTCCTCTATCACGTTCACTGAATAATAAGATACACTCACTTTTCAGACCATCACGACCTGCACGTCCAGCTTCTTGATAATATGATTCTAAATCACCCGGCATATTATAGTGTATAACAAATCTGACATTGGATTTATCTATTCCCATACCGAAGGCATTCGTCGCAATAACGACATTCACACGGTCGTATAGAAAATCGTTTTGAGCAGCTTCTCTTTCTTTATTGGTTAAGCCTGCATGATAAATAGTACATTTAACCTTATGACTTTCGAGTACCTCTTGTAGCTCTTCAACTTGTTTACGTGTCGAGCAATATATGATACCCGCTTCTTCATTATGTTCTGTGACATAGTCTACGACAAATTTTTGACGTTGATATGTTGGATTAACTTTAAATATTAAATTTCGACGCTTCGTACTGGTCTTCACTTCATCGTTGGCGTCAATATTTAACTTGGCCATAATATCTTGTTGTACTTCTGCTGTTGCTGTTGCTGTTAATGCCACAATTGCAAAATCTTGTGGAAGTGTGAAAACCTTTTGAATCACATTTTGATAACTTGGTCTGAAATCATGTCCCCATTTTGAAATACAATGTGCTTCATCAAATGCAACTAATCGTATATTTACTTTTCTTAATTGGCTTAAAAAATATTGATTTTCAAAACGTTCAGGTGCTACATATAAGAACTGAATATGACCACTAATTAAATCTTGCTCAATCTCTTTTTGTTGTTTCTGAGTTAAACTGCTATTTATATAAGCAGCATTAATCCCCATTGCTTTCAATTGGTCTACTTGGTCTTTCATTAAAGATATTAATGGACTAATAACTATTGTCGTTCCACCTAACATTAATCCAGGTACTTGATAACATATCGATTTACCGCCACCTGTAGGTAACACACCTAATACATTTCGATGGTCTATAATTTTTGAAATAATTTCTTCCTGACCTGGACGAAACGTATCGTAGCCAAAATAATGCGATAAAGTTTCTTGCATGATTAAATTCCCCTTATTGTTCTTTTAATTCTTCGAGTTCACTCCATCTTGTGATGTCAGTATCATATGTTGCTTCAAGTTCTTCCTTTTCTTCATTCAGTGCTTTGATTTTTGCATAATCTGCACTAGCTTCTACCATTTCTTCGTCAATTTCAACTAACCTTGTTTCTGTTTGATCAATACGTTCAAGAAGTGCTTCATATTCAAGCTTTTCTTTATATGATAGTCCCGATTTTTTTCGAGTTTGTGGCTTATGTTTGGTTTGATTGGCTTCTTGCTTATTCAGAGCCAATTGTTTATCCTGAGCTTTTTTATAGGCTTCATAATCTTCAAATGATCCGATGATTTTTTCCATTTTTCCATCATGAATATACCAATACTCTTGTGCCACTTTATTAAGAAAATATCTATCATGGCTAACAGTAATTACTGAACCGCCAAATTCATCGATATAATCTTCTAAAATAGTTAGTGTTTCGGAATCTAAATCATTTGTGGGTTCGTCTAATAATAATACATTCGGTTTATGTACTAATAAACGTAAGAGATATAGTCGTTTTTGTTCACCGCCAGATAATTTGTATACTTTCTTACCATGAGTTGAACTTGGAAATAGAAAACGCTCAAGCAGTTGTGTTACAGATACGGAAGTGCCATCTTTTTCCATAGCAACTTCGCTTTCTTCGCGAAGATAATCAATCACTCTAATATCTCTATCTAATGTTTCTTCAGTTTGTTTGAAATAAGCCACTTTAACGGTCTGTCCTACTTTTAATTGACCTTCAAATGATTGATCCTCAGATGCCAATATATTTAATAATGTTGTTTTACCTGCTCCATTCGGACCTACTATACCAATTTTTTGACCACTTTGTATGATCTCAGTAATATCTTCAAATAGTACTTTGTCATTGATTGTTTTTGATAAATGATCTAATTCATAAACTTGTTTACCAAGTCTTGAGTGAGCTAAATTCAACTGAGCTTTATCTTGCTTCGTTTGTTGTTTAACTTCAGATTCTAAATCGCTAAAGCGATTAATACGTGCCTGTTGTTTAGTCGTTCTAGCTTTTGCGCCAGCTCTCATCCAAGCTAACTCTTGCTTATATAGTGCTTTTTGCTTTTGTTGCTGTTTCTGTTCAATTTGTTCATTTTCAGCACGCATAGCTATGTAGTCTTCATAATTACCAGGATATGTTTTCAACTTACCTCTATCTAATTCAATAATTCTCGAAGACACTTCGTTTAAAAAGTAACGGTCGTGTGTTACAAATAAAACAGTGTATGGATATTGTTTTACGTAATTAATTAACCAGTTTATCGATTCAAAATCTAAATGGTTTGTCGGCTCGTCTAACAATAATAAATCTGGTTGTTCTATTAATGTCTTCGCTAAAACAACACGCTTTTGTTGACCACCTGATAATGCCTTCACTAGTTTATTTGTATCATTAATGCCTAATTTAGAAAGTATGGTCTTGATTTCAGCATTATAATCCCATGCCTCTTTACGATCCATCATTTCTTGGGCTTCCATCATAATTTGAAATTGCTTGTCGCTTTGATTGATGGCGTATTGACTCACAGCTTGTTCATAATCTTTAATCACCTTTAATGTGGGTGTATCAGAACTTAGTACTGCCTCAAACACTGTCATATCTCCATCAAGATCATGCTTTTGCGATGAATATCGTATTCGATAATTATTTGGATGTGTGATATCTGCTGTGAAGTCTTCATCTATATTACCTATGACCTTCAGCAATGTACTCTTACCTGTACCATTAATCCCTACAAGACCAATCTTTTCATGTTCAGAGATAGATAAATTTAAGTCATCGAATATCACTTTATCTGCATAGGATTTATTTAAATGTTCAATTTTATATGCTTCCATGCTTATCTTCCTTTTACTATCGA
Source organism: Staphylococcus sp. KUGN1 (assembly GCF_045984185.1). NCBI lineage: Bacteria > Bacillati > Bacillota > Bacilli > Caryophanales > Staphylococcaceae > Staphylococcus > Staphylococcus sp. KUGN1. The sequence goes on along the minus strand of NZ_JBJQIL010000001.1, from coordinate 206,090 downwards.
ATTTTCTATATAATTTTGTTAAGCTTAAATCAGTTCTATATATTATACACCTTTTTAAGCTTAAATGATACAAGGAGACCTAGTTATGGCAGAATTCTTCGAAAATTTGCCTCCTCATTTCCAAGCTTTAATTGCAGGAATCATTACATGGTTATTAACAGCACTTGGTGCAGCTTCTGTCTTTATTTTTAAATCTGTTAATGATAAAGTGTTGAACTCGATGCAAGGATTTGCTGCAGGAATTATGATTGCCGCAAGTTTCTGGTCTCTGTTACAACCCTCAATAGAATTTAGCAAAGACTCAGCAATGCCTTGGTTACCAGCTGCAATTGGTTTCTTATTTGGCGGATTCTTTATTCGCGGACTAGATTTTGTTATACCGCATATACACCGTAATGCGAAAGATGAAAATCAACAACAAGAAGGTATTGATACATCTCTAAGTAAAAATGCATTACTTGTTCTTGCGATTACATTGCATAATATACCAGAAGGTTTATCAATTGGTGTTGCCTTTGGTGGCGTAGTATCAGGCAATGGCACTGCCACATTCTTAGGGGCAATTGGTTTAGCGATTGGTATAGGTATTCAAAATATTCCTGAGGGTGCAGCTTTATCTATGCCAATTAAAGCAGCAGGTGCTTCTAGTTGGAAAGCTTTCAACTATGGACAAGCTTCAGCCATTGTAGAACCTATATTTGCTATGATTGGTGCTGGTGCAGTACTCGTTATTACGCCAATGTTACCTTACGCACTTGCTTTTGCTGCAGGTGCAATGATATTTGTAGTAGTAGAAGAACTGATTCCAGATTCTCAATCAGGTAATAATACAGATTTAGCTACACTAAGCTTAATGCTTGGTTTTGCCATTATGATGGTATTAGACGTTGCATTAGGTTAATCATACATTTTGAAATATGCAATTTCCATATTATTCCTAAAATTAAAGTTTGAAAACGAAGGCAGATAGAACGATTACGAGGCGTGGGAGTTCAATAGAAACCCCATCCTTTTTTTATGCATTACTTTATATTTCAATAATAAAAAACCGAATTGAGCAAGCGCTCAATTCGGTTTTATTGAATTATTTTTTTTCGTTACCTTTTGGTCCTGGTTTATATTCATACTTCGATGGATCTACTTTTTTGAAATCAGGATTTTTATAGAATCTGAATAAGTCACCATTTAATAAACTATCATTCATTTCTAAATCTTTTTCAACTTGTTTTTGATTCTTCTCGAAGTCTTTTGGTTTTTTAGTTAGTAATTCATTATCTTTATTAGAATATAACTTACCATTAACATATTTGTAGTCTTTAGTGATAAAGTCACCATTTCTAAATGGTACGACATCATTATGTTGTTTAGAGAATAAATCAGTACCAAACATAATATAGTTTTTAGTATCAATACCAACTAAATGTAATATTGTTGGCATAACATCCATTTGTCCAGCGTATTCTTTATTTATTCCACCTGATTTACCTGGAACTTTAATCCAGAAACCAGTACGATTTAAATCAGTAAATTTCGCTGGTGTAATCTTTTCACCTAATAATTTTTCCATCGCATTGTTATGGTTTTCAGAGATACCATAGTGGTCACCATAAATCATGATAACAGAATCATCATATAAACCTTTTTTCTTAAGATCTGTAACATATTCTTCAAGAGCTTGGTCTAAATAATGTGCTGTTTGAATATATCCGTCAACTGTAGAGTCACCTGTATTTGGTTTATCAATTGATGCATCTTTCTCATCTAACGTGAACGGATAATGGTTAGTTAATGTAATTAAATGTGAATAAAATGGTTTCTTCATTTTAGCTTGATAATTAGCTGAATCTTTAAAGAATATTTTATCTTTTAATCCTAAGTTCTCCACGTTCTCATCTGACATATCATAATACGTTGCATCATAGAAACTATCTATACCAAAATGTTTATAAATTTGGTCTCTGTTCCAGAACGTTTTATAGTCACCATGCATAACGTTTGAAGTATAACCTTGCTTTTGATCTAAAATCGCAGGTAGTGATTGATATGTGTTATCACCTTTTAACGAATATGCAGAACCTTGAGGTAATCCATAAATACTATTATCCATCGTTAATTCGGCATCTGATGTCTTACCTTGACCTGTTTGATGGAAGAAGTTTGGGAAGTAAGTGTAATCTTCTTTACCACTTGAAAGTTTGTTCAAGAACGGTGTTACTTCCTTACCATTAACCTTCTTGTTAATTAAGAAAGTTTGGAAACTCTCTAAATGTATTTTAATAATATTTTTTTTCTTAGCCGCCCCATAATATTCTGGGTTAGGCTCAGTACGTTTTTGTTTTGTATAATTAAGCACTTTAGTTAAATCATCTTCTGATGCCAGCGCTTTTTGTTGATTGTTTTCAATCGTTTTCACACCATCATATACTGTAAAGTTAAATGGTCCTAAATATTTAACTAAGTATTTGTGGTCGAATGTACGAGTTAATAACTCTGGACGGTCAGTTTCAGCAAAAGCTAAGTTTAAGAAGAATAATGCAACTGATACAGCCATAACAACTGGAACAAATTTCTTACTAAATGCTTTTGTACTTAACCACTGACGTTTAAAGATTAGAATAAACAGGTAGATAATCGTATCGATAAAGTACACAAAGTCGTACCATTTAAATGAAGCACCTAATGCGCCACCCATTGATTCTACATTCCCTGCTTGATTTAAAGTACTAAACGTTAAAAAATCAGAGAAGAATCTAAAGTATACAACGTTAGCATACAGTAAAAATGTTAATAGGAATCCTCCGACAAAAATGAACCAGAAAGCCTTTTTACCTTTGAAGAATAAGAACACACTTAGTACGAGTGCGATTAAACTGTATGGATTCATCAGTAATATTAAGTTTTGTACTAATCCTTTAACACCTAAAGAAAAATCAACATAATAGGAAAAATATGTCTTCAGCGTGATCGTAAATACGGTCATCAGGAAAAACGCAAAAAGACTTATCTTCTTTTTGTGAGAACTCATGTTTGTTTCCTCCGTTTATTGTTAATAAACCACAAGAACCTTATCAATAACGAATTAAACGTAATTAGGCAATGGTAATTATCTTAAAACAACGCCAGTAAACTTTTATCCTCTAACATGATAATTACGTTTAATATATAAACGCATTGCTTACTTTATTGCGTCGAATTAAAACGAGTTATTTCCACTTTTATTTTAACCCATACCAATGTTGGTCTACATGATTTAACACAATATATAATTTTTAAAATTCACTAAACATTTCATTTTGACGTTAAAAATAGCTAGTAGATTGATTCAATAACTAGCTAATGTATTGTTGATGTTAATTTTTTATTAAGAAAATATGATGAATGTAATCATATTGTAACAAAATACATAGTTCAATATATTAATATAAAGGAAGCAACCTTAAATATCAAGTAAAAACACACTTTTCAACATATAAACTATGGTTTAAAATTATACTTTTTATAATGTACCTATATATTATATAGATTTGTTTTTATTAAGCCATCCGTCTTAAGAACGAGCTTCCACTTTACATTAATCGTACCTATTTCAACATTTCTAACTGCATACGATATTCAATGCCATGGAATAATTGATTTAACCAATTACTGTATTTAACGAGATTTTTCTCCGCTGTTTCAATATCTATAAATTGGAATTTTAATTTTGATCCCGTTGGTTTCTGAGCTAGTTTAGTTAAATGATAACTTGCAATCGTTCCTATCTGAGGATAACTTCCTAATGTATAGTGATCATTTAATAGAATAATGGGTGTGCCATCTCTTTTAACTTGGATTGTACCGCGTTTAACGGATTGATGTGCAGGCATATCTTCATAATATGCTTTTACTTTCTCACCTTCTAAAATCATGCCCATTCTATTAGCTTTACTAGTTACTTTATAGTTACGTGATGTAAAACGTTGTAATGCATTTTCTTTAAAATCTTCTGAACCTTTATTTTTAATGACATGAAATACGTCTGACATATAATTAAATGATAACGCATAGCCATCTACACCCCAATCAGTTTGTCGGGACTCAGCTAAATTTTCAAACAGTTTGTGATGTCGCTCACTATATAAGCGTTTCATTTCAATTTCATCACCATTTTGTAATTGTCGACCCTCAAAGCCACCCAATTTCACGTTGAAATCTGTGGATGTAGAACCTAACCATTCATCTAACTTAAAACCACCACCGATAGCTAAATAGACACGTGATGTTCTACTCGTTTCTTTAAACTTCAAAACATCATCTTTTTCCATTAAATATAACTTATATGGAAATACCTTCATTGTTTGTGTCTCGGCTTTAAAGTTACCACCTGCTAATGCGATGAGTGTAGGTTCTGTAAAACGAATCGTTGGCATTTTATGTGTCATTTCAAGTGTTGCTTCATTTTTATCATTAGCTACTAATCGATTGGCAATTTCATGTGACAAACTATCGAGTGCACCACATGGTATCACACCATTATGTTCATATCCGTGTCTCCCAAAATCATGAAAACTACTAAACAAACCGCTATTTTCTATTATGATTGACATGTTTTAAAGTCTCCTAAATCCAATTCGTTTTTATCTTTAGCAATAAATTGTACATTATCGCCCAATTTTAAGAGTGAAAAATCATCTTTGTTTGGAAAGAAAAGTTGTGTTGGTGTATACCCAATTACCAACCAGTCATTATAAGTGTCAGTAGTAACGATACCACATTTCTTGCCTTCAATGACGACTGAACCTGCCGGAATAAATTTCTTTTCTTTACTTGTATGATTCACAAATAATTTTTTATTCATTCCTGTTAAATATGGAAATCCTGGGGAATATCCCATCATTGATACAAAGTAGTCACTTCCTGTATGAAGTGCTTTAAATTGTGATTCATCAATTTTTAAATGTTTTAATAATGATGCCAAGTCTGGCCCATATTCATCTCCATATACAATAGGAATTTGAAATGGCGCTTGTGCTTTATTTTCATGTTTTATTTCCAACTTAATCGATTCAATGAGCGCTTTCATATATAAGAATGGGGATTGTATATGATGATGTTTAATCATGTCTCGTGCATCATAAATAATCATCATATCCGATTCAGTAGGTACAATTTCTGTAATGAACGAATAATTTTTTTTATTCAAATATGATCTCAAGGCTAATAAATCTTCAGTAAGATCTTTTGATACCTTTTTCTCTATTGATATTACGATGGCTTGGTCGCCTTGACTATATATTTTCATACCTTCACCTCAAAAGTCTTTAATGATGATAAAATACGTCCATACGCTCTATTACAAAAGGCATAAGTGATTTAATCAATAAATATACTAATATAATGGCACATATGGTAGTAGCTGTTGCAACGATACGTGCGAATATTTGAGCTCTCTTTTGTAATAATCGATTAACGATGACTTTATTTACAACTGCTACAACAATTAATAATCCTATCCATATTAGTGTCATTATCTACTCCGTCTGTTAATATTTCGCATTTCTTCCATGTTAATTTTATAGGTAAATTGTAACATCGGCAACCTCTCGCAAACTATTTAGTAAAAATACCTCCACTTTCTTTGTCTTCAATTTCTCTATTAATTCATCGACATAATAGTCTCTTTCTTGCAAACAACCTTCATCAATCAAGGATTGTCGCATACATCCTAATAGAAAATCTTCATTATAATGAGGTGTAAAATAATGATCGTTTTCTTTGAACATGACATTACCAATATTAAATTCTAAAATTTTGCCATTTTCATCAAATATGAGTGCTAAATCAGTGTTTAAATCATAAGATACATGTTCTCTATTTGAGGTTTTATTAATTTTCATTAGATGCGACGTATTGGCATGTTCACGTACTAAAGACGCAGTGAAATGTGATTTAGATGTTAGGGGCGCCACTAAATAATCGAAATTCCCTTCTTCTTGTAACATCACTTTCAAACGATAGCTACCTTCAGAATATTCAGCTTGGATCGATTGAATAAGACGGTCCCAATCTAGCTCATTAAAAGCTATATTCAATTTGTTGCTAGATTGACTCATTCTCTGTTTGTGAAAAGTAAGTCGTGCAATATGACCATTCTCTAATTTCATTGTTTCAAATAAGTACATTATAATCTCTCCAGTATCCTTGTCTTATCATAAAATTCTTTGACTTCATCATCTGGATTAGAGTTAATCGTAATCCCAGCACCAACACCATAAATTGCTTGTTGATGTCGATATTCAATCGTACGTATAGGTATATTAAATATCATTTTATCGTTAGGAAGTAATAATCCAATTGTTCCACAATATATGTGTCTTGGAACTTGTTCTAAAGAATGAATTAACTTCATAGTATTTATTTTAGGTGCACCAGTAATAGAACCACACGGAAATATAGCATTCAAGATCATTTCAAGGGTCACATCTGACGATAATTTTCCTGTTACCATACTCGTCATTTGGTGTACCGTATGATACGTTTCGATAAAGAATAATTTATAAACAATAATACTCCCTGTCTTTGCTATTCTAGAAATGTCATTTCTCAATAAATCTACAATCATTACATTTTCAGCTTTATCTTTCTTAGACTGTTGTAGTTGATGGTAGTTTTGTTGATCTTCTTTATTGGTTTCACCTCTCGGCATGGTACCTTTCATAGGTTTACTAACTAACACGTTCTCTTCACCATTAAAGATTCCTTTCTGAAAAAATAATTCAGGAGAAATAGATGCAACTTTGATCTCATCTGTATCTAATAAGGCTGTGTAATTACCATTTGCCTCAGTAGTTAATTGTCGATATAACTGATGAATCGGTAAGTAGATGTCATCAGTCAAACGTGTAGTATAGTTCACTTGATAAGTATCTCCTTCGACAATTGCATGTTGAATGCTTTGTATTTTTTCTTTCATTTGTTGATTTGATTCTATAAATTTAAATTGATGTTTCGGTTGATATGATGCATTATTCAATTTCTTAGATTCATTAATATGATTAGCACCTTTAAAGCTATATGCAATTGCTAAGACACCATCTTCTTCTAAATGGCACACGGTCATTTGTGGGTTGAAATAACGAGCCGCTTCATATGTTACATATAACGCGACATAACGACCTTGTTGTTGTTGTAATTCTGCAAAACGTATCACATGCCCCACTTCATCCATATGTTTAGCTACCTTTTTTTCAATCAATTGATCTAATTCAAGATGATAGGTTTCGAATTGATTGTCGTCTAAGTAATAGCGATAGTTAAATTTGATAGTCACTATTTTCACCTACAATGTCGATAAAGTTTTGAATCTGGTTTTGGCCTTGTTCGCTTAAAATGGATTCTGAGTGATACTGCAATCCGTAAATAGGATATTTATCGTGCTGTAATCCCATAATGACATCATCTTCTCCTTCAGCTGTAACCTTCAATTCATTAGGAACACAACTTTCATCTGCCTTCAAAGAATGATAGAGCATAACACTGAAGCTATCTGGTAATCCTTTGAATACACCTTCGCCGTTATGTCTTAATAATGTCGTATGACCATGTATAGGTCTATCTCTATGTATAATTGTTCCTCCAAAATATTGGTAAATCATTTGAAATCCTAAACAGACCCCCAAAATAGGTATGCGCTGATAAAAGTCATCCATCACCTTAAATAAAATAGGATAATCACTAGGTCTCCCAGGACCCGGTGATATAACGATAGCTTTGGGCTTCAATTCTTTTAATTCTTCTATATTAATATCCTCTACATCAACGACGTTAACCGTCTCTTGGGTAGCCATTTTAAAATAATTAATTAAATTATAAGTAAATGAATCATTATTATCTATCACTACTATCATGATTACGCTCCATTACATTAATATTAGTTCTTCTATACGTCTTTAACACTATTATCACAAAAATTCACTTGATTTTACATATGAATTGGTTTATTCTATGTTGCGTACAAAATATATATTTATCAGAGGTTCCTAGCCGAAACCCTCTATAAAAAACTAGACACTGAATTCAATTTCTGATTGCAAATAGACATATCATTTTAATACTTTCTTTAAAATTATATGTGTATTCACAATCTGTCGTCTATCTTTTTTATAGAGATAGGCTTTTTTTATGCCCTAATGTTCGGTTTCAGTGACTAATGATATACAGGAGGAATAATTATGGTGCAACACACTCTAGATCAAAACAAAGCTATTGTCGTCTTTAGCGGAGGTCAAGATAGTACAACATGTTTGTTTTATGCTAAAAAGCATTTTAAAGATGTTACTCTCGTTACCTTTAATTATGGACAAAGACATGATACTGAAATTGAAGTAGCAAAAAAAATTGCTCAAGAGCAAAACGTAGAACACCACATATTAGATATGTCGTTGTTATCGCAACTGACACCTAATGCATTAACACAACATGATTTAAAAATTGAAGATACTGAAGATGGCATACCAAATACATTCGTACCTGCTCGTAATTTACTCTTCTTATCATTCGCTGGTGCATTAGCTTATCAAATTAAAGCTAAACATATTATTACTGGTGTGTGCGAAACTGACTTCTCAGGATATCCAGACTGTCGTGATAGCTTCATTAAATCCATGAACGTAACATTAAACTTGTCTATGGACAGAGACTTCGTGATTCACACGCCATTAATGTGGTTAGATAAAGCACAAACATGGGAACTTGCTGACGATCTTGGGGTATTAAACTATATTCGTGAAAATACGCTAACTTGTTATAACGGTATTATTGGAGATGGCTGTGGTGAATGCCCTGCCTGCCAATTAAGATCACGTGGACTCGAAAAATATCTTGCTAAGAAAGGAGTACAATAAGATGATTCAACAAATTTATCCTAGTGTCAGTCATCCCTATCAATTCGAACTTAATAAAGACTTTAACTTTTCAGCAGCACATTACATTCCGAGTGAAGACGCTGGGAAATGTATGCGTACTCACGGGCACACATATTTCGTAAATATTACCATAGCTGGAGATGAATTAGACCATAACGGTTTTTTAGTGAATTTTAGTGATTTAAAAAAATTGATACATGACCAATTCGATCATTATTTATTAAATGATTTAGTTCAATTCAAAGGTAAAAGTCCTTCTACAGAAATTGTCGCTCAGACTATTTATCAAATGGTGCAATCATACCTTAAAGATCAAAAAAACCATCCAAAATGCGTCCAAGTTTATTTACGTGAAACACCTACTAGCTATGTCGTATATCGTCCTAAAGGTGATTTATAATGGCTAAAATACCTGTATTAGAAGTATTTGGACCAACAATTCAAGGAGAAGGACGCGTCATTGGTAGAAAAACAATGTTTGTTAGAACTGCAGGTTGTGATTATCGCTGTAGTTGGTGTGATTCTGCCTTTACATGGGATGGTAGTGCTAAGGAAGATATTCAATTAATGTCTGCAGAAGAAATATATAACAAATTGCGTGAAATAGGTGGCGATAATTTTAATCACGTCACAATTTCTGGTGGAAATCCAGCACTTATCAAAGGTATCCAAGATTTAGTAGATTTATTTGAAGAACATCATATTCAAACTGCCCTAGAAACTCAAGGCAGTAAATTCCAACCATGGATGACACAAATCGATGATTTAACGATAAGTCCTAAACCACCAAGCTCAAATATGAAACCTAATTTGGATATTTTAGATAGCGTTATTGAACAATGTGTACCTGAATCTCTTAATTTAAAAGTCGTTATTTTTGATGAAGATGACTTCGAATTTGCTAAAATGATACATCATCGTTATCCAACAATTCCGTTTTATTTACAAGTTGGTAATCCATATTTAGATGATGACGTCGACAATCATACTGCCAAGCTATTACAACGTTATGAACAATTAGTCGATCGTGTCATGACAAGTAGTGATATGAATAATGTATACGTATTGCCTCAATTACACACTTTGTTATGGAGTAATATGAAGGGCGTTTAAACTCATTTAATATAACTTTAACAATTTCGAGTGTTATATAATGATTAAGTTTATGTTAATTGATATAATAATTGAATGAAGTATTACGGATAGGAGTACACCATGATTCTATATATATTAATTAATATTGCCGTAGTATTGCTCATTGTAGGAATAGATTTATATTTGCACCAATTTAAACAACTTCGATTTAGTTCAATACTAATAGCTATTTCATTAAATGCTATTATCGATTTAATTGTAGTCGCAAAATATAATTTCATTTCAATCTATACGATGATTTTATTTATTGTATGGGCATTATTACAACTCTATTTAAATAAAAAAATTAACCCTTTCATGATAAAAGACCAAAAGTTCATTGCAGTGATATTTGTAATTGTCATCAGTTTAGCACAGTTTATAACTGATATATCCAGTGAACAATCTGTCTATATGTCGTTACCATACTTAGCTCCAGCTATTTTCATTATTGGTGCAGTATTATTATTTGTAGGTACATTTAATGTATCGGAACTTAATCATCTACCTATTTTAAAAACAATCAAGCATCCTATGCTAATTGGTACGATATTAATTATCATCTCATTTATAGCTATGATGATACTCACACCTTTTTGGTATGTATTTACTATCATCTATGTACTATTCATATTATTTATCATATGGCAACGTATATTTAGAGGTCCGGACAAAAGCGTTTAGGATTTGAGCAGAACCGAACGATGATAAAGAACTACTTCCTTATTCATAGGTTAGTAGTTCTTACAAACTCAATAGTTGAGTTTGTTCATTTGAATTGTTTTCCAAATTTTGTCGAATCGTGAGCGTTTGCCCAACTTGCATTATTTGCAGAAATTGGAATACCAATTTCTCTATGTTGGGTCCCTTCTGCCGATAATCTTGCTTTTGGGACGCCGTTAATCGGTTTCCCAGAAGCACAAAAACTTTATGTCTCAACCTCTTTTTTTCGTTGTCGATAAATCAAATTATAAAAAGCTTACAGCTCATGGACTGATCCATAGCCTGTAAGCTTTTTGTTTAATGAACACGTTCTTTATATTCTTCACTATTTTGTGTTGCTTGATATGTTGGTTGATGTCTATGTGCATCAAATCTTCTAATTTGATGATAGTGTTGAGATTGATTTTTACTAGATTGTGTCTTGTTTGAGTCATTTGACTCCTGTGATATTTCAGATGTTTGTTCAGGTTCAATATTTGTTGCCTGAACAATATATTTAGGTCGCTTTTTCACTTCATAATAGATTCGACCAATATACTCACCAATAACTCCTATGGACATTAACTGAATACCACCTAAAAGTGTAATCGCAGCTATTGTTGTGAAGTAACCAGGAATGTTTACACCTGAAATCATGATATTAATTAAAAGATACAGAAGATATAGTACACTGAGTGAAAATGTAAACATACCTAGATAAATCATCATTCTTAATGGTTTATTATTAAACGAAATTAAGCCATCAATACCATAATTTAATAATTTGGCAAATGACCATTTCGATTCTCCTGCTTCACGTTCTACATTTTCATAGGTGAATACTTTCGTATTATAACCTATCCATTCAAATAATCCCTTTGAAAATCGGTTATATTCATCCATAGATGTCAGTGCTTGTACTGCACGCTTGCTTATTAATCTAAAGTCACCTACGCCATCTTCAAACTGTACATCTTCCACAAAGGCATTTATCAACTTATAATAAGCACGTGTCATCGATTTTCTAGCGACATTTTCTCCTTTACGATCACGTTTTGCTATCACTTGATCATAACCTTCATTATATCCTTCAACCATTTGCGGAATAAATTCTGGCGGATGTTGTAGATCAGCATCTATCATAACTACAGCGTCACAATGTTCACTATGCTGATAGCCTGCCACCATAGCAGCCTCTTTACCAAAGTTTCTACTAAATAAAATATATTTTACGTGGTGGTCGGCTAATGCTAAATTTTGTAGATGATCAATAGTTGAATCTTTACTGCCATCATCTATGAATAGTAAATCGTATTCATATTGTTTATCGCTACTATCTTGCTTTAATATCTCAGTCAGTTTTTCATATGTCTTTAATACGACTTCTCCTTCATTATAACAAGGAATGATGACTCTTATATTCATTCAATGACATCCTTTTCTAGTAATTGATTTAATATTATTTTATCAATTACTTAATAGTGTATTCTACTTAGAGCCTTTGTATTTACAAAATCTTAATATTCCATTAATGTTTATCGCAATATTTATCGAAAATCATTACTTTTGTAAAATTAAACGACCTCAAAAATAACATAAATGTTTTTTACTCATACAATGATTTATGATGTGTCGCATTACTTCAACTTATTTATTTTAAATCACCTATCGCGACTTCATCTGGATCTTTACCTTGTCTATCATTTCGGTTCAAACTATCAATTTGTGCTACATCTGTAAGTTCAAGATTGAAATCTAAAATATTATAATTTTCTTGAATTCGACTAGGTGTTTTAGATTTAGGAATAATAATGCGATTATGTGCTAAATGCCAACGTAAAACAATTTGTGCTGGTGTCTTTTGATAGCGTTTCGCTATATCCGTAATAACTGGATCGTCCAATAATCCTCTATTTCTCATTAATGGCATCCATGCAGTGACTTTAATATCATGATGATCACAATAATCTTGTAATTCTTGTTGATTAAAGTATGGATGTAACTCTATTTGATTAATTTGAGGAACTATTTCTGTTTCTTGCATTAGTTTCTCTAAATGATGTTGTTTAAAGTTACAAACGCCTATGGCTTTGACTTTACCTTCATGATAAAGGGTTTCTAGTGCCTTATAACTTTCTATAAATAAGCCATTTTCTTCACAAGGCCAATGAATTAAAAACAAATCTAAATATTCAAGACCTAAATTTTCTAAAGATTGGTTGAAATATTGAATCGTACTGTCATATCCTTGATAATCATTCCATAATTTAGATGTAATAAATAAATCTTCTCTATCAACGTTTGTTTGCTTTAACGCTTGCCCTAAGGACTGTTCGTTACCATAGAAATATGCCGTATCAAATGCACGATAACCTGCTTCAATAGCGGTATTAATCACTTCATTCATTTCATCATCTGCTATTTTATAAACACCTAAGCCAATCGATGGCATAGGATAACCATTATTTAAATATTGTGTATCATTAATATTCATTTCTACCACTCTCTTTCATATGTCTTAGTTGTTGAAATGCGCAAGCAAAGGTATACCATACTATAATACACGTAAATAAAGACGCTTAAACATTATAGCTTAAGCGTCTTTTCATCAAAGATAATATTGTTAATCCGTTTGTTCCTCATCTGAATTCACTTCATATGATGGGCGTTCTTGATTAAATTCATAATTTAAAGTAACCCATATAATTTGGTGATTTTCAATTTCTGATATAATCCAACGATCGTATTCTGTATCAACGAAATCATCTTTCTGCAGATTTGTATTTTCAGATTGTAGCCATCCACCGATTGTATCAATATCTTCTGAGTCTTCAAATTCAATACCAAATTGTTCATTTAAGTCGTCTAATAACACACGACCATTAATTTGATATTTGTTGTCTTCTAATTTAACGATATCGTTTACTTCGTCATCGTCAAATTCATCTCGGATTTCACCGACAATTTCTTCTAGAATATCTTCCATTGTTAAAATACCTGCTGTACCACCATATTCATCAATAATCAAACTGATATGAACATGTTCACGTTGCATTCTAACAAGTGCATCACTAATACGTGTTGTCTCTGAAATCATCGGTAATTCATGTATATAGTTACCAATTTTGATTGTTTTACCAGATGCATACTCAGTTAAGAATTCTTTAACATTTATAAATCCTTTAACATGGTCCTTATCACCATCTTCAGTAATAGGATATCGAGTAAATTGGTATTCCTTAATCGTTTCTAATAGTTCATCAACATTAAAAGGCTCGTTCAACGTAATCATTTGAGTTCGGGGAACCATAATATCCTTAGCTTGTCTTTCATCAAAAGAAAAGATATTTTGCATATATGCAAGCTCAGTTTGGTTGATTTCGCCACCATTATAACTATTATTAATAATGATTTTGATTTCTTCTTCTGACATTGCATCCGATTGTGCATCCGGATCTACACCAAACACTCTAAGAATCACGCGTGCTGAACCGTTCATTAACCAAATTAAGGGTTTCATTACATTACCAAAGTAATATAACGGTCTAGCATATAGTAACGCCATCTTCTCAGTATGTTGAATAGCGAATGATTTAGGAGCAAGTTCACCTAATACGACATGTAAATATGTGACTACAATAAACGCAATGACAAATGAAACTGTTGTCGTTAATGCGCTTGGTAAATGCATTAGTTCGAATAAAGGATGTAGTAATTTATCAAATGTCGGTTCACCTAACCAACCTAAACCTAATGAAGTTACTGTTATACCTAGTTGGCATGCAGATAAGTAGTAATCCAAGTTAGCAATCATTTTCTTAACGATTTTAGCGCCACTGTTTCCTTCATCTGCTAATTGTTCGATACGCGTAGATCTTACTTTGACAAGTGCAAATTCAGATCCGACAAATACTGTTGTTAATGCAATTAAAAGAAAAAATACAATTAAACTAATTATGGTCGAAGTATCCAATTAATTCCCTATTTCTAGGGATTCACCTCCATATTATCTGTGTCACACATGGTTAACACGTAATTAAAATTTTCGAATTGGTTTAAATGATATTTACATGCTAAGACCTTCCCATTGCGACACCCCCTAAAAAAATGTAATTGATTTTATTCTATCATAAAAATATTTCATTTGGTTGATTTATGTTTATAGAATTACAACATAACATTTAAAACTAATACCCCTATTTAGTCAAGTTATTCATCAAATCTAAAATGTATGAATATAACCATTCTTAATCGTTTTAAGGACAGAAATCGTATCGTCAACAATCACTAAATCAGCATCTTTCCCAACCTTAATACTACCTTTGGTTTGATCGATACCTAAGGCTTTGGCTTGGTTCCAACTTGTCACTCGCCACAAGTCTTTAATATTAGCACCTGTATAAGTGATTAAGTTACGCAAACCATCATTCATTTTTAAGATACTACCTGCTAATGCACCTGAATCTAATCGTGCTTCTGCATTTTTAACAATAACATTTTGGCCACCTAGATCATATTCACCTTCTGGCATTCCTTTTGCACGCATGGCATCTGTAATGAGATACATATGTTCATTACCTTTATTTTGGTAAGCCATTGCTACAGCCGCTGGGTGTGAATGCACACCATCAACAATAATTTCTGTATTTAGGTTTTGATTTAACCATGCCGCTCCAAAAACACCTGGCTCTCGATGTCCAAAACCTGTTGCTGCATTATATAAGTGCGTAATATGTTTAGCACCATTATCAACAGCTTCATTTGCTTCATCATATGTAGCTACTGTATGTCCCATTGAAAATATGATGTCGTTATTTAAAGCTTTTAATGTATCAGTTGCACCTTCAACTTCAGGTGCAAAAGTAATAATTTTAATCAATTGATTGGCAGTCTGTTGAAATGTCTTAATCTTTTCAATAGATGGTCTTTGAACATATTTAGGATGTTGTGCGCCCACCTTATGTTCTGAAATAAATGGCCCTTCGAGATGAATACCTACAATTTCTGCAGCATCATGCCTATTTTGAATTTGATAATAATCTGCAATATTTTGGAGTGCTCGATGAATGCTATCATCTGATTGTGTCATCGTTGTTGCTAAAAATGACGTTGTTCCTTCAGATAATAGTTGTTCAGATAAATGTTTAAGACCATCCATTGAGGCATCCATCGCATCTTCGCCGTAACCACCGTGGATATGTATGTCTATAAATCCTGGAATAACATGATGACCTTGTACATCTACTGTAGGATACGTTTTACTTAAAGTGTTCAATCTATCTTTAGCAGAACCAATTTCAATGATTTTGCCATCTTTAATATGTATAAAACCTTGTTCTATTTTTTGACTTTCTGTATAAATCTGACCGTTTATAAGTAAATATTCCTTCAATATCCATACCTTCTTTTCTAATTCTAATGATTCGATTGTTATTTTACTACAACCTTTCATTTTATTCATATCATACAATTTAAAATTTAGTTTTGTAAAAATATAAATGCCCTTGTCGATTAAACGACAAGGGCTAGAAGTCTATTATTCATCCATTGCTTTAGATGCTTCAATTTCATTTTCTGTTAATTTTGGTTTTAAGAAACCATATATTAAGGCAGAAACTACAGTACCTATAACTAACGCTAATAATGTTTGTAAAATATGACTGAAGTCAGTTGTTGCGATTACAAAGATACCACCGTGTGGCGCGTTGATTCTTGAACCTAATGCTAATGCAATCGCACCACCCACACCGGAACCAATCATCATAGATGGAATTACACGAATTGGGTCAGCTGCAGCAAATGGAATCGCACCTTCAGTAATGAATGATGCACCCATAACATAGTTAGGTACAATTGAACCTCTTTGTTCTTTTGTGAATTTCTTTCTGAAGATAAGCATTGCTGTTGCAATTGCTAATGGCGGAATCATTCCTCCAACCATTGCTGCAGTAATTGGTGCTGCATTACCTTCTGTAAGTGCTGCTGTTGCGAAAACGTAAGCAGCTTTGTTAAATGGTCCACCCATATCGATTGCCATCATCGCACCGATAACTAAACCAAGTAACATAATATTAGAACCTGAAAGTCCATTTAATCCATTTAACAATAAGTGATTTAACCATGAAGCAGGTGGATTAAACACATAAATCATTAATAAACCTGTAATTGCTACTGACAATAATGGATAAATCAATGTTGGTTTTAAACCTTCTAATGATTGAGGTAACTTACGTGTAATGTACTTAATACCTTGAGTTAAATAACCTGCTAAGAAACCAGCAATGATACCACCAATGAACCCGGAATCACCTGAAATGGCTAACATACCACCAACTAAACCAGCTGCAAATCCTGGTTTATCTGCAATACTACGAGCAATGAAACCTGCTAATACTGGAATGATTAATGCAAAGGCACTATTTTTACCAATATTCCACAGTTGCTCCGCAAATGCATTGTGTTCAGCACTCTTAGGATCAAATGAGTTTGGTCCTATAATGAAGACAATTGCCATTAAAATACCACCAGCAATAACAAGTGGTAACATATTAGAAACACCATTCATTAAATGTTTATAAAATGCTTTTCCGGGACTTAATTTTTCTTCATTCTCTTCCTTATTACCAGAACGATCACCTCTAGCAACAAATGGTCTACGACTTGTATCTAATGCCGTATTAATTAATTCCTCTGGTCGTTTAATACCGTCAGCTACAGGTACTTCGACAACATTTTTACCATCAAAACGATCTGTTTCAACATGTACATCTGCTGCTACAATGATCCCTGATGCTTTTTCAATATCATGTTCTGTTAAATGGTTTTTAATACCACTTGAACCATTTGTTTCTACTTTGATTTTGATACCCATTTTTTCAGCTTGTTTTTTCAAAGCATCGCGTGCCATATACGTATGTGCGATACCTGTAGGACATGCTGTGACAGCTAAAACGTATGGTTCATTATCTTCTGCATCCACACCTGTTGAAGCAGCTGTTGCATCCGCTTCATTTTGTTGTGCTTCTGCTTCTTCTTCTTTTGTTGCTTCATCATCAGCTGCATCAATAATTTGTAATACTTCCTCTGGTGAGGATGCATTAATTAATTTTTCACGCACATTTTCATCCATTAAAATACCTGATAATTTTGCTAATGCATCTAAATGTGTTTGAGCGCCACCTTCTGGTGCAGCAATCATAAAGAATAAATGTGCTGGTTGCATATCCAAACTTTGGTAATCTACGCCTGCTTTCGATTTACCAAATGCAATCGCTGGCGATTTAACAGCGCTAACTTTCGCATGTGGAATAGCAATACCTTCACCGATACCTGTTGTACTTTGAGATTCACGATTATGAATTGCTTCTTTAAACGATGGTACATCGCTTAATTTTCCTGCCTTGTCCAGTTGATGCACTAACTCATCGATAACACCATTTTTGTCTGATGAAGATAAATCCATTGCTATCGTTTCTTTTGTTAATAATTCTGTTATTCTCATATTATTCACTCCCCATCAAGTACAGAAATCGTAACTTGTGATTTGATATTTTCTATTGCCTCTTTTGTTGCTAAATCTGCATCGAACGCAGTAGCAGTTCCCGATGCTACTGCTTGTTTAAATGCATCTTGCACAGATAAACCAGTAGCTAACCCTGCTACCATACCTGCTACCGTACTATCGCCTGATCCAACCGTGTTAATCACTTCACCTGTTGGATTCACAGCTTTAATACTTTGTTGATGATCCACATAAATTGCGCCATCTCCACCTAATGACACAATGACTGACTGTGCACCTTTTTCTAAGATTTGTTTAGCATATTTAATAACATCTTCATCATTTTTAACAGATGTATTAAACATCACTTCTAATTCATCTTTATTAGGTTTAATAAATAGTGGCTGATATTCTAACACTGTTTCAACTAAATCTTTTTCAGCATCTACAACTAGTTGAGCACCTGTTTGTCGCGTAATTTTAGCAATCTGCGCATAAGCATCACTCGGAATACTCTTTGGTACACTACCAGCAACAATAACCGTATCCTTGTCTGACGTTTCCTTAATTTGATTTAATAATGATTGAAATTGTGCTTCCGTCACATTAGGTCCTTGTGCATTCACTTCTGTTTCTTGACCTGTTTTCAACTTAACGTTGATACGCGTATCTTCTTCTACTTGTACAAAATTTGTATGAATATCACTATCTTTTAATGTTTGAGCTATAAAATCGCCTGGGAATCCACCAGCAAATCCTAATGCTGTTGAATCAACCCCCAAAGTCTTTAGTACTCTTGAAACATTTATACCTTTACCACCGGCAAATTTGTTTGTATCTTGAGCACGATTCAACCCATCTATCTTAAAGTCATCTACAAACATGACATAGTCAATGGATGGATTAAAAGTAACTGTATATATCATATTGTCCCTCCTAAAAATTCATATTGTGCCGTAAACGCTTCATTCACATGTTGTAACCCCTGCTTAGATGTAATGATTCGAGTATTATCTTGCACAGGTACTCTAGCAAAGTACACTTGATTAAATTTCGTTTCATCTACAACAACAAAGCTTTCATTAGAAAGGCGCATAGCATTATCTTTAATTAACGCCTCTTGTTCATCTGGTGTAGTTAAACCATACTTTACATCTATACCGTTCATTCCAATAAATGATTTATCAAAACAATATCGTCTTAATGTTTCTAAGGCACTCGAACCTACTGTAGCGAATGTATTTTCTTTAACTTGACCACCTAACATTAAGGTTTTAATCCCTTTTTTAAGTAGCTGTTCAACATGTGTCAAACCATTAGTTACAACAATAATATCTTTTGCATCTATGTAAGGTATCATCTCTAATGTTGTTGACCCAGCATCTAAAAAAACACACTCATTATCTCTAATTTGTCGAGCTGCTCGTTTGGCAATTTCTTTCTTTTCTCGTGAATTTTGCGTCAATTTCTCTGTTAATCTTGGTTCGACCATTCGATTATAGTTAAGTGTCGCACCACCATGAATACGTTGTAATTTACCAGCTAATTGCAACTTAGATAAATCACGTCGAATGGTAGAGGCACTACAACCGGTTCTATCCATTAATTCCTGGAGTGTCAGAAAATCCTTTTTTATAAGTTCTTGTAAAATTAAATCGTGTCGCTTTTCAGATATCAATATAACCACCCCATCTCAATTACCATTATAATGAGCACGCTTACAAAATTCAATCAAAAATTGTCAAAAACAATCAAAAACGTTCATTTTGTGACAAAAATAACACGAAAATACATCTACCAACTTATAGACTAGTTGTGTTCATGTATTTCCGTGTTTGATTGATTATTATATAACTGCATGTGCATTAGTCATGAATGACTGAAGCCACTTTAGCGTTTGTCATTGCTATCAAATCTTTGATAGCGATAATGATTTGCATACCTCTTTGGCCACCACTGATATAAATCTGTTCTCGTTTAAGCGCTGACTGGTCAATAACAGTCGGGAATAAATGCTTCATACCAATAGGTGAACATCCACCTCTAATATATCCTGTCACCTGTTTAAGTTGATCTAAGGGCATTAAATTTAATTTTTTCTCGCCTACTTCGTGAGCAGCCTTTTTCATATCTAACGTTGCATTCACTGGTATAACAAACACGAAATGATCATGGTTAGCATTTTCTAATACAAGTGTTTTATAGACATCTTCAACATTAGCATGCACAAGTGCTGCTATTTGTTCACCTGTTTGGTGTTCTTCGGTTACTTCAAATACGTTAGTTTGATAAGCTACCTTTGCTCTATCTAACATGCGCATTGCATTTGTTTTTTTGGTTTTACCCATATTCTCACCTCTGGTATTACTTAACTTAATCCTCTATATTTTAACACTAGTTCTTTATATAGTAATCACAAAAAAGCACATGCCTCCAATTAGTAAGCACGTGCTATCTCATATGTGAATGATTTTCCCCTACTTGCCCGTTGTCATTCACTACTATATTTGATTGTTGTTGATTTTGTTGATTCACATATTGATACTTTGATGATTGATTTTGATAATTAACTTGTTTTAAATCATAATTTTCATTTAAATGATTGCTCGCATAATTTAATGCAATCACTTTACATTCTCTTGGTGTAAAATGATTTTCTGCAGATCTATGATTGTCTTTTTTTAAATATGTAGTCTTTTGTTGATTGTCATTATGATTGTCTTCATTTTTTTCTGATGCCTTCGCTGTTTTAAAATCAGTAAATTTAATTGTTTTCTCTAATGCAGATACTTTATTCGCTTTTGAAAATGTACAAATAGTCTGATGTACTTTAGCTAATGCATTTTGGTTAGTAGCTAAAAATATTAGACCTATTAAACATATCGTCAAAATCACTGCAAAGATACTTAATAATAAGTTTTTCAAATTCATCTCCTTACCCACATTTCTCAATCGATTTTTGTCTATCTTAACATAATAATTTTTAATTTTAGATATGTGGGTCACAATTTAAATAGATTGTAATATTTGTAACAGTAATATTACTGAAGTTGTTATTTTTGTTACATAAAAGCATTAAAAAACGAAATAATTATCTTAAATTAATACATTAAACTGTTTTTTTAAGTAAAAAAGTACCACAATCATTCAAAATCGTTCGAAAACAATATTAAAAATTTAAAGGATTTTATCACGTTATATTAGTGATTTTTTAAACCTTCATATTTTACACATATAAAAACCATTCAACGAAAAACGTTGAATGGTATCTATCATCATTGTGCGTTTCGATTTAATCGAGTTCTAATCATCTTTTCAATAAATATAATAACAATACCACTTAATGATACCGCTATAGCCATATATAATGGAAATTCGATATTCACATCAAAAAGTGTACCTGCAACGAGAGGACCAATAAAATTCCCCATACTTGTGAATGTTGAGTTAAGTCCTCCTGCAAAGCCTTGTCGATTACCGGCAATATTAGAAAAATAATTCGTAATTGCAGGTCTAATCATATCGAAACCAATAAAGACGATAAAGCTAATGAGCATAATTGTCCAATACCCTTGAGCAATAATAAGCATTACTAGAACAATTGCTGAATATAGTAATGACCACGCAATAAAATTCAATTCAGTTGTAAATTTCATGAATTTATCAAAGAAAAACACTTGGAATAAGGCGCCAAAAATACCGCCTCCTGTGATAGCAATCGAAATATCTTTAGGCGTATAACCAGCTTTATCGGATGTATATAATGAAAAAAGTGTTTCAAATGCAGACAATCCGAATGCTAATACTAATGTTAAAATCACTGGTGTTAAGAACACCTTCCAATTAATTTTAGTTAAGAGTTCTGGATCATATTGAGGGAAACCTGCTGTTGTCATTTTCTTTGGATTGTGAATTACAATTAATGACATAATAAAAGCAATGATTCCCAAACCACCTGCAAAATAGAAAGGTAATCTATGTGAAACTTCTGCTAAAAATCCACCAAAACCAGGACCTAGAATAAAACCAGAATTAATGATTGCTGACATGTAACCAAAGTTCTTTGCTTTATCTTGTGATGGAGAAATATCAGCAATAAGTCCTGTTACACCAGGCATAACCATACCTGCACTAAAACCACCTAACACACGAGAAATAACCAAAATTGTAAATGAGTGACCAACTGCAAACATAAATTCAGATATTGAAAATAAAACAAGACCGATACATATAATTAATTTTTTACCCAGTTTATCAGCTAGTCCACCACCAAATGGTGAAATAATCATTTGCGCTAATGCAAATGAAGCTACCAGTATACCTAAATCACTACCTTTTAATCCTAAATCTTTAAGATAAACTGGTAACACCGGTATAACGAGTCCTATTCCTAAAAATATTAGGAAAATATTAAAGTAGAGTGTAAATAATTGTTTTCTCATAATGGTGTCCCCCTCTCTCGTATTTTACATATCTTTATTCAAATTATGCGGGTCCCTATACAAACATACCTTTTCATCATATTAACACGTTAAAAGTCAGTATATTTTAATATATTTCACAACAAATTAACAGCCGGACGTCTTCTTATTTCCAGTATATAATATGTAGGTGCTTTAAAATGATAATTCTTACTGCTTTTACTTTTTTGTTTGATTACTAAAGCTTAGAACGATATTATTAAAACTCAGTTGTCCAATTTTATTTTAACGGATGAAAGTATTAAATCAAATGACAACCAAAGTATGTTATGAAAGTAGTGTTAATCATGCAACCCCGATATATAGCGAGAATATATTTTATTATTCTGTTTATCATATCTTTATTTGAAACCAAGATTTTCAATTTTATGACGTTAAATTTATTTTTAGCGTATATTCCATACGAACTCTGCTTATTATTAAAATTATTTAAACCTATCAAGAAATTCGAATGGCCTTTATTTGTTGTATTTGGCATGATCTTTTTATTACTCGTACCTAATACCTTCTATATGATTACTGACTTGATTCATTTAAATCAGTTTCAATTCAATTTCTTAGTAGGGTTGAGTTTAAAGGAATGGATATTCTTTACTTATTTAATGTTAGGCGTCTTTTTAGCCATGTATGTCATGATCTTGATTTTTATGGAAATTCTACATTTTACCAAACACATCTGGCTTAATCGCATATTAGTTATTATTCTTATGTTTTTAAATGGTTTGGGTATTTATATGGGCCGCTTCTTAAGATTTCATACGGTATATTTAATCAATGAACCATTAAAAATATTCTACGAGGTCCTAGGTGTATTTAACCTAAAAACATTTATCTTTGTGTTATTAATGGTAATAATGCAATCAGCAATCATTTTATTTGTAAAAGGAGTTCGATTACAAAAATGATGTTAAACCTAATCATTTTATTAGCAATCATTATTATTCTACAACTCGTTGTAGGTCATTTTATACATGATATCGGTTTTAGCTATGCTAAAAGTATCGGTCTTATGTTTTTACCATTAGGTATAGGTTTGTTTATTTTACAGGCTTTTCATTTCGAAAGAAAATATCCAAATTGGGACGTCCCACTAGGGGTTAAATTACGATTAAAATATATGTACATTTTAACCTTTTTCGAATATGTTACTGTATATGTTTGCTTGTTCTGGCTTAAATAGTACATGTGTCATTTCATTTTGAATGAACTCAATTCAAATAACCTACAAAAGAACAGGACTTTAATCACAATGATTTAAACAATGACATTACACGTTGACGGCTATCACTGTGATTAACCATTGGTTCAGGATAATCAATACCCAATTCAATACCTTGTTGTTTTAATAACTGCATATGCTTTTTAGTATCGTGTAATAGATGGCTATCTACATTATTGAATGTGGGTAGCCATTGTTTTATATATAATGCGTTTTGATCAAATCGCTCACTCTGTTTAATAGGATTAAACATCCTAAAATATGGTACCGCATCTGTTCCAGTCGAAGCGGACCAATGCCATCCATGAACATTCGACGCATTATCATAATCAATTAATTTATCTTTGAAATAAGTTTCTCCCCAGCGCCAATCTATCAATAAATCCTTCGTTAAGAATTGGGATGTCACCATTCTCATTCGATTATGCATATATCCAGTTTGATTCAGTTTTTGCATAGCAGCATCTACAATTGGATATCCTGTTTCACCGTTTTTCCATTTATTAAATTGTTGCTTGTCATTGACCCAATCAATGTTTCGATATTTCTCTTTAAATGATTGATGGGCTGTTTCTGGATACTGTGTCATCAGTACATAATAGAATTCTCTAAAAATTAATTCTCTGATAAATGCTTCATAATTAGATTCGTCACTTTCATACCCCTGTAATAAATCATTAAATACTTGCAATATATCAATCAATCCATATGCTAATGCAATACTAAGTTGACTCGTTAATACTTCAGGTAAATACGCTCTATTTGACTCATAATTTTGAATATCATTATTTAAGAAACTTTGCCATTGCTGTTGTACTTCTTTTTCAGTTAATCCACTATGGCTATCATTAATTTGCGTTGGGGCGTATGCCGGCTCGACTATTTTTGAAATATCACTTAATTCGTAATGTGCTCTATGTCGTTGCATAACATATGGTCGCCATTTTTTATAAAAACTTGTAAATACTTTGTATGGTTCGCCTTGATTGTTAAATGTTTTTCGTGGACTAAAATAATGTTGTACACGAAGCGCATCAACATGGATACCTGCGTCATGAAATCGTTGATTTTGATGTGGATAATCATATGATTCATGATGATAACTCATGATATCACTTGCCATAACGACTTTATCTAATTGTTGGTTAATACAAAACTCTATTAAATAATCGTAATCTATTACATTCGTTTGAATTTGATAATGATTTAATGTGTTGATAAAAGCATTGAGTGTTCCATGATAAAATGATGCTTTTAATTGTGCTTCATCACCAAATTTTTCTTTAGGTATAATCAATACACATGTATCAGTAGTATCTAATTGATTACAAATATAAGCTAGTAACGGATTATGATGAATTCTAAATACTCTATTTAATATAACGCCAATTTTCATTGCTCAATCACCTATCATTCCTTGTTTTTTTGATTTATACCCTTATCCTAGTAAAATAAATATCTAACTTAAATGATAGATTATCTTTGTAATAAAAATACTTCTAGTTCATTTATAAAAAAAGCTCGACGATCTATTAGACCGCCAAGCTATTTATCTTACATTATTTATACTAAACCTAACCATTTCCAATATGTTAAACTAAATATAATGACTAATATATAGCCGACTATCGTTAATGGTATACCAGATTTCAAGAAATCTTTAACTGTAAATGTATCTGTACCATACGCTAACATATTTTGTGGTGCACTCACTGGTAGTAAGAATCCAAAGCTAATTACAAATTGTTGGATTAAAACAAATCCGATAGATTGATCGCCAAGATGTAATGTTGATGTTAATGAGATAAATACAGGAATGAGTGCAGATGATAAGCTTGTAGCACTTGCAAAACCTAGGTGAATTAAAATATTAAATAAAGTAATAAGTGCTATAGTTGCAATAATCGGTAATCCTTTAAGACCCATTAACCCAAAGGTTTGGTCACTCAACCATTGTGCTGCCCCTGTTTTTAATAATACATTTCCTAATGAAATACCGACACCAAATACTATGATTGTGCCCCAAGGAATCTTATTTTCTACACCTTTCCAGGTAATAACGCCAATTTTAGGTAAGAGCATGATACCTAAGGCAATTAATGTAATTGATGCAGAATCAATTGGATGTAACACTTTTTCAGTTGACCAAAATACCAATAATAATAGAGAGATAACGATTAAACGCCATTCACTTGGTTTCACTGGACCTAATTGGTTTAACTCTTTTTTAATTAACGCTTTTCCACCTTCAATAGATTCACGTTCGGGTGGCATCACTTTGATCATAATAAAATAAAGTGCGATAGACATTAAAACTGACCAAGGCGCAGCGTACATGAACCATTCACCCCATGATACATCATGACCTAAATTCTGATTAATAAAATTAATCGCAACGATATTTTGTGCTGCCGCCGTTTTAATACCAATATTCCAAATAGAAACTGCTTGAACTGACGTAATAATTAATAAAGACGCTAACTTACTCTCTTTAGAAACTTTAAATGCTGCAATCATACCTAATAATATTGGTACGACTGCACCCGCTCTAGCTGTTGAAGAAGGTACAAAGAACGCAAGAACAATTGAAACAAGTATTGCTCCTATGACAATATTTTTAGTTTTATTCCCCACAACAGATAATACTAATAATGCTAAACGTTTGTGTAAGTTGGTTTCCTGCATAGCTGCTGCTAAAAATAATGCAGCTGCAACTAACGCTACCGCTGAAGTAGAAAAGCCACTAAACGCAAGTGTTAAGGCATTATTTGTTCCTAATATTTCACTACCTTTAATAATGGCATCTCCATTTTTAGGGTTGCCAAGCTGCTCAGATAAATTTTGAACAGGACTGAAACCTAATAATAATATAATCAACCCTAAAATCAACGTTGCTGAAACAGGATATGAAACTGCTTCAGTAACCCACATAATGACAGCAAATGCTAGTATCGCTAGAGTCATTTTAGCCATCACTGGCAAACCTGCAGGTGTAGGTAAAAGTAATATGGCTATTAACACGATAAAACTAATGATAATCCATAGTGGTTTATATTCCTTTTTCTCTTTTTTGGTAGTTTCAGTATCGACTACCTGTGAATTTTGATTCCCTTTAGACATAGACACCGGCTCCTTTTTATCTTGACCTTACACTCTAATTATATCAAGAAAGCGCTTTACCTATGCGATTTACTTACAAAAGTCATATAATTCTCACTTTTTAAATATTAAATTATTTAAAATAGACACACTCAATTTATTGTGAACGATAGGTTTTACGATTTGACTTTAATTCATTATTCAAATCTATATTTAAGTGCATCTTTAACATTTTTGACTGATAACGCTGATGTATCTAGTTGATTTTGTTCTTCTTGACTTAAAGTTAATTCTAATATTTCTTCTACGCCATTTTGTCCAAGTTTAATCGGCACTCCTAAGCAGATATCTCGGTATCCATACTCGTCTTCGAGATATGTAATTGCTGCCAATACTCGACATTTGTCTTTTAAAATGGCATTAATCATCTCATAAATTGCGGCAGCAGGTGCGTAATATGCTGAACCATTTCCTAATAACTGGACAATTTCGGCACCACCTTTTCGTGTTCTATCAATAATTTGATCAATGACTTGCTGATCAAGTAGTTCACTTAAAGGGATTCCATTGACTTGTGTTGAGTTGACTAATGGCACCATTGTATCTCCATGACCACCCAATACTAAACCTTGTACATCTTCAACAGAGATTCCTAACTCTTTGGCGATAAATGTTTTATATCTGGCACTATCTAATACACCTGATTGCCCCAATACTCTATGTTTAGGGAATCCAGATGCGACTAATGCAGAATAAGTCATCGCATCAACAGGATTAGTCAATACAATAATAATGGCGTCGGGGGCATATTTTGCGATTTGTTGTGCACTGTAATGAACAATTTCTTCATTCGTTTGTATTAAATCATCTCTACTCATACCAGGTTTTCTAGCAATTCCTGCTGTTATCACTACAATATCCGAGTCTTTCGTTTCTGAATAGTCGGCAGTACCTTTAATATCAATATTAAAGTTAAAAATAGGTCCGCTTTCTTGAATATCTAACGCTTTCCCTTTTACTGCACTTTCAGATTGTGGGCGATCTACAATCACTATGTCAGCGCTTTCATTTTTCGCTAAAATAAAAGCTAATGTTGCACCTGTTTGACCTGCACCGATAATAGAAACCTTTTTACGTTTATTCATCAAATACACTCCCATTTATAAATTGATAAAAACAAAACTCCGTTATTTCAAATTAATTATAACATTGAAATAACAGAGTTTTTCATTAAATATTGGTATTTTATTTTTTAATTTGTCCAAAAATTTCGTGGTTTATACCAAACACATATAATAATATAAAGAATGCTGCACCACTTAATATTGTTAATACTAAAGTTAATATAAGCGTACGTTTAAAATGACGAATGAATGCAATAAATAGTAATCCTAAATTATAGGCAAAGAGTAAACCAAATAACGTCATTGTTACTTTTATCTCAGGATAAAAAATATTACATAATAGTACGATTATCGCAAAGATTAAATAAGGAATCATAATTAAATTACGTTCAAATTTAAGTTGTTTCTGATGTCTATCTTCATTATTCATTTAATAAAATCCTTTCTAACATTTTATTTATAAAATGTCATGCCCCATTGCTGCAGTGTATATATCAAACCACTCTTGGTCAGTTAAAGTAATCGATAAGCCAGGTAGAGCAGCATCAATTCTTTCAATTTTATGGGTACCTAGCACCGGCATGATATCATTGGGATGTCTATTCAACCAAGCTATCATAATAGCCGTTTCATCAACATCATATTTTTGTGCTAAAGGTTCAATAATGGTACGTACACGTCTCGCTTTATCATCGGATGGATCAAACAATTTACCGCCTGCCAGTGGACTCCAAGCCATTACTTTTACTTGATTTTCATACATTTTGTCCATCACACCATTATTTAAAATGTCTGTTTGATATGGGGACACTTCTAGTTGGTTAATGCTAATATGCAATTTATCATGATTAAGGCTATGTTTTAATAAATCATATTGTGTTTCGTTAAAATTGGATACCCCAAATGATTTGATTTTACCTTCATCGACAAGTTCCTTTAAAGCATCCGTTATTTCATCAGGATTCATTAATGGTGAAGGTCTATGAATCAATAAACTATCTAAATAATCCACGTTCAAACGTAGTAATGAATTGTTAACTGATCGAATAATATGTTGACGACTATGATCATAGCGATGACCATCAGTAAACGTTTGAGTTTTAGATGGTAAGACAATACCACATTTAGATACAACTTGAATGTCATCACGTAAGTTAGGTGATAACTGTAGCGCTTTACCAAATATAGATTCACATTGATAATCCCCATAAATATCGGCATGGTCCATCGTAGTGATGCCACGGTCAACGAGCTGATTGATAAATCGATTCAATTCTTGATCAGTATACTGCCATTCATTTGCTCTCCAAAACCCTTGAATCATTTTTGAAAAATCAACGTACTGATTAATCTTTATTTTATCCATAATCATCACGACCTTATTATTATTTAATTGCTCTCTATTAAATAGAAGCAGTTGAATTTAAAATCAAGTAAATTGTAACATATCCAATTTATTTCTGAGTTGATTAATGTCGATTTGCTCTCCGATAATGACTATTGTTAAAGGCAATTCTTGATTGATGGGACCAAAATCAGGCAACCCGTAAGCCAATTGAAATTCAATTGTTTCATTGGGTTGGTCTCTAAATTGCACATATCCTTTAAGTCTCATCACATTTTTCGGTAATTGCATTATAAATTGATAAAATAACTGGCGATCAATCGGGCTCGTAAATGTATATTTCATACTTTGAATACCATGGTGATGGTGGTGTTTATGATTGACAGTTTTATCTATGATTTGATTACTTAATAAATTGATGTCAAATTGTCCATATGTTGTTAATACATTGGGCGCATGGGGATTAATTTGAATCAATTCTTCTTTGATTTTATGTAATTCCTTAGAATCAATACAATCTATTTTATTAACGACTAATAAATCACTTATCTCAAGTTGTTCTTCCATTAGTGTTTGAGTAGATATAGTGTAATCATTCCTATTTAAAAATCGTTCAGCATCCACTAAACTAATGATTTGAGGCATATTTATATATTCGATAATAGTCGGATCTTGACATGCAGTAATCATTTCTATAGGATTAGCAATTCCTGTTGCCTCAATAATGATATGATTACAATCACCTTGTTGTATTAGTGATTGAATTTGAGTGATTAAGTCTGTCTTTAAGTCGCAGCATACACAACCATTGATGATTGATCGCACTTCGATATTTGCGTCTATATTTTGACTATCAATATCAAATGAACCAAATTCATTCATAATCACTTTGATTTTCTCATCAATTTTTAATAATTCGCTAATATAATGTGTCAGTAGCGTGGTTTTCCCACTACCTAGGAAACCACTTATGATAGAAATTGATATTTTTCTAAAATTATTATTTTTCATTGTAAAATTCCTTTTCTATTACAAGTATTTTTAAAAATGATAACATAAATATTAAATTATCTTTTTGCTTGATTTAACGATAGATATCTTCTAAACTTTAAACATACTTTAATTTTAGCATGACATTGAATCACAGTGTGTTGTGAATTATATTCCGCACAACATAGACGGATTCCAATCCGAATAGAGAGAAAAAAACGGATAGAATGTCTGGAGGAGAACTTTAATGTCTGATCAACATAATTTAAAAGAGCAACTATGCTTTAGTTTGTACAATGCTCAAAGACAAGTAAATCGCTACTACTCAAACAAAGTCTTTAAAAAGTACAATCTAACTTACCCACAATTCCTTGTATTAACTATTTTATGGGACGAGTCGCCTGTAAATGTTAAGAAGGTTGTGACTGAACTAGCACTTGATACTGGTACAGTATCCCCACTATTAAAAAGAATGGAACAGGTTGATTTAATCAAACGTGAACGTTCCGAAGTCGATCAACGTGAAGTATTTATTCACTTGACTGATAAAAGCGAAAAAATTAGACCCGAACTTAGCAGCGCTTCTGAAAAAGTTGCAACTGCATCATCATTGTCACTTGAAGAAGTGGATGAACTTAACCGATTATTAGGTAAAGTCATTGATGCATTTAATGAAGCTAAAGATAATTAATTAAGCTTTTGTCATGGTAATTTAAAGTTAAAGTTTAGAATTTAACACTTTTAAAGTATAAAAATGCTCTAAAGTACTTCTCAGTATTTTAGAGCATTTTTATATTACATTATTGTCATGCCTATATTACTGATTTAACTGCTCCATTTGATATAGATATCCTCTATTTTTAATTAACGTTTCATAAGTGCCTTGTTCTTTGATTTCTCCATCTATCATAACTATGATCCTGTCAAAATCAGGTAATAGTCGTAAGTCATGTGTAGATACAATGATTGTTTCAGCTTCTTTAAGTAGTAAATGCATCATTTGAGTTGTATGTTCAATATCTAAACCAGTCGTTGGCTCATCTAACATCCAAACCTTAGCATTTGTTTTAAGTAATAAGCGAGCCATACTTAATCGTTGAATTTCCCCGCCTGATAATGTTTCACCGTTCATCGTCATATACTGTTCTGTTGATAAATGAGATAAATCTAACGAATTTAATACATGTTGTATCTCGTCCTCATTACAATTTGTCAGTAAATTGTCCTTAATAGTGCCATCAAATAATTGTTGGGACTGTAACAATGCATTAATATCATTATATTTGACTTCATCTTCTATTCGAAAGATATCAGACTGGCTATAAATGACGCTACCTTCTTGAACTTGATATAATCCTAACATGACTTGTAGTAGCGTACTTTTACCACTTCCAGATGGACCTATAATAGCTATTTTCTCACCATGATACACATTAAATGAAACTTGATTTAATACAGGTATTTCTTGATTTGCGTACTTAAATGTGACATTATTCAGTTCAAATAAAGGTGCTGACTCGTCATTTGCAACGCTATCTTCCTCTTTTATTATATCGTCGTATTGAATCACTTCATTAATATCATACAATGATTGGTCTGTATCAGCTTTATAATATGCAACATTACTCATAGGGACAGCTTGTTCAAATAATGTAAGTACCATTAATACGATACTTGTTAAATAAACCACATCTAATGTTTGTGAGTGAATTTGCAACGCACCTAAGTATAACGTACCAAATATAGACACCATTGCAATGATATTAAGCATATAATCATACATTGTTAAAAATCGTTGTTCCTTATTTTGCAAATGATCAAATGATTGCAATTGCTCTAATACATCATTTTTAAATGACGCTTCTTTATTAAAACGTTGTAATTCTTTATAACCTTGACGATAATCGTAGAATCGAGTTAAAAATTGGCTTTGTTGAACTTTAACCAATTGTTTTAATCTTCGTGCCCTCTTACTACTTAATAAAGGAACGAGCCATAATGTCATTAACATACTCATAGCAATTAAGACTGCATGCGCTGGTGATAGAAAGACGTATACAGACATCGTTATCACGGCTGTCATTCCTATCACTATCGGTGGATAATACACGCGTAAATAAATATTTTGTAGTGCTTCCACCCTACTTACCATTCTTGAAATTAAGTCACTCGAATTAAACTTACGATATACATCTGGTATTACTTTAACAAGACCACGGAAAAATTGAACTCTGACGTTTCTCAACATGGTGAATGTCGTTCGATGAGAATATAGTCTTTCATAATATCTAGCAATAGCACGTAAAAAACCAAATAATTTAACAGAAACGACTAATACCATCAACGCATATAATGGTGCACCTAATGCGCTTTGTGTCACCATATAGCCACTTAAAAAGAACATCGCTAAGGCGACTAAACTTCCTATGATACCTATTATAATTGCAATCACTAAATCCTTATCTATTGTAAATCGTATTTGTGATTTCATGATTCGTCACCATTTTCTTCTTTATTCACTGAAATCAATTGATCATCTTTAATAATGTAGCCATCTTGAATATATAATCGACGGGTTGCCTTTCTAATTGTTGAGTCTCGATGGGCTATAATTAATTGAGTTGTTTCTTTAAAATAATCATCAAGCACGCTCTGGATGACTTGTTCCGTTTCAATATCTAATCCAGAAGCTGGTTCATCAAGTACAACTAAATCTGGCTGCATAACAAGCAAGCGACATAATTCTATCCTTCTCATCTGTCCACCAGAGAATGTTTCTCCGCCATCACCTATCATCGTATGGATACCATTTCGTAATGACATTACTTTATCTTTTAACTTTACTTTTTCTAATACATCAATGATTATTTCATCCTTAACATCACTAAACATCGCAATATTGTCTTTAATTGATGCAGTAAAAATATATGGATTCTGACTTAATATCCCCATACGCATATGTTGATATTTAAATGTCACTTCCCCTTCGGTTGGTATTAATGAACGTGTGATGATTTTAGATAATGTCGTTTTGCCAGCGCCACTTGGTCCAACTAAAGCGATATGTTCGCGTTCGTAAATATCTAAATGCGTAGATTCCAATGCAAATCCATGTCCCATTTCAGTATTATATTTAAATGAAACGTTGTTTAATCGAATAAACGGTATTTGACCTTCTTGATAGACAAAATCAGATGGCTTTTTCTTGGTCGGATGATCTAAAAATTCAAATACCACATCACTGGCACCTTCACTTTGTTTCCCAGTATGGAACGCTTGACCCAAATCTTTAATCGAATTATAAAATTCTGGCGCTAAAATAATGGCGATAGCCGCTGTTTTAAAATCTATCGTATGAAATACAACAAGACTTAATGCTGCTTCTAACGCAACAAGCCCTATACCTAACAAACTAATAAACTCTAGCATCAAACCCGATAAAAATGCGCTTTTTAATATTTTCATCGTCAAATCTCTAAATTGAGTGCTATCGTCATAGATGTGTTTTTCAGTACGCTTTGTACGATTAAATAACTTCAACGTAATTAAACCTTGCGTCAGATTAAGGAATCGTTGTCCAAATTGATTTAAGTAAGTCATTTGATCCTTAGATTCATCGCGTGTTTTCAAACCGAAAATGATATAAAACAATGGAATGAATGGTGCTGTTACCAACATAATTAGCGCTGTATTCAAATGAATCCAAAACATCGCAATGATAATTGCCATAGGAATCGTGATGGATTTAAATACTTGTGGTAGATAACTTTGATAAAATGGAGAAATTCCATCGATGGTTTCAGTAATGAGTGTCATCTGTTCACCCACTGGCCGTTCTGATTCTATATGAACCATACGTTGACGCAAGTTATGTTTAACATGACTTGAGAGATGATTACCTAATAATTGATTGATAAAGTT
The DNA here is from genome assembly GCF_045984185.1 of Staphylococcus sp. KUGN1. Taxonomy (NCBI): domain Bacteria; kingdom Bacillati; phylum Bacillota; class Bacilli; order Caryophanales; family Staphylococcaceae; genus Staphylococcus; species Staphylococcus sp. KUGN1. The sequence goes on along the minus strand of NZ_JBJQIL010000001.1, from coordinate 171,671 downwards.
TAAGGTCGCGCGTAACATAAGCACGATTATAATCAATGTAAGAATAAAATTAAGCGATTGCTTCGTTTTAAATAACATAAGATTTAAGAATTCTGCTATTGCTACATTCTGTACGACAACAGCTACAGCTAACGTAGCACATACTAAGAGCATTAAAATTGGATATCTTTTATATTTATATACTAGTTGCATTAATTTTTTCACAATTTAATCACCTAAATTTCGTTATAGACTCAATAATAAAGTCTAGTAGTTATATGCACAACGATAGTGCATTTGACAATATTATGACGTTTGATTTTCTCATACTTTGGTCTAGTGTTATTACTAACAGTAGCATGGGTTGAAATGAGTGTGCTATGATAATATGGTGAATTTATAGTAATCAAAAAACATTTATAAATGAAAGTAGGTACAATATGTTATTACTTGAATTGATCAAGGGTCTTATTTTAGGTATTGTGGAAGGCCTTACCGAATTTGCACCTGTTTCTTCTACAGGTCATATGATTCTTGTCGACGATATGTGGTTGAAATCCACAAAGTTCTTAGGTGAACAATCTGCATTTACTTTTAAAGTCGTGATTCAGTTAGGTTCAGTTTTCGCAGCAGCATGGGTGTTTAGAGAACGTTTCTTTGAATTATTACATATCGGTAAACATAAACCTGAACAACATGCTACAGCAGGACGCCGTTCTAAACCTCAACGTCTAAACTTATTACATGTATTAGTTGGTATGATTCCTGCAGGTATTTTAGGTTTCTTATTTGACGATGTCATAGAAAAATATTTATTCAGTGTTCCAACAGTTATGATTGGCCTTTTCCTAGGTGCTATTTATATGATTATCGCTGATAAATATTCTGAAAAAGTTACCAATCCTCAAACAGTGGATCAAATTAACTATTTCCAAGCATTTGTAATCGGTATTTCGCAAGCCATTGCAATGTGGCCAGGTTTTAGTCGTTCTGGGTCAACCATTTCCACAGGTGTTTTAATGAAAATGAATCACAAAGCAGCATCTGATTTTACATTTATTATGTCTGTTCCAATTATGCTTGCAGCAAGTGGTTTATCATTGTTAAAGCATTATGAATATATTCACTTAGCACACATACCATTCTATTTATTAGGATTCTTAGCAGCATTTATCGTAGGACTCATTGCTATCAAGACTTTCTTACACTTAATTAATAAAGTAAAATTAGTACCATTCGCCATTTATCGAATCATCTTAGTAGTTATTATTGCAATCCTATACTTTGGTTTCGGTATTGGTAAAGGAATTTAAAACAAACATTTAGTCATTAAGTGATTACACCGTCACTTAATGACTTTTTTGTGCCTATGTTGATCATAAATAATTTCATTTCATTAAAATCTAAAAATATTCTCCTATAATTTCATGCGATAATGTTAGCATCTCTAGTTTATTATCATGTATCATAGGGTATGGATAAAAATAGTAAAATTAATGGAGGCAACGAGTATGGACAAAAAGAAACTCATCAAAACAGCAATTAATGTGTTACCAATTATTATCGTTCCTTTAGTCGTAGAACGTAAAAAAATAAAAGAACATCCTGATGTAAAAAAAGCGACTGATGCAACATCAAGAGCTGCATCTAAAACAACATCTGCTATTTCTAATAAGTCATCTGACGTAAAAGCCTATGTTGGAGATAAGAAACAAGAATTTGATAATAAACGCGAATTGAAAAAAATCGCAAAAGAAAATGATCCTGCTTACATTGAGAAAAAAGGCGAAAAATTAGCTAAGCAAAACCGTAAAGAAGCTGAAAAAATGGATAAAAAGCTTCAAAAAAATATCGAAAAACGTCATAAAGAAGAAGACAAATTACGTGAAGACAACCAAAAGCAACGTATTAAAGATATGAAAAAAACTCAAAAATACGAAGAAAAAGTTGGCTTAACACCTGGTAAACTCGATGAAAAAACTGAGAAAAAAGGTGAAAAGTTAGAAAAAGAAAATCGCAAAGAAGCTAAGAAAATGGACAAAAAGCTTCAAAAAAATATTGAGAAGCGTCATAAAAAAGAAGATAAACTACGTGACGAAGCTGAAAAAGCTAGAAAAAAAGAATTCAAAAAATATAAAGATTATACAGCTAAAAGTGTTGTTAAACAAAACAAAGAAGCCGACCAAGAGGCTTAATCATTAATGACACATATTATTATTGACGGAGATGCTTGTCCTGTTGTTAATTCAGTCATAGAATTAACGCAAGAGACAGGCATTTTTGTTACAATTATACGTAGCTTTAGTCACTTCTCAACACAAATCGATCCTGAACATGTTCGAACTGTGTATGTCGATGATGGACCCGAATCTGTCGATTATAAAATTGTACAACTTGCTTCTTCTGAAGATATTGTGATTACTCAAGATTATGGATTAGCAAGTTTATTACTAAATAAAGTTAAATTTGTGATGCATCATAAAGGATTCTTGTTTAATGATGATAATATCCAACAATTATTGGATCAACGTTATATCAATGCTCAAATACGAAAGCAAGGTGGAAGACATAAAGGTCCTCCCCCTTTTACTAAGCAAGATAGACAACATTTCGAACATCAATTTAAATTACTAATACAAACTTGTTAAAGGAAGATTATAATGAAGAAAATTGCAGTTTATTGTGGTGCGAGTAAAGGTAACGATGATATATACGTTAAAGAAGCCTATGAATTAGGAAAATATATGGCTGAAAAAGGCTATGAATTGGTCTTTGGTGCTGGCTCTGTAGGCATTATGGGAGCAATTCAGGATGGTGTATTAGACCATGGTGGTAAAGCTATTGGTGTTATGCCAAAAATGCTTGATGAAAGAGAAATAACAAGTCAAAAAGTCAGTGAACTCATACTTGTAGATTCGATGCATGAACGTAAAAATAAAATGACAGAACTTGCAGATGCATTTGTTATGGCGCCTGGTGGTGCCGGTTCATTAGAAGAATTCTTTGAAATGTATAGTTGGGCACAAATCGGTATTCATCAAAAACCAATTGGCGTTTATAACATTAATGGTTTCTTCGAACCGTTACAATCCCTTATCGATCATATGATTGCAGAAGGTTTTATTGATGAAAAATATCGTGAATTAGCACCCCTATTTGATACTAAAGAAGCTTTGCTAGAAGGTTTACTTAACTATCAACCTTTAGGCGTTCGTACATATGATTAATCTCTTAACTATTAAAAGCCAGTAAATGCATTAATTAAATTGTATTTACTGACTTTTTAGTTTGATAATTCTACTTAATTATATTGATAATTCATCGATGGTTACACACGGATCATGATTAGCAAAAACACCTAGACAGTGTCTATCTTTTTCAATATTTTGTACCCATTGTAGTGAACGCTTTTCTTGTTTTTTACTACTTAAAATGCCAGGCAATCTAAGTTCCCTCCAATTTCCTGGGTAATATCCTACATCTGAAGCTAATAAAATATAATCATCATTTCGCAATGATTTAATTATGAAACTCGTTAATCCTACTGAATGCCCAGGTGTATGCACTAATGTAATAGCACCGTCATTAAAAAAATCAAATGATTTATTTTGGGGACCAATATGTGTTGCCTTGAAATGGAATGATCGCAAAGATGTCCCTTGCCATAAAGCTGTATTATATCTAAGTGAATGATTTTGATTAGCTTTTTGATACTCTTCATTACTAACTATCATTGCCTTTGCTTCTTTTAATAATTGAAGTCCTCCAGCATGATCTCCATCTAAATGGCTTAAGATGACATATTCAATATCTGACACATTAAATCCTAATTCTTTAATTTGGCCATCTATCAGTTATTTCTTGGCGTTTTGTTTTAAATTTTTATAAATCAATCTCGTATCTCACATGTCTTTTTAAAGGATGATATTTACTTAGATTAGGAAATTCAAAATGATCTAGGAACGTCATCCCAATTTTTTCCATTACTTTTCTTGAGGGTAAATTTGTTTCAGCGGTGAAACTATAAACTTTAGTTATACCTTTTTCTTTAGCAAATCGGAGCACCGCTTCGGCCCCCTCTGTCGCAATACCATTTCCCCAAACTTCAGGTATCAGGCGCCAACCTATTTCATATAGTGGTAGTTCTTTAAATGGATACTCACTATCCTCTGGAATGTAATTTAATCCTATAAATCCAAGCCATTCATTCGTTTCTTTAAGTTCCACGGAAAATAAGCCGATACCATAATCTTTTATTATTTGGTCCATCTTCTTCATATCAAGTTCTGATCGACGATAACTTAATAAACTTGGAAAATATCTTCGTACTTGTGGATTGGCATTCATCTTTTGAAATGGTAGTAAATCACTGTCTTCCCAATCTCGTAACTTTAAACGCTCCGTCTCAATATAAACAACCATTTTTTAACACTCCATTACTCCATAAATACATCTTCACTTATATTTTAGTATAAAATTAACGCGCTATGAAACGTTTATGATTCATATCGCGCTATTGTTTAGATTGTATATTCTAATTATTAACTTTTAGTAATATAACTAATTAATTCAATATTGACAGGAATTTCTTTCAAATGATCACGTTGATTCTTAGGCGCAGTGAACGTTGCATCGATAAAATCATTCTGATGATTCAAACGATATGTTGCTACAAATGTATCTGTCTCAGATTCAAAGTTTGGTAAATGTGCAATCACACGTTTAATTTCTCCTGTTGAATCAATTAACTGTCTACCTGTAATGTTTTCTAATTCTCTACCTAATTCAGGTAATGTTAATGCTTTACCTTCTAAAATGCTAAAGTCTTGTTCATGCATGGCGTTTCTCTCCTCTTTACATCATTGTTCAAAATGATAAATTTTATATTAATAACATTGGTTTATTCTTTAGTATATACATTTATCAACTAAAATACCCTATTTTTTTATTAATCAAACCTGATAATATCGCCCAATAATATGATAGTAACTACATCATATCATACTCTATTGTGTTGAAGATGATTGCTTTTGGTTAGTTTGATTTGTATTAGCCTTATTACTGCCATTCTGTTGAGATGTTTGGTTCGATTGATTTTGGTTATTCTTTGACTGAGTTGGTGTGGATGACTGGTTTTGAGTTTGTTTACTAGCATCTTTTCCTTCAGTTGATTGTTGATCATTTTTTTGTGAGCTTGACTTAGATGCATCATTATCCTCTTGACTTTGGTTACCACTATCTTCATCACTTGAATCTGCACTACTTGCTGCACTTGAGGCACTATTATCTACTTCTTTTTGTAATTTATCCTGTTGGTCTTTTAAATCCTCTTTTTGTTTTTTTAATTTTTTCTTTTGTGCTTTCAATGATTTATTTTCTTTTTCTAGTTTGTCTACACTCTTTTCTAAAGAAGCTTTTTCCTCACTTTTACCACATGCAGACAACGTCAAAGTTGCAGATAAAAACAATATAATCCACTTTTTCATGTTAAACTCCTTTAAAAACAGTTATAAATATAATTCATTTTATCATGAAATATTAAATTATTCATTTTTCTACATTAAATCTTTTCGCATCCTAATATGACTATCATCATAACCTAATTGATGATTCAAATTAAGCATCGCTTTATTTTTAATATGGATTGTACTCTGAATCGACTCTGCGCCTATGTCTTTGGCCCATTGTTCTATTGCCATTTTAAGCTGTTTGGCGAGTCCTTGACGACGAAAATGTGGGTATACATATAATAATTCAATGATTACAGTTTTAGTTTGTAACTCATAGTGACCCCATACAAAGCCTTTTAACTCCTGATTATTCTCAAGAAGTAAGATAGTATCATTTGTATGACGCAATCTTGCATTAATCATTTCATATCGTAATGCGATAGATGTCTTAGTAACTTTGTAATTGTCTTCTTGATTTTCTAATAAATGTTCATGTATGATTGCTACTTCATTAATAATTGCTTGATTACTTAATGTTAACTTTCTCATATTTAACTCCTAAACTTGATATGATAATCACCCGATTTCTATGGTATGATTAAGCGTAATATAATACTGACATACCCTTGCATATCTGTGAATTAACACATATATTGGTATTAACTATCTAATAATGACGCATAATATCCGTAAAATATATTTACGCAATAGTTAGAATGTGTACATTAGTTATATTTGTGATTTAAAAAAGTAGTATATTGCTCACATTATTGAGAGAAACCTCTCTTTTTTCATACTACTTAAACTATTTTAAAGGAGCGCTTAAGCACTCATGAAGTCTACTGCTCAATTAGCTAAAGAAAATAATGTAAAATCATTACGTTTAAATAATACAGATAGAGAAATATTTGAAAACTATATGACCTATATTCGGTCTGATTTAAGTGTGAATCCTCATGATTCAGAAGTTATGTTGAATCGTATATTAAAACATTTAATTAGCGCTGAAGATAAAGGTATGTTGGCTATGGAATTCTTTAACCACAATCCTAAAATGCACGCTAAAAAACAATTAAAAGAGCTCCCAAATGAAACAGTAAAGAATATATTTAAATATATCTATCAGCATTTTGTATTATTAATAGGTATCTTTTGTTTTTTAAAAGGATTTATCGGATTTTTTATTGGTGGAGATAGCAACTATCTTTATCTATACACATTCCCAATCACTGTCATTATTGGCTTATTTATCATTTTCTTGTTTATTTGGATGATATTTAAGACGATTCAATTGCAGTGCTTTAACAACTCAAATTGGGTTTGGCTCTTAACCTATGCAGTGATTGCATTGTTAATCGTTGCGTTGTTTTATGTCTTTTTCATACCACAATCTTTTTTAGCCTTCGGTCCTTTTATTAATGTAAGTAATTGGTCATTTATAATAATTTCTATCATTATTACTCCGATTTCATTTTATATTGATCATCATTATTTCAATAAAGATGCAAATACAATTATGTGATAATATTGATTATCTCATCATGAAATTTAATTAAATATTTTTTAAGTCCAATAAAAACTTGATAAAACAGCGCATAAAATAAATAAGGCCCTAAATGACATTCAACATTCATTTAGGGCTTTATCGATTTTATATTCGTGTCTAATTAAGTAAAAAGATGTCTAGCATAAACCAACTAACCATAATAATCATAATGATAGCTTGTGCAATCGTGCTTGCTAAGAATGCAACAATAGAAGCACAACCCACTTTAATGGCTTGTTTAAAATCATAACCTTGTATTAATTCGATTACTAGAACAAGTATGAAAGGTATAACGACAATTCCAAATGGAGGTAATACAAAACACCCTATAATCACACCTAGAATCGCACCATACTCTCCGAATTTAGAGCCACCATATTTTCCTACAAAATATTTATTCATAAGAAAATCAGCTAAAAAGATTAATATTGTTAAAACAATCATTGATATATAAAATATCCAAGATAATTTCCCATCTTGAAATCCAAATTGATAAATTAGAAATCCTATCCACATCACTAAGACGGAAGGAATCACAGGTTTAACTAATCCTATAAATGCTAATATGAACATTAATATAATTAAGCACCATAATATCACTGTCATTTTAAACTACTCCACATCTAATTTTGTAATTTTTTGATCTTTGGTTAAGAAAATTAATATAATTCCTAAGAATAGTGAGCCCGCTGAAACATAGAATACATTTTCCAAACCAACCCATCCACTCATCATACCACCTAATAAATTACCACATAGTTGACCAATCACCATTGCATTAGCAAATAATGTTGAGGCATAACCTGGGAAATCAGGTAGTATATCTTGAAAATAACTAATACCTATACCTAATAGTATGGCTAAGAAAAACGCTAAAAATAATTGACCAAGTAACATCATATAGAAATTTTTAAATAAGCTAATACTAAAGTAAAATGCCCCTCCAAATATACCGCCGTATATAAGTAACGTTCGTGTTGGTAATTTCCTAGATAAGATACCTAAAATCACCATAAATGGTACTTCTAATCCAGCACATAAACTTGCCAAATAGCCCACATGCCCTTCCTTTTCATGAAGGTAATCTGTAACAAATAATGGCATATTCATTGTGTACATCCATTGTCCAATATGTAATAAAATAAACGCTAAAAACGGTATGAGTAATGTCTTATCTTTAAACATATTTGGCGCAACCTTTTCAACGTGTTGTTGTTGGGAAATGGGTTGCTTAACATTTAAATTTTTATAGAAGAAGACTTGCAATAACAGTGTAAATAAAATAATAGAAACCGTACCACCAAATAATCCTGAATAACCATTCAGTTCAATCAATTGCGAACCGATAAATGGCCCAAATAAAAATCCTAGCGAGAACATTGATCTTAGTACTGTATTAGCAAATTTGGCATTTTCACGTGAACTTGAAACATTAATTGATTCCCTAGCGGATGCATAAAGTTGAGGCATTGCAGGTGCAAACAAACCTTGAAAAAGTGCGTAAAGAATAATAAATAATAGAATGTCTTTCACAAAAAAGTAAATAGAAAAACTAATCGCACCCATAAACAATGCCGTTATAATTAAGAACTTTCTATTAATATTATGTGTGTCAGAGAATCTAGCAATAATCGAATTAACTGTGAATTGACTGATAGCTGCTAAAGCTAATAATAGGCCATATTGTTTCGTCGTCATGCCTATATCTTTCGTTGCAAATAAAACAAGGTAGGGTACCGTTACTGCAATACCCATACCTAATAGCAACATATTCACAACAAATAACTTGTAGTTTTTGATATATAACAATTCTTTAAACATAAGAATAACCTCTATTCATTAAGCGAATCTGTCTACTGTATCTAACGAATAAAATTCAACATTAAATTAACAAACGAGTCTACTTGAGGTAGTTGTAACATACTTTGATCGTAACTCATATAAGTTGAACGAATCAGTGGATCATTATCGATAGTCACTTTTTCAAATTCAAACATATTCTTATCAATGTTTTTCATCATAATTTCGGGTAAAATCGTTACACCTACACCACTAATCAACATTTCTTTACACGTAGCAACTTGGTCAACAGTAATCGTCGCATGATAATCTTGTTCCAAATTATCATTATACCATTGCTTAATTTGATTAATGTAAATAGGGTCAGCTTGGAATTCAATAAATGGTAGTTTTGTAACTTCATCACGTCTATCTTTAGGATAGATAAAATAGTGATCGTCATTAAACAAATGCGTGTTAGATAAATTCATGACCTTATTACCTCTTGTAATCATGACATGATAATCTCTATGATTTGCCTTAATCTGCTCTGTAGAACCTACTTGTACTTGAATTTCAACATTAGGAAATTGCGTATTATATAAACTTAATACTTCAGGTAGCAGTGTCTGTCCTATCAAAGAAGAACAACCAATAGAGATTGTTCCATTGACTTCCCCTATATGTGCCTGCATTTTATCAAAAAATAAACGTTCTCTTTTCAACATATCACGTGCATGTTCGATAATCATTGCGCCTTCGGTTGTTGTGATAAGTTGTTTTTTCGTTCTTATAAAAACATCTACTCCAAAAGCACTTTCAATCGCTTTTAACCGTTGCGTGACAGCTGGTTGTGAAATATATAATATTTCCGCTGCCTTTCTTAATGTTTTTGTTTCGTCTAACGTAATCAATAAACGATAATCATCTATTTTCATAGTGTCCCCCTAGAATGTAACGTTTCTTTTAAACGCTTCAATATTGTTATTTCTATTTATTATGTAAGCGTAATTAGCATTATTTTTTATCAGACGATTTTACTCGATGCACTTTCTTACTTTTAAATGGATGATTGTGTTTATTTTTCTTATATTTTTGATTAATTTTATGATAACATTTCATCACTTTACTCTGTATGTCATCAAAATTTTCTACAATTTCAATCATTAATTGATGCGCAATAATATATGCCTCGTGATATTGTTTTTGACTAATTTGCTCATTTTGTAATGCAAATAACAAATCATCTTCATCAACTAATTCGTATGATCCATCAGGCAATACCAAAACGTCTAAACATAAATCTAAAGTACGTGCATTTCCTTTTTGAGTAATATTTTTAATATTAATATCAAAATAATATTCTAGTGGATTCCCCTTATCATCAAACATAACGGTCAAACTATATCTCTTTTTTTCAGGTAATATTTGTAACCATTTATAATTATCATCTGCGACTATAATATTCTGACCAACTACCGTCACCTCTAAAGGTTCACGTACTTTCTTCATCGTGACCAAGCCTATAATACCCTTAAATCTATTATTATTAACTTTAACCTCTGTGTATTCTCTTTCAATCAGGCGACGCCAGTGACGTTTGTCTATATATTTTACTTTCACAGTCACCAACTCCTTGTTCTCATTATATATAAATGGTTCTGTAATGTCATCATATGCCGAACCTGGTTATATTCTGTCGTAAAATTGATTTATCTATATTCTACTACATATCAAGACATTTTACTTTAAAACGACTAAATTACTATGAATTTATTTAATTTTAATTCTAATCATTTTTTAAACACTGATAGACACTACGATATATTTTAAAACTCATTTAAACATTAACATAAAAAAGCATACCTACGAGTTAAGGTGCTCTCATAGGTATGCTGAAATTCAGTTATTTCTCTTTTAGGGCATATTGATCTATCAATGTTTGATGTTCTGGATATAATGCTAATAATTCATGTGCTTCAAATAATTCGAAATGCTTATATTCAAAGGCAGGTTGACACATACAACCTACTAAACAAAATCCTTCATCATGTTCAAAAGAAGAAGCGAAGATTGTACCTTTAGGCACAACATACTGCAGAACTTTTCCCGCTTCAATATTAGTACCTAATTGTACCGCTTCGTATTTACCGTCAGGCATAATCATATGAATAGTTAAGGATTCGCCTGCATGATAATACCACACTTCATCAGCATCGATGCGATGAAAATGTGAAATATCATTCGAGGTTAATAGAAAATATATACTACTGAATGCAGCTCTTGTTGAATTCATAGAACCATGGCGTATACTTTCCTTAAAATAACCACCTTCCGGATGAGGTGTCATTTGCAGTTGATCAATCCAATATTGTGCGTTAGTCATTATTTTAAATCCACATTATGGAATACATTTTGAACATCTTCTAAATCTTCTAATGCATCTACTAATTTTTCAAAAGTCTCTTGATCTTCAGGTGATAACTCAATATCTGTTTGAGGTAACATTTCAAACTCTGCTACTTTGAAATCTTCAACACCTGCTTGTCGTAATGCATCTTGAACTTGTGCAAATTGATCTGGTTCTGCATAAACAATTGTTAAGCCGTCTGCATCAATCACATCTCTAACATCTACATCTTGTTCCATTAACTCTTCTAGTACATCATCTGCAGACTTACCTTCAATACCAAAAGTAGCTGTATGATCAAACATGTAAGCAACTGAACCTGAAACGCCCATGTTACCACCATTTTTACCGAAAGCCGCACGCACATCAGACGCTGTTCTATTCACATTATTTGTAAGTGCATCAACGATTAACATTGAGCCGCTAGGACCAAAACCTTCATATCTTAGATGGTCATAGTTTTCATCTCCAGCACCTTTAGCTTTATCGATAGCTTTATCAATAATATGGTTTGGCACAGAATATGTTTTGGCACGTTCTAATACTAATCGTAAGGCTTGGTTAGATTCAGGATTGGGTTCACCTGATTTTGCTGCTACATATATTTCTTTACCAAATTTAGCATAAATTCTACTTGTATTTTTATCTTTTTGAGCCTTTTTCTCTTTAATATTATTCCACTTACGTCCCATTATGGTCATCTCGCTTTCATTCTCTATAATTAACATTCTATATTATACATGATTTTGCATCGTTTATATACCACTAGTAACCTATCTCTTTGATAACGTTTGAACTCACTATTGTACCAACCTAGAAGATATATCATTAAACATAAAAAAATTAGCCCCTAAAATTAGGAACTAACTTATATGTAGATATTTAAATGTTTAAATATTCTTCAACATCATTGAATAAAGCATTAAATTCTTTCATGTTGTCTTGATTCATATATAGATATATCTTTCTTTCATCTTCTTTAGATCTTACTTTACTTAATTTATCTTTTTCAATCAATCTACGAATTGATACTAATAATTTAGTTCTACTCAATTCTAATTCTGAAATTGCAATTTTCAAAAATGTTTGCATTAACATTTGTTCTTCTTGGCAATTCTTTTCGGCCAAGTCTAAAACAGCTAAATCATTTAATGTTAATTTATATTTTTGATCTATATATTCAGATAATGCTTTATATTGTTTATAAAATTCTAATAACTTATCTAACTTCTCTTTATTCAAAGACTTGCACCCCCAAATATAAAACAGACAACGTATAATAACATTATCCTAAATATCTGAAAATTTGTCTTTCCTGTTTGTTTTTAATCTATTGTCAAAATTACCGATAAATTTAAATTGAGTTGTGCCACGCCCTTTTGATTTTAGATTCATTTTTAAATATAGTAATCATATAAAAGGAATTATAACTAAGGTTAATGTCTAACGACTTTTCTGTAAAATCATGTTCAATCACTTCTACCATAGGCTTAAAGTAATAATCTATAGTATCTAGAAATTCACTCGTCCAGTCATATTTATTCCTTAAATCTTTAGATATTAAATGATTTAGGTTACCACTATAACTATTTATTTTTCCTATGAATATAAAGTAGCGCTTATTCGAAGGCGTTTGCTCAAAACTTACATACACATGACTATCTTCATAGTTCTCATTTGTAGCTTCGTTTTCGATGATTCTCCAATCAAATAAACATAAAACATATCTGTCATCGAGTTCGACTTTTTTGTAGTAACTTGCATCAACATACTCTTGGTTGAACAGCCAAGTTAACTCATTAAATATTAAGCCAAATGTTGTTTTAAAACCGTTCTTATCAAATAAGTGTAATGTATTAAAAAGGTGTGTATGGTCATATAAATTAAAACCTAATCCAGCAAATGTTTCTCTTAAAGTCGATACTGTTTCAATGATAAGTGGCGAACTATTGCTTAAATCATTATCTTTATCGTTAATTAATTGATGATTTTCTACATTTAGTAAAATCATCTTTTCTTTCACAAAGTCAATTTCATTCAGAATTGCCTTTAAGTTCTTTAATTGAATCTCATTTTTTAATAACAAATGTTCATTTTCATCTATTAAATAGGATGTTTTTAATTTGGCATTATCAATAAATAAATATTCGAATTTCAATCGCTTAATTTGTGATTCTATCGTTTTTAATAGTACAGGATCATCTAACAAACATGTCATATCTAAGCCGATAACATGATTAATATGCAAATCTTGAAAATTAATAATATCTCTATAAATTTCACGTATTGCCTTTTCATCTAAATTGAATACTGAAATCACTTCATATTCATAAGGAATGACTTTCATAGCATTTTTCAATTTTAACACTGCATCATTAAAACAAATTCCTAAATGATCAATAACTCTATAATTATCAATATTAAAAGCAACCCTTAACCCTTTTTCAATGATAACCTCTGCAATTTTTCGTTTGTCGTCATATGTCATCACATCACAAATTTCTGTGAGTGTTGGTACAATATAGAAAATGACATCAGTACGTGAAAAGTCATATTTTTCAAACTTGTCATATAAAAATAAATATCGAATTTCTTCTATTGTTTGAATTTGAATAGTGCTATAAAATGGTTTAACTTTATTAGGCGTACCAATATCTAGTTGGATATCTTCATATTTTTCAATATTATGTTGCTCTACTAAATCTTCAACATATGTTTTGAAAGCTTCAATATCTTGATCAGTTTCAATATTCACTTTAAACATCACATTCTTATCGTATTTTGAAAGTTTACGATAATCATTGGGCGTCACACCTAAATAGCCTTTGAACATTTTAGAAAATGTAGACATATTACTAAAACCTAATGCGTCACTAATATGACTAATTGTGGCACTAGTGGTTAGCAACATCTCTATTGACTTACTAATTTTTAAAGTATCTACATATCTCTTAAACCCCATACCTATTAATTGATGGAATTGGGAAGAAATATTTGATTTTGATATAAAAAGATCTGTTGATATATCTTTTAACGTCAATCTCGTTTCAATGTGATTATCGATATATTCTAATTCCTCTTTTAAATCATTATAATATGTATAGTTGTATTGATTAACTGCAATATCCTTATCTACAACTGCTTCTGTACCTATGATTTGAACAATTTCCCTTGTAAGTTGATCCAGCATCTCTTGATTATCTTGACAAATTCGTTTGAGTGCTAACTGTAAAATCAAGTCTTTAAGTAAATTAGAAGATTTAATCAGATTGGACGTATATTGGAATTCAAAAAATGAAAACCTTGTTCTGTAAACCAATCACTTGTTAGATATAGCATGATCATTCTACCTTTTGTGTTTACACTAAAAACATCAGCATTGTTGATGATATAGATGTCGTTATTAATCGTCATTTGTTTACGAAATTTTTGAACATACATGTCACTCTCTAATGGCCAAAATAAGATGATCCCGTCTTGACACCTAGTTGTCGGATATTCAACATTAGAAAGTATACGCAAATAAGAATTCGGCATATTTCTCCCTCTCTTTTCTAATAAACCCAGTATAGCTTCCAAACTTAATTAACATTCTAAATACCTAACCACAATAATTTAACGCAATTATAACACGTATTTAAAAAATATACTTGTTTATATATTTAGAAAAAATTAAGTTATAAAACAACATAAATATTACGAATAAAAAAAGATGCGGCGCTAACTTCTTAATGTTTTATCTAAAGACATTAAGAAAATATTTTACATCACATAGTTAATTTCACGCCAACATCTTTGTTTTTGAACAATCGCTATTTTGATTATCTAAATCGATTAGCCAATCGAAGTATATCTTTAATGATATTTAATAGATTGATAAATAAATTAAAGCCCATTTCTCGTGGAGAGAATTGTCCTCGTTTCATCCTATTAAAATCATACAGGGTATATAACAAGAACAATAATAAGCTTACGACTGTAATAATAGTATGGAAAATAGGATTATGAATAAACATCCCAATAATGCTTGCAATAATTAATGCTAATAAAGTAACGAATAAATATCTTCCCATACTTGATGCATCGTTGATTAAAAAGAATCCTACAATACCAAAAGCAATAAAAGCACCAATGGCTAAAATAATATTCTTATAAAAGACTTCAGGTCCTAAATTTTGCAAATAGCTTGTAAACATAGCATATGATAAAAGTCCCAATATAATTGCATATATATGCGAAATAACTAAACCATACTTACGTGCACGCTGAAACACTAAGGTAATTAATACTAAGACCATTAATGCAAGAGATAAGGGTCTTCTCCATTCCATAGGTAAAAATTGACCAAAGTAACAACCAATCCCAAAAATAATCCAATAATACATGAAGAATAGCCAAACCTTAGCATAAGCATGTGAACGATGTTTATCTTTTGTTTCATTTGTATGTTGTGCAGTCTGTGACATATATTCTGCTCCTTCATTTATGGTTTGTTTATCTAATGGTACGATTTTACAATAATATATTAATTAAAAAAAGTAATAATAATGAAAAATAGATATACTTAGTCGGTAATTCTATATATACTATACACTTTGTTACAATTTATAAAAATTTATTATTGGATTTTTTAATTAAAAAGCCGCTTCATAACTGTCATATCAACATTTCCACAAATGAAATATTTCAACTCTCAATTGTTAACAATATTACAAGATAATAACAAACCACACAGAGACTAATATTTTTGTTAGTATGGATAGCGTAGTAAAAAAACGAAACGCGATGATACATCGTTAAACTTAATTTCTATAAATAAAAATATTAAAGCAAATATAAGGAGGAGTCACTTTGAAAAAGTTAGCCTTTGCAGTAACTGCCGCTTCAGGCGCAGCCGCAGCACTTTCTCATCACGATGCCGAAGCTTCTACTCAACATAAAGTACAGTCAGGAGAATCATTATGGACTATCGCTCAGAAATATAATACGTCTGTAGATAGTATTAAACAAAACAATAATCTAGATAATAATATGGTATTCCCTGGACAAGTCATCACAGTAGGTGGAAGTGCTTCTCAAAGCTCAAGTTCAAACACTTCTTCACAATCAGGATCACCTTCAACACACACTGTACAATCAGGTGAGTCATTAAATATCATTGCAAATAAATACGGTGTATCAGTTAACGAATTAATGTCAGCCAATAATTTAAATGGTTATTTAATCACACCTAACCAAACTTTAAAAATACCTAATGGCGGTTCTGGTGCAGGCGCTGGATCTGGTTCTGGTGGTGCAACTGCTACACAAGGTAATACAAGCACACAATCACCATCGTTTAACCACCAAAACTTATATACTGAAGGTCAATGTACATGGTACGTATTTGACCGACGCGCTCAAGCTGGTAAACCAATTAGCACATATTGGTCAGATGCTAAATATTGGGCTACAGGCGCAGCTAATGATGGTTACCAAGTTGACCATTCACCTGAAGTAGGTGCAATTATGCAAAGCGTTCCAGGTCCATATGGTCATGTTGCATACGTTGAACGTGTGAATGGTGACGGAAGTATCTTAATTTCAGAAATGAACTATACTAACGGACCTTACAACACAAACTACAGAACAATACCAGCTTCTGAAGTATCAAGTTATGCATTCATTCACTAAAAAGTGAGATGCTATATCATTAATTATACTTTTAATAAAAATAGCTTAACACCAACAAAGCATATCACTTTGTTGGTGTTTTTTAATTGTCTAAATTGATCTTATATATGACATGTCCCCCTCATTAATCATCATCATAAATCTAATACTAAGACGACTATTCTGGTATAAGTCCATTGATTTACCTGACGAAACGCCCCCTTATTCCATAACTAACATTATCAACCTTAATAATGACACTCTCATCATAAATATTATCATCTATTATGTTTCTACTGAATTCTCTGGAGCGATAATATAGACACTACTTGACTGAGGAAAGTTGTTTTATCATCAAATACATTAGCCTCTATATTTCATAGCTAAAAATAGACCATATAAAAAGGTTGAGCGTATGTCTTAAACGCTCAACCTAAATATTTAAATCGCTATGTTATATATATTATTTTAAGAAGAAATGCATTATAAAGTAAACAAGTGCTGCTAATACTGCAGAAATAGGTAATGTAATTACCCAAGTAATTAACATACGTTGTGCTGTACTCCATCTAACACCTTTCGCACGGTTAGAAGCACCAACACCTAAAATTGATGAAGATACAACGTGTGTTGTTGAAAGTGGGAAATGTAATGATGATGCTACGAAAATAGTTAACGCAGATGACAAGTCAGCTGCAGCACCATTTGCTGGTCTGATTTTCATAATGTTACCACCAACAGTTTTGATGATTTTCCAACCACCGACTGCAGTACCAAGACCCATAGCAGTAGCACATGCAATTTTAACCCATAATGCTGGTTCTACGTTTGAACCGTTTTGAATATTAGCAACGATTAAAGCTAAAGTAATGATCCCCATTGATTTTTGAGCATCGTTTGTACCATGTGAGAATGATTGTAACGCTGCTGTGAAGATTTGAAGGAATCTAAAGTTACGATTAGCACGTGTTAAGTTAGCATTTTTAAATACGACTTTAACAATTGAATACATAATAAAACCAACACAGAAAGCGATAATTGGAGATACAATTAACACGATAATAATTTTAGTGAAACCTTGGTAATGTAATACTCCAAATGATCCTTCTGAAGCAATAGCTGCACCTGCGATTGATCCAATTAATGCATGTGATGACGAACTTGGGATACCATATAACCAAGTAATTAAATTCCATGCAATCGCAGCGATAATTGCTGCTAAAACAACAACCAATCCATGTTGCAATTTAAACGGATCTACAATATCTTTTGTTATTGTACCAGCAACTCCAGTAAATGCTAAAGCACCAATAAAGTTCATAACTGCAGCTAATAAAATGGCTGTTCTTGGAGTTAATGCTCTCGTAGATACGGCAGTAGCTACAGCATTGGCTGTATCATGGAAACCATTGATAAAGTCAAATATTAATGAAAATATAACTATAGCTATCGTGACGATTAAAATATATTCCATAAGTGAGGACTCCCTTTAGCTATTTTTCATGATTATAGTTTCAAAATTATTTGCGACTGTTTGGCATTTATCTGCAATTTCTTCCATGCTTTGATAAATATCTTTTATTTTAATTAATGTGATTGGATCTGTTTCACTGTTGAAGATATGTTTCATAGATTGTCTTAAAATACCGTCACAGTTCGTTTCAAACTCTTTAATATTAATTGAGTGAATACGCATGTGAGATAATTTTTTATCTACTAATAAACCTACAGCTAGTTTCATTTCTGCAACTGCTTTTTGAATATTTTCAACAAATTCAGCCATGTATTCGTCTGTATATTCGATTGAATACATTTCAAACATTGCTGACGTTTCTTCCATAGCATCTAACACATCATCAATTGCATTACATAAAGATAAGATATCTTCACGTTCAATTGGTGTGATAAAAGTCTGATTTAAATCAGTAATCACTTGATGCATTAATTCATCACCATGAGATTCATAAGTTTTGATATTATCAGAATATGCTTTCAAATCTAAATGTGTATTGAAATCCATTTTACCGAACTCAATTGCTGCACGATCAAGATTAAAAACCATTTCTTCTAACTGAACCATGAACTTATCTTTTTTCTTACTAAACATTCAAAATCCTCCATTTGAGCGATTGTTGCCAATCACATTCATAAATTTTTACTCCATAAGACCTATTATAAGGAACACATTTACAATTTTCAGAAAAAAGGAGATTCACTTTTTCATTTTGTAAATATTATGTAAATCATAGTTATAAGCAATGATGATTGCATTCAAATAAATTGCGATTTGTTCCTACTTGAAAATATCACAAAATTTACATAACTACAATTCAATTTACAAATTCTTAACAAATACGCAAACAAAATTTTACATACACTTTCCTAATGTGCACAAAAGGAGTATAATAACCAATCCACTTTATAATTTAACGTTTTAAATGATGTCTTTCAATCAATTTCCCATATACCAAATATAAACCATAATTTTTGCTATCCCTCCTATTCCACTTTATACTAGCATTACTATACTAAAGGAGATAATTATGGAATTTACATTAAAATCAATTCAAGAAGCACATGAAAAATATACTGGTCCCGATTTCCCAATGCTATTCAAAGCTTTTAAAGATATGGGAATGGTTAGTAATGAAGTGAATATTCAACATGGTACTTCTGTTTATACAAATACCGATGGTCAAACGATTACAGCAGAAGGTGTGAAAGTATCCCATCCTATCGCTGACACTTCACATGTTGAAGAAGTGAAAGACATTCTCACACGTCATCAAGCAGGACAGACTGATTTTCCTACATTTTGTGAAGAAATGGCTCAAGCTGGTATTTATAAATGGTCTATTGATATTAATGCTGGTACTTGTTCATATATTGATTTAAACCAACAAACTATTGTAAGTGAACAAATCCCGCAATAATCATTCGAATCATATATTTAAAGGATTCCATTGTACATCTTGTGATTACAATGAAATCCTTTTTTATTTAATATTAAATTGAATGTCTTATTGTCCTTTTAGAGTGATTATAAGCTGTTAAGGCAAATACAGCATAAATGGCTGTGTACACTGCCATAACAATAAATATAGGGAATTGATTGGTCGCACCTAACAATGACATAAATGCCAGTGAAGCAAAATATGCATGTAATAAAGCAATGATTAATGGTAATGAAAAGTTAAATAGAACCTTTAATTTCAAACCTTTGGCCATATCTCGATGTGTGAAACCTAATTTACGCAATATAGAATAATTTTCTATTTCATCCTCTGTTTCATCGATTTGCTTAATATATATGATACAACCTGCCGCAATTAAAAACGCGATTCCTAAAAATGATGTCACGAATAGTAATATACCCGTTAAACTTGAAATTTCACTTGCTGCTTCACTTCTCGTTTCAATATTTTTATCCACATTTTTTACCGCACTTTGCAATTCTGGCCTGTCCTTTTTGTGTTTAATATCAAATCCATATTGAGACACAATATTTTTAGCTTTAGTATGATTTCTTAAATATTGGTAATCTTTGTCATTTAATACTAAAGTAGGTCCTCCTAAATCAACATCACTCATAAAATAAACTTGGTTAATTTCTTTATTTAATTTAACTTTGATCGAGTGTTGATGTGTCCCCAATTGTGTTACACCGTGCTTCTTATATTTCATGACATCACTTACTCTACCTTCAGGTACTATAATATCTGTGTAACCCTTCGACACTTCAACATTAGGTATATACTTGTCACTCGTTACAGATACTTCATATGGTTTAGCAATGCCCTTTTCAAATAATTTGTCTTTAAACAACTTACTATAAACAACTTCTTTATAATTATAAAAATGCTCAATATTTTTATTGTTTAATTCATATGCTAATTCATTGGCCTTTTCTTTATCTTTTAACGTCACATCGTGTGGCGAATTCAATAGAACTTCATTGGTTAACGTCCCACGACTAATCGCTGCAAAACACAATACTGATACAGTAATAGCAGAAATAATTGTCATAACAGTTAAAGAAAACGCATTTTTCTTTATACGATACATAATCGGTGCTGTAAACATCACATCGTTGACGCTTACTGTATCTTGTCTCACTTTCTTAATTGCTTTAAAGATTAGTGAAACAGTGCTTCTAAAAAAGAAATACGCCCCAATCACTGTACATATCAAAATAACAAATGGCTGAAAAATACTATTAAAATGTTGAACAACTGTTGTCGATAAATAATAACCTGTCAGAATCATGAGTACGCCTAATACACCTAAAATTAATTCACCCATTGTAAAACGATTATGATTGATTTCTCTTTTGGTCATATTAGAGGCTAATTCTATAATAGAACGTCTTCTAATATAAAAATAGCTTTGACCTATAGTTAAAATGTACGCCACAACAATCAATAAAATTGCTTGTAAAATAGCAGACACACTGAAAATGATTGAAACAGTAATGTTAATACCGAGTAATCTTAGAACAATCATTAACAATATTTTAGAGCCAAAAATACCAATGATAATTCCTAAAATAGAAGTGGCAATAAAAATAAGTAATTGTTTAATCATAATCATTTGTAAAATATTGAATCTTGAAAGACCAATTGTTTGCAATAAGGCAAATTCACGACCTCGCCGTTTTAAAAACAACAGATTCGCGTACAAAATAAATACGATAATAATGATAAATAGAAAATAACTTCCTATTTGAGAGCCTTCTTTAATGATTGGATAATTCTGATTGCCATGTAAATGATGTGCATATTTTAAAGTAATAAAACTAAAATACAGTACTACGCTAATAACTAAAGAAAATAAATATATGGCATAATGCGAAAACTTTTGTTGAAAGTTTTTAAAAATAATTTCTTTAAAGGTCATAATTCACGCCACCAAGTACACTTTGTGTTCTAATAATTTCATTGTAAAAAGTTTGTTTATCGTCTTCACCTTGGAAAATTTCAGTAAAGATTCTTCCATCTTTTAACATAACCACACGATTTGAATAACTAGCTGCTACGGGGTCATGAGTAACCATTATAATCGTAGTATCAAATTTCTCATTCATTTTGCATAGTCGTTTTAATAAGTCTTGCGTGCTTTTAGAGTCTAATGCTCCTGTTGGCTCATCAGCAAATATTATTGATGGGTTAGTAATAAACGCTCTAGCGGCTGACGTTCTTTGGATTTGTCCTCCTGACAATTCAGTTGGGTACTTATCACTGATATCACTAATATTTAATGCCTCAACAATTCGTTCATAGCGCTGTTTCATTTCTTGTTTATCTATTTTCTTTACAGATAACGGTAGCATAATATTTTCTTTTACCGTTAAGGTATGTAAGACATTATAATCTTGGAAAATAAATCCAATGTCTTTTTTACGAATATTGGATAACGCTTTGTTTGATAATTTGTCTAATGGCTGCCCATTTAATTTAATCGATCCTTGCGTTGCATAATCTATGGAACTCAGTACATTCAATAATGTTGTTTTTCCCGAACCAGAAGGCCCCATAATTGAGATAAATTCACCTTTTTCAACAGATAAATTAATATCATGTAGCACTTCTTGTGGTGAATATTGATTGCCATATATTTTTGTTAATTGTTTTACTTCTAATATTGCCACTTTAACACTCCTATGATTATCAACTGTTTAACGTTGATGCCACATCATTTGTAAATATAATGAAACGCATAACTATTCAATATTATTATAACGATTGAATATAACAAATGCGCTAATTCTGTGTAACAAAACGCATGTTTAAAATGACAATGTTGTCACTTCAGACATGCGTTCAATCACTTCATTTTGTTGTGGGAATATGAGGCTAAAAGTAGTTCCTTTTCCTACGCTAGACTCTACTTTAATTTCAATCCCTAATTGTGATTTAACACTATCAACCAAATACAAACCCATGCCTGATGACGTCGTTTCATTTCTATTAGCTGTAGACGTATAACCTCTTTCAAAAATCCTTGGCATATCTTTCTTACTTATACCACGTCCATAGTCCTTTATTTCTAATACGATATGTTGATTTATGCATTTACCATTCATTTCAATCATATTATCTTCACTATATTTCAATGAATTAGATAATATTTGTCTAATCATCATACGACACCATTTTAAATCTGTGTACACTTTAAAATCATCCGTAAAATTTAATTCAAATCCAATACCTTTAGCCTGACTAATATGACGCGTCAACTGAATTTCATCAATAACCATACGTTTTAAAGAGACATAGTCAAAGTACATATCTTTATTTTGAGTTTCTAACCTTGTTAAATACAATTGTTTATCTAACATTTCATTGATCCGTGACCATTCGTATAATAATGCTTGTTTACGTTTAGAATCTTGCTCTTGATCAATTAATAACTTCATCGCTGTTACTGGGGTTTTAATATCATGAACAAATTCTGTAATGCTTTGTTCATGATTTTTAATTTGTACTTGTTGCGCTAATACCTTATCTTTCTGGGAAGTTATATTTCGATATAAATAGTCTACGATTTGTTGTTGAAATGGCGTTTCAGCTAAATCTTTATGTTTAATTTCTTCTATTTCTTTATTTTTATAAAAATGTTTAGATAACCTAGATTCCTTAAAAAATGTAAAAATGATGAATAATACACTCATACCTAAATTCAGAACAACGATATACCATACGCTATCTGCTGCAATATCATAATCAATATACGCAATTCCGATCATGACTAGATTGATAAATACAATCCATAATATCCAATTTAATCGCGATTTAACGAATAACCAAAACCACTTTAAATTATTCATGCGCCATATACCCTTTACCAACTTTCGTTTCTATCGCACTATCCATACCAATTTCAGATAGTTTCTTTCTTAATCGATTGACATTGACAGTCAATGTGTTATCGCTTACAAACGATTCATCGTCCCACAATGCGGTGATCAATGTATCACGTGAGACAATTTGATTTCTTTTATTGACTAACATCTCTAAAATGATCATTTCTGTTTTAGATAAAAAGATAGCTTGATCACCTTTTTGTATACTATCCTTTGATAAATCTACTACAGCATCTTGCCAGTTCAATGTACGTTTCTCTTCAACACCAAATTCGTATACTCTACGATAAACCGCCTGGAGTTTAGCTATTAAAACATTGGTATAAAATGGTTTTTGAATATAATCATCAGCACCCAACTCCATACTCATGACTTGATCCATCGGATTATCCCTTGAGGATAAGAATAAAATAGGTACATTAGACACTTGTCTCATTTTTCTACACCAATAAAAGCCATCATACTTTGGCAATTGCACGTCTAAAATAACAATTTCTGGATTAAATGCTTCGAATGTATCCATAACATTTCCAAAATCATCTATACCTACTACATTAAAATCCCATTGTTCTAATTCTTTTTTGAGTTCTTGGAACAATGTATTGTCATCTTCTACTAATAATATTTGCATTCATATCACCTTATTATTTTGTGTACTTAATTTTTTCTCCAGATTGAACACGTCCTTGAAAATGTTTGATGCGACAATCCACTTCAAATCCACGCATCATGATGCCTTGTAGAGGTGCTTGAACAAAATAATATACAGGCCAAAACATTTTAGGAATGTAATCATATAGATGAACTAAAACAATTGCGTTATTTTTTAGCAATCGAAACTCTAATTTCCCTTGCTTTTTCGCATTGGATTTGACTAACTTACCACCAACTAAATATAAAGTGATGAGGTTGTCCTCTGTTAACACTTTCTTAAAAATAGCCAATGGTTTGTTTTTACTTTTTAAATATATATAATAATGGTCATCACTATGATACGTCTTAACAATCGTTCCTTTGGTTTTATTTAACCAATTAAAAAAGTATTCAACAACTTGGTCAAGTGTCCACTTTTTAGGCAAAACCATTTTCATAGCCGTTCTAACATCATCGTACTTAGACACCTGCAATTCTACATTGATATGAGGACGTTTGATTTCCAATTTCGTACGCTCTACTGGCACACCATAAGCGCCTAAACGTTCCATCGTTTGATTATCATTTCGACTTCCTGGAATATATACTAACTTTTTAACATGATTCACTGACGCTGCCCTACCAAAGTTGTCAGCAGCAATTAAATTAAGATCTCGCGCTGTCGCTTGCGTTAATTTCGCTGAATTTTTCGTTGGATCTAAATAAAAAATAGCTATATCAATCTCTTTCATCGCTTCAACGACATCTTGATAATTAAAAATATCACTCTGTAACCATGTCATATCAGTTGCATTAACATGTTCCGGTTTTGGATACTTTGACAATACATATAAATCAGCATCATTTTCAATTACCGAACTTAAATGTTTCCCAATATAGCCTGTGCCGCCTGCTAAAAGTACTTTTGGTTTCATATTTTAAACTCCCTTGTGTATAATGAACACTCCATCGTGTGCAATTACACGATTCAAAGCAAACTTATCTTATTTATATTATAATATAGAAGTAGCAGAAACTTAAATGAATATAGGAGTGTTTTCATGCCTCACGCTATTCGTGAAATCAGTATAAAAGACGTAGACAATTTTATAGACTTACTTACCAAAATTTATGATGAATCAGAATTCACATTTTACAATCCTGGTGAGTATGCACCCAGTACTACCGAAGTGATTAAGCGCTTAGAAGATTATATTACCTCTTCTTCTAAAGCTATTTTTGTTGTCGAAAGTAGCGATCAACTTGTAGGATACGGTTTTGTAGGTACTGAAACATATGAACGTACACGCCATGAAGCGATTGTATATCTAGGTGTTAAAAAACTGTACCAAAAAGATGGTGTCGGACAAACTTTGATTAATGCAATAGAAGCATGGTCCCTCAATCATAATATCCGTCGTATTGAAGCGACAGTGGTACCCGAAAATGATGGTGCTGTTAACTTATTTAAGAGCGCTGGATTCCAAATTGAAGGCGAATTAAAAGATAAGCTGTATATTAACAACAAATATTATAATGAATACGTGATGGCTAAAATTTTAAATTAATTGTTTATGGTAATTACATATTGAATTTTATCATATAATTAGATGAAATAAGTTGATAACGATATATCATGTATAAAAAACCACCGTAAAACGACTATAATTGTCGTTTTACGGTGGTTTGTTTTATTCACTGAATGGATCTAATTGCACATCTTGATTCATATTATTGTTTTCATTGTTATTAGATTGATTATTACGTTCAACACCTGAAGAAGATGTATTTCTACTTAAGAATAAGAGTACCCGTTTAATATTTTCTTTAGATTCTGGTTTATTTAAATGGAATTGATATTGATGGTGTAAGTGATGTGAGCCATCATAAAATAATGTCTCAGCTGGCACATCTTTTTCTTTTAATTTTTTATAAAAATCTATATTCTGACTATAAAACGGATCCGCATCTCCTACAGATAAAAATGTAGGCGGATAATCTTTGGTTACTTGATTTATTGTAGACATTTGAGATAGGTTTTTAAAATTACTCTCCCAATTTGTCGTACCTGTATAACTTCTCATAAATAATTGAATCCTAGGAAATTCTGTTGATTTAACTGTCTTCATATCATAGAATCCGCCAAAGAATATCGCCGCTTTAATTTGAGAAGGTTTAAATTCCGGTTCAAATTTCATTTCATCACGTAATGACTGATTTGTCTGCATAGCAACATATTGACTGGTTAATTGTGCGCCAGCGGAATCGCCACCTATAATCACTTGATCAAAATCAATTGGCAAATCATGTTCATTCGTTTTAATAAATTTGACCGCTTTGTTCATTTGTTCAATAGGTGTAGGATACTTGTATTGAGGTGCTAACGCATAATTGACGTTTACCACAATGTAACCTTGTTCAGCTATTTTAGATAGTAATGGATTTTTATACTGTTTATCGCCAGCAATAAAACCTCCACCATGCATCCAAAAGATGACTGGTAACTTACTATCTTTATTCATATCAGATGGCATAATAATATCCAGTTTACTATTAGGTATACCTTGACCATAAGAAATATTCTGTAAAACTTTCACGTTTTTATTATTGATTTGGACTTTTTCTTTATTTTGTTGTTGTCGATGTTCATGATCATAATGTGTTTTCAATAGTAAACCAATACTAGTACCTACTATTAAAATGACAACAATTGTTATCAACAACCATTTATGTTTTGCCTTCATGACGGATAATCCTCTCATCAATGCTCAATTATATCGTTTAATTAATTACGCTAAAAAAGCAATTCATCTTCTATTTAAAAAGATGAATTGCTTTTAAGATTAAATCAATCACATTTAATTGTAAAGTACATCAAATTACATATCATTATGCAATATGCTTTTTGTCATCACTCTTACGTTTATAATATTTGATAAGTACGGCAACAACTATAAATAAACCGACTACACCCATAATATTATATAAATAGTTAATTAAATCAGCGAATCCTACGAAACTTAAAATGTAGGCAGCAATCATCATAATAATGATGAAGACATGATACTTTTTGCTATATGGTTCAGTAAAACGTGCTGCAAATGAGTAGCATAATCCTAAAATAGTATTATACATTACTGCTAACATAATAATTGTTAATACTAATCCAATCCACGGATTGATTTCATTTGCTAAATTAAGTGTAGGAATAGCAGCATCTTTAATTTGTGGGTATTCTGCTTGTAAAGCAAAGTTAATTAATGCTAATAGAATAGTATAAACAATACCACCAAATAACGCACCTGCACCTGAAACTCTTCGTTTAGATGCATCCCCACCAATGGCTACGACTGTACTAAAACCTACCGCAAATGCAAGGCCGCCATATTGAATACCTTTGAGAATACCTAAAATGACGCTTGACTTATCGACAGTATCATTAACTTTATTCAATGGTATAGATCCATTAAACAAATAGTACACCGCAACTAATACAACCATCACAATTAAAAATGGTGTCACAATACCTAAAGCTCTTACTATTTTATTGAAGTCTAATAGTAAGGTGCCATAAATAACTACAGTCATAATTAATGCACCTAACCAAATGGGTACTTTAAAACTTTCTTGGAATGCTGATCCAGCACCCGCAATCATCGTAACGGCGATACCAAATAAAAAGAATACAAGAATATAATCGAAAACCTTACTAAATTTATCGCCAAAGACATATTGCAATGTAGATTCGTGATTAGTTGCTTCAAATGCTGTCCCTATTTTTGCTACTTGTCTACCAATAAAACCTAAAATCAAACCTGATAAGACTACACCTATGTATGACCATAAGCCATAAGGTGTAAAGAATTGCATCACTTCTTGTCCGGTTGAAAAACCTGCACCGACAACGATGCCGACATAGGCGAAACCAATTTTTATAGCTTCTTTATTGAGCCCCATGAAAAGTTTACCTCCTTCGTTTCGCATATTTTGAATTATAACGTACTATTATTTAATTTCAACCCAACTCAAAGTATGTCAAAAAAGCCTAAATCCACGATTTAGACTTATATATCAACTGTTTTCACTAATCTACAAAATATAAAATTCATACTTTTCTAACAATTCTATAATAATTTATTTATTAAAAACACATTTATTTTAATACAATATCATTTATAAATTCACAATAAAAAAGTCATTGAAACGGTATGACTCATCTCAATGACTTTTATTCATAAAATTAATATTCACATTTTAACGTGCGTTACGATGTTGATTTAGTTCATTAATATCAACAACTACATTATCCATACGTTTCGCTGTATCTTTCAATACATTACGAGCCACATTGTTGGTAGGATCTAATTTAAGAATACGTTTTGCAATATCGAAGGCCTTCTTATCAGAGATAACAGGCTCTGGAATTGCATGTAGTAATAACATTTGTAATAAGCTTTTAACTTCATTTCCGTCAGTAAGTTTTATGGATGAATCTGCATGGTAATACGCAGAATGTAAAGCACCTTCATAGTCACTGAGTGGATAAACAAGCAATAAGAATGCTAAGTCATGCATTTCTGCTGTTTCTTCCACTTTCATCATGTCTAAAATACAAGTATAAAACATCATACTTTCTACTTCATGAGCACTTGAAATATATGCTTCTTCAAATTCCATAAAATCTGTTTCGGACATCAATTGTCTTACTAAATCAAACTCGCCATTCAATACATGTTTCTTTATAAGATGTTGCATGGCAATGTCCTCCTATTAGCCAGATTTTATCGTACATTTAATATTAATCATATCACAGATATCCTTAACTTTCATTTCAAAAAATCAATTTAAGCTTAATATATCATTTATTTTAAAAAGTTGTTTGATTTACTTCTTCTATAGCGTCCGCCAAATTTCCACCGATTGATAATTTAACTGCAGCTGTAAAACTACCTTCTACAATTGGTGCATCCACTTTAACAATTTTATAATTCCCATCATACATATCAATAGCCATATCAATATTCATTTCGGATGAGCCTATATCATAAAAGCACATGGCATCATCTTCTAAACCATTGATTAGCTGTTGAACTGTCTCAAACGACGTCCCAATATCACCATTCATACCACCGTTAGCAATGACTTTTACATCTGGTGCCATTTGTTGCAACAATGCTTTTGTACCATTCGCTATTTGTTCACTATGACTAATAATTACAAGCGTTGCCATTATGCTTCATCTCCTATTATTGCATGTAATATATAAACCATACTTTGTGCACCTGGGTCCATATAACCCTTTGACGCTTCTTTAAAGTATGATGCACGCCCTTTCGTAGCTACCATATCCACAGTTGCTTCTGCAAAGCTTTGTAGGCGATTCAAATCAACTTGTTCACCTTTTTTGACCGCTTCATTTGCACGTGCAACAACATCATACATGGTCTTTTCATTAAGTTCTACCTTACCACGTTTGGCAATTGCCTCTGTAAATGTTTCTAGAAGTTCTACTAAATTATTATGGTCAATGTCGTCTTTAACAACTTCAGCCATTTTCACAAAGCTAAAACCATATAACGGACCTGAAGCACCGCCAATATTTGACATGAGACACATACCTGTCGATTTAAAAACACTTTGCATTGTACTGTCATCTAATTTATCTTTTAAACTTTCAAAACCTCTTAACATATTAACACCATGATCGCCATCGCCAATAGCTCTATCAAGTTCAGTTAATGCATCTTCTTGCTCTTTAAATGTTGTTTCTAAATCCAATAACTGTTGTTTCATCTTTTGGATATCCATTATGATTCTCCTTATCCTGTATATTTATTCATTAAATATTAAAATATCTACTCGTTGTTGGCGCTAGTAATGCTTTTAAAAGTGTTTCTGAATAGGGTACGACTGTTATTGAAAATCCTTGCATGTCTAATGACGACATGTAATCACCTACATACCAATATTTGACAGTGATATCATGCGCATCAAAATATTGTTTGATATAAGACGTCGCAATTGTAAGCTCAGATAAAGGTGTACCGCCCATACCATTTACCATTACAAGTATTTCTTTACTATCAACTTCTTGTAATAATGCGTCACCTAATCGTGTCACTATCTGATCTATAGGTTCCATTTGTTGACGATGTAATCCTTTTTCACCATGAATACCGATACCAATTTCAATATCATTCTCATCAATATCAAAACCATACTTTCCTGTTGTTGGTACCATAGGTGGTGTTAATGCCATACCAATACTTTTAACTGTAGGTAATAGTTCTTCTACTTTTGCTTGAATTTCTGTTAAAGATAGACCTTTATCGGCTAAAAATCCGGCAAACTTATGAATGAAAACTGTTCCGGCAACACCACGTCTTTGTTCAACATCAGAAACGGCAATATCATCTTTCACTACTACCATAGCAGCATTAATACCTTCCATTTCTGCCATTTCTTGTGCCATTTCAAAATTCATGACATCTCCCGCATAATTTTTAACGATGAGAAGCACGCCTTCACCCGTGTCTACAGCTTTTATAGCATCTAAAATTTTATCTGGTGTTGGAGAGGTGAATACTTCACCACAAACTGCAGCATCTAACATACCCTGAGCAACATAGCCTGCATGAGCTGGTTCATGACCACTCCCACCACCTGACACTAAAGTTACACCAGTTGTTTTTTTATTCTTTTTTACAACGACATTGTCATTGATAACTTCTAATTCTGGATGAGCAATTTTTATACCTTCGAGCATATCACTTAAAAATTGTTGTTTATCTTTAATTAATTTTTTCATAGTTAGCCCTCCTTATTTATCCACTTTCATTATAATGCATCGACTTAAGAAAGCGTTAACAATTATATATAAAAATAAAGTGACATGTATCGTACATGCCACTTTATTTACATATTTTATACATTTTTGGTTTTGTACATGAGATATAGGAAGTAAGGTGCACCAATAATTGCAACGATGATACCTGCTGGTACGCCTGTAGGTTCTAATATAACCTTGCCCAATGTATCTGAGAACACTAATAAAAAGGCACCAACAAGCACTGCTATTGGTAAAAACAACTGATGGCGTGGTCCTACAATACGTTTAGCAATATGTGGCCCCATCAATCCTATAAAGGAAATAGACCCTGCTACTGCAACTGCTACTGAAGATAGTACTACTGCTACAAAGAATAATACCATGCGTTCTTTATCGACCTTAACACCTAAACCTTTAGCTACATGCTCATGCGTATTGATAATATTCAATTCATTAGATTTATAAAATAGATATGGCAGTATGATGATGATCCATTGTAAAAATGCCATCACAAATATCCATTCATCTCCCCAGATATTGCCTGCAAACCATGTTGCTATAAATTCTGATTGATCTTTGTCGAATTTAGACATGAGTGTTATTGAACCACCATATAAAGCTGTCTGCATACCTACACCTATTAAAACCATACTGGAAGGTGTAACGCCATGTCTTTGATTGACACTAAACATAAAAATAATTAAAGCTGTCGCTACACCGCCTATGACGCTAATAATAGGTAAAACATAAACAAAATTGTCTGGTTTAATCTGACCAATTGTGATGAATAATGCGATTGCAAAACCACCACCAGCATTAATACCTAGAATGCCTGGCTCAGCAATTGGATTTTTAGTAACACTTTGTACAATTGCGCCACTCATACTTAATGCCGCCCCAGCAAGAATAGTGATGAGCATACGTGGTAATCTAAAATCGACTAGAATTAATGTGTCTGTATAATCACCTTGCCCGGTCAATATTTGGAAAAATCGACTTACAGGGATATTGTACTCACCAGAAGCGATACTCCATGTACACGCTAAGAAAACAAGTACAGTAAATATCACGAATGTAATGATTTGTTTACGTCGTAATTGGCTATCTATCATATTGAGCGTCCTCCTTTTTTAACTAAGTATAAAAAGTAAGGAACGCCAATAAATGAAATAATCGCACCCACTGGCGCATCTCCTAAATATCTAGCAAGCATATCAGCTACTAACATCAATATGCCACCTAAAATGGCAGTTAAAGGTAATACTTTAGAATAATCAGTTCCTATTATAAATCGAACAATATGTGGGACGATTAATCCAACAAATGCAATTTGCCCTACCATCGATACTGCTACGCCAGCTAGAACCATTGCTAAAATTAATATGACAACACGAATCATAGTCACATTTTGTCCTAGACCTTTGGCTAAAGATTCCCCTAAATTCAATATAGTTAATTGTCTACTCATTGTGAGAATAATTACCAATGCCACTATAATGATGGGACCTGTCCAAATAATTTGAGACCATGTTGTTCCTGAAACCCCACCAGCACTCCAAAACGTTAAAGATTGATTTAATCTAAAGATAAGCGCAACACCTTGGCTTAATGCCGTTAACATAGCACTAACGGCTGCTCCGGCTAAAATAATACGCATAGGATTGAAACCATCTTTTCTTGAACGGCCAATCATTAACACAATCGAACCACCTAACAATGAACCGAGAAACCCGGCAATCATTAGTAATGTAAACGGTGCTTCTGGATAAAAAGCATACGTTATGGCTAAGCCAAATGACGCACCTGAATTGAGACCAATTAAACTCGGATCCGCCAAACTATTTTTAGTCACACCTTGAATAACCGCACCGGCAACCGATAATGCCATGCCTACTAAAATGGCACCTAAATCTCTTGGAATTCTGATCTCACTAATCACATTATGTTGTTGATTTTTAGGATTATAATTGAAAATTGCATCCATAATGGTGGGTATATCTATTTTCGCATCTCCAAATAAAATAGATAAAAATAGTGCTATTGCTAGCACTATCATTCCACCTATCAAATAAGATACAAATCTCATATAACCACTTTGCCTTGGTTTTGACATGATATCTTTACCTTTTCTATATATTTTAAATCATCTCACAGTTTATGAAGAATATGCCTTTTGACATAAATCATATGTCACTAATAAAGGTTTACCAGTTCTAGGATCTTCACTTAATACAACATCTATATTAAATACACGTTCTAAAATATCTTGTGTCAACACTTCATTTGTTTCACCATTTGCTACAATGTCACCGTCTTTCATAGCAATAAGATGATCTGAGAATCGAATGGCTTGATTGATATCATGTAATACCATAATAATCGTACAACCTTGTTCTTGATTCAATTTTTGAACTAATTCTAAAATTTCTAATTGATGACATATATCTAAATATGTTGTTGGTTCATCTAAAAAGATAATATCTGTACGTTGAGCCAATGCCATAGCAATCCAGACACGTTGTCTTTGACCACCACTTAAATCGTTGATTGAACGGTGTCTAAATTCAGATGTACCTGTCACTTCTAGCGCCCAATTGATTTCTTTTTTATCTTCATCAGATAAACGCCCAAATCCTTTTTGATGAGGAAATCGGCCATAAGATACTAATTCACCAACAGTTAAACCATCAGCCACTTCAGGAGATTGTGGTAAAATCGCAATTTTCTTAGCAATTTCTTTCGTAGATTGCGTGTGGATACTCTCTCCGTCTAAATTAATCGTGCCATCTTTTACAGATAATAAACGAGACAATGCTTTAAGTAAGGTAGACTTGCCACAACCATTAGGTCCAATGATTGAAGTTACTTTACCATCTGGAATTTCCACATCTAAATGATTAATAATCGTCGTATCTCCATAACCTATTGTTACTTGTTCACCGTTTAAACGACTCATAATTCCCCTACTTTCTAAATTACTATATCTATATCGAAAACATAACTGTAATTAAATATATTAATTATTAAATTCATGATTGTAATTGATAATCATTATCACAGGAGCCATTATAACATTTTTCACTTATATTGACTAATAAATTTCAT
The DNA here is from genome assembly GCF_045984185.1 of Staphylococcus sp. KUGN1. NCBI lineage: Bacteria > Bacillati > Bacillota > Bacilli > Caryophanales > Staphylococcaceae > Staphylococcus > Staphylococcus sp. KUGN1. The sequence goes on along the minus strand of NZ_JBJQIL010000001.1, from coordinate 137,426 downwards.
TAATTTCCTCTTTTTTATCGCATTAAAAAGCCGTTCTAAGCTAACAAATTTGCTACTTAAAACAGCTTTGGAATAATATCTTTTATTCATCTATAAGGAAACCATTTCCGTATACATCTCTCACATCATGAATGACTAGAAATGCTTGATTATCAATACTTCTAATTATCTTTTTAGCACGTGACACTTGTGTTTTTGTAATCACGACATAAAGGACGTCTTTTTCTTCTCTAGTATAATAGCCGTGACCATTCAATATAGTTAATCCACGACCTACTTGTTCATCTATGGCTTTAGCCACTTCATCTGGTTTACTTGAAATAATTGTCATCGCTTTCTTCGTATTTAAACCTTCGATTACAAATTCCATCACTTTCGTACCAATATACAATGAAATGACGGTAACTAATGCACGATCGAGTGAAATCACAGTTAAAGATATGACTACAACAATTAAATCGAAGAAGAGTAATGCATAAGGCGTACTCACGTCTAAATACTTATGTGCAATTCTAGCTAATATAGTAGTTCCAGCAGTAGTCCCACCTGCTAAGACAATAACACCAATACCTAATCCGACACTTGTTCCGCCAAACACTGCATTGACAATTACATTGCCTGTTTCAACATGCCAAGATTCTGTTAAACTTAAAAATACTGAAATAAGTACAGTTGCTACAATGGTTAAATACATACTACGTTTGCTTAAAAATTTATATCCTACTGCAATTAAAACAGCATTGACTACAAAGTTAGTAATAGCTGGCGATAAGTGAAAAGCGTAGTACAATACTATGGCTAAACCTGTGACCCCACCTTCACCTAAATTACCTGAAATAATGAATGCATTAACACCAGCTGAAAAAATAAACGATCCAACAATGACTAATATTAAATCTCTTATTAATCTATTCAAGCAACCACATCCCTTTATTTATTTTTTATATGATTAACAAAATGGTAGCACACGCATGTAGCCCCTACAACACTGCTTGTGTAAATAATTCATATTTTTGAAATAATTTCATTTCCACTCATACAACTTATCAATGAATCATCTCTAACGAAATAATACGGTTTAACATAAAAAAGGATAAAATATTTTTAAATTTTCAGAATTTTTAATTTACTTATAGCTTTCGCTTTGCTATAATAATGTTAACTTCTTAACAAAAGAAGTTATCTCCTTTGTGTTGTTTATAGTAACAAAACAAATTTTGCTCGAAGTACTGTAACTGTACCTAGTCCTTACCGTTACAAGTACATTAATATTCATTTCCCATAAAAGCCAAGTATAACAAGTGTCTCCTCACTTACTATACTTGGTTTTTATTATGTGTCATTTTTTTCATTAAAAAACACCTCCCATCGCTAGAAAAGGTTCTAGCAATAGAAGGTGTAACCTTAATTTTTAATTTACCATGCGAATAATCCTACAAATGCAGCTGTTAATAATGAAACTAAAATCCCTGCTAATAGCATCATTGGCACGTATTTAGAAACAAAGTCTGCTGTTTTCTTATCTACGATACCTTTTAATGTACCGATAATCATACCAATAGTTGAGAAGTTAGCAAATGACACTAAGAATGTTGAAATCACTGCTTTATGGTGAGGTGAAAGTGTATTAATAGACTTAGATACTTCACCCATTACGACAAATTCGTTAGTAACGATTTTTTTCGCCATTTGTTGTGCAACTAACCAAGCTTCATCCCAAGGAAGACCAAGTAATAATGCAAATGGATACATAAATACGCCTAAAATTTGGTCTAATCCAAAGCTACCTTTAAGACCCATCAAGTGACCAATGCCACCTGTAATCAAGTTAATCAAACGATCCGCTAAATCTGCTAACGCTACGAAACTAATCACAAATGCTATGATAATGAGTACTAATTTACCTGCAGCTAATACAGAATCACCTAAGAATGAGAAGAATGGCTGACGCTCTATATCTTGATCCTTAATACTATAAATAATATCTTCTTTATCTTCTACTCTTACTGGATTCAAAATTGACGCGACAATAATAGCATTCACGATATTTAAAGGAATAGCAGTCAACACTAATTCCCCTGGAATCATTTGAACATAAGCACCTACAATAGCACCTGACACAGAACTCATAGACATCATTGCTACAGTTAACACTCGCATTTCATTCATGCGCTTCAATTGTTCGTTAGAAACAGCGAGTGCTTCTGTGTTACCTAAGAACATCATTTCAATGCCAAAGAACGACTCGAATTTAGGTTGGCGCGTAATTTTTGCTAAAACCCAACCAATTGCACCAATTAATTTCGGTAGAATATTAAAGTACATTAAAATATCAAATAACGGTACTACTAATAGAATTGGAAATAGTGCGCTCACAGCCATATCCATCTGCTTATTCGAAACAAAACTATTAAACGCAAATCCTGTACCTGCATTTGCTGATTCAATTACCCAGGAAATACCATTTGCAGCTGCTTTAATTCCTAATTTTCCCCATGGGAAGTAAATGAAGAACCATGCTAAAAATAAGTTTAAAACGACTAAAATAATAATTGATTTCCATTGTATATCTTTTCGTGCTCTCGAGAATAACACTGCAATACCTAGGAAAACAATTAACCCAATGATATTAATCAATAAAAACATTTGGCACCCACCTATTTATTTAATTTTTCAACAACGTGTTGTACAAAAGGAACATATGTATAGATATATGACTCTATATCATGGATAAAATCCACCCCAAAACCAGAGCCCATCTAATTGGCTTAATTATACCATTTGTAAAAATGACTTAAAATAACGTTTTTCATTAAATCTTTAATTTATACAAAAAAAGCACACACACTCTTTAAAGCGTATGTGCTTATCATTAAATTTTAGTCTGCAAGCTTTTGAGACGTTACAAAGTGTTTATATTTCTCATGTGTTGTCATTAACTCACTATGTGTGCCTTTACCAGTCACTTGTCCTTTATCTATAAAGATAATTTGACCTGCTTTTTTAATTGTAGAAAGTCTATGTGCGATGACAATTGTAGTTCGACCTTCCATCAATGTTTCTAAAGCTTCTTGAATTTTCAATTCACTTTCACTGTCTAAGTTAGCAGTGGCTTCATCTAATAACAAAATATCTGGATTTTTAACAAAGCTACGTGCAATATCAATTCTTTGTCTTTGACCACCGGATAGCTTAAGACCACGTTCACCCACTAATGTATCGTAACCCTCATCAAATTGCATAATAAAATCATGACAATTAGCCAATTTAGCATATTTAATAAGTTCTTCATCTGATACAGAACGATTGACACCGTACAAGATATTATCTCTAATCGTACCACTCATCATAGAGTTTGATTGCATAACATAACCGATTTTAGTACGCCACTTAGATAATGGAATATCAAAAATACTTGTACCATTATACGTAATGTCGCCACTTTCAATATCATACATACGTTCAATTAAGTTAAATATCGTACTTTTACCAGAACCTGAAGGACCGACAAATGCACTAACCTGACCTTGAGGAATGTTAAATGACACATCATTTAATATAGACTTAACGTCATATTTGAAGTTCACATGATCAAATACAAGTTCACCATCTTGTACCTCAACATCTTTTGAATCTTCAAGTGATTCTGTAGGTTCTATAGGTTCTTGCATGATTTCATAAATACGATGACTTGCCCCAACAGCTTTTTTATAATCTGTTATCAATGTTGACAAATTAATCAACGGCATAGACATTTGAATCACATAGAAAATCATTGCGATTAATGTACCTGCAGTGATAGCACCTGTTGCAATTTCTAAAGCGCCGAAACCTAGGATGATAGCTATAGTTAATAACATTACTACACCCGAAATAGGTTGTACTACTGCTGAAATTTTAGCTTGTTTTAAACCTAAGCGATAAATTTCTTTTAAATTAGTGTGCGCATTATCAAGTTCTAATCTTTCTGTATTGGATACTTTAACCAATCTCATTTCTGTCAGTACACGTCCAAGTAAACCACTAAAATTAGCAATTTCAGTTTGTGTACTTGTTGAAATTTTCTGCATCACACGACCTAATGGAATCATGATAAGTACAAAAATAGGAATAGTAATAAACGTTAACAACGTCATTTTCCAATCCATGATAAATAGCATAACGAGTGAACCAACTAACGTTAATGCTGAAGGTAATAAATTAGGTAATTTTTGAGAAATAAATTCGTTAATTACCTTTGTATCGTCTGTTAAACGACTCATCAATTGACCACTTTCGTTTTTATCAAAGAACGGCATTTTTAATTGAATGATATGTTCCCACAATAATGAACGGATATCATAAATCATTTTTTCACCAATTTTACTTAGTAAATATAATCCAATACCACTTAAAATAGCATTAAGTAAGAATATACCTCCAAATATGGCTACAAGATTCCAGTTCATAGTACTTACTGAGAATTTATCTACTAATCTCCCAGTAAATAGAGGTACTAATAATCCACTCAAGCTTCCTAAAGAAGTAATAATAACCGCAGCAATGATTAACCCAATTGGCCAAGAGAGCCTTTTAAATAAAAAGAATAAAGGGTTAGTTTGTTTCATAATAATACCTCTTCTATTAATATTCATATTTTAAATTTTGCTCAATCTTACTATAAAAGTCCGTGCATCCCAAATATTTAAGTCTTTCCCAACTATAATAAAATATCAAAAATTCAACATCTTACATATATGTATCAAATAATGTATATGATAAAATATATTAGTTGAAAATAATAGTTAAAGGAAAGAAATAATGAAAAGAATCTTTATACTCATCATAACGATGTTCTTCGTATTAAATATTATAACACCTTTTGCTAATGCAGAGAATGGTGATGTTACACCAGTTCAAGTTGCAATCGATAATGGTTATAGTAAAGTAACTGAAGCATATCAACCTGAAAGTGCTATTAACGTGAGTCAAGACGGCCAAATACTCTATGAATACAATAAAGATAAGGTATGGTATCCGGCATCAATGACTAAACTTATGACAATGTATCTTACATTAGAAGCCGTTAAAGATAAAAAGCTATCATTAAATGATGAAGTCAAAATAACTGATCGCGAATATCAAATGTCTACGCTTCCCGAATTAAGTAATACTAAGCTTTACCCGGGCCAGAAGTGGACCATTTCAGATTTGCTTCAAATTACCGTATCTAATTCTAGCAATGCCGCTGCATTGATACTTGGCGAGCAAGTATCGGGTAACGTCAATGACTTCACAGATTTAATGAATAAAAAAGCCAAAGAACTCGGTATGAAAGATACACATTATGTGAATCCAACAGGTGCTGAAAATGCTCGTCTCAAAAGCTTTGCCCCTTCTAAATATAAAAAAACTGAAAACACAACAACTACAGCACGTGACTATGCCATTTTAGACCAACATGTGATTAATGAAACGCCTAAAATATTACATTTTACCAAACAACTCGCACCAACGACGCATGGTGTCACGTATTATACATTCAACCATTCATTGGATGGTGCCGACATGAGCTTACCAGGAACAGATGGATTAAAAACTGGTTCTAGTGACACTGCAGATTATAATCATACGATTACTACAAAGCGAAACGGTTTTAGAATCAACCAAGTCATATTAGGCGCTGGGGATTATAAACATATCGGTGGAGAAAAACAACGTAACATGATGGGCAATGCGCTAATGGAACGTTCATTTAGTCAATATAAATACGAAAAAATCCTTTCAAAAGGTAAACATCAAATAAATGGTAAAACCTATTATGTTGAACAAGATTTATACGACGTACTACCTAAAGATTTCACTAAAAAGGACTATCAATTAGTCATTGATAACGGCAAAGTACATGTAGATTACAATCGTCAATTCATCACTAAACAAGATGGTCCACCTTCGGTTACAGTACATAAACCCATATTCCATCATGCGACAACCGTTGCTAAAAGCATGTGGCAAACTCATCCTACGATAGCTATCATCTTTGCTATAGGTTTAGTCATCGTATTATCTATTATGATCCATCTATTTATTCAAGCTTTTCGTCGAAAATAGATATTATATTACCATAACAATAAAAGGACAAAGCGTAGACATCTCGTCTTGGCTTTGTCCTTTATTATAAACACGCTATTATTTAGCGTCTTTTCCGTATAATTCTTGTTTGATTTTCGTTGTTGAAATACCTTCAGTTCGGTTAAGATAAATCACTTCACATTTATCTTTTAAGAAATCAAATTCGCCTTCCCAGTCATGTCCCATAACGAAAACATCGACATCGAAACGTTCAACATCAATTTCTTTTTGGCCCCAACCATCTTCAGGGATTACTAAGTCTACATAACGAATCGATTCTAACATCATTTTACGTTGATTATAGTCATAATATGATTTTTTATTTTTCACTTGGTTGAATTCATCAGTAGATAACGCAACGATGAGATAGTCTCCCATTTCACGTGCTCTTCTTAATAATTCAATATGTCCATAATGTAATAAATCATATGTACCATAAGTAATTACTCGTTTCATGATACGTGATTCTCCTTAACTAAATATTTAATAAAAATTTATATTCTTAATGTAGCATAAATTGTATAGGCTTACCATTAATTCACCAAAACATCATGTTATTCTTTCAAATTTATATGATGAAGCGTCATCATTTCTTTAATACTTTTTTTAATTTTTGCTTTCCAGAAAATGCAGATTTTTTAGAAAAAGTCTGTGCTAAAAATCGAATATAGCCTGGTCTTCCAATACCAACATTTGCCAATACACGTCTCCATGATTGATAGAGGTCTTTAGTCCATTGCGTTCCACCTTGCTCAACCGCTTCTACAATTCTAAACATTGCCTCACCAGAATAATGTGTTTCTTGCATCAAATTAATATACTGCGTCACACTTTCTATAAATGAAGGTGTAATCACACTATTTTTTAATAAATGTGCTTGAATTAAATAACTTACAATAAGGTTATCCATACGATAGCTATAGTAAGTTTTTTCATTCATTAATAGCAATAATTCCATCACGCGTTGTCGCACTTTCATAGCATCTTCCATATATGGTAAGAACGTATCTGCACGTCTATCTGTCACAGATCCCTCTCGCTCATTATAGCCATATGCGATGATTGACATAAGATTAATATCTCGCGCTTTAGAAAAAGCACGTACCATGAATGTATGCTCTTCACAAAATACAACATCTTCATCAAATCTTAAAGAAGCAAATTTTGCACTAAACAATTTACCACCAGGACCTATAGATTGAAGTATTTCTGGGCTTCTTTCGAGCGTTACAACTTCATCTCTCTTAATTTCTTCGTGCGTTGGAAATACTTTCCATTCCCCATGAACATCGCGACCTATTTGACCTATTACTATGTCAGTTTCCTCGTGATTCTCATATGTTTGTATCATCGCATCTATGCGACTTGGTAAATATTGGTCGTCCGCATCTAAAAACATAAATGCATCCGTATCGTCATCCATAGCTGCTAATCCTACATTACGACTTCTAGCAGCACCTTGATTCTCTTGATGAATGACTTTAATATTAGGAAATTCTTTTTGTAATTCGGTTAATTCATGCTTAGTATGATCTGTCGAACCATCATTCACACAAATAATTTCAAATTCAGCTTTAGTATCAATCGACGTTACCGCTCTTCGTACTGTATCTTGCCCATTATATACAGGCATTATAATCGCTAATTTCATGATTTCACCAACTTATCTATATAGTTTGTTACTTGATTCAGTGTTTCTTGCGTAGTGTATTGATGCCAATGGTTAAATAAAGACTTAAATTGCTTATCGTCTTGTTTAATTTTTTCAATAAGTGCGTCTTCCGTCGTCACTTTATACGTATTAGGAATATCATAATAATAGTGATTAAGTCCTCTTACCTTTTCATATTCCTTTTCGTCATACACATAAAAGAGTGTTGGTTTATTAATTAAACTTGCTTCTATTGGTATCGAACTATAATCACTAATAATTAAATCAGCCATGATAACTAATGATGTCGAATCTAAGTCATATTCTTCATCATTTTTGATAGACGGATGTAAGTGACTTAGCAATGTGTATTCAGGCAAAGCCTTTTCAAAGCGTGCCGTATTAATTTGTCTGTTAGCTTGATGATTTTCCCTATAGGTTGGCATATAGACCGCTAATTTACCTTGGATACCATATTGATTTTTTAATCGCTGTTGTTCTTCTTTGATATCAATATTTAAATATTCAACTAATCTAGGAAGTCCAGAACATAACATTTTTGAAGGTTGTGCATCAAATGATTCATTAAAACAATGCCCCATTTCATCTCCACCTACTAAATATAGATCTGTAGCTGAATATACTCGTTGATATTGATTCACCATTGCTTGATTATTCAAATCCACTTGATGATCTGTTAACCCAAAATCTTTTAAAGCACCAGCAGCATGCCATGTTTGAATAACAGTTTGTTGCGCTTTTTTATGGTATGCCCCCATGATTAAATAATACGTATCTATTAGAATTATTTTTGCCGTACTTAACAATTTAATGTGCTTAATAACATTTTTATTTCCTGCTTTAACATAAGTTACATTTGATAAATGTTGAATATACTGTGCATGTTTGTCTGTCGTGATAACAGTTAATTTGTATCCTTTAGTACTTAATTGTTCAATAATCGGAAGTACATCTTTAGGAAAAGTCATCATAACAACAATATCTTTATTTTTAACTTTTAATCCTCTAAAAAGGACATTCAATATTGCAATGACGATCATATATATTTTTTTGATTAAAACTCTCATTTCATTCACCGGCTTTATTTCGATTTATCTTTATTCATAAATTATAAACGATTCCAAGATTGATAGAAAATAATTCTCTCATAACCCATTGTCCTTAAAATAAAAAGTAGACCAACAATACATCGTCGGTCTACTGTTATACGTCTTTTGACACACTATATTCTTATAAGAAATCAGCAAAGTGATCTCTATATTTTTTATGAAGTATAGAACCTAAAACAAAGAATATGAGAACAATCATGACATTATATAATGCTAATTTCCAGTGATCAATGAAGTACCACTGATGGAATAATATTGCCGCACGGTATGATTCAGCAATAAAGTATACTGGATTGAATAACATAATATGGTGCACAATGCCACTTACACCGTGGTTTTTAGGAATCCATAAAATGGGCGACATATAGAATAATATTCTCATTAATGCCTGCATCGCCATCTGAGTATCTCTCACTAATATACCTAACGTTGATGTAAATAAAGCAACAGACGCCGTTAATAAAAAGGCAAACGGCACATAAATCAATAATTGAATGATATGAATAGATGGGTAAATCCCTCTAAACATACATGCTACGATAATGATGGCAAGTAAACCAATATGTCCATAAAATCTGCTTGTTACAATGTATGTTGGAATAATGGACAATGGGAAATTCATCTTTGCGACTTGATTAAATTTTTGGGATATAGATTTTGTACCCTCGAGTACACCTTGGTTAATAAAGAACCACATACTAATACCAACGAGTAACCAAAATACAAATGGAATGCCATGTACCGGATTGTTACTTCTGATTCCCAGACCAAACACTAACCAATAAACCATAATTTGTAGCGCTGGGTTCAATAGTTCCCAAGCCATCCCTAAATAGTTACTATGGTTTGAAATTTTAATTTGGAATTGTGCCAGTCGTTGGATTAAATAAAAGTTTTTGATGTGTTCTTTAAATACAGTAACTACTGCTGACATTGAATTAAACCACACTTTCAAACATTTAATGTATATACAATTGATGTTGAGATGGAATCTATCATTTTGAAACTATTTGTCTTTCAATCCACACTATTCATGTTATGAGTAGAAATTAAGTTAAACAAATACTTTTGAAATGATGATATTCATATCTCAAACTCATTGTTTTTTAATATGTAAATTTGTTTTAATTGAATAAAATATACCAAACTATATAACTAAGTAAAAGATATTAGTTTATTAAATTCTCATCTTATTATACAATCATTTAAGTTATTAAACATAATAAAGCACCTTAAAATGACAATAATATCATTGATTGTCTATAATTAGACAAAGTCTATCGTGTTAGATTAACTTTCACTCAATTTTAAACAAAATCTTCTACTCACTTTACACTAGGTTAATAAATTTAACAACTGATGAGTAGTATATTATAATCTATATAAATGTAATTAAGGAAGGACTAATTATGAGCGTATCGGTAAATATAGAACATGTAACTAAAGAATATCGTATATATAGAACGAATAAAGACCGTATTAAAGATGCCTTAATACCTAAAAATAAAAACAAAACATTCTTCGCATTAGATGATGTTTCTCTTCAAGCACACGAAGGAGATGTGATTGGTCTTGTTGGTATTAACGGTTCAGGGAAATCTACATTAAGCAATATGATTGGCGGATCACTGTCCCCTACATCAGGTAAAATCGACCGCAAAGGTGACGTTAGTGTAATTGCAATCAATGCTGGATTAAATGGCCAATTAACAGGTGTTGAAAATATTGAATTCAAAATGTTATGTATGGGATTCAAACGTAAAGAAATCAAAGAATTAATGCCTCAAGTCATTGAATTTAGTGAATTAGGTGAATTCATATATCAACCTGTAAAAAAATACTCTAGTGGTATGCGTGCAAAACTTGGTTTCTCTATTAACATTACAGTTAACCCTGATATTTTAGTTATTGACGAAGCATTGTCCGTTGGTGACCAAACTTTCACTCAAAAATGTTTAGATAAAATTTATGAATTTAAAGAAGCGAATAAAACCATCTTTTTCGTCAGTCATAATATCCGTCAAGTTAAAGAATTTTGTACGAAAATCGCATGGATTGAAGGCGGTAAACTTAAAGAGTTTGGCGAATTAGATGATGTTTTACCAAATTATGAAAAGTTCTTGAAAGAATTCAAGAAAAAATCGAAAAATGAACAAAAAGCATTTAGAAGAGACTTAGATGCATCTCGATTTATCGTTAAATAATCAACTTAAAACACCAATAAAAAGGCAATCAATGTGTTAATCGCTTAACACATTGATTGCCTTTTCTTATGTCTATATTATTAATGTTGTCTTTTTTGTTTAGCAATTTTAAACATAAATTTAGGGATACTCTTTAATCTTCCTAAACGTTTCCAATCAATTAATAAACGATAAATCCATTCTATATTTAACTTCCTAAAGAATTTGGGTGCTCTTTTTTTGGCGCCACTAAACACTTCAAATGAACCACCAACACCCATCATTACGGTATGTTGAAATGCTTTACTATGGTGAGCAATCCACTTTTCTTGTTTAGGATAACCCATACCAACAAATATATAATCCGGATTAAATGTCTCTATACGCTTAATGACCGTTTCATCTTCTAAATTAATGTAACCATGATGATGTGCAAATGTCACGCGTGGATATTTAGCTTTTAATTGTTGCTCTGCCTTTTCAATAATTTCATTCTTTGAACCTAAAATAAAAACCTTTTGTTGGTTTACATGTGCCATTTTCAGACATTCTTCTAATAATTCTATACCTGGAATCCTTTGTGGTAACGGTTGTTTTAATCGTTTTGATGCTTTCACGACACCTGTACCATCAGCGATGACGTAATCAGCACTATTGATGAGTTGTTGATAGTCATGATTTTCTGATGCATAGTCAACAATTTCAGGGTTAGCCGTAACTATAAATAAATTATCTGTCGTCTGTGCCATAAAAAATGTTTTAATATTTTCAACCATTTGCAACATCGTAGTATGGTCAAAATTCACGCCTAATATATCAACCTTTTTATTCTTGTGCTGACCTTTTAATGTCATAAAATAAATCTCCTATCCTACTTGATCAGTCATCTCAACTGATATATCAAGTTATATCAAATCTAGTCATTGTTTTAAATTTCACCAAAATGTACGCTTATTTTAACACATCAACATACATCAAGATATGATTATCCAAAAAACCTTCATCACTCGTACAATTTACGCCTTAAGTCTAAAGGATAATTTTTAGATATTAACGTATAATAGATAATAACTTACAAAATCAGTGTGACTTTGAGTCGATTGATTAATTTTAATTACGGAGCCTTAATATGACACAATTCGAATCATTCTTAACCACTCATATTCATTTAAATATGTATATCATATTAATCATAAGTATCATCTACATTATCGTCCATCAAAACCGCTATAAATTTTACTATCGATACTTTGCAATTATACTTAACTATATCCCAGTATTAACTCATGAATTCGGACATGTACTTTTTAATAAATTATCCGGTGGTCATGCTAAAGGTTTAGTTATTGTGACACGGCCGTCTGAAAGAGAAGCTACCTTACAACAGGGCTATGCAATTACTCAATCTAAGAGTTATCTTGGACAATGGTTCACTACATTAGGTGGCTATATCATGCCTCCAATGATGTTATGGATAGGTATTATCACAATATTTTATAATCATCCAAGCTTTTTCATACTCCTGTACTTAGGAATTTTTATTTATTTTCTGATTTTAACATCCCGTAAATTATCACCTATAATAATTATTATTGCTATGACAATACTCTTGTATTTCCTATTCCAAAGCGATGACTTACTTGTTATTCATCAAATTGTTAGTTCTAGTTATCATTTTACTTTAGGCGTATTACTTGGTGAAGTGCTTCAATCGTCTTGGACAATTTTCAGACTGACATTCCAAAGACCTAAACAAAGTTGGGACGGCAGTACCTTAACTGATATTAGTAAAGTGCCTACAGTCATCTATAGCACAATTTGGATTACAATCAATTTATATACCGTGTACATATTAATCAAATTACTATTGTTCAAATCTTAAATGATCAACCTACCTTCAAAAAAAGATAATAAAATAGTAAAAAACTTGAGCCCTTCTGAAAAATATGGTGTTAAGATATTTAATCTCAATCACCACATGATACAGTTTAGGGCTCAAGTTTGTATTGTATTATTTTTCCGCAAAAATATTCATAGCATTTTCATAACTTAAAATTGTAATCACATCATTGCGCTTAATAATGACAACTTTATTCGTGTCATCTTTGGATACAATTTCAACATCATTACCTATAGAAATATCCTTACTTGAAAGATAAACTAACAACTCTGTCTTATCTCTAACGCGTTTAATCGTGACAACATCAGCAGGTTCAAATTCTAGTATTGTCTTTGTATATTTTTCCTTGTAATGATGATCTCTAGGAATCACACCACCATGCGGACACGTTTCTGGATAATTTAAAATATTATCTAAACGTTCAACAAATAAATCTGAAATTCTATGCTCCAAAATTTCAGCCTCTTGATGCACTTCTTCCCAATTATATTTCAAAATTTCTATTAAAAATAATTCAAGTAACCGATGTCTTTTAATAATATCTAAAGTGTGATTTAAACCTTCTTCTGTTAATTTAACACCTTTATATGGCTTTGTTTCTACATAGCCTGACTTTTCTAATCTCCCGACCATTTCACTAACTGATGGTGGTTTTATATTTAAAAATTGAGATAATTTTTTATTTGATACGAAGGATACATCACCGTCATTCGTTAATATTGCCTTGAGATAATCCTCTTTTTCTTCAGTTAACATCATTTCACCTCACACATATTCACTTTATTGTATCACGAATCTACTTGACATGTTAAAACTTCTCGGTTTATTATAAAATAAATTAGGTTAACCTAAACTTTTAATTAGGAGGTATTAATATTTGCTTGAAGTTAGTAATTTAAATCTTTTTTTAGGTAATAAGCATATTTTAAAAGATATTGGTTTTAAAATTCCTATTACTGGTGAAATGATAGGTATTATGGGGCCTAATGGTGCTGGAAAGTCTTCTTTACTGAAGTCATTAATAGGAGATTTCCAAGCAACTGGCACACAATTACTTTACCAACGTCCGATACATACTCAATTGAAATACATGACATACATACCTCAAAAATCAAATATTGATTTGGATTTTCCGATCAATGTGGAAAAAGTGATTCTCTCAGGATGTTATGGCGACATCGGTTGGTTTAATCAACCTAGACATGAGACCAAAATTCAATTGAATCAATTATTAGATGATTTAGACTTAAAATCTTTAAAACGAAAACAGATTTCTGCATTAAGTGGTGGTCAACTTCAGCGTGTACTTGTTGCACGCGCACTCATGTCTAAAAGTCAACTTTATTTATTCGACGAACCTTTTGTCGGCATTGACTATAAAAGCGAGCAACTCATAATGAATAAAATTAGGCAATTAAAATCACAAGGCAAGTTGATTCTCATTGTTCATCATGACTTATCTAAGGCTTCTCAATACTTCGATCGTATTATGTTGCTCAATCAAACGCTTCGTTATTTTGGTGATGCTGAAGATGCAATGAATAATGACACACTATTAAATGACACATTTATGTCTCAGACTAGTCACATTGATGCATCTTCGAAAGGAAGTGCCTAAATATGCATGACTTTTTCACACATCTTTTAAATTATCAATTTTTAAATAGAGCACTAATCATTTCAATGATCGTTGGTGTTGTCTGTGGCACTGTAGGTAGCCTAATTGTATTAAGAGGATTATCACTGATGGGCGATGCGATGAGTCATGCTGTATTACCAGGAGTAGCATTATCATTCTTATTTGGAATACCAATGTTTATTGGCGCGTTAATAACTGGAATGATTGCAAGTATGTTAATCGGATTTATTACTTCTAAGAGTAAAACAAAGCCAGATGCAGCTATAGGCATTAGCTTTACGGCATTCCTTGCACTAGGTGTCATTTTAATCAGTGTCATCAATAGTACGACTGACTTATACCATATTCTATTCGGTAATTTACTCGCCATCACGCATACAACGTTTTGGACTACCGTGATCATCGGACTATTTGTACTAAGTCTCATCATTATATTCTATCGACCTTTAATGATTTCTACGTTTGATAACACATTTAGTAGAATGAATGGTTTAAATACTAAGCTAATACATTATTTTGTCATGCTACTCCTTGCATTAGTAACGGTTGCAAGTATCCAAACCGTAGGCATTATTTTAGTCGTTGCACTCCTAGTCACACCCGCTTCAACTGCCTTTCTTATTTGCAAGAATTTATATGGCATGATGGCAGTCGCAAGCTTCATTGGTGTAATCAGTTCAATTATCGGACTTTATTTCAGTTACATATATAACGTACCAAGTGGTGCAGCTATTGTACTTTGCACATTTGCGATTTACGTTATCACATTAGGTATCACAACATTTAAAAATAAACAGAGAAGAGGCGTAATTTAAATGAAGAAAATCATTCCCTTATTGCTAGCCATTTTTATCGTCTTGGTTGGTTGCAGTCAATCTAATGGAGATAAACAACAAGCTGACAGTCATAAATTAAAAGTTGTCACAACTAATTCTATCCTTTATGACATGGTAAAAAATGTCGGTGGCGATCATGTTGACGTCCATAGTATTGTTCCTGTTGGACAAGATCCACATGAATATGAAGTCAAACCTAAGGATATTAAAAAGTTAACAGATGCAGATGTTATATTTTATAACGGATTAAATTTAGAAACTGGTAATGGCTGGTTCAAGAAAGCATTAGAACAAGCCGGCAAATCGATGGATGATAAAAAAGTCATCGCCGTTTCTAAAGATGTTAAACCTATATATCTAAACGGAGAAGAAGGTAACAAAGATAAATTAGATCCTCACGCATGGTTAAGTATTGAAAATGGTATTAAGTATGTCAAAACGATTCAAGATAGTTTAAACAAATATGATTCATCAAATCAAAAAGATTATAAACATCAAGGAAATCAATACTTATCTAAATTAGAAAAACTTAATAAAGAAAGTAAAGACAAATTTAATGATATTCCAAAAGAACGACGTGCCATGATTACTAGTGAAGGTGCATTTAAATACTTTGCAAAGCAATATAATGTGAAGCCTGGATATATTTGGGAAATCAACACAGAAAAACAAGGTACACCTTCACAAATGAGACACGCTATTCAATTTGTAAAAGAGCATCAGATTAAACATCTATTAGTCGAAACAAGTGTAGATAAAAAAGCGATGGAAAGCTTATCCGAAGAAACACATAAAGATATATACGGAGAAGTATTTACTGATTCAATTGGTAAAAAAGGCTCAAAAGGTGATTCTTATTATAAAATGATGAAATCTAATATCGATACAATACATGGTAGCATGAAATAATGCTACTTGCGTAACTACCGCAACAACTTAATAGAACCGATGGCTGAGTGAATAAGATATAACTTGAATCACACTCAGCCACCCTATTAAGTCTTTATGTTATAACTAATAGTCTCATATCGTGCGTGAAGTTTTATATTATCCTCCTAAAATATAAAATCGTTCTCTCACGCACGGTATGGTGGTGTTAGTCTATCTCATCTCATTTATGTAGTGGGCTTATACATTATCTTAACTCCCCAATGGTAAAGGTATCATTTCATCCCCCTTTACCAAATCGTTTTAAACTGACAAGATATCATAAAGTGGCTTGAAATACGTTCCCTTTTCAAACCATATATCTGTCAAAGTTATAAAATCATCCCTATAACATTGAGATTGAATTGGGTTTCACTATAGGACGCTGTTGAACAGGTTGTATAGAACCCATGCACTGATGGTTCAATCTCAAATGATTCAACATTTATGGCCTATTCTCTCCATAAATGTCGGTCGTAGAACTTATATTTCACCCGATGAGTTTTACGAGTGTCTGCTTTATATACAGGAAAAAGCTCGTGAGGTCTTACCTCACGAGCTTTCCTATTTATAATATGATTATGTCATACTATCCACAATAACCATCTCATCATAATTAATTGATTCTCTAAGTTTTAAAGCTGTACCTTCTGTAATTTCTTCATCTTCAATTAACTCTCTTAAAATACGACGTTGTTCACGTAATGCATTAAGTTTAATACGAGTCAATGTATCCTCACTAGGAGAATTAAAGAAATTGTTTGGTGTTAAGTTATCTATACGCATGAGGTAACCATCACAAATCATACCTACCTCTAACTTGTTATCATTGTTGGCTTCTTGTCCTAATCGTCTTACTACATTATAGTGAACGATTTTGTTGATTTTAACTAATTCTAACAAGTTATCTGTCACGCTTAAAGATGAAGCAGAGTTAATAGTTGTCTTCACGCGTCGTTTTAATAGTGCACCTCTAAATAATACAATTAAACGACGGATTAATGATGCTTGTTTATATACCTGTGTACGTTCAGCATATCGCATGTAGTTCTCAAGTATACTATTTGTGATACTACCGTCATCTACTAACTGTTCAAGCGTTTTTGTTTCCACATTAAACGCAATCTTTTGAAGTCTTTCAAGTTCTTTAGAGTTTTCATCGTCTTTCTCTACCGTTTTCAAGAATGTTAATTTGTCATGATATTCTTTAATGACATTGCCATAACGGTAACTGGTTTCAAAAGTTGATTTTTGATTTAAATAATCAATGACATGTTCCAAAATGTATATTCTTGCTTCTTTGAAGTTCATGCTACCCACTTTCACTTCAGGCGCATTAGCAGTAACAAATGGTAGTAATAATTGTGCCGCAACTAAACTGATGATCACCATACCTGATGCAATAAATAACAAATCATTACGATAATCAAATGCATGATGATCAGCTAAATAATAGGGTAACGTTAATGCGATAGCTAACGAAATCGTTCCATGGACACCACATAACGTCATAATAAGTGCATACAAACTGCGTTTGGGTGGTTTCTCCGTTGTATTATTACCGTCGTCATCTTGGCTAATCATTTTCTGGAATGGACTGACAGCTAAATAGAAATAAGGATATAATACGTAAACCCATAAGAATCTAAATAGATAAACAGCTAATGCTACTAGTACAGTAATAACAATTAAAAACAGTAAATTGTGTGGTTCAGTTTTAATGATGTTAATTACCACTTCTGGTACTAAAAATCCTAATATAGAAAAAACAAAACCATTTAACACATATCCTAAAATATTCCATGTATGGTTATAACTCATTTGCAATCTCGTTCGTGTCTGTGCGATTCTATCTCGTTCAAATCCATGAACGAGTCCTGCCACTACAGCAGCGATAATACCTGATGCATGAAATAACTCTGCAACTAAGTATGTAACAAATGGTGTCAATAACTGTATAAATGTAAACATATTAATGTTTTCAATACCACGGCGCATTAATGTTAATCTAAACCGAACTAAAGCCATTCCAATGAGTAACCCTACGATGGCCCCACCTAACGAAGCAACTAAAAACTGTTCCACGGATTCCATAATAGAAAATGTACCTGTTACTAATGCACCAACTGCAATTTTAAATGAAATGATACCTGCCGCATCATTTAACAATGACTCGCCCTCTAAAATAGTCATTGCTCCTTTTGGTAATACTTTACCATTCGTAATTGCTTGTACCGCTACTGCATCAGTTGGACATAGAATAGCAGCAATCGCGAAAGCTGCACCCGTAGGTAGTTCAGGCCAAATCCAATGAATGAAAAAACCTACACCAATGACAGTTGTAATGACTAGACCTAACGCCATCATCATCACAGGTTTAATATATTTTCTTAAGTGCACCCGTGAGACATTAACGCCTTCTACAAATAGAAGCGGTGCGATTAATGCAACCATAAATAATTCGGAATCAAAATTAAACTCAACAGGGATAGGAGTAATAAATAACAACATACCTAAAGCGATTTGAATAAACGCTAGTGGTACTTTCGGCATAAACGTATGAACGAAAGAACTAATAATAACGACGCCGATAAATATAAGTAATGTTTCAAATATTTCCAAACTTTCACCTCTTTAATGAATTGTTTTGGAATGAAAATTAAGTAACACGTATAGGAATTGATGTACTCTAGAGGTTAATTAATATAGAAGCAATCCTTAAATAATAAGATTTATCAGATTGTTATATCACAATTGACTTTATTAATATAGATGTTATGAGGAGGGCTCAACTCAGTTATCACAATGTTAGGTTATCCATACATCAATCATTTGAACATGAATTGAAAAGTTAACTAGTATCATCAAATTTTATGATTTTGGAATGTTAAAGTAATGCAATACATTGTTAACTACGTAGTACTCGTTATCCCAAAGTTATACTTTAAAGTTCCAAACACATAAAATATCTTTTTATCCCTTTTCAATAAATTTACTACTTAAATTCATAATTTTCCTTGTACAATATTTTATCACTATTTTGAGTATTACTTAAATAAATCGCACCTTAAACTCTCATCTTTTTCTAATACAAATTAAAAGCTACCGCACATCCTTCTATACGGATACACGATAGCTTTATTTTACTCATAGCCTTTATTTATTAAGCTTTTGATTCTCTTTATAATATAATTTTTCTCTTCGTTGTTCACGCAATTTAGCACGCGTTTTCAATTCTTCAGGTGAGTTGAATTCATTTTGACTTAACAATATGGAAGACTGTCTAGGTACGTCATCTTTTCTATACATGTATGCACCATTTCGATACGCCGCACGTGCGACTAAATGCATGCCTACTGGTGATGTCAAATTAATAAAGATCAGTGATAATAATAACCTAACACTGAAAAATCCTGTATTCACTACAAAATAGATTAACACGCCAACAATCGTTAATAATACTGATAGCGTCGCACTTTTCGTGGAAGCGTGACTTCTCAAAAATACATCTTGGAATTTCACGATGCCGATCGCACTGATTAATGCAATCACACTACCTAGAAAGATGAATATTGAAGAGATGAGACTAACGATTTCTTTTACTGTTTCCATTGAAAACGCGCCCCCCTCCAATAAATCTAGAAATAGACACCGAACTTACAAATGAGATGATGGCTATTAACATGATTGAATCTAGGAATGAAACGGTACCCATAATCACACTCATGACACCAACAATACACATGACAACGGCACTCGTCGCATCGAATGACACGACTCTATCAGCAGTAGTCGGCCCTTTAATTAATCTCAAAAGACAAACCAATAATGCAATACCAAAAATAACCAAAGCTGCAATAATAAAAAATTGCGTCATAGCTTGTATCATCGTGTCACCTCCAAGATTAAGTCTTCATATTGTTTAATATTTCGTAGTAAATTTTTCTTATCCTTATCCGTTACATCAATACTATGAATTAAAAATTTATTTGTTCCTTTTGATATTCGAATCACCGTTGAACCTGGCGTTATGATAATTAAAATCGTTAAAAAGGTAATTGCCCAATCGTTAGTTAAATTGGTCTCATACGTTAACAATCCAGGATTCATATCTTTCGTTTTAAACAAAATATAATTGATTGTACTAATACTAGATGTAATTAATTGATATAAGTAAACGACTAAAAACTTAACGGCAACCCATATTTTTCTCAAATAAAACTCTTGTCCAAAGAAACGATGTAAAATATAGATGACGATCACACCAATTAAATACCCAGAGAAGAAGGTTGTGAATTTAAATTCGTCCTCATCTTGAAATAAAACCCATAAAAACGCGATAACAATATTCAGAACGACTTGATTCATCTAATTATCTCCCTCCTTCAAATGCGTATTCACTATTTGATGGAACTGATGCTCGTCTATATTCATCTTAGTCGCATTTTCAGTGACATTTAATACTAGTGGCGCTCCAATTCCCATTAATAAAATGACTACTACAAGAATACCTAGAATCCCTTTACGATGTTTAGGTATTTTCTTAAATTCAACCTCTTCGCCATCTTGGTCACCAAAGTACATTAAAAATAGGATTCTAAATAAGCTATACATTGCAATAAGACTGGTTACAATCATTAATCCCAGACCAATATAGTTGCCATTTTCGATGGCACCTTTAAAAATCAAAACTTTACCGGGAAAACCACTAAATGGTGGCACCCCACCAATCGCAAAAATCATAATAACAAATGCTATACCAAAGAATGGTTCGCGTTTAGCAAGTCCACTTAAATAATGGTACTGACGATAACCCGAAATATAAACTAAGCTACCTACAATAAAGAATAATAACGTCTTAACAACAATATCGTTAGCTAGATAGAAAATCGCACCATTAACACCTGAAAATGTATGTGTACCTAAACCAAGAATGACAAAACCAATCGACAATATGACTTGATAAGCAGCAATCTTCTTAATATCTTTGTATGCTAAAACGCCAAAAGCACCAATAATCATTGTTAGACATGACATGAAGATAAGTAATGGATGTGTGACACCTGCATGAGAGTCAAATAATAATGTGAAGAAGCGGATTAATGCATATGCACCGACTTTCGTCATTAATGCTGCAAAAAGTGCGGCTAATTCTGTTTTTAATACTGCATATGCTTTAGGTAGCCACATAAAGATAACTAGTGCCGCTTTCGAACTGAATGCTACCAAGAATATAAGTGAAATCATCGTCACGGTTTGATTATCTTCCATGTTATTTAATCTTAAAGCAATATGAGAAAAATTAAGTGTTCCTACTGTTTTATACAATAAACCAATCGCGAAAAGTAAAAACCAAGATCCGATAATGTTTAATACGACATAAATAATTGCTGCACGTAATTGTTCAACAGATTGTCCTAATGTGACAAGCACAAAAGAAGCAAGCAACATAATTTCAAACATAACGTATAGATTAAACAAATCTGAAGTTAGAAATGAGCCAATAACTCCTACAGCTAAAAATAGTATGAACGATGGAAGATGGAAACGATTCACACGTTGCTCTCCACGACCAAATCCATAAGCCATAATCAATGTAATGACAAACGATGATACAGTGACCATAAGTAAACTCAATGAATCGCCTAAAAATTGAATACCGAATGGTGCTTTCCATCCACCGAAATCTAAAGTAATTGGTTTTTCATTCATCACATAAATTAATAATGCTAACGAAATGACTGTTGTTACCAACATTGTGCCAATACATAAGAATTTAGATACTTTACTTTTATCTTTGATAAAGACAAGTATTAAAGCGCAAAGAAATGGAAGTAACATGGGTAAAATCAATAAATTACTCATCATCATCTTCACCCCTTAATACGTTAATTTCATCTTCTTTAGTTACTCGATATGTTCTATAAATTAATACAAGTAAGAAGGCAGTCATACCAAATCCAATGACAATAGCTGTTAAAACAATGGCTTGTAATAATGGATCAACAAAATAAGCCTTACCTCCTGTTATTAATGGTTCTGTCATATGTCCACCATAACGCCCCATACTCATGATAATGAGATTACCTGCGTGGGTATAAATGGAGATACCTATGACAATTCGAATTAAATTAATAGATAGAATCATATACG
Organism: Staphylococcus sp. KUGN1; assembly: GCF_045984185.1. Lineage (NCBI taxonomy): Bacteria > Bacillati > Bacillota > Bacilli > Caryophanales > Staphylococcaceae > Staphylococcus > Staphylococcus sp. KUGN1. The sequence goes on along the minus strand of NZ_JBJQIL010000001.1, from coordinate 114,896 downwards.
TACCGATAAATACTAAAAAGCCAATCACTAATAATAATATAAGATTCATGATTTACCCCCACTTATCGACAACATCACTGTAACTATGACACCCACAACTGCTAATAACACACCTAATTCAAAGAGTGTGACTGTTGTAACATGTACATGACCTAATAAGGGTAAAGCGATATTGGCTTCAGTTTGATATAAAAACGGTTTACCAAAAAATGTAGGGACAATAGCTGTCGCCAATGAAATTAAAGAACCTATAATCATTAACTGTTTAAAATCGATCGGTAAACTGATAAGCACTTGCTTAACATCAAATGCAAGGAACATCAGAATAAAAGCAGAACTAAAAATCAAACCACCGATAAAGCCGCCGCCTGGATTATTATGTCCTGCAAAGAAAACATAGAACCCAAACGTTAATAGTATAAATACGACGACTTTAGTTACCGTTCGTAATACGACATCATTCTCTTTCATCTTGTCCCCTCCGATCTTTATAAGTTAGTAATGTATAAATCCCTAGACCTGCAATAATAAGTACAAGGCCTTCAAACAATGTATCTAATGCTCTAAAATCACCTAAAATAGCATTAACAATATTTTTACCACCTGTTAATTTATCTGCATTTTCATAGAATTTAGAAATCGTTGGCATACCGTCTGCTTGTTGTGTAATAAAAATCAATGAGACCACAGTCATTGCAGTTATGAGTGACACAACGATTTTCACAATTTCCTTTTTCATATTCGGCTTATTTCTTGGAACGTTTGGTAATCTAGAGAAACTTACAATAAATAAAATAGTTGTAATTGTCTCAACCACAAGTTGTGTTAAAGCTAAATCGGGTGCTTTCATTGCAATAAAGAATAATGTTACTGCAAAGCCAATAACACCATTAAGCACAACCATTGTAAGACGTTGGCGAATAAAAATGAGTACAATTCCAATAACTAATGTCACTATAGATAAAATAACTTCTAACGGTCCGAATTGAGACACATGTAATTGATGTACATGTGGGAATCCGACACTAATGTATCCATATAGAATGATGGCAACAAAGATAAGTAATGTAATGATGATATAGTGATTGAGTTTATTTTTCATCAACATTCTAATACTGTATCCAGAATATAACTCGAACTGTCGATAAACGTGTTGATACGATTTAGTTATCGACGCATGCTTAATGATACGATGTGTCAATGACTTCCAATCTATTGATAAGGCCAACACAACACCTAAAACAATGACAGTCACGCTTAGAATAAGTGGTAAATTAACCCCATGCCATTGAGAAATATGCGGCGCTATCGCATCTACTTTTGAGCCTGCATCTGTAACCGATCTAAGCGCCGGTAAAATCATATTTTGACCGAAAAGATTCGGAATAAAGAATATGATTGGAATAAGTATCATTAATACTAATGAAGGCATGCTAAACAACCAAGGTTCATGTATATCTTTTTTCGTAAAATAAGTTGTATTAAATTTGCCCCAAAATGTTTCTTTTACCATGTAAAGTGCATACGTAAAGGTAAAGATACTTGCGATGACACCTATTGCGACAACAATTACTGTGAGCATGATGCCAAATTGCTCTAAATGACTAGCCTTCACTAATGCGTCGAAGAACATTTCTTTACTTAAAAAGCCATTTAAAAATGGTACCCCTGCCATCGATAAAGCAGCGATTAACATAGCAATATGCATTTTAGGGAAAAGCTTACGCATGCCATTTAAATAACGAATATCTCTTGTTCCCGCTTCATGGTCGATAATACCTACACCCATAAACAAAGCACATTTAAAAATGGCGTGATTCATTAAATGAAATAAACCAGCAAATAAAACTAAAACATAAAACTCTGTTAATGAATCAGATGGATGTTGTGCATAACCGCCACCAATACCTACCATTGACATCATCATACCTAATTGGCTGATAGTAGAATACGCTAAAATACCTTTTAAATCGTATTGTCTTAATGCGGTTAATGAACCAAATAGCATCGTAATCAATCCTACAAAAGTTACGATATAAATATAAGCATCACTTAGTCCTAAGACAGGTGTGAAGCGGAATAATAAGAAAATACCTGCTTTCACCATAGTAGCTGAATGTAAATATGCACTGACTGGCGTCGGTGCTGCCATCGCTTTAGGCAACCATACATGAAATGGAAATTGTGCTGATTTCGTAAAAGCACCTAATAAAATCATCAACATCATTGGTATAAATAAAGGATGGTTAATCAAATGATGACGTTGATCTAAAATATCCGTAATCGTGTTTGTACCTGTCATCAAATACAGCATAATAAATCCTGTTAGTAATGCTAATCCACCTAATACCGTTATCATAAACGATTGAATAGCACCTAATTGACTATTACCGTTATCGTACCAATATGAAATAAGTAAAAACGATGACACACTAGTTAATTCCCAAAAGACATACATTAAAATTGTATTATTGGAAAGTACAATGCCTAACATACTGAACATGAATAATAGTAAATAAAAGAAGAATCTAGGTAGGTTATCCGTTTGAGGTGATAAGTATTGTGTAGCATAGAAAAATACCGCTACACCAATTAATGAAATAATTAAAGCAAACATTAAACTAAGTCCGTCTAGCCTCATGTCAATATTAATATCTAACGAAGTCATCCAAGGCACTTGAACTGCTATAAATTGTTGTTGCACAATTTGTGGTATCTTCGAGATAAAATAAATTGATGTAATTATGGGGGCACTGAGTGCAACGTAACTGGCCAAAGCATTCAATTTGCTATGTGACATAGTTAATAGCACCAAACCCATAATGGCTAACAGTAGAACCATTAGGTATATCAAGCCCATCAAAAGCCTCCTTTTTTATATTATAGATTTAACGCAATGACAGTACGATTATGCATTTTATCTTTAATACCGATAAATTTCATTGTTTCATTGGTTGTTTGATGCCCTAAATATTTCTGGATTATTGAAATCGATATTCCCGATTGATATGCGTGATATGCAAAGGTTTTTCTCAATGTAGTTAATCCAATATGTGGTATGTCTAACTCTTCAGCCGCTTTGTTAATAATACGATAAGCTTGTTGTCGTGATAGCCCTTTACCTGTCCGTATTGACTGAAAAACAAGATCATTATCCTTAATTTGATAATATTCAATATAGTCTTGTAACTCATTTCTTAAATCAGGTGGTAATAAAATTTGAATCGTTGGTTCTCCATCACCAATCCAAGTTGATTTTATATTCCCACTTTCAATTGATTTCAGTCGTTGAACACTCATATTTAACAATTCCGACAATTTAATTCCTGTATGTATAGCAAATTTAAATAATAAATAGTCTCTTTGAGAACGAGATCGCAACACACTATACATTTTTTGTATATCTTCTGTTCTTCTAATCGGCTCTACTTGATTCATACGTCCTCCTTATTAAGTTTCTTATTTAATGATAAAACATGATTAAGTAACATTAAAGTAATCTGCTTAAATTTATTTATTAAATTGTGACCCTTTTTAATTTTTATTTCGATATATATAGTGAAAGGAGGTTACAACAATGAATGAAGTGAATCAACTGGTGGTTGTTTTAACTCGTATTACTTATGATTCAGAAGGTAAAGCAATCCAACATAAACGACGTTTTTCAAATTTAAAACCGACTACAACAGACGAACAAATCAAAACATTTTCAACGATTATCTAACGCTTGACTGGCGAATCATTTGATAAAGTTGAAGCCATTAGAACACAATCATTAGTATAGGAGAATGCTTATGAAAACTACATTAGACCTTGTTTTTAAAAGTAACTTAGACAAACCAATAAAGTTACAAATACCCGAAAATGATAGCACACTAACCGAACAGGTTGTAAAAGAAAGTATGGATCAATTATTAAAATTAGATATTTTAAAATCAAATGTCGGCACAATCCACAAAGTGTATGCTGCTTATATTGTATCCAAAAATACACAAATCTTTTTTGAAAATAAATAATTGATCGACGTCCTATACCCTCTGATATTCATCACATTGGGTATAGGGCTTTTTTGTTTGAATAGATGTATATAAATCGTTTGATTTATACATCATCTACTATTTTATAATAGTGTCTTTTTCGATATAATTGATTCATTCTGTCGAGAAAAGAGTGACTTCAATTATGGCTTTACTTTATTTTTTAGGTATCTTTGTCGGTATGTTAATTCCTATACAGACATCCGTAAACTCAAGACTAAGTCAATACACACGTTCATCTTTTTATGCTTCAACAGTGTCTTTCGGTGTGGGAACCTTATGTTTAATCATTCTGAATTTAATAATTAACCCTCATATGCTCACACCTCAATTCTTTACAGAACAAACCTTTAATTATCACTGGTTTGTAGGTGGCTTATTAGGCGTATGTTTCTTAACTGGCAACTTATTATTATTACCTAGATTAGGCGCAGCACTTACCGTTGTCATTACAGTAGCTGGTCAAATTATCATGGGCGTTGCCATTGATACTTTAGGTTTGTTTGGTGCAAGCCAACAACCATTCACCTTGTTTAAAGCAGTGGGTATAGTTCTTTTACTTATAGGTATTTTACTTATGAATCAAATTCCTAAAGACAAACTCTTACGTCAATCTCACTCGAATTTATATATATGGTTAATCGTTGGCTTTATTTTCGGATGTGCGCCGCCTATCCAAACGACAATCAATAGTGCGTTAGCAAAAGAAGTCCATTCATCATTCTTTGCTTCATTAGTATCGTTTACGATAGGTACAATCGCATTACTCATTTTGACATTAATTTTCCATAGAAGCTTAAAAATCAACCAAACACATCCGGATTTGGGTCATATCAAATCAATTTATTTTGTGGGTGGTATCTTAGGTATGGCTTTTGTTACTTCCAATGTGATACTGATGCCATTTCTAGGCGCTGCTTTAACTACCATTGTTGGTATGCTCGGACAAATGTTAATGGGCGTAATTATCGATCACTTTGGTTTACTGGGCACACCCAAAAACAGAATCACACTAAGAAAATGTATTGGCTTAAGTTGCATTGCTATAGGCATTATATTATTACGTTTATTCTAACGTTTTAATTGCTGAGGTTGAGACATAAAGGTTTGGTGCTTTGGGAAACCGATTAACGGCGTCCCAAAAGCAGGATTATCGGCAGAAGGGACCCAACATAGAGAAATTGGTATTCCAATTTCTGAAAATAATGCAAGTTGGGCAAACGCTCACGATTCGACAAAATTTGGAAAACAATTCAAATGAACAAACTCAACTATTGAGTTTGTAAGAACTACTAACCTATGAATAAGGAAGTAGTTCTTTATCATCGTTCGGTTCTGCTCAAATCCTAAACGCTTTTGTCCAGACCTCTTTTTTTATCATCTAAATCGTGTTTTTTCATAATCTGTAACTCTATCAAATAGTTATGACACCATTTCAAATAATATTTTGTTTTAATATTTTTACAATTCTATTTTTGTAGTATAATAATCACATCTTACTCCACCGAGGTGAACATATTGAACTTAAACAAAACGATAATATTTTCTTTAATACTTCTATTAACCATTATTTCCTCAGGATTCGGTTTTTACCTTTATCGTTCTTCTCATTCTCCCGATCAGCTTGACCAAGTTAAAACAATTAAGACTAAACATGAAACCTTACTTTCTACTATAGGCACGCAAGAAGCTGTCGAAACTTTCACTCTTTATTACGACAAACAATATGGCTACATCCATAGACTATTCGTTAAACCCCATACTTATGTAAAAAAGAATTCCCCGCTTTTAGAATATTTCAACCCATCGAAAGCAACACAACTTGATGATCAGCAACAACTAACTCTCAAACAAATCCAGCACAACTTCCCTAAATTATCATCTTCCCAACAGCAACAACTAACAGAAAGAACACTTCATCAATCACAATTCTTAAAAGATAAATCAGAAGTTTATACGCAAACTTATACCCCTATTAGCGGCTATATACATATGCTAAACAAATCTCCTTCTAAAAATAATCAGCCTATAATGCAAATCAATAGCAAAGAACGTATTATTCGTGCTACTATATCAGAATCTGAAAAAGATTTATTAAAAATAAATCAAAATATTTCAATCTATTCTAATGATAAAAATCGATTCATTGGAAAAGTTAAATATATTTCAAATATTCCAAAACAAATTAATAAGCAAACATCCATGTATCAAATTGAAATATCGACTCAACCACATTATGATATCGGCACCCACTTCAAAGTTAGACTCTATTCTGATCATATACGTATCCCTAAAAGTGCATTAGTAGAAAGCAAGTATGTCCTCGTTAAACTAAAAAATAAAATCGTAAAACGAGAAATTAAATACAATACTGCTAAGCAACATGGGTATATAAATGTTACACAAGGATTAATGTTGAATGAAAACGTTGTTTCTACGCCTTCAGCATCTTTAAAAAAGGTTTATAAATAGGTTATTTGTAATAATCATTTCAAAAACTTTACTTTTTAGTTGTTTTTTTATTAAATTACAGAAAATTTGAATTTGCTATGATAAATTTGAATTAGAAAAATGCTATTTTTAAGAAAAAAAGATATATCACAATCAATAATTTGTTTTATAAACACTTATTTGTTTACTTCTTAATTTTATTTAGTTATAATTAACTAAATAATATAGCATTAAATATAATTCTTTAAATTAATTTAATACTAAATTATGGCAGACACTTCGTATTTTTCAAAAAAAAGATATAAATATATAAAATCGGGTAAAAGCACTTATAGAGGTATATGTAAGTATATATAATAGGGAGGTTTCAGTAATGGCTATTTCAAAAATAAATGATTGCTTCGAATTACTAGCAATGGTCACTTATGCTGACAAATTAAAAAGTATTATCAAAAAAGAATTCTCAATTAGCTTTGAGGAATTCGCAGTTTTAACTTATATTAGTGAACACAAAGAAGAGGAATACTATCTTAAAGATATTATTAACCACTTAAACTACAAACAACCACAAGTTGTAAAAGCTGTTAAAAACTTATCACAAGAAGATTATTTCGACAAAAAACGTAATGAACATGATGAAAGAACAGTATTAATTTTAGTTAATACTAAACAACGTAAAAAAATCGATGAATTATTAAAACGTGTTAACAAACGAATCACTGAAGCTAATGACGAAAACGAAGTCTAAGCTTCAACTCAAGTGATGATGTTTGATAAGAGATAGATAGATATAAACAGTTAATCTAACAACTTAATAGATTTCAATGTAAATATCTAACCATCTCATACCTATCTTTGAAAAGATAGGTATTTTTTAATGATAAATAGATTTGAAAAAGTATATAACGTGTCTGAAATAAAAAGGGATTTTATCCTCGTGCAATGTGCACGTGTGATAAAATCCCTTTTTGAGTCAATCGTTATCTTTCAATCCATTGTTCAATTGAACTAATAAAATCTGTATATACACTCTCAAATTTTTCTGGTTCTTCGATATGTGGCGCATGACCTGAGTCATTAAATACCATTTTAGTAATATTTTCAAAATGATCGTCTACACAATAATTATTTTTATCCTTAATCAAAGGATCATAAAATCCATTAATGATTAATGTTGGTACGTTGACCAATGGACGTTCTTCTTGTTCTTGTGCATTATAAGAGATTAGCGCTCTAATAGCGATAGCACTTTCCTCTGATGATGGTCTATAATACATTCTTTGATCTTGGAACCATCTCATTGTATTGTCTTGCTCTTTAAATAAAATTGGAAAAAGTAAAAGAACTGCCTCCGATTTATTAAAACCTGCAACTAAATCTTGATGTTCCACCATTAATTTAGTAAATCCGTGAGTAATATCCTCTCTTTTTGAAGCAACTGCAGTTAATGAAATTGTCTTAAATGGATATTTTTCGGTAAATCTTTTACCGATTAATCCACCCATATCATGTCCTAAGATATGTGCAGAGCTAATATTTAATTGCTCCATTAATATATACAAATCTTCAATATGATCCTCTAAATCAAAAGAGTCACATCTAGATGATTTCCCATGACCACGTACATCATAAGTTATGACTCTATAGCGATCACTTAACCGTTCTGATAATTGTTTAAATGCTGCTAAGTTGCCATCTAATCCATGAATTAATACGATGGGAATGCCTTGCCCTACATCACGATAAGCAATTTCAATACCATTGCCTAATTGAATTTTGTCCATAGTGGCACCTCCCTTTAGTATGTACTATACCCATTTGAAAATACCTTTACGCCAATATTTAGAAGTTCTTAGCAAGAAATTGCTTAGAACTTCTTAGGGAGTAACTCTGTAATTTTTAATTTCTTAGTGTTACCCCCGCAAGGATGACTAGATATCAATTAGTGTAACGTCCATTGATATCAGTCATCTACTGCGTGGCATGAGCTTTAGCTCAGGCGTTCCTCCCCTTCTGCAAGAAATTGCTTAGAACTTCTTAGGGCGTTACTCTGTAATTTTTAATTTCTTAGTGTTACCCCCGCAAGGATGACTAGGTATCCATTAGGGTCATTTCGTTGACCAAATCATTTATAGCTCATGTGTAGATCATTCTCCTTTCTAAAGAAAAAAGCCTTCATTCGAAAAACGAATGAAGACCTTCTCCCAACTTTTTTAACTTTTTGTTCTCTCTGATAATTTAATTGTACAGTAAATAATTAATATCACTAATAGAATCCATATAACTAATGAGAAAATTTGTGCGATATCTGGATTGGATACCATCGCATCAATCGTTTTTTGACAAACTAACAATCCTAACCCAGTAAATTCTAATTTTTTTAAATAGATTCCTGCAATACATAAAATAATACCCACAAAGAATACAAATTGATGAACATACATAGATATAGGTATAATCGACCAATTGAAATGGAATCCTTGCATAATAATAAGTATCAACGCTATTGCAGCTATTATAAATCCGCCTATCATTTCATATCGATTACTGTAGAGATAATTTTTTTTATTGATTCGATGATAAATCAATATGGATATTGGAAAAATCACTATGCTGTAAAACAAGCTAATGCCTGTAATCGCTTGAAATTGCACATATTGCTTGTCATATAAATATGAAATCAATATAAAATTAATAATAAAAAAGATGATAGGATTAAGTTCAAGCGCAAATAGATTACGTTGTATAATTAAAATAATTTGTGCTGGCGATTTCTGTCTATACTCTATGTAATCTTGATCTTTTGCCTCTGACTTTTGAATATCTATACGAAACTTTTCTTTAATATCATCTATAAGGTTTGGTGACATTCCCTTATGACTAAAGTAGTCATTTATATTTTCGAGTAGTACTTTATCATTTGTCCTCATGTTAAGCTCCTTTAATTACGCTTTCTAGATGCTTTGTTAATCTTAACTTCAATTACGGCAGTCATTTCCTATCCGTATTTACTTCCGACATGCATTTTAATTACTTTTTCTTACTATCAATATAGCATTGTAACATAATTGAATTCCCATTTCTTCAACCTTATTTTTATTTTATATCAAAAATGAGTCATTATCCTTTATAACGATAAAACCTTGACATCAATCATTACACACAAAATAACCGACAAACACTGTAAGAAACTTAAAAAAGTAACTCAACATCGGTTTGTCGGCTATTCATATTTAAAATATTGATGACGTATTATTTACCTAAATCTACTCTATATAGTTTAACATTTTTATCTTTAGGTGAATTTGAACTAAATTGATAGCTAGCATTTTTATCTTTGATATATCCAAAGTTACCAGTAACATGATTATAATGAACGCGACTAGAAGCATTTGGACTTACACTGCGTTTAACTGCATTATATGTTGGACCGTTAGCTTTATTATAAGTCATAGATACACGTGTCACATGACCTCTATCTTTTTTACCATCTGCTGTTACTAATAATACACCTTTATTTGTTCTAAATTCATAGTAATGTTCTGAACCATTTTCATTATAAGAATAAATAGGACTGCTATATTTACCTAAGACGCTTTGCATTGATTCGCCTAATTTTACATTTTCTAATGATTGATCACCTTGTGTGATTTGTTGAACTGTTTGAATTGAATTACCAGTTGCTGCTTCGACGTGATTAACGTTTACTCCTGTGACAACTAGTCCTGAAACAAGTAATGATGCCATTAACTTTTTCATAAGCACTCTCTCCTTTATATCAATATCTCTTTCTTGTGCTTAATCACAGTATACTACAAATATTACTAATATGACAACATCATTACAAAATTATTACAAAATTTAATACTTAAGTCGTAGTTATCTATCAAACCTCAATCATTAATTATGATTTTTTCTAATTGGGCAATGCTCTGTAATAAATTGCGTCACATCATCTATAAATCGTTGTTCTTCTTCTACAAATGGATATAAACTTGAAGTGTTATATACTAAAAAGTCCCCATGTTCGATTAAATCAACAACTTCTTTAGCTTCAAGCGTTGTCGTTCTTTCACCATATTCTCCTGCAATAATTAATGTAGGTGCCGCTACTTTTGGAAAAACATCGGAGATGCCTGTTGATTTAAATACATCTTCAATTGCTTGAATTTCTTCTTTAGTTGAAATTGAATTTGTATCTTCGACATGTTTTAAAAACTTATTCATTTTACGTGGTTTGTAATATTTTTTATCATTCAAGAATTTCGATTGTTTTTCATCATCCCAGTTACGAATGGTATGGGCATATTTTCTAAACAAACGCTCTTCTGGTAGTTCTCCTTCAACTGATGTAGGATTGACGAATGTTAATGAAGATACATAGCCAGGATATCTTACTGATAAATCTGCAATAATCATGGCAGCCATTTCATGTCCAATAAATGCGGCTTGGTCGATATATATAAAGTCTAGTAATGCTATGATATCATCCGCAAATTCTTGGAATGCAATATGTCTCGGTTTGTCAGAATAACCATGCCCTCTTAAATCAATCAGTACCACTTGGAATGACTTTGCTAACTTTTTAGCTACATCATTAAATACCGTATAGTTGTCGTATGCAGTGTGAATCAACACAACTGGGTATCCTTCACCTAATGTATTGTAATGTAGTGTTGTACCATCATTTCTAGTAAATAAATCCATTAGATCGTTCTCCTTCTAAATTAAAATTCTTCGGTAAAATATCCAATAATTCTTCAATCGTGGTAATGGTAAAATCAACTTCCTCTTCAAGTGGTTCTATTTCTGCATCTTCTTGTTTGAACCAAACACTTACCATTCCCATTGCACGTGCTGGTGCAACATCGTTTAAAGCATCGTCTCCAACGTACATAATTTCATCTGCTTTGACATCTAATTGATCAATCATATCCTCAAATATCTTTGGATGTGGTTTACGAAAACCTACAGTTTCAGATGTTGATAAGTAATTAATGACATGCATGATACCTAGTGAGTGTAGTCTAAATTGTTTAATTTTAGATTTACCATTAGCAATTACCCCAATAAGATAATCTGCTTTAGATAATCGTTCTAGTGTATATAACGTGTCATAATATGGAAATACGTAACGATAAAAATGCATTTCAAAATCATTAAATAAATCTTTCCAGGTTAAACGATCGATATGAAATTGTTTAATTATAGCTTTATATAAATCTGGCTTGTCATTGTCTTCATCGTCATCTAACTCAATGAACTTATTCTTAAAATCAGCTAATTGTACATGTACAAAATAATCATGAAATCTTTCATATTGTTCTTCAATAAATTTCTCACGTGATTTTACTCTATCTAGCAATGTGCCTTCTAAATCGAATACGATTGCTTTTATATGACTCAAATCCATCTTTTTAACCTCTTCATCGTTTATTAATTCTTATTTTAGCAAATGAATGACATTAGCGTAATACTTTAGATTGTGATAATAAAATATAACATAATACCGGTATACCTAATAACGCCATTATAATACTAGCAGGAATTTGTATTGGATGAATCACAATACTACCTATAAAATCAGCTAACGCCATCACTATTGCACCAATGATGATATTTAAAACCATTTGCATTCCGAGCTCAAAACGCCAATAATAACGTCGAATCAATTGAGGCACAATCATACCTATGAAGCCAATAATCCCCACATATGCTACTACAATAGCAGTGATAATAGAGGCAATGGTGAGTACCATAAAGGTCATACGTTGTACATTTAAACCTAACGATTGCCCTTTCAACTCTCCTAGTTGCAATAATTTAATTGGACGTAATAATAATCCTAGTCCTATAACTGACAATGCTAATACAATGGCTATCATGATATCATTTTCAATTTCTGCAGAAGCAAAGCCGCCAAATAAATAATTCGCCACTGTATTTAATTGCTGCGGTTTTATCAATATCAATATATATAATAAAGCATTAAATAATGCCCCTATCATCAATCCAAGTAGAATCAATACACGAACAGGGTACCCCGTAGATAACGCCATCGTTAGACTTAATACAATGATTAGCGTTATGAGGCTAAATCCTATTGAAAAGAAGGGTATCCATAAAAAGCTCAGTCCTAAAAATAAGGCTAAGCCTGAACCAAACGTAGCACCACTGGCTAAACTCAATGTAAAACTATCTGCAAGTGGATTATTGAGTACCGTCTGAAACATTTGCCCAGTCAATGTTAATGTCGCTCCAGTAAGTAATGCTTCTAACACCCTAGGTAGTCTTACTTTCAATAAAATTGTTTGGTTAAATGGATCAGACAAGTCACCAATTTGCCACATTAAACTCATTAGAATAGTGACAGTTAATATCAATGTCCAAATTAAAATAACCTTTATCTTTTTCATAATACGCTCATTTCTAATACATTTTCATTATTGTGCCCATCATAACAAACTTTAAATCAAAAAAGTACTAGTCTCACATTGACATAGCTAACTGACATCGTTCATTATATATCTACTTCATGTGTACTAGTACTTTTAGAAATCATTATTTTTGATAAATAGCATCCCTTAGTTCTTTTAAGCCGTCGTCTATTCTTGGACCTGGGCGTGATATTTCATCACCATTAACTGTTTCAATACGATGATGTTTCACAGCATTCGTTTTATCAAAGCCACCACGTTTTTCAATGATTTTTTCATATTCAGCCTGTGACTTTCTTTCCGTAGATATTAAAATATCTGGATTGTGTTTGACGATGCTTTCTTTACTGACTGATTTCCAACCATCAATATCATCAAAGCTATTTTTAGCATCTAATTGTTTTAACATATCATTAAAGAATGTATGTTTACCGGCAGTATATATATCTGGTTGAGATGATACTTCCATAAATACTTTTGGTTGCTTTTGATGTTTAGGGATGGATTGAATCACTTTGTCGACATTATCTTTAGTTTCATTTACTAATTGATTGGCTTGCTTTTCACGATGGGTTAATTTCCCAATTGATTTAAATGTCTCATATGTTTCTTTAAGTGATTGTGCATCTTTAACGTAAACAACTTTCACACCCTCTTTTTTCAGAGCATCTAAAACTTTTTCAGAAGACGATTTTTGAGATTCGTGCGCTAATATCAAATCAGGTTTTGCCTTTAATAAGGCTTCCTTATTCAAACTCATCGCGTCAAATTGCTTTTTCCCTTTTTTAACATTTTTAGGATAGTCATCAACGGTAGACACACCCACAATACGATTTTCTAGTCCAAGTTCATATAAAATTTCAGTATTACTTGGCATCAATGAAACAATACGATGATATGGTGTCTTACCTGTAGTAGATTGATCTTTAAAATCTTTATCTGTTTGATATTGTTCATTTTGGCTGCAACCTGCAAGAATTATCAATAATGACATCATAATTATCCAAAAATTACGTTTCATGTTTGCTCATTCCATTCATTTTTAATTTAATATGTATATCACTTCATTTTATCATATCAAATTTCACATATTTTTCATTAGATTTTCAAATCATTTTAAAATATTTTTAATAAAAATATCCTATCACTATTTTTATAGTAATAGGATATTCCAAGTATGCTATTTGATATTTTAATGTTAGTTTTTAACCTTTTCTAATCATGGTCTTCAAGTATAACTTTTTGGTCCCATTTGCCAAATTGATAATAGGCAAATGCAAATAAACTACTAATGATAAAACCTGTACCGATGCCCATACCAATACCTATTTGGCCAAACATTTTTGAGAATAGTCCTGTTAATGGAAACCGTAGTATCCAAAATGAAATAATATTTAACACTAATACTTGGTACATTGCACCAGATGCCCTTACGATACCATTTAATACAAAATTCAATCCTAAAAATGGAAAACAAAGCGCTACAATACGTAAATAGTGCGTACCAAAATCAACAGCTTGTTTATCCTGTATAAAGAACTTAATTGCAAATTCTGCAAATACCATTACAACTATGGCAATAGTAATCATAATTGCGAAATTATATAATGCTGATACTTTAGCTATTTGACGTACTCTCTTCCAGTTACCGACACCAATATTCTGACCTGCCATACTATTCACTGCAGTTCCAAGTGCCATTGCCGGTAACATAATTAAACTGTCTAACCTTTGAGAAGCACTAAATCCTGCTACTGTATCACCACCAAATTGGGTAACCACACTAAGTATAGCAGCATTACCACCTTGAATCACTGCCATCTGTAAGCCTGCGGGTATACCTAATTTCAAAATTAAGATGACTTCATCTTTTTGAGGCAGTTTAGGGACTGTAAATGGAATAAGTTGATGCTTAAGTGAATGATATAAACTATACAGAAAAGCTAGGCCTTGTGATACGACTGTCGATAATGCGGCACCAACCATACCTAATTGAAAAACACCAATAAATAATGGCGCTAAAATAGCATTAAGTATTACTGCTAAAAATACAATACGCATGGGTGTCTTACTATCTCCGAGTGCACGCGATACCGTATTTACAAAGTTATAACCAAATAAGAATAAAATACCTAAAAAACTAATCTGCAAATATGTCGTTGCTTGTCCTAATAAAGTGGTGGGCTTACCAATCAATAATAGTAAATGTTTTGAAAATATGAATCCAACTACACCAAATAATAGAGCCATTGACGTCATCACAACAACAAATGCATTTAAATATTGCTTAAGACCTTTATAGTCTTTTTTACCGTAATATTGAGATAATATCGTTAAAACTGCATTATTTAAACCTAAAATAAATGAAAGTATTGTTATTAAAATAGTAGTGGAAATCGCCACAGCACCCAGTGCGTGAGCCCCTAATAAATTCCCTACCCATAAGCTATCTATAATTTGAAATGAGGTTTGAAGTAGATTGGTTAACATGATGGGGCCTGAAAATAAAACCAATCCTTTAAATATATTGCCATGTGTAAAATCACGTTGTTGACTCGGCATTCAGACATCCCCTTTGTATTTGTACCTTTTCATATATCAATTCATTTATGATATCTATTCCCATATATCATGTCAATTTAACCCATATGAGAAATTAAGCCATACAAAATAAAAAAACTGCACTACAAGTAAACCAACTTGTAATGCAGTAGATTGAAATTAATTTGATAACTTTTATGCTTCATGCATGTGTTCTTTAGGATTTGGTCCATATTGGTTCGTACCTTTTTCACTGTCTTGAACACAATACACTAATGCCATAATTGAAATAACAATACTTCCAATGGCAAATATAATTGCCATAATAGATAATACAAAAATGACAACAATATTTAAATGCTCTAGTTGAGAAAACCATCCATAGTCATTTGCCATTTGATTTATCGGATTTAAAAGGGTTAATACTAAATAGATGACGGGTATCGTTTTACCTTTTCCTATATCGTGAAATCGCCTTACAGAAATTGTAAACATCGGTACTGTAAAAATGAGATACACGATATAAAAGACAGTATCATAAATGATTTTCCCATGCTGAAGTGGTACTAATATTAACGATGCAATAATCGCAATCAATAATAAACAAATCATGTTAATTAAAACCGGCCACCAAAAATCTTTTCTTCGTGTCCTGCCCTCTAATATCAATGCCTTTTGCCAAAACGCTTTATAAGACCTTAACATTTTGTACCCCTTTCACAAAAATTTATTTCAATATCTATTATATAATTTATCAATTATCATTCAATATGACTACAATTTTTAAATTAATCAAAAAACATAATTACTATAAAAGAACTAATACATTTTGGTCATCTAATCATTGACAGATGATTCAAAATAAGAATCTAAAAATGTATAATGTGTACCATTCTTAATATTAAAGTAATTTTTACCGAAGCTATCTAACAATGCGTGGAATTCATTCGCATCTTGGTTGGTAAATGTTGATGGTAATTGTATTTCTTTTTTAAATTTATCGTAACTATCTGTATTCGCATATCCGAGTTTGGCATATAATCGTCTCGTGTAACTATCTGGGATAAACTCAACCCCACCAAAAATATACACGATTAATACATCCGCTGTTTCACTGCCAATGCCACGTATGCTTAATAATTCTTGTCTAAGATCATCCCTGTATTGTGTAACAATACCATTATAATCAAAATGATGTTGATCTAACCATAAGAACAATGCATGAATCGCTTTAGCCTTATTTTTATAGAAACCACTAGATTTAATCACCATTTGTAAGTCTTCTAATGGCATATTTAATATATATTTCGGGTTAAAATCCGTTGCTTCTTTTAATGATTGTAAAGCTAAATCAGCATTTCTCCAATTGGTGTTTTGAACAAGTATCGCTCCTAACATCATTTCAATGTTACTGTCTGCAGGCCACCAATGTTGAGGACCCATGTTTTGATATAAAATGTTATATAATTCTTCTGTTTGTAACAAAATATCCCCCTTTTACATAGTCATAAAAACACCCTTATAACCATAGAGCTATAAGGGTTTAATCAAATTTAATATTACATTGTCTCCGGTGCAGATACGCCAACTAATGCTAATGCATTGTTTAAAGTAATTCTCACTGCTTCTACAAGCGCAATGTGTGCTTTTGTTTTTTCAATGTCATCTGTTAATACCTTTTCAGCATTATAGAATTTATGGAAATGTGACGCTAAATCTTGAATATAATTTGTCATACGGTGTGGTGCTCTTGAGTCTGCTGCACTTTCAATTGTTGGTTCAAACTCTGCTACTTTTTTCAATAATTCAATGGCTTTGTCATTAGTGATTTTTGAAAAATCAACGTCCGTACTTATTTCTATGCCTTGTTCTTTAGCTTGTTTTAATATAGAACAAATACGTGCATGACCATACTGTGCATAATAAACCGGATTATCTTGTGATTGTTCTTTGGCTAATTCCATATCAAAATCAAAGTGTGTATCAGGGCTACGCATTGTTAAGAAGTAACGAGCGGCATCTACACCGACTTCATCCATAATTTCACGTAATGTAATAGCATTACCTGTACGTTTACTCATTTTAACTTCTTCGCCATTTTGCATTAGACGTACCATTTGCATAATTTGAATTTCTAAGCGATCACTATCTACACCAAATGTTTCTAGAGACGCTTTCAAACGGTTGATATAACCGTGATGGTCAGCACCCATCAAATCAATTAAAATATCATTACCACGTTGTACTTTATCAAAATGATAAGCAATGTCAGGTAAGAAATAAGTGTAATTGCCATCTTTTTTGATTAACACTCTGTCTTTGTCATCTTTAAAATCCGATGTACGCAACCAAGTTGCACCATCCGCTTCATATGTGTAACCTAAGTCATTCATTTTAGCTAATACTTCTTTAATCTCGCCTTTTTCATAAAGAGACGTTTCACTAAACCAATTATCAAAATGTGTATTGAAGTCTGATAAATCTTTCTTCAATTTAGACATTTCATAATCAACACCAAGTTGTCTAAATGTCTTCAGACGTTCGTCATCACTATAATCTTTGATTTCTGGGTGTTTATCCGCTAAATCTTTACCGATTTCAACGATATCTTTACCATTATAGCCATCTTCTGGCATTTCATGACTGTTATCACCTAATGCTTCAAAGAAACGTGTTTCAATTGAACGTGCAAGATTTGAAATTTGATTACCGGCATCATTAATATAATATTCACGTGTCACATGATAACCTGCTGCTATTAAAATATTAGCTAATGTATCACCAACTGCCGCATTACGCGCATGACCAATATGCAAGTCTCCTGTTGGATTGGCTGATACATATTCAAGTAAAATATTTTTATTTTTAGATGCTTCTGCTTTACCGAACTGATCGCCTTTTTGAATAGCTTCTGGAATAATATCTGTTAAATATTGGTTATCTAAATAAAAATTGATAAATCCTGGCCCAGCAATATCTACCTTTTTAACATGCGCTTTACTAGCATCTAAATGATCCACGATAGCTTGTGCAATTTCACGTGGATTACGTTTAGCTATTTTAGTAAGTACCATTGCAATATTCGTTGAATAGTCGCCATTTTTTACATCTTTAGGAATCTCTATTTTAATTTCTGGAATATCACTTGCTAATTCAGCTTTTTTAATACTTGCTTCAATTTCTTCAACTAGCGTCTGTTTGACTTGTTCTATTATGTTCATTAGCCTAACTCCTTGTAATTTATTTCGTATTGGTATGAACCCATTTTCTCTTCATTTTGAAATAATTCGTAATGTACTTTCAGTTTACCACCATCTGGGGTAACAAAATGTAGAATACTTAACGTTTTAACATTTAACGGAATACGTCCTGCAGGTATATCATAAAATGTAGTTGTTTCAGCACCTTCTACAAAATGAAAGTTCATATTAATATCGCCTTTTCGAATCAATTTCACGCCATCTTCTTCTATTTTAATGGTTACGTTCACGTTGGCATCATCTATATGTTCAGTATATCTAATGATGTGAGATTGACGTTTGTGCCATGATCCTTCAGTAGTAAAATCAAACTTCTCTTTTTCGCCATTTTGTTTAATTATCTGTTTCGTTTGGATTTTAACATTATTTTCCAATTTACTACTCCCTTATCCTACACAATAATACATGATATTATAGCATAATTGCCCTATTGCTTGTAGTATTGGGGGATTTAATTTATTAATAAATATAAAAAGCGGATAAGCCAAAAATAGCTTATCCACTCATTTCATACTATCTAACCTCAATAACATCTTCTAATGATTCTATGTCAACAATATGTCTTTGATATTTACTTTTTATAAGTTGATACTTATAGAAATATACGATGCCGAAAATCAGTGCTGTCATGAATATTAATTTATTCATTTTTTACCTCATATTCTATAATGATATTTATTTCTTTTTTTATATTATCATCATCATAACTATGAGTAAATATGATTTATCCACGTTTATTAATTATTGAAAGGTACCATCTTTATAAATCACTTTTTCCTTATTACCATCAATAAAGTGATTGTAATTGTCATTTTGGAAGTCCGTTAATAACGCTTTAGACGTACCGTATTTTAGTATGCCACCGTCAGTAATGATTTGCATTTTCCTAAATAGCAAACCATCTTTGAGACGAATTTCTTTTAACGGTTCATAATCTAAAATGTCAGCGTCTCTAATTTCAAATGTTTTAAATGCAATAGTTAAACATGCCAACGTTTCTTCCCCTAAATAATAGACATGCAAATCTTCTTGTTTATGTTGTCCCACTAGAAGTCTACCTTTAACAAAGGTGTATTCCGGAAATTTCAATTCTAAAAAATCAATCAGTTCTTCTTCTTTTAATTTGAATTGCATAAACCCATCCCCTATTCTCTTTTTGATTGAATATAGATAATGACTACTTTAAAAAACTGGCTACTCATTTCTAAATAGAAATGAGTAGCTTATTTATAGTTTTATGTAATTATTTATAAAATTTAAAGACCTGCTTGCGAAGCAATAATATAGCCTAATGTAAATCCAATTAATGCAAAAACAATTGCAGCAATGATAATAACTATACCATGTACTTTTTTACCTTTACTAATTGTTAAAGCCCCAAAAACAACACCTGCTGGACCAAATATAATTGGCAGTATAATTAGTGATAACCCAGAAAAGACCCATCCAAGGATTATAAAAACTAACGCATTGTTATCTTTTTGTTGTTCAGACATATAATACCTCCTTATTTTTTATTTAATTTAAATATACAATTTTTTGATGAATTTGTTAATACTTTCAAACATTTTATTAATATATTTCAAAAATAATACTTTAAATATTAATACCCTTATAAAAATAAGGTTACTTCTTCCTATATTTTTTATAAGGAAAAGTAACCTATAATATCAAATTAATATTAAGTTAAAACTCTAATTGTTTAGATAAAATTCATTTACATTTACAATTGGCTTTATCCCAATGCCTTAAACAATTCTTCTGTAGAGTTGTTCCACATTTCTTCATTATGATTTTGTAAAAATGTTTTTAATACTTTTTTATTGTCTTCACCAATATGGTCGATAATAATTTGATGTTTCATTGATTTATCCATCATATTAACGTGTTCTGGCATACTCTTATATCCACGTCTAATACTTTTGTTTACTAATAAGTAACATGCCGTTACACCTGCATAATAAGGACCGTTTTCGCCTCTTTCAGTTGTAACCCAACATAACCAGTATTCTTTAGCTTCTTCGCCTTCTACTTCTGATTTATCTGTAATCCATTTTACACCTTTTTCAACTTTGGCACGGGCATGCATACCACCAATATCAACAAAAGCTTCTTGATTCTCAACATCTATAAAGACAGGCGCAATATTATCTAAACTAATTGAACCGATATTTGTACCTTTATGGCCATCTAATGGGTCATTTTTTATGATGTTAAAATTAAATCCTTTTTTCTCAGTCACCATCGGTACCTCCTCATACAATTTTCAACTGATTACTATATTAAATGAGCTAGCACATTCTATCAAATCATTAATTTAATTCATTTAATAGATTGATAATAGAGCCTTTAATCATGTCATCTTCAATATTTAAAACTAATTCTTTAGGGTAGTACAATTTATAATCTTCTCTATTAATTCCTGTAATACTATTTATCACTAGGGATTGATTACTAATTTCTCTTATCGTACCATCTCGTCTTAATAAATGAATTGGTTTACGATTGGAACCCGGTCTATCATAATCATAAGGCAAGTCAGAAAATGATTCGCTCACGAAATAATAATCCGGATTAATACCACCTGCTTCAAACAATTCTTGAAGTTCAGAGATGGTAATAATCGAACCATCAAATGGAATGTATTTAAATAAATCACGATTAATAAAACGACGTGATAAATCACTTAAAATCTCGTCATCTTCATCAATCCATTTTTTCAGATAATATAAGACAACCGCTTCATCTAAATCTACATATTGTTGAATTGTCATTGTGCCTTCAAAGAATGGAATAAAATCTTCTGGTGATTTTTTAAATTGATAACCTTCATTATATAATTGCTTTGCTCTTTTCAAACAATTATTAAGCAATACTTCTCCACCTCGACTAACTGGATGGAAATAAATTTGCCAATACATTTGATAACGACTCATGATAAAATTTTCAACTGCATGCATACCGCTTTCTTTAATTAACACTTCGTCTTTGGATGGACGCATTAATCGTAATATACGTTCCATATCAAACGCACCATAAGACACGCCAGTAAAATACGCATCGCGTTGTAAATAGTCCATTCTATCAGCATCAATTTGAGACGATATCATAGAAATAACTAGTTTATTGTGATGTGTTTTATTAATCACATCTGCCACTTCTTGAGGAAATGTATCTGACACACGACTTAGCACTTCATTTACTTCAGTATCACCTGTAATAATCGCCTGAGTAAACGCTTCGTGATCCATATTGAAAATCTTTTCAAAACTATGAGAGAAAGGGCCATGACCCAAATCATGTAACAATGCAGCACATAAAGCAAGAGGACGATCATTGTTATCCCACGCGTCACGCCCTTCAAACGTTTCATCTATCATGCGTCGAACAATTTCATACACACCTAAAGAGTGACCGAAACGACTATGTTCAGCAGTATGAAAGGAAAGATATAATGTACCAAGTTGCTTTATTCTACGTAATCGTTGAAATTCTTTCGTCTTAACTAAATCCCAAATCAATTGATCTTTAACGTGAATATATCTATGTATAGGATCTTTAAATACTTTTTCCTCTGCTAATTTACTCGTTGTATACAATGATTGTGTCATGTAATACCTCCTTTTTATAAGAGACTTTCGTCAATGCCTCTACCTTTGCTTTGATATATTGATGGCAAACGTCTTAGAACGTCTTTTTCATTAAAGCCAAATTCATAACTTCGCCATACATTTCAGGTTGATATGAGCGAATCGTTTCAAATCCTTGTTCTTTATAGAAGTGAATACCTTCATCATTTTGATTATCAACTTCCAAATAAACTGTATCGTATTGGCCTTTAAATGCCTCTAATCCCTTTTCTAATAGATGTGTACCATATCCTTTATGTTGAGATTCAGGATGTACATAATGTGCTGATAAATATAATTCTTCTCCATAAATAAAATTGGCAAAGCCAACAATTTCTTCATCTTCTTCGGCAACTAAAAAGAGTTGTTCTTGCATTCTTTTCTTCAAATGTTCTTCATTATATGAAGCTGCTAATAATTCATTGATCGTACTTGCAGCATAAATATTTAAATACGTATTGTACCAAGCCTTTGTTGCGACATCTCTAATTGCTACCGCATCGGCACTTGTTGCTTCTCTAACTCTATACATGTATGTCTCCCCTAACAATTCCAAGTTATTAATAAATGTATTATATCACATATATATCCTATTCATTTAATAGAGTGAATTAAACGTTTTGTACTTATATATTTTTTAAAAGTATTTATGAAAACATCTATCATTTTTATAAATCGGTTTTTTTAATGATGCCTCTACTGTTGAAACAACTCATAAAATATTAAGACCCCCGATACATTAAGTTATAGTAAAGGGGGTATTAAGTCATTACCTATTTAAACAATCTTAAGAATTGCTTTGACTAAATTTGTTATTCCATTCTTTAGCTCTTTCTAAAGCGTAGGTGTCTTTCATAATGTCTCCAGGTCTTTCGGCCGTGCCAACAATATAGCCTGCTAATTCGCCACCAATAAATTCTAATGTATATTTCATTTGAGCAATACATGGCTTGGCTTTAACTTTCGGACAATCGCCACCCACTAAAATTAATCTAAATTCTTTTTTAGACATCACTTCTTTAAAATCTGAATATCTTGGATCTACCATCGATTCAGACCAATGATCAATAAAAGCTTTCATTGAAGCTGATACACTGTACCAATAAACCGGTGACGCAAAGATAACGACATCACTATCTAATACAGTTTGTATGAGTTGTTCGTAGTCATCAGAATATGTCTCAATATTTTTATTATCATGACGCACATCTCTTACTGGATTCAATTGATATTTAGTAAGATCTAACCACTGGTGTTCAACATTTTCTAGAGCATATTTTGTGAGTTGTGCAGTATTGCCTTCTGGACGACTCCCACCAAATAATACCGTAATCATTCATTATTCCTCCTATATCATTTCAGTTTGAAACGCTTTCATTTATTCAATATCTTTCCTTACCCGTTTAT
This sequence comes from Staphylococcus sp. KUGN1, assembly GCF_045984185.1. NCBI lineage: Bacteria > Bacillati > Bacillota > Bacilli > Caryophanales > Staphylococcaceae > Staphylococcus > Staphylococcus sp. KUGN1. Next base: position 91,134 of record NZ_JBJQIL010000001.1, on the reverse strand, counting down.
AAAAGTTTTATGTATGTATTGAGCAAAATATTGTTATTATCCAAAGATAATTTTTCCATTAAAAAAATACCCGTAAAAAACTATGTACTAGTTCCTTTACGGGCATATTCTAAAAAAAGTTAGTGACTCAAATGATTTCATCACTTTCAATATTATTTATTAATCGGGAATAATGAATCAATTTGATTAATTTCATCTTGAGATAATTCGACATTAGCTGCATCAATATTTTCTATCACTTGTTCTGCACGTTTAGCTCCAGGGATAACAACGTCTAATGCAGGACGAGTTAAGTAAAATGCTAAAACGATATTAGCAATAGAAGTTTGATGCGCTTCGGCGATATCTTTAAGTTGATTGACACGACGCACGTTATCTTTAAACACTTCTGGTTTAAAGTCTCTTCTTGTCGCACGGTGATCATCAAATGTTGTATCTTCATCATACTTACCAGCTAGAATACCAGAAGCTAATGGGAAATATGGTACAAATGTAATTTGATTTTCTGCTGCATATTGCATCACTTCTTCATTTTCTCTATGCAATAAATTATATTCTAACTGCACAACATCTACATAGCCATCTTTATTAGCCTCTTTCAATTGGTCTAATGTAAAGTTAGATACACCAATTGCTTTGATTTTCCCTTCTTCTTTTAGCTCTTGTAAAGCAGCGACAGCTTTGTCTTTTGGCGTATTATCATCTGGGAAATGAATATAATACAAGTCTATATAGTCAGTTTGTAGACGTTTCAAACTGTTTTCAACTTGTTGTTTAATAAATTCAGGGTCATTATTTTGTTGTACATTATCATCTTCATCGAAATAATGAGATCCTTTGGTAGCAATTTTAACCTGTTCTCTAGGATATTCTTTGACTACTTCTCCAACTAATTCTTCAGAACGCTCTGGACCGTATATATAGGCTGTATCAAGTAAAGTAATACCATGATCTATTGCTTTTCTTACAACTTCTTTTCCTTGTTCCTCATCTAAATTTGGATATAAGTTGTGTCCACCAACTGCATTTGTACCTAATGCAATAGGGAAAACTTTAACATCTGATTTACCTAAAGTGACTTCTTTAGCCATAATAGACATCTCTCCTTCAGTGATTATATATTTAATATTTACCCTAATTTAAATCTAATCATTCATAAGGAAATCGCTACTTTATTATTAACAAAAAAAGAGGTCTGACAAAAGTTTTGTGCATTTGAAACGCTTTAACAGTGTCCCAAAAGCAGGATTTTGTCCCGACCTCTTCATTCATCATATATTATTTAACTGCTTTTTTCTTAGCTAGCTTTTCTTTTAATTTACGATCTTGTTCTTCTTTACGACGTTTACGTTCTTCATTTCGCTTTCTTAGTCGCTCTTCTTCTTCAGGATCTCTAGGTTTTTTAAGTTGTTTCGTAACCTTTTCCATTAATTCTTCTTCAGTCAAAGCAGCAAACGGACGATTATTCACAAATGCAAAGGTTTTTCGTCTACCAGGACCACAATATGACTGACAACCAATTTCTATCTCTGCATCAGGATCAAGTTTTTCTAATTTCTTTTTTAATGTTTTAATATTTACAGCCTGACATTCATCACAAATTAAAAACTTATTCTTCATATTGCTTCCCACCTTTCTGCTCATTTGTTTTATTTCCAATCTACTTTTTAACGTTCATGTTAATTGTCTGGAACATGAATAAATGTCCCAGTATATAATCATATTTACCAATAGTGGCTTTTAAAGCCATTCTTTTCTTTAAAACCTTAGTATTTCTTACGCATATTCATAATATCTATAATTCTTATTAAGAATAAATGAGCTAAGGTTAATGCGTTTGAACCACTACATAATAATCGAAAAGTGGTTCTTCATTACTTCTGTCCCGCTCGTTTCTATTAATTATTAACTCTAATTATTTTACTCTTTTTATTTAAAAATTCAAGGTCTTTTTTTCCAACACGCTTTTAGAACATAAAAAAACAACCTTTTTAAATGAAAAACTCAATGACCATCTAAAAGATGAGATAGATGATCATTAATTATCATTGTAAAGATTGTTTCATTATTGTCCGTGATAGATTTTAAATTGTAATGGTTTGATATCATTCTCTATCCATTCATCGTAAATCTTTTGTTTATCTACATTTTGATGAATAATAGTGATACCGCAATCGCCACCACCTGCACCTGATGTTTTAGCAGCGCCACCATGCTTTTCAGCAATATCACATAATGATTTTAATTTATCCGTTTCAATATCAACTGATGCTTGGTCATCCATCTTACGAATGATGGCGCGATTTTGACGAATCATTTTTTGGACGCCTTTAATATTGTTAGTCTTAAATGCATGAATTAAATATTCAACACATTGATGAGAATGATCTAAGAACTCACCATAAAAAGCCGGGTCCGCTTTTAGTCGTTTAACTTCGCTTACTAAATGCGGTGAGGATGCAGGTGATCCAGTCCAACCGATCAGAACTTCCATATTTTCTGGTGCTTGCAATGGCTCGATATGTAGACCAGGCCAGTTCTTCTCTAACACTGTGTTGACCGATGTTGTTTCGATTTGTTGTTTCACCCAATCATGATCAAACGTACTATACGCTAGCCAACCACTATAAACACTTACTGCAATATCGCCACAAGAACTTAAACTTTGTAATTTCATATTTGAAATAACAGCTAATTTATAAATATAAAGATTGGATAATTCTAGTCCATAAAATTCATTCAATACTTTAACTACTGAAACTAGCACTGCTGCACTCGATCCAAGTCCATATTTATTACCATTCGCATCATCTAAGTTACTGTCTATCGTTAAATGAAAGTGTTTTAACGGAATCTCACAACTTTTGGCATATTGCTCAAATACCTCTATTGCTGTAACAACATAATTTAGTTGTTTGGCAGCTTGAGGGTCAGAAATGACAATACTATCCTCATCTCTATAAAAAGTGACCGGTTCATGATGTAATGTCTTTGAGTGTATCGTACCTTCAACTTGTGTAGAAGGTTCAATAGTAGCTGTAACAAAGCGGTTTAGTGCAATTAAGACAGACTTATACCCTGGTTCTGTAACTGCATATTCACCAGCTATATAAAGTTTACCGGGTGCTTTGACCTGAATCATTCTATCATTTCCTTACTTAATTATTTCAACGCCTGTAGCGATAATATCACTCGCAATAATTTGTGATGCTTCAAAATGTTTTAAAAATTGGTCGATAACTAATTGTTTATTTTTCTTTTCTACAAGGACTTTTACATTAGGCCCTGCATCCATAGTGAAATAACAAGGCACTCCCATCTTACGACATTCATGTACAATAGCCATCGCATCGTAACTTTCTTGAACCAAATATGTAAACGGTGGTTGAGAACCTAAATTCGTTGCATGCATACGTAGACCATTGGCTTCTATGACTTCACCTAGTTGTTTAAAGTCTTTAGCTTCAATTGCTTGTTTAGCCTCTTTAATGTCTTCATCGACATGATCTAACCAATATTGATAAAAACGTGACGTATCACGTGTCAATGACATTCCAGATCGACTTGATACTTTTTTCGATTGATTATTAATGACCACAAATATCATTGAAAGTTCATCTTCCCAGTGATCTGCATCTATAGGGTGTGCATATGATGTTTCATCATCATGGCCTTTTTCCCATTCTGCAAATCCACCAAAAATACTGCGTGAAGCTGAGCCAGAACCACGGCGTGCTAAACGCGATAAATCTTTATCTGATAACTCAAGTTGTAACGCTTCATTACATGCCGCTGCTAATGCTGCATAAGCACTCGCAGATGATGCTAGACCAGCTGCTGTTGGTACAAAGTTTTGACTATCAATTCGTGCATGCAAGTCTGTATTAGCAATCTCTCTAACTATATCCATATATGATTGAATCTTTTTAGTTTCTTTCTCATTGGCTTCTTTACCATTTAAAATCAATTGATCAGCAGGGTAATCACTATCAAATGTGACTTTCGTTTCCGTATAAAACTTATCTAATGATACTGATAAACTATTATTCATAGGTATGATCAATTTTTCATCAGCTTTACCCCAATATTTAATCAATGCGATATTTGTATGTGCGCGTGCTTTACCACTCTTTGCCAATGGGTTAACCTCCTAAATTCTCAATCCATGTATGTGCTGCTCCAGCCTTTTCAACTGCAGCTACAATGTTTTTAGCTGTTTTTAAATCTTCAGTAAGTAATAACATACTACCACCTCGGCCGCCACCAGTTAATTTACCTGCAATGGCACCATGTGCTTTACCGATTTCTAACAACTCTTCTATTTTATCATGGCTTACTGTTAAATTTCTTAAATCTTGCTGGCATTCATTAAAAATACGGGCAATCTGATTAAAATCGTGATGTTCTATTGCTTGGCTTGCTTGATACACTAAATCCCCGATATGTTCTATATGACTCATATATTCTGGTGATTCACATAATTGGTGAACGTCTTCAACTGCTTGTTTTGTAGAACCTTTTACACCTGTATCAATGACAACCATATAACCATTTAATTGTAGTGTTTTCAACGTTTCTGCATGTCCTTTTTGGAACCAAACAGGTTTGCTAGAGACAATGGTTTGTGTATCAATACCACTTGGTTTACCATGTGCAATTTTCTCAGCCCAATTGGCCTCTTCAATTAATTCTGCGTCACTTAACGGCTTGCCTAAGAAATCATAACTGGCCCTAGTAAATGCTACTGCTATAGCAGCACTTGAACCTAAGCCTCTAGAAGGCGGCAAATTCGTTTGTATTTTAACTAATAATGGCTCTTCTACACCTGTATTATCTATAAAGCGCGTTACCATAGACTTTAAATGCTCTGGTGCATCATACAATAGCCCATCATAAACATCACTTTCAATCGCTGAATAATTTCCTTTTTCAAGACTTTCAATTAAAACCTTAATCTTACCGGAATTAAATGGAATAGCTATAGCAGGTTGACCAAAAGTTACTGCGTGTTCACCTATCAAAATAATTTTACCGGTAGACTCCCCGTATCCTTTTTTTGTCATGTTATTATCACCTTTTAATATACCTTCACTAATCTGTTTCGTATTATTAATGCCCGTGCTTTTATTTGTACTATTAAGTTTATCATTAATAGCAAACACATGATTTTATAATTTTGTTCAAAATCTTGCATATATTTACCTTTAAATAAGATTTTGTAAACATTTTTCGAATAATATATAAACAGTTTGCTATTTATTCTTAAATTTTTCCACCTCAACTATAATACTACAAATATTTCTTGGAATACACAGATTTATATATAATAAGGCAAGTTTAATACATAAAATTTGGCTTTCGTGAGAGATGAATGCGTAAAAAAACCGCCTTATTCAAAATGCATCATAAACTAGGACTATGCAACCAGTCTCAAGTGCATAGTTATGATGACAAAAGATGTCTGAATAAGACGGTCATTACTATTTTGTTGTCTTTAATATCTAATTTATACTACTTTTCGTTCATTTTTGTAATCATTTTCGCATTACGATCAATCATCTTATCGAAATAACCCTCATAGCGTTGCCATTCTTCATCAGTGATAGGATCCATATTTAAACGTCCACCTAAATCTTTGATAGCATACAATAGTAAAAACATGACATCTTGTACTGAAATTTTTCGGTTTAATAGCGTCTCAAGTGAAGCCATACAATTGGGTTCAATGTCAGGATAAGTGAATTTAGTTGCTTCACCTTTAAGTGCATGCTCATAAAATTCTTTCATCATTAATGCACGCTCAGAACCAGATCCTTCGACACATAGATATACCTGTACAGCGATTCCACCACGCACACGTCGTTGTGAAATACCGGCAAATTTCTTACCATCAATACTCAAATCAAATTTACCAGGACAGTATGAACGTTCAATTTCATGTGTATCGATGTCTACATCTTCATCTTCAAACATTTTAGCAATAAGTAAGTACATGACTGTAAATGCCTCATCGATTGTTGTCTCTGTCTGTCCTTTGAACATCAATGAAATATTGAGCACACCTTGGTCTAAGACAACCCCTAGACCTCCCGAATTACGTACTATTGCATTATATCCTTTTTTATCTGTTAAAAAGGCAATACCATCCTTTAAAAATGGTAATCGTGAATCATGAATGCCTAAAATCACTGTGTGTTGGTGAACCCATGTTCTCACTACATTAGGTGACATATCTTTGCCTACACTTTCGCAAAACGTATCATCAAAAGCAAATGATTGCATAGGTTCTAAGCCACTAGAATGATCTACATATCGCCATTCAATACCATTAAAATATTTGTTACCTAAATCCATTATTGTAATGACTGTGCAGCAGTAATAATTGATAAATTATAGACATCTTCGATAGAGCATCCACGTGATAAATCATTTACAGGAGAATTAAGTCCTTGAAGAACCGGACCAACAGCGTCATAGCCACCTAATCTTTGTGCAATCTTGTAGCCAATATTACCCGCTTCTAAACTAGGGAAAATGAATACATTTGCATCTCCTTGAATTTTTGCACCTGGTGCTTTTTTCTCAGCTACACTTGGTACAATTGCGGCATCAAATTGGAATTCACCATCAATGACAACATTATCCAATTGTTCTTCAGCTACTTTATCTTGTGCTAATTTCAATGCATCTTGAACTTTAGTCACATCGTCTGATTTAGCAGAACCTTTAGTTGAAAAGCTTAACATAGCAACTTTTGGTTCCATACCGAAACTTTGAGCAGATTTGGCACTTTCTACTGCAATTTCAGCTAATCCTTGTGCATCCAATTCTGGATTAATTGCACAATCACCAAAGATATATTGTTCTTCACCTTTCATCATAAAGAAGATCCCTGATGTTTTAGAAACACCTGGTTTAGTTTTAATGACTTGTAGTGCTGGACGTACTGTATCTCCAGTAGAATGTGCTGCACCACTTACTAATCCTGCTGCTTTACCAGTGTATACAAGCATAGTTCCAAAGTAATTAACATTATCTAATAATTCTTCAGCTTGTTCTTTTGTCGCTTTACCGTTACGACGTTCAACAAATGCGTCTACCAATTCTGATTTCAATTCACTTGTTGAAGGATCGATGACTTCTATATTGGCAAGGTCTAAACCTTTGTCTTTTGCTAATGATTGAATCTTATCTTTATTACCTAAAACGATTGGTGTTACATAGTCAGTCACTTGTAATTGCGTTGCTGCAGTTAACACACGTTCGTCTTCCCCTTCAGGTAATACAATATTTACATTTTTCCCTGCTAATTTGTCTTCTAATACGTTTAATAGATTAGCCATAATGTCCTCCTTGAATTTCATTTCATAATAACGTTTACAAAACTAATTATACGTCATTTTAAAATAGAATGCCATTTCACTCTTTTGTAATCATTTACTTAGTAGTTAGCTATTTGTTTATGATAAAATTTAGTATGAATTGAACATATAGTTTTAAAGGAGCGATAAACATGAGTGAAGCAGCCGAAACACTAGACGGTTGGTACAGTTTACATTTATTTTACGCAATTGATTGGGCAACATTTAGATTAGTACCAGAAGAAGAACGTGAAACTATGATTACTGAATTTGAAAATTTCGTGAACAGTAAAGCGGAAGCAAGAACAACACGTACTGGCGATCAAGCAGTTTATAATATTACTGGTCAAAAAGCAGATTTATTATTATGGTTCTTACGACCTGAAATGAAAGAACTCAATTCAATTGAAAACGAGCTTAATAAGCTACGTATTGCAGATTTCTTTATTCCAACATACTCATATGTATCTGTTGTCGAATTAAGTAATTATTTAGCAGGTAAATCTGATGAGGACCCTTATGAAAATCCTCATGTAAAAGCTAGATTATACCCTGAACTACCTCATGCAGAATATATTTGTTTCTATCCAATGGATAAACGTAGAAATGAAGCATATAACTGGTACATGTTACCTATGGAAGAAAGAAAATCATTGATGTATAACCATGGTATGATTGGCCGTAAATATGCCGGTAAAATCAAACAATTCATCACAGGTTCTGTAGGTTTTGACGATTTTGAATGGGGTGTCACATTATTCTCTGATGACATTCTACAATTCAAAAAGATTGTTTATGAAATGCGTTTTGATGAAACAACTGCACGTTACGGAGAATTTGGCAGTTTCTATGTTGGCCATATCTTAAAATCAGAAGACTTTACTCAATTTTTTAAATTTTAAATATAAGCGATGTCGATGAATCCTTATTAAATAGGGGTTCATCGTTTTTTAATGGCATAAAAAAGTACACTTTGCATGCAAAGTGTACTTCTGACGAGTAGTATCCTTGGGAGAACTTTAATCACTACTACGTATAAGTTAACTACAAAAAATATATTGTCGCTACCCAATATATTCTGTAATAGTTAACTAATGTTATTTTAACCATTTTGAAATATTTGAAACATAACTTTAGTGTTTATTTATATAAAAGATGTAATAAGTTTATATAAGTTGACAATTGAACCTACAAAACCTACATTTTCTAAAAATTATCAAATACTGTTCAATATAAAACCATTCTACATTATATATCCAAACAACCATAATACGTCTTCTTACTTTTGCAGTCTTTACTTCATTTCGCCTTTTATTAAGACACCCTTAACTTTATATAATGGTTTTTTCTCAATACATCCTCTATAATAAATCTAACTTCAAAATTTTAAAAAATTGGTGATTAAATGACAAAAGTAGTGAATGAAAACGATCATGAGCGTCTTATTAAAGATGTTGTCATGTTGGCAGCGCGCATTTTACTAGAATCTGGTGCTGAAGGTACAAGAGTCGAAGATACAATGAATCGCATCGCCAAAAAATTAGGCTATCAAGAGAGCAATAGCTTTGTTACAAATACAGTAATTCAATTCCATTTGCACAACGAATCAACACCTCGCATGTTCAGAATTAATGCGCGAGATACGAATTTAATTAAGATTTCTCAAGCAAATGAAATTTCTCGTTTGATCACTAAAGGTGCTATCACATTAGAAGAAGCTAAAGAAAAATTAGAGAAAATATATGTTGCTAAACGAGATAGTAGTCTCCCCTTCAAGGGATTTGCAGCAGCAATGATCGCTATTAGCTTTTTATATTTGCAAGATGGTTCGCTTATAGACATTTTGACTGCCTTACTTGCAGGAAGTCTAGGTTATCTAGTCGTTGAAATTCTAGATAGAAAACTACATGCACAATTCATTCCTGAATTTATTGGTTCCGTCGTCATAGCCATTATAGCTGTTGCCGGTCATACCCTCATACCTCATGGCGATCTCGCAACAATTATTATTGCTTCAGTCATGCCTATTGTACCTGGAGTATTAATCACAAATGCCATTCAAGATTTATTTGGTGGTCATATGCTAATGTTTACCACTAAATCATTAGAAGCACTTGTCACTGCCTTTGGTATAGGTGCTGGTGTTAGTTCAATTTTAATTTTAGTCTAGGAGAGCTGTTATATGTTTTGGATATTAAATTTTATATTTAGTTTTTTAGCATCGCTGTTCTTCTGCGTGATATTTGATGCTCCTAGAAAATTATATCTTTCTTGTGGTGTTGTAGGTGCGTGTGGATGGATGATATATATTCTCTTTTATAATGGTTTACAAGTACACACCATATATTCTAGTTTCTTTGGCAGTCTTGCGTTAGGCTTATTAAGCCACTATATGGCACGATATAAGAAAGAACCAGCAATTATCTTTATGGTTACTGGAATCATTCCATTAGTACCTGGAGGGCTTGCCTATGATGCTACTAAAAGCTTAGTCCTTTTACATTTCAATAAAGCCATCAATACGATGTTAGAGGTGACATTAATCGCAGGCGCAATAGCCCTGGGCTTACTTTTTGCAGATCAAATCTCAAAAATTATTATCTCTGGCTTCGATAGAACAAGAAAGAAATTATAAGTCATAATATAAATAAAAAAGTCATGGTGAGTATAAAGAGATTCTCTCTTCACTCACCATGACTATTTTTTATGATTTATGATTTGCTGGTTCTTCGACCATACTTTCTACTTCGTCTTCACTTCTATTTAAAATTAATCTACTTAATTCATCATTGTCCATTTTTTTAAGTTTAGGATAGCGAATCGCAAAGAAGACTAATCCTAATACTAACCATACACCTAATGCAATGTATGATGGTAATGATAATGAAGCTTTAGTTCCTGGTATTAATAATAAACATAAGAAGATAAACGATACGACTGAACCGATGATACCGAATGTTTTATAAATAGGTGCATACGTATTACTTTGTTTATTATAACTAAATAATTTAGTAGCTGATAAACAGGTTACAAAGTACGCAACAGAAACACCTGTTGATGACATATCAACTATCCATGTTAACGCTGTACGTCCTAACCATGGCGCAATTAATGATACACCTACTAGGAAAATAATTGCCACATAAGGTGTTTTGTATTTACTGTGAATACGACTGAATACGCTTGGCATAATGCCTGAGCGTCCCATTGAGAAAAGCAGTCTACTGGCACTCATTAAGAAACCATTTAATCCAGTAAAGATGCCCATCATAATGGCAATGGCTAAAACGGCTAATCCAACATAACCAAATGCTGATTGCGTTTCAGCACCTGTTAACCATAGTTGTCCATTTAAACTTTTCTGATTTGTACTTAACCATCCTGTATATAACAACATCACTACATAAGTCATTGATGCTGCAAGTAAACTATAGACGATTAATTTAAATGTCTTATTAGGCGCAAAGTTAAATTCTTCAGCTGTCTGCGGAATATTATCAAATCCTACATAAGCCCATGGCGCAATCGATACAATCGTAATAATTGAGATAAACCAACCTTGTTCTGGATTAGCCAAAGGTTGTAAATTATCTAAAGCAAAATTATTACCAAAGAACGAACCAAAGAACATCAGTAATACTACAACAACCATCGCTACACAGAAATAATATTGTAACGAGCCAGATACGCTTGCACCTCTAATAGCTACAAACATAAATACAAGCAACAATATTGTCGCAATAATAATTTCTGTTATGTAGACGTCCCAACCTGCAACAGTGTATAATTTCCAATTATTCAATACATTAGGTAATAAGAATTTAATCAATAAACTAAATGCGGTAGCATTTAAAGCTACGACACAGACATACCCAAAGGTTAAGAACCATGAAGAAAAGAAACTCACATATCTACCGAAACTTAAAAAACTAAATGCAAACGCCCCACCTGATACAGGGAATTTTTCTACTAAGGCGCCATAACTTACTGCAATTAAAATCATAAGCAAGGCACCGATCACTATACCGATGGATGCTGCAATGGGACCTGATTGTCCTATCCAGTCACCTGGAAGAATAAATGCGCCCCAACCAATACACGAACCATATGCAATCGCCCAAACAAACTTCTCTGATAAGTTTTGTTTGAGGTCGCCTCTATCTACCTGTTTATTTTTGTCATTTTCCATAATTAAAAACTCACCTCGAGATATTCATATACCCGAAAAGGTGAGTCATGTAACTTAATTATTAAATTATTGTTATCAAATTTACATGCAATTTGTAAAATCATCATACATTATGCTGAGAATTTAAATGTAGCAATAATAAGCATTAACCAACCAACGATGAATAAAACGCCTCCAATAGGCGTAACGGCACCTAAAATACGAATTTGAGTTAACGCTAAAACATATAATGATCCACTAAAGAATACAATACCGAAGAAGATGAGCCAACCTGCCCAATTCACATTAATAGGTGTTGTACCACTAATGACACCGATGATAAGTAATGCTAAGCCATGATACATTTGATACGTTGTTGCCTTTTCCCAAACAGACATGTATTTGTCTGACAGTTTACCTTCTAATCCGTGTGCCCCAAATGCGCCAGTACCTACTGACATCATTGTATTTAAGGCCCCTAAAATAATAAATAATTTCATCATAATTTACGTTCTCCTTTATTATTAAAAATCAAATATCGATTCACCGTTTCCAATTTCATCATCTGTTGTCATTAAATTAGAATTAGATAACGTTGAGGATGATTGTTCTTTATTTGAATGATTTGTATGCGTCACCTTTCCACCCATTGCTTGAATTTCTTCTGGTGTCACATGATCATACGACTTTTGCTGATTTGTTGTCTTCGTCAACTTATTCTGTGTATCAATATCTGTGTGTGTAAAATCATTATGTTGTAAGCTTTGCGTAGATGATGTTGTGTACAGAGATGTAATGGTGTGTATGGCATACATATGTTTCTCAAATTCATGTTGTGATGATGATTCATCAGCTTGAACTAATTCACGCTCAATTAATTGAATAATTTTGTCTTTATCCATGTGTTGTATCCTCTCTTTCACACCATTGAATAGGTGTTTGCCCTTTAGATTCTAAATATGCGTTTGCTTTAGAATAAGGTTTTGAGCCAAAGAAACCTCTATAGGCCGATAAAGGACTTGGATGTGGTGATTTTATAATAAAATGTTTAGACGTATCTATTAACTTTATTTTTTGTTGGGCCGGTTTTCCCCATAAAATAAAGACGACGTCTTCTCGCTCTTCTGAAATTGTGCGAATCACTTCATCTGTAAATATTTCCCATCCAATGTCTTTATGAGAATGTGCTTCACCTTGTCTTACTGTTAAAACCGTATTCAAAAGTAAGACACCTTCTCTTGCCCAATCTTGTAAATGAGGTGACTGACGTCGACATCCTATATCGTCTTCTAATTCTTGGTACATATTTCTTAATGAAGGCGGAAATTTCGCATTTGGTTGAACTGAAAAAGCTAAACCATGTGCTTGATTAGGACCATGATAAGGATCTTGTCCTAATATCACGACCTTAATATTTTCAAATGGTGTTAAATCAAAAGCTTGATAAATATTTTCTCGATCCGGATAAACAACTTGTGTTGTATATTCCTTTTCAAGAAAGTCATGCATAGCTTTAAAATCATGTTTTGTCGTTATATTGTGAAATACTTCAGACCATTCCATCCTATTCACCTCAATGGTATTTTAACACAACTATCTCTATAAATTATATTGTCTCATCAATGTAAACTGTATAAATAGAAAAGTTTACAAATGTATTCATTTTGTATATAGTGCATATTAAGATGACTTAAGTTTGGAGCGACGTATATGTGTACAGGATTTTCATTTTTCACACAACAACAACATCATTATTTAGCTAGAACGATGGACTTTGCATTTGAATTTAACGGAGTACCAACTGCAGTACCTAGAAACTTTGAGTATCAATTTGATTTAGAGCCTTCAATGAAACTGACCTATGGCTTTGTAGGAACAAATTTAAAGGTAGGCCGCTATCGATTCGGGGATGGTATTAATGAATGTGGTGTAGCAATTTCGAATCATTATTTCACCGGTGAAGCTTCCTACAGTAAACATAAGAGATATGGCTATTTCAATATGGCTCCTGAAGAATTTATTATTTGGGTTCTAGGTTTCACTAAAAGTATTCAAGACTTAAAACATAAAGTTAAAAAAGTTAATATTATGAATGAAAAAAACGAAACACTAAATATTGTACCTCCACTTCATTTTATTATCACTGACCGTGAAGGACATACCGTTTCAGTTGAACCACATAATGGTCTACTTATCGTTAAAGATAATCATGTAAAGGTACTAACCAATGCCCCGAAATTAGAATGGCATGTTGAAAATTTAAGGAATTATGCATTTTTATCACCTGAAAAGTCAACTAATCAACTAGTTGGTAAAGTTCTTGTGCGTTCTATGGGTTGTGAGGCAGGCACTAACGGTTTACCAGGCGGCTATACATCTACTGAGCGCTTTGTTAGAACAACTTATTTAAGACATCATTTGCCTCAATCACACGATGAAAGCGTAAATTTAATGAATTGCTTTAAAGTGTTAGACGCAGTGAGTATTCCTCAAGGTGCAGTGGTCGATGCAGGAGAATCGCATTATACACAATACCAACTAGTAATGGATAGTAAAGACTGTGCGTACTACATCAAACCCTATTTCACGAATCAAATATTTAAAATACAATTAAACGAACAATTACTTACTAAAAAAGATATGACTTTTATAGATGTTAATCATCAATTGACTATCACACAATTGAATTAAAACAATTAACCAAGCCTACCATAGCACAATTTTATTTTTCTCATACTTGAATCGTGATATGATGGTACATGTATTAGAAAACATTGGGAGTGAATACAAATGGCATTAAAAAAAGTATTAACAATAGCTGGTTCAGATACTAGTGCAGGTGCTGGTATGCAAGCAGATTTAAAAACATTTCAAGAGTTAGATGTCTATGGTATGGTCGCTTTAACAGCTATCGTTACAATGGATAAAGCAACATGGTCTCACGATGTAACACCATTACCTATGGATGTATTTGAAAAACAACTTGAAACTGCAATTTCAATTGGTCCAGATGCTATAAAAACAGGCATGTTAGGTACTGAAGAAATTATCAAACGTGCTGGTGAAGTATATGAACAATCTGGTGCAGACTACTTCGTTGTTGATCCTGTAATGGTATGTAAAGGGGAAGATGAAGTACTTAACCCGGGAAATACTGACGCAATGATTCAATATTTATTACCTAAAGCAACGGTCGTGACACCTAACCTATTTGAAGCTGGACAATTATCTGGCCTAGGTAAACTTACTTCTATCGAAGACATGAAAAAAGCAGCTCAAATCATTTTTGATAAAGGGGCTAAGCATGTCATTATTAAAGGTGGTAAAGCACTAGACCAAGATAAATCATATGATTTATACTACGATGGCCAATCATTCTATCAATTAACAACGGATATGTTCCAACAAAGTTACAATCACGGTGCAGGTTGTACATTTGCAGCAGCTACCACAGCTTATCTTGCAAACGGTAAATCTCCAAAAGAAGCTGTCATAGCAGCCAAAGCTTTCGTTGCTTCAGCTATTAAAAACGGTTGGAAAATGAACGATTTTGTAGGACCCGTTGATCACGGTGCCAATCGTCGTGTTGAACAAATCGACGTACAAGTCACTGAAGTGTAAACCATAATGGTACTTTCAAGCTCAAAAAGAACATTAACGTTCTTTTTGGGCTTTTTATGTCTCTATAAATTATGAAAATGGACTACGCATAAAGTCGTAGTCTTGCCTCCAATGTTTGACTGATACAAAGTTGATACTAGAGCCTCATGTTTTTTATTAAAAAGAGAGATATTATATAAAGTGTAGAGAGACAAAGGAGGCAATACAACATGATTATTCATAAACAAGATATACAAAATGGTGTCCCTATGTATGAAATCATCACGAAAAAGTTCAAAACAATTACAGTTAAATTTGATGAAACTTTAAATGACAATGATATCTATCGCTTGCTCTCTCTAATAGAAAATGACATAGACACTATGCAATTCAGTCGAACATGAGTGTTATTTTCAACATCAAAGAAGAGATACATTATTTGCTATTGAACATTAATCATTCCATATTGTATAGCTGCCCAAAATGATGATTTTAAAGTTGCTTGTCCCCTAACCAATGCATACTTTAAATGCCATCACCCCTAAAATACTCATCTTAATATTAATCAAAAGCACTATTGTTAGCCAAAGTTGTCCCCTTTGGCGCTCAGAGAGAAACTTTGAGCTATTCTAACAATAGTGCTTTTCTTATTGAATCCAATTTACATATAAGCATAAAAACACAAGAGTCAAGCAAAGCATTCTATAGTTTTATTAATTTTATTAACGAATTTGCATAAACTTATATCACTTTAGATTTTTATGATTTAAGTATAAAATATAATGTTATATTAATTTATGAAAGAGTTACCTTTAAATTAATAGAAAAGGAGTGTTTATATGATAACCAAATGTCGCAATGCCATAACCTTGGTACTACTGTTTTTAATGGGATTGAGTATCTTTAGTTTTCTCAATCAAGCACATGCAAACTCAAACGTAAATCAAGAAACCACACAATCCAATAGTACTCAAGTTAAAGTAGAAAATAAGGATGTTCCTAAAGATGTTGACCGTTTAGCAAAGAAAAATTTCCTATCACATGTCAGTTTGCTAGATCAAGCATCTCACACTTCAAAAAGTGCTTATACATTGGGTGAGCCATTCAAAATTTACAAACTCAATAAACAAAGTGATGGCAACTTCTATTATCCCGTCCTTAATAAAAGTGGCGATGTAAAATATATCGTTACAATTTCTCCTAATCCTTCTAAAAAAGCAAAATATTCAATTAATGTTTCCCCTTTCATTTCAAAAGCATTAAATAACTATAAAAATCAAAAGGTCACTATCTTCACTAGTAAAAAAGGTTACTTTATAATGGGTGAAGATAAAGCACCTCACTTAGTTTTAAAAACACCTCGACAAGATGCCAAATCAGATAAAAATCTTACTAAAGAATCAGCCGTAAGATATAGTAATGAATTTAACCAAACAAGCCATATTGCAAAACCAATTACTAAATATCAAACAGCTATTAATCAACAACCTCAATATGTTAATACCCTTAAAAATATGCAAATTAGAGAAACTCAAGGCCAAAATGGATGGTGTGCAGGTTATACTATGGCATTTTTATTAAATGCTACTTATAACACTGGTCATTATAATGCTGAAATGATTATGAGAGCATTACATCCAAATCTAAGTGGCCAAGCCTTCCAATTCACAGGGTTAACCCCTCAAGAAATGATGAGATATGGTCAATCTCAAGGTAGAAATGTCAATTACTTAAATAGAATGCCTCAGTTTGATGAAGTAGATAGATTAACTAAACAAAATAAAGGTATTGCTTTAATCAGTTCTAGTGTAGAACCTAGAAACGGTATTCATGCTGGTCATGCTATGGCTGTTGCTGGTAATGCTGTATTAAATAATAACCAACGTGTTATTCTAATATGGAATCCATGGGATAATGGTTTAACTACGCAATCAGCTGACAGTAATGTGATACCTGTGTCTGATGGTACTCATTTTAGATGGAATGCTTCCATTTATGGTTACTAATAATGTGAAAGATAGAGGGACTATATGACTCAATTCGAAATAATCAATATTATAGATGTAAATCCCTACTCTCCAAATAGTTCATTCCTTAAGGTTTTAGAGGGTAATTGGTTTCCTAAAAATTTTGACACAACACCTCTTAAATTCGTATTTAATGAAACAATGCAACCAAGTTATTACTGTACCAAATTAGATACTAATCAACGGACGATTGTATTAACTGAAAAATCCACTTTATCTATAGTGATTGAAATATGCATCATCAATCCAAATAAAATCATTTTCAATTTAATTAATATCAATGCTATTGGCGCTTCACCTAAGATTATATTTGAAAGATAGGCAATAGAAGGTAACTCTTTCATAGCAATATAAAAAGGCTAAAAGATGAAATACACATTTCACCTTTTAGCCTTTCTTTAATGACTATTACTTACTCTGTTTCACTTTAGAATGTATCTAACAATAAGTAACTAAAATCATCATATTAAATTAAAAGTTTTCTTTATCTTGTCTTTCTTTAACCCACCATAATGCT
The DNA here is from genome assembly GCF_045984185.1 of Staphylococcus sp. KUGN1. Taxonomy (NCBI): domain Bacteria; kingdom Bacillati; phylum Bacillota; class Bacilli; order Caryophanales; family Staphylococcaceae; genus Staphylococcus; species Staphylococcus sp. KUGN1. The sequence continues at coordinate 73,461 of NZ_JBJQIL010000001.1, read as the reverse complement.
TCCTTAGGGTGTGCTTCATAATATGCTCTATCTTCTTCATTATCTACGTTTGGATAAGACCCTTTAAGTGACTTACCAGCTGTAGTGACATGAAGTAATAAAATGACTAAGAAACCAATCACACTAATTGCTGTTAAATAGTACGCTGGCGCTAATACATTACCAGTAGATTCAACTAACCATGACGCAACTAATGGTGTTGTACCACCAAAAATTGATACTGAGATGTTGAATGTGATTGATAACGTACGATATCTAATATGTGTATAGAAAATTGTTGGTAACGATCCAGGCATTGTTGCTTCATACGTTGATAAGAAGAAACCTAAGATAAGTACACCAATAATAATAAACGGTAAAGATTTAGTTGCTAACAATGAAAATGCAACAATACTTAATAATGTAAGTCCACCTGTACCTATTAAGAATACTTTTTTCTCTCCAATTCTATCAGCCATTTTACCAAATCCTAATGCTAAAGGAATCATAATAGCCATCACACAAGTAATAATCACACTTGTCGTTGTTTCGTCTACTTTCGCTACTTGCCCTAAGTATGTTGGTAAATATGCAGTCACCATATAGTTTGTAACATTGAAGAATACTACCGCAACAAAGCAAACTAAGATATCTTTATAATAATAGCGAATAATACCGAAGAAACCGATTGTATCACGTTTCGGTGTTGTTGCTACATCATTTTCATAAACTGGTGATTCTTCCAATTTACGACGTAAGTATAACCCAAATAATCCTAAGAATAATCCTAAAATAAATGGAATTCTCCAACCCCATGATTGCATTTGATCATGTGTTAAGAAGAAACTTAATAACGCAATCATAATTGACGCTGCAATGTAACCTGATAATGTACCAATTTCAAGCCCGCTACCTAAACTGTTACGTTTTTTATCTGGAGACGATTCAGCCACATAAGTCATGGCACCTGCATATTCCCCACCAGTTGAGAAACCTTGCAATATACGCGCCAATAGTAAGAGGATAGGCGCCCATATACCAATCGTATCGTAATTCGGTAATAACCCGATTGTTAGTGTTGAAAGGGCCATTAAAATAATAGTCGTTGTTAATACAACTTTACGTCCATATTTATCTCCAATAATACCAAATACTATTCCACCAATAGGTCTAAGTAAAAACGCTATAGCTAGTGCAGCAAATGTAAAGATTTGTTGTATTTGAGGGTTTTGCACTGGAGAAAAGAAATTCGCTCCTATGTATGCAGTCGTATAAGCATAAACACCAAAGTCAAACCATTCCATGGCATTACCAATACCGGTTGCAACAACGGTTTTTTTCGCTTTTTGAGCGTTGACCATGTTAATATTTTCTTTTTCGAAATCCATGAATTTAAACACTCCCTTTTATATGTTACATAATTATACTCAGTTAAATATCAATGTCAAATTAATTCAAAATTAATTCTTTTCAAAAATACAAGTTTATTCAATTTGCAGAATATTTTATTTAACATTTGAACCCGACACGATTAACTAAGTGTTATACGAATAATAATTTGAAATGATTATTTTTTTATCTATTTTTAAATATAGATAGTTTTACCCTCTCTTTTTTGATCCAAACCGTTTAAAATAAACATATTTGTCAATCATTAATGATATCAATGGTTTTAAGGCAACAAACTTGTACTATCTTCACTAAATAGCGCCACCATTCACTTTATCAAACTAAAATTTCTTTTAATTTGATATCGGTGTCATTTCATAATAATGTTTCTTGATTTCACCATAGCTTCATTTTCATAATCAATTGGACAAAAATACTATTTTAAATATATATACATCTTCAGTTATTTTTATTAATTTGGAATCATTGCTAAAATTTGACGTTTTTTGCCTCTCTTTTTCTCAAAATTTCCCGTAAAATCGCTTTTCAAATAATCTATGTAACAAATTTATTATTTTAGGTATATTAATTCTATAATTTTAAAATAATGATTTAGTTTATATAGAAGCAAAATAAATATTGCCCCTTTTGTATTTCTTTAATAACTTCAAACTTACATTTAACATTCTAAATGCCAGCAAAGTAATAACACTTCACTGGCATTAAGATAATCTATTTATAGTATGGTATTGATTTCATCCGCTTCATTTAAAATATAATCTGGATTTTCTCTTAATAATGCCTTTGCGTCAAAAGCACCCCAAGTTACACCACAAGACTTAATACCAGCTGCTTTAGCCATTTGAATATCATGTATAGCGTCGCCAATGTATATACTGCGTGCCGGATTAAGATGATGATTCTGAATAATATAGTTGATACCATCTGGATCTGGTTTATAACGTGTTACTTTATCAGAACCAATAGCTTCTTGAATAAATCTACCAAGGCCTAAATGGTCTAAATTTCTCAACAACACATCTGTTTTTTTACTAGAAACCACAAACACCTGCTTCTTTTTTCGCAATAATTGTTCTAATGTTTCAGATATACCGATTACCGAACATAAATATGTTGTTTCTAATTGACGGTATTGTTCTCTAAATAATTGTAACAATTGATTTAATGCATCTTCTGTTAAAAAACGGTCACTCATTTCTATAAATGACTTTTCAATGGGAATTCCCATATAATGTACAATATCTGCATCACTTGGTTCAGATAACCCAAATTGTGCAAAAGCTTCTTTAGTTGCTTCAATAGAGCACTGCTTAGAATTCGCTAACGTTCCATCAAAGTCAAAAATATAGTTGTCAAAATTCATGATGATCACCTCTAAAGTACATATAACATATTTTCATTATATAGTAATTTCAATAATTTTTTCTATAAAAAAAGCAACTCCCATTTCATGAGAGTTACTTTTTATGATTTATTCTAAATTGGCATGATTATTTTGCATTGTCGTTTCATCTACGTCAAATTGTGTCATTAATCCAATGACTACACTATCTAAAAAGATTTGTGATGATTGTTCAAACAAACTACCTAAAGGTTGATCAGATCCAGTGGCATCATGTTTTGTACCTGCGGGTAATTCAACTACTGTGTCTGCAATTTCACCAATTGCAGAATCTAGTTTAGTTGTTAGTAATACCACTTCTGCTTCAACTGATTTCGCTTTATCTGCTAATAAGCGAAGATGTTCTGTTGAGCCTGAACCAGAAATCACAATAAATAAATCACCTTTTTGAATTGATGGTGTTGTTGATTCGCCAATAACAAATGCTTGCTTGCCTAATTGATTGAGTCTCATTGCAAAACTATTTGCAACGAATCCAGAACGCCCCTTACCTGCAACAAATATACGTGATGCTTCAGTTACTTCTGATGCAAATCCATCAAATTCTTCATCTTTAACATGAGATAAAGTGCCCTTTAGCTCATCTAAAATTAATTGATAATGATTAAAAGTTGCCATCATTATTTACCTTCAATAGCATCACGACATTGTTTAGCTGCTTCAACAGGGTCATCAGCATTTGCGATACCGCCACCAACAATTACTAAGTCAGGTTCTTCTGCAACAATTTCTTTAATTGTATCTGGTTTAATACCACCAGCAACTGCGACTTTAGAATTTTTAATTACTGATTTAACTTTACGTAAGCTATCTAATGGAGATTGTCCTTCAGCTTGTAAATCATAGCCAGTGTGCACTGCAATATAGTCAGCACCCATTTCATCTAATTCTTTCGCACGTTTTTCTAAATCTTGAACAGCAATCATATCTACTAATAATTGTTTGTCATTTTTATGTGCTTCTTCAACTGCTGCTTTAATTGATGCATCTTCAGCTACACCTAAAATTGTTACAACATCAGCGCCGAATTTAACAGCTTGGCTTACTTCATAGTCTGCTGCATCCATGATTTTTAAGTCTGCTAATACTTTAGCATTGCTTATATTTTCATTTAAATGTTGAACTGCAGGTAAACCTTCGTTAATCACAATTGGTGTACCAATTTCTACAATATCAACATATTCTTCTACTTTTTTCGCTAATTCTGCTGCTTCTTCTTTATTTAATAAATCAATAGCTAATTGTAATTCCACTATAATTCATCCTTTCAAATTTATCTGTATTTATCTATCTCATTGAATGAATTACCCTGTACACTTTTATTTTAAACGAAATATATTTTTCAAAATAGCTTAGCTATTCTTTAAGTCTGGTGCAGCCGCGTCATCTACATAGATTTCTACATTTGGATGTGTCTTTAAAATTGTAGACGGGATATCTTTGCTTACCGGTTGATTCAATAAGTCATTTATTGCTTGTTTCTTTTTCTCTCCAAACGCTAATAAAATGATTCTTTTAGCTTTAATAATTGACTGAAGGCCCATTGATATTGCTTGCTTAGGTACTTCAGACTCATCGTTAAAGTATCTACTATTTGCTTTAATTGTACTTTCAGTTAAATCCACTACATGCGTTTCACTTTCCAATGATGTTCCTGGCTCATTAAATCCGATATGTCCATTTTCACCAATACCTAACAATTGAATATCGATCGGTCCTTCTGATTCAATTAATTGATTATAGCGTCTTGCTTCTTGTTCAAAATCAACTACGTCTCCATTAGGGATATGAATCCGTTGGCGATTAAAATATGGATATTGATTAAATAATATGTCATCCATATAATAATGATAACTTTGTTCATGCTCAGGTTCTAAACCGACATATTCATCTAAATTGAACGTAGTCACTTGTGAGACATCTATTTGATTTTTCTTTAATAGTGTAACTAGACTCTGATAAACATCTGTCATAGTACCTCCTGTAGCTAATCCTAATTTACTATCTGGGCTATAGTCCATTTGTTTAAATAACTCACAGGCAACATAAAATGATGCTAATTCTTTAGAACCTAAATTAATAATTTTCATAATTAATCACCTCAAAAATTTGCTATCAACCAACATAAAAACAAACCCCTTAATTACATTTGGATTATAACACGATACAACATTTTTTTAGTACTAAAGTGATATGCCAACTTTAAAACACTGATATATATGAATAATTTTAAATTTCATAAAAGAAATTGAGCAGAGATGTACATTTATTGCGTTGTTTTTAGTAAAATAGACTGATAAACACATTGAATGGTGTAAGGAGTGAACGTGTTGGAACCTATCAAATATGAAGAAGTGATGAAATTACTCACCTCTTATGAAAATAAACCCGTTTACCTACATGTTGAGACGACAAATGGTGCATATGCTAACCATTTTGATGAACGTGTATTTAATGCAGGTACTTTTTTAAGAAATATACAAGTGACTTATGAACACGCACAACTAAAAGGCGGAGATAAAGATCCATACCGTATCGGTTTAAAACTTCGCGATGGCGGTTGGGTTTATGTTCAGGGACTAACACATTACGAAGTCAACCAAGATAACGAATGTCTCATAGCAGGATTTAATTATGAAGGGCAATTGGCTGCTACATTAGAAATTAGCGAAAAGCCATTTACTATATAGAGGAGGTCAAAATCATGACTGATGAAAGACATGTACTCGTGATATTCCCTCATCCAGATGATGAAACCTTCTCATCTGCGGGAACCATTGCAAGCTATATTGAAGCAGGCATTCCTGTAACCTATGCTTGTTTAACACTCGGTCAAATGGGCAGAAATTTAGGTAACCCCCCATTTGCCACAAGAGAATCATTACCGGATTATCGTGAAAAAGAATTAGAAGAGGCTGCTAAAGCGATTGGTATTACAGATTTACGCAAAATGGGATTACGAGATAAAACAGTAGAATTTGAACCCCATGATCAAATGGATGACATGATTAAAAAATTAATTGATGAAACGAATCCTTCATTAATTATTTCATTCTATCCTAAATTCGCTGTTCACCCTGATCACGAAGCAACTGGCGAAGCTGTAGTAAGAACTGTTGGACGCATGCCTAAAAATGAGCGTCCAAGGTTGACTTTAGTTGCATTCAGTAATGATGCGCCAGATATTTTAGGCGAGCCAGACATCCAAAACGATATTTCTAAATATAAAGACATTAAAATCAAAGCTTTTGAAGCACATGCATCACAAACTGGCCCTTTCTTAAAAGAATTAGCAAGTCCACAAGTAGATGGACAAGTTCATAGCTTTTTAGAAATCGAACCATTTTGGACATATCATTTCGAATCTTAATGGAGGTTAACAATGACAGAATTTGATTTATCTACACGAGAAGGCCGATGGAAACATTTTGGTTCTGTTGACCCTATCGAAGGTACGAAACCAACTACCAAAAATGAAATGACTGATCTACAAAGCACACACAAAAACTTCTTATTTGAAATAGAAGAAGTAGGTATTAAAAATTTAACCTATCCTGTATTGATTGATCAATTTCAAACAGCAGGTACATTTAGCTTTTCAACAAGTTTAAATAAAGATGAAAAAGGTATTAATATGAGCCGTATCTTAGAAAGTGTTGAAAAGCATTATAATAATGGTATTGAATTAGAATTTAATACGCTCTATCAAGTATTAAGAACATTACAAGAAAAGATGAACCAAAACGCAGCAGGTGTGGATGTTAGTGGCAAATGGTTCTTTGACCGCTTTAGTCCGGTAACCCAAATTAAAGCCATTGGAAATGCTGATGTCACTTATGGTTTAGCAATTGAAGGTACTAAAGTAACGCGCAAAGAATTAACAATTCAAGCGGCCGTTACGACGTTATGTCCATGTTCAAAAGAAATCAGTGAATACTCAGCACATAATCAACGTGGTATCGTTACAGTGAAAACGTATTTAAATAGAGATGACATTGTCATTGATGATTATAAAGATAAAATTTTAGATGCGATGGAGGCAAATGCAAGCTCCTTACTTTATCCAATTTTAAAACGACCTGACGAAAAACGTGTCACGGAACGTGCTTATGAAAATCCACGTTTTGTTGAAGACTTAATCCGATTAATAGCAGCTGATTTAGTTGAATTTGATTGGATAGAAGGCTTTGATATCGAATGTCGTAACGAAGAATCCATACATCAACATGATGCTTTTGCGCGTTTAAAATATAGAAAATAATAAAAGAAATGCAGTACTTCCAAATATATCAATTTGGGAAGTACTGCATTTTTTATTTTGTCATATGCATTTTCTTTTCACCTGGTCTAACAAAGCACATTGCAATGATACTAATTAATGATGCAACCACTGCAGATACAAACATTGAAGAGTAGCCATAAGATGCTACTAAATAGCCTGTTAATGTTGGCGCAATGACCGTTGCAGTATTAACAAAGAAATGTGTAATACCTCCGTATGTACCTGTATTGTTAGGTGTTGTATCAATAATTACAGCCCAATATACGGCATTAGGTAAGAAAATAAATGCGTTTCCAATCATCATTAAAATCATGACCGCTACAATACTATGTGTAAATGGAATGATTAAAAAGCATGTAGCAGCGCAAATCATACCTGCTATTGAAAGTCCAGATCTCGCAATACGTAGACTTCCTGTCTTTTTTCTAAGCCAATCTGATAATTGACCACCGAAGTAAGCTGTAAAGACTGCCCCAATCCATGGAATCATACCTAAATACCATAATGAATGGATTTCAAAATGATATTCATCCTGTAAATATTTAGGCGTCCAAGTTAAAATAAGAAAGTTAACATATTGGAAACCAAAATAACCTAACATATTACAAATTAACGTTGTACTTGTAAAAAAATGATACCATTTTTCTTTAGATTGTTCTGTATCAACTGTCTTTTCGACATTTAAACTATCCTCAGTAGATCGAATAGATTGTAATTCTTCTTCAGAAATTCTTTTATTATCTTCAGGGTAATCTGTAAATACCATAGACCAAACAACTACCCAAATCAGGCCTAATATCCCTAGCAAGATAAATAGTAAACGCCAATTAGAAATTGTTAAAAAACCTGAAACAATGGGTGCTGTAATGAGTGCACCTAATGGTACACCGATTAATCCTAATGCAGATAATAAACCTCTTTCTTTAGGCGCAGCCCAATTGGCATTGGTTTTACTAATTGTAGAAAAAATAGGCCCTTCAGCCACACCAAACATGACACGCAACATGCCGAATCCTGCTAAAGCAGAACCTCCAAATACTGCAATACCTAATTCACCAGCAAATGCCATAGCAATTTCTACTAATGACCAAGCAGTTCCTGCTACAATCCATACAAATTTCGGTCCTTTTTTATCCGCTGTAATACCCCCTAACAGCGAACCAAACATATAACCATAACCAAAATATCCTAGAATAGAGCCCCAAGCAATCGTATCAAAACCAAATTCTTTGATAATATCCTCTTGAGCGTATGAAATAGCACCCCTATCAATATAATTAATCATTGTCATAATGACAATCATCGTAATAATAAAATAGCGATAACGCTTCATTATGTCCCACCCCTTCATGAACTTTTACACTCGTTAGTAGTGTAGCATAGTTGTAATTGGAAGCGCTACCATAAATGGTTAGAATTTTAAAATAATTAGAAAAAAAGCGAAATGTTGTATGCATTAATATATTTATATGCAATAAACATGTTATAATTAATGAAAAATATACTAAATATGAGGTATTTATATGAATTATTTTGTAGGTTTTAATTTAGGAAGTACATTGACAGGTATTGAAAAAGCCATGATAAATCGTACTAATCTTTTTAAAAAAGCAGGATTGCCAGCTAAATGTGTTTTTATTAAATGGAATCGATTTTTAAATAATTATTATAAGAAATTTATAAATAAAGACGATATTATCAACATGTATGACTTTTTTCAAGAAGTAGAGAATTTAAATGAAACTTATCAATTTGATTGGATTAGTTATTGGGAAGATCAATGTAATTATGATATAGAATATGTTCCAAATACGAACGATGTAAGGGTCTATAATAATGGTATTTTTATTATATATGCTCATTTTTTCAATTCTAGTCATAAAAACATTGATTACATTAACTATTTTGATAAAAATAGAAGAAAAGTTAAAAGAGAATTATTTGATGTTAGAGGCTTTTTAAGTTGTACTAAGTTATTGACTGTAAACCAAAATACGGTATATGAATCATATCATAACGCAAATGGTGAAATTGTAATTGAAAAATATTATCATGCTCAATCAGACAAAGATACGTTAGATTTGATTGTATTGAATTTTGATAATAAAAATCATTATTTTTATCAAGAAGAAGAGTTAGTAGCTTATTTTATCGAAACTTTATTCCAAGAAAATGATTTATTCTTTAGTGATAAAAACCTATACACTGCACCTGCCTTTAATTTAACTTCAACAAATATTCCGGTAGTTGCTGTTTTACACAGTACACACGTAAAAGATTCAAATAATGTTTCTACATCTAATTACAAAAATGTATATAAAGAAATTTTTAACAATTTATCTAGATACCAAGCTATAATTGCATCGACAAATGAACAAAAGTTAGATGTATCTCATCGTGTTAATTCAGAAATCCCTGTTCACAATATACCTGTTGGTTTTACAAATCCTATTAAATTAGCAAATAATAATATCAATCATAACAAATTAATTTCTGTAGCTAGATATTCACCAGAAAAACAACTTGATCACCAACTCAGATTAATTAAAAAATTAAAAAATAGTTTTCCAAATATAGAATTACATATGTATGGTTCAGGAATGGAAAAAGTTAAATTACAAAATCTTATAAAAGAGCAAGATTTAGAGAATCATGTATTTTTACGTGGTTTTTTACCAGATTTAGAAAACGAATTTAATGATGCCTATCTGTCAATTATAACAAGTAATATGGAGGGCTTTTCTTTAGCACTGCTTGAATCATTAGCACACGGAGTTCCAACTATAAGTTACAATATTAAATATGGTCCTAAAGAAATGATTAATAATGGCGAAAATGGCTATTTAATTGAAAAAAATGATGAAGATGCATTATACGAAAAAGTAAAATATCTATTAGATCATCCTGAACTACAACACGAATTTTCACTAAATAGCATACAAGTTGCCAATCAATTTTCTGAAGATCATTTAATTAAACAATGGCATACCTTCCTTAAAACGTTATAATTTCTAATAATCATAAAAATTCCCAAGATACATTTTGTACCTTGGGAATTTTATTACCCTTTAATCCTTAAATGCTTTTTGGTATTGTACATACCCTGAAAGGAAGTGCTCAATATCATCTATTCTGACTCTATATCCTTGGTCTTTAACAAAAAATGATCCCAAGATTCTTTGAGGATTTTTAAAGTACATTGCTACTTCAGGGTAAAAATAGCCAATCCTCTGATAGTCTGCTCTCAAATGAATAGTGTCTATAAATTTGTCTTCATCAATATTCTCATTAATTAAATTTTGTTTACCAATAGATTTTGCTTTTTGAATCAAACGATAAGTAGCCATCAGTAATTCTAAAAATGTAGCAAAAGCTAATTTATTTCTTCTTATAAAAGCAAGATTTTCATTGACATTTTTAATACCGAAAATAATATATTTATCCTCTGGTTTTATTTGTACTAACTCATTTGTACAATATCCTAACCAATGATCGTGATATTGCCAATACTCGTTTTTAATGAAGAATTCAAATAAATTTTCAACTGTTTCTAACCATAAATTATTTTTATCATGTTGATATAATCTTAATAATGCTAACGCTGCCTCACCATCATAATAAACAATTCTAAACTTCTCTTTAACAGATAAATCAGGATAGTTTAATATATGAGTAGTTTCAAAGGTATCTTTATTAATCATTGTTAATATACCATTAGCTACTTTTTGGGCCACTTTTAGATAGCGCTCATTATTTTTCACCTTAAGATATTCACAAATGGCAAAAATAAATGAAGCATTTTGGCCTAATTTTATCTCATTACTATTTTCTGTATCATCAAAAACGTAACAATTACCATCTTTTTCTAAAATATAGTTTTCAATAATGAAATCGATTGCCTTTTCTACTGGTTCGACTGATTGATCTATATAAGTTAATCCTTCTATTAAAGCATAGATAGATGAAGAATGTCGTAAAATATTATAAAAATTAATTTTTTTATCAAAGTGTGGGAAATAACCATAATTATACTTACCGTTTTCCCCTAGCATATTTAATAAATAAGGCACACTGCTGTTGATTAGTTTATCTATTTCATCTGATAAGTTATCAACTTTACGTAATCCTTTTCTGTTACCTTCAGGCCATAATTCAAAAACTTCCTCTTCATCTAATATAAAACTTTGAGTGAAAAATTTAATGACATTTTTATCGTTATAAAATTCATGGGTAAAACCTTTTTTATGGTTGGTATACTTTCTTAAATAATTATTAATATTATCTTCTGATAACTCTAAATTTCCTGTTTCTTTATTTGGTTTTACAAAAGCATTAATATTAATTTCTTCAGGTAAAAATGCTAAGTTCCAATATTGATCAAAAGCAATACCAAATTGTACATAATTACGACGCGTTTCTTCCAATTCTTCTTTAATTTGTTTAAATGATATATTTTCTTCCCCTGTAACAAAATCGAGTTTTATCCATTGAGGATACTCACCAGATTTTTTTTAAACTTTAAGCATAGCTTATTAATCTCTCTCTATATATAGTTTGTCTTTTTTAATAATTTAATAGTCGCTTTAACATTTGGTTTTCCTAAACTTACAAATGCGTATGCGTTTTTATAATCCTCTATTTTTATAAAACTTAATAATTTGTTTATTTTTGCTTCAATTCTCATGATTACCTCCATTTGCATAACATATATTTATTATAACATTTTCTACAATTATGTAACTTATAAAAATAATAAAAACCAGGTTTTTTAAACCTGGCTTTTACCATTAATAAATATTGTATTTTTATTGGATATTACTTGTTATTTGCATCTTTTTTACGGCGTCTACCGAATAAGAATAAAGATCCTAATGCCGCGAATAATGAACCGAATAAAGTAGCATAGTTTTGATTAGAGTCATCACCCGTTTCAGGTAATGCATCATCTCCATGCTCTTTATCTGCATCGTTGTCTGAGTCTGAGTCGCTGTCGGAATCTGAGTCACTGTCTGAGTCAGAATCGCTGTCTGAGTCTGAATCGCTGTCTGAATCTGAGTCGCTATCTGAGTCAGAATCGCTGTCTGAATCTGAGTTGCTATCTGAGTCAGAATCGCTATCTGAATCGGAGTCACTGTCGGAATCTGAGTCACTGTCTGAGTCTGAGTCGCTGTCTGAATCTGAGTCACTGTCGGAATCTGAATCGCTGTCTGAGTCTGAGTCGCTGTCTGAATCTGAGTCGCTATCGGAATCTGAATCTGAATCGCTATCTGAATCTGAGTCACTGTCGGAATCGCTATCTGAATCTGAGTCGCTATCTGAATCAGAATCGCTGTCTGAGTCGGAATCGCTGTCTGAATCTGAGTCGCTGTCTGAGTCAGAATCACTGTCTGAGTCAGAATCGCTATCTGAGTCGGAATCGCTGTCTGAGTCTGAGTCACTATCTGAATCTGAGTCGCTATCTGAGTCAGAGTCGCTGTCTGAGTCGGAATCGCTGTCGGAATCTGAGTCGCTATCTGAGTCGGAGTCGCTGTCTGAGTCGGAATCGCTATCTGAATCGGAATCACTGTCGGAATCTGAGTCACTATCTGAGTCGGAATCGCTGTCTGAGTCTGAATCGCTGTCGGAATCTGAGTCAGAATCGCTGTCTGAGTCAGAATCGCTATCTGAATCGGAGTCACTGTCGGAATCTGAGTCACTGTCTGAGTCTGAGTCGCTATCTGAGTCTGAGTCGCTATCTTCTTCGAAGTAACCATTGTCTATTGTGAAATCATCATGATCTTTAATAGTTACATGTACATCTTCCCCATCAGCATCTTTATCATCATCACTAGAGTCTACTGTAGTTTGTGTTAAGTTTGCTGGTTTATCAAAATGAACAATGTAATCACCATTATCTAAATTATCAAAACGGTATTTACCATTTTCATCTGTTGTTGTTGTTTGAAGCACGTTACCATCTTTGTCTTTTAATGTAACAGTTACACCAGGAATCCCTTTTTCAGTATCATCTTGTTTACCGTCTTTGTTGGTATCTAACCAAACATAATCACCTAAACTATATTTTGGTGTTTTATAGAAACCACTATCTAACGTCCAGTTATCTGCGTCTTTAATCACACCAGTAGTAGTTAAGCCATCTGAATCAACACTATCATCTGTACCAGCATTTGCTGTTGTTGGTGTATAACCTTCTGGTGTTGAAAATTCTACTGTATATGTTCCGTTTGTTAAGTTATTAAATTGATATTTACCTGTTGCATCTGTAGTAGTACGATCCAACTCTTTGCCATTAGCATCTTTAAGAATGACATATACACCTTGAATACCTTTTTCATCAGCATCTTGTTTACCATCTTTATTCGTATCTTCCCATACATAATCACCTAATGCATATTTCTTTAAATCACCATTAGCTGTTGAAGATCCTGCTGTTACTGAATAAGAGTTTGACCATGTGTAGATTTTTTCATTAGTATCTAATCGGTAATCAATTTTACCATTCGTATCATTTGCTGTATCTAAAGGATAGGCAACTTGTTCAATAATATATTGCTTATTACTACTTCTTGCTCCGTTTAATAAATCAACAGTTGCAGTTTGGTTGTTATTACTATAATTAATTTTAAAATTACTAGTTACATCTTTAAGATTAGATGTATCTGGTGTAAAACTATCTACAAATTGGTTTTGATCTGTTACTTCATAGATTTTGAAGTTATTTTTAGTTGGATCGAATTTAAATCCCGTTAGGTTTGTAGTAAATATTTCTTTCGTAAATGTTGATTTGGGTTGGTTAATGTAAGCTGTCATATGACGTGCTAATGTACCATTTTCAATATAATTTGTACTTGTAATGATAGGTGCATTCTCTTTATTACCATAATCCACAATAACATCTTTAGAATATGATTGATTACCTAAAGTGACTTGCATTGGATAAGCCGTTTTATCAGTTGTTGCATTTTCACGTTTAGCAAACGTAATCTGTTCAAAACTACCTTTAATATTATTATATTGATCAACGTAGTTAGTAAATGTATAAGTAGTTGAATTAGTATTACTATCGTAAATACCTTTAGCAACTAATCCACCATTTGCATCATATAAGTTCTGTTGTGTAGAAGGTAAACTTACTGAACCAGGACGGAAGTATTTTCCATATTGGAACGTCATTTGGTCTCCTTCATGCACATCATCATCAATTGTATAATCCGATTTTAATTTTAAAACATCACTTGATGTAGCCCAGAATTCTTTTTGTCCTGTTTGAGGATTTGTATGTCCTTTATCAATAGCTATATCGATATTAGAAAAATGAACTTTATCATTTACATTTGTACCTTGTCTTACTGCTGCTAATTTTTTAATACCTAAACGATTAACAGGTTTTGGTGTTGTTGTAGTTGAACGTGGTGTAGCATACGTTGTTGTTGAATCTTTTTTATTTGAATAATCTTGAGCTAGTACACTTAATAATGTTGTTTCATCAAGATTCTTATAATCTAAATCTAAGTTTTCAACTTGTGCTTTTGCATCTTCTTTGCTTGTATTGTTTGTATCAGCAATATAATTCGTTAAAGCTTCTTGTTTATCTTCAGTTGTTGATGCATTTTGAACATTATTTACTACTGTATCAAATTCTTGTGTTGTATTTGCTTCTGGTGAATTTTGAGTTTGAGTTGTTGGTTGAGTTGATTGTTCTGTAGTTGTTTCTTGAGAATCAGTTTGGTTTGATTCTGGAGTTTGGTCTGTAGTTGTTGGAGTTTCTTTTGTTGTATCAGCTTTTGGTGCTTCTTCTGTTGTTGCTGGTTCTTCTTTTGTTGTGTCAACTTTTGGTTCTTCTGCTTCTGCTGTTGCTGGTGCTTCTTTTTTTGGTTCTTCCGCTGTTGTTGGCGCTTCTTTTGTTGTCTCAGCTTTTGGTGTTTCTTCCGTTGTTGACTCTTCTGAAGTAGTTGCTTCATTTGTTACATCAACTTGGTCAGGGTTGACATTATTGTTAGTTGCTTGTTCATTTGTTTGAACATCACCTTTTTGTTTAACACTATCTTGAGAGGCTATATCTTCATTAGATTGAGTAGATTCTTCAGTACTTGTCTTCTCAGAAGCATGCGCTTCGTTATTACCAATACCGAATACTAATGTGGCGCCGACTAAAATTGATGCCGTCCCTACTGTAAAACGTCTAATTGAATATTTGTTTAGTTTGTTTGGTAAAAAATCCATTCTTTTCTTCATTTACTTCCTCCTTGAAAAATTTTTCAAAATACTATGTAACAACCATGTATATTCTTTTAGTTGCTACCACAAATATAATACAAGCAATATTATTTTGCAACATATAATATTTTATTAATAAAGTATACAAACTTCATAATATTAAAATATTAAAAAATTAATGAATAAATGTCTGAAACATTACATTTACTAAAATAAGTTGATTAATAAATTTACATAAAAATAATCCTTTTGAAAGCTATATGTCATATAGTTACGCTATAAAATAATGATTAATCGATTCGCACTATATTTTTAATGACAAATATAACAATCAAAAGGATTATTGTTTTATATATTCTAAACTTATTATCAAAACATGCTTGTTTATCAAACTTCATTTAATTATTATGTATAATTTGTTAGATAATGACTTAAATCATTAAATGACCTTCAATGATTTAAGAATATCATTATATAATCTTTTTAAATAAATCACAACAATAATATCATTTGAGAATTAAATACTTTAATTCTCAAATGAATATAAATAAAATATATATTTACTTATCAGCAACAAAAAACTCAAACAAGTTTTATATAATGTAGATATTTAGAAATTAGTATATTTTCTAACTACTCTTTAATATCTATTCAATACTTGTTTGAGTTGATTTTAATCATTTTCTATTTTAGTTGTGCTTTTATTTTAAATGGTCATATGGACTATTATTTACGAAAGATACAATTTGATCTACAAATAATCTAGCACGTAACTGGAATTCATCATCTTCTAAATATAATGTGCCATCATCTAATTTAGCGTAATCACTATCATGCGTAGCAATTTGCGTAGGTACAGCAATGCCTAATAAACTTCTCACGATAATTCTTAAATGTGATAGTGGTTCAGAACTTACAATACCACCACTATTTCCAATCAATCCAACAGGTTTCATTTTAAAGTAATCCATATTCAAGTGGTCTAATGCGTTTTTTAAAATACCTGAAAATGAACCGTGGTAATTAGGTGTCCCTAATATGAAGAAATCCGCTTCCATAGCCTTACTTTGTAATAAATCAACATTATTTTTAATCTCTTCAGTCGCTTGTGTTGTCCCTGCAAAATCAAGTTGATGTATAGGATTTTTCGCTAATTCAAAAATTTCCAACTCTACATCATGTTCTTCAAATTGACCTTGTAAATATTGGGATAACGCGTGCGTATGAGATCCTAATTGTGCACTACCGATAATTGCTAGTCCTTTCATTATCTATATCTCCTTTGTCGATTGTATTATTTTTTCTGATCAATCAATTTCATTATAGCTTTACCAACACCACTATTTTCATTAGTGTCAGTAGTGTATGTTGCAATTGCCTTCACTTCCGGTGCGGCATTTTCCATTGCAACAGGATAGCCAACACGTTCTAACATAGACATATCATTCAAGTTGTCACCAAGCGCCATTACATTTTCCATTTTCACACCTAAACGTTCTGCGATTGTTTCCAACGCAATACCTTTTTGGGCATCTGAATGTGTAATTTCTAAATTCCCTCTTGAAGAAGAAGATATAGCTAGGTTAGGTGACGTTGCAAGTTCTTGTCCAACACGATCCATTTTTCCTAAATCAGGATTGAAGGCTAACACTTTCATTATTAATTCACCAGGGATGTCCTCTATCGCATCGTAGCTATCAACAACTTTTAAAGTTCCATTCTTAATACGTTTTTGAATACCATTTTTAATTTTTTCGACATCTGCTTTTTGACCTGCTCTCTCAGCGATATCAATATAAATATCCAAATCACGTTGTGGATCTTCAGTATAAATACCTCTATTGGTATAGATTTGGTAATAAATATCTTCCTCTTTTAATTTTGAAGTAACTTTATGCACTAATTCATGATTCAAATGAGAGGTACTCATTATATTGAATGTTTCATCTCGAACCTCTGCCCCATTCAAGCAAATATAAGGTACTTTCAAATCTGTCTCAGCAACTGGCGTGTTAGCTTCATAAAATGCTCTACCTGTCGCTATGACTACAGTAATACCTTGTTCTTGGGCATATCGAATTGCTTGCTGATTTTCTTCTGAAATTTCGTGTGCTGCGTTTAATAACGTACCATCCATGTCTGTTGCTATTAACTTAATCATTCGTTAACCTCGTTTCATACTATATAGTATTCATTATATTAAAGATTCGTGGATTGACAATAACTTGCCTTACTACACTATTCTAACAAATCCGATTCATGATTTAGTATAGCCCGTTTGTCGGATTTTTTCTTTTTTCTTAACTTTCTAAAGAAGTTTCTTAGTAAATCACCACATTGTTCTTCTAAAAGTCCACTCTCTACTTGTGCTCTATGATTAAAGTCCGGTTGCGTCAATAAATTCATTAAACTGCCTGAACATCCGCCTTTAGGATCTGCTGCGCCATATTTAATATATGGTATTCTACTCATGACAATAGTGCCTGCACACATCACACAAGGTTCTAACGTGACATATAAAGTACAATCTTCAAGTCGCCAACTACCTATTACTTTGGCTGCCCGTTCAATAGCTAAATGTTCAGCATGGGCCGTAGGTTGTTGCATCGTTTCTCTCAGATTATGCGCTCTTGCGATTACATGACCGTTCTTAACTATAATTGCACCAATAGGAACTTCACCTAGTAGTTCGGCTTTTTTAGCTTCTTGGATTGCAAGTTTCATATAATATTCATCAGTTTCCATTCGTGTCCAGACACCTCACTTGTGTTACAATACTCACTGTCTATCTTAACATTTGGAGAAGTGAATATGAATAAACCATTTATCGCAATTGAAGGTCCAATCGGTGTTGGAAAATCTTCTCTTGCCCACAAATTAAGTCAATCCTTAGATTTTTATGAAGAAAAAGAAATTGTCGATGAAAATCCATTTTTATCTGACTTTTATGATGACATTTCAAAATGGAGTTTCCAAACAGAAATGTTCTTTTTATGTAATAGATACAAACAGTTTAAAGATATCGAGTCACTTCATAAAGGTATAGTAAGTGATTATCACATTTATAAAAATAAAATCTTTGCTAAAAATACATTAGACAGTCATGAATTCAATAAATTCTCACGTATATATGACATTTTAACTGAGGATTTAACAATGCCAAATACAATTATCTTTTTAGATGCAGAATTAGATGTATTAAAACACAGAATTACTAAAAGAAATCGTAGTTTCGAACATCAAATCGAAGATGATTATTTACTGGCTTTGAAACATGATTATCATACATTTTATAGTTCTTTAAAAGATAGTAACGTTCAAGTATTGCACATCAATACGTCAAATATGGATTTTGTCAATAATAACAAAGATTATCAAGAGATACTTACTCAGGTAAAATCAATGATTGGAGATAAATAAAATGAATTCATTTAACATACCACAAGATGCCATTATCACAATTGCAGGTACAGTAGGTGTCGGTAAGTCTACCCTTACTCAAGCTTTAGCAGATAAGTTAAATTTTAAAACCTCATTTGAAAATGTAGATCATAATCCATATTTGGATAAATTCTATCAAGATTTTGAGCGTTGGAGCTTTCATTTACAAATCTACTTTTTAGCAGAACGTTTTAAAGAACAGAAGCGTATGTTTGAGTATGGTGGTGGATTTGTACAAGACCGTTCTATATATGAAGACGTAGATATCTTTGCCAAAATGCATGAAGAAGAAGGAACTATGAGTCAAGACGATTTTAATACTTATTCAGAACTATTCAATGCCATGGTCATGACACCTTATTTTCCAAAGCCAGATGTACTTATTTATTTGGAATGTGATTATGACGAAGTCATTGAACGCATCAAGCAGCGTGGTCGTGACATTGAAATTGATACCAACCCTGAATATTGGCAAAAATTATTCGAACGTTACGATCATTGGATTAATAACTTTAATGCTTGTCCAGTTGTTCGCGTGAATATAAATGAATACGATATTCATAACGACCCTGACACACTTAATCCTATTATCGATAAAATTGCACATGTTATCGATACGTATCGTCAAGTTGACCCAAGATAATCAATAACCAAATATTTAAGCTCCCAACTTTATTTACCCACATATATAGTGGAGACAAAGTCGGGAGCTTTTTTATTTTAAAAATCACGATTATTATTGTTTATCAAGCACTTGTTTAACTTCACTCGCACTTTCAACGATGACATCCGCTTCGTGAAGTTCTTCTTTTTTAGCAATACCTGTTAAGACACCAATACTCAATCCTAATTGTGCATTAATTGCAGTCTTCATGTCATTTGCTGTATCCCCTACAATCACTACATGTTCTGGTTTAACATCATAGACTTCGAATAATGGGTCTAATACTTTGGGACTCGGTTTTTCTTCAGCATGTGTTTCAGTTGAAATAACTAAATCGAATAAATGTTTTGATTGTGTTGCTTCTAAAAATTGGGTAACCCCTTTTTTAGTATCACTTGTTACAATGCCTATTTTATAGCCATCTTGACGTAAAGCTACAATCGTATCGTATACACCATCTACCCAATGATTTTCAGGCTCTCTTGAGTCCACTAACTCTTGACTCGTATTTCTTGTCCATTCAGATGTGTCTTGACTGGTAACATCATCGAAGGATTTGATCATTTCACCTAGAGATCCTGAACCCATCACAGAATCTGGAACAATTTTATCATCTATGATTCCTAATTGTCTGTGCGCTACTTCTTTATCATGAACAGGAAATGTATCTAACAATTTATCAACCAGACGTATACCAATTTTTTCCCAACTCTTATCAAACTCTATTAACGTGCCATCTTTATCAAACAGTATCCATTCCATTGATATCACTACACTCCATATTTTATTTTTCTTTCAATACTTACTATTGTAGTACAATCATTCTTAAAAATGTAGGAAAGTTACTTTAGAGTAAATTCTCAAAACAAACATAATCATCTAAATCCAAACTAAAGGAATAACATTTTAACTTCAACACATATATGCACATTGTGATTGCTCATAAAAAAACTAGAAACCTTTAATAAAGGCTCCTAGCATTAATTTAATATTTTAATATCTAGGCACTACAAAACGCCAACCGTGACGATCTTCTAGTGAACCATTTTGAATACCTGTATATTCATTATAAAGTTTTGTCGTAATTTCACCTGGTTCATTGTTATTAATGACAATTTCTCTATCTTCATAACGCAAAGTTCCTACCGGTGAAATAACTGCTGCTGTACCAGTACCAAATACTTCGGTTAACTCACCTTTGTCGTACGCTTCAAATAATTCGTCAATAGAAACTCGACGTTCTTCAACTTCATAACCTAAATCTTGTGCTAATTCGATAATAGATTTACGTGTTATACCAGGTAAAATACTACCATTTAATGCAGGTGTAACGATTTTTCCGTTTTCAACAAAGAAGATATTCATACTGCCTACTTCTTCAACGTACTTTTGTTCAACACCATCTAACCAAAGCACTTGGTCGTAACCTAATTTGTTAGCATTCGTTTGCGCTAATAAGCTCGCAGCATAGTTACCTGCTACTTTAGCAAACCCTACACCACCACGTACTGCACGTACATACTCATCTTCAACATAAATTTTAGTTGATTTTAGTGTGTCACCACCATAATAAGCACCTGATGGTGATAAGATAATGAATAATTTATATGAATGAGATGCTCTTACGCCAAGAATGCCTTCAGTCGCAAATACAAATGGACGAATATATAATGATTGACCTTCTCCTTCTGGAATCCAATCACGTTCAACATCTACTAATTGTTTCAAACCTTCTAACAACACTTCTTCATCTACTTCTGGCATTTCCAAACGTGCTAAAGAATTATTAATTCGTTTGAAGTTTTGATCTGGGCGGAATAAAACAACTTCATCATTATATTTATATGCTTTCAAACCTTCAAATACAGCTTGACCATAATGTAAACCTTGAGCGGCTGGTGAAATTTCAAATGGTGCATAAGGCACTATTTTTAAATCATGCCAACCCTTATCAGCATCATAATCATAACTCAACATATAATCTGTAAAGTATTGACCAAACCCTAAATTCGAATTATCTGGTTTTTCTTTTAGCGTATCTCGTTTCTCAAATTTAACTTGTTCTGTCATGATAACGGCCTCCTAATATTGCTACCAATATAAATAGTTATACTAGATTATAGCAATCGTATATTTAGTATTCAATAAATTTTCCGAAAATTCAAACTAAATACTAATATGTATTATATATTAAGTAAAACACTATCGGTTTTATCTTACAAGTCAAGTAACTGCTGGAAGATAAAAATTACTCCTTCTAATGTAAAAATAATTAGAAGGAGTAAAACTAATATTTACAACGTTAAATTGATTAAGTAGATTATTTTGTTGCTTTTTCTTTATCTTCAATGGCATCTAACATTAATTTAGTCATACTTTCTAAATCGTATTTAGGATTGAAGCCCCATTCGCCACGTGCACAACTTGTATCAATACTATCTGGCCAACTTTTAGCAATACCTTCTCGTACAGGATCCACATCATAGTCTAATGTAAAGTCTGGATAATGTTCTTGGATAGCTTCTTTAACCATTTCGGGATCAATACTCATAGCACTTAGATTATAACCATTTCTAGTTTCTAATTTCGCACCATCAGCTTCCATTAATTGAATAATAGCTTCAATTGCATCGTCCATGTACATCATATCCATAAATGTGCCTTTATCAATATAACTTGTATAATGATTTTCTCTAACTGCTTTAAAGTATATTTCTACAGCATAATCTGTAGTACCACCGCCTGGTTCTTTAATATGTGAAATTAATCCTGGGAATCTTACACTGCGTGTGTCTACGCCAAATTTCGTAAAGTAATATTGACATAATAATTCTCCGGCAACCTTGTTAACACCATACATTGTTGTAGGTTGTTGAATTGTGACTTGTGGCGTATTGACTTTAGGTGTTGAATCTCCAAATGCACCAATTGAACTTGGTGTGAAGAAATGTAAGTCGTATGTACGCGCTGTTTTTAAAGCATTCATTAATCCACCCATATTTAAATCCCAAGCAAACATAGGGTTCTTCTCTGCTGTAGCTGATAATAAAGCAGCCATGTGCATTAACGTATCAGCTTCAAAATCCTTAACTAATTCAAACATTTTATCACGATCTGTTACATCTAAAATTTCAAAAGGCCCATCATTAACTGGTGAATCCGCTTCTGGTTCTCTAATATCCGTAGCTAGTACATTATCTGTTCCATAAATTTCTCTACATTTAACTACTAATTCTGTACCTATTTGTCCTAAAGCACCTGTTATCATAATTTTTTTCATTATAAATCTCCCCTTGTGTTTATAGAAAATTCGTTGTCTTTCTCGTGTGAACAAATTCTCGATTTACATCTATATTATAATATAAAAGCGCTTTCTTGTATATATAGTGAGTACAAAGTTAAATTTTCTATTTTTTGTTATTAAATCAATATTTAGAGGAAATTCTATATTTATTACTCACAATGACATACACGTTAATCAAATATTAATAAACCTTAAAATTACAGTAAATTATGTTTATAGAATATTTTTATTTAAAATTTATATGCTAAAATTGACTTGTTATATTTTTGATTATTAAGGAGGCCAATATGAAGCGTCTATTTTTTTCATTCATATTAATCATGTTGATTTGTTTAGGTTTTATAAATCATCCTATACAAGCAGCTGAAAATCAAAGTGAAATTCAAAAGAGCAATGCCACAACAACTCAACAAATAAATACAAGTAGTCAAGATTCAACGCCAAGAGCCCACATAGAACAGCAACTTTCAAAAGACGATACTACGACGTCGTTACCTGAAGATAAAACTATTCATACGTCTTCAAATAATAACAATGATAATTCGCAAAATATTTCTTTACATAAAGAGGAACGAGCGAAACATCAAAACAAAGTAGATGATACAAATACTCAAAGTAATGGCAACAATAGAAATGATTTAGTAAATAAAAATGCTACAAACACAACTTCTTATCATTTAAATACACAACACGAACAACCAAATTCAAATACCAAGGAACCAGTAGTTAATATTAACAAGAATTCAAATACACCAAAGCAACAGTTAAAAGAACAGCAATCTTCAACTAAAAATCAAAGTAACAATGATAAAAATCATCAACAGCAGGCTGATCAGAACAAGCAACTATATGTAACTTCTACACAAACACAAGAAAAAGCTAAAAATAATGATAGCTCGAAAACAAAAAGTACTAACAAAAATGAACATAAAATTTTACATACAAACGATATCCATGGTCGTTTTGTTGAAGACGATGGAAAAGTCATTGGTATGCCTAAAGTTAAAGGCCTTAAAGATAAAGAAAATCCCGATTTATTATTAGATTCTGGTGATGCTTTCCAAGGCTTACCTGTGTCTAATAATTCTAAAGGTGAAGAAATGGCAAAGGCTATGAATAGTGCCAGTTATGATGCCATGACTCTAGGCAATCATGAATTTGATTTTGGATATGACCAATTACTTAAATTAAAAAAGCAGCTAAACTTTCCGATGATTACTTCAAATGTTTATAAAAATGGCAAAAGTGACTTCGAACCATCAACAATAATCAATAAAAATGGAATTCGATATGGTATCGTCGGAGTGACCACTCCAGAAACTAAAACTAAGACTTCACCATCGGCTGTAAAAGGTGTTGAATTTAAAGATCCACTGACAAGTGTGAAACGTGCTATGAATGACATTAAAGATCAAGTAGATGTTTTTGTCATTTTATCTCATTTAGGTGTAGATCCTAATACTAAAAAAGAATGGCGTGGCGATTATTTGACTGAACAATTATCGAAAGATAAATCATTTAAACAATCTATCATCGTGTTAGATGGTCACTCTCATACTGTCATTAAAAATGGTAAATCATACGATAAAAATGTATTAGCTCAAACGGGAACAGCATTAGAAAATGTGGGACGCATCCGATTTAATAGAGAGGATAATCAAACGAAAAATCTTAAAGCTGATTTAATTAACGTTGCTGATACAAAAAACATTCAGCCTGACACTAAAATTGAAAAACAAGTAAACAAAGCGAATGATGACTTCTTAAAAGCGACATCAACAGTCATTATTCCTAATAACAAAGTGAAACTTAATGGTGAACGTAATGTTGCCCGTACACAAGAAACAAATTTAGGTAATTTAATTACCGATGCAATGGAGGATTATGCTTCTAAGAAGTTTAGCCATCGACCTGATTTTGCTATTACGAATGGTGGTGGCATTAGAGCGTCTATCGATAAAGGTAAAGTAACTCAAAATGACATTATTACTGTTTTACCTTTCGGAAACTTAATCTCTCAAATTAAAGTAAAAGGCTCTGACGTAAAAAAAGCTTTTGAACATAGTTTAAGTGCACCTACAGAATCAAAAAATGGCAAACCACAGTTGACGGCAAATGGTGGCTTCTTACAAGTATCTAAGTCTATTCGCATTGGGTTCGATATGGATAAAAAGTCAGGCGATAGAGTTACAGATATACAAATCATTAATCATGATACTGGTAAATTCGAAAAATTAGACCCCAATAAAACATATTATGTAGCAACGAATGATTTCACAGCTAATAAAGGTGATGGTTATGACATGTTCGGAGGCAAACGAGAAGAAGGTGTTTCTTTAGATGAAGTAGTTGCTCAATACATTAAAAATGCTGATTTATCTAAATATGATACCAACAAACCTGAAAGAATCATCAATGGTCAACTGCCTCAAAATAATAAACATAGTGACAAAGTCGTTCCACTTCCAAAAACAAAAGACATTAAAACGACTTATTACCCTGGAAATAATGTAGCGACAATCTCATCACATCAAAGAAACCACTCAGGCAAACCTTCAAACAGAACGGTTAGTCATATCGATGCCTACCAACCAAGCCCTAGCAATAAAATATCAATAGCGACTCAAAACAATACGCATCATCATGCTAAGTCATTAAATAAAAAGCGCAGTGAAACATCAAATCAAAGTGATGACCAAATCAAAACTAATATATTTAATACAAAATCTACTTATCTAAGAAGCGCAACATCATATTCTCAATCAAATTTAGATATCGTAACATCTAACACTAAACATATACAAAACATGTATAATGGAGAACGTTCTCAACAATCGACTCATGACAATTTAGCTATTCTTCCTAATACAGGAGGTAGCAATCATTCTGATGTAATCGCACTATTAGTAGCGATAACTGGCATCACTTTATTATATTCACGTAAAAAATCTGCATAATATAAAGAAGGTCATGAGACAGTATTGCATGTCTCATGACCTTCTTATTACAACCTTTATTCCATTAGAAAGTCTTTAAATGTTTGTGGCTTGTCGTTAACTAAGTTTTCAAAATCGTTAGAATGTTGATCCAGTAATCCCCTTGCGCCTGCTTCATACATAGATGCTAGAAGTGCTCCAAATCCTTTTGGTTCATCATACATATTTGCAAACGTCTCTAATGAAACAGGTTCATATTTAATTTCTGTTTGAGATACATCTGATAAAATATCTGCAAGCTCATACATATCATAACTATATCCTGATAATAAGTAACGTTCTCCCCATGTATCAGGATTCTCTATGATAGCAATAATACCTCTAGCTATATCACGTCTAGTAATATAATTAATTCGACCTTCACCTACTGGATATATCAACTTATGCATGTCCATTAATTCTGGAAGATACGGTTTCAATGGGTCCATATACATTGCCATTCTGACATATGTATAATCAATACCACTTGAAGCAAGAAGACGTTCAGCATATCCAAAATAAGGACTCATATGGAAAGGATTATTATGTTGATCTGCATAATATCCAATATAAATAATATGACTAACGCCACTTTGCTTTGCTGCACTAATTAGATTTTCTACTTCTGGAATTCTTTTAATAGATGGATGTATGATACTTGGTATAAAAATAACTGTATCAATATCTTCAAATGCTGTAACCATACTTTTTTCATCAAAATAATCCAATTGCCTTACAGAAACATTATTTCTCCATTGTTCTGGAACTTTATCTAAATTTCTTACCCCTATATAAAATCGGTCAATACCATGCTCAATGGCTTGGTTAGTAATATGATGACCTAAATTTCCTGTAGCACCTGTTAACATTATATTCATTTCATTCAGCTCCTTTATTTAAGCCTAATACTTCTAACTTCATAAATAAACTCATTGATACTAAAAACACTTAGTGAATCTAACTTCTGTCAATTCACTAAGTGCCAACATAAATTTTTATGTTTCCATTAACTTACCAACATTACGCATGATTCTCGCTTTTTTATAACCATGAATATCATGTAATTCTTTATAAGCGCTAAATAGTTTCTTATAACGTTTCACTTTTTCAGGATCTGGCGTTACTTCATATAAAACAGGTTCTTTCATAGACTTAATCGCTTCATTTAAAGTTTGATGTGCGCCACCACAAACTGAGCCAAGGATTGCTGCCCCAATAGCAGGTGCATATTCGCTATCTATTATTGTTACTTTTTTATTTAGTACATTTGCATAAATGTCCATCATTAGTGGATTTTTCTTAGGAATACCACCACATGCAAATACATCTTCAACATCCATATTCCAACTTTGGTATTGTTGCATAATCATTTTAGTACCGAATGCTGTAGCTTCTAAATATGCACGGTAAAGCTCTTCATGTGTTGTTTGTAGCGACATACCAAACACACAACCTTTTAGGTTACTATCACTTAACACACTTCGGTTACCATTGTGCCAATCTAAAACAATTAGACCACTCTCACCTGGCATTTGGTCCTTTACTTTCTCATTTAATAATTCAAAAATTGAAATGTCTCTTTCATTCGCTTCATCTACATAAGCTTTCGGTGATTGGTTTGCAATATATTCAAAAAGATCACCTACTGCTGATTGTCCTGCTTCATATGCATATAATTCTGGAATAATAGCACCCTTAACAGAACCTGAAATACCAGGCACTTGATGTTGTTGTTCATTTAACATAAGATGACATGTACTTGTTCCTATTACCATCGTCATTTGCTTATCTTGTTGTGAACCAATTCCTAATAAACTTGAATGTGCATCTATAATAAACGGACTTACTTTAGTATGGGTTGAAAGACCCAATTTCTCAGCCATCTCTGCAGAAATTTGGCCAACTGTTTCGCCTATTTTAAAAATTGGTGCATCCACTTTTTCACGTACAACATTTGATAATTGATCATCTACTTTATCAAACAAATCATAGTGGAATCCTTCATTTTCTTCCCAAAATGATTTAAAGCCTAAACCACAATTAGAGCGAACATTTTGTCCTGTTAATTTATTAACAATCCAATCTCCAGCTTCCATGATATTAGCGGTTTGTTCTAAAACTTCTGGTGCCTTATTCATTACTTCCATAATTTTAGGAATCATCCACTCACTACTTACATTAAATCCATAGTAGCCTAACCATCTACTCTTATTATCTAATGCAGTTTGGAAAAGTTGATCTGCTTCAGCTTGAGCACCATGATGTTTCCATAATTTTACATATGCATGAGGATTATTTTCAAATCCTGGTAAATTATGAATTGGTTCTAAATGTTCATCTGTAAACATAACTGTAGAAGAAGTAAAATCAATGCCAATACCTACAATTTCTTCTGGGTTAACACCTGAAGATTCAATTAAATATGGAACGCCCTCTTCTAAAACTTCCATATAATCATTTCCATTTTGAAGTGAGAAGCTATGTGGTAACTTAACACCATTTAAATTCTTTTCAATTGTGCCATGTGTATATGGTTTTATATATTTATCTATTATTTTTCCATTTGTTGTATCAACTAAAAAAGCTCTTCCTGAGCCTGTTCCGTAATCTACTCCAATGCTATAACTCATTGTTATACCCCCATACTTTATCTACATCTCTTTTAAGTAAGCGTTTTCCTAAATAATACGCATAAATGAACAATAAATCAATCATAAAAGTTCAAAAAGAACTAAAATGAACATTTTTATATAAAAAATCATTGACACAGGCAACTGTAAGCGTTTACTATTGTTTACATAAATAAAAGTGAACAAGTATTAAAGGGAGATGAACAAAAATGAGCATCGAGTCAAAAGCTTATCGCCTAATTCAACCTGGCGAATTTGAATATACAACAATTAATCATGAGTTTAGAGATGGTGATGTTATTGTTAATCCTTCTAAAGCAAGTGTTTGTCATGCTGATTTAAGATATTACACAGGTAATAGACGTAAAGAAGCATTAGACAAAAAATTGCCTATGGCATTATTCCATGAAGGTATCGGTACTATTGAAGATTCTAAACATCCTGATTATCAAAAAGGAGATAAAGTAGTTATCGTTCCGAATATCCCTTCTCGCTTAAGAGCTGGTGACTTCGAAGAAACAGATTTATTAGATAATTATGATGAAAATGCCGTATTTATGGGTAGCGGCTATGATGGTATTTGCCAAGATAGAATGGTTGTACCTGGAGATAACATCGTGAAAATTCCAGACACATTAGATGAAGACGTCGCTTTATTAGCTGAATTATGTTCAGTATCATTATTCCCAATCAATCAACTTAAAGAGATTACTACTAAATCTTCTCCACAAGTTGCAGTATTCGGCGACGGCCCGGTTGGTTATTTAGCAGCAACTGCACTTCATTATATATATGGCATTGAAAAAGAAAATTTAATTGTTTTCGGCGCTATTGAAGAAAAACTTCAATCATTCGAAAACTTTGCGACAACACATCTTGTATTTGATTATGATTTCAACAGTCATAAAGGCGTTCATACTGTATTTGAATGTTGTGGTGGTAAATTCTCTGAATCTGCAATCAACCAAGCAATCGATTTAATTGATAGACAAGGACAAATCGTTTTAATGGGTGTTACTGAAGACTTAGTTGGTATTAATACACGTGACGTATTAGAAAAAGGTTTAACACTTTCAGGTAGTTCAAGAAGTACAAAACACGAATTTGAACAACTCATTGCTTCATTCGAAAATGAAGAGTATCAACAAGCCCTTAAAAAATTAATCCCTGATGAATACTATGATATCCATAGTACAGAGGATCTTAAAAAGGCGATGGATGATACTGCAGCACATAAAGGTTGGAAAAAAACATATTTAAGATATCACTGGTCATAAACCATGATATCTAAGGGGAGATAACATAATGATGAATAAGACAACGTTTTTAGGTATGCCCAAACAAATCGTATGGGGTTACATTGGGATATTAATATTTATGATGGGAGACGGCCTAGAAATTGGTTGGCTAAGCCCCTATTTGCAACATAATGGCTTTAGCTCAAATGAAGTAAGTTGGTTATTTGGGTGCTATGGTATTACGGTTGCAATTGCAAGTTGGTTCAGTGGTGTTTTAGCTGAAGCATTAGGCGGTAAACGTACGATGTTTATCGGTTTAGTATTGTACATTATTGGAACAATATTCTTTGTTGGTATTGCACTACCTTCTGAGAATTTAGCAATTATGTATCCTGCTTATGCATTAAGAGGTTTAGGTTATCCTTTATTCGCTTATTCATTCTTAGTTTGGATTTCATATCGTTCTGAACAACGTACGTTAGGCGCAGCTGTAGGTTGGTTCTGGCTTGTATTTACTGGTGGATTAAATGTGCTAGGTGCATTTTACTCTATCTTTGCTATTAAATACTTAGGTCATATCGGAACATTATGGAGCTCATTATTCTGGGTAGTTTTAGGTGGATTCTTAGCAATCGTCTTGAATAAAGATAAATTACCTACTGATAAAAGTAATGCCAAAGCAAAATTAGCTGAAATGTTAAAAGGATTCACAATCGTTGTTGAAGAACCAAAAGTATTAGTAGGTGGTATTGTACGTGTCATTAATACTACTGCACAATTTGCTTTCCCAATCTTCTTACCACTTTACTTAGAATCATACGGCATCCCGACTTCTAAATGGTTAGCTGTTTGGTCAGCTATTTTCTTCGGAAATATCGTCTTTAACCTTATTTGGGGTATTATCGGAGATAAAATTGGTTGGCGTAATACTGTTATGATTTTCGGTGGTATCGGTAGTGGTATCTCATGTCTATTAATGGGCTATGTACCTATCTGGTCACACGGAAATATCATTTTACTTACAATTGTTGGTGTTGCTTGGGGTATCTTTATCGCAGCATATGTACCTTTAACTGCTTTAATTCCTTCATTAGTGAAAAAAGATAAAGGTGCTACCCTTTCAATTTTAAACTTAGGTGCTGGTTTACCAGTGTTCGTAGGCCCAATGATCGTAAGAATTTTCTTAGAACCGTTTGGTGACTTAGGCGTAATTTGGATTTTAGGTATATTATACTTTATTAGTACAATTTTAACTTACTTCATTAAAATGCCGAAAAGCCAACAATACGGTGAAACAGAATAAAACTCAATAATATAAAGGCTGTAGGCTAAGTATAAGATGGTCATTTCATTGTCATACTTTCATCTACAGCCTTTATTATGTATTTGATATACTATAATAAACATACATAAATCATGGATTATTTATATAATTTGAACAAAACTACTAGATGGAGACGGTGAATATGTTACCTGCCGAAAGAGAACAAAAAATTATATCCTATTTAACTAAATACAAAACTGCCTCAGTTCACACATTAGCTAAAGAATTTAATGTACATGATGCCACAATTCGTCGCGATCTTGTTAAACTCGAGCAATATAACCAAATTAGACGTACACATGGTGGTGTGGTGTTAAATAATGAAAATGTATATAGTGAGCTGAATTTCGATGAAAGACAGACAGAATATTATTACGAAAAGCTAGGTATTGGATACAAAGCTGCTGAGTTCGTTGAAGATGGAGACACACTTATTATCGACTCAGGTTCAACCACATTATTATTTGCTAAAGCTTTACTGCATAAGCAACATTTAACCATCATTACAAATGATATCCATATCGCTTCGATACTTCGTTCTTCTAACCATAAAGTCATCGTGACTGGCGGCACACTATATCATAACAACTATGTACTAAATGGTTTAATTACGACACAAACACTACAATCATTTAACTCGATGAAGGCTTTTTTAGCTACTCCTGCTATAGATGCGATCAAAGGTGTAACTCACTATAGTGAAGAATTTGTAGACGCTAAACGCCAAATGGTAAATCAATCTAAAGAAGTGTATATGCTTACAGACAGTTCTAAATTGAATAAAATTGCTTTTTACCAAGTATGTCCTATTCATAAAATTACTGCTTTAATCACAGATCATCACGAAGACATACATGAGTATAAGAAGACCATTCCAAATGTGATTGCAGTCAACCCTAAAGATTATCAATAAATAAGCGTTCCTTATATTGAAAGTACTATTAATCGATGTTATAAAGAAGATAAGCGATTTCACATTTATCTATTTTAAATGATAAGTCTGCTGTTTGTCTGCGAGGATACTGCGGATAGTCTTACTTAGTCACATTTTTATTGAATGAGGATGATATTATGAATAATCAAAAGCCGTTGCAAACATACAAATCAAAACAAACAACCGTAATAATTACTAGTATAATATTTATGTTATTTATCATTTCAGATATACGTACGATATTAAGTAAAGACGAATGGCTACCTCTGGCATTAGCCGGTGGATCTTTAATTATATTTATTGTCTTTTTAATGATTAATATAAAGTCATTCATCCATAATTATAAACGCAGACCTTATTAAATCGAAAGTAAAGATAATGGGAGTGGGATAGAAATAATAAAGAGGTCTGGACAAAAGCGTTTAGGATTTGAGCAGAACCGAGCGATGATAAAGAACTACTTCCTTATTCATAGGTTAGTAGTTCTTACAAACTCAATAGTTGAGTTTATTCATTTGAATTGTTTTCCAAATTTTGTCGAATCGTGAACGTTTGCCCAACTTGCATTATTTTCAGAAATTGGAATACCAATTTCTCTATGTTGGGTCCCTTCTGCCGATAATCCTGCTTTTGGGACGCCGTTAATCAGTTTCCCAGAAGCACAATAACTTTATGTCTCAACCTCTTACGCATTAGCCACAGCTAATGTGTACTTTAAAATAGGAATACATGAGTGAAACTCATGCATAAGAAATACTAATTTCTAAAGAAAAAGTATTTCTTTATCGTTGTCCATCCCCAACTTGCATTGTCTGTAGATTTTCTTTTCGAAACTCTCTATGTTTGGGGCCCGTCCTCACGGCAAGGTTGACTTGAAATGAAAAAGCTTAGTACATTAGACCATCTTTGTAATTTATTACTTAGACGGTTTTATGCATGAACTTTAGTTCATGTATACCTCTAAAGCTTAATTTGAACACATGAGTCAATACGCATGTGTAAGTCAACTACTGCCTAAATATGAATATAACTTGAAATATATTTATGTCCTAGCCTGATTTCTTTTATTTCTGTGTTTTTTTATAAAAGTAATTAGCTACGACAATATCTACAATTGCTAGTCCCACTGATTTAAATAGCGTGACTTCTTTCTCATCTGTTCTACCTTGTTTACGACCTGCCACAATATCCCCGAGCTCTGCGTGTAACATATCTTGCGTTAATACGCCTTCTTGTTCGGGAATTTTTAAATCTCCTGTTTCTTCCATTGCTGCTTCTGTTGATTCTACGACAATTTTATTCGCAACCATCATAGATTCTGTTGGTAACTCTTGCATATCAGGTTTAAAAGAACCTACCGCATTCAAATGAACACCAGGATCTAATGTTCTATCGAAAACCGGAGTTGATGAATTAGTAGCAGTGACAACGATATCTGTCCCTTCAATAGCCTGATTTGCATCTTCAAATACTTCAACATTAACATCATATAAATCTTTAGTTTGTTTTGCTAATCTTTCTGCTTTCTCTATCGTTCTACTAGCAAAGTGAATCGTATTAATATTTCTGACTGCTAAAACAGCCGCAATTAGTCCTTCAGCTTGTTCGCCGGCACCAATCACACATAAAGTATTTGCATTTTCTCTAGATAAATATTTTGTGGCAACACCAGATATGGCACCTGTTCTAATTTTAGTCAAATACCCACCGTCTAAAACAGACAAAGTTTCGCCAGTTTCATAATCACTTAAAATAACTGAGCCACTAATGGTCGACTTACCTTTTTCCGGATTTTTAGGTGCAAAAGTCACTGTCTTTAAACCGACAATTTTCAAAGCATCTGATAGCGCAGGCATGACTAAATATCTATTATCTTCATTGAATGGAATAGAATATCGTAAAGGGTTTTCAGTTTCGCCTTCAGAAAAGGCTTTGAGTGATTCTGCTACTTCATCTATCACTTCACGCATATTGAGTAATTGTTGTTGGTCTTTTTCAGTTAAATACAACATATTTACATCCTCCGTATTTCATCATTATCGTATTTTCATACATCTATAGTCATCTTTACCCGATATTTTAATTAAAAATGTCGGTAATTTAAAGTTTATATTGTCTTGTACGCATATTCATGCTATTCTTAAAAACATAAATAAAGAGATAGTTAGACAAGTGTCTTTACCATCTCTGCGATTTTGTTTATTTAAACAAAACTATTTAATTTAACTTTTGACGACACACATTCTCCTATTTAGGGGAATGTTTTTTTGTGCATATGATTAATTAATTGGAATATGGTATCGTTTAACAGGTGATCCATTCTTTTTGATATAGGGTTCTATTTCATAGCCGCCATAATACTTAATTACTTTTTGAGAGCTAAAATTCTTAGGATTACATGTCATTAATACATATTTAATTTGTTTTGTTTTTAATATATCTAAAGCATGACCTAGCATTTCTTTTGCATAGCCTTTACCACGTTGTGATTGTGCCACACCATACCCTACATGTCCACCTATTCGCGTTAATGATTCATTCAGCTGATAGCGAATATTAACCGCGCCTACAATAACATTATCTTTAAAGTAAAACGATGTACTTGTTTCCACCCAATCTTCTCTAGGCTTTGACTTATTAATATGATCTACCATTTCTTTAAAAGATGTATATTTTTTTAAATCTGTATTACCAGGAACAATTTTCTCTTCATTTTCGTACCATTCATTAATATATTTTAGAAATTGTGTTTCATCATCATATGTAAGTTGTCGAATTTCATCCATTGCTTCCACTCCACTAAATTTAAAAGCACCCGCAATATACGAGTGCTTGATTTGTTGAATAAATCTATTAAATAATGTTAAGTTCTTTACCAACTTTTTC
Source organism: Staphylococcus sp. KUGN1 (assembly GCF_045984185.1). Lineage (NCBI taxonomy): Bacteria > Bacillati > Bacillota > Bacilli > Caryophanales > Staphylococcaceae > Staphylococcus > Staphylococcus sp. KUGN1. The sequence continues at coordinate 38,775 of NZ_JBJQIL010000001.1, read as the reverse complement.
ATATGCTTCTATAGCTTTATCTAACAATTCTTTTGTATGTGCTGCAGTAGGCATATTTCTAACTCTACCTGTACCTTTTGGCACTGTAGGGAAGACGATAGACTTAACATAAATACCTTCTTCTTTAAGGCGTTTACTGAATGCTTGAGTATCTTTTTCATCACCAATAATCACAGGTGTAATTGGTGTCTCAGACTCGCCAGTGTTAAATCCTAGCTTAGCTAAGCCATCTTTAAGATATTGTGCATTTTCCCATAATTGATCATGTAACTCAGTAGAAGCCATTAATTTTTTAACTGCTTCTGTGATGGCTTTAGTATCTCCAGGTGCTAATGAAGTTGAGAACAAGAATGGACGAGATTGTGCCTTTAACCAATCAATAAGTTCTTTAGTACCCGCTACATAACCACCTACAACACCAATTGCTTTAGATAATGTACCAATTTGGAAATCGATTTTATCTTGTAAACCAAAGTGTTTAACTGTACCAGCACCTTTGCCCATTACACCAGACCCATGTGCATCATCAACGTAAGTTAATAAGCCAAATTCTTCTGCGATTTTAACAATTTCTGGTAGTTTAGCAACATCGCCATCCATACTAAATACGCCATCAGTAATATACATCACTTTGTTATATTGACCAGATTCCACTGCTTCTTTAGCTTTAGCTCTTAAATCATCCATATCTGAGTGATTAACACGAATGATTTTAGCTTTAGATAAACGACAACCATCTATAATAGAAGCATGATTTAGTTCATCAGAAAGAATAGCATCGTTTTTATTCATTACTGCTGAAATTGCAGCCATATTACAATTGAAACCAGATTGATAAGCAATTGCTGCCTCTGTGCCTTTAAATTTCGCTAATGTTTCTTCTAATTCGTCATGTAAATCTAATGTACCATTTATCGAACGTACAGCCCCTGCACCAACACCATGTGAATCAATGGCAGCTTTAGCAGCTTCTTTTAAATCTTCATTTGTTGCTAATCCCAAATAGTTATTTGATGATAAGTTAACGTACGTTTTACCATCAATTTTAATTTCTGGACCGTTTGCACCTTCAATTGAATCGATTTCATTATATAATCCATTCTCTTTCAAGTAGTTTATATTTTCATTTAAAAAATCATGTAATGATTGAACCACAACCATATCCCCCTTGTATCTCTATTTATCTTTATAATACCTTAATTTCGCCTTTCATGAAAGCCTTATCACTTATTGTATTTTTAACAATAAATATTCATTTTGAACTATTTTGTCTTATTAGATAATGATATACTAATTATCATAATAATACGGAAGAAGTGATAGTTTTGTTTGATTGGTTTCAATTGGCTAGTAAAAAAGAAAAAAGAATGATTCAATTACGTCGTTATTTACATCAATATCCTGAACTTTCTTTTGAAGAAAAGCAAACACATGACTATATCGTTAACCAACTTAGCCAATTGTCATGTGACATTCAAACGCCAGTAGGTCGTAATGGAATTAAAGCTACTTTTAAAGGAAAAGTTGACGGCCCAACCATTGCATTTAGGGCTGACTTTGACGCACTACCTGTTCAAGAATTAAACGATGTACCTTATAAATCTAAAAATGATGGGTGTATGCATGCGTGTGGTCATGATGGACATACAGCCATATTATTAGGCGTTGCAGAAATCATAAATGAACATCGTCATCTATTAAAAGGTAATGTTGTTTTCATCTTCCAATACGGTGAAGAAATTATGCCCGGTGGTTCACAAGAAATGATCAATGATGGATGTTTACAAGACGTCGATAAGATCTACGGTACACATCTATGGAGTGGTTATCCAACAGGTACTATTTATTCTCGTCCAGGACCAATTATGGCCTCACCTGACGAATTTAGTATCACGATACAAGGTAAAGGTGGTCATGGTGCTAAACCACAAGAAACTATTGATCCAATCGTCATCATGGCTGAATTTATTTTAAGCGCTCAGAAGATTGTATCTCGTACCATCGATCCAGTAAAACAAGCGGTGTTAACATTTGGTATGGTTCAAGCAGGTTCTTCAGATAGCGTGATACCAGATAGTGCGTTTTGCAAAGGAACAGTACGTACCTTTGACACTAATTTACAAAACCATATCAAAACTAAGATGGAAAAATTATTACAAGGTTTAGCGGTAGCTAATGATATCACTTATGACTTTAATTACATTAAAGGTTATTTACCACTTCATAATCACCAACAAGCATATGAAGTTGTTAAACAAGCAGCAAATGATATGCATTTACGTTTTAATGAATCTGATTTGATGATGATTGGAGAAGACTTCTCTCACTATTTAAAAGTCAGACCAGGCGCATTTTTCTTAACAGGATGTGGCAATCAAGATAAAAATATTACTGCACCTCATCATAATCCTTATTTCGATATCGATGAATCATCATTTAAATATGCTGCCAGTGAATTTTTAAAAATTTTAGAACTTGAAAATGTATTGTAAAAATATGGTCTTGTGAATTTTCAAAGTCCAACTAATAAATAATCCACTTATTACCTTTTATTTAGGGTAATAAGTGGATTTTTTGTTGATAAATCGCCGGTAAAGTTATGTATTTATAGAAATAAAAAAAGACCCCATAATGGGGTCTTTATATAAATCGAATAATAAAATTATTCGTGGATTTCAGTTACAACGCCTGATCCTACAGTACGTCCACCTTCACGGATTGAGAAACGAGTACCGTCTTCAATCGCGATAGGAGCGATTAATTCTACTGTCATTTCAACGTTGTCACCAGGCATAACCATTTCAGTACCTTCTGGTAATTGAACAACGCCAGTTACGTCAGTAGTACGGAAATAGAATTGTGGGCGGTAGTTACTGAAGAATGGAGTGTGACGTCCACCTTCGTCTTTAGATAAAACGTAAACTTCCGCTTTGAATTTTGTATGTGGTGTAATTGAACCAGGAGCAGCTAATACTTGACCACGTTGTACGTCTTCACGAGCAACACCACGTAATAAAGCACCGATGTTGTCACCAGCTTCAGCGTAGTCTAATAACTTACGGAACATTTCTACACCAGTAACAGTTGTTTTAGAAGTGTCATGTAAACCGATGATTTCAACTTCTTCACCAACTTTGATTTGACCACGTTCAACACGGCCTGTAGCAACAGTACCACGACCAGTGATTGAGAATACGTCCTCAACTGGCATCATGAATGGTTTGTCAGAATCACGTTCTGGAGTTGGGATGTAGTCATCAACTGCTTGCATTAATTCTAAGATTTTTTCTTCGTATTTTTCGTCGCTTTCTAAAGCTTTTAATGCTGAACCAGCGATTACAGGTACGTCGTCACCTGGGAAGTCGTATTCAGATAATAAGTCACGAACTTCCATTTCTACTAATTCTAATAATTCTTCGTCGTCTACCATATCAACTTTGTTTAAGAATACAACTAAAGCTGGTACACCAACGTTACGTGATAAAAGAATGTGTTCACGAGTTTGTGGCATTGGACCATCAGCTGCAGATACAACTAAGATACCGCCGTCCATTTGCGCAGCACCAGTGATCATGTTTTTAACATAGTCAGCGTGTCCTGGGCAGTCAACGTGAGCATAGTGACGTTTGTCAGTTTGATATTCGATGTGTGCAGTATTGATTGTAATACCACGTTCTTTTTCTTCTGGTGCGTTGTCAATCATGTCGTATGATTGTGCAACAGTGTCACCGTTCTTAGCTAATACAGTTGCGATAGCAGCTGTTAATGTTGTTTTACCATGGTCAACGTGACCGATAGTACCAATATTGGCATGTTCTTTTGAGCGATCAAATTTTTCTTTTGCCATTATTAAATCTCTCCTATTCTTAATAAAAGTTATTTTCAAATTTATCTCTCATGATAGTTTCTCACCATCATGAGAAGATGTTTGATTAAGTTGTGTCTAAAAGAAATACTACTTAATTCATATTTCCTTTATAATGCATTTACCCACAAAAATCAATTCATAAAAGCGATTAGCCTATAACTAAGCTCAACCTGTATTTTAACCTAGCATAGCTAGTAAAGACAAGTTATATTATTCGCCTTTATTTTTCTTAATGATTTCTTCAGAAATTGATTTTGGAACTTCTGCATAGTGGTCAAAGTACATAGTGTAAGTACCGCGACCTTGAGTGTTTGAACGTAATGATGTTGCATAACCGAACATTTCTGAAAGTGGTACATAAGCATTTACAACTTGTGCATTACCACGAGGTTCCATACCATCTACACGTCCACGACGAGCAGTTACGTCACCCATGATATCACCCATGTATTCTTCAGGCATTTCGATTGTTACTTTCATCATTGGTTCTAAGATAACTGGATCACATTTTTTAGCAGCTTCTTTAAGTGCTAATGATGCAGCAATTTTGAAGGCCATTTCAGATGAATCGACATCATGGTATGAACCATCAAATAATTTAGCTTTAACATCAATTAATGGATAACCAGCTAATACACCGTTTTCCATTGCATCTTTAAGACCAGCTTCAACTGATGGAATGTATTCACGAGGAACTACACCACCGACGATAGCGTTTTCGAATTCGAAACCGCCACCTGTTTCGTTAGGTGTGAATTCAATGTGAACATCACCGTATTGACCACGACCACCAGATTGACGAGAGAATTTACCTTGAACTTGTGCAGCTTGCTTGAATGTTTCACGATATGAAACCATTGGCGCACCAACATTACATTCAACGTTAAATTCTTTCTTCATACGGTCAACTAAGATGTCTAAGTGTAACTCACCCATACCACCGATGATAACTTGTCCAGTTTCTTCGTCAGTATGTGCATGGAAAGTTGGATCTTCTTCTTGTAATTTAACTAAAGCTTGAGTCATTTTATCTTGGTCAGCTTTAGATTTTGGTTCAACTGATAAGTGGATAACTGGCTCTGGGAATTCCATTGATTCCAAGATAATGTCATTTTTCTCTCCACATAAAGTATCACCAGTACCTGTTTCTTTAAGTCCTACCGCAGCAGCGATATCGCCTGAGTAAACAGTGTCAATCTCTTGACGTGAGTTAGCGTGCATTTGTAATAAACGACCTACACGTTCACGTTTGTCTTTAGATGAGTTCTTCACGTAAGAACCTGAGCTTAAAGTACCTGAGTAAACACGGAAGAAAGTTAATTTACCAACATAAGGGTCAGTCATAACTTTGAATGCTAATGCAGCGAATTCAGCTGAATCGTCTGGTTTAGCAATTACTTCTTCTTCAGGATCATTAGCATGGTGACCAACGATTGGTTTAACATCTAAAGGAGATGGTAGGTAATCAATTACAGCGTTAAGCATTAATTGAACACCTTTGTTTTTGAATGCAGTACCGCAAAGAACTGGGTAGAATTCTACGTCAGTTGTAGCTTGACGGATTGCATTTTTTAATTCTTCTACTGAAATTTCTTCGTCACCAAGATATTTTTCCATTAATTCATCATTAGTTTCAGCTACTGCTTCAATTAATGTTGAACGAGCTTCTTCAGCTCTTTCTTTGTGATCTTCAGGAATTTCAATTTCATCAATTTCTGTACCTAAGTCATTAGTGTATTTGAAGCATTTCATTTCAACTAAGTCAATGATAGCTTCAAATTCATCTTCAGCACCGATAGGTAATTGGATAGGTGCAGCATTCGCTTGTAAACGATCATGTAATGTGCTTACAGAGTATTCAAAGTTTGCACCTAATTTATCCATTTTGTTGATGAAAACGATACGTGGTACGCCGTATGTTGTAGCCTGACGCCAAACTGTTTCAGTTTGTGGTTCAACACCTGATTGAGCATCAAGTACTGTAACCGCACCGTCAAGTACACGTAATGAACGTTCAACCTCAACTGTGAAGTCTACGTGTCCTGGTGTATCGATGATATTTACACGGTGTCCGTCCCAAGCTGCAGTTGTTGCTGCAGATGTGATAGTAATACCACGGTCTTGCTCTTGTTCCATCCAGTCCATTTGTGAAGCACCTTCGTGTGTTTCACCAATTTTGTGGATACGACCTGTGTAATAAAGAATACGTTCTGTCGTAGTAGTTTTACCAGCATCAATGTGAGCCATGATACCGATATTACGAGTATTTTTCAAAGAAAATTCTCTTGCCATGTATTTTTTCTCCTTCCAGTTATTACTGAATAAGTACTTTAGATATGGCGATGCCCTAAGCATGAGCCATTATTGGTAAACCAATGATACGGAACACGCTCAGGGTAAAAGCTTTAATCTTACCAACGGTAGTGAGCAAATGCTTTGTTAGCTTCAGCCATTTTGTGAGTGTCCTCACGTTTCTTAACTGCACCACCTGTATTATTTGCTGCATCTAAGATTTCGTTAGCTAAACGTTCTTCCATAGTTTTTTCACCACGAAGACGCGCATAGTTAACTAACCAACGTAATCCTAAAGTAGAACGACGTTCTGGGCGTACCTCAACAGGTACTTGGTAGTTTGAACCACCCACACGACGAGCTTTAACTTCTAATACTGGCATAATGTTTTCAATTGCTTCTTCGAATACTTCAATAGCTTGACGACCACTACGTTCTTCAACTAGGTCGAATGCTGAATAAAGAATTCTTTGAGCTGTTCCGCGTTTACCATCTAACATAATTTTGTTAATTAATTTTGTAACTAATTTTGAGTTGTGAATTGGATCTGGTAATACGTCTCTTTTAGGTACTGATCCTTTACGAGGCATAATGTAAATCCTCCCTTCCTATTATAGTATATTGTGATTAATTATTTTTAAAATTTACGTAATCTTAAAAATTAATTTTTAGGTTTTTTAGTTCCGTATAATGAACGACCTTGTCTACGTCCGTCTACACCTGAAGTATCAAGTGCACCACGTACAATATGGTAACGCACACCAGGTAAGTCTTTTACACGTCCACCACGTACAAGTACAACACTGTGTTCTTGTAAGTTATGGCCGATACCAGGAATGTATGCGTTGATTTCAATATTGTTTGATAAACGCACACGTGCATATTTACGTAACGCTGAGTTAGGTTTTTTAGGTGTCATAGTACCCACACGAGTACATACGCCACGTTTTTGTGGAGAATTCAATTCAGTGAATTGTTTCTTCTTACTGTTAAAACCTCTGTTTAAAGCTGGTGAATCAGATTTTTTTGATTTGCTTTGTCTTGGTTTACGTACTAATTGGTTAATAGTTGGCATTGAATATGTCCTCCTCTCTTCATTTTTTAATCCCACACATCCAGGTGGTTCATTTTAAGGTTAAATAAAATTTAGTAAGCAGACACTTACTAATTCTCATTCAATATAGCAACGATTGTTGCATTTACATTGATACCTACATATTCTCCTAATTCTTTCTTAGATGAGAAAAGTGTATATGGTATATTTTTTTGATTGATTTGGCTTAACACGCGAGTCATTAGATGAACTTCTACGTCTCGAGCAATAATCAATGATGTAACTTGATCTTTATTCAACGCTTTGAGCGTTTCCTTCAGACCAACTACATATTGTTGTTTGTTAAAGCGTGCAACTTTTTCATTAGACATGTTCAATATCCTCCAAAGTTCTGCTTGCATCAACCTATAATATATTAACATTGTTACAGTACAATAGTCAATAATTATTCGTGTTTTTATGAAATAAATAAGAATCAAGAGGCTAGAATTAAGTCTAACCTCTTGATCATTATATCAATTATTCAGTAACTTCTACTTCTTCTTCAGAACTAGCAACTGGCGCTACATTTTTATCGTATTGAACGTCACTATAACGTCTCATACCTGTACCAGCTGGAATAAGTTTACCAATAATAACATTTTCTTTAAGACCAAGTAAGTCATCGCGTTTACCTTTAATTGCTGCATCAGTAAGAACACGAGTTGTTTCTTGGAATGAAGCTGCAGATAAGAAGCTTTCTGTTTCAAGAGAAGCTTTTGTAATACCAAGCAATACTGGTTTAGCAGTTGCAGGGCGTTTACGTTCTTTAAATGCATCTCTGTTAGCATCAGTAAAGTTGTGAATATCAACTAATGAACCAGGTAATAACTTAGTATCTCCTGCTTCGATGATACGTACTTTACGTAACATTTGTCTAACCATAACCTCAACGTGTTTATCATCAATTTCAACACCTTGCATACGGTAAACTTTTTGTACTTCTTTTAATAAGTAGCTTTCTGTAGCATTTAAACCAGCAACGGATAAGTAGTTTTTCGGCTCGATTGAACCTTCTGTTAATACTTCACCACGTTCAACTGATTGTCCTACTTCAACTTTAAGTCTAGAAGTACCTGAAGCTAGATAAGATCTAGTTTCATTTTCGCCTTTAACAACAATTTCTTGTTGACGGTCTTTCGCTAATTTAATATCTTCTACTACACCTTCGATTTCAGTGATTACCGCTTGACCTTTAGGGTTACGGGCTTCAAAGATCTCTTGGATACGTGGAAGACCTTGAGTGATATCGCTTCCGGCTACCCCACCTGTATGGAAGGTACGCATTGTAAGCTGTGTACCTGGTTCACCGATTGATTGGGCAGCGATTGTACCAACTGCTTCACCAACTTCAACTTTTTCACCTGTTGCAAGGTTTTTACCATAACATTTTTCACATACACCATGACGTGTATTACAAGTGAATGCTGAACGGATATACATTTGTTCGATACCAGCATCAGTAATTTTCTTAGCGATTTCCGCAGTGATTAATTCGTCTGGACGAATAATAACTTCATCTGTCTCAGGATGACGAATTGTTTCTTTTGAATAACGTCCTTCAATACGTTCAATGAATGGTTCAATCATTTCTGTACCTTCTTTGATGTCAGAAACAAGTAAGCCACGGTCAGTACCACAATCTTCTTCACGCACAATAACATCTTGCGCAACGTCAACAAGACGACGAGTAAGGTAACCTGAGTCAGCTGTTTTAAGTGCTGTATCAGCAAGACCTTTACGCGCACCGTGAGTAGAGATGAAGTACTCTAATACTGTTAAACCTTCACGGAATGATGAAGTGATTGGTAATTCAATAATTTTTCCTGATGGAGCAGCCATTAATCCACGCATACCAGCTAACTGAGTAAAGTTAGATGCGTTACCACGGGCACCAGAGTCACTCATCATGAAGATTGGGTTTGTTTTTTCAAGTGATTGCATTAATTCACCTTGAATTTGATCTTTAGCATCTGTCCAAATTTCAACGACAGCGTTGTATCTTTCTTCTTCAGTGATTAAACCACGATTGAATTGTTTAGTCACGCGTTCAACTAATTTTTCATGTTCATCTAGAATATCTTTTTTATCTGGTAATACCACGATATCAGATACACCAACAGTTATACCTGCTTTAGATGAGAATTTGAATCCTAAGTCTTTCATACGGTCAAGCATCATAGATGTATCAGTAATACTGAATCTATTAAATACTTCAGCAATGATATTACCTAAGAATTTTTTATTGAATGGTTCAATTAATTCTTTAGTTTCAAAGAATTCTTTTAATCCGCCTTCACCTAATTCTGTTGGGTCAACAAAGTATTTATCTGGTGTTGTACCCTCTAGGTTAGTTTGAGTTGGCTCATTAATATAAGCAAATGAATCAGGAATGATTTCATTAAAGATAATCTTACCTACTGAAGTAGCTAAGATTTTCTTATTTTGTTCCTCAGTGAATGTTGGATTATTGAATGAACTTGCATGAACACCAATTCTAGTGTGTAAGTGAACATATCCATTTGCATAAGCTTTTAATACTTCGTTTGTATCATTATAGATAGTACCAGTATTAACTGCGTCTGTACGTTCAAGTGTTAAGTAGTAGTTACCTAATACCATATCCTGAGATGGTGTAACTACTGGTTTACCATCTTTAGGGTTTAAGATATTTTGAGCAGCTAACATTAACATACGTGCTTCGGCTTGAGCTTCTTTAGATAATGGAACGTGAACCGCCATTTGGTCACCATCAAAGTCAGCATTATATGCTGTAGTAACAAGTGGATGTAAACGGATGGCACGACCTTCTACTAAAGTTGGTTCAAATGCTTGGATACCTAGTCTATGAAGCGTAGGCGCACGGTTAAGTAGTACTGGGTGTTCTACGATAACTTCTTCTAAAACATCCCACACTTCGTCATCCATACGTTCAATTTTACTTTTAGCATTTTTGATATTTGTTGCAATTTCACGTTGAACTAATTCTTTCATAACGAAAGGTTTAAATAGTTCAAGCGCCATTTCTTTCGGTAATCCACATTGGTACATTTTCAGACTTGGTCCTACTGCGATAACGGAACGACCTGAATAGTCAACACGTTTACCAAGTAAGTTTTGACGGAAACGACCTTGTTTACCTTTTAACATATGTGACAATGATTTTAATGGACGGTTACCTGGTCCAGTTACAGGACGGCCACGACGACCATTATCGATTAAAGCATCAACAGCTTCTTGTAACATACGTTTTTCGTTTTGAACAATGATTCCAGGTGCACCAAGATCTAATAAACGTTTCAAACGGTTATTACGGTTAATAACACGTCTATATAAATCGTTTAAGTCACTTGTAGCAAAACGTCCACCGTCTAATTGAACCATTGGACGGATTTCAGGTGGAATGATAGGAAGTACATCTAAAATCATCCATGCTGGATCATTACCAGAGTTACGGAATGATTCAACAACTTCTAAACGTTTAATAGCACGAGTAAGTCTTTGTCCTGTTGCAGATTCTAATTCATCGCGTAAGATTTTTAGTTCTTCATCTAAGTCAATTTCAGATAATAAGTCTCTGATACCTTCAGCACCCATTTTAGCTACAAATTGACCTGGATATTTATCATAATAATCTCTGAATTCTGCTTCTGATAATAAAGTTTTCTTTTCTAAACCTGTTGGACCTGGATCAACAACAACATAAGAAGCAAAGTAAATAACTTCTTCCAATGCTCTTGGAGACATATCTAATAAAAGTCCCATACGGCTTGGAATACCTTTGAAATACCAAATGTGTGATACTGGTGCTGCTAATTCGATGTGTCCCATTCTTTCACGACGTACTTTAGACTTCGTTACTTCAACACCACATCTATCACAAACCATGCCTTTGTAGCGTACACGTTTGTATTTACCGCAACTACATTCCCAGTCTTTAGTTGGTCCAAATATTCTTTCACAGAAAAGACCATCTTTTTCAGGTTTTAACGTACGATAGTTAATTGTTTCAGGCTTTTTAACTTCACCATAAGACCACGAACGAATCTTTTCAGGTGAAGCTAATCCTATTTTCATATAATGGAAATTATTTACATCAATCAAGGAGCCTACCTCCTTCAATTTAGATTAGCTGTGCTATTTGATTGATTTACATTTATAGTATATAGAATTTGAGAAAGGTATGAGCGACATTTAAAATCGCTCTACCTCTATCATTCTAATTATCTTAAGTGCATATTAATCAGTAATTTCTTTTTGTGATTCTGGCGCATCTTTTTGTTGTAAATCTACTTTGCGTTCTGTTACATCTTCATCTTCAATGTCTGCCATTTCGATTTCGTTATCTTGCTCATCCATCACTTTAACGTCTAATCCTAAACTTTGTAATTCTTTCATCAATACTCGGAATGATTCAGGAACACTTGGTCTAGAGATATTTTCGCCTTTAACAATAGATTCGTATGTTTTAACACGACCTACTGTATCATCTGATTTATAAGTCAAGATTTCTTGTAATGTGTATGCAGCACCATATGCTTCAAGTGCCCATACCTCCATCTCACCGAAACGTTGACCACCAAATTGTGCTTTACCACCTAGTGGTTGTTGCGTTACTAATGAGTATGGACCAGTTGAACGCGCATGTAATTTATCGTCAACCATGTGTGCAAGTTTAAGCATGTACATAACACCAACTGAAATACGGTTGTCGAATGGTTCACCAGTACGACCATCGTATAATACAGTTTTACCGTCACGTGCCATACCAGCTTCTTCGATAGTTGACCATACGTCATCATCATTAGCACCATCGAATACTGGAGATGCAACATGGATACCTAAGTTTTTAGCAGCCATACCTAAATGTAATTCAAGAACTTGTCCGATGTTCATACGTGATGGTACACCTAGTGGGTTTAACATGATGTCAATTGGACGTCCATCTGGTAAATATGGCATATCTTCTTCTGGAACGATTTTTGAGATGACACCTTTGTTACCATGACGACCACACATTTTATCTCCGACGTGAATTTTACGTTTTTGAACGATATAAACACGTACTAATTGGTTAACACCTGGTGATAATGTGTCGTCTCCTTCTTCACGATTGAAGACTTTAACATCTAGAACAATACCGCCAGCACCATGTGGTACGCGTAATGATGTATCACGTACTTCACGTGCTTTTTCACCAAAGATGGCATGTAATAATCTTTCTTCGGCTGTAAGCTCTGTAACACCTTTAGGCGTTACTTTACCTACTAAGATGTCTCCATCTTTAACTTCAGCACCGACATACACAATACCACGTTCGTCTAGGTTTTTAAGTGCACTTTCGGAAACGTTAGGAATGTCACGAGTGATTTCTTCAGGTCCTAGTTTAGTATCACGTGCTTCTGATTCATATTCTTCAATATGGATAGAAGTGTATACGTCATCTTTAACTAGACGTTCACTCATGATTACAGCATCCTCGTAGTTATAACCATCCCATGTCATGAATCCTACAACTACGTTACGGCCTAATGCCATTTCACCTAATTCCATTGAAGGACCGTCGGCTAAAATTTCGTTGTATTCAACAATGTCACCTGTAGCAACAATTGGGCGTTGGTTGTAACAAGTACCTGAGTTTGAACGTTTGAATTTCGCTAATGGATAGCGATCTAATTCACCTTCATACTCTTGACCATCTTGTTCTACTAAACGACGTACTAAGATTTCATTAGATTCAACATGCTCTACACGACCTCTGTGGTTAGCTGTAATAGCTGCACCTGAGTCACGCGCAGCAACATGCTCCATACCTGTACCAACGAATGGCGCTTCAGGGTTCATCAATGGTACTGCTTGACGTTGCATGTTCGCACCCATCAATGCACGGTTAGAGTCATCGTTTTCTAAGAATGGAATACAAGCTGTAGCGGCTGAAACAACCTGCTTAGGTGAAACGTCCATGTAATCCATTTTTTCTTTAGCCATCACTGTGTTATTACCACGGAAACGACAAACTACTTCATCGTCTAAGAAACGTCCGTTTTCATCTAAACGTGAGTTCGCTTGGGCAACAACATAACTATCTTCTTCGTCAGCAGTTAAATAATCGATTTGGTCTGTTATCGCATTAGTGTCTAAATCCACTTTACGGTATGGTGTTTCAATGAAACCAAATTCGTTTACACGTGCATAACTAGACAATGAGTTGATTAATCCAATGTTTGGACCCTCTGGTGTTTCAATCGGACACATACGACCATAGTGTGAATAGTGTACGTCACGCACTTCCATTTGAGCACGTTCACGTGTTAAACCACCAGGTCCTAAAGCAGATAGACGACGTTTATGTGTCAACTCTGCTAATGGGTTAGCTTGGTCCATGAATTGTGATAATTGAGAACTACCAAAGAATTCTTTAATTGATGCAATAACGGGACGGATATTGATTAATTGTTGTGGTGTGATTGAGTCAGTGTCTTGAATAGACATTCTTTCACGTACCACACGTTCCATTCTTGATAAACCAATACGGAATTGGTTTTGTAATAGTTCGCCTACTGAACGTAAACGACGATTACCTAAATGATCAATATCGTCTGTATAACCAATACCACTTAATAAGTTAAAGAAATAACTCATTGAAGCAATAATATCAGCTGGTGTAATACATTTAACTTCAGAATCTGGTAAAGCATTACCAATTACTGTAGTTGTACGACCTTCATCATCATTTGGAACATATACTTTAATTGATTGAATTTCAACTGGTTCATCAATAACTGTTCCTTCTAACTCGAACACTTCACTATTAGCATTTGCTTCTAATACATCCATGATTTCGTCTAACTTACGACGATCAAGGACTGTTCCTTCTTCAACAACTATTTCACCTGTTTCACTATTAACAATTGGTTCTGCTAATTTTTGATTGAATAAACGGTGTTTTAAGTGAAGTTTTTTATTTGCTTTATAACGACCAACGCTTGCTAAGTCATAACGTTTTGGATCGAAGAAACGTGAATATAATAAACTTTTAGCATTTTCAACTGTTGGTGGTTCGCCAGGGCGTAAACGCTCATAAATTTCTAATAATGCTTGTTCAGTATTTTCAGTACCATCTTTTTCAAGTGTATTGCGTAGGTATTCACTGTCGCCAAGTAAATCAACGATTTCTTGGTCACTAGAAAAACCTAATGCTCTTAATAATACAGTTAATGGTAATTTACGAGTTCTATCAATACGTACATAAACTACATCTTTAGCATCAGTTTCATATTCTAACCATGCACCACGGTTAGGAATAATAGTTGCATCGTAGTTCTCACGTCCGTTTTTATCAATTTTTTCATTGAAATATACGGATGGTGAACGTACTAATTGTGATACGATAACACGTTCTGCACCATTAATAACAAAGGTACCTGTATCAGTCATTAATGGGAAATCACCCATAAATACTTCTTGCTCTTTCACTTCGCCAGTTTCTTTAATAATAAGACGTACTTTTACACGAAGAGGTGCAGCATAAGTAGCGTCACGGTTTTTTGATTCTTCTAAGTCGTATTTTGGTTCACCTAATCTATAATCTACAAATTCTAAAGATAGGTTTCCTGTGAAATCTTCAATCGGAGAAATGTCTCTAAACATTTCTAATAAACCTTCTTTAAGGAACCAATCGTAAGATTTTGTTTGAATTTCTATTAAGTTCGGTAATTCTAATACTTCTGAAATTCTCGCGTAGTTTCTACGTTTACGATGTCTTCCATATTGGACAACTTGACCTGCCAAACAGATTCACCCCTCAAAAATTGTGTGGGTTGCTTTTACTAATAAAACAAAGAGTATCACAAGATTTAAAGACAAAAAGAAAACGGCAACACTTCAGATGACACCATTTTCTATTCTATATTTATCTTGATTTACTTATTTGTTTTTGCGTAAAAGTACACACTTATTGAACATAAATTTTTACATTTTATAACTATATCAGAATAATACTTTTAAATCAAGCTTTTACGCTTTTCAATATATAGTATCCTTTACTTTTATTCACAACTTCCACATTGTTAAATAATTCATCCATTTTCTTTTTAGCCGAAGGCATACCTTGCTTTTTTTGAATAACAACATATAATTCGCCATTGCTTTTCAGTTTTTGATACGCTTCTTCAAAAATACGATGAACGACAGCTTTACCCGCTCTGATTGGCGGATTTGTTAATACAAAATCAAATTGGTTATCATCAACCTGAGTCATACCATCACTTTCAAAAATATCCGCATTTTCAATATGATTTTTCTTTTTATTCTTTTTAGCTAATTCTAATGCTCTACGATTGACGTCTAACATTGTAATCTGGTGGTGCGGTGATACTTTGGCGATCATCAACCCAATCGGCCCATATCCACAACCTACATCTGCAATCGTTTTACTTGGTCCAGGAGGATTTGCCTTCAAGAATGATTGGATTAGTAAATCTGATCCAAAATCTACTTTATCTCTAGAAAATACACCATTATCTGTTATTAAATTAATAGAATGTTGATAACATTCATAAGTAATATGCTTTTCATCACTTTTTACATCCGGATTTTCGTCGTAGTAATGACTCATGTCTTCACCTCTATTAGTCTTTTGCATTCCTATCATTATAAATTTAGCTATAAATGAATTAAAAACCCCGTTATCGCGATAACGGGGTTTTTAACTTCTCAAAGAATGTGGCTACGATTCAAAATCGATAACCATATTATTTAGTTAGGAAACTAGAACTATTTTAATTCTACAGTAGCTCCAACTTCTTCTAATTGTTCTTTAAGTTTTTCAGCGTCTTCTTTAGGCATAGCTTCTTTGATTACTTTAGGAGCTCCGTCTACTAATTCTTTAGCATCTTTTAATCCTAAGCCAGTTGCTTCTTTAACAGCTTTAACAACTTTGATTTTTGAAGATCCAGCTGAAGTTAATTCAACATCAAATTCAGTTTTTTCAGCTGCTGCTTCTCCGCCGCCAGCTGCACCTGCTGCTGCTACTGGAGCTGCTGCAGTTACACCAAATTCTTCTTCAATTGCTTTTACTAAATCGTTTAATTCTAAAACTGACATTTCTTTAATTGCTTCAATGATTTGTTCTTGATTAGCCATTTTATAATTCCTCCGTTATTTTTAATTTTTTATGCGCAATTATTCAGCGCTTTCTTCTTTTTGTTCTCCAACAGCTTTAACCGCATAAGCGAAGTTGCGTACTGGAGCTTGTAATACAGATAAAAGCATAGATACAAGACCGTCGTGTGAAGGTAATGAACCAACAGTTTTAACTTCTTCTGCTGAAATAACATTTCCTTCCATAACGCCTGATTTAACTTCTAAAGCTTCATGTTCTTTAGCAAATCCTGCAATAACTTTTGCTGGAGCTACAACATCTTCAGTTGAAGTTGCAATAGCAGTTGGACCTGTTAAGAATTCATCTAAGCCTTCGATTCCAGCTTTTTCAGCTGCGCGACGTACCATTGTGTTTTTGTATACTTTATACTCAACACCAGCTTCACGTAATTGTTTACGTAATTCAGTAACTTCAGCTACTGTTAATCCACGGTAGTCAACGATCACTGTTGAAACTGAGTTTTTAAGTTGATCAGCAATAGTATCAACTAATTGTTTTTTAGCTTCAATGATAACAGACATTCAGACACCTCCATTTAGTATTTTTCGGTGCTTTTTTTAAGATTAATAAAAAAAGCACTTTCTACCCACGGCAAAAAGTGCTTGAAAGTTTAATGGTCACGTTCAAGTCAATTTTAGCCTCGGCAGGATCGGTTTTTAAGTTATCAAATAACTCCTACTGTCTTAGGTAAAATAATCACAATAATTAATATAACCGTTTAATTGTAATATGTCAATATATTTTTAGAAACTCTTTGCATTTTAATGCTTAGAGTTTCTTATGCATGAGCTTTTGCTCAGGCGTTCCTATTCCTTTGCATTTTAATACTTAACGTTTCTCTGAGTAATTCTGATATGTTTGATCCCTTAGTCAAGCCAATATGATCAGGATCCAATTATATTTTGAAATCGAATAACTCAGATGCTGACTGCATATTGTTTACTTAAATACAATTAAAATACAACGTTTATAAAAATCGTCAATTTTCTCTTTCAAAAATCAAGCCTAGAACATTCATTGTCCTAGGCTTGATGTAATTTAAATATATTTAAATTATAGTTTGAATGAAGCAGTATCAACTTTAACTCCAGGACCCATTGTTGTTGTAACAGCAACAGATTTGAAGTAAGTACCTTTAGATGAAGATGGTTTAGCTTTTGCTAATACATCTTGTAAGGCTTTGAAGTTTTCAACTAATTTTTCATCGCTAAATGAAACTTTACCGATAGAAGCATGTACGATACCAGCTTTTTCAGCACGGTATTCAACTTTACCAGCTTTGATTTCTTCAACAGCTTTTTTAACATCCATAGTTACAGTACCAGTTTTAGGGTTTGGCATTAAACCTTTAGGTCCTAATACACGACCAAGTTTACCAACTTCGCCCATCATGTCTGGAGTAGCAACTACTACGTCAAAGTCGAACCAACCTTGTTGGATTTTTTGTACGTAATCAGATTCACCTACGTAATCTGCGCCTGCTTCTTCAGCTTCAGTGATTTTGTCACCTTTTGCGAATACTAATACACGTTGTGATTTACCAGTTCCGTTTGGTAGTACAACTGCACCACGGATTTGTTGGTCATTTTTACGTGTATCAATTCCTAAACGGAATGCAACTTCAACTGATGCGTCAAAGTTAGCAATGCTTGTTTCTTTAGCTAATTTGATTGCTTCTTCAACACTATAGTATTGAGTACGGTCAACTTTATTAGCTGCTTCTTGATACTTTTTACCTTTTTTAGCCATTTATTGTTCCTCCTTTAGTGGTTTTAGCGGAATTTCCTCCCACATTTACTTGTGTTAGCCACAAGTTAAGAGCAGATAACAGATAGTGTCTTAATCAAATTAGCCACAGAGACCAAAGTGTAATAAGATGTCATAGACAATATGGATTGTTTACCTATTCTGTTACCTGCTTTTATCGTCTAAATCAGTTCATTTCAAATTAAATTTGATTGCTTATTATTCTACAGTGATTCCCATACTACGAGCAGTACCTTCGATAATACGCATAGCTGCTTCTTCGTCAGCAGCATTTAAGTCTTGCATTTTGCTGTTAGCAATTTCACGTACTTGATCTTTAGTTACTGAAGCAACTTTGTTTTTGTTAGGTTCGCCTGAACCTTTTTCAACGCCAGCTGCTTTTTTAAGTAGTACTGGAGCCGGTGGAGTTTTTGTAATGAATGTAAATGAACGGTCTTCATATACACTAATTTCTACCGGGATGATTAAACCTGCTTGTTCTTGAGTACGTGCATTGAACTCTTTACAGAATCCCATAATATTCACACCTGCTTGACCTAATGCTGGACCAACTGGTGGTGCTGGGTTTGCTTTACCTGCAGGAATTTGTAATTTAACTACTTTTTCTACTTTTTTAGCCACGATGTGCACCTCCTTGATATCGTGATGTGGTCACAGGGCTCAGTTTTGCCCTCCCACTCTTAACATTTCGTGACGAAATGAACGCTCTAAAAGCGCGACCACATTATTTTAACACTTTTTTATTTCAAAAAGCAATAGTAAAATTTCAACTTTTACATTTAAAAACGTTAAAGCATCTCACTATAATTTTTCGATTTGATCAAATTCTACTTCTACTGGTGTTTCACGTCCAAACATGTCAACTAAAACAGTTAATTTGAATTTTTCCGCTTCAATCTCTTGAACTTCTCCAACTTGGTTTGCGAATGGTCCAGATTTAATGCGTACTTGTTCTCCAACATCTAACTCGACATCGATTGTTTTTTCTTTTAATCCCATTTGTTTAAGAATAAAGCGAACTTCTTCTGGTAGTAATGGGTTAGGTTTTGAACCAGCTCCAGCTGAACCGACAAATCCAGTCACACCTGGTGTATTTCTTACTACGTACCATGACTCATCTGTCATTACAAGTTCAACTAGCACATAACCAGGGAATGTTTTCTTCACAAGTTTTTTTGCTTTACCATCTTTAACTTGTGTTTCTTCTTCTTCAGGTATGACAACTCTAAAGATTTGTTCTGTCATATTCATTGATTCTACTCTTTTTTCAAGATTCTTTTTAACTTTATTTTCATATCCTGAGTATGTATGCACTGCATACCAACGCTTTGCGCCTACTTCTTCAGACATGTCGCCACTCCTAACCTATTAATAAATTTTTCAATGCTGTAATTCCTAAATCTAAGGCATAGAAAAAGACTAAGAAGAATATTACTGTTGATACTACTATAACAGTATATTTAAACAATTCTTCTTTAGTTGGCCAACTTGTCTTTTCCATTTCTGATTTTACACCTTGAAAAAAGCTTTCTTTTTTAGCCACTAATAAAACCTCCAAATCTTTAACAATAGCCATTAAACATTTGATTATTGTTTATTTTGATTCTTTATGTACTGTATGAGCATTGCATCTTGAACAGTATTTCTTAAGGGTCAATCGTTCTGCTGAACCTTCTTTTTTGGGTACATGATAATTTCTATTGCCACACTCTTCACAATTCAAGGGTACTTTTTTCACTTTCATTCACCTTTACTCATTAATATACCAGTCTACTATACATAAATCTAAATACGAATGTCAAACTGATATATGACTATCACAGTAAGTATTAGTGGGAACAGATTGTCGTCACACTACACTATTATTTTAATCTATATTCTAAATGATGTCTTATTTTCATTTTACAACGTTGTATCGCATTGTAAACTACTTTGTCTTTTATATTTAGTAAACGTACAATTTCTTTTGGTTTATAACCTTTACTATATAACTCAAATACTTCTCGTTCTTGTTTAGTTAATTTCTCACACGCATCATTTAATAGTTTGATTGCTTCACATGTTAAGATTTCTTTTTCAACTCGATCATGGTCAAGCAAATTCGTTTGATATTCAACCACAGCATCATTCACTACATTCGTAAACCGCTTTTGTTGAGTATAATACCGTCGATAGTAATCACATTTCACTGATTTGATGAGGCGCGATATATATTTTATAAACGAATCATCATATTGAAACTGTTGGCGTTTAAGTGCTAGATATAGTTTGATGAGTACTTCTTGATAGAGGTCGTCTTTTTCAAAATCATTTTGAGAAATGTAATTAATTCTACCCACAATAAAAGAATTGAATTGTTGAAGGATAGCTTTTAATTCTAAATCTATTTTTTGTGACTTTGATAATAATACTGATTGCTGTTTTATGTTGTTATTCTTTTGTGTCATACCATAGTTGCCTTTCAAAATTTTAAGGCTATTTTATATGAAACACTTTCTAAATAACAATGTTGCAAAATCAGTCTTTTTTGTGGTTTCCTCTTCGTATTTTTTCAAATTCTGCAAGTATGTCTTCTGATAGCGGAATTCGAGTTCTTGGCTTTGTTTCTGTAATATCTTCGAGGGATTTACTCACCGTTATTTGATTTTCTCTCAAATCTCTCCACATTTCTCTTGAAGATACGCGATAAGCGCCTGAACCAAAAATAGCATGTTGTTCGCTCATATCACTCGTCACAACTGTAATATGCGTTGTATGTTTATCGTATAATTCATACACATATCGTTCAATAAAACTATCTGCCGTTTCCTTTTCTTTAGTAAATAGTGTTTTCACGCCATGGTACATATATTCTCTTTCTTTGCCGGATTGTTCGTAAGCATCAAAGACACAAACAATTTCATCGGCAATAACAGCATTATAGTTTGCAATCGCATCAATGAGTTGTTCTCTCGCCTCTTCTAAGTTTTCCTTGGCAATTTTACTTAACGTTGGTGATTGGCCAATCATGTTATACCCATCAATTATTAAATAACGTTCTTTCATTATTTATTTCCGTTCGAGTGTCTTTTACGGAATACCTCATACATCATTAAACTAGCAGCAACAGATGCATTTAAACTATTCACATGACCGACCATAGGAATTTTAATATAAAAATCACATTTATCACTTACTAATCTACTCATACCTTGCCCTTCACTACCAATTACAATTGCTAATGACATATCAGCTTCTAAGTCTCTATAATCTGTTGCGTTATTCGCTTCTGTACCAGCGACCCAAAAACCGTTGCTTTTTAATTCATCAATGGTTTTGGCTAAGTTTGTTACTCTAATCACTGGCACATGTTGAATTGCACCTGTAGATGCTTTAGCAACCGTTTGAGTTAATGAAACAGAACGACGTTTAGGAATAATCACGCCATCAACACCTGATGCGTCAGCCGTTCTTAAGATTGATCCGAGATTATGAGGATCTTCTAATCCATCTAGTATGATAACCGTAGATAAACCATCTTTTTCTTTTTGTTGCTTTAAAAATTGATCAAAATCTGCATATTCATATGGTGCTACTAATGCTGCTACACCCTGATGAGGTGCAGTTGATAAGAAATCTAATTTGGATTTTGGTACTGTTTGTACTATTAGTTTTTGATCTTTTGCATTTTTTAAAATATCGTTAATTTGTTGTTTTTTTATACCGTCTTGAATCAAAATTTTATTTATAGAATGACCTGAAATAATGGCTTCCTTTACTGCATGTCTACCAACAATGACTATATCTTCCACGTACTCACGACCTCTCGTTAACTATTTCTATGATTTTATTTAGTAATGCTTTCAATCGTTCTTCTCTATGTTCTAGATACAAAAAGCCAATTACCGCTTCTAATGCAGAACTTTTACGATACGTTTGAACGTCTGTATTTTTAGCTTTAGTATAACTTTTGGCATTGCGCCCTCTTTTTAATATATCCATTTCTTCTTCAGTAAACCATGCCTCACCAATAAGTGTTTCAAGTGTCTGTGCTTGGCTTTTCGCTGACACATATAACTTAGACATTTGATGTAATCGATTGGGTTTACTTCGTAATTTGAGTACGATATATTCTCGAACATGTTGATCTAAAACGGCATCTCCCATATAGGCTAATGTTAACGGGTTCAGTAATTTAATATTCATATTATCCACGTTTAAATCTAACACCTTGAGGTGTATCTTCTAAAATAATATTTTGTTCTTTTAAATGATCTCTAATTTCATCAGCACGTGCGAAGTCTTTATTTTTGCGAGCTTCATTTCGCTCTTCTATCAATTTTTCAATTTCTTCGTCCAATAGATCATCTTGTTGGTTTCCTTTTAGCGGGACTCCTAAGACATCACTGAATATTTGATATACTTCTTTAAATTTAGCAATTACGTTTGTAGATGTTACGTTTTCTAAAACATATCGATTCGCTAATTTAGCCAAATCATACCATGCTGTTACTGCATTAGCAGTGTTAAAGTCGTCATCCATTACTGTTTCAAAGTTTTCTAAAATTTGATCAATTTGATTGATATATTCTTCCTGATTATCTATATCTGTCGCGATAGCTTCTCTTTCTTCGATAAGTTGGTAACTATTTCTAATACGTTCAAGCCCACTTTTAGCAGCGCTCACAAGTTCTAAATTATAGTTGATTGGGCTACGATAATGAACACTAATCATAAAGAATCTTAATACATCTGGGTCAATTTCTTTGATAATATCATGTACTAAAATAAAGTTACCTAATGACTTACTCATTTTTTCATTATCAATATTGATAAAGCCATTATGCATCCAATAGTTAGCAAATGGTGCATGGTTATGTGCTTCAGATTGTGCAATTTCATTTTCATGGTGAGGAAATTGTAAATCTGATCCACCTGCATGAATATCAATAGTTGGGCCTAGTTCATGAAATGCCATAACTGAACATTCTATATGCCAACCTGGACGACCTTCTCCAAATGGACTTTCCCAACTAATTTCACCTGGCTTAGCCTTTTTCCATAAAGTGAAATCAAGTGCATCTTCCTTCTGATCGCCAGCTTCAATACGTGCACCTACTTTTAAATCATCAATTGATTGGTGACTTAATTTACCATAGTCTTTAAATTGACGAGTTCTGAAATAGACATCGCCATTACTTTCATAAGCATATCCTTCATCCACTAATTTTTTGATGAAATCAATAATCTCATCCATATGATTCATAACTCTTGGATTTGATGTTGCTTTTTTAACATTCAGTGCACCTACGTCCTCATAGAATGCCTTAATATATTTATCTGCAATTTCAGGAACACTTTCGTTTAATTCTTTTGAACGTTTGATTAATTTGTCGTCGACATCTGTAAAGTTGGATACATATACC
Source organism: Staphylococcus sp. KUGN1 (assembly GCF_045984185.1). Taxonomy (NCBI): domain Bacteria; kingdom Bacillati; phylum Bacillota; class Bacilli; order Caryophanales; family Staphylococcaceae; genus Staphylococcus; species Staphylococcus sp. KUGN1. The sequence goes on along the minus strand of NZ_JBJQIL010000001.1, from coordinate 15,187 downwards.
ACTTCATAACCTTTATATTCAAAATATCTACGCACAACGTCATAATTTATCGCCGGTCTAGCATTCCCAATATGAATATAGTTATACACGGTTGGACCACAAACATACATTTTAACTTTACCTGGTTCTATTGGTTCAAATGTTTCTTTTTGACGTGTTAACGTATTATATAATGTAATCATCTTGAATCTCTCCGTTTCTTGTTTTTTCAAGTTGTCTTTCTAAGTGTTTAATTTGTTCAAATAATGGATCAGGTAAATTACGATGATCGAATGTTTTACCAATACGTTTACCATCTTGTTTTACAATATGGCCAGGTATACCTACAACTGTAGAATAACTTGGTACTGATTGTAACACTACTGAATTCGCACCTATATTTACGTTAGAACTAATTTGAATATTGCCTAAAACCTTTGACCCAGCTGCGATAAGGACATTATCCCCGATATCTGGATGTCTTTTACCTTTTTCTTTACCAGTCCCACCTAAAGTTACACCTTGATATATCGTTACATTATCCCCAATCGTGCACGTTTCACCAATCACTACGCCCATACCATGGTCGATAAATAAACGTTTACCAATTTTAGCTCCAGGATGAATTTCAATACCTGTAAAAAATCTTGATATTTGTGAAATAGCTCTGGCAGCTACATAACGCTGATTATTATATAATTTATGCGCAATCAAATGACTCCATACCGCATGTAATCCTGCATATGTTGTAACAACTTCAATAGTTGAGCGTGCCGCTGGATCCTGTTCAAACACCATTTTTATATCGTCTCTCATTCTTCTTAACAAAACATTCTCCCCCTTAGCTTTACAACTAATATTAGTTCTTTAATTTGTATATTTGAATAAAATAAAAAATGCACCTCTAACTTTTGGGTTAGAGGCGCATAAGCACGGTTCCACTCTTCGTTCAGTAAATCTTTGTATATACATCAATTCAATGTATTATATCACATAAATTTACTCTCATTTAATCCATATATAATTTAACTAGCAAAGGTGCATTCATTAATTTCCATGTTGTGCTCGCAGCCACCGCACACTCTCTGCATCATGTACTATTTAATTACTAATCCTTTGTTTTAATTCACTTATTACATTCAATATTATGTGTTAAATTATAATTTTTCAAGTGTGAATTTCAACTTTTTTGATTTTATCAATATGCTTAGATATATTCTTTCAAACGTGATAATACTTTATCTTTACCAAGCACTTCAATTGTATTCGGTAATTCAGGACCATGCATTTGTCCTGTAACCGCAACACGAATTGGCATAAACAATTGTTTACCTTTAATACCAGTTTCTTTTTGTACTTCTTTAATCGTTTTTTTAATTTCCGCTGCTTCGAATGGTTCAAGTGCTTCTAATTTGCCATATAAGTGTGTCATTAGTTCTGGCACTTGTTCGCCATTGATTACTTCTTTTTCCTCTTCACCAAATTCAGGCATGTCATTGAAGAACATTTCTGAAAGTGGAACGATTTCACCAGCATAACTCATTTCTTTTTGATATAAAGCAACAAGTTTACGTCCCCAATCTAAATCTTCTTCAGAAGGGTTTTCTGGGATTAAGTTAGCTTTAATTAAATGTGGTAGTGCTAATTCAAATACTGTTTCAGTATCTTTTTGTTTCATATATTGGTTATTAACCCATGCTAATTTTTGTTTATCAAAGAATGCAGGTGATTTAGATAATCGTTTTTCGTCAAAGATTTTAATGAATTCTTCTTTAGAATAAATTTCTTCTTCACCTTCAGGTGACCAACCTAATAATGTAATAAAGTTAAATAACGCTTCTGGTAAATAACCTAAATCACGATATTGCTCGATGAATTGTAAAATTTGTCCATCACGTTTACTTAGTTTCTTACGTTCTTCATTAACAATAAGTGACATATGAGCAAATCTAGGTGCTTCCCATCCAAATGCTTCATAAATCATTAATTGTTTAGGCGTATTTGAAACATGGTCATCACCACGTATAACATCACTGATTTCCATGTAATGATCATCTATGGCTACGGCAAAGTTATATGTTGGCACACCATCTTTTTTCACGATAACCCAGTCACCCATATTATTTGAATCAAATGAAATTTCACCTTTAACCATATCATTAAAAGTATATATTTTATCTTTAGGTACACGGAATCTAATTGATGGTTGACGACCTTCCGCTTCGAATTGTTGACGTTGCTCTTCTGTTAAGTGAGCATGTTGACCACCGTATCTTGGCATTTCTCCACGTGCAATTTGCGCTTCACGTTCTGCTTCCAATTCTTCTTCAGTCATATAACATTTATAAGCTTTATCTTCATCTAATAATTGCTTAATAAGTGGGTTATAGATATCTGCACGTTCAGATTGACGATATGGTCCATAACCTTTATCTTTATCAACTGATTCGTCCCATTCTAATCCTAACCATTTTAAGTTATCGAATTGTGAAGATTCGCCATCCTCTAAATTACGTTTACTATCAGTATCTTCAATACGCACTACAAAATCGCCACCATAGTGCTTAGCAAATAAATAGTTAAATAAGGCAGTACGTGCATTACCGATATGCAAGTATCCTGTTGGACTTGGTGCGTACCTTACTCTTACGCGTTCACTCATTTTATCCACTCCTGTAGTTTTTAATTATCGATATTTATATATTGTAACAATATTCATTCAACTTTCCTTATTGAATATGTAACGAATGTTTATCTATGATTTAGTTTTTATGATAAATATAATGTCTATCTGTCAAACATGAATCATTGATAATACAAATTGTGTCAGAAACAATTGTAGCACTTCTACGCTACTTTGATAAGTTACTAGCCTTCATTTTTCGTGTATTCATACTACTAGGTTTTCAACTCGTTTCACATGAAACTGATTTTCCATATACAATAATCATTCTTCCGTTATTTCATTTAAGTTTTTAGCAAAGACAATACGTCCTGATGATGTTTGTAATAAACTAATAACTTCTAAATCAACATGTTGTCCTATCAATTTCTTAGCATTATCAACAACAACCATAGTACCATCGTCTAAATAACCAACTCCTTGACCTGGCTCTTTCCCCATCTTAGTAAGTAAGATATTTAAATGGTCTCCTTGGTGTACATTGGGTTTAATCGCTTCAGATAAATCATTAACATTTAACGCACTTATTCCATGTACGTGACAAACTTTATTAAGATTGAAATCTGTTGTAATAATATGTGCATGATACTGTTTTGCTAATTTAATCAACAAAGTATCTATATCACTATGTGATTTTGTTGGGTGTATTACACGTGTGGGATATTCTAAATCATATATTTGATTCAGTTTATCTAAACCTCTTTGTCCTTTTTCTCGTTTAACACTATCATTAGCATCAGCGATGACTTGTAGTTCATTAATCACACCTTGTGGAATAAGTACCTCTCCGTCCATAAATCCACATTTCATAATATCTATAACTCTCCCGTCAATAATGGCACTTGTGTCGATGATTTTAGGGATTGCTTTAAATGAATGTTGAGACATTGAACGTGAGATGTTTTCTGGCAAAAACATAAGCATTTCGTCTCTCTTTTTTAAGCCAAATTGAAAGCCAAAATAACATAAAATCATTGTAATAATAATTGGAATAAAATGATTTAAAACTGAATTCCCTATTAATTCTAAAATAAATGAAATCATTACAGAGATTAGTAGTCCAATAATTAAGCCAATTGTAGCAAATAATATTTCTACAGCACTACGCTTCATGATTGTATGTTCTAACTCTTTAAAAGCAAATGTAATTTGTTTGATAAAGAAACCAAAAATAATAAAAAATACAATAATCCCAATGAGTCCGTCAATATAATGATTCGTCAAAATTGGAAATTGGTTAAATCCTAAATCGTTCACAACTTCTGGAATAATAATGATTCCTAAAGTCGCACCAATAATCATATAAATAGCTACAACCATTAATCTTAATGGGTTCATTTTTTACCCCCTCTCTTTCAAATCATTTATGAATTAAATGCGTATTTTAATGCTTCGTGTACTGATGAAACGCCTACTACTTTAATACCTTCAGGGAAAGTCCAACCACCAATATTAGTTTGTGGAATAATAACTCTCTTAAACCCTAATTTAGCCGCTTCTTGCACACGTTGTTCTATTCTAGCAACCCGCCTTACTTCTCCTGTTAGACCTACCTCACCAATAAAGCAGTCTAAGCCGTCTACAGCTTTATCTTTAAAGCTTGAAGCTGTAGCGACGATGATACTTAAATCAACTGCAGGTTCAGTTAATTTTACGCCACCAGCAACCTTAATATAAGCATCTTGTTGTTGTAGTAGATAATTTTCTTTTTTCTCTAAAACTGCCATTAATAGGCTTAAACGATTGTGATCGATACCAGTAGCCATACGACGTGGATTATTAAATGTAGTCGGTGTTACAAGCGCCTGTACTTCAATAAGTAGTGGTCTTGTACCTTCCATAGTTGAAACAATTGTTGAACCTGGCACGTTAGTTGAACGTTCTTCTAAAAACATCTCTGAAGGGTTCAGAACACCCTTAAGACCACTCTGTTTCATTTCAAATATTCCCATCTCATTTGTCGAACCAAAACGGTTTTTAACTGCTCTTAGTATTCGATAAGCATGATGTTCATCACCTTCGAAGTACAATACAGTATCCACCATATGTTCAAGTAATCTTGGTCCAGCAATTTGACCTTCTTTTGTAACATGTCCAACAATAAATGTAGCTATATTCATTTGTTTAGCTATATTCATTAAACTTTGCGTACTTTCTCTAACTTGTGACACAGACCCTGGTGCAGAACTGATTTCTGGATGGTATATCGTTTGGATAGAGTCGACGACTAGTAAGTCCGGATTAATGTCTTTAACTGTTTGATAGATGACTTCTAAATCTGTTTCAGCTAATACTTGTAATTGACTTGAATCTTCTTCTAAACGATCTGCACGTAATTTGGTTTGGTTAATTGATTCCTCACCTGTTATATATAAAACATTTTTAGATTGTGAGAGTGAGGCACAAATTTGTAGAAGTAACGTGGATTTCCCAATTCCTGGATCTCCGCCTATTAACACTAATGATCCATTGACAATCCCTCCACCAAGTACACGGTTAAATTCTTTAGATTCTGTAAGAATACGTGGTGTTGATTCATTTTTGATACTATCTAATGTTTGTACTTTTCCTGCTGCTTCTTTAGATTTAACACCATGTTTAGGGTTGGCTGCTTTTTCTACTATTTCTTCCATCTGGTTCCATGCACCACAATTAGGACACTTTCCCATCCATTTTGGAGATTGATAGCCACATGCCATACATTCGAATATTATCTTTTTCTTGGCCAATTTCGCACCTCCGTTATATTTAAGAACAAATCTATTTTAAACTGACACTTTCATAATGACAAATTAAATGTTAATGCTTTAATTAATTTTTTAAAAGTATTCATAATTCAATTCGATAAAGTCATTTTTTCGTAATAATATGTAAATTTTAATTTTTATTAATTAATGCTTTTCTACAATTATCAATAAAGACAATTATATATCACTAGCATTGATTTCTATTATGTCACAACTCAATTTAGTAATCATTGGAAATATTAGAATAATAGTGTTATCGGAATATAAATAAAGAGGTGGGAATACTTCAGTTCCCACCTCTTATAGCATAATAGAGTCTATAATTGTTTACGCTTCAGTAGAAGCCTTATCTACTTTTCTATCTTGAATATCATATTTAAATGCTTCACCATCATGGTCCACTGTTACTTCTTTACCTTCCAATTGATTTCCATCTAAGATTAATTCACTTAGATTATCTTCAACTGTTTTTTGAATTGCACGAATCAATGGTCTTGCGCCATATTCTGGGTCATAACCTTCTTCAGCAATTTTTTCTTTGGCTTTTTCAGTAACTTTGATATTAATATTTTGTTCTGATAAACGCAATGTTAATTTATTCACCATCATAGTGACGATTTCTTTAAGTTCATCTTTAGATAATTTATGGAAGACAATAATATCATCCACACGGTTTAAGAACTCAGGACGGAAAGCATTTTTAAGCTCTTTCATCATTGTTTTACGTATAGATTCATAGTCTTGACCATCATCTGCACCACCAAAACCAGCAAAACGTTGGTCTTGTAATTCTTGTGCACCAACATTGGATGTCATAATGATAACTGTATTTCGGAAATCAACTTGACGTCCTTTAGTATCAGTTAAATGACCATCATCTAAAACTTGTAAAAGTATATTAAATACATCTGGATGTGCTTTTTCAATTTCATCAAATAGGATAACTGAATATGGTTTACGTCTTACTTTTTCAGTTAATTGACCGCCATCATCATGTCCAATATAGCCTGGAGGGGCTCCGACTAAACGACTGACAGCATGTTTTTCCATAAACTCACTCATATCAACCCTAATCATAGCATCATCTTCACCAAACATTGACTCTGCTAAAGCACGGGCTAATTCAGTTTTACCTACACCTGTAGGCCCTAAGAATATAAAGCTACCAATTGGACGTTTAGGGTCTTTCAAGCCTGCTCTTGCTCGTCTAACAGCTTTACTGATGGATGTAACGGCATCTTTTTGACCAATAACTCTATGATGTAGTGTATCTTCTAGATTTAGTAAACGGTCTGATTCTGTCTCATTAATTCTAGTTAATGGGATACCTGTCCAACCCGCAATAACTTCAGCAATATCTTCTTCTGATAATGATGTACTCACCCCATCTTGTGAGTTTTTCCATTCATTTTTAGCTTCTTCGTATTGTTTTTCTAATTTTGTTTGTTTATCTCTTAGGTTAGCTGCATTTTCAAATTCTTGTGCATGGACAGCTGCATCTTTTTCATTTTTTACTTTTTCAATTTGTTGTTCAATTTCTTTTAAATTATTAGGTGTTGTATGACTCTTCAATCTTACTTTTGAACTTGCTTCGTCAATTAGATCAATCGCTTTGTCTGGTAAGAAACGATCTGATACATAACGATGACTTAATTTAGCAGCCGCTTCTAAAGCTTCATCTGAAATATTGATACGGTGATGTGCTTCATAACGATCACGAAGTCCTTTTAAGATTGATACAGTGTCTTCAACTGTAGGCTCATCAACTTGAATAGGTTGGAAACGACGCTCTAAAGCGGCATCTTTTTCAATGTTTTTACGATATTCGTCTAACGTTGTGGCACCAATACATTGTAATTCGCCACGAGCTAATGCCGGTTTGAGGATATTTGAAGCATCTATAGCACCTTCAGCGCCACCTGCACCTACTAATGTATGCAATTCGTCAATAAATAGAATCACATTACCAGCCTGATGAATTTCTTCCATTACTTTTTTCAATCGTTCTTCAAATTCACCACGGTATTTTGTACCAGCTACAACCGTACCCATATCTAGTGACATGACACGTTTGTTTTTTAGTGTTTCGGGCACTTCATTGTTCACTATTGCTTGAGCTAATCCTTCCGCAATTGCTGTTTTACCTACACCTGGCTCACCAATTAATACAGGATTATTTTTAGTACGACGACTAAGTACTTCTATAACTCGAGTAATTTCTTTGTCTCGACCCACAACTGGATCTAATGTGCCATCTTTAGCAATAATTGTTAAATCACGTGCTAAACCATCTAATGTTGGTGTGTTATTAGATTTATTTGCTTGAGCGTTTTTATTACTCATTTCTGGACTTCCTAATGCTTTAACCACTTGTGCACGTGCCTTTGTGATATTTAAATCAAGGTTAGCAAATACACGTGCTGCTACACCTTCATTTTCCCGGATTAAGCCAAGTAAAATATGTTCTGTTCCAACAAAGTTATGATGTAGCTTACGTGCTTCATCCATTGATAATTCAATCACTTTTTTAGCTCTAGGTGTATAGTGTAATGTTGCCATAGGTGCTTGACCATGACCAATTAGTTTCTCAACTTCTTCAATAACTTTATCCTCTGTAATATTAAAACTTTCTAATACTTTTGCTGCGATACCTTCAGGTTCTTTCATTAGACCTAATAAAAGATGTTCTGTTCCAATATTTGAATGGTTCAATCGAATTGCTTCTTCTTGTGCATGAGCCAATACTCTTTGTGCACGTTCAGTTAATCTACCAAATAGCATATGATTTGTTACCTCCTATTTTATATGTTCTCTTAAAACATTCGCTCTCTTTTCATTGACTGGTGTTTCATCCTCTTCATCAAATAAAAATGGTGTTTGAATTCCTACCATCAGTTCATTGAATTTAAAATTATCTAGTTTGATATAATTTAAATCTATGCCTAATTTAACTTCACTCAATCGATAAGATGCTTCTTCCATAGTGATAAGCCTGCTATTTTGCAGTATTCCTAATGAACGATAAACTCTATCTAACGTTTCTAAATGTTTATGTTTATCTAATCTTGATCGAATTTGAAGTTCTTCATTTATAATTTGATTGATTACTTCTGTTAAATTCTCTATGATTTCTTCTTCTGTTTTCCCCAATGTTAATTGGTTTGAAACCTGGTAAATGTGGCCATAAACTTGTGACCCTTCACCGTATATTCCTCGAATGGTAAAACCAAATCGATTGATTGTTTGTGCTATACCTGACATTCTTTTCATGATAGAAAGACCTGGCAAATGCAACATCACACTTGCTCTCATACCAGTTCCTATATTAGTAGGACATGTTGTTAAATAACCTAGATGTTCATCATAACTGATATCGAGTTGTTGATCGATTTCATCATCTAACGTCGACGCTTCTTTATACAATCTTTCTAGAGATAAATCTGTACCTAGCGCTTGAATTCTAATATGATCTTCTTCATTAATCATGACACTGATTGATTCATCATCATTTAATAGAACGGCCGATGCTGGTTGTTTAATCAACTCTGGACTCACTAAATGTTTAGCTACTAATTTCATTTTATTTTGTTGGTCCATCATGTCTAGTCTTTTCAAAGTCATGTTGGGTAATGCATCTTGCACTTCATTTATTACTCTAAATCCATCTTGTTCTGTCGGAAACATGAGTGGATGAACATGATTTTCAAGATTTCTTGCTAAGCGAATTCTTGAAGAAATGACCACTGGTGCTTCTTTAGTCGTTTTCATCCACTCACTAATGTTAGGTTCTAAGTCACTCATCCTGTTGCACCTCGCTCTCATCACGTAGCGATTTAATTTCGTCTCGAACAATGGCTTCCTGTTCAAAATCTTGTTCATCTATTAATTGTTGTAAAAATTGTTTCTTCTCTTCGATTTTCTTTTTAAGCGCAAGCTTATGATAAGAAGATTGAGGCACTTTTCCAACATGTTCATACTGACCGCCTTGCACACGTCTTACTATGTCTAAGATGTCATCCTTGAATGTTGCATAGCAATTGGAACAACCAAATTTGCCTACATGTGCGATGTCTTTTAACGTCATATGACAAGTTGGACATCTTTTTTCTTCCTGAAATGCCATTTCTTGAAAATTAATACCATGTTTAGTCGCTAAATGTTGTAATATTTGCTTTACAACAAATGCTTCTTCTATATCATCTTGATGATGATAGGATGATTGCTCTTGGTGCGTCCATGGGTTATCACCTTGCGCACAAGTACTACATACCCATTTTTCTTGCACACCATCTTTACTTTTAACTGTTAATTTAACTTCAGCTTCATTTAAATGGCAATTTTCACAAAGCAAAAAGCAACACCTCAATTCTTCTAGTAGTAATTTATGACAGGTAAAATTCTTTTAAGAATATTTGCTCTAATAATATCTCGAGATACAATATCCATTTTTAACGTTTCTCGATCAATAGCAGCAATAATCATTTTTGCTTCTCTTTCATTTACAAGTCCCTTATCTAACAAGCCATCTATTAAATAAAGTGCTTGTTGTTGGGATATTGAAGGACCTATTAATTGAAGTAAATGATTAATATAACCTGTTTCATCTTTGTTTTCAATTTTCGTGATTCGGATGTAACCACCACCACCACGTTTACTTTCTATTTCGTAACCATGCTCATTTGTAAATCTCGTTTTAATCACATAGTTTAATTGAGAAGGGACGCAGTCAAAACGTTGAGCAATATTTGCTCTTTGAATTTCCACCACATCTTCATTGGTTTCTTCAAATAAATGTTTAATGTACTGTTCTATGATGTCGGACATATTATGCATGATTATCACCTCTTTTTGACCTTCTTTGACTATATTATATGACCAACTTTGACCATTTTCAATTAATTTGATTTTAAATTTTTAAATTTTATGATGTTAGCGCTTATTTTTTATTGTATGATAGACAATAGAATAAATTAAAGGAATGAAAAAACATGCACATTCTCATAGGGATTATTGGAATTATTTTCTTTTTAGCACTCGCGTACTTATTTAGTTCAGATAGAAAGAATATTCGTTGGCAATATGTTGGATTATTATTAGTAATTCAATTAATTTTCGCCTTCATTTTATTAAAAACAAATATTGGTATTACAGTCATTGGTGGTATTGCTAATGGTTTTGGTTATTTACTATCTAAAGCAGCAGAAGGCGTTAACTTCGTTTTCGGTGGTTTTAAATATGTAGATCCTAAAAATCCACCATTTTTCTTTAACGTTTTATTACCAATTGTATTTATTTCAGCATTAATCGGTATCTTACAATACACTAAAATTTTACCATTTATAATTAATGTGTTAGGTTTCCTGATTTCAAAAATCAATGGTATGGGACGTTTGGAATCATACAATGCAGTAGCAGCAGCAATTTTAGGTCAATCTGAAGTATTTATTTCTTTAAAACAACAACTTCCTTATATACCTAAACAACGTTTGTATACATTAACTGCATCTGCAATGTCTACTGTATCTGCTTCAATTATTGGTGCTTATTTCACATTAATTGAACCGAAATACGTCGTAACAGCCGTTGTATTAAACTTATTTGGTGGTTTCATTATCGCTTCAATTATTAATCCTTATAAAGTTAATGAAGAAGATGATAAATTATTAGTTGCCGAAAGTGAAACTAAAAATCAATCTTTCTTTGAAATGCTTGGGGAGTATATTTTAGATGGATTTAAAGTGGCAGTCATCGTAGGCGCGATGTTAATTGGATACATCGCAATCATCGCGTTACTTAATGGTTTAGTAAGCGGTGCTTTCAGTTTACTTTCAGGTGGTGCAATCAAATGGGATTTCCAAACTTTAATTGGATTTGTTTTTGCTCCATTTGCATTCTTAGCAGGTGTACCATGGAACGATGCGGTTCAATCAGGTTCTGTTATGGCAACTAAATTACTATCAAATGAATTCGTTGCAATGCAGGCATTAGGTAAGTTAAATGGCATTTCAGAACATGCTAAAGGTGTTACTTCAGTATTCTTAGTATCATTTGCTAACTTTAGCTCTATTGGTATTATTTCTGGTGCTATTAAATCATTAAATGATAAAAAAGGTGACGTTGTTGCAAGATTCGGATTAAAATTATTATTCGGTGCGACATTAGTATCATTTATTTCAGCAGCAATTGCTGGATTCTTCATTTAATGAACAAAGGCAATGTATGATTGGGTATTTAAACTCAATCATACATTGCCTTATTTTTATTTTTGAATCATATGGTTAATAAAATAGTCCGTTACACGATAATCATCTGTTAATTCAGGATGGAATGATACCCCTAAATATTTATCTTGCTTAACAGCAACGATTTTATCGCCAATTTCACTTAATATTTCAACATGGTCAGCTACTTTCGCAATATGAGGTGCTCTAATAAAAACACCTTCTATATCCGTAGCGATACCTTTAATGTCTAATTCTGATTCAAAGCTATCTACTTGTCTACCAAATGAATTACGTTGAACTGTAATATCCAATTTATTTAAATAGCCTTCCTCACCTTCAACATCACTAGCTAGTACGATTAAACCAGCACAAGTACCAAACATAGGTAAATCTGATTGCTGAAGCTTTTCTTTAAAACCATATAAATCCATTAACCTTCTTAATGTTGTTGATTCACCACCAGGTAAGATTAAACCATCGATATCATCTAATTGTTCTACTTTTTTAATTGCGATACCTTCATGACCACTCAATTCTATATGACGAATATGTTCACGAACTGCACCTTGAAGCGCTAATACACCTATTTTCATATATTACCAACCACGCTCTTGCATACGTTCTTCTAATGAAATTTGGTTAATGTCTAAGCCTTTCATAGCAGTTCCTAATTCGGCAGCTAATTTACCAATTAGCTCATAATCTTGATAGTGTGTCGTAGCTTGAACAATCGCTTTAGCGAATTTTTCTGGATCCTCAGATTTGAAAATACCTGATCCAACAAATACACCATCTGCACCTAGTTCCATCATTAAAGCAGCATCTTGAGGTGTTGCAACGCCACCTGCAGCAAAGTTAACAACTGGTAATCTACCATTATCTTTGATTTGTTTTAAAACTTCATATGGTGTTCCGATATCTTTAGCAAATGTCATAATTTCATCATCATTCATAACAGTCAATCGACTCACTTCAGCATTAACTCTTCTCATATGTCTTACTGCTTCGACAATATTACCCGTACCCGGTTCTCCTTTAGTTCTTAACATAGCAGCCCCTTCGCCGATACGACGAGCAGCTTCACCTAAATTACGACAACCACATACAAAAGGTACTGTGAATTGATCTTTACGCAAATGATATTCTTCATCAGCAGGTGTTAGTACTTCTGATTCATCAATATAATCCACACCCATTGCTTCTAATACACGAGCTTCTGTAATATGACCAATTCGTGCTTTAGCCATAACTGGAATAGATACAGCATTCATAACTTCTTCAACAATTTTAGGGTTAGCACTACGTGCAACACCACCAGCTGCTCTAATATCAGAAGGTACTCGTTCTAATGCCATAACTGCAACAGCACCAGCTTCTTCTGCAATTTTAGCTTGTTCCGCATTGACAACATCCATAATAACGCCGCCTTTTTGCATTTCAGCCATTCCTCGTTTAACTCTTTCAGATCCAACTATTTTAGACATAAATTCTACCCCTTTACTTCTTGATTAAATTAATTGTAAAGGATAAACTGATATTTAAAAAGGTTCAATTTATTTATTATAAAGGAGGTCAGATGAGTGAAAGAGAAACAATCACTGTATATTGATTTATACGAAAAGTTGAAAAAGCAAATTATAGAAGGTCAATATCAGTCAAATGACAGATTCCCTTCAAAACGTCAATTAAGTGAGCATTTATCTTTAAGCCAAACAACTATTGAACACGCCTATCAATTGTTATTGGATGAAGGGTTTATATACTCTAAACCACGATCAGGTTATTACGTCTCCGATATCGAATCATTACCTGTACTACCCAAACAATATGTTGTGCCCACAACTACATACAACAATAATGAAAATTTGGATGAAGATAAAGAACATTATGCTTATTCTTTTAACTTATCAGAAATCGACGCAGAATATTTTCCCTCACATTTATTTAGAAAATATGCAAAAGATGTATTTGAAGATAATCAGTTTGAACTATTACAAAGAGGAAATAATCAAGGTGAATTTGAATTAAGACAACAAATTGCGCATTATTTATTCAGCAGTAGAGGAGTAACATCTCATCCAGATCAAATCATAATAGGATCTTCAACAGAACAATTATTAAATATGTTAACTGATATACTCGAAGATGCGTCATTTGCTATAGAAAAACCTAGTTATCCTCCGATTAAACAAGTATTAGATAAAAAGAAATTCAACTATTTACAAGTCCCAGTCGAGAAAAATGGTATACAAACTCATCCTATTTTATCATCGGATCATAACATAATTTATATCACACCTTCACACCAGTTTCCTACTGGCCATGTTATGAATCTAAAGAAAAGAACCCAACTCATCAACTGGGCTCAACAACAAGATAATAGATACATTATCGAAGATGATTATGATTCAGAATTTAGATATTTTGGTAAACCTATCCCTGCATTACAGAGTCTTGATTCACAGGATAAAGTCATTTATCTTAGTACCTTTTCTAAATCTATTTATCCAAGTTGCAGAATTGCATATATTGTATTACCACCGAAATTGTTAGAACAATATCATCATTATCATTATAAAGAAGCCAATACAGCTCCAGTTCATATCCAAAGAATGATTGCACAATTTATGAGTAGTGGTAGTTTTGAACGTCATTTAAATAAAATGAGAAAAATTTATAAAGAAAAGTTGCAATTTATTTTAAATGCTTTGTCACCATACGAAAATCAGTTGAAAGTTGACGGTGCACTTACAGGTATGCATTTTACTCTAACTGTTTTAAACGGATTAAATATGGAAGAATGTTTACAACGCGCTAAAAAGCATTCACTGAAATTACACCCCTATGAATTTGAAGAAAATACAAGTTCAACTCCAAAATTCATTATAGGTTTCGGTGGTATTCCTAAAAACCAATTAACTTCCCATACAGAAGCACTCATCAATACGTTAATTATAAAGTAACACTTCTTTTTCTTTTGAAAAAGTTAGTGTTACTTATGCAATTGACGTTAGTCTATTGTATTCATAATTAACTTGAGGGATATAATTAAAGAGAAATGGATAAACTGACTCTTTTTATTTTTGGGCATAAAAAAAGAGACCTTGCGGTCTCAATTATATTTGCCTGGCATGGGCTATTGTTCTTAATAGCTCATGCTATTAAGTAAGTAAAACATGTGATTTTCAATCACTGTTTTGCTTTAGAACGTTAGTCTGCTACCTTCGGCGCTAAGGAGCTTTTTCAACTTGAGAGAAATGCGCTTATACTTCTTCATTTTCATCTCTCCCTTACTCACTTAGCTCGACTAAGCTCGTTGCGCTCATTCTTCAATTCATCGTCTAAACGCATTTGCTCTGCGTTGACTTTCTTTTTTGGGCATAAAAAAAGAGACCTTACGGTCTCAATGCGGCTCATCGCATCCTATTATTTGCCTGGCAACGTCCTACTCTAGCGGAACGTTAGTCCGACTACCATCGGCGCTAAGGAGCTTAACTTCTGTGTTCGGCATGGGAACAGGTGTGACCTCCTTGCCATTGTCACCAGACAAATGG